>CBIHQW010000006.1:0-319367 GCA_966212285.1 Massilia kyonggiensis
GCGGCGGCGCCAATGGAAAGAAGCTTGCTCATACTGCATAAGACTGCGCAGATTTTGGCTAAGTTCCCGGCGAACTGATTAAACCCGTACAATGCAAGTTGCATGCCGGTGCTCGCCCCGGCCTCTTGGAGACACCATGAAACGCCATCTCGTCCTTCTTCTGGCCGCATTGACGGCCGCCACCGCATTCGCCCAGACCACCGTGCCGAACCCGCTGGCGCCGGACAAGGGCGCGCCGGCCGCGCCCGCGGCCAGCAAGCCGGCGCCGAAGAAGGAGGCGTCCGGCGGCGGCGCGGGCAAGGTGTGGGCGAACAGCGCCAGCAAGGTCTATCACTGCGAAGGCAGCAAGTACTACGGCAAGACGAAGAAGGGCGAATACATGACGGAAGCGGACGCGAAGGCCAAGGGCTATCACGGCGTGGGCGGCAAGGACTGCGCCCGATAAGCCGGCGGCCGCGCCGCCACGCCCACCGCGGCGAGGACGAACGCGATGCCGGCCAGTTGCCGCGGTCCCACCGGCTCGTCCAGCAGGAGGGCCGCGAGCAACAGCGCGGCCACGGGCGCCAGCGCCGTGAACAGCGCCGCTTCCGTCCCGCCGACCCGGGCCGTGCCCGCGTACCACAGCAGGAAGCCGCCGACCGTCGGCAAGAGCGCGTAGTAGCCGACGGCGAGCAGCGCGGCCGGCGTCACCGCCGCCGGCGACACGCCTTCGGCCAGCGCGAACGGCAGCGACGCGGCGAGGCCGATGGCGCTCATCAGCGTCGACAGGGCGAGCGGCGAGATCGCAACGCGTACCCGCTTGTTGAGCAGGATGAACAGGGCTTCGCACAGCACGGCGCCGAAGACGAGCGCATTGCCCGTCGACGATCCGGCGCTCCGGCCCGCCGGCTGCAGCACGAACAGGCCGATGGCCGCGAGCAGCACGGTCGCGATCAACGCGGGCCGCGGCCGCTCGCCGAGCACGAGCACCGCAACGACGGCCGACACGACGGGCAGGGTGCCGAGGATGACGCCCGCATCGAGTGCCGACGTCGCGCGCAGCCCGGCCATCAGCAGCGTCGTGTACCCGGCCGTCCCGGCCAGCCCCTGCACGACGAGAAGGACGCCATCGCGCCAGCCTGGCCGCGGCAGGCGTTCGCCGGCGACGCGCAGCAGCGCGAGAAAACAGGGCAGCGCCAGCGCGAAGCGCAGCGCGGTGGCCGTGAAGGGCGGCAGGCCGGCGGCGGCGATCTTGCTGGCCACGACGGTGCTGCCGACGAGCACCATGGCCAGCGTCAGGTACACATATCCCAGGGTTTTATCCGACACAACGTTCTCCTCGTCATCGACACGGGAACGCAGGTTAGTCGTCGTGTTGGCGCCGGTATTGAACGAAATTGCAGGCGTACGCGCCGGGCGTGATGCCGTAGGTGCGGATGAAGAGACGCGTCATGTGGCTCTGGTCGGCGAAGCCGCTGGCGGCGGCCGCGTCGGCCAGTGTCGACCCGCGCGCCAGCAGCGCACGGGCCGCGTCGATGCGGCGCTGGACCAGGTAGGCGTGCGGCGTCAGCCCCGTCGCCCGCGCGAACTGCCGCACGAGCTGGAAGCGGCTGAGCCCACAGGCTGCCGCCAGGTCGGCGAGACTGGGCGCGGCGGCCGGCGCATCGTCGATCATCGCCCGTGCCCGCGCGATCGCGGCCGTCGCCGATGGGGCGCCGACGCGCGGCGCATCGCCCTGCAGGCCTCGCAGCAATTCGAGGAGCAGTTGTTCGCGCAGGAGGTCGGTCGCGTCGCCCGTGACGGCCGCGTACAGCCGCCGGAAACAGTCGGCCAGCGCCACATGGTGGGCGACCGGCTGGTGAAACGTGTAATCGCGGCGGGCGCCGTCGCTCAGGTCGGCCGCGACGGCCCCGGCGAGATGCGGCGGCAGGTACAGCATGCGCCACGCACGGGGCGCACCGCCGAGCGGGGCGCCGTCGTGCACTTCGCCCGGATTCACCGTGATGATGTCGCCGGCCAGCGCCTCGACCTGGCCGCGCCCGCTGCTCGACGTCTGGCCGCCGGCCAGCATGAGGCCGACGCCGTACTGGTCATGGCTGTGGCGCGCGAAGACGTGGTCGCTGCGCGCTTCCACGGCCTGCACCCCCGGCAATGCGGCACGGACGATCCTGAAATCGGCGCTCTTCCTGGACTTGGGCATATGCTCAGTCTACCAGCCGTGCAATGCGGACGACTGCGCGACCGCCTCGGCCATCGCACGGTAGCCCGCATCGCCCGGATGCAGATGATCGCCCGAATCGAAGCCGGCCCGCAGGCGGCGCGGCCGGGCGGTGTCGCGCAGGACGGCGTCGAAGTCGACGACGGCATCGAACACGCCGGCCGTGCGGATCCAGTCATTGAATTGCCGGCGCAGGTTTTCCTTGTCGGGATTGTAGTGGCCAGCGTACGGCGTGCCGGCGAGGGCGTCTTCGAACGGCGGCAATGTCCCCGCCGTCACGCGCACGCCCCGGACGTGGCTTGCCGCGACCAGTTGCCGGTACGCGGCCGTGAGTTCCTCCAGCGTGGCGGGGCGCTCGCCCGGCGCGAACGGACTGCCGGGCCAGCCGATGTCGTTAATGCCGAGCAGCACGATGACGTCCGACACGCCGGGCTGGCTCAATACGTCCTGTTCCAGGCGGGCGAGGGCGCTCGTGCCCATGCCGTCGCGGGCCAGCCGTCCGCCCGAGATACCGGCATTGGCGACGGCGATGCCGTGCGGTGCCAGCCTTTCCGCGAGGACGTCCGGCCAGCGGCGGTCCGCATCGGGCGTCGAGCCGTTGCCGTCCGTGATCGAATCACCGAGCGCGACGACGGTGCGGGCTGGCTTCGCTGATTCGACCAGGACGGCGCTCAGGAACAACCGGCCGCCGACCTGGGTGCTGTCGATGTGCACGGTCTGCTGCGCGCCCCAGTGGAACGACGCGACGGGCGTGGGCGCGGGCAGCCACGTCGTCACGCCCAGCCGGGACAGCGGCCGCACGGGGAGGGCGAGGGGATCGCTCGTCACCGTGGCGCCCGGCAGGATGGCGGCGCCCGGTTGCCCGGAAAACGTCAGCGCCCGGGCCGCATGCGGATCGTCGGCCGGACCGACGCGCACGGCGCCGAGCCTGACGGGTTCGTGGCCGTAGCGGTTCGAGAACACGAGCCGGATGCGCTGTCCGCCCGCGCTCAGGCGGACGGTCTCGCGCAGGGTCGCGTTGTCGAGCCTGGCGGGTACGTTCATCGGCAACGTGAACGTGGCGTCCCAGGCGGGTTGCGGGGCCGCGTACCAGGACGTGGTCCAGTTTTCGCGTGTCCGCGCGTCATGTGCGGCAAGCAGCAGGGAGAGGGTGAGTGCGGCGATCGGTTTGGACATGGTGGGCTCCTTGATGAGGGCTCCACGTTAGGTCATTCTGAAGCAGCGATGAAGATGGTAGGATCGCAGGTCAATCATTCCAATTCAGAATAGATGGATACGCTCCACGCGATGCGCGTCTTCGTGCGCACCCTCGAACTGGGCAGCCTGTCCGCGGCCGCCCGCGAATTCGGCACGACGCAGCCCACCGTCAGCAAATGGCTGGCCCAGCTGGAGCGGCAGCTGCGCGTGCGGCTGGTCGAACGCAGCACGCGCGGCCTGGCGCCGACGGAGCAGGGCCGGCGCTTTCACGCCGACGCCAAACGCATCGTCGAGCAGTTCGACACGGCCGTGGGCGACGTGCAGGGCATGACGGGGCAGGCGGCGGGACTGCTGCGCATCAATGCGCCGGTGGCGCTGGGCCAGTTCCGGATCAACGCGATGGTCCAGCGCTTCATGGCCGACCACCCCGCCATCGACGTCGAACTGATTCTCAACGACCGCTTCGTCGACCTCGCCGAGGAAGGCGTCGACGTCGCGTACCGGCTGGGCGGCACGTTGCCGCCCGATGCGATCGGCCGGCACCTGGCGACCGTGCCGCGCTTCCTGGTGGCGGCACCGGCGTATCTCGCGCGGCGGGGCGTGCCAGCCGTACCGGACGACTTGTCGGCGCATGATTTCGTGCGATTTGCCTGGACGCCGGGCAAGACGGTGGAATTATTCCGCGGCGACGAGAAGGCACGCGTACCGACGTCGAGCCGCTTCCGCGTGAACAATGCGTTGGCGATACGGGAGGCGCTGGTGATGGGCAGCGGAATCGGTGTGTGTCCGGACTGGCTCGTCCGGGACCTGCTGGACTGCGGGGAACTGGTGCGGGTGCTGGACGGGTGGGCCGCGCGGCCGCAGGATTTAACCCTGCTGTATCCGTCGCGGCAGTTTCAGCCGCTGCGGACGCGGCTGTTCATCGACTTCGCGGTGGGGCAATTCGCGGCGCTGGCGGGATTCGATCGCGTTCAGGAGTGAAACGCGCTCTTCGGCTCGACGCGCGGCTGGCGGCCCGGACGGCCGGGTTTCCTGGCGAACTTCCTGAGTTTGGGGAACACCAGGGAGCGTACACCGCAATCGCTGCACAGGATGTGCTCGCTGCTCCACAGGATACGCATGAGGGGCGTACGCGCGATCCGGCGTACGTAGGAGGAACCGCAATCGGGGCAAGAGGCCATGGGCAAACCGTGAGTGTTGAAGATTAATCAACAACATACCAGCCGTTGCTGGGCTGGACGGTGCGGTAGCGCACACATCCGCGCTCATGCATGGTGCGTTAGGAAGATCACAGTCAGCCGGCGGCGGCGCGGCTCTTTGGCCCGGCCACGGACCGGGCACTGCGCTGGGCCGCGACCTGGGACGTCGTGGCCGTCATCCGGACCCTGCGTACGCGGATCCGCCTGCGGCGCACGACGCTCGGCGGCACGGCGATCAGACCACCGACCCCAGCTTGAAGATCGGCAGATACATGGCAATCACGAGACCGCCGATCAGCACGCCCAGCACGACCATGATCATGGGCTCCATCAGCGACGACAGTGCCTTCACGGCCTCGTCCACTTCTTCCTCGTAGAAGTCGGCCACCTTGCCCAGCATGCCGTCCAGCGCGCCGGATTCCTCGCCGATGGCGACCATTTGCGTGACCATGTTTGGGAAGACATTGACGTTCTGCATTGCGACGGTCAGGCTCGTGCCCGTGCTGACTTCGGTCTGGATCTTCTTGGTCGCTTCCAGGTAGACGTTGTTGCCGGACGCGCCGCCCACCGAATCCAGCGCTTCCACAAGCGGCACGCCGGCCGCGAACATCGTCGACAGCGTGCGGGTCCAGCGGGCGATCGTCGCCTTGCGGATCACTGCGCCGAACACGGGAATGCGCAACAGCACGCGGTCCATGAACTGCTGCATCTTCAGTGACCGGCGCCAGGACTGGAAGAAGAAGTACAAGGCGCCGAAGATCGAGCCGAAGATGATGTACCACCATTGCACGACGAAATCGGAGATGCCCATCACGATCAGCGTCGGCGCCGGCAGGTTCGCGCCGAAGCTGGAGAACACGGATTTGAACGCGGGCACCACCCAGATCATGATCACGGCCGTGACGATGAAGGCGATGGCGATGATCGCGCACGGGTACATCAGCGCACCCTTGATCTTGCTCTTCAGCGCCAGCGTCTTTTCCTTGTAGATCGCCAGGCGGGTCAGCAAGTCTTCGAGGATACCGGCCTGCTCGCCGGCACCGACGAGGTTGCAGAACAGCGGGTCGAAGTACAGCGGGTATTTGCGGAACGCGTTGTTCAGGCTGGTACCCGTTTCGATGTCGGCGCGCAGGTCCATGATCAGCTTGGACATCGACGGATTCGCATGGCCCTTGCCGACGATGTCGAACGATTGCAGCAACGGCACGCCGGCCTTCATCATCGTGGCCAGCTGGCGCGTGAACAGCGTGAGGTCCTTGTCCTGGATCTTCTTGCCGCTGCGGTACACCTTCTTCTTGACCTTGGTGACCATGATGCCCTGGCGGCGCAGGGTCACGTTCACGATGGTCTCGCCGCCGGCGCGCATTTCGCCGCGCACGGTCTTGCCGGTCTTGTCCTTGCCTTCCCAGGCGAAGATGTGTTCCTTGACCTGCGCGCTGGGCGCGCGGCGTGCCGGGGCGGATGTCGTTGCCATGGTGGGTCCTTATTCGTTCGTGCAGCCGAGCACTTCTTCGAGACTGGTGAGGCCTTGTTTCACTTTCAGCAGGCCGGAGCGGCGCAGCGAGTTCACGCCCTCGGCCTCGGCCTGGGCGGCGATCTGCATGGCGTTGCCGTGCGCGAGGATCAGCGCTTCGATCGCGGGCGTGATCGGCATGATCTGGTAGATGCCCACGCGGCCCTTGTAGCCGGAGCCCAGGCAGCGCTCGCAGCCGACGGGGCCGTAGGGTTTCCAGTCGCCGTCGAAGTCGGTGTCGCGAAAGCCCGCAGCCTTCAGCGTGTCGCGGCCGATGTCGAGCGGCTGCTTGCACGTGCACAGCCGGCGCGCGAGGCGCTGGGCCGTGATCAGGATGACGGACGATGCGATGTTGAACGGCGCCACGCCCATGTTCATCAGGCGCGTCAGGGTCGACGGCGCATCGTTCGTGTGCAAGGTGGAAAACACCATGTGGCCCGTCTGCGCCGCCTTGATGGCGATGTCGGCCGTTTCCAGGTCGCGGATCTCGCCGACCATGATGATGTCCGGATCCTGGCGCAGGAAGGCTTTCAGCGCGACGGGGAAAGTCAGGCCCGCCTTTTCGTTGACGTTGACCTGGTTCACGCCCGGCAGGTTGATCTCGGCCGGGTCTTCCGCCGTGGAGATATTGATCCCCGGCTTGTTCAACAGGTTCAGGCAGCTGTACAGCGACACGGTTTTACCGGAGCCCGTCGGGCCCGTCACGAGCACCATGCCGTACGGGCGCGTGATGGCGTCGATCAGCAGGGCTTTCTGGTCGGGGTCGTAGCCGAGCGAGTCGATGCCCATCTGGGCCTGCGTCGCGTCGAGGATACGCATGACCGTCTTCTCGCCGAACAGCGTCGGCAAGGTGCTGACGCGGAAATCGATCGTCTTCGTGGGCGACAGCACGAGGCGCATGCGGCCGTCCTGCGGCACGCGCTTTTCCGAGATGTCGAGCTTGGCCAGCACCTTGATGCGCGAGACGAGTTTGTCGCGGATCGACAGCGGCGGTGCGAGATGGTCGCGCAGCACGCCGTCCACGCGCAGGCGGATGCGGTACTGCTTTTCGTAGGGCTCGAAGTGGATGTCCGATGCGCCGAGCGTGATCGCATCCATCAGCACCTTGTTGAGGAAGCGCACGATCGGCGCGTCCTCGACTTCCGCGGCGGCCGCAGCCGCTTCCGCCGCCTGGGCCTGCGGTTCGTCCTCGGCGAACTCGATGTCGCCTTCCTCGCCGGCCAGCTCGCTCAAGTCCTGTTCGGCGCTCTTGGCGATGGTCGCCAGCAGCGCCAGCAGCGTGTCGTGCGCGACGATCACCGGTTCGACGGTCGATTCGCTCTGGAACTTGATCTGGTCGAGCGCCTGCGTATTCGTCGGGTCGGACAGCGCCACCGACAATTTGTTGCCCCTGCGTGCCAGCGCGACGACGCGCTGGGCCTGCATCAGTTTCGGGTCGATCGCGTTGACGGGCAGGGCGTCGTGGCTGAACGTGCCGAGGTCGAGCAGGGGATAGCCGAAGGTCTCGGCGCAGAAGACTGCCAGGGACTTTGCATCGATGGAACTGCTGCCGAGCAAGGTGTCGATGAAACCGGCCTTGTCGGCGGACGCCTTCTTTTGCAAGGTGTCCGCTTGAGGCAAGGTCAGCCGTCCGGCCTGCACCAGGGCACGCGCCAGCCCGGGCAACGCCGTGCCGGGGGTGGTGTTGGGGAGGACTGCTGCCATATGGTTAGGGTCGGAAGGACGACAGGAAGCCGGGCAGGATGAAGGGCCCCGGCGGATGGTCTCGATGATGCCCGTAGGCATCAAATCGGTCAAGACTTTGTCGTACGGAAAGATGCGTGCATACCACGTGGATGAAATGGCATGTAACCGGCTCGCAATGTCGAGTGAATAACATCGTTAATCCTCGTGCAAGAACAAGGGCTTACCGCCGGATCGTGGCCGGCGGCGCTCGGCCGGCGCGGCCCGATCAGGCTGCCAGCCAGCGTTTGACCGCGACCGGCCGCAACAGTTTCACGACCTTGATGGCCTGGTTCTGCACCTGCACGACTTCGATCACACAGTTGCCGATCTTGAGGGCGATGGGGAATTCCGGAATCTCCTGCAGCTGTTCCAGCAGCAGGCCGTTGACGGTCTTCGGGCCGTCGAGAGGCAGGTCGAGACCCAGCTTTTTATTGATGTCGCGCAGAGGCGTCGTGCCTTCCAGCAGCACTTCGCCCTGGGCATTCCACGCCATCGCATCGCTGCGGGCGGCGCCCGGCGTCGAGGTCGTGAAGTCGCCGATCATTTCCTCGATGATGTCCTCCAGCGTGACGAGACCCTGGACCTCGCCGTATTCGTCGACGATGATGCCCAGGCGCTCCTTGTTTTCCTGGAAATACTGAAGCTGCGTGAAGACGCCCGTGTCTTGCGGGATGAAATAGGGTTCCGTCAACAGTTCGCGGAAGTGCTCGATCGTGAGGTCGTCTTCCTCGTTCAGCAGTGCGACGGCCTTGCGCACGTGCAGGATGCCGACGATACGGTTGATCTCGCCCTCGTACACGGGCAGCTTGTTGTGGTAGCAGGTGGTCAGCTCGGCCTTGAGGTCGTCGACCGGCAGCGCGAGGTTCAGCGCTTCGATCTGGCTGCGCGGCGTCATGATGTCCTCGACCGAGATCTTTTCCAGTTCGAACAGGTTCAGCAGGATGCTCTTGTGCTTTTGCGGGATGTAGCTGCCCGCTTCCAGCACGACGGAGCGCAATTCTTCCGGCGACAGTCTCTGCTGGGCATCCGCATGCCCCACGCCCACGCCGCGGATGCGCAGCACGCGCAGCAGGCCGTTGACGAACAGGTTCACGAACCAGATCGCCGGCTTTGCGATCTTCATCAGCGCGCGCAGGACATAGCTGGAGCCCAGCGAGATACGTTCCGGGTACGTGGCGCCAATAATCTTGGGCGAAATCTCCGCGAACACGATCAGCAGGAACGCGACGACGGCCGTGGCGATCGTGATCACGCTTTCCTCGTGGCCGAAGAACAGGATGGCGATCGCGGTGACGAGCGCCGTCGCCATCGCATTGATCAGCGTATTGGCGATGAGGACCAGCGACAGCAGTTTATCGGTGCGATCCAGCAGCCACAGCGTGGTGATGGCGGCGCGGTTGCCCCGTTTGGCAAGATGGCGCAGGCGATACTTGTTGGCCGCCATCAGGGCGGTTTCCGCCATCGCGAAGAAGGCCGAACAAAGAATCAGGAGGGCGAGTGCGAGGATGAGCACCCAGAGTGGTACGGTTTCCAAGGATCACCGTGAAGAATCGTCGGGAAACTGGCGAAGGCCAGCGCAGAGGCCGATTCTAAGACAAGGGGAGGGGGCTTGCAAGTTTGGCTAGGGAGGGACGGCTTTGGGATTCAGGCTGTCGACCATCGAACTCGGGATCAGGATGGTGGCCCCGCGTTCCTTCGTCGTTTCATAGATGATGTTCATCGCACGCAACTGCAGGGCCGCCGGATGGCCGGCGTACATGTCGGCCGCTTCCACGAATTTTCCGGCGATGGCCGCTTCGGCCGAGCCGAGGATGACCCGCGCCTGCTTTTCGCGTTCGGCCTGGGCCTGGCGCGACATCGCATCCTGCAGCACGACGGGAATCGCGACGTCGCGGATTTCCACCGAACCGACGGAAATGCCCCACGGCGCCGTCTTCCGGCCGATCGATTCCTTGAGCTGCGCGTCCGCTTCCTGGCGTTCGGACAGCAGTGCCGTCAGCATCGACATGCCGATCATTTCGCGCAGCGACGTCTGGGCGACCCGGTCGATCGCTTCGCGGTAATTGGTGATCGCCAGCGCGGCCTTCTCGGCATCGTGCACGTGCCAGAAAATGATCGCGTCGACGTTGACCGGGACCGTATCCCTGGTCAACGCCTGCTCCGCGTTGAAGGCCGTCGTCTGGATGCGCACGTCGATGACGGCGATCACGTTGTCGATGACGGGCACGATGGCGAACAAGCCGGCACCCTTGACGCTGTGCAGTTTCCCCAGCCTCAGTATGACGAATTTTTGCCACGTGTTCGCCATCTTCAGCGAGAACGCGAGAATCACGGCCAGGACGATGAACGCCAGTCCCGGCAGCGGATCGACCCAGTACGTCAGGACGACGCCGATGCCGAGGCTGGCGGCGACCAGGAATGCGGTGACCGGATTCATGATGTCAGTGATGCATCCGTTCCCAGCCATGGCGCATGGCCAGCTTGACCTTGTCCCAGGCGGACGCCTCGCTGCCGGCGTGCCTGCTTTCCCAGTCGCTCTTGAGCGCGGGCTCGACGTCCTCCCACGCCTGCTTGGACTGCGGCGCCTCGCCGCCGGCAGGCGCTGCCCACGTGGCGTCCTCGTCCGGGTTGTCCCACCGCGCGATACTGCCCATTCGTTCCTTGAACGTGTTGCCTGCGGGCGGTTCGTCGGCGTTCTGGGTGCCGAAATAATGGCTGTCTTCGTGCGGATGATGCTGCAGGGCCCCGGGCGCGGTGCCCGGCGGGTAGTCGCGGCGCGGCGCCAAGGCGGCTTGATGACCCTCGTCCGGAATGTCTTCGAGGCCGGCCGGGCGGTACTGCCCCATGATGCCTGCGGCGCGCGCGGCCTCCGGATCGGTTCCTGTCGTGAGCGTGACGATGTGGCGTTCGCGCTTGTCGCCTGGCTGCGCGTGCCGGTGATACAGGGTGCCGAGCAATCGCGCGGCGGTATGCCGGAGCGACGTGTCCGGTCCCGTCGCGGGCACGTTCGAGAGCGCCATGTCGGCGCGCGGATAGCCGGATGCCAGCAATGCGTCCAGGGCATGCTGGGCATCGCGGCGTTGGTCGAAGACGGCTTTCAAGGTGTGACGCATGATGATCTCCCCGTTGTCTCATGGAGAGCGTCGTGCCGGCGAGTGGCCGCCACTGGCGGCCGGGGTGCGTGCGTTGCCGTTGATTCCGCGCGACCAGGTCGGTCACTGCATGCAGTACGGCGCTTGTAACGACAGCATACGCCGAATCTGGACAGGATGCGCACCTGTCCATCGCAAATCGCGGCTGCGCCTGCGGCTTACCCGCGTGCCAGCGCCAGCCGCGCGTGGCCGGCCGGTGTGCCCAGCGCGTGGCCGGCGGCCAGCTTGAACTGCGCCAGCGCGCCCGACAACTGCTCGGTCTGCTCCGCCAGCGATTCCGCCGCGGCCGACGCTTCCTCGACGAGCGCCGAGTTCTGCTGCGTCATCTGGTCCATGTCGTCGATCGCGCGGCCGATCTGTTCGATGCCTTCGGCCTGGCGCTGGCCCGCGACGCTGATCTCGGCCATGATGTCGTGCACCTTGCGCACGGACGCGACGATCTGTTCCATCGTGGCGCCCGCTTCGTCGACGAGCGCGCTGCCCGCGTCGACCTTGGCGACGGAGTCGCCGATCAATTGCTTGATTTCCTTGGCGGCGGCGGCCGAGCGCTGCGCCAGGTTGCGCACCTCGCCCGCGACGACCGCGAAGCCGCGGCCCTGCTCGCCCGCGCGTGCCGCTTCCACCGCGGCGTTCAGCGCCAGGATATTCGTCTGGAAGGCGATGCCGTCGATCACGGAGATGATCTCGACGATCTGCTTCGCGGACGCGTTGATCGCGCCCATGGTGGAGACCACGTTGCCGACCACTTCGCCGCCGCGGGTGGCGATGTCGGTGGCGGACACGACGAGCGCGTTCGCCTGGTTCGTGTTGGCGGCGTTCGTCTTGACGGTGTCGGTCAGCGATTCGACGGCGCGCGTCGTGTGCTCCAGGCTGCCCGCCTGCGATTCCGTGCGGCTGGCCAGGTCGGCATTGCCGCTGGCGATTTCGGTGCTGGCCGTGGCGATGGTCTCGGCCGACGTCTTGATGCCGGACACCATCGTCGCCAGGCGCGTGCGCATTTCCTGCAGCGCGGCCAGCAGGCTGTGCTGGTCGCCGGCGTCGAGGCGGATCTCCATCGACAGGTCGCCGGCCGCAACAAGCCGCGTGATCTCGCGCGCGTATTCCGGCTCGCCGCCCAGCTGCTGCCAGATGGTGCGGATGACGAACCACGATACGCCGATCAGGGTGGCGATCACGATCAATGCCGTGATGATGGTGACGGACAGCACGCGGCGCACGCTGGATGCGCTTTGCGCGATGCCGTCCTTGAATTGTTGCTGGGCCTGTTCGTTGAACTTGGCGACGTCGGCATTGAGCACCGTCAGCGCGCCCTGCATGCGTTGCACGGTCGCCTGCGGATCGCCCTGCTCGAGTTCGAGCATGATCTTCGCGGCGGAGACGGCCGGCGCATAGTAATCCTCGAATTCCTTCGCGAGGCGCTTGCCGGTGGCATCCATGCCGGGGATCTTCGTCACGTCGGCCAGCTTGGCGCGGACCTTGTTGGCCTGGTCGCCGATCTGGGCGATGCGGGCCTTGTCGCCTTCGGAGACGGCATCGCGCAAGCCATCGGTGATGCCCTGCAGGTCCGCCGTCAACGCCTTCGCCGTGCCCAGCGCCGGGTAGTCCACGGCTTCGGTCGTGTGGATCGAATCCAGGGCGCCGCTCGCGATGCTGGCCGAGACCGCCACGCCGAGGCCGAAGATGATGGTCGAGATGACCGGGAGTGCCCAGATCTTGCGCTTGATGCTCATTGCCGTTCCTCTAAATTCAACAGCCCGCCGCCGGAAAACCGGGGGGCGGGCAGGTGGTTGGGGATGCTTACGGTGCCGTGTAGATCACTTTGACCGAGGCGTCGACCGCGCTCTTGTCGATGTAGCCGATGGCCTTCGGGTCGCTCGCCACCATCTTCTTGACGGCGGCGCTGTCGGCGGCTTCCTTCGGCATCGTGGCTTTGCCGGTGAACACCAGCTTGGACCACAAGGCCTTGACCTGGGACGCGTCCTTGTCCGTCACCTTTTTATAGAACTCGGCGCGGACGGGGGCGCTTTCCGGCTGGTCGATCGGGCTCATCGAACTCGATTTGCCAAGGAAGAATTGTGCGACCTGGTCTTTCGTCATCGAGGCCTCGGCGGCCTTCGGGTTCACGACGACCACCACTTCCGCCATGGCGGGCAGGGCGAGGAACAGGGCGGCGGCGAAGCCGGTCTTGATCAGTTGTTTCATCGTCGTCCCCTTAGAACACGAAGTCGAGCGCGACGGCGCCGACGGTCACCGGACCCTTGAAGCCCGGCTGCGCATTGATCAGCAGGCCGGATCCCTTGTTCGGACGCACGCGGTCGAACTGCACCTTCAGTGCCACCGATGACCGGAAGTCCCAGCGCAGGCCGATCGAGTCGGTCTGCTGCTCGGCCTGGCCCACGCCGGTGTAGCTCAGGTTCGACACGATGCCGTTCAACGTGGCCAGGGTCGGGGTGCAGGCGGCCGGGTAGCCGGCCGGGCAGGCTGCCGGCATGCCGTTGTGGACCGAACCGTCGATCGACAGCTTGGCGTGGCTGTAGTACGGCAGGAACTTGCCGAAGCGATAGCCGCCCATCACGTACCAGGACGTGGTGTCGTTGATGTAGGCGTCGGTCTTGCGCTTCGCGTACTCGCTCTGCACGACGATGTCGTTCCAGTCGAGCGTTGCGCCGAGGGACGTGAACGAGGCCTTCTTGTCGCGCACGTCGATGTCTTTGGCGAGCTGGGCCGCTTGCGGGAACTTGTAGCCGGCAGCGACCGTGTTCAGCGTGTTCAGCAGCGTTGCCAGCGACGCCGAGTTGTTCAGCGTCAGGCGGCCATCGACGCGGCCGAAGCGCACCGTCAGCGGGCCGTGTTCGGCCACGAGGTTCAGCGCGGTCACGCGGCGGCCTTCCAGGCTCGGACCGCCTGCGATGTCGACCTTGCTCTTGCCGACAGCGAATTGTGCGGTGTACGTCGTGTCGGCATAGCTGTGCTGCCAGATGACGTCGGCGCCGTCGACCGTGTTGAACAGCATCTGCGAATACACTTCCGCCGGCGGACGCAGCATCGTGTTGGCATAGCCCACGTTGCGGTAGTCCGAGATCATGAATGCCGGCAGCCCCATGCGGCCGACGCGGATCGAGACGTCGTCCGACACCTTCGCCTTGGCGAATGCCCATGCCAGTTCGGCGCCGAAGTCGTCCTGCGCATCCTTGCGCACGAGGCCCTGGCCCGTCACGGACAGCCAGCTGTTCACGGCGTAGTCGGCCTGCACGCCGAAGTTCGAATCGACGCCGGTCGTGACGTCCTTGGTGGCGCCGCCGGCCTGGTTCGGACGAGCGAACTCGGCTTTGTCAGTGTTGGTCCAGGTGAGGGCGCCGGTACCGAAACCGCTGATGCGGACGGCGTCCTGCGCGAAAGCGCAAGGCGCGACAAATGACAAGGCGAGCGCACTCGCGATGATGCGTTTTTTCATGGGATTTACCTGCTGAAGACTGCGGGTGGAGGTTCTTGTTATAGAAACACTGGAACGGCGAGCGTTTGGGCCGTGTAACGAATCTGTCTTAAATTGTAGGGTTGCAGCAAAAATTGCGGCAAGGAAAAACTCACGAATAGTCTCTCTATTCAGTTGTGACCGCTATCTTTGTTGTACCGATCAGACAGCGCGCCCTGTCAGAATTGGATGATGGGCTTAATTCCACCAGTGGGAAGTCGTGCCCGCTTCCGGCAGGCGCGCCTGCCGTGCCGCATGCACGATACCGGCCTCGACCGCCTGCTCGGCCGTGTAGAGGCGGGCGCTGCCCGTCAGGCAGGAACGGATGTCGTGGGCGCCCGGCGCGTCGCGGGTGGCGTCCTCGTAGATGGCGGCGTAGCGCTCGGCGTCGAAGTCGAGGCAGTCGCGCCATTCCGAGATGCGGGCGTGGTCGGCCGCGACGAGGTTGCCGAAGCCCCAGTGCAGCGGGTGGATGAGGAAGCGCGTGCCGGGGCACGCGTAGCGTTTCTGCCCGGCCAGGAAGATGGCGACGCCGACGGATTCCACGCTGCCCACGTTCCACGTCGTGAGTGGCAGCGGCAACGATTTCAGGAAGTAGTACAGGGCGAAGCCGGCCGTCATGTTGCCGCCTTCGGTCGACATGTGCAGTTCGATCTCGCTCGCGCCGCTTTGCAGTGCCTGTAAGCAAAGGTTGCGCACGGTACAGGCGGAATTTGCGTTGATCGGTCCAATGAAATGTACGATGTGCAAAGCCATGGCGCCTCCCTGTGACGGCTCAAGCATAGCAAGTTTCACAAGCCCACGTCGCGCTATTGAAAATATCTGATATTCAAAATCGTTATCCGGATATATCCCGCCGTACCCCCGGTGCTACTCTTGCATCCAGTTAGTCATAATTTTCACAAGATCCATTCTGAGGCGATGATGTCCACACCGATCCGATTTTTCTACCGCGGCGCCGTCCATGAAGTGAACGACGTCGCGCCGACGCAGACCATCCTGCAGCACCTGCGCGAGGACCTGCACTGCACCGGCACCAAGGAAGGCTGCGCCGAAGGCGACTGCGGTGCCTGCACCGTCGTCGTCGGATCGCTGGAGAACGGCGAACTGCAGATGCGGGCCGTGAATTCCTGCATCCAGTTCACGCCCACGCTGGACGGCAAGGCCCTGTTCACCGTCGAAGACCTGGCGCAGGAGGATGGCAACCTGCACCCCGTGCAGCAGGCACTCGTCGAATGCCACGGCTCGCAGTGCGGCTTCTGCACGCCGGGCTTTGCGATGTCGCTGTGGGGCATGTATCTGAAACAGGAAGGCCGCGAGCCGAGCCGCTGCGAGATCGACGACGCCCTGTCGGGCAATTTGTGCCGCTGCACGGGGTACCGTCCCATCATCGACGCGGCCAAGCGCATGGTGACGCTGCCGCGCGTCGATTTCGACCGCGCCGCCGTGACGGCACAGCTGCAGGCGCTGCAGCGCGACGCGGGCGCCACGTACGAATACGACGGCCAGACCTTCCACGCACCGCGCACGCTGGACGAACTGGTCGCCGTGCGCGCCGCGCATCCGAAGGCGACGATCCTCGCCGGCTCGACCGACGTCGGCCTGTGGGTCACGAAGCAGATGCGCGAACTGACGGACGTCATCTACCTGGGCCACGTGGCCGAACTGAAGACGGTGCGCGAGCAGGACGGTTTTATCGACATCGGCGCCGGCATCTCCCTCGAGGATGCGTACGCCGCCATCTGCAGGCACTACGAGGCGGAGCTGGGAGAATTGTGGCAGCGTTTCGCGTCGCTCCCGATCCGCAACGCGGGCACCTTGGGCGGCAACGTGGCCAACGGTTCGCCGATCGGCGACTCGATGCCGTGGCTGATCGCCATCGGCAGCGAACTGGTGCTGCGCGGCCCGGACGGCGAGCGCACCATGCCGCTCGAGAATTTCTATCTCGGCTATCAGGTGAAAGACTGGCGCGAGGGCGAGTTCGTGCAGGCCGTGCGCGTGCCGCTGCCGCGCCAGAACGTCGCGTTCCGCACGTATAAACTGGCCAAGCGCTTCGACCAGGACATCTCGGCCGTCTGCGCCGCCTTTGCCTTCACGCTGGAAGACGGCATCGTCCGCGACGCGCGCATCGCGTACGGCGGCATGGCCGCGACGCCGAAGCGCGCCGCGCAGGCGGAAGCCGCGCTGAACGGCCGCGCGTGGGACGAAGCGGCCGTGCGCGACGCGATGGACGCGCTGGCAAAGGACTACGCACCGCTGTCCGACATGCGCGCCTCGAGCGCCTACCGCATGAAGACGGCGCAGAACCTGTTGCGCCGCTACTGGCTCGAAACGCGCAAGGACAACCCGCTGCCGCTTGCCGCGGTCAATGCATTCGCGAACACCGCCACGGCCTGAGGAGAACACCATGAACGACGCAGGATCCCCCGCTCTGACCAAGGCCGAATGGAAACAGGTCGGCCTCGGCAAGACCCATGAATCGGCCCGGCTGCACGTGCTGGGCCAGGCCGACTACACCGACGACATCGCCGAAGTGCGCGGCACCTTGCACGCTGCGCTCGGCCTGTCGGGCAAGGCCCACGCCCGCATCCTCGACATCGACTTCACGGACGTCCTGGCCAGCCGCGGCGTGCGCGCCGTGCTCACGGCGAAGGACATCCCGGGCACCAACGATTGCGGCCCGATCATCCACGACGACCCGATCCTCGCGGACGGCCTCGTGCAATACATCGGCCAGCCGATCTTCGTGGTCGTCGCCGACAGCCACGACCTGGCCCGCCGCGCCGCGAAGAAAGCCAAAGTCAGCTACGAAGAACTGCCCGCGATCCTGACCCCGCAGGCGGCGCGCGCCGCCGGTTCGTACGTGCTGCCGCCGATGCGCCTGACGCGCGGCGATGCGGAGACCGCGTTCGAACGCGCCCCGTTGCGTGTGAAGGGCGAGCTGTACGTGGGTGGCCAGGAGCAGTTTTATCTCGAAGGCCAGATTTCGTACGCGATTCCGCAGGAAAACGACGGCATGCTCGTGCTGTGCTCCACGCAGCACCCGAGCGAGATGCAGCACGTCGTTGCGCATGCGCTGGGCCTGCATTCGCACAACGTGGTGGTGGAGTGCCGCCGCATGGGCGGCGGCTTCGGCGGCAAGGAATCGCAGTCGGCGCTGTGGGCCGCTTGCGCCTCCATCGCGGCGAAACGCCTCGGCCGCGCCGTGAAGCTGCGCGCGGACCGCGACGACGACATGATGGTGACCGGCAAGCGCCACTGCTTCCACTACCTGTACGAAGTGGGCTACGACGACGCCGGCCGCATCCTCGCGGCGAAGGTCGACATGGTGAGCCGCGCGGGCTACTCGGCGGACCTGTCCGGTCCTGTCGCCACCCGCGCCATCTGCCACTTCGACAACACGTATTACCTGTCCGACTGCGACATCCGCGCGGCGGCCGGCAAGACGAACACCCAGTCGAATACGGCATTCCGCGGCTTCGGCGGTCCGCAGGGCGCGATCGCGATCGAGTACATCATCGACGAGATCGCGCGCAACCTCGGCAAGGATTCGCTCGACATCCGCAAGCTGAATTTCTACGACAAGATCGACCGCAACGTGACACCGTACGGCCAGCCCGTCGTCGACAACGTGATCCACGAACTGGTGGGCGAGCTGGAACAGACGAGCGAATACCGCGCGCGCCGTGCGGCGATCCAGGCCTACAACGCGACGAGCCCCGTGCTGAAGAAGGGCCTCGCGCTGACGCCCGTGAAATTCGGCATCGCGTTCAACGTGACGCACCTGAACCAGGCCGGCGCCCTCGTGCACGTGTACGTGGACGGCTCCATCCTCGTCAACCACGGCGGCACGGAGATGGGGCAGGGCGTCAACACGAAGGTGATGCAGGTGGTCGCGCACGAACTGGGCGTGGACCTGACCCGCGTGCGCATCGCCGCGACGAATACGAGCAAGGTCGCCAACACGTCGGCGACGGCCGCATCGACGGGCGCGGACCTGAACGGTAAAGCTGCGCAGGATGCGGCGCGCCAGATCCGCGAACGGCTCGCCGCCTTCGCCGCGAAACAGTACGGCGGTGCCGTGGAAGATGTGCGCTTCGTCGCGGACACGGTGTTCGCGAACGGCCACGAAGTCCCGTTCGGCGAACTGGTCGCCAAGGCTTACCTGTCGCGCGTGCAGCTGTGGTCCGACGGCTTCTATGCGACGCCGAACCTGCACTGGGATCCGAAGACGATGACGGGCAACCCGTTCTTCTACTTCGCGTACGGCGCGGCGGTGGCGGAAGTCGTCATCGACACGCTGACGGGCGAATGGAAGCTGCTGCGCGCGGACGCGCTGTACGACGCCGGCAACTCGCTGAACCCCGCCATCGACATCGGCCAGGTGGAAGGCGCGTTCATCCAGGGCATGGGCTGGCTGACGACGGAAGAACTGTGGTGGAACGCGCAGGGCAAGCTGATGACGCATGCGCCGTCCACGTACAAGATCCCGGGCGTGTCGGATTGCCCGGACGCGTTCACGGTGAAGCTCTTCAACAACCGCAACGTGGCCGATTCGATCCACCGCTCTAAAGCCGTCGGCGAACCGCCGCTGCTGCTGCCGTTCTCCGTGTTCCTCGCGATCCGCGACGCCATCTCGGCCGTGGGCGACCACAAGGTGAACCCGCCGCTGCGTGCCCCGGCGACGAGCGAAGCGATCCTCGACGCCGTCTCCTTCGTCGAACAGGCCGTGCAGGAATCGAAGGCAGCCTGACATGGACGACTGGCTCATCCCCACCGCGCAACCGGCCGTCTTGATCACGGTCGCGAAGGTCGACGGTTCCGTACCCCGCGAACCGGGCGCGCGCATGCTCGTCGACGCCGGCGGGCAGTGGGGCACCGTCGGCGGCGGCCACCTGGAGCTGCGCGGCATCGAGACGGCGCGCGCCATGCTGCAAAGCGGACAAGCGCGCCGGCTGGAACGCTTCCCGCTCGGCCCGAGCCTCGGGCAGTGTTGCGGCGGCGTCGTGCACCTCGCGTTCGAGCTGGTCGACCGCGACCAGTGCGCCGAGCTGGCCGCACGCCGCCACGAAGACTGCTGGCGCGTCGTCGCGCTGGATGGCGCACCCGACCTCGCGCTCGTCGATGCGCTGGGCCATAACATCCGGCGCACCGGCGGCCGCTACCCGGACTTCGAGCGCAGCGGCGGCACCCGCGTGCTGCTCGACGACGCGGGGCGGCGCTGGCTTGTCGATCACGTCCCGGCGCCGCGCGCGCACGTGATGCTGTTCGGCGCCGGCCACGTGGGCGCCGCCATCGTGCGCCTGCTGGCCGACCTGCCGTGCAAGGTGACGTGGGTCGACGAACGGGAAGACATGTTCCCGGCCGCCGTCGCGCCCAACGTCGTCGTGGAAGCGACGGACCTGCCGGAAGCGCTCGTGCGCACGGCGCCTGCCGGCACGAGCTTCCTCGTCATGACGCACAATCATGCGCTGGACCAGCGCCTGACCGAAGCGATCCTCCGACGGCCCGCGCACCGGGACTGGTTCGGCCTGATCGGATCGGAAACCAAACGCAAGCAGTTCGAGCACCGCCTGCGCGACCGCGGGATTTCCCGCGCCCGCCTGGACGACATGGTGTGCCCGATCGGCGTCCCCGGCATCAAGGGCAAGGAGCCCGCCGTGATCGCCGTCGCCGTCGTCGCGCAACTGCTGATGGTCTGGGAGGCGGCGGCCCACGCCGCACCCGCGACCGCAACCGAAGTCCCACTGGAACAAGACTGAGATGTCCAACGATACCCGTACCGTGCAGGCCTACCGAGCGAGCCTGCTGCACTTCCACGCCGATCCGGCCTTTGCCGAGAACGCCCACGCCTGGCACCAGGACGGGCTGCTCGTCGTCGAGAACGGCCGCGTGCTCGCCGCCGGCGACTACGACAGGCTGGTTCCCACGCTGCCCGACGGCACCGACGTCGTCGACTACCGCGGCCAGATCATCACGCCCGGCTTTATCGACACGCACCTGCACTATCCGCAGACCGACATGATCGGCTCGCCCGCGCCGGACCTGCTGCCGTGGCTGGAGAACTACACGTTCCCGACCGAGCGCCAGTTCAAGGACCCCGTGCACGCCCGCACCGTCGCCGAATTCTTCCTCGACGAGCTGCTGCGCAACGGCACGACGACGGCGCTCGTCTACTGCACGGTGCACAAGGAATCTGTCGACGCGTTCTTCGAGGCGAGCGCCGCGCGCAACCTGCGCATGGCCGGCGGCAAGGTGCTGATGGACCGGAACTGCCCGGACTTCCTGCGCGACACGGCGGACATGCGCGACAGCGAAGACCTGATCAAGCGCTGGCACAACAACGGCCGCGCGCTGTACGCGCTCACGCCGCGCTTCGCGCCCACGTCGACCGCGGCCCAGCTGGGCGCGGCGGGCGAGCTGGCGCGCGCGTTCCCGACCACGTACATCCAGACGCACGTGTCGGAAAGCCGCGACGAATGCGCGTGGGTGAAAAGCCTGTACCCGGACAACCGCAGCTACCTGCAGGTGTACGAGCACTATGGCCTGATGCGGCCGCGCGCGATGTTCGGCCACTGCATCTGGCTGGACGACGTCGACTTCGCGCTGATGGCCGACACGGGCGCCGCGATCTCGCACTGCCCGACGTCGAACCTGTTCCTCGGCAGCGGCCTGTTCGACGTCGCCAAGGCGGACGGCGTGGGTGCGCACGTGTCGCTGGGGACCGACGTCGGCGCGGGCACGTCGTTCTCGATGTTGCAAACAATGAATGAAGCGTATAAAGTTGCGCGGTTAAAAGGCAGCTATCTCCCGGCCCTGCGCATGTTCTATCTCGCCACGCTGGGCGCCGCGCGCAGCATGCAGCTCGAAGGGACGATCGGCAATTTTGCCGCCGGCACCGAGGCGGACTTCGTCGTCCTCGACCCGAAGGCGACGCCGTTGCTGGCGCGCCGCACGGCGAACGGCGACTCGCTCGAGGAAACCCTGTTCGCGCTGGCGCTGCTGGGCGACGACCGCGCGATCCGCGCCACGTATGCGGCGGGCAAGCGGGTGCACGAGCGGGCGCGCTGATCCGGGTCCCGGCTGCCTGAACGAACCTTTCACAGCCGAGACGACAATGACGAAAACCCTGAGCAGCAGCCTGCTGATCACCCTGGCGGCCCTCGCGGCCGCCGCTTCCGCGCGCACCCCGGCGTCCGGCCCCAACGAAGCCGCTACCGCGCGCCACTACGCGTCCCTGATCGCGGGCGCCCAGCCGAAGACGGCGGAGCTGGTCCTGTTCTTCTCGCAGATGCCCAAGGGCGGCGACCTGCACCATCACTACTCCGGCGCGATCTATGCCGAGACCTATGTCGACTGGCTCGACAAGCAGGGCTATTGCGTCAACAAGCTGACTTACAAGATCGAGACCGACAGGAGCGTCGTCGAGCACGAACGCGCGAAGCAGCCGAAGGACCGCGCCTGCCTGTCGTCGTCCGACGTGTATGCCGACGACGCCACGTGGCGCGAGCTGCTGCAGCGCTGGTCGAGCAAGGATTTCAATAACCACGGCGCCATCCAGCCGCCGCCGGACCGCCAGTTCTTCCAGACGTTCGGCTATTTCGGCCCCATCTCCGACCGCAACTTCCACGAAGGCCTCGTCGAGCTGAAGAACCGCGCGCTGGCCGAGAACGTGGCCTACATCGAGACGATGTTCAAGAGCCCGGACACGGTGTCCGATCCGGAATTCGACAAGCGCGCCTGGGACAGTGCACGCGACGAGGCGAAGTTCGTCCAGCTGCTGGAGTCCGCGCGCCAGAAGCTGAATGCGACGCCGGCGTTCCGGACCTCCGTCGACAACTTCGTCCGCACCGTCAACGAGGCGGCCCTGGGCATCGACGACGACAACTTCACGATGCGCTACCAGACCTATGTCGTGCGCCTGTTCTCGCCGTCGCGCGTGTTCTCCTCGATGCTGGCCGCGTTCGAATCGGCGGCGCGGGGCGGCAAGATCGTCGGCGTGAACATCGTGGGCCAGGAAAGCCAGATGGTCTCCATGCGCGACTACACCTTGCACATGCAGATGTTCCGCTACCTGAAGAAGGTCTACCCGAAGGTCAACGTCGCGATGCACGCGGGCGAGCTGGCGCTGGGCGACGTGCCGCCGGAAGACCTGAAGTACCACATCGACCAGGCGCTGAACGTGGCGGGCGCGCAGCGCATCGGCCACGGCATCGACCTCGCGCACGAGACGAACGCGGTCGGCATCATGAAGACGATGCGTACGAAGGACATCCCGGTCGAGATCAACCTGACGTCGAACGCGTTCATCGAAGGCGTGCAGGGCGAGAACCACCCGATCACGCTGTACCGCAAGTATGGCGTGCCGTACGTGATCTCGACGGACGACGCGGGCGTCACGCGCCACAACCTGGCCAATGAATACGTGCTGTTCGCCAGCCGCTACAAGCCGAGCTACGCGGAAGTCAAGAAGGCGTCGTACAACAGCATCCGCTACAGCTTCCTGCCCGAGTCCGACAAGCAGCGCCTGACGCGCCTGCTCGATGCACGCTTCGCGCGCTTCGAGTCGGATGTCGCCGCGCTCGAACGCACCGCCGTGAAGCGCTGAGCATCTCCCTTCTGCCGGCGGCGGTCCCGCCGCCGGCAACCTCCCTCCGCCCGGCGTCGCCACCCCACTTATGTCTCACTGGCATATGCATATGCCGTCCCTGTGGCCAACTCGCTACAGAATGGATTAATTCTCACATCGTTTGCCTAAAAACCAAGCGAAACAATTTCATTCGAGAACGCCCCATTTATAATCCCGCCGTGTCTGTTTCTGAGGGAAAAGGCAACCCGCACGCGACCCTCTGCTCACTTCTTAGGCAACTTATACGCGCAAGCTATAAATTCCCAAGTGAAAACGTATTTGTCTCGATAAACGGCTTCATGCATATTGGCCTTTTATTAAGCCAACGTCCGAGAAAATGAGCGGTTTTCGGGTGTAATAGCCTGGAAACAATTGACCGCTAGACTCGCGTGCGCTGCTTTTTGCTGGTGCATCGTCAACCACGTCCGCACCATCGAACAGCAGTCAGGAAGAACAAAGACCGGCCGTCATGAGCGACCGGTCCAGGATTGCAGTACTCAAGAGGGGGGAACTCGGTTCCCAACCATAACTATCAAGTCTATTTGGGGTTAATCCAATGATCTATCAAAAACGGATCCAGCTGACGAAGCTGGCGCTGGCTCTGTCGATTGCGCTCGCGGGGGCGCCGGCCCTGGCGCAGAACACGACGTCGGCTGTCGGCGGTCGTATCTCGAGCGCGGACGGCCGACCGGCCGCCGGCGCTGCGGTGCAAATCGTCCACACCGAATCCGGTTCGGTCAGCAATGTCGTCACCGATGCGGAAGGCCGCTACATCGCGCGCGGCCTGCGCACCGGCGGTCCGTACACGATCATCATCACCAAGGACGGCGTTACCGAAAAACGCGAAGGCATCTACCTGCAGCTGGCGGAAACCGCCACCGTCGACGCGACCGTCGGCGCACCGATGCAGACCGTGACCATCGCCGGCAACCGCGCCCGTTCCGACATCTTCAACCGCTCCAACATGGGCGCGGGCACTGCGATCAGCAACGCGCAGCTGCAGATCCAGGCGTCGGTCAACCGCAACCTGCAGGACTACGCCCGTGCCGACCCGCGCGTCTCGCAGACCGACAAGGAACGCGGCGAACTGTCCGTCGCCGGCCAGAACTCGCGCTACAACTCGATCACCATCGACGGCGTGAACGTGAACGACACGTTCGGCCTGGAAGCGAACGGCAGCCCGACCTCGCGCCAGCCGATCTCGATCGAAGCGATCCAGTCGACCCAGGTGAACGTCGCCAACTACGACGTCACGCAGAAGGGCTACACCGGCGGCAACATCAACGCCGTCACCAAGTCCGGCACGAACCAGTGGAAGGGCGGCGTGTACTACGTGTACCGCGACGACCGCCTGGCCGGCCAGCGCTACAACCCGTCGACCGACGTGTATTCGGATCCGGTGCCGTTCAAGGAAACGACCAAGGGCGTGTGGGCGAGCGGCCCGCTCGTCGAGGACAGGCTGTTCCTGTACGCGCTGTCGGAAGAGACCAACTCGTCGCGCAGCGCGCCGGACTACGGCCCGGTGGGCTCGAACAACGGCACGACGGTCGCCATCACCCCGGCGGAAATCGCCGCGGTGCAGAACATCATGAAGAACCAGTACGGCGTCAACGCCGGCGGCCTGGCGCAGGGCGGCGGCAACTTCATCTCGCGCGAGCAGATGCTGAAGGTCGACTGGAACATCAGCGACAACCACCGCGCCAACATCCGCTACCAGCGTACCACCCAGGCCGAGCCGCAGTACTCGACCTTCAGCGCCACCGCGCTGAGCCTGGATTCGGCGTACTACTCGCAGGGCAAGCAGATCGAGACGACCGTGGCCCAGCTGTTCTCGGACTGGACCCCGACCTTCTCGACCGAATTGAAGGCGTCGTCGCGTAACTACGACTCCGTCCCGACCAACAACACGAAGCTGCCGACCATCGGCGTGCAGTTCACCGGCGCCACGCCGGCCGGCACCCCGAGCAACGCCTCCACCGGTTCGCGCACGATCAACCTGGGTACCGACAACTCGCGTCACATGAACCTGCTGCGCACCCGCACGCAGGACTTCTACGCGGGCGCCAACTGGACCGTCGGCGACCACGAGATCAAGTTCGGTGCGGACTACCAGAAGAACAAGATCTACAACGCGTTCCTGCAGAACGTGTTCGGCAACTACACCTTCGGTTGCGACAACAACCTGACCTACTCGTTCGGCAGCATCAACTGCACGACCGCGTCCCAGGCCCAGGTCGAAGCCGCCGTGCTGGAAAACCTGCGCACGGGCCGCTACACGTCGTACACGCTGCAGGTCGCCGCACCGGGCTTCACGCTGAACGACGCCGTCGCCCAGTTCAACATGACGAACACGGGCCTGTTCCTGCAGGACACCTGGAACGTCAACCGCCAGCTGACCCTGAACTACGGCTTCCGCGTGGACCAGGTGGGCGTCGGCGGCACGCCGGTCGCCAACGCGAAAGTGGCGCAGGCTGCCGTGCTGAACCCGAACGCGCGCCAGACCGGCGGCTTCGGCTACAACAACCAGCAGACGATCGACGGCACCAAGCTGTTCCAGCCGCGCTTCGGCTTCAACTACAACTTCGACACCCCGCGCCGCATGCAGCTGCGCGGCGGCTTCGGCCTGTTCCAGGGCGCCGCGATGTCCGTCTGGCTCGCGAACCCGTTCCAGAACACGGGCATGACGACGCAGCAGATCACCTGCTCGGCAACGGGTAACACCAAGTGCCCGCCGGTCGCCGGCACGCCGAACGGCGCGTTCAGCACCGACGTCAACAACCAGCCGAAGCTGGGCGGCTCGACCCCGCCGATCGCCAACGTCGACCTGATCGATCCGAACGTCAAGCAGCCCTCCGTGTGGAAAGCCAACCTGGCCTTCGAAACGGAACTGCCGTGGTATGGCCTCGTGGCCGGCGCCGAAGTCCTGTACGCGCACACCAAGGACGGTATCTTCTTCCAGAACCTGAACCTGGGCCAGCCGACGAAGATCGGCGCGGACGGCCGCCAGCTGTTCTGGAACGCGAACGGCCTGGCGCAGAACTGCTGGAGCGTGGGTAACAACGCCGTCAGCACCGCCAAGGGCTGCACCAACACGACCAAGTCGCTGTCCAACTCGGCGTTCGGCAACGTGATCAAGGTCACCGGCACCGACAAGGGCGAGAACCGCGTCTCGACGCTGTCGCTGTCGTACCCGATGACCAAGGGCTTCGGCTGGTCGGTCGCGGCGAGCCACACCTACGCGACGGAAGTCTCGAACCTGACGTCGTCGACGTCGGGCTCGAACTACGGCGCCCGTTCGGCCCTGAACCCGAACGACAACGTGGCCGCCAACTCGGCCTACCTGGTCAAGAACCGCATCAACGCGCTGATGAACTTCGAGAAGGCGTTCTTCGGCAAGTACAAGACCCGCTTCGGCGTGTTCTACGAAGGCCGTACCGGCAAGCCGTACAGCTGGACCTTCAAGAACGACATGAACGGCGACGGCATCGGCAGCAACGACCTGATGTACATCCCGAAAGCCTTCGGTTCGGGTGAAGTCGTGTTCGCGGGCGATACGGCGACCAGCCACGCCAACGAGCAGCGCTTCTGGGACGTCGTCAACGCCAACAAGGCCCTGCGCCAGGCAGCCGGCGGCACCGTGGCCCGCTACGGCGACTTCTCGCCGTGGACGAACAGCTTCGACCTGCGCATCAGCCAGGAAATCCCGGGCATGTTCGCACGTAACAAGGCATCGATCTCGTTCGACATCCTGAACTTCGGCAACCTGCTGAACAAGAAGTGGGGCCAGATCTACGAAGCACCGTTCTTCTCGAACGGCGGCCAGACCCGCGGCTTCGTCGACTACGCCGGCATGGATGCGAACGGCCGCTACGTGTACGCGGTCCGCTCGGCCGTCGATCCGCTGCAGATCCGCCAGGTGAAGGGCGAGTCGCAGTGGTCGGCACAGGTCACCGTCAAGTACGAGTTCTGATTCGTATCGGTGTGACGTAAAGGAGGCGGCCGGTGGCGACACCGGCCGTTTTTTCTACCCTTGTAAAGACCAGAACAGCGAACGTGCGTGCCATAATCGATGGCTGCTGTTCGCATGACACAAGACTTCATATGATCGTATCCCGTCCGTTCGCGCTGGCCCTGGGCGCCGCGTTGCTGCTGTCCGGCTGCGCCTCCGCGCCGGTCCGTCCGCTCGAGATCAACCTCGTCGCGCTGAACGACTTCCACGGCAACCTGGAACCCAGCAAGTACACGTACACGCCACCGGGCACGACGCAGCCGCGCACGATCCAGGCGGGCGGCATCGACGTGCTGAAAGGCGCGCTGGACACGTTCCGCAAGGACGACCCGGACCTGCTGTTCGTCGCGGCCGGCGACCTCGTCGGCGCGAGCCCCGCCGCGTCGTCGATGTTCGCGGACGAGCCGAGCATCGAAGCGCTGAACCGCATGGGCCTCGTCGCCAGCTCGCTCGGCAACCACGAATTCGACCAGGGCCCGAAGGAGTTGCTGCGCCAGCAGCACGGCGGCTGCGATTCGCCGCGTCCCGCGAAAGCATGCCGCTTCTCGCCCGATTTCAAGGGCGCCGGTTTTACTTATCTCGCCTCCAACGTCGTCGACGCGCAGACGGGCAAGAACCTCGTGCCGGGCTGGCGCATCGTCGACGTCAAGGGCGTCAAGGTGGGCCTGATCGGCGCGGTGCTGCACGACCTCGGGTCCGTGACCATCGCCTCGTCCATCAAGGGGCTCGCCATCAACGACGAAGCGACATCGATCAACGCCGTGCTGCCCGCGATGCGCGCGCAGGGGGCGCAGGTGTTCGTCGTGCTGATCCACGAAGGCGGCTTTGCCGACCAGCCGTACGACAAGGCCGATTGCGACACCTTGCACGGCCCCATCGTCGCCATCACGAAGAAACTCGACCCGGCCATCCGCCTCGTCATCAGCGGCCATTCGCACACGGGCTACCTGTGCAAGGTGGACGGCAAGGTCGTCACGCAGGCGGACGCCTACGGCCACCTGCTGTCGCGCATCAAGCTGACGCTCGACCCGGCCACGAAGGCGGTCCAGGATATCCAGGTGCGCAACGTGGTGATGGCGCCGGATGCGTTCACGCCCGACGCGAGCCTGTCCGCGTACCTGGCCGACGTGCGTGCGAAGAGCCGCGCGGAGCTGGCCAAGCCGGTGGCGCGCGTGCAGGGCCCCTTGTCGCGCAAGGAGAATGCGTCCGGCGAATCGGTGCTGGGCGGCGTGATCGCCGACGCGGCCGTCGCCGCCACGCGCGACCAGGGCGCGCAGATCGGCTTCATGAACCCGGGCGGCATCCGCAAGGACCTGGAGACGGGGGAGGGCGGCGTCGTGAGCTTCGGCCAGGCGCAGGCCGTGCTCCCGTTCGGGAACACGCTCGTCGTGATGGACCTCACCGGCGCGCAGCTGCGCCGCGTGCTCGAACAGCAGTGGGACCGGCCGGCGGCATCAAGCCCGTCGATCCTGACCGTGTCCAGCAGCCTCACGTACGACTGGGACGCCACGCAGCCGGTCGGCCGCCGCACGGCGAACGTGAAGGTGGACGGCAAGGCGCTCGACGACGACAAGGTCTATCGCGCCGTGGCCAACAACTTCCTGGCCGAAGGCGGCGACAACATTCCGATGTTCGCCAAGGGCACGCGCCGCGTCGAGACGGGCCTGCGCGACCTCGACGCGCTGATCGCTTACCTGCAAAAGCATCCGGAAGCCGGCGCCACGCCGCGCATCCGCAAGCTGCGCTAACGATATAAACCGTATTCACGGAGAGATCCTCATGAAGAAAATCGCATGTGTCGTGGCGCTGGCCGGCGCCTTCGTGTCGCTGGACGCGGCCGCATGGGGCACGGACGGCCACCGCGCCGTGGGCGCCATCGCCGACAAGCTGATCAAGGGCACCCGCGCCGAGGCGCAGGTGAAGGCGCTGCTGCTGCCGGGCGAATCGCTGGAAGCCGTGTCGACCTGGCCCGACTGCGTGAAGGGCAACTGGTGCGGTCCGCAGACGCCGGAAATGGTCGAGTACGTGAACGCGAATCCGAAGCACAGCGAATACCATTACACGGACGTGCCGTTCCAGCTCGACCACTACCACGACGGCGCCCCCGGCACGGCCGACGACGACATCGTGCAGACCCTCAAGGAAGCCATCGCCGTCCTGCAGGGCAAGGACACGCCCGCGACCAATCCGCACAAGTTCACGAAGCGCCAGGCGCTGATCCTCGTGACGCACCTGGCCGGCGACATCGTCCAGCCGCTGCACGTGGGCGCCGCCTTCGTCGACAAGGACGGTAAATTCATCGTGCCGAAGACGAAGGCCGAGATCGACGAGACCGTCGTCTTCGATTCGCGCGGCGGCAACAACTTCCTGATGGACGACGCGAAGATCGAGCAGATGTCCGCGAATCTCATTCCGCCGGGCGAACCGAAGCCGGTGAAGCCGGGCGTGCCGAAGGCGCTGACGAAGCCGTTCCACTCGTACTGGGACAGCACGACGGTCGACTACGCGTTCCGCCGCATCCGCACGAAGACGCCGGAGCAGTTCGCCCAGGCCGCCATCGACGGCAAGCCGAACGTGGCGCAGAACAGCGGCGACCCCGTCACCTGGCCGTACCAGTGGGCGGACGATACGCTGGCGGTCTCGAAGATCGCATTCGCCGGCGTCAAGGCGGGCAAGATCGTGCCGCAGGTGAGCAAGAAGGGCGAAACCTATTACACGTGGACCCTGGAAGTGCCGAATGACTATCCGGTGCCCAGCTCCGCGCTCGCAAAGACACAGATGATCAAGGGCGGCTACAACCTGGCCGCGCTGCTGAAGGCGATCTGGCCGTAATCCCGGCGCCAACCTTCCGCAAGCCGCCGCGCGCCCACAAGGCCGCGGCGGTTTTTTTTCGTGGGTTAGAATTCCGGCTTCTCATTCGGACCCTCATCATGCCCACGATTCTTCGTTTCATCGTCCCCGCCTCCGCGTTGCTGGCGCTCGTGCCCGCCGTCGCCGCCGAACCGGACTCACGCAACCTGCCGTTGTGGGAAGCCGGCATCGGCGCCGCCGTGTTCAACACGCCCGCCTACCCGGGCGCATCCGACCGCAGCAACCGCAACCTCGTGCTGCCGTTCCTGCTGTATCGCGGCAAGGTGCTGCGCGCCGACCAGCAGGGCATCGGCGCGCGCCTGCTGGACACGGACAAGGTCGAATTCGACGTCGGCCTTTCGGGCGCGCTGCCGTCCAGGTCGGACGACGTGGAAGCGCGCCGCGGCATGCCCGACCTCGGCACGCTCGTCGAATTCGGCCCGCGCGTGAAGTACAAATTCGCCGACCTGGGCGACATGGGACGCCTGCGCTTCGAACTGCCCGTGCGCGCCGTCATCGAAGCCCGCGGCGGCCTGCGCCGCCAGGGCTGGACGACGGAACCGCGTTTCGTGTGGGAGCACCGCGGCGACGCGGGCCGCTGGACGATGGAGGCGCAGGTGGGCGCCGTGTTCGGCGACCGGCGCATCCATGGTTATTTCTATGACGTCGCGCCGCAGTATGCGACGGCGGACCGGCCGGCCTACCGGGCGGACAGCGGATTGATGCTCGTGCGGACTGGCTTCGGCGGCACGCTGCGGGTCAATCCGGACGTGCGCGTGTTCGCGTTCGTGCGCCTGGACAGTTATGCGGGGAATGCGAACCGGGACAGTCCGCTGTTCAGGAAGGATGCCGGCGCGTCGGTCGGGGTGGGCTTTGCGTGGACGTTGGCGCGCTCGAGCAAGCGCGCCAACGACTGAATCAGCGCGATTTCACGAACGGCTTGCCGATGGCTTTCGGGGCCACCGACTTGGCCATCAAACCGGCCAGCACGACGACGGTGACGATGTAAGGAATCGCCTGGATCAGGGACCCCGGCAGGCGGCCGACGACCGGGAGGTCGACGCCTTCGAGCTGGATCTGGATCGCGCCGAACAGGCCGAACATCAGGCAGCCCAGCACGGTGTGCAGCGGGCGCCAGTTGCCGAAGACGAGCGCCGTCAGCGCCAGGTAGCCGGCGCCGGCCGACATGTCGCGCAGGAAGAAGCCGCTCTGGACCAGCGTCAGGTAAGCACCGGAGAACGAGCACAGGACGCCGGCCACGAACATGGCGAGATAGCGCGTGCGCTCGACCGAGACGCCGGCCGCGTCGGCCGCATGCGGGTTCTCGCCGCACGCGCGCAGGCGCAGGCCGAAGCGGCTGTGGTACACGACCCAGTGCACGACGGGCAGCAGCAGGAACGCGACGTAGACCAGTACCGACTGGCCGCCGATCAGGTGGCCGTACAGCCAGCCGATGACGGGGATGTGCTCGACGGCGGCCGTGCCGGGCAGGACGACGTCGAACAGGCGCGCATTGCGCAGGTCCGGCGTGCGGCCGCCCTGCTGGAAAAAGAACTGCGCGAGCACGAACGTCAGGCCGCTCATGGCGATGTTGATGGCGATGCCGGCCACGAGCTGGTTGCCCTTCTGCGTGATCGACACGAACGCCTGCACCATCGCGAGGGCGACCGACACGCCCATGCCGGCGAGGATGCCGTACCACGGGTTCTGCGTGGCGTAGGCGACGGCGGCCGACGCGAATGCCGACGCGAGGATCTTGCCTTCGAGGCCGATGTCGACGACGCCCGAGCGCTCCGCGAACAGGCCGGCCAGCGCGGCGAACATCAGCACCGGCGCGTTGCGGATCGTGGAGACGATGATGCTGGCGAGTTGAAAGTCTTCCATTCAAATCCCCTTGTTGGTACGAGTGACGTTGAGCAGTTTCAGGATGGCCGGGGCGTAGAAGTTTTCCATCGCGCCGCAGAACAGGATGATCAGGCCCTGGATGAAGATGAACGTCTCCTGCGGGATATTCGGTTTTTCCAGCGACAGGTCGAAGCCGCCCTGGATCAGCGCGCCGAACAGCACGGACGACAGGAAGATGCCGACCGGATGCTGGCGGCCCATCAGCGCGATGGCGATGCCCACGAAGCCCGCGCCGGCGGGGAAATTCAGCGACAGGTAGTGCGTCGACCCCATCACGGAGTTGACGGCGCCGAGGCCCGCGAGCGCGCCCGATACGAGCATCGTGACGATGATCGTGCGGCTGATTCTTACGCCCGCATAGTGCGCGGCGTGCGCGTTCAGGCCGGTGGCGCGCAGCTGGTAGCCCCACGACGAGCGCCACACGACGACGCCGTAGATCACGAGGGCGAGGATGGCAAGGATAAAACTGATGTTCAGCGGCGTGTCGCCCAGCACCGGCAGGAGCTTGCTCAGCAGGGGCAGGGCGGCGCTGTCGGCGAACACGCGCGAGGCCGGGTTCTGCTGGCCTTCCGGGATCAGGTATTTCACGATCACGAAGTTCATCAGGCTCGCGGCGATGAAGTTGAACATGATCGTCGTGACGACGACGTGGCTGCCCCGTTTCGCCTGCAGGTAGCCGGGAATGAACGCCCACAGCGCGCCGAAGACGGCCGCGCCGATCATCGCGAGCGGGATCATGAGGATGCCCGGCAGGTGGGCGTCGAGCGCCAGCACGACCCAGGTCAGGCCCAGGCCGCCCACGTACATCTGGCCTTCCGCGCCGATGTTGAAGAGGCCCGCCTGCATCGCGATCGACACGGCGAGGCCCGCGAAGATGAAGGTGCTCGCGTAGAACAGCGTGTACGCGAGGCCTTCCGGATCGAGGATGGCGCTGTCGACGAGGATGCGGAGCGATTCCGACGGGCTCTCGCCCAGCAGGTGGATCACGAGCGCCGCGACGAGCAGCGCCGACATCAGGTTCAGGATGGGCAGGACGAAACCGGTGGCCCAGCGTGGCAATTCAGTCTTTGTCATGATGTCAGTGCTTGTGCATGCCGCCCATCAGGAGGCCGATGCGGGTGGTGTCGAATTCGTCGATGGGGAGGATGCCCGTGATGCGGCCGCCGGACATCACGATGATGCGGTCCGCGAGCGCGCGCACCTCTTCCAGTTCCACCGACGACAGCAGGATCGCCACGCCTTCGTCGCGCAGGCGCAGGAGCTGCGTGTGGATGCTTTCGATGGTGCCGATGTCCACGCCGCGCGTGGGCTGGCCGACCAGCATCAGCTTCGGCTTCGCGGCCACTTCGCGCGCGATGACGACCTTCTGCTGGTTGCCGCCGGACAGGAGACCGATGCGCAGGTCCGGATTGTTCGGACGCACGTCGAACGCCGTCATCAGGTGCGCGCAGCGCTGCGCGATCTTTTTATAGTCGAACAGGCCCCAGCGGTTCTTCACCTTGTCCTGGTAGCCGAACACCGTGTTCTGCATGACGGAGAAATCCTTGATCACGCCGTCGCGCAGGCGGTCTTCCGGCACGTGGCCGATGCCCAGTTCGCGGAACGCTGCCGGCAGGCCGTCCGCGTTCGTGCGGCCCGTGTATGGCAGGTCCTGGCCGAGGAATTCGACTTTACCGCTCGTCGGCAGGCGCATGCCGGACAGGATCTCCAGCAGCTCGCTCTGGCCATTGCCCGACACGCCCGCGATGGCGACCACTTCGCCCGCGCGCAACGTAAAATCGATGTCGGACAGGAGGGCGACGCCGTTCGCGTCCCGCAGCTGCAGGTCCGACACCTTCAGGACCTCGGTGCCCGGGTTGTACGGCGCGCGCGGCAGTTCGCCCTGGATCGGGCGGCCGACCATCATGTTGGCCAGCTGTTCCTTCGACGTCTCCGCGGTCTTGACGGCGCCGACGACGCGGCCCGCGCGCATGACCGTCACCTCGTCCGTGATCTCCATGATCTCCTGGAGTTTATGGGTGATGAGGATGATGGTCTTGCCCTGTTCCTTGAACAGCCGCAGGATCTCGAACAGCGACGCCGTCTCCTGCGCGGTCAGCACGGCGGTGGGCTCGTCGAGGATCAGGATGTTGGCGCTGCGGTAGATCTGCTTGAGGATCTCCACGCGCTGCTGCGCGCCGACGGACAGGTCGTGGACCGTCGCGAGCGGATCGACGTCGAGGCGGTAGCGGTCGCAGATCTCGCGCAGCTTCGCTTCCACGGCGCCGCGCTTGGCGGCCAGCCTGAAGCCGCCCTCGTTGCCCAGCATGACGTTGTCGAGGACGGTCATGTTCTCGACGAGCATGAAGTGCTGGTGCACCATGCCGATGCCGAGGGCGATTGCGTCAATGCTCGTGCGGATGTCCTGGGGCTGGCCGTCGATGAGGACCTGGCCGCTGTCGGCGTTGTAGTAGCCGTACAGGATGCTCATCAGGGTCGACTTGCCGGCGCCGTTTTCGCCGATCACGCCATGGATCGAGCCCTTGGCGATCGCGAAGCTGACGTCGGCATTCGCCTGCACCGCCCCGAAGGCTTTGCTTATGTTGCGAAATTCTACGGCTGGCTGCATAGCGGTCTGTCCATTCATTTAAAAGCGCGCCGCGCCGGCATGGAAACCGGCGCGGCGCGCTTCACTGTCAAACTGTGTTCGATCCGTGTTACTGCACCGGGCACGAATTGGCCGCGCGATAGTCGACCACCTTGATCTTGCCGGCGATGATGTCGGCCCGGGCGCCCGTCACGCGCTTTTCCATCTCGGGGGTGACGACCATGCGGTTGTCCTTGTCGAGCACCCAGTCCACGCCGCCTTCCTTCAGGCCTTCGTACGTGATGCCCGACGTGAACTGGCCGTTCTTCGCCTTCATGAACGCTTCGTACGCGGCGTTGTCGACGCGCTTGACCATCGACGTCAGCATCGTGCCCGGGTACAGGTAGTTCTGGTTGGAGTCCACGCCGATCGCCAGCTTGCCCTTTTCCTTGGCCATCTGCAGCGCGCCCATGCCCGAGCCGCCCGCGACGGCGAAGACGACGTCGGAGCCGCGGTCGAACTGCGCGCGTGCCAGCTCGCCGCCCTTGGCCGGGTCGTTCCAGGCCGCGGCCGTCGTGCCGACCATGTTCTGCAGGACCTGCACCTTCGGATTGATGGCGCGCGCGCCCTGCACGTAGCCGCAGGCGAACGCGCGGATCAGCGGGATGTCCATGCCGCCGACGAAGCTGATCGTCTTCGTCTTCGACGCCATTGCCGCGGCGACGCCGACGAGGTACGAGCCTTCCTCTTCCTTGAACAGCACGGAGTTGACGTTCTTGCCCTGGGCATTGCCGTCGATGATGACGAAGTGCACGTTCGGATATTCAGCCGCGATCTTTTGCACGGGCTGCGTCTGCGAGAAGCCGATCGAGACGATCAGCTGCAGCTTCTTGCGGGCGAGGGCGCGCAGGACCTGCTCGGCCTGGGTGTCGTAGTTGGCCTGGGCTTCAAACACCTTGACGCCGGTTTCCTTCGTGAACCGCGCGACGCCTTCGGCGGCGGACTGGTTGAAGGATTTGTCGAACTTGCCGCCGGCATCGTAGACGATCGCCAGCTTCGCGCCCGCCATGTCGGCACTGGCGCTGGCGCTGATGCACAGCGCCGCGATCGTCATGCAAAGTTGCTTGAATTTCATCGATTTGGGCTCCTGAATCCCGTATTTTACCGGCGCAACGGCTGTGCAGGGAGGGGGATTCTCGGAACTATGCATCAGCCAGTTTATTCGTGGCAAATACGATTTTACTTTGCCATTTATTTGGTTGACATATAAATAGCGCCGTTTCAGTCGGCGAGCGGGAGTGCGGGCGGAACGACGATGGCGGCGACCGTCGGCGCCGTTGCGGCCGGTACGACGATGTCGGGTGCAGGCGCAGGCGCGGGAGAGGGGATCTCGATCGGCTTGGCGAACTGCGACGTGAGGAAGCGGGCGATGCGGACCTGCGTGTCTTCCAGGTACGGGATATTCAGGTGGTCCGAGTCGGGCACGGTCTCGTCTCCGATCAGCTGGGCCAGCTTGGCGACGAGCTGGTCGGTGTGCGAATGGGGCACGACGTCGTCGCTGGCCGCGCGCAGCACGAAGGTCGGCGCCTTCAGCGTGGGCGCGTACTTGATCGACTCGAAGCGGTGGCGCAGCATGTACTCGATCGGCATCACGCGGAACTTGCGCTTGGCGAGGGCGAGGATCGAATCGTAAGGCGTGATCAGCACGACGGAGTGCACTGGCCGCTCTTTCGCGACCTGCACGGCCACGCCGGACCCAAGGCTGCGGCCGACGACGGCGATGCGCTTCGGATCCACGTGGTGGTGCGCGGCCATCCAGTCGAACAGCATGCAGGCGTCGTCGATCATGTGCGCCTCGGCCGGGTCGCCGTGGGAATCGCCGTAGCCGCGGTAGTTCACGGCCAGCACGGCCATCCCGGGAAACAGCTTGCCGGCATCGCGCACGACCCAGGACACTTCCTCGGAGCGGCCGCCGAAATAGACGACGGCGGGCCGCAGGCCGGGCGTCTTCGGCGTCATCAGCCAGCCGGACAGCCGCGTGCCGTCCTTGGCGCGCAGCACGACGGGACGGGTGCGGTGGCCGCTGCTGCGCGGATGCTCCACTTCGCGCTCGACGGTGGGATTGAACACGAGACGGCGCTGGTTGGCCGCGACCGCGGCCGTGAGGCCCAGCCACAACATGCTGGCAAAGCCAGCCATACCTGCCGCCAATTTTTTATGTGTGCTCATGTATACAGTCTACCTCTGGGTACGGATGAAGTCTGTGCGCTGCCCATCAAATACGTCTTCATTATGGTGCGAATTCACGGAGAGTAGCTTTGCTGCAACATCCTGTTACAGCGCCGGCGTTGTATGCGCGCTGCGGGCTTTGTTAGGCTGTCCATGAAAACAGGATGTGGAGGCTCGATGAAGTGGAACGCGGTCGTGCCGGCATGTGCCGGGCTGGGCCTGTTGGCGGTGCTGGTGGTGCCTGTGTGGCGGTCGACGCCGCCGGCCGTCACGCCGGCCGCGGTGCCCGCGCCGCCAGTGTCGACGACCGGGGCGTCGGCAGGTGCGGCGGCCGGACCGGCCTGGCTGTCCGACCTGGGCACGCCGCCGGCGACCCTGCCGCCGGTGCCCGCCGAACCGCTCGCGCAGCGCATCGAGCGCCTGGCCACGAGCGGCGATCCGCATGACGCGTATCGCGCATGGTGGCTGCTGCACGCCTGCGTCGTGTTCGGTCGCACGGGGCACCTGCCCGAACGTGACGGGACGGAGCCGGATGCCATCGCCGATCCCGCGCGTGCCTGCGCGACCGTGAGCGAAAGAATGAAGATGGCGCGCATCGACCATCTCGAGCGCGCCGCGCGCGCGGGCGTGGACGGCGCGCTGGCGGAACTGGTGGAAGAAGGCCCGTTCGGCGACCCGACCGCCCTCACGACGCGCCCCGACGATCCGCTCGTGAAGGAGTGGAAGGAACGGATCAACGGGATGCTGAACGAGCAGGCCGAGCAGGGCTACTGGGCGAGCCTGTATCAGCTGTTCACGGGTTTCTGGTTCGGCCACCCGGCCATCGCCGCGGACCGCCAGAGCGCGCTGGCCTACGGCATGGCGCTGCGCGACATCATGGTCAAGCTGGACGGCGTGCCCGAGCAGCAGGCCATCCCGTTCAACGGCCCCTTCCTCGACGAGATCGGCACCGGCCTCACGCCGGACCAGAAGGCGCGTGCGCAGGCGCATGCCGATGCGATCGTCGCCCGCGCGGCGGACCAGCGGGGGATTGCAAAACCGATATCGATCAAAGAAAAAAAGTAATTGGTTCAGACATGGTGTCGACTCTACGATGGGAAGTTCCGGAGGGATGAGATCGATAACATGCATATCCTGAAACTGTTTGTCAGCGTGGCGCTGCTGTTGAGTGGACTGCCGGCCCTGGCATCCACCCAGGCAGCCCGGCCGGAAGGCCCCTGCGACATCTATGCGAAGGCCGGCGCGCCCTGCGTCGCCGCGCACAGCACCACGCGCGCCCTCTACGCCGCGTACAACGGACCGCTGTACCAGGTCATGCGCCAGTCGGACGGCAAAACGCGCGACATCGGCATCGTGCGCGGCGCCGGCTATGCGGACGCGGCCGCGCAGGATGCGTTTTGCACCGGCACCTATTGCTGGATCACGATCCTGTACGACCAGTCAGGCAAGCGCAATCACCTCGTGCAGGCGCCGCGCGGCACCTGGACCGGGCCCGCGCTGGGCGGCATGGACAATCTGCCGCTGGCGGACCTGGCACCGGTCACCGTCATGGGACACAAGGTGTATGGCGTGTACATCGCGCCGGGCATGGGCCTGCGCCTGAACGATACGCACGGCGTGCCCGTCGATGACCAGGCGGGCGGGCAATATGCCGTCATCAATGGCTATCACTACAACGGTGCGTGCTGCTTCGACTATGGCAATGGCGAGATCGACAGCATCGACGACGACAACGGCACCATGGAAGCCATCTATTTCGGCAATGCGAAAGGGTGGTATCGCGGCAGCGGGCCCGGGCCCTGGGTGATGTCCGACCATGAAAACAACCTGGTCGGGTGCGTCAACGACGACAAATCGAAGCTGTGCGCCAACCTGCCGACGCTCGATTCGCGCTTCATCACGGCCGTCACGAAAGGCAAGCCCGGACACTGGGCCACGCTGGGCGGCGATGCCCAGCGGGGGCAACTGGCCGTGATGTACGAAGGCCGCCGGATCGATGCGTCGTACGATCCCATGCGCAAGCAGGGCGCGGTCCTTCTCGGCAATGGCGGCGACAACAGCACCGCGTCGCAAGGCACGTTCTACGAAGGCGCGATGACGGCGCCGCGCACGTATCCGTCCAATGAGACGGACCAGCTGGTCGCGCAGAACGTGGCGGCGGCCCGTTACGCTGTCGCGGCCGTCAGCGTCGGGACCACGGCGGCGTCCGACGTCCCGGCCAGCCTGCACACGATCGCGCCGCTGCAATCCAGGGAGCTGACGGTCACGTTCACGAATACGACGGGCCAACCCGTGCGGGGCGTCACGCTGTCTCTGGCGGTGCCGAAGGGCTGGAGCGTCAATGCGGCCGCGAAAACCATCCCCGACACGGTCGCGCCCGGTCAAAGCGTGCATGCCGCTTTCACGGTGACGTCCGGTGCCGCGCCATTCAACGGCGACCTGAAAGGCATGGCCACGTGGGCAGGCCGCACCGAATCGGCCGTCGCGAAGGTGCGCAATGTGGCGCCGGTAAAAATCAACGAATTCCGCCTGAGCGACGGCGCGCGCGCTAACGCGACCAATGCGTTCATCGAGTTATACAACGCCGGCGAGAAAGAGGTCGACATCTCGAACTGGACGTTTGCGCAGCACGCGACGCGCGAGCCGCTGTTCTCCAGGGTGAAGATTCCCGCCAGGACCAGGCTGGCACCGAAGGGCTTTTATGTACTTGGCCTGTCCAATTCCGGCCTCGTCCTGCCTGCCCGGCCGGGCGACGCGACCATCCACGTGCGGAACGTCGATGGCATCAAGCCGGGCGACACCATCATGGTTGGCGACGAAACCCGCAAGGTGGTCCGCGTCGGCACGGCGGCCGGCCAGGCGACGCCGCTGTGGCAGCCGCTGCCCGACGGCCCCATCATCACCATCCCGGCCGGTTCGACGAGCGTTCCCGTGACCACCACCGAGGGTTTTGCCGTGGGCGATACCCTCGCCCTGGGCTACGGCACTGCCTATCCGGTCGACGGGCGCGCGACCGAACAGTACGAGAAAGTGACCGTCACCGGCGTCGGCTCGGCGGGCAGCCAGGCGTGGCTCGGTCTCGACGCGGCGGCTGGATCGACCAACATCCAGGTGACGTCGACCGCTGGCATTGCCGCCGGCGACAGGATCCGCCTCGACATCGACAGCGCCGACCACGGCATCGACATGGTCACCGTCAAGCACGTGGGCACGGCCGCCCGCCGTACGAGCCTGGCCCGCGATGCCGCTGCGGGCGCCACGACGATCGTCGTGCATGGCGCGATCGGCTTCCCCACGAAGAAGAATGTCGATTACACACCGGGCAAGGCCGTGATCGGCGCGCCCGGCAAGCTCCAAACCGTGGACATCGTGCGCGTCGAGGGTACGCCGGGCGGCAACCTCACGCTGACCATTTCTCCGGCGCTCGCCCAAAGCCACGTGGCCAACGAGCCGTTCGTGGAGCCGGGCACGGGCCTCGACCTGGCGGCGCCATTGAAGTACGGCCATGCCGCCAACCTGCCGTTCAGCGTGCGCGGCACGGGCATCAGCTTCACGCCCGCCACCCGTCATGCGCACTCGAGCAATGAGCCGGTCCGCCCGGCGGGCAGCGGCATCGTGCTCGACCGTGCGCTGACGCGCGCCCACGGCACGGATGCCGTCGTGCGCGTGGACACCGTGACGACGGCGGGCTTCCAGGGCAACCCGAACCAGTGGTTCGGCGGCCCGGTGCTGTCCCGGGAAGCGGGCAGCATGGTGCTGCGCGATGCGGCGGGACTTGTGGTCGACAGCCTGAATTACGGGGATCTCGTCGACCCGTGGGCATCCGGTGGATTCCGCGGCGCCCCTGGCAAGGCCGCCACCTGTTATGCGGCAACGCCGGGCATTCCGAACGAGCCGACCTGGGACCGTGCCCTCCCGGGCATCCCGTTCAGCGGCGCCGTCGCGCAAGTCGACGCGGCCCAGGGCAGCACGGGACGCTATCCCGACGGCCAGGACAACGACAACGATTGCGCGGATTTCGTGACGTCCGTCTCGGTCCGGACGGGCGCGACGGCGGCGGGCTCGACGAGCGTCAAGGCCGGCACGGTCGCGCACTTTGCACCCGGCCAGTCCGTCGTCATCGATGCCGGCGAGCACGCCGAAACCCTGACGGTCGCAACGGTCGGTTCGTCCGGGCTCACCCGTGCATCGGCGCCTGCGGACAAGGGCGCGACGGTCGTTCGCGTCGACGACGCGCGCCAGTTCGCGGTCGGCCAGGCGGTGATCGTCGGCAGCGGCGCGGATGAAGAGCAGGGCGTCGTCGCCGCGGTGGAGACGGGGTGGAAATCAGGCAAGCTGACGCTCCAGGCGCCGCTGACGCGCGCCCATGACGCGGGCGCCAGCGTGTCGGGTACGGGCCTCGTCTTCACCCGCCCGCTCGCCAAAGCCCATCCGGCAGGCACGGTGATGACGGCGGCGGACGACCTGGCGACGCCGGGTGCGGCCAACAACCCTGTCCGCCGTCGAGCTGCCCAGCTCTAGTGCAGCATGGGGCCGGACGAGGGCGCGTAACGCTCCGCGTCGTGCAGCGCATGCGCGACGCGCTCGTCGCCCGGCAGCATCTTCGCCTCGGGCGCATGCTCGACGGGACTGACGCCTTTGACGCGCATCCCTTGCTCGTAGACCATGCGACCGCCGAACCAGCCGGACACGACCACGCCGATGGCGGCGATCGCCGACAGCGCCAGCGACCCGCCCGTGTGCTTGTACTCGTTGCGCCGCAGTGCAAGATTGGCCGCCGTCACCGCAAGCGCGCCGCCGTTCAGCATCGCGTGGACGTTGGCCGTCTGCTTGACCTCCGTCTCGTTCTCGATTTCCAGGTAATCCATGGCCCCGGCGACCCCGGCCGCGAGACCGCCGATGAGGCCGCCGGTCAGGCTGTAGAAGGCGGCGTTCGCATAGTCGTCGTTGTCCGTTGCGCGGTGCATGGCGTCGAGGATGAATCCGAACGGAATCAGGGCGGCCGGCGCCACGATCAGCATCGGGTGCAGCGGATGGCCGGCAATCGTCGATTTGGGCATGGTTCCTCCAGAAAAGATCGTGCCGGCAGAAGGGATGAGCGGGCCGGCGGGAGAAATCAAGTGTGGCATAAGGCTGGCTGCTGGCTACGCACAGTACCGTAGGGCACGGTCACACCCGTGTCGCGGTCAGGCGCGGATGAATGAAGGGAATGCCGGACGGTCGGATGGTGAACCGCCAGCATTCGACAGGACCGGTCAGGGTGGCCAGGAAGTGCCAGTCATCCTCCCAGACCAGTTGTCGCAGCGTCCGGACTTGGTTACCGGGAACGAACGAAAAGGTGGCACCGAGGCTACGGCGGGCGCGGATGTGCAAATCGCGGTCGAGCAGGATGAAATGAAACGTCTCTTCGAACGGGCAATCCTGATCGATCACGAGCAGGTAACCGGCGGAGGTTTCGAACTGATAGGCAGCAAAGCAAAACGTCCGATACGTTTCACCTGTCGTCTATTCATTTTGTATCGCCACCGTCGACGAACTGCGCTTTGCTCGTCTGGTTCGCAACCAGCCTGGGCGGCATCGGGCAATTGCAGATGCACAAGTCGTTTTCCAGCGCGACCTGTTTGCCGTTGTAGCGCTCCGGAATGCGCGGGCCGACGCAGCGGATGACGCCCGTGCTGCCGCAGGTCCGGCAATCGACGGTATCGCCCTCGAGCGCAACGCGGACGCCGTTAATCGAGCTCCGCGAACTCGCCGACGTCACGGTGCCGTTGGCGGTGGTGGACGCACCGAGTGTGATGTGATGTCGTTTCATCCCCCAATGCTGTCACGCGCCGCCGTCGTGCAGGTTGTGCAAACCGCCTTGACACGACGCTGCCGCGTTGAAGCGATTACCATGTCCGCACCATCGCGTTTTGACGGAGAAATACTGTGCACTTTCTGCTGATCTATGACCTGGCCCCGGACTACCTGGAGCGTCGCGGCGAATTCCGCAACGAACACCTGAAGCTGGCCTGGGAAGCCCAGGAACGGGGCGAGATCGTTTTCGCCGGTGCGCTGGCCGATCCCGCCGACAAGGCCGTGCTGCTGTTCACCGGCGAATCGTCGGACGCCGCCGAGCGCTTCGCCCGCGCCGATCCGTATGTCGTCCACGGTCTCGTCACGCAGTGGCACGTGCGGTCGTGGATCACCGTCGTCGGTAACGACGCCAGCCACCCCGTGCGCCCTACATAAAACTATTTCGCCGGCAACAGCTTGACGACGAGATTGTGCGTCGTGAGCGCGATCGAGCGGTCGGGGGCCAGCGTCACGCCGATCGGCCGGTCCAGGCTGCCGGGCAGGGCGCCGAGGGTGATGCCCGCGTGGCCGGGCACGCCGGCCACGGTGCTCGTTACATTGTCCAGGTTGATGCGGCGGATGGTCGAGTTGCCCGTGTCGGCGATGTATAAATCGTTGCCGTCGACCGCGATGCCGCTCGGTGCACACAGGCGCGAGACGCCCGGGCTGCCGTCCACCGCGTCGCAGCGTCCCGGCTGGCCGGCCAGGGTGGACACGGTGCCCTTGTCGTTCACCATGCGGATCGTCGAATTGCCCGTGTCGACGACGTAGACGTTGTTCCAGTTGTCCACGCCCACGTCCTGCGGTTCGCAGAACTGCGCCTGTCCGCCGTTGCCGTCGCGGCTGCCGCACACGCCCGGCGTGCCGGCCACCGTGGTCACGTTGCCGCTCGCGTCGATGCGGCGCAGCATGTGGTTGCCGGTGTCGGCCACCCACAGGTTGCCGTGCTGGTCCAGCGCGATGCCGCGGGGTCTGCAGAAGCGCGCCGCTACGCCCCGGCCGTCCGCGCTGCCGCACGTGCCGTCGCCGGCGATGGTGGTCGTCGTGCCGTCCGGCGCCACGCGGCGTATGACGGAGTTGCCGCTGTCCGTCACGTACACATTGCCCTTGCCGTCCGCGACGATCCGGCTCGGATCGTTGAAGCGGGCCGCCGCGCCGGCGCCGTCCGCATAGCCGACGGCGGCGCGCGTGCCCGCCAGCGTCGTCACCGCACCGTCGGGAGAAATCCTGCGCACGGTGGCGCTGGCGCTTTCCGCCACGTACAGATTGCCCGCCGCGTCCGCCGTGATGCCTTGCGGGCCGTTGAAGCGGGCCTTGGACCCAGTGCCGTCCTGTGAGCCGGCGCATTGCCCGCAGACGTCACCCGCGATCGGGAACAGGCCCGTGGCGCCCTGCGGCCGGTCGGGCCAGCTGGGCCAGTCGGGGTGGTCGGGCCAGGGATGGTCGGGCTCGTGGAACCAGCCGATGCCGATGCCGATGCCCACGTCGCCGCCGCAACTGGACAAGCCCAGCAGCAGGACGCCGGCCACAATCAAGCGTAGCGCGCGTTCGAAGACAGTCATGGCCGAACTCCGGATGGAAACGGCATCGAGCTTAGCGCGCATCGTCTGGTACGCCATGCGTGCGCGCAAAGCGTGCCGGCCGCTTGTGTGCAGGTGGGGCGCGCGTCGTGACGAAGCGACGCCATCATCGAATGCACAAAACACGAGCGGCGCGAAGCTAGCTGTAGAGTAAGATTCTGCACGCAACCACAACCGCTGGAGGATCATGCAACCTGCCGTCAACCTGTGGCCGCTGCTCGGCATCGCGGCCGTCGCCGCCGGATTCGTGTTGCGGGCCAACCCGGTGCTCGTCGTGATCGTGGCCTGCGGCGTGACCGGCTGGGCCGCGCACCTGCCGCTGCTGCACCTGCTGGAATCGCTCGGCACGGCATTCATCAAGACCCGCAACCTGCCGCTGATCCTGTTGCTGCCGCTGGCCGCGATCGGCCTGCTGGAACGCTTCGGTCTCAAGGAACATGCGCAGGCCAGCATCGCGCGCATCCGCTCGGCCACGACGGGCCGTCTGCTGACCGTGTACCTGCTGGCGCGCGAGGTCGCCGCTGCGTTCGGCCTCACGAGCCTGGGCGGCCACCCGAACATGGTGCGGCCGCTCGTCGCGCCGATGGCCGAGGCGGCGGCGGAGGCGCGCCACGGCCATCTGGCCGAACCGCTGCGCCAGCGCATCCGGGCGATGAGCGCGGCCACGGACAACGTCGGCCTGTTCTTCGGCGAGGACGTGTTCGTCGCGTTCGGCGCCATCGTGCTGATGCAGACGATCCTCAAGGCCGAGGGCCTGGACGTCGATCCCATCCACATGGCGCTGTGGGGCATCCCGACGGCGGTGACGGCGTTCGTCATCCACGCGTGGAACCTGCGCCGGCTCGACGCCCGCATCCGCCGCGAGACCATGCGATGATCGTTTCGCTCGACTTCTTCTACCTGCTCGTCGGCCTGCTGTTCGCCGCGTGCGCGCTGATGACGCTGCGCGACGCGACCAATCCGCGCCGCTACACGACGGCGCTGTTCTGGGGCCTGTACGCGCTCGTCTACCTGCTGGGCGAGCGCCTGGCCCCAGGCGTGGCGGGCGTGCTGATGATCGTGATGGCGCTCGTCGCCGGGTTCGGTTTCGTGCGGCCGGGGAAGGCGGACGTCCTGCCGGAAGCGCAACGCCAATCCACGGCGGCGCGGCTGGGCAACCGCCTGCTCGTGCCGGCGCTGGCGATTCCCGTCGTGACGATGCTCGGTTCCGTCGTGCTGAAGGATGTCCACGTCGGCGCGGACTTCCTGCTCGATCCGAAGAACGTGACCCTGGTGAGCATGGGCTGCGGCAGCGTCGCCGCGCTCGCGCTCGCCTGCTGGCTCACGCGCGCGACGCCGCTGCAGGGTGTGCGCGAGGCGCGGCGCCTGATCGACGCGATGAGCTGGGCCGTCGTGCTGCCGCACATGCTGGCCGTGCTCGGGCTGCTGTTTTCCGAGGCGGGCGTGGGCAAGGCCGTGGCCCACGTCGCGACGAGCTACATCCCGCTCGATTCGCGGCTGCTGGCCTGCGCCGCGTTCTGCGTGGGCATGGCATTATTTACCGTCGTGATGGGCAACGGCTTTGCCGCGTTCCCCGTCATCGCGGGCGGCATCGGGATTCCCGTGCTGGTCGGGGTGTACCATGCGAATCCGGCCGTGATGGCCGCGATCGGCATGTTCAGCGCATACTGCGGCACCCTGATGACGCCGATGGCGGCGAATTTCAACATCGTGCCGGCGGCACTGCTCGAACTGCCCGACAAGAATGCCGTGATCAAGGCCCAGCTGCCGACCGCGTTGCCGCTGCTGGGCGCGAATATCGTCCTGCTGTACTTTCTGATGTATCGATGAGCCGACCATGACCGCACCCACCACCCAAGCACCCGCCAAGACCGTCCTGCTGACCGGATTCGAACCGTTCAACGGCGTCGCCATCAACCCGTCGTGGGAAGCCGTGCGCGCGCTGGACGGCTGGTCCGGGCCGGGCTTCGCGGTCGTCGCGCGCCAGCTGCCCTGCGTGTTCGGCACCGCCCTCGACGTGCTGCGCGAATCCATCGCGGGCGTCAAGCCCGACATCGTGATCGCCGTCGGCCAGGCCGGCGGCCGCTCCGAGATTTCGCTGGAGCGCGTGGCCATCAACGTCGACGACGCCTCGATCCGCGACAACGCGGGCAACCAGCCCGTCGACACGCCCGTCGCGGCCGATGGCCCGGCCGCCTATTTCACCACCTTGCCCGTCAAGGCCATCGTGAAGGCGCTGCGCCTGCGCGGGTTCCCGTCCGGCGTGTCGCAGACGGCCGGCACGTTCGTGTGCAACCACGTGTTCTACGGCCTGATGCACCACGCGGTCGGGCAGCCGCTGAAGGCGGGATTGATCCACGTGCCGTTCCTGCCCGAGCAGGCGGCCGACCGCCCGGAGCGGCCGCCGTCGATGGCGCTGCGCGACATCGTCGATGCGCTCAGGATCGCCGTGGAGGTGGCGGTGGTGACGGAGACCGATACCCAGGAGGTGGGCGGCGCCACGCACTGAGCGTCACGCTCCGGCCGGGTTCAGGATTTTCAGGAACGCCCGCACCACCGGCGCATCGTCCTGCGTCGGATAGGTGATGTACAGGTTGGCCGACGGTGGATTGGTGCGCACCGGCAGGAAGCGCACGCCCGGCCAGCCGATGCGGCTCGTCGTCGCCGGCATCAGCGCCACGCCGAGCCCCGCACCGACCATCGCGAGCAGGGTCTGCGGCTCCGCGGCTTCCTGGAAGATCGTCGGCTGGAAGCCCGCGTTGACGCAGCACTGGATCAGGTAGCGCGGCTCGGCCGACTGGTCCAGGTGCAGGGTCAGCATCGGCTCATGCGCGATGTCGATCAGCTCGATGGCGTCCTGCTGCGCGAGCGGGTGCTGGGCGTTGATCGCGACGCACACGTCTTCGCGGAACGCCAGTTCCTGGCGCAGGCCGGCGTTCTTCAGCATGTCTTCGTCGATCTTCGGCTCGCGCCAGAAGCCCACGTCGATCTGCTTGCCGCGCAGCGCGTCCCACTGGTCGTTCGGGCCGAGTTCGTGGATGGTCCACGTCACGCGCGGGAACTGGCTCTGGAACTGCTCCAGCAGGCCGGGGATCGGCCCCCACATCGCCGAACCGACGATGCCCACGCGCAGGCGGCCCACTTCGCCGCGGTCGATCTGGCGGATGGTGTCGATGGTCATGCGCATGCGGCCCAGCAGGTCGGCCGCTTCGTGCATCAGCGCCTTGCCGGCGACCGTCAGCTCGAAGCTGCGCGTCGTGCGCGCGAACAGGCGCACCCCGAGCTCGCTCTCCAGCTTCATGATCTGCTGCGACAGCGGCGGCTGCGAAATGTGCAGGCGCTCGGCGGCGCGGCTGAAGCTTTTTTCTTCGGCCACCGCCAGGAAGTATTTCAGCTGCTTCAGGTCGATCGACATGGTGGTCTCAGACGTGGGCGGCCGCGTGCAGCGCCACCGCGAGGCGGGCGCCCACGAGGGCATTGTGTTTGACCAGCGCGATGTTCGTGGCGAGGCTGCGGCCGCCCGTCAGGTCCTTGATGCGGGCCAGCAGGAACGGCGTCACGGCCTTGCCTTTCACGCCTTGCGCGCCGGCTTCGCGCAGCGCCTGCGCAATGATGCCGTCGATCTCGTCGTTCTGCATCGCGGATTCCGCCGGAACCGGATTGCTGACGACAACGCCGCCGCTCAAGCCCAGCTGCCATTTGGTGCGGATGAAGCGGGCCTGCTGTTCCGGCGTGTCGAGCTGGAAGTCGGCGTTGAAGCCGGATTCGCGCGTGAAGAACGCGGGGAAGCCGGGCTGGCCGACGCTGACCACCGGCACGCCATGCGTCTCCAGGTATTCCAGGGTGAGGCCGATGTCGAGGATGGATTTCACGCCCGCACACACGACGGCGACGTTCGTGCGTGCCAGTTCCTGCAGGTCGGCGGAGATGTCGAAGCTCGTCTCTGCGCCGCGGTGCACACCGCCGATGCCGCCCGTGACGAACACCTCGATGCCCGCCAGCGCCGCGCAGATCATCGTCGCTGCGACGGTCGTCGCGCCCAGCTTTTTCTCGGCCAGCACGTACGCGAGGTCGCGCCGGCTCACTTTCAGCGCATCCTTCGCGTTGCCCAGTTGTTCGAGCTGGTCGTCGGCCAGGCCCACGCAGATGCGGCCGTCGATGAGGGCGATGGTGGCCGGCGTTGCGCCGGCGTCGCGGATCACCTGCTCGACCTCGCGCGCCGTCTGCACGTTCTGCGGGTACGGCATGCCGTGCGAGATGATCGTCGATTCGAGCGCGACGACGGGCTTGCCGGCCGCGCGCGCGGCCTGCACTTCGGGGGAAAACTGGAGGAAGGCTTGCATGTTCAGTCCTGTGAAAGCGGAGGAGGTTCGGTGGCGAGGCTGTCCGGCCCCAGGCCAGGGTGCACGGTCTCGGGCACGCCCAGCGTGAGGGCCGACAAGTGCAGGCCGCGGCGGCACGCGAGCACGAAGTCTTCGGTCCCATCGTCCTGCACGAGCGACCAGCAGACGGCGGCGGCGAACGCATCGCCGGCACCTGTCACGTCGACGACGTCGACCGGCAGCGCGGGCAGGTCGGCGATGCCGTCGCCCGCGGTGACGAGCACGCCGCGCGCGCCGCGGGTGACGATCAGGTCTTGCGCGCCCTGCGCCCGGACTTCGCGGATGGCCTCGGCGAGTGCGGCGTCGTCGGGCAGGGGGCGCCGGACGCGGGCCGCCAGCTCGCCGGCGTTGAGGATCAGCAGGCGCACGCCGGATAAATCGTCGGACAGGCGCGCCATCTTCGGTTCGGAGACCGCGACGAGCACGAGCGGCGTGTCCGTGCGGCGGGCCTGCCGGGCGAGGGCGGCGACGGTGTCTTGCGGCAGGTTCAGGTCCGCGACGACGAGCGCGGCGCCCGCGAGCTGGGCCTGGCGCGCGTCGATGTACGCCGGCTCCATGCGGTCATACAGCGCCATGTCGGCCAGCGCGACGACCATTTCGCCGTCGCGGTCCAGCACGGCCGTGTACGTGCCGCTGCAGCAGCCGTCCAGGCGCAGCGCACCGCGCACGTCGATGCCGAGGCTGTCCGCGTGGTCGAGCAGGGCGGCGCCGGAGGAATCGGCACCGATCGCCGTCAGCAGCGCGACCGTCGTGCCCAGCCGGGCGAGATTCTCGGCGATGTTGCGCGCCACGCCGCCGAACGATTCGCTCTGGCTGGCCGGGTTCGACGTGCGCAGGGCGATGGCGTCCGTCGAGCGCAGCTTGCGGTCGAGGTTCGCCGCGCCCACGCACACGACGGGACGCCGGTCCGGCAGCACGTAGGCGCGCCCGAGCAGCTTGCGCTCGCGGATCAGGCCCGCGATATAGCCGGCGACCGCCGAGCGCGACAGTCCCAGCTGGTTGGCGAGCTCCTGCTGCGAAATGAAGGGATTCGCGCGGATGGCCTCGTACAACTGTTGTTTCTTCGACGATTCTGTCACGATGACGGGAGGATTAAACTTTTGTTTTTCATCTTAAACATATGTTTGCGCACGGTCAACGCGGACCTATGCATGGGTGGAGTCTAGCGCGAATTTATTCTCGCAAGATATAAATCTGCCAGAAAAATGGTATTTGCCAACACAATCGGCATTCATGCATAGTTGACATATTTTGGTGCACGGCGCCCCCATCCTCGACAGACCGCGACAATGACTACTCACTCCTTCAGCAACACTCCTTTCGAAGCCGCCGACGTCATCCGCGCCCGCAAGCCGGGCTTCACGCCGCGCGTGGCCCTGATCCTCGGTTCCGGCCTCGGCGTGCTGGCCGAGCAGATGGAGGATGCGGTGTCGATCAGTTATGCCGACCTGCCGGGCTTCCCGATCAGCACCGTGCACGGCCACGCGGGCGAACTGGTCCTGGGTACGCTGGCGGGCGTGCCGGTCGTGTGCATGAAGGGCCGCGGCCACTTCTATGAAGGTTACGGCCCGGCCGTGATGACCTCCGCCGTGCGCACCTTCAAACTGATCGGCTGCGAACTGCTGTTCGTGACGAATGCCGCCGGTTCGCTGCGTCCGGAAGTGGACGCGGGCAGCGTCGTCGTGCTGACGGACCACATCAACCTGCTGCCGGGCAGCCCGATGGCCGGCCCGAACGACGACCGCTTCGGTCCGCGCTTCTTCAGCATGGCCAATGCATACGATGCCGATATGCGCGACCTGATCAAGGCGACGGCGGCGGAGAAGAACATCGACGTGAACGAAGGCGTGTATCTCGCCTGCCCGGGCCCGAACTTCGAGACGGCCGCCGAGATCCGCGCATTCAAGGCGCTGGGCGCGGACGTCGTCGGCATGTCGGTCGTGCCGGAAGTGATCTCGGCCCGTCATTGCGGCCTGAAGGTCGCGGGCATGTCCGCCATCACGAACCTGGCCGAAGGCCTGACCCCGTTCCCGCTGTCGCACGAGCAGACGCTGAAGTATGCTGCCATTGCGGCCAAGGATATGGTCACGCTGATCCACGGCTTCATCGAACGACTGGGCAAGACCGCCTGAGCACGGAATAATCGGGAATAAGGAAGGGATACCATGTCACGCGCATTCATCCTCCTGCTGGACTCCTTCGGCCTGGGCGCCTTGCCCGATGCCGACAAATACGGCGACGCGGGCGCCAATACCCTCGGCCACATCGCGAAGTGGGCCGCGGATGCGGGCACGCCGATGTCGCTGCCCAATCTGGAACAGATCGGTCTCGGCGCCGCCGCCCACAAGGCCAGCGGCGAATGGCCCGCCGGTTTCAACAAGCGCGACGGCTTCACCGGCGCCTGGAGCGTCGCGCGTGAGAAATCCACCGGCAAGGACACGCAGAGCGGCCACTGGGAAATCGCCGGCGTGCCCGTGCTGTTCGACTGGGGCTACTTCCCGAAAACCGTGCCCACGTTCCCGCAAGAGCTGACCGATAAACTGGCCGGGATCACGAACGTGCCGGGCTGGCTGGGCAACTGCCACGCGTCCGGCACGACCATCATCACGGAACTGGGCGACGAGCACGTCGCCACCGGCAAGCCGATCATCTACACGTCGGCCGACTCCGTGATGCAGATCGCCGCGCACGAAGAGCATTTCGGCCTCGAGCGCCTGTACCAGGTGTGCGAAGCCGCGTATGAACTGGTCAAGCCGTACAACATCGGCCGCGTGATCGCGCGTCCGTTCACGGGCAGCAACGGCAATTACAAGCGCACGAGCAACCGCCACGACTACGCCGTGCCGCCCGTCGCGCCCACTTTGCTGGACCACGTGAAGGATGCCGGCGGCGAAGTCATCGCGCTGGGCAAGATCAGCGATATTTTTGCCGGCCAGGGCGTCACGCAACTCATCAAGGGCGCCGACAACATGGCGCTGTTCGACCGCCTGCTGGAAGTGGCGGACACCGCGCCCGACAAGTCGCTCGCGTTCGTGAACTTCGTCGACTTCGACATGCACTTCGGCCACCGCCGCGACGTCGCGGGCTATTCGAATGCGCTGCACGAACTGGATGCGCGCCTGCCGGACTTCATCGCCAAGCTGAAAGAGGGCGACCTCGTCGTCATCACGGCGGACCACGGCTGCGACCCGACGTGGGCCGGTTCGGACCACACGCGCGAACACATCCCGATGCTGTTCTTCGGCCCGGCCGCGCCGGCGCGCGAGCTGCCCGTGTCCGACACGTTCTCCGACATCGGCGCCACCCTGGCGCACCACCTCGGCGTCAAACCCCTTGCCAACGGAACTGCATTGTTATGAGCCCGAACCTCGATTTCAAACGTAATACCGCGATCGACCTGGACCTGGGCTGGATCAACCACCTGAAGGTCAACCGCAACGCCGCCGACCGCCGCGCCGCGAGCCTCGCGAACCGCCGCACGGTCAAGAAGGAATACCAGGCCGCATGGCTGATCCGCGCCATCGAGTGCATCGACCTGACGACCTTGTCCGGCGACGACACGCCGGGCCGCGTCGAGCGCCTGTGCCGCAAGGCGATGCGTCCGCTGCGCGCGGACCTGATGCAGGCGCTGGACCTGGAGTCGCTGACCACGGGCGCCGTGTGCGTGTACCACGAGATGATCCAGCCGGCCGCGCAGGTGCTGCAGGGCCGCCTGCCGATCGCCGCCGTGTCGACCGCATTCCCGGCCGGCCTCTCCAGCCTGGAAACGAAGATCCGCGAGATCGAACTGTCCGTGGCGGCAGGCGCCACCGAGATCGACATCGTGATCACGCGCCAGCACGTCCTGACGGGCAACTGGCAGGCGCTGTACGACGAGATGGTCGCGTACCGCCAGGCGTGCGGCGACGCGCACGTGAAGGCGATCCTCGCGACGGGCGATCTCGTCACTTTGGAAAACGTAGCAAAAGCATCGTGGGTCTGCATGATGGCAGGCGCCGATTTCATCAAGACATCGACCGGCAAGGAAGGTGTGAACGCGACCATTCCCGTGTCGCTGGTGATGGTACGCGCGATCCGCGAGTACTATGAACGCACCGGCTACAAGGTCGGCTACAAGCCGGCCGGGGGTGTGTCCTCCGCCAAGGCCGCATTGCAATACCTGACCGTGATGAAGGAAGAGCTGGGCAACGAATGGCTGCAACCGCACCTGTTCCGCATCGGCGCCTCCAGCCTCCTGACCGACATCGAGCGCCAGCTCGAACACTACGTCACGGGCAGCTATTCGGCCGCCCATCGTCACGCGCAACCTTGATCGGACCTGTCATGCCCACAATTAAAGAGATTCTTCAGACTATGGATTACGGCCCCGCACCCGAGAGCACCAAGGAAGCGCAAGCGTGGCTGGAGTCGCATGGCCGCCGTTTCGGCCTGTTCGTCGACGGCGCGTGGACCGACGCCGCTGACACTTTCGGCTCGTTCAACCCGGCCGACGGCAGCGAACTGGCGCAGGTGACGCAGGCGTCGCAAGCCGACGTCGACCGCGCCGTGGACGCCGCGCGCCGCGCGCAGGCGGGCTGGGTCGCCCTCGGTGGCCACGGCCGCGCGAAAGTCCTGTATTCGCTGGCGCGCCTGCTGCAAAAGCACGCGCGCCTGTTCGCCGTGCTCGAGACGCTGGACAACGGCAAGACGATCCGCGAAACGCGCGACGCCGACCTGCCGCTGGCCGCCCGTCACTTCTATCACCACGCCGGCTGGGCCCAGCTGCAGTCGGAAGAATTCGCGGACTACCGCGCCGTCGGCGTCGTCGGCCAGATCGTGCCGTGGAACTTCCCCCTGCTGATGCTGGCGTGGAAGGTCGCGCCGGCGCTCGCCGCCGGTAACACCATCGTGTTCAAGCCGGCCGAGTACACGTCGCTGACCGCCTTGCTGTTCGCCGAGATCTGCCAGCAGGCCGGCGTGCCGGCGGGCGTCATCAACATCGTCACGGGCGATGGCCGCGTGGGCGAGGCGATCGTGAATCACCCGGGCATCGACAAGCTGGCGTTCACCGGCTCGACGGAAGTGGGCCGCATCATCCGCAAGGCCACGGCCGGCACGGGCAAGAAGCTCTCCCTGGAACTGGGCGGCAAGTCGCCATTCATCGTGTTCGACGACGCCGACCTGGATGCGGCCGTCGAAGGCCTCGTCGATTCGATCTGGTTCAACCAGGGCCAGGTCTGCTGCGCCGGTTCGCGCCTGCTCGTGCAGGAAAGCGTGTACCCGCGCTTCATCGAGAAGGTCAAGGCGCGCATGCAGAACCTGCGCGTGGGCTCGCCGCTCGACAAATCCAATGACATCGGCGCCCTCGTCGATCCGGTGCAGCAGCAGCGCATCCACGGCCTCGTGGAAGCCGCGCGCGCCGAAGGCTGCGAAATCTGGCAACCGGCCGGCGAAACGCCGGTGGCCGGCTCGTGGTACCTGCCCACCTTGATCACGGGCGCGTCGACGTCGGCCACCGTGGCGCAGACGGAGATCTTCGGCCCCGTGCTCGTCGCATCGAGCTTCCGCACGCCGGGCGAAGCCGTGCAACTTGCGAACAACACCGTGTACGGCCTGGCGGCCTGCGTGTGGAGCGAGTCGATCAGCCTTGCGCTGGACGTCGCCCCGCAGATCAAGGCCGGCGTCGTGTGGATCAACACGGCGAACCAGTTCGATGCCGCGTGCGGCTTCGGCGGCTACAAGGAATCGGGCTTCGGCCGCGAGGGCGGCAAGGAAGGCATGACGGAATATCTGGTGCCGCTGGCGGAAGATGCGCGTCCGGCCGCTCCGGTCGTGGCAGAGAAGGGGAAAGTGAAACTGGCAGGCGGCGACAGCCCGTTCGCCGTCGACCGCACGGCAAAACTGTACATCGGCGGCAAGCAGGCGCGCCCGGACGGCGCGTACAGCCGCGCGATCGCAGGCAGCAATGGCGAGTTCCTGGCCGACGTGGGCGAGGGCAACCGCAAGGACATCCGCAACGCCGTCGAGGCGGCGCACAAGGCGTCCGGCTGGGCGAAGGCGACCGCGCACAACCGCGCGCAGGTGCTGTACTACATCGCCGAGAACCTGGCGATCCGTGCCGACGAATTCGCCGCGCGCATCGCCGCGCAGACGGGTTCGAAAGATGCGGCACGCGAAGTGCAGGCATCGATCGAGCGCCTGTTCTACTGGGCCGCATGGGCCGACAAGTACGACGGCCTCGCGCACCAGCCGCCGATGCACGGCATCACCGTCGCGCTGAACGAGCCGGTGGGCGTGATCGGCATCGTGTGCCCGAACGAGAATCCGCTGCTGGGCTTCATCTCGCTCGTCGCGCCGGCACTGGCGCTGGGCAACCGCGTCGTCGCGGTGCCGTCGGAAGCGCATCCGCTGTCCGCGCTGGACCTGTACCAGGTGCTCGACACGTCCGACCTGCCGGGTGGCGCGCTGAACATCGTCACGGGCAGCCATGACGAACTGGCGCGCACGCTGGCGTCGCACTTCGACGTGGATGCCGTGTGGCGCCACGACGGGTCGGCGGAAGGCTGCGCGGAAGTCGAGCGCCTGTCGGCGGAATCGCTGAAGCGCACGTGGACGGGCGGCGCGAAAGGGCGCGACTGGTTCGATGCGAAGCAGGCGGGCGGCCGCATGGTCTTGCAGCACGCGAGCCAGGTGAAAAACGTGTGGATTCCTTACGGCGTGTGAGGTAACGAAAAGATGGCTATGTTCCTCCCCCAAGAAATCGTCCGTAAAAAACGCGACGGCGGCACCTTGACTGCGGAAGAGATCCGCTTCTTCGTGCGCGGCATCCCGGACGGGAGCGTTACGGAAGGCCAGATCGCCGCGCTCGCGATGGCCGTCTACTTCAACGACATGACGATGGACGAGCGCGTCGCGTTCACGCTCGCGATGCGCGATTCCGGCCAGGTCATGGAGTGGAAGTCGCTGGACCTGCCCGGTCCCGTCGTCGACAAGCACTCGACGGGCGGCGTCGGCGACGTCGTGTCGCTGATGCTCGGTCCGATGATCGCCGCGTGCGGCGGCTACGTCCCGATGATTTCCGGCCGCGGCCTCGGTCACACGGGCGGCACGCTGGATAAATTCGATTCGATTCCCGGCTATTGCACCGTGCCGGATCCGGAACTGTTCCGCAAGGTGGTGAAGGAAGTCGGCGTCGCCATCATCGGCCAGACCGCGCAGCTGGCGCCGGCCGACAAGCGGTTCTACAGCATCCGCGACACGACGGCCACCGTGGAATCCGTCGCCATGATCACGGGCTCGATCCTGTCGAAGAAGCTGGCGGCGGGCCTGGATGCCCTCGTCATGGACGTCAAGGCCGGCAGCGGCGCGTTCATGCCGACGTATGAAAAATCCGTCGAGCTGGCGGAGTCCATCGTCCACGTCGGCAACGGCGCCGGCACGCGCACGTCCGCGATCCTGACCGGCATGAACGAGTCGCTGTGCCCGGCGGCCGGCAATGCCGTCGAGGTGCGCATCGCGATCGACTACCTGACGGGCAAGTCGCGTCCGGCACGCCTGCACGAGGTGACGATGGCGCTGTGCGCCGAGATGCTCGTGCTGTCCGGCCTCTGCGCGACGGACGCGGAAGCGCACGCGAAGCTGCAGCACGCGCTGGATTCGGGCGAAGCGGCCGAGCGTTTTGCACGGATGGTCAAGGCGCTGGGCGGCCCGGCCGACCTGATGGACAATCCCGACGCGCACCTCGCGAAGGCGCCGATCGTCGTGCCGGTGCCGGCACTGGCATCCGGCTATGCGTATGCGACGGATTGCCGCGGCCTGGGCCTGGCCGTCGTCGGCCTGGGCGGCGGGCGTATCCGTCCGCAGGACCCGATCGACTTCGCCGTCGGCCTCACGGACCTCGCCGAGCTGGGCACGAAGCTGGACGCGGGCCAGCCGCTGGCGCTCGTCCACGCGCGCACGCAGGATGCCGCGGAACGTGCCGTGCGCGAAGTGCAGGCGGCGTACCGCATCGCCGCGGAACAGCCTGCCGCGCAGCCGATGATCTACAAGACCATTCGCCCATGAAGTACGAAAAACTGATAGCCGAAGCCCGCGCCGCGCGCGAACTGGCCTACGTGCCTTATTCGCGCTTCAAGGTCGGCGCCGCGCTCGAGACGAAGGACGGCCGCGTGTTCCGCGGCTGTAACGTCGAGAACGCGTCCTACGGCCTGTGCAACTGCGCCGAGCGCACGGCGTTCTTTTCCGCCATCGCCCACGGCTGCGTGCCGGGCGACTTCGCGGCGCTGGCCGTGATCGGCGACACCGACGGCCCCATCGCCCCGTGCGGCGCCTGCCGCCAGGTGATCCTGGAACTGGGCGGCAACGACTTGCCGGTCGTGCTGGCGAACCTGAAGGGCGACGTGATGGAAACGACGGCCGCCGCGCAGTTGCCGAACGCGTTCGGCGGACGGGACCTCCAGAAGTAACACGCCGCACGGTTCAGCGCCGTTTAAGGCAATCTTGCCCGGATGCTGTCAAACTTGAATTCAAGGACAGGCCCACAACATGTGGGCTATCCGACCATTCAAAGGAGCAGACGTCATGAGCCCGCAAGATTCGCAGATGTTGCACGATTTCCTGAGTCAGTTGATCCAGGCCCGCGGCATCCAGAAAGACCCGGAAGCGGATGCCCTGATCCAGCGCGCCGTGGCCCAGCAGCCCGACGCGGCCTATCTGCTGGTGCAGAGGGCATTGCTGCTCGAACAGGCGCTGAACAATGCCAAGGACCGCATCGCCGGGCTGGAAAACCAGGTACGTTCTGGTCAGCAAGGTGACGGCGGCGGTAAATTCCTGGACGCAAATTCCTGGGGCAATAGCGGCAGGACACAGCCGGCCCAGTCCTACCAGCGCGACACCCAGCAGCCTTACCAATCCCAACCGCAATATCAGCCGCAGTACCAGTCGGCGCCGTCATCCGGCTTTTTGCGTGGCGGTTTTGGCGGCACGCTGGGTTCGATCGCCGCGACGGCGGCCGGTGTCGCGGCGGGCGGCTTCCTCTTCCAGGGCCTGGAAAACATGTTCGGCCACCACGATAACGGCGGCGGCAACCGGCTGCTGAACAGCGACGATCCGAGCAACAACCTGTTCAGCGACCAGTCCGGCAGCGCGCTGGCCGACCAGGCGGGGCTGGGCGACGTCGACCGCGTGCTGGACAATGGCTCGTCGGAAGGGTTGTTCGACAGCAGTGTCGACAACGGCAGTATCGACGGCGGGCAGGGCTTTTTCGACGGGGATGGGTCGGACGAGGGCCTGTTCAGCTGATCAGGAATTCGTCAGGAACAAATCCTCCGGCTTCCACGGATCATACGTCCCCACGTTCCACACATGGCCTTCGAGGTCGCGGCACATGAAGCCGCGGCTGCCGAATTCCGTGTCGGCCGGTTCCTGCAGGATGATGGCGCCGGCATTGCGCGCGCGCTCGCACACGCGGTCCGCGTCGTTCACCTGCAGGTAGATGGTCTGCGTCTGGCGGCCCTTGATCTCGTCCGGCTGCACGAGCACCTTGCCGTATTCCCCTTCGTTGCTGACGGAACCCAGCATGATCATGCCGTCGCCCAGGGTCAGCTGGGCGTGGGCGATGGCGCCGTCGATGCCGGGCACGGCGACCTGGCAGGCAAAGCCGAAGACTTCGCACAGCCAGTCGATGGCGGCCGGTGTGTCGCGGTAGCGCAGGCAGGGGATGGCGATCGAGGGCATGGCGGTCTCCTATGGGATGGATTCACATCTGCTGGAACAGATAGCTATGGTTGCGGCTGACCTCCAGCTCGCCCTGATAGCCGTGCACCTTCAGCATCTGGCGCCCGCGCAGGTCGCGTTTCACTTCGGCGATGGCGTCCACGCGCACGAGCGTCGAGCGGTGGATGCGCCAGAACTCGTCAGGGTCGAGCTCGTCCAGCAATTCCTTCAGCGTTTTGCGGATGAGAAATTCGGCGGCGGCCGTCTGCACCCGCGTGTATTTTTCGTCCGACTGGAAGAACAGGATCTCGCGCGTGCTCACCATGCGCAGGCTGGCGCCGACCTGGGCTTGGATCCAGCGCAGGTAGGTCGGCTTTTCCGGCTTGCCCTTGTTCTCCAGTAGTGTCGTCAGCTTCGCGAGTTGCTGGCCGATGTCCTGCGGCGGCGTCGTCTCCGCGGTCGAGCTTTTGCGCAGGCGCGCCTGCAGCCGCGCGCACGTGGTGGCGAGCCGTTCGGCCGACACGGGTTTCAGCAGGTAGTCGAGGGCGCCCTGTTCGAAGGCGTCCAGCGCGTACTGGTCGTAGGCCGTGGCGAACACGATGTGCGACCGTTCGTACAGCCGGCGCGCCGCCTCGATGCCGGACAGGCCCGGCATGCGGATGTCGAGGAAGGCGATGTCGGGCCGCAGCTTTTCGCCCAGCTCGACGGCTTCCACGCCGTTCGCCGCCTCGGCGACGATCTGCAGGTCCGGCCATGCTTGCTGCAGGCGCGCGCGCAGCAGGTCGCGCATCGGGGCTTCGTCGTCGGCGATCAAGGCAGTCAACGGTTTCACGCATCCTCCATCATCTTGTAGGGCAGCCGGATCGTGGCGCAGGCGCCGCCGCCCGGCGGGGTCGAGATGTCCAGCGACGCTTCCGCGCCGTACAGCAGCTGCAGGCGCTCGCGGATGTTGGCGAGGCCGACGCCGTCGTCCGCGTGCGGGTCGATGCCGACGCCATCGTCGCACACTTCCACGTGCAGGTCAGCCCCCACGACGTGGGCACGCACGGCGACGGTGCCGCCTTCGATCTTCGGCTCCAGGCCGTGCTTGATGGCGTTCTCGATCAGGGTCTGCAGCATCATCGGCGGGAACGGGGCGCTGCCGAGGAAGTCGGGTACGTCGAAGCGGACCTCGAGCCTTTCTTTCATCCTCGCCTGCATGATGGCCAGATAAGCGCGCGACAGCTCGACCTGCTTGCCGAGCGTGGCGCCGCCGCGCTGGCGCATCTGGGGCAGGGTCGAGCGCAGGTAGTCGATCAGGTGGGCGTGCACGCGCGCCGCTTCCTTCGGGTCCGTCTCGATCAGCTGGCCGATCAGCGCCAGCGTGTTGAACAGGAAGTGCGGTTCGACCTGGGCCTGCAGCGCGGCCATTTGCGCCTCCATGAGGCGGCGCTCCAGCGTGGCGACATTGGCCTGCGTCGTCGCTTCGCGCGCCATCAGCTCGGCCTTGCGCTTGCCGCCCGCCAGTACCTTGACGGCGAACGAGATGAAGATGTACCAGAACCCCGGCTCGGGCGTGTTCACGAGCTGGAAGAAGATCACGACGAAGAACCACGTGAGGAACAGCTGGCGCCATTCGACGACGGCGAGCCAGTCGAAGAAGCGCCACCACACCTTGCTGGCTTCGTGGAAGGCGTCGCGTACGAAGTCGAGTACGCGGTTGATGTCGCTGGCGCGCATGATGCTCTCCTGCTTATTTCTCGCGGTGTGTGCGACGGTGGTCCACGACGAATGCGCCGATGATCACCTTGATGCCCATGAACAGGACGAACAGGAACAACGCGAGCGGCAGCACGCTGATCACGAAGGCGAGGGCGATGCAGCACACCAGCATCGCGGGCCACGGCATCGCGGCGATGGCGCGCACGGTGCGGCGGCAGGCGTCGACGATGTCGCGGGCGAAGTCTTCCAGCGTGGCGCCGAAGCTGCGGTGATAGGTCCTGGTCATGATGACTCCTTGCGGTTGGAACTTGTTTCGATGGAGTCACTCTACATCCCTGCAGGCATCATGGCCACGGGGTACCGACGAACTGCCGAAAATGCGGGATGACTGGTCGTGCGGCCGGATGGACGGCGGCGTCTGGACCGGGGCTGCCCGGCGTAATATGATGTCGTCCATGAAACTTTTATGCCTGCCATGAGCCGCACCGGACGCCTGTTCCAGCTGATGGACGCCCTGCGCGGCCACCGCCGCCCCGTGACGGCCAGCGCCCTGGCCGAACGCCTCGGCGTGTCGGAACGCACCATCTACCGCGACATCCAGACGCTCGTGCAGCTGGGCGCGCCCGTCGACGGCTCGGCCGGTGTCGGCTACGTGCTGCGTACGGGTTTTTTCCTGCCGCCGCTGATGTTCGACGCCGACGAGCTGGAAGCCCTCGTGCTGGGCGCGCGCTGGGTGCGCCAGCAGGGCGACCCCGCGCTGTCCGACGCGGCCGACCGCTCCCTGGCCAAGATCGCGACGGCCACGCCGCGCGACCTGCGCGACCACATGGCCGAGATGAGCCTGTGGGTGCCGGCCTTTCCGGAAGCGGCGCCGGTCGAGGCGTTCATCCAGCCGGCGCGCGAGGCGATCCGGCGCCAGTGCAAGCTGCGCATCGCCTACCGCGACGAGCGCGACACGGCGACGGAGCGCATCGTATGGCCGTTCGCGCTCGCGTTCTTCGAGGGCAAGCGGGTGATGGCGGCATGGTGCGAACTGCGCGACGCGATCCGCCACTTCCGCGTCGACCGCATCGTCCAGGCCGAACCGATCACGGAGCGCTATCCGTCGCCGCGGCACCAGCTGCTGCGGCAGTGGCGCAAGGAGTACGATATTCCCGAGTACTCCTGACAGAATCTGTCAGTGCCCGGCCTTAACATAACTGCATCAACCAACCCACAGGAGACGGCCATGCAGCTCTACTACAACCACTACTCGTCCAACACCCGCCGCGTGCTGCTGGCGGCAGACCACCTCGGCATCGAGTTCGACCTCATCCAGATCAACCTGGCCAGCCAGGACGACCGCCGCCGCCTCGGTGAAGTCAATCCGAACGCCAAGCTGCCCGTGCTGATCGACGGCGACTTCATCCTGTGGGAATCGTGCGCGATCATGCAATACCTGGCCGAAGGCACGCCGGGCCAGACTTTGTGGCCGCAGGAGCGCCGGGCGCGCGCGGACGTGAGCCGCTGGATGTTCTGGGCGTGCCAGCATTTTTCGCCGGCCATCGGCGTGTTCACGTGGGAACACCTCTGGAAGAAATTCGTCACCGGCCAGGACGCCGATCCGAAGGAAGTGGCGCGCGGCGAGGCCGACCTGGCCGAGGCGGCCCGCGTGCTGGACCAGCATCTAGCCACGCGCCGCTGGCTCGTCGGCGACGGCGTCTCCCTGGCCGACTACGCCGTTGCGGCGCCGATCATGTACAAGGACCGGGCGCACCTGCCGCTGGATGCGTATCCGCACCTGCTGGCCTGGTTCGAGCGCATCCAGGCGCTGCCGGCATGGCAGCGTACGACGCACGAGTGGTGATCGGCTCTTAACCCTTCCAGTGCCGGCGCAGCAGGCCGTAATACACCGTATCGGCCGGCTCGCCCTGCACGATCCACCGCTCGGGCATAAAGCCTTCCTTTTGAAACCCGAGCTTTTCCAGCACCCGCGCCGACGCCCCGTTGCGCGGGTCGATGTCGGCCTCGACGCGGTTCAGGTCGAGCGTGGTAAAACCGTAGGCCAGCAGCGCACGCAGCGCCTCGCTGACGTAGCCGCCGCCCCAGTGGGCGCGCGCCAGCGCATAGCCCATTTCGCAGCGGCGGCTCGTGTCGACGAAGCGGTGCAGGCTCACGTTGCCGATCAATTCTCCGGTCCCGATCAATTCGACGCCCAGGCGCATGCCGCTGCCGTCCGCGTACGCGGCCCGCGTGGCGGCGATATGTTCGTGCGACTGCTCCAGCGACGTCCATGGGCCGCTGCTCCAGTAGCGCGCTACTTCCGGATCGGAAAACACGGCGTAGTGCGCGCCGGCGTCGCGCTCAGTCATCCAGCGCAGTTTCAGGCGGGGCGTGAACAGTTCGATGGGGTTCAGGGTGGGCATGTATTCTCCTGGAGGCCGACGGCGGCGAGGACCATGCCCGTGATCAGGCGCTCGGCGTCGTCGAAGTCGGATGGTTGCAGTTGTTCGCGGTCGAGCACGAGCGTCATCTGGGCGGCGAAATCGGCGTACGACTGCGTCATGGCCCAGACGGCGAACAGCAGGTGGGTGGCGTTGACGGGCGCGATCTTTCCTTCCGCGATCCAGCGCTCGAACACGGCGATGTCGGCGCGCAGCAGCGGGATCACGCGGCGGCGGATCTGGTCGGCGTACAGCTTGGCGCCGCCGATCACTTCCATCGCATACACGCGCGACGCGAGCGGCTGCTCGCGCGAGAACGCCAGCTTCGCGCGCACGTAGGCGCGCAGGACGTCGCCCGGGTCCTTGCCCGGATCGGCCAGGCTGGCCATGCGCGCGAGCCAGTCGTCCAGCACGTTGTCGAGCACGCGCTGGTACAGGGCCTGCTTGGTCGGGAAGTAGTACATCAGGTTCTGCTTCGACAGGCCCGCGCGCTCGGCGACGGTGGCGATCGACGTGCCTTCGTAGCCGCATTCGGCGAACTGGCGCACGGCTTCGCCGAGGATGGCCGTTTCGACTTTGTCGCGGTGGCTGACCCTGTGTTTGACGGGGGCGATGGTCATGGGTGTTCTCCTCAAATCGAACGCAGGAAGTCGAGCAGGGCCGGCTCGTGGGCATAGGCGACGTTGAAGCGGAACCAGGCCGTGTCGGGCGGCTTCAGCGCAAAGAATTCGCCCGGCGCCAGCAGGATGCTCGCGCGCAGCGCCCGTTCGGCGATGGCGCGGCCGCTCAACCCGGGCGCGTCGAGGGCCGCGCTGACGAACATCCCGCCGCGCGGCCGGGCCAGCGGCACGAGGCCAGCGTCGCCGAGGCGCTCCAGCGCCTGGCCGCGCGCGTCGTCCAGCTGCAGCACGAGACGCTCGACCTGCTTGCGGTAGGCGCGGCTGCTGACGGCATCGTACACGGCGCGCTCGTTGACCTCCGACGTCGTCAGGCCCGTGAGCATCTTGACGCGCACCAGTTCCGGCATCAACGAGCCGGACGCGCAGATCGAACCCACGCGCAGCACGGGCGACAGGGTCTTGGAAAAGCTGCCGATGCGGATCACGCGGCGCAGCCCGTCCATCGCGGCGAGCGACGAGTCGCCCCGTGCGGCCAGTTCCCGGTAGATGTCGTCCTCGACGAGCCAGAAATCGTACTGCTCGGACAGCGCGAGCAGCCGGTGCGCCTGCGCCTGCGACAGCGACGTGCCGAGGGGATTCTGCAGCACCGTGTTGACGAACATGAGCTTCGGCTGGCGCGCCTGGGCTTCACGCGCGAGGACTTCCATGTCCAGGCCGTGCGCGCCGCGCGGGATGCCGACGGGGATGCAGCCGTGATGGCGCACGAGCGCGAGCAGGTTGCCGTAGCCGGGATCCTCGACGAACACGACGTCGCCCGGCCGCGTGAGCGTGCGCAGTACGAGGTCGAACGCGTGCGTGGCGCCGTGCGTGAGCAGGATCTGTTCCGGTTCGACCGCAAACAGGTCGGCCGACAGCGTCGTGGCGAGATGCTGGCGCAGGCTGGGAAAGCCGAGCGGGTGGCCATAGCCGCGCAGGCGGCCGGCCGGGATCTTCATCGCGTGGCGCACGGCGTCGAGGATCGTCGATTCGCCATACCACTCGGGCGGCAGCCAGCCGGCGCCGACGGGCAGCGCATCCGTCTGGCCGGAATACAGGTCGGGCGTGAGCGTGTCGACGACCAGGGCGGCCGCCGGCAGATACGTGGGCAAATGCGCCTGCTGGGCCGGTGCCTCCGCGCCGCGCGCGACGAAGAAGCCGGAGCCGCGCCGCGACGAGAGCAGGCCCAGGTGCAGCAGGCGGTCATACGATTCGACGACCGTGAAGGTGCTGACGCCATTCACTTTTGCGAATTGTCGAACGGACGGCATCTTCGTCCCGGCGGGCAGCGCGCGCCGATTTACCATTTCGGCGATGGCCGCGACGATCTGGTCGACCAGGCTGCCGCGGCGCTGGCGGTCGATCGCCAGCACCGGCCATCCCTCGCTCTCGCTCTTTTCGGTTGGTTCCATGCGACTCCATCGCGCGACGCGCGCAACTGTACAGGCTATGCTACCTATACGGTTGGCCATTTTCGCAGATTGTGTATATGTGCCACTGTTGTACTGCTGTCTATTATTGCATCATTGTTTTTGCCAGTTGGTAAATTTTGTACTGGCCGTCATATTCATAAGGGGAGTCGCATGAACGAGTCCAGACCCGAATCGATGTCATCCTTCTGGATGCCATTCACCAACAACCGTGACTTCAAGGCCCATCCGCGCCTCCTCGTCTCGGCACAAGGTATGTATTACAGGGACGTCGACGGCAACGCCGTGCTCGACGGCACCGCCGGCCTGTGGTGCGTCCCGTGCGGCCACGCGCAGCCGAAGATCGTCGCCGCCGTCAGCGAGATGGTCGGCCAGCTCGACTTCGCACCCACGTTCCAGATGGGCCATCCGGCCGCGTTCGACCTGGCCGAACGCCTGATGGAGTACACCAATCACAAGTTCGGCCACGTGTTCTACACGAACTCCGGCTCGGAAGCGGTCGACACGGCCCTCAAGATTGCGCTCGCGTACCACAAGGCGCGCGGCGACGCCGGCCGTACGCGGTTGATCGGGCGCGAGCGGGGCTATCACGGCGTCGGCTTCGGCGGCCTGTCCGTCGGCGGTATCGGTCCCAACCGCAAGGCCTTCGGGCCGCTGCTGCCGGGTGTCGATCACCTGCCGCACACGCACAACCTCGGCAAGAACGCGTTCTCGCGCGGCGAGCCGGAGCACGGCGCGGAACTGGCCGATGAACTGGAACGCATCGTCGCGCTGCACGACCCGTCGACCATCGCCGCCGTGATCGTGGAACCCGTCGCCGGATCGACGGGCGTCTTGATCCCGCCGAAGGGCTACCTGAAGCGCCTGCGCGAAATCTGCACCAGGCACGGCATCCTGCTGGTCTTCGACGAAGTGATCACGGGCTTCGGCCGCCTGACGACGCCGTTCGCCGTCGATTATTTCGACGTCGAGCCGGACATGATGACGACGGCGAAGGGCATCACGAACGGCACCGTGCCGATGGGTGCCGTGTTCTCGAAAAAATTCATCCACGACGCCTTCATGGAAGCGCCGGCCGGCATCGAACTGTTCCACGGCTACACGTATTCCGGCCACCCGCTCGCCTGCGCCGCGTCGCTGGCCACGCTGGAAGTCTTCGAGGAGCAGGGCATCCTGGAAAACGCGAAGGCGCTGCAGCCGTACTGGGAAGACGCGGTGCACAGCCTGCGCGGCCTGCCGCACGTGATCGACATCCGCACCATCGGCCTCGTCGCGGGCATCGAGCTGGAAAGCATCCCCGGCAAGGTGGGCGCGCGCGCATTTGCCGCGTTCAAGCAGGCCTTTGCGGACGGCATCCTGATCCGCACGACGGGCGACATCATCGCGCTGTCGCCGCCGCTCGTGCTGGAGAAAAAACACATCGACGAATTGTTCGGCAAGCTGGCCGCCGTCCTGAAGAACCTCGACTGAAAGAGATCATGGAGACTATCAATCATTACATCGGCGGCAGCGTGCTTGACGGGTCCGGCGGACGCTACGCCGATGTCTACAACCCGGCGCTGGGAGAGCCCTGCGCGCGTGTGGCGCTGGCGAGCATTGAGGACGTCGCAGCCGCCGTGGCCGCGGCCAGCGCCGCATTCCCCGCCTGGGCCGCGACGCCCCCGCTGGCCCGCGCCCGCGTGCTGTTCAACTACCTGCAACTGTGCCAGAAGCATACCGATGAATTCGCGGCGATGGTCGTGCGCGAACACGGCAAGACGTTCGCCGATGCACGTGGCGAAGTCGCGCGCGGCATCGAAGTCGTGGAATTCGCCGTGGGCATCCCGCAGATGCTCAAGGGCGAATTCACCGACCAGATCGCGCGCGGCATCGACGCGTGGTCGATGCGCCAGCCGCTGGGCGTCGTCGCGGGCATCACGCCGTTCAATTTCCCCGTGATGGTGCCGATGTGGATGTTCCCCGTCGCCATCGCGTGCGGCAACACGTTCATCCTGAAACCGTCCGAGCGCGACCCGTCGCCGTCGCTGCTGCATGCGCGGCTGCTGAAGGAAGCGGGGCTGCCCGACGGCGTGTTCAACGTCGTGCAAGGCGACAAGGGCGCGGTCGACGCGCTGCTCGATCACCCTGACATCCAGGCCGTCAGCTTCGTCGGCTCGACGCCGATCGCGGAATACATCTATGCGCGCGGCTCCGCGTCCGGCAAGCGCGTGCAGGCGCTGGGCGGCGCGAAGAACCACATGGTCGTGATGCCGGATGCCGACATGGACATGGCCGTCGACGCCCTGATCGGCGCCGCGTACGGCTCGGCGGGCGAGCGCTGCATGGCGATCTCGGTGGCGGTCGCGATCGGCGACGCGGGCGATGCGCTCGTGGCCCGGCTGGCCGAGCGCACGCGCGCGCTGAAGATCGCGGACGGCATGGCGGACGGCGCCGAGATGGGCCCGGTCGTCACGCTGGCCGCCAAGCAGCGCATCGAAAAGCTGATCGGCGAAGGCGTGGAGCAGGGCGCGACGCTGGTCGTCGACGGCCGCGGCTTCAAGGTGCCGGACCGCGACAACGGCTTCTTCGTGGGCGGCACCCTGTTCGACCATGTGACGCCGTCGATGTCGATCTACCAGCAAGAAATCTTCGGCCCCGTGCTGTGTGTCGTGCGCCTGCCGGACGTCGGGAGTGCTTTGGCCCTCATCAACCGCAACGAGTACGGCAACGGCGTCGCGGTGTTCACCCGCGACGGCGGCGTGGCGCGCGAATTCGTGCGTCAGGTGCAGGTGGGCATGGTGGGCGTGAACGTGCCGCTGCCGGTGCCGATGGCGTTCAACAGCTTCGGCGGATGGAAGAAAAGCCTGTTCGGCGACCATCACGCGTACGGGCCGGAGGGCGTGCGGTTCTATACGCGGCACAAGGCGGTCATGCAAAGGTGGCCGAATACCGCGAGCAGCGGGGTGGAGTTCGCGTTCCCGCAGATGAAGTAATACCCGCAGTAATATCAAGCAGTGCTCGCAACATCACGACAAGAAGGGATGCCAAATGATCGAGTCACTCCACCACCTGCCGCTCCCCACCGGCACGCACGGGGCCCTGTCCGAGCGCTTCACGGACCTGGCGCCGGCGCTGACGGCGCGCCAGGCCGCCATCGAAAGCGCGCGCTGCCTGTACTGTTACGACGCGCCCTGTACCCGCGCGTGCCCGACCGGCATCGACGTCGCGAGCTTCATCCGCAACATCCATGACGGCAACGTGGAGGGCGCCGCCGTCAACATCCTCAAGCAGAACATCTTCGGCGGCGCGTGCTCCCGCGTGTGCCCGACGGAGATCCTGTGCGAGGACGCCTGCGTGCGCAACAACGACGCCGAAGGCCAGCCCGTGAAAATCGGCCTGCTGCAGCGCCATGCCATCGACAACGCGCACTTCGCCGATCATCCGTTCCGGCGCGCGCCGTCGACCGGCAGGACGATCGCCGTCGTGGGCGCCGGCCCGGCCGGGCTGTCGTGCGCGCACCGGCTCGCGATGCTGGGCCATGACGTCGTCGTGTTCGAGGCGCGCGACAAGGCCGGTGGCCTGAACGAATACGGCATCGCCAAGTACAAGCTGCCGGGCGACTTCGCCCAACGCGAGGTCGACTTCCTGCTGTCGATCGGCGGCATCGAGATCCAGTACGGCCGCATCCTGGGCAGCAACCTGCACCTGCAGGACCTGCACACGCGCTACGACGCCGTGTTCCTCGGCTTGGGCCTGGGTGCGAGCCGCCGTCTCGGCCTCACGGGCGAGGATGCGCCGGGTCTCGCGGCCGCCGTCGACTACATCGCCACGTTGCGCCAGGCGGCGGACCTCGCGGCGCTGCCGGTGCCGAAGCGGGCCGTCGTGATCGGTGCCGGCAACACGGCTGTCGACATGGCCGTGCAGATCGGACGACTCGGCGCGGAAGACGTCACGCTCGTGTACCGCCGCGGTGTCGAGGCGATGAGCGCGACCGGCCACGAGATCGAGATCGCGAAGATGAACGGCGTGCGCATCCGCACGTGGGCCGCGCCGCACGAGATCTTGCTGGACGCTGCGGGCCGTGTGCGCGGCATGCGTTTCGAGGAGACAAGGCTGGAAGATGGCCGCCTCGCCGGCACGGGCGCCTTCATCGACATCGCGGCCGATGCCGTGTTCAAGGCCATCGGCCAGCACATGGACAACGATGCGCTATCCGATCCGCTCGCGCGCGAGCTGGAACGCGATGGCGACAAGATCCACGTCGATGCCCGGTTCCGCACCAAGTTGCCCGGCGTGTACGCGGGCGGCGACTGCGTGGCGCCGGGGCAGGACCTAACGGTGCAGGCCGTCCAGCACGGCAAGCTGGCCGCGCTGGCGATCCATGACGACATCCTTTCCAAAGCGGAGGCATGATGGCCGACCTGAGCATCGATTTCTGCGGCATCAAGTCGCCGAACCCTTTCTGGCTGGCGTCCGCACCGCCGACCGACAAGGCCTATAACGTCGTGCGCGCCTTCGAGGCGGGGTGGGGCGGCGTCGTGTGGAAGACGCTGGGCGAGGATCCGCCGGCCGTCAACGTGTCGTCGCGCTACTCCGCGCTGCATGGTAAAAACCGCGAAGTCATCGGTTTCAACAACATCGAGCTGATCACGGACCGCAGCCTGGAGATCAACCTGCGCGAGATCACGGCCGTCAAGAAGGCGTGGCCGGACCGGGCGCTGGTCGTGTCGATGATGCTGCCGTGCGAGGAAGCGCCGTGGCGCGAGATCCTGCCGCTCGTCGAGGCGACGGGCGCGGACGGCATCGAACTGAACTTCGGCTGCCCGCACGGCATGCCCGAGCGCGGCATGGGCGCGGCCGTGGGCCAGCAGCCGGACCTGATCGAACTCGTCACGCGCTGGTGCAAGAGGTACACGCGGCTGCCGGTGATCGTCAAGTTGACGCCCAACATCACGGACGTGCGCGCGCCCGCCCGTGCCGCGCTGGCGGGCGGGGCGGATGCGGTCTCGCTGATCAACACGATCAATTCGATCACGCACCTGGACCTGGACCGCATGGTCGCGTTCCCGGCCGTTGGCGACGCGAGCACGCACGGCGGCTATTGCGGCACGGCCGTCAAACCCATCGCGCTGAACATGGTGGCCGAGATCGCGCGCGACCCGGTGACGAAGGGCTTGCCGATCTCCGGCATCGGCGGCATCGGCAACTGGCGCGACGCGGCCGAGTTCATCGCGCTGGGCGCCGGTTCGGTGCAGGTATGCACGGCCGCGATGCTGCACGGTTTTCGCATCGTCGAGGAGATGAAGGACGGCTTGTCGCGCTGGATGGACAGCAAGGGTTATGAAAACATCGCCGCGTTCTCGCGCAAGGCCGTGCCGAACACGACGGACTGGAAATACCTGGACATGAATTACCAGGTCATCGCGCACATCGACCAGGACAAGTGCATCCAGTGCGGCCGCTGCCACGTGGCGTGCGAGGACACGTCGCACCAGGCGATTGCGCGGCTGGTCGACGGGAATGCGCGCAAGTACGAAGTGATCGACCAGGAATGCGTCGGGTGCAACCTGTGCGAGATCACCTGTCCGGTCGAGGGCTGCATCACGATGGTGCCGCAGCAGACGGGCAAGCCGTACATGAACTGGACGCAGGATCCGAGGAATCCACGGGCGGAGGTAGTAGTATTGGCCGGTGAATGACGAACGCCAACCGATGGAGACCGCCCCGATGAGCACCGACCCCGCAACGAACCAGGACCTGTGGAACGAAGACCTGGCGCCGACGAGCGCCGCGCAGCGCACGTGGCGCTGGTATCACTTCGCCGCCCTGTGGGTCGGCATGGTGATGTGCATCCCGGCCTATACGCTGTCGGCCAGCCTGATCGAGGCCGGCATGTCCGCGTACCAGGCGGTGTTCACCGTGTTCCTCGCCAACGCCATCGTGCTGCTGCCGATGCTGCTGATCGGCCACGCCGGCACCAAGTACGGCATCCCGTACGCCGTGCTGGCGCGCGCCGCGTTCGGCACGCGCGGGGCGCGGCTGCCGGCACTGATGCGCGCCATCGTCGCGTGCGGCTGGTACGGCATCCAGACGTGGTTTGGCGGCAGCATGATCTACACGCTGCTGGGCGTGCTGGCCGGGCACGAGATCGGCGGCGCCAAACTGGCCGGCCTGGGCATCAACGGCGCGCAGCTGCTGTGCTTCCTGGCGTTCTGGGCGATCCAGTTCTATTTCATCGTGCACGGCATGGATGCGATCCGCAAGCTGGAGACGTACACGGCCCCGCTGAAGATCGCGATCTGCTTCGTGCTGCTCGGCTGGGTCTACCAGAAAGCGGGCGGCTTCGGTCCGCTGCTGGACGCGCCGTCGCAATTCGTCGAAGGCGGCAAGAAGGCCGGCCAGTTCTGGCCCACGTTCTGGCCGTCGCTGACGGCGATGGTCGGGTTCTGGGCCACGCTCGCGCTGAACATCCCCGACTTCACCCGCTTCGCGCGCACGCAGCGCGACCAGATCGTGGGCCAGACCGTCGGCCTGCCCGTGCCGATGGGCTTGTTGGCCGCACTCGCCGTCATCGTGACGTCGGCGACCGTCGTCCTGTACGGCAAGGCGTTGTGGGACCCGGTCGACCTGGCCAGCCGCATGACGGGCGCCGCGGTGCTGATCGCCCTGATCGTGCTGCTGGTCGACACGGTCAGCGTCAACCTGGCCGCCAACCTCGTCGGCCCGGCCTACGACTTTTCCGCGCTGGCGCCGCGCCACATCTCGTACCGCACGGGCGGCTACATCACGGCCGGCATCGCGCTGGCGATGATGCCCTGGAAGATCCTGGAGTCCACGCAGGGCTACATCTTCACGTGGCTGATCGGCTATTCCGCGCTGCTGGGGCCCATCGCGGGCGTGCTGATCATCGACTACTACCTGATCCGCCGCACGGAACTGGCCGTCGACCACCTGTACAAGGACGACGGCATCTACGGTTACCGCGGCGGCTGGAACCTGGCCGCGATCGTCGCCTTCGTCGCCGGCGTGCTGCCGAACATCCCGGGTTTCATGAACGCGGCGTTTCCGGAGTCGTTCCCGGACGTGGGCGCCGTCTTCAAAACCCTGTACACCTATGCGTGGTTCGTCGGGATCGCGATTTCCGCGGTCGTGTACGGCCTCATGATGAAGGGCAGGGCGGCCCCGGCGCTGCATCCAGCCCGTTCGCTCGACTGACAACAAGGAGAAGAGATGGCCATCCTGATCCGTGGCGGTACCGTCGTGAACGCGGACCGCGCGTTCCGCGCCGATGTGCTGTGCGAAGGCGACAAGATCGTCGCCGTGGGCGAGAACCTGGAGGCGCCCGCGCACGCGGAAGTGATCGATGCGGGCGGCCAATACGTGATGCCGGGAGGGATCGACCCGCACACGCACATGCAGCTGCCGTTCATGGGCACCGTCACTGCCGACGATTTCTATACCGGCACCGCGGCGGGCCTCGCGGGCGGCACGACGACGATCATCGACTTCGTCATCCCCGATCCCAGGCAGCGCCTGATGGACGCGTTCCAGACGTGGCGCGGCTGGGCCGAGAAGGCGGCCGCGGACTACACGTTCCACGTCGCGGTCACGTGGTGGGACGACACCGTGCACGAAGACATGGGTACGCTCGTCAAGCGCCACGGCGTGAACAGCTTCAAGCACTTCATGGCGTACAAGAACGCCATCATGGCGGACGACGAGACGCTGGTGAAAAGCTTCCGCCGCGCGCTCGAACTGGGCGCGATCCCGACCGTGCACGCGGAGAACGGTGAACTCGTCTATCAATTGCAGCGCGAACTGCTGGCGAAGGGCATCCGCGGACCGGAAGCGCATCCGCTGTCGCGTCCTCCGGAAGTGGAAGCCGAGGCGGCCAACCGCGCGATCGCCATCGCGGGCGTGCTGGGCACGCCGGTCTACATCGTGCACGTGTCGTGCGCCGAATCGCTGGAGGCCATCACGCGCGCCCGCGCACGGGGCCAGCGCGTGTACGGCGAGGCGCTGGCGGGCCACCTCGTCATCGACGACAGCGTGTACCGCCATGCCGATCCCGAGGTCGCGCGCGCCTACGTGATGAGTCCTCCGTTCCGCTCCAGCCACCACCAGACGGCGCTGTGGCAAGGCCTCCAGGGCGGCAACCTGCACACGACGGCGACGGACCACTGCACGTTCTGCGCCGGCCAGAAGGGAATGGGCGCGGACGACTTCACGCGCATCCCGAACGGCTGCGGCGGCGTCGAGGAACGCATGGCCGTCGTGTGGGATGCGGGCGTGAACACGGGGCGGTTGACCCCTTCCGAATTCGTGCGCGTGACGTCGACCAACGCGGCCCAGATTTTTAATATCTATCCGCGCAAGGGCTCCGTGTCCGTGGGGGCGGATGCGGACGTCGTCGTGTGGGACCCGCAGGGGACGCGCACCCTGTCGGCCGCCACGCAGCATTCGAAGGGCGACTTCAACGTGTTCGAAGGGCGCACGGTGCGCGGGATCCCGTCGCACACGGTGGCGGCCGGGAAGCTCGTATTTGCGGATGGGGACTTGCGCGCGGAGCGTGGGGCCGGGCGGTATGTGGAGCGGCCGGCGTTTACCAGCGCCATTTGAACGGAGAACAACCATGAACGACCTGCGCATCAACGGCACCCGCCTCTGGAACTCCCTGATGGAACTGGCGCAAATCGGCGCCACCGAGAAGGGCGGCGTGAAGCGCCTCGCCCTGACGGACCTCGACCGCCAGGGCCGCGACCTCGTCGTCCAGTGGGCGAGAGCGGAAGGCCTCGCCGTCACCGTCGACAAAATCGGCAACGTCTTCATGCGCCGCGAGGGGACGGACCCGACGCTGCCCCCGGTCGTCACGGGCAGCCACATCGACACCCAGCCGACCGGCGGCAAGTTCGACGGCAATTACGGCGTGCTGGCAGGGCTGGAAGTCGTGCGCACCCTGAACGAGCGGGGTATCCGCACGGAGGCGCCGATCGAGGTCGCGTTCTGGACCAACGAGGAAGGCTCGCGCTTCGTGCCCGTGATGATGGGCTCCGGCGTGTTCTGCGGCGCGTTCAGCCTGGAGACGGCGTATGCGGCGCGCGACGTCGACGGCAAATCCGTCGGCGAGGAACTGGAACGGATCGGCTACCGGGGCGACGAAACGCCCGGCGACCACCCGATCGGCGCCTACTTCGAGGCGCACATCGAACAGGGCCCCGTGCTGGAAGACGCGAACAAGGTGATCGGCGTCGTGCCCGCCGTGATGGGCCTGTCGTGGTACGACTGCACGGTGACGGGCATGGAGGCGCACGCGGGTCCCACGCCGATGCATCTGCGGCGCGACGCGCTGCAGGTCGCGACGACCATCATGCAGGAGACGGTGGCCATCGCCAACCGCTACCCGCCGTACGGCCGCGGCACCGTGGGCATGGTGCAGGTGTTCCCCAACAGCCGCAACGTGATCCCCGGCCAGGTCAAGTTCAGCATCGACCTGCGCAACGTCACCGACGATCTCCTGAACACGATGCACGGCGAGATCGAGGCGTTCATCGAGCGCACGCGGCGCGAGACGGGCCTTTCCATCGACCTGCAGCGCGTGTCGTACTACCCGCCTTGTCCGTTCCACCCGGATTGCGTGGGCGCCGTGCGCGCCGCGACGGAACAGTTGGGCTATTCGACGATGGACGTGGTGTCCGGTGCCGGCCACGACGCCATCTACGTCGCGCGGCTGGCGCCCGCCGGCATGATCTTCGTGCCGTGCAAGGACGGCATCAGCCATAACGAGATCGAAGACGCCCAGCCCGGCCACCTGGAAGCGGGCTGCAACGTGCTGCTGCACGCCATGCTGGAACGGGCCGGGATCGTTGCCACGTCAGACACCGGGGAGATTGTTGCTCAAAAGTAACAGAAAGCAATTTCTTGTTACTATTCTGGCTGATTCCCGACGCCGGTAGCATACTGTGGACCGAAGCCGCCCGCCGGGCGGCATGCGTCTGATCGACGATGCTGACCGGAACCTACGAAACGCCGCTCGTCCTGATTTCGATCCTCGTCGCGATCGTCGCGTCCTATTCCGCGCTCAGCCTGGCGGGCAGGGTGACGGAAGCCACTGGCCGCACCCGTTTTGCCTGGACCCTGGGCGGCGCGATCGCGATGGGGTCCGGTATCTGGGCCATGCATTTCGTCGGGATGCTGGCGTTCCGCCTCCCGATCCCGGTCGCCTACGACATCCCCATCACCCTCGTCTCGCTGGTGCTGCCGATCGGCGCCTCCGGACTCGCGCTGTGGCAGGTCAGCCGCGCGAACCTCGGCCCCGTGCGCCTGGGCGTCAGCGCCGTCATCATGGGCGTGGGCATCAATGCGATGCATTACACGGGCATGGCCGCCATGCGCATGCAGCCGGGGATCGTGTACGACCCGCTGCTGTTCGCGCTGTCCGTCCTGATCGCCGTGGGCGCGTCGGCGCTGGCGCTGTGGATCGCGTTCCGGCTGCGCCGCAGCACGCCGGACGTGTGGGTGCCGCGCATCGGCGCCGCCGTCGTCATGGGCTTTGCCATCGTCGGCATGCATTACACGGGCATGGCGGCCGCGAACTTCCCGGCCGACAGCGTGTGCATGGCCGCGCGCGTCGGCGTGCACCGCGACAGCCTCGCCACGCTCGTCGTGCTGGCCACGTTCTGCGTGCTGGGCCTGGCCCTCATCGCGTCCGTGTTCGACGCCCGGCTGGAAGCGAATGCGCGCATCCTCGCGATGTCGCAGGCGACGGCGGCCGAGCGCCAGCAGTTGCTGGAACGCGAGCGCATCGCGCGCGACGAGGCCGAACGCCTGTCCGCGCTGAAGGACGAATTCCTCGCCACCCTGTCGCACGAGCTGCGCACGCCGCTGAACGCGATCCTCGGCTGGGCCGGCATGCTGCAGCGGGGCGTGAAGGACGAGGCGACGTTGAAACGGGCGCTGGAGACGATCGAACGCAACGCGCGCGCCCAGGGCAAGCTGATCGACGACCTGCTCGACATGAGCCGCATCATTTCCGGCACGGTGCGGCTGGACGTGCAGACGGTCGACCCGTCCCGCATCATCGAGGCGGCGCTGGGCACCGTGCACCCGGCCGCCGCGGCCAAGATGATCGCGCTGCGCGCCGACCTGGGGCGCGAGCCGGGCACCTTGCCGTTCGAAGTCCGCGCCGATCCGGGCCGGCTGCAGCAGGTGCTGTGGAACCTGCTGGCGAACGCGGTCAAGTTCACGCCGTCGGGCGGCAGCGTGCAGGTGCTGCTGGGCCGCGACGGCAATGACGCCGTGATCCGCGTGATCGATTCCGGCATCGGCATATCGCCCGACTTCCTGCCGTACGTGTTCGACCGCTTCCGCCAGCAGGACGCGTCGATCTCGCGCCAGCACGGCGGCCTGGGGCTGGGGTTGTCGATCGCGCGGCAGCTCGTCGAACTGCACGGCGGGACGATCACGGTGGACAGCGCCGGCGCGCACACGGGCACCACGTTCACGGTGCGCCTGCCGCTGGCGCGCCCGAGCGCCGTCACGGCGCCGGTCACGGGCGTGCGCCCGGCCGCGCAGGCGGGCGCGGACGACCTGTCCGACCTGTCCGGCGTGCGGGTGCTGGTGATCGACGACGTGCCGGATACGCTCGACGTGCTGGAACAGATCCTGTCGTACAGCGGCGCCGCCACGATGACGGCGCCGGGCGCGGGCGCCGCGCTGGCCCTGCTGGAGCGCGAGGTGCCGGACGTGATCGTCAGCGACGTGGGCATGCCCGAAGTCGACGGCTTCGAACTGATGCGGCGCATCCGCCGGCGCGCGGCCACGGCGGACATTCCCGCCATCGCGCTGACGGCGTTCACGCGCCAGGACGACCGCGACAAGGCGCTGCAGGCCGGTTTTACCGATTATCTCGCCAAGCCCGTGGAGCCGGCGGCGCTGGCGGCCGCGATCAAACGCGCAGTCGCCACCGCGCGCGAGGCGTGAGCGTTACTGGAACGTGGTTTCGCGTTCCGGCGTGGCGCTGATGCGGTGGATGGCCAGGTCGGCGCCGTCGAATTCCTGTTCGGCGTCCAGGCGCAGCCCGACGGTGGCCTTCAGCAAACCGTAGACGATGATGCCGCCGATGCCGGCGATGGCGACGCCCAGCAGGGTGCCGATGAGCTGCGACGCGAGCGACACACCGCCCAGGCCCCCCAGTGCCTGGCTGCCGAAGATGCCGGCCGCGATGCCGCCCCACGCGCCGCACAGGCCGTGCAGGGGCCACACGCCCAGCACGTCGTCGATCTTCCAGCGGTTCTGCGCCAGCGTGAACATCACGACGAAGATCGCGCCCGCGATCGCGCCCGTCACGAGGGCGCCCATCGGATGCATCAGGTCCGAGCCAGCGCACACGGCGACGAGGCCGGCCAGCGGGCCGTTGTAGACGAAGCCCGGGTCGTTCTTGCCCAGCACGAAGGCCGTCAGCGTGCCGCCCACGAGGGCCATCAGCGAGTTGACGGCGACGAGGCCGTTCATCTTGTCCAGCGTCTGCGCGCTCATCACGTTGAAGCCGAACCAGCCGACGGTGAGGATCCACGCGCCCAGCGCGAGGAACGGGATGTTCGACGGCGGGTGCGCCGAGATGCGGCCATCCTTGGTGTAGCGGCCGCGGCGCGCGCCCAGCAGCAGCACGGCCGGCAGCGCGGCCCAGCCGCCGACGGCGTGCACCACGACGGAGCCGGCGAAGTCGTGGAACGACGCGCCGAAGCTGGATGCGAGCCAGTCCTGGATGCCGAAGCGGTTGTTCCAGGCGATGCCTTCGAACAGCGGATAGACGAGGCCCACGAGCAGGGCGGTCGCGGCCATCTGCGGGTGGAATTTGGCGCGTTCGGCGATGCCACCCGAGATGATGGCGGGGATCGCGGCGGCGAACGTCAGCAGGAAGAAGAACTTCACCAGTTCGTAGCCGTTCTTGGCGACGAGGGTGCTCGTGGCGCCCATGAAGTGGATGCCGTAGGCGATGCCATAGCCGACGAAGAAGTAGGCGATGGTCGAGACGGCGAAGTCGATCAGGATTTTCACCAGCGCGTTGACCTGGTTCTTGCGGCGTACCGTGCCCAGTTCGAGGAAGGCGAAGCCGGCGTGCATCGCCAGGATCATGATCCCGCCGAGCAAGATGAAGAGCGCGTCCGCTCCGCTTTTGAATGCATCCATGCGTACTCCAAAAAAGTGCAAGTTGGTCTGATTGCACTTCTTGGTAGCAATAAACGTTCCAATTTGGTGAAGAGGTGCACTCCCAGCGGGCATGCCGGATGGGTTGCCCCGCAAGCGTGCACAAGCACTGTTGCGGTGCGTATTTGCGCCAAAATGGGGAGGTGTGGTCGATCCGGCAATCGTAGTATGCTGTTAAGCAATAACCTCACGAAGGAGACCCATGAATCGCACGATGAACGCCGCCATCCTCGCGGCTTTGCTGTCCGCCGGCGCACCTATCCTGTCCGCCCACGCTGCCGCAACCACCGTATCCGCCTCGTCCGCCGAACGCCAGGTCGACCGCGTCGCCGCCCGCTTCTACGATGCGCGCGCGCGCTTCGACCCGCTGCTGTACGCGACCGCGAACGGCGACAGCCGCTACGACGACCAGATCGGCATGGCGATCGACCCGAAGGTCCGCGCCCGCTATATGTCGCAGAATCACAGGCTGCTGGACGACCTGCAGAAGATCGACAAGACGCACCTGTCCGAAAAAGCGCGCCTGAACTACGACATCCTCGCCTTCGAGATCCGCGCCCAGCTCGACCTCGCGCGCTTCCCCGAGCACCTGCTGCCGCTGAACCACTTCGACAACATCCCGAGCAACCTGGCCAACTATGCGAGCGGCACGGGCTCGCAGCCGCTGGGTACGCCCGCCCAGTACCGCGCGTACCTGTCGCGGCTGGAGCAGCTCCCGGCATGGATCGACCAGGCCATCGTCAACATGAAGGAGGGCGTGAAAAAGGGCGTCGTGCAGCCGAAGGCGATCACGGCGAAGATGCTGCCGCAGTTCCGCCAGCTGGCCGCGACCGATCCCGAGGCGAGCATCTTCTACACGCCGATCAGGAACCTGCCGGCCGGCTTCTCCGACGCCGATAAAAAATCGCTCACGGCCGGCTACCGCCAGGCCGCGCAAAAGATCGACGCCGCGCTCGCACGCCTGAACACCTACCTCGAGAAGGATTACCTGCCCGCGGGCCGGACGACGGCCGGCTATGGCGCGCTGCCGGACGGCGCCGCGTGGTACCAGGCCCGCATCCGCAACAACACGAACCTCGACCTAACGCCGGCCGAGATCCACGCGCTGGGCGAAAAGGAAGTGGCGCGCATCCAGCAGCAGATGGCGACGCTGGCGCCGAAGCTGGGCTATGACGGCCCATTGAAAACCTTCCCGCAATGGGTGGCCGCGCAGCCGCGCTTCAAGCCGTTCAAGACCGACCAGGAAGTGCTGGACCGCTACCGCGCCATCTACGGCGTCGTCGAAGCGAAACTGCCGCAGTATTTCAGCCTGCTGCCGAAGGCGAAGCTGGACATCCAGCTGGAGCCCGAACTGACGCGCGCCACGGCATCCGACCACTACACGCCCGTCGCCGCCGACGGTTCGCATCCGGGCGTGTTCTGGGCCGTCGTCAACGACCCGAAGGAGTACAGCACGGTCGGCATGACGAGTTTATTGCTCCACGAGGGCGTGCCGGGCCACCACCTGCACGCGGCGCTGCTGAAGGAGCTGCCGCTGCCGGACTTCCGCAAGTTCTTCACGGAGCACCCGAGCGCCGCCGCCTACACGGAAGGCTGGGCGCTGTACTGCGAGACCCTGGGCCGCGACTTCGGCCTGTACGACGACCCGTCCGCGTATTACGGCCACCTGAACGACGAACTGCTGCGCGCCGTGCGCCTCGTCGTCGACACGGGCATGCACGCGCAGGGCTGGTCGCGCGAGCAGGCGGTCAAGTACATGATGGACAACCTGGGCTACAACGAGGCGCGCGCGTCGAACCAGGTCGAGCGCTACATGGTGTGGCCGGGCCAGGCGCTGGCGTACAAGGTGGGCGCGCTGAAGATCCTCGACCTGCGGGCCCGGGCGCAGAAGGCGCTGGGACCGAAGTTCAGCTTCGCGAAATTCCACGAGGTGGTGCTGGGGGATGGGACGCTGCCGTTGCCCATTCTGCAGGCGCAGGTGGAGAAGTGGATCGCGGCCGAAAAATGACCTGAGCATTACCGCGCCTGCACAGTGTGCGCAACCGTACATATCGCCCGCGCACATGGGTGCATGATGGTCTTCATGGAAAACGAGGAGACCACCATCGTACCGCCGTCGCCGGAAGCCTCGACCTGGCTGTCGAAGCTGGGTCCGGGCCTGATCACCGGCGCGGCCGACGACGACCCGAGCGGCATCGCCACGTATTCGCAGGCCGGCGCCCAGTTCGGGTTCAACCTGCTGTGGACACTGCTGCTGACGTATCCGCTGATGGCCGCCATCCAGGTCATCAGCGCCAACATCGGCCGCGTGACGGGGCGCGGGCTCGCCACCAACCTGCAGCGCTATGCGCCGCGCCGGGTCGTGTGGGGCATCGTGGGCCTGCTGCTCGTCGCGAACGTCATCAACATCGCGGCCGACGTGGCGGCGATGGGCGAGGCGATGTCGCTCGTCGTGCCCGGCCGGCCGCTGTGGTATGCCGTCGGCTTCGGCGTGCTGTCCGTGCTGCTGCAGGTCTTCATCCCTTACCAGCGCTACGTGAACCTGCTCAAGTGGCTCACGCTCGTGCTGCTCGCGTACGTGGCCACCGTGTTCGTCGTCCGCGTGCCGTGGGGCGTCGTGTTGAAGTCCACCGTGTGGCCGCATGTGGCGTGGAACAAGGACTACCTCACGACGATCGTCGCCGTGTTCGGCACGACGATCAGTCCCTACCTGTTCTTCTGGCAGGCGTCGCAGGAAGTGGAAGAGCTGCGCGCGGACGATGCCGCGGAGCCGCTGCGGCGCGCGCCCGCCCAGGCCAGGGGCCAGTTCCGCCGCATCCGCTTCGACACGCTGGTGGGCATGGCCGTGTCGAACGGCGTCGCATTCTTCATCATGCTCACCACCGCGGCCACCCTGCACGCGCAGGGTGTGCACGACATCCAGTCGTCGGCGCAGGCCGCGTCGGCGCTGAAACCCGTGGCGGGCGAACTCGCGTTCGTCCTGTTCGCGCTCGGCATCGTCGGCACGGGCCTGCTCGCGATCCCCGTGCTGGCCGGTTCCGCCGCGTATGCGATGGCCGGCACGTTCCACTGGAAGAGCAGCCTGGGCGCGGAGTTTTCGGCCGCGCGCAAGTTCTACGGCATCATCATCGTCGCCACCCTCGCGGGCGTCGGCATCAACTTCATGCCAATCGATCCGATCAAGGCGCTGTACTGGAGCGCGGTGCTGAACGGCGTCATCGCCGTGCCCGTGATGGCGATCATGATGCTGGTCGCGTCGAGCCCCCGCATCATGGGCAACCTGACGATCGCGCCGCGCCTGCGCGCCATGGGCTGGCTGTGCACGGGCGTGATGGCGGCGGCGACGGTCGCCATGTTCGCCTCCTTCGTCTGACGCTTACTGCATGTCGCTTATTGCAAGTCGATCCTCCCGTAGATGCCGTGCGACTCGTCGTTCGGCCCCGCCGTGTAGAACAGCGTGTTCGTCGGCTGGTTCTGCACGCCGTTGCCGAACGCGATGCCCCACAGGCCGTCGATGACGATGGGCGTGCGGTCGGCCTTCGACAACGTGCCGACGAATGCGCCGTTGGACGGGTTGTAGGCGTTGATCCTGCCGTCGCCGAAGTTCGCGACCAGTACCGCATTGCTGAAGTCCCCGAAGTGCGCCGGCGCCAGCGCCATGCCCCACGGCGCATTCAGCGCGCCGCCCGCCGCCAGCCGGTGCAGGAAGACGCCGCCCGTGTCGTACACGTCGACGACGCCGAGGCCCGCGCCCTTGACCTCGTCGTTGCCGCCCGTCTCGCGCTGGGCATACGCCACGTAGATGCGGTCGCCGATGGCCTGGATGCCGAACGGTCCGTAGCCCGCCGGCAGGTTCGGATCGGTGAAGCCGCCCGGCAGCGTGGCTTTCTGGAAGCTGGCGTTGTAGACGTCGATGCGGTTGTTGCGGAAGTCGGCCGCGTACAGGTAGTTCGCGCCCGAGAACGCGGCGATGGCGAGGCCTTTATAGACGGCGCTGCCGCCCGTGTCGACGGCCGTCACGGCGTTCGTGCGATTCACTGCCGGCGACCAGCCCGATACCGTGCCCGTCTCGCCCGCGAAGATGAACGGGCTGGCGCCCGTCACGCCGTTCTGCGTGACCTTGAAGTCCTGGCTGCCGTTGTACACGATGCCGGTGACGCCGGCGGGGACCGCGACGACGAGCGTCTGCGGCACGCCGTTGCCGTCGTACAGCGTCGACGTCGCCGTACCGTTGTTGGCGACCCAGACGAAGGCCGTCGGGTTGAACGCGAGGCCCCACGCGTTGACGAGGTGGGTGTCGGTATGGGCCGCGCCGCTGGACTGGTCGGTGACGAGGGCCGTGGTGGTGAAGGCGCTCGTGATCACGGGCGGCATGACGACGGGTGGCGACGTCATCGGGTGGTCGTCGCCGCCGCCGCAGGCCGCGAGGGCGGCGCCGAGCACGATGCCGCACAGGAGGCGGACGGCCGGATTCGATTGCAGGTTCATGGTTGCACCTCATGGGAAGGGGACGATGTTAATGCCCTCGTTCCCGCCCAAGGTTCAATCGAACCGCACGTATCAAAAGCGCAGGTTGGCGCCGGCGAACAGGGCGCGGGCGCGGGAAAAGCCGTTGGCCGACCCGTGCACGGCCTGCAGGCCGGCCTGCAGGCGCCAGTCGCCCGTGTCGTACGCGAGCGTGGCGCGCATGTCGGCGCGATCGCCGTCGCCCCAGCGGTAATCGCCGTCCAGCGGGTGCAGCACGCCGGCATGCAGGGCCAGCGCCACGCGTTCGCCCAGCGGGATGCCGCCGTTCAGGTCGAGGTAGACCGTCTGGCCGGAACCGTAGTAGGCGGGCGAATAAGAGAGGCGGGCGTTGACACGGTCGTACGTGAGGCCGGCATAGAACTCGTGGTAATCGACTTCGTGGTTGCGCAGGTAGATCGTGCGCGTGACGCCGGCATCCCACGACAGCCGCGTCGTCAGCGGCAGCGCGCGGCCGCCGTAGACGATCAGCAGGCCCTGGCCGCGGCCATACAGCGAGATGGGCGTGCCGAAGGTGCCGGCATACCAGCCGCCGTCGAAGTCGTGGTCCACGCGCAGCTGCGGGGCGGCCTGCCGGCCCAGCGAGAGGCCGCGCACGGCGTATTCGGACACGACGGAGAGGTCGGCGCTGGTTTGGGCGAATGCGCCCGGCGCCGCGGCGAAGGCGGCGACAAGACATGCGAACGCGCCCGCGACGGGTTTCAGTGCGGCGGGCGCGGGGAGGGAAGGCTGGCGGTCGTGGTCGTCGATGGGCATAGGCAAAAACAGGCTCCGGCGGCGCGCGCAATGGCCGCGCAGGCGTCTATGCTACCAGCTTGTCCGCGATTCGACGCCAGCGCGGCGGGCAGCACCCGTGCGCCGCCGTCGAGGTCGGCCCGTAATTTCGCCGGCGTCGTGCCGGGTCGCAGTTCCAGCACGAGCGCCGCGAGCCCCGCCACGTGGGCCGACGCGTACGACGAGCCGGACACCATGCCCCAACGCGCGCCCGGCAGCGACGTGGGCACGTCCGTCCCCGGCGCGCGCAGCGATCCGGGCGGCGGCGCGCGCTGCGTGTCGGACGCCACCGCGATCACACCGGGATGCGACGCGGGAAAGCCACCGTCGGGCTGGGCCGGATCGGCCGCGCCGACGAGCGTCACGCCCCGTGCGAGGGCCGCGTCCAGCAGGGCCTCCAGCAGCCGGTCGCGCGGGCCGCCGAGGCTCATGTTGATGACGCGCGCATCGCTCATCAGCGCAAAATTGATCGCCTTGCCCAGCGTGAAGCTGTTGCAGCGGGCGGGCGGCCCGGCCGTCTCCCAGCACGCGCGCAGGGCCAGCAGTTTTGCCCCGGGCGCGACGCCCGCGATGCCCAGGCCATTGCCTTCGCGCGCCGCGATGATGCCGGCGACGGCCGTGCCATGGGCTTCCGCGCCGTCCGGATACGCATCGACGAAGTTGCGCCGCAGTTTGATCTGGCCGTCGAGGTCGGGGTGGGTCGCGTCGACGCCGCTGTCGATCACGGCCACCGTCACGCCGCGTCCCGTGCCGGCGCGGTGCAGCGCGGCCAGTTGCCACGCGTGCGCGGCCGGCTGCACGGGCAGCAGCGGGTCGCCTTCGGCCAGGCCGTGGTAGTCCTGGATGGCCTGGGCCCAGGCGACGCGCGGGTCGTGCGCGAGCGTGTCGAGCAGGCGGTCGACGGGGCCCGTGCCCGTGTCCTCCATCAGGAAGCAGTCGATGCCGATGGCGGGCATCGGCCAGTGGTCGACGACGCGCAGGCCGTACGTGGCGGCGAGATCGCGCGCGACGCGGCGGCGCGCGGCGCGGGTGCCGTCCTCCGTGTAGCCGCCGCCGTAGGCGCCGTCGGGCCGGAAGTGCGGCGACGGCATGCGCAGCATCACGAGCACCTGCCGTGCCGCGGGCGCAGGTGTCGAGACCGGGTGCGTGGCGGCCTGCGCGTCCGCGCTCGCGCGCGGGACCACGCACGCGAACGCGATCAGGACCGCGTACAGGGCGAGCAGGGCGGCTTTCACGGCTGCTTGTCCACGACGAGCGGTTCGGCCAGCGTCACCGCCGGTTCCGCGCGCAGCCGGGCCAGCACGGGGTCGAGCCGGCCGTCCGCGCCGACCAGCCACGCATCCGTGACGGTGGGCCCGCCGACGATGCGCGCACCGCTGGCGCGCACGATGCGGCGCAGCTCCGCTTCCGGCGTGTCGGGCCGGAAGGTCACGACCACGCGCGCCATGCCGTTCGCGCCGGCGGCGCCGAGGACGTGGTAGCTGTCCGGCTGCGCGGAAGGGCGCGCCAGCAGCGCGGCCAGCACGGCGATCGCGCAGAACTGCGCGGCGACGGCGGCGCGCAGCCAGGTGCGGTCGTTGGCGGCGACGCGGTTGCGCCAGCGTTGCAGCAGGCCTGTTTTTTCCTGCGCCGGTGCGGCATCCAGCTGCGGCAGGTGCTCAACTAAGCGCGCGAGCGCGCGGTCCGGATCGAAGTCCAGGTCCTGGCCCGGCCCGGCCGCATGCACCGTGCGCAGCAGGGCGAGGTCGGCGCGGCAGTGCGCGCAGCTTTCCACGTGGGCCTGCACGCGTTCCAGTTCGGCGCCGGCGAGGGTGCCGTTGGCGAGCCAGGGCAGGGCGTCCTGGGCCTCGAGGTGATCGGTGGACGGATTCATGGCCGGATCTCCAGCTGGTCTTCCAGCAGCGTTGCCAGGCGGCGGCGCGCGTGGAACAGGCGCGTTTTGACGGTGTTGACGGGACATTCCATGATTTCTGCGATTTCTGCGTAGCCCATGTCGTGATAGAAGGTCAGCTGGAACGCGGCCCGCTGCGCCAGCGGCAAGGCGGCGAGGGCGGCGTCGACGGCGTGCGCGAGGCGCTGCTGCTCGAAGCGCCAGTCGGGCCGGCCCGCGTCGTCCGCCGCGTACTCGTCGGCCGCGGCGTCCAGCGGCTCGTCGAGGGCGTGCAGGGCCTTGCAGGCCTTGCGGTAGGCGATCGCGAACACCCAGGTCGACACCTTGCAGCTGCCGTCGAACGTGGCGGCTTTCTGCCAGACGACGAGCAGGGTGTCGTTGACGATTTCCTCGATCAGCGGCACGCTGCGCGTCATCCGTTGCAGGAAGCGCGCCAGGCGCGGAAAATAAGCACGGTACAGCATCTCGAAGGCGCGCCGGTCCCCGGCCGCGACCCGACCCACCAGGCTGGCCTCGTTCCCGGCCGCTCCTTCAAGTTTTCCGTCCACGCATGCGCTCTCTGCTGTTTTGAGGTGAATACCCGCCGACCGCGCCAAGGTTCATGCGTCCCGCAAATATTTTTTGCCACACGTGATTTTTACACGGATTTCCGCCGGCGCGTTCAGCGATTGACCACCACCTTGGCCGCGGCCGTCACCTGGTCGCGCAGCCACTTGTGCTCGGGCGACTGGTGCACGCGCTGGTGCCACAGTTGATAAAATCGCATCGGTGGGAACTTGATCGGCACCGTGAAGTTTTTCAGCGGCAGCGTCTTTTCGTAGAAGCGGATGAACTGGCGGCCCGTCGTCAGCACGAGGTCCGTCTGCGTGAGCATGTACGGGATCAGGCCGAAATAGGGCGATTCGACAGCCACCTTGCGGTGCATGCCTTGCCGCTCGAGGAAGGCGTCGATCACGCCGTGGTAGCCGGGCAGCATGGCCGTCGGCGCGATATGGGGCAGCGTGAGGTAGTCCTCGACCGTCATCGCGTCGGACGCCGTGCGTTTCGCATAGGCGCTGTCGGCGCGCATCGTGCAGATGATCGGGTCTTCGAACAGTTTCGAGATGTGCAGGTGCGACGGCGGCTCGTCCCAGTTGGCGATGACGAGGTCCATCTCGCCGTCCGACAGCATGCGCAGGTAGTCCGTGCCCGGGCCCAGGTGGTGGATCGTCACCCGGCTGTTCGGCGCGCCGCGCCGGATCGACGCGACGACGCCCGGCAGGAACTGCGTGTCGAGGTAGTCGGGCGCGGCGATGTGGAACGTGCGGTCGGCCTGTTCCGGCACGAACGGCGTCTTGCGGACGAACAGGCTCTCCGTCTCGTCGAGGATGCGCTTGGCCGGCTTGAGCAGGCTTTCGCCGTGCTGCGTCGGCACCATGCCGCGCGCGCCGCGCACGAGCAGCGGGTCGCCCGTCAGCTCGCGCAGCTTGCGCAGCGAGGCGGAAATCGACGGCTGCGGCTGGTTCAGCTTGAGGGCGACGCGCGAGACGTTCTTCTCGACGAGCAGCAGATAAAGGATGCGGATCAGGTGCAGGTCGAGGTGCTGTGGCAGGCTGGACATGGGGAATTTTTTATAGGATTGTTATATACGTAGTCTGATTTTAAATATACGATATTTTTCATGTTCTAGAAACTATATCGACGACGGTGTCGCCTGCCGGTCACGCTGAGGAGCCTAGATGGACTACCTGGTCCCGTACATACTCGAATGGATGAACATGCTGGTGCGCTGGCTGCACGTCATCACCGGCATTGCCTGGATCGGCGCGTCGTTCTACTTCGTCTGGCTGGACAATTCGCTGCGCCCGCCGGCAGCCGGTTCCGAGCTCGCGAAGAAGGGCGTGGCGGGCGAGCTGTGGGCCGTGCACGGCGGCGGCTTCTACAATCCGCAGAAATACCTCGTCGCGCCGGCCGAGCTGCCGGCGGAGCTGCACTGGTTCAAATGGGAAGCGTATTCGACGTGGCTGTCGGGCTTTGCGCTGCTCGTCATCGTGTACTGGCTGAATGCGCAGGCGATGATGGTCGATCGCAGCGTGGCCGACCTCACGAGCGGACAGGCCATCGGGCTCGGGCTCGGGAGCCTCGTCGCCGGCTGGATCGTGTACGACCTGCTGTGCCGTTCGCCGCTCGGCAGGCACGATCTCGCGTTCGGCGTCGTGGTCTTTGCGCTGCTGGTCGGCGCGGCCTGGATGCTCACGCACTTCCTCAGCGGCCGCGCGGCGTACATCCACGTGGGCGCGATGATCGGCACGATCATGGTCGCGAACGTGGCCATGGTGATCATCCCCGGCCAGCGCAAGATGGTGGCGGCGATGCGCGCGGGGCAAAAACCGGATCCCGTCTACGGCATTCGCGGCAAGCAGCGCAGCGTCCACAACAACTATTTCACGTTGCCGGTGCTGTTCATCATGATCAGCAACCACTTCGCGATGACCTACCGCCACCCGCATGCGTGGGCCGTGCTGGGCACGATCATGGCGGCCGGCGTCTTCATCCGCCACTTCTTCAACCTGCGCCACAAGGGCCGCGTGGAGTGGGTGTATCCGGCGATCGGCGTGGCGCTGCTGCTGGGGCTCGCGGTGCTATTGGCGCCGCCGCGGCCCAGTATGTCGGCGGAAGCGGTGCCGTTTGCGCGGGTGGAGACGATCCTGCGCGCGCGCTGCGTGTCGTGCCACGCGGCGCATCCGACGCAGCCCGGGTTCGCGAGCGCGCCGGCCGGCGTGATGCTGGACGACGTGCACGGCATCGCGCAGAACGCGCCCCGCATCTATCAGCAGGCCGTGCAGCTCAAGGCGATGCCGCTGGCGAACATGACCAATATGACGGAGGCGGAACGCGCCGAGCTGGGCGCGTGGTTCGAAGCGGGGGCGAAGACGAAATAACTACTGCTTCAAGGTCCGCTCGAACAGCTGGTAGATCCGCCGATATTCGTCGTACCACGCCTCCGGCTGCACGAACGAATGCCGCTCCAGCGGATACGGCGCCAGCTCCCAGTGGTCCTTTTTCAGTTCGATCAGCCGCTGGGCCATGCGCACGGAGTCCTGGAAGAATACGTTATCGTCGATCATGCCGTGCGCGATCAGGAGGTGGCCCTCCAGGTTCTGCGCGTACTCGATCGGCGACGACGTTTTATACGCCTCTGGATCCAGGTCCGGCGTATTCAGGATGTTGGCCGTGTACTCGTGGTTGTACGTGGTCCAGTCGGTCACGGGACGCAGCGCGGCGCCGGCCTTGAAGACGCTAGGTGCGCGCAGCATGCCCATCAGGGTCATGAAGCCGCCGTAGCTGCCGCCGTAGATGCCCACGCGGGCCGCGTCGCCCTGCTGGTTCGCGATCATCCAGTTCACGCCGTCCAGGTAATCGTCCAGTTCCGGATGGCCCATCTGGCGGTAGATCGCAGTGCGCCATTTGACGCCATAGCCCTTCGACGCGCGGTAGTCCATGTCGAGGACGACGTAGCCGTTCTGCACGAGCAGGTTGTGGAACATCTGCTCGCGGAAGTAAGGCGTGTAGCGCTGCGTGACGTTCTGCAGATAGCCCGCGCCATGCACGAACATCACCACCGGATATTTTTTGCCCGGCTCGAGCTGCGCGGGGCGGTACAGCTTGGCCCAGATCGGATCGGCGCCGTGCGTCGACGGGATCGTCACGAACTGCGGCTGGATCCACTCGCGCGCCTTGAAATCCGGCGTGCGCGTGTCCGTCAGCCTGACGGCCTCGCCGCCGTGCGACGGCACCGTCGCGAGTTGCGCCGGCAGGTACGGGCCGGAATAATGCACGAGCAGCCTGTTCTGGTCCGGCGACAGGCGGAAGTCCTGCACGCCCGCGAGGCTGCTGACTTCGCGCGTGGCGCCGTTCGCCGCGTCGACGGTGCAGACTTCGTACGTGTGCGGCGCCTTGCGGTTGCACAGCAGCCAGGCCGTGCGGCCGTCCGCCGACCACGCGACGTCGCCCGCTTCCCATTGTCCTTGCGTGAGCGCGCGCGTGCGGCCGGCCGCGTCGCGCACGTACAGGTGCGCGTAGCCGCTTTCTTCCGACAGGTACCACAGGGTCGAGCCGTCCGGCAGCCAGCCGAACTCGTTGTTGTCGTAGTTGACCCACGCTTCGTCCGTCAGGCGGTGCACGGACTGGAGCGCCGCGCGGGGCAGGTCCACGGTGGCGATCCAGCGGTCCTTGTTGTCCACGGAGCGCAACATGACGGCCACGTTGGCGCCGTTCTGGCTCCACGTGATCGCCTCGCCGTCGAAGCCGATCATCACCGGACGGTTGCCCTTGAGCGGGTCGAGCTTGCGCTCCGCGCGCAGTTTGGCCAGCGGGTCGACGGCGATGCCGGGCAGGGCGTCCAGGGACAGGTCCTTCACCTCGCGCGTCGCGAGGTTCACGAGTTTCAAGCCGTGGCCCGCAGGGTTGTTGCGGCCCACGCGCGTGCGCTCTTCCGAGAATTCCTCGTAGCCGCTTTCCGTCACGTAGCGGGGCATCTTGCCGGCGCGGCCCTTGTCCGCGTTCTTCGGGCCCGTGACGACGAGCAGCCAGCGGCCGTCCGGCGACAGGGCGCTGTTGACGATCGTGACCTTGTCGCCCAGGTAGATGGGCGAGGGCGCGCGGGTCGGGTCGGCGCGGCGCAGTTCCTCGGCCTGTGCGCGGGTGGCGTCGCGCTCGTCCTTCTGGCGCTTGAGGATCGTCGACAGGCGCAGCTGCATGTCGCGCAGCGCGTCCGCTTCCGTCACGTTCGGATCCTTGGCCGCGCGCGGCAGGGCGACGGGACCGGCGACGCGGTCGTTGCGGTCCCACGCGAACCAGTCGTCGCCGACGCGGTACTGCACGCCGCGCTCGTCGGCCGTGTACTGGACGGCCTGGATCGTCACGCCGTTGCCGCGCGTGATCTGCACGAGGGCGCCCGATTTCAGGTCGCGTTCGAACAGGTCGCCGTTGCGCACGACGATGGCGCGGGTGCGGGCGCGGTTGTACAGCATTTCCGGGCTGTCCAGCTTGGCGTGTTCGGCGTCCGTCACCTGCGCCGCCGTGCCGGCCTTCGCCGCGTTCACGCGATACGTGTCGCGCAGCGGCGAGCCGGCGCGCTTCTGTCGATAGATGACCTGCTTGCCGTCCCAGTTCCACCACGCCGCTTCCACGGGAGGACCGATCCAGTCGGGGTTGGCCATGGCCTGGTCGAGGGTCACGGGTGTCGAGGCGGCGGCGGGCAGCGCCAGCAGTGCGGCGAGAACGGTAAGGACAGGGAGTCGCATCATCAGTCGGGTGGATAAATGAAGAACAAGAATGCTTTTCTTGGTGAGAAATTGCAAAAAAGCATTCTAGCTCAGCCGACTATGGTGCTGGGCGGATTCGCCAGGAAGAGTGGCGCGCCTGCGTAAGTACGGCAGCGTACACAGGCGATATTGCGGCGCACAAAAGACAACGCCCGGCCAATGCCGGGCGTGTGGAGACGATGTGGTCAGCTTGATGTTACGCGGCTGCTTTCGGCTTCGCGTACTCACCCATCCACAGTTCGGTCGGCTCTTGGGCCAGCCACAGTTCGGACGGGGCGGTCAGCGACGGGTTACGCACGAACATCACGATGCGGGTGACGACGGCGGCTGCGGCGATGGCGACGGTGAGGTATTCGATCGGGGTCATGTCTGTATCCTTGGCTTGATTAATTGTTCGGCGTTTCGCGGACAGCTTCCGGAGCGAGCGCGGCTGCGCAGAACGGGCCCAGGATGATGATGCCGGCCTGCTGCTGCATCTTGCGGCGGGCCAGGGCGCCGCTGCCCGGTTGGGCGGCGTCCGGTACGATCAGGCCGCCGTGCGCTTCATACAGTTCGATCGCAAAGGTGCGGATCTTGCCCAGGGTGTCAGCAATGTGCTGGCGCAGAGTCTTGTTCTGTGCCTGGTTGAGCGTTGCGGTGTTCATGGTCATCTCCGGTGAGAAATCTGTCGTGTTGCGATGCAGTATAGGGATAACCGCGTCATAAATGAACTTTTGATTTGTGATGCTTCCCATGCGTTTTGTGAATATTTTCTGTGCGACAACTAATGTTGATTCGTACTCTCGACATACCGAACATGAATATCTGAATGGCTGGCCCGGAACTTGCATATCCAAAGGGCATGAAATCGCCGTCCAAGGTCCAGCGCACCCTGCGCATCGTCGTCGTCAACACCGCGTCCAGCGATGCCGCGGACGAGGCCACGCTCGCCGCCCAGGCAAGGCGCAACACGGCGCTGCGCATCGGGTTGCTCGAATCCGGCTACGACATCGTCGCGTCTCTCCCCGCCGACATCTTCCTGCCCGAGCGGATCGCCCAGATCCAGCCGGACATGATCATCATCGACAGCGAATCGGACGCGCGCGACGTCCTCGAGCACATCGTCATCGCCACGCGCGACGAGCCGCGCCCCATCGTCCTGTTCACGGACGACCAGACGCCGTCCAGCATGGACGCCGCGATCGACGCGGGAGTGTCCGCGTACATCGTGGCCGGGCTGCAGGCCGAGCGCGTGAAGCCCGTGCTGGACGTGGCCATGAAACGCTTCAACCGCGAGCAGAAACTGCTGGACGAGCTGTCCGACACGCGCCGCCAGCTGGCCGACCGCAAGCTGATCGAACGGGCCAAGGGCGTCCTCATGGCGCGCAACCGGCTGACGGAGGACGAGGCCTACCAGCGGCTGCGCAGCATGGCGATGAACAAGAAGCTCAAGCTGGCCGAAGTCGCCCAGCGCATCCTCGACGTCGAGGATCTACTCGGCTAGAACGACAAAGGAAACGATGGCTCACGCATTCATCGCCGGCTCCGACCGGCCGGAAAAGACCGTGATCAGGGCCGGCTTCATGCCCCTGACGGATTGCGCGTCCCTCGTGATGGCGTCCGTGCTGGGCCTGGACGACAAATACGGCATCAAGCTCGAACTCGCGCGCCAGCATTCGTGGTCGGGCATGCGCGACCGCCTGCTGCAGGGCGAGATCGACGCGGCGCACGTGCTATATGGTTTGCTGTACGGCGTGGAGACCGGCATCGGGAGTCCGCCCACGCGCATGGCCGTGCTGATGAACTTGTCACGCAACGGCCAGGCGATCACCCTGTCGCGCGCACTGGCGCGCCAGGGCGTGACGGACCTCGGCACCCTGGCCGCCGCGATGCGCAAGGGGACCCGCCGCTTCACCTTCGCGCACACCTTCCCGACCGGGAACCACGCGATGCTTCTCTATTACTGGCTGGCGGCGGGCGGCATCGATCCCGTGCGCGACGCGCAGGTGGTGACCGTGCCGCCCAGCCAGATGGCCGTGAACCTGGCGGCCGGCCACATGGACGGCTTTTGCGCCGGCGAACCGTGGAGCGCCCGCGCGCAGCTGGACGGCAGCGGCTTCACCGTCGCCACGAGCCAGGACATCTGGCCCGACCATCCCGGCAAGGCGCTCGGCGCGACGGCGGCCTTCGTCGACGCGAATCCGCACGCATGCCGCTCGCTGATCGCGGCCGTGCTGGAAGCGGGGCGCTGGCTCGACGCGTCCGAAGAAAACCGCGACGCCGCGGCGGAAGTCCTGTCGAGTCCCGCCTACGTGAACGCGGACCGCCGGGCCATCGCCGCGCGCCTGCATGGCGAATATGACAACGGCCTGGGCAAGCGCTGGATCGATCCCGACCCCGTGCGCTTCCACGACGAGGGCGAGGCCAATTTCCCGTACCTGTCCGACGCGATGTGGTTCATGACCCAGCACCGCCGCTGGGGCCTGCTGCGCGACGACGTCGATTACGCGGCCGTGGCCGGCCGCGTAAACCGCGTGGGCCTGTACCGCGAGGCGGCCGTGCTGGCGGGCGTGCCGGCGTCTTCGAGCCTGATGCGCCGTTCCGTGCTCATGGACGGCAAGGTCTGGGACGGCGCCGATCCGGACACGTATATCTCATCCTTTCCCATCCGCCGCACCGCCCTGGCCGGTGCATAGCGGCATGCACCGCATCGAACCGGTGCGCCATGAGCGTGCATGGTGCACTGCAATGAAGCGTGCAAGGCCCGGTCAATACGATCTACCCCCGGTAAACCATCTGGCACGGGTCTTGCACATAGGGAGGTAAAGGATCAACGGCGATCCCTGAGTAAAAAGCGCCGGTCCAACGAGGGACCGGCAACAGGACAACGGCGTCCGCTGCACCCGCTTGAACGATTTCTGGAATCGTCTTCGCGGCCAGGCAGCGGGCGCCTTTTCGTTTTCAAGAAGGGAATAACAACATGGCCGGCAAAGCAAACAGTATCAAGCTATTTTCCTTTGATACGCCCCAGATGCGCGCATTCCACCTGACCTGGGTGGCCTTCTTCGTCTGCTTCTTCGCCTGGTTCGCCTGCGCACCGCTGATGCCGGTGATCAAGGGTGAGTTCCACCTGTCGGTCAGCCAGATCGCCGATATCAACATCGCGGCCGTCGCCATCACGATCATCGTGCGCCTGATCATCGGCCCGCTGTGCGACCGCTTCGGTCCGCGCAAGGCCTACACCGGCCTGCTGGCGCTGGGCGCGATCCCCGTGCTGGGCGTCGCCATGGCCCAGAGCTATGAAAGCTTCCTGCTGTTCCGCCTCGGCATCGGTGCCGTCGGCGCCAGCTTCGTGATCACCCAGTATCACACCTCCGTCATGTTCGGCCCGAAGGTCGTCGGCACCGCCAACGCGGCATCGGCCGGCTGGGGCAACAGCGGCGGCGGCGTCGCGCAGGCCACGATGCCGCTGATCATGGGCGCCATGGTCATGCTGGGCGTGAACGAGACGATGGGCTGGCGTGCCGCCCTGGTCGTACCGGGCGTGATGATGCTCATCATGGCCGTCGTCTACTACAAATTCACCCAGGATTGCCCGGAAGGTAACTTCACGGAACTGCGCGCCGCCGGCGTGCCGTTCGAAGCGGGCGGCAAGGGCGGCTGGGCGAGCTTCTTCGAAGCCTGCCGCAACTACCGCGCCTGGCTGCTGTTCATCACCTACGGCGCCTGCTTCGGCATCGAACTGTTCATCCACAACGTGGCCGCCACGTACTACGTCGACCACTTCGGCCTGTCGCTGAAGCAGGCCGGCATGGCCGCCGGCAGCTTCGGCCTGCTGGCCCTGTTCGCCCGTGCCCTGGGCGGCTGGATCTCGGACAAGGTCGCAGCCCGCGGCAACCTGAATTCCCGCGTGAACCTGCTGTTCGTCCTGATGCTGGGCGAGGGCCTGGGCCTGCTGTGGTTCTCGCAGACGACCAGCGTCACGCTGGCCATCGTCGCCATGCTCGCCTTCGGCCTGTGCACCCACATGGCGTGCGGCTCGACCTACGCACTGGTGCCGTTCGTGAATCCGAAGGCGCTGGGCGGCGTGGCCGGCATCGTCGGCGCGGGTGGCAACGTCGGCGCCGTGCTGGCCGGCTTCCTGATGAAGGGCACGGGCGACGTGCGCCAGACCCTCCTGATCCTCGGCGGTGCCGTGCTCGTCTCGGCGCTGTGCGCGATCGGCGTGCGCTTCACGCTGACCGTCCCCGAAACGCCGGCACCCGCCGCCGCCTGAACCAAGTCATTGCAGCATAGGAGTCGCAACATGAAACTGATCGTCATCGGCCACGGCATGGTGGGCCACAAATTCCTCGAAACCCTGTTCGCGGAAGCCAAGCAGGATGCCCATTTCCACGTCACCGTGCTGTGCGAGGAACCGCGCCCGGCCTACGACCGCGTGCACCTGTCCTCGTTCTTCTCGGGCACCACGGCCGACCAGCTGTCGCTCGTCGCACCGGGCTTCTTCGAGCAGCACGCCGGCCAGGTCGACCTGAAGCTGAACGCGAAGGCCGTCGCCGTCGACCGGGACTCCCGGACCGTCACGCTGGCCGATGGCGAAGTGCTGGCCTACGACAAGCTGGTGTTCGCGACGGGCTCGTACCCGTTCGTGCCGCCGGTCCCGGGCAAGGAGCGCAACGACATCTTCGTCTACCGCACCATCGAAGACCTGGAAAAGATGACGGAATGCGGCGCCCGTTCGAAGACCGGCGTCGTCGTCGGCGGCGGCCTGCTGGGCCTCGAATGCGCCAAGGCGCTGCGCGACATGAACCTCGACACGCACGTCGTCGAATTCGCACCGCGCCTGATGGCCGTGCAGGTCGACGACCTCGGTGGCCGCGTGCTGCGCAGGAAGATCGAAGAACTGGGCGTCAACGTCCACACGCAGAAGAACACGCTGCAAATCGTCGCCGGCGAGTCGGCCACGCACCGCATGGAATTCGCGGACGGCAGCTTCCTCGAAGCCGACATGATCGTGTTCTCGGCCGGCATCCGCCCGCGCGACGAACTGGCCAAGGCCGCCGGCCTGGCACTGGGCCCGCGCGGCGGCATCGCCATCGACGACGCCTGCCTCGCGTCCGACCCGCACATCTACGCCATCGGCGAATGCGCCTCGTGGGGCGGCCAGACGTTCGGCCTCGTCGCACCGGGCTATGAAATGGCGCGCATCGTCGCGCGCGCGCTGATCGGCCAGGAAGCCGCATTCGCCGGCGCCGACATGAGCACGAAGCTGAAACTGATGGGCGTGGACGTCGCGTCGATCGGCGACGCCCACGGCAACACGCCGGGCGCGCGCAGCTTCCAGTTCACGGACGAGCGCAAGCAGGTCTATAAAAAGATCGTCGTGTCCGACTGCGGCAAGAAGCTGCTGGGCGCCGTGCTGATCGGCGACGCGGCCGAATACGGCAGCCTGCTGCAGATGATGCTGAACGATATGGAACTGCCGGAATCGCCGGAATTCCTGATCCTGCCGCAGCTTGAGGGCGGTTCCCGTCCGGCGCTGGGCGTCGATGCGCTGCCCGCAGCCGCGCAGGTCTGCTCGTGCAATGCCGTCACCAAGGGCACGATCGCCGATGCCGTCGCCGGCGGCGCCTGCGACATCGGCGCGATCAAGTCGTGCACGAACGCGGGCACGTCGTGCGGCGGCTGCGTGCCGCTCGTCACGCAGATCATGAAGTCCGAGATGGCGAAGGCCGGCATGGCCGTCAACAACCACCTGTGCGAACACTTCCCGTACTCGCGCCAGGAACTGCACCACCTGATCCGCGTGGGCGGCATCAAGAGTTTTACCGAACTGCTGCACAAGCACGGCAAGGGCCTGGGCTGCGACATCTGCAAGCCGGTCGCCGCCAACATCCTCGCGTCGACGTGGAACGATTTCGTGCTGAAGCCCGAGCACGCGAGCCTGCAGGATTCGAACGACTACTTCCTCGGCAACATCCAGAAGGACGGCACGTATTCCGTCGTCCCGCGCATGCCGGGCGGCGAAGTGACGCCGGACGGCCTGATCGCCGTGGGCGCGGTCGCCAAGAAATACGGCCTGTACACCAAGATCACGGGCGGCCAGCGCGTCGACCTGTTCGGTGCCCGCGTGGACCAGCTGCCGGCGATCTGGGAAGAGCTGATCGCGGCCGGCTTCGAATCCGGCCACGCCTACGGCAAGTCGCTGCGCACCGTGAAATCGTGCGTCGGCTCGACGTGGTGCCGCTACGGCGTGGGCGATTCCGTCGGCTTCGCCATCGCGCTGGAAAACCGCTACAAGGGCCTGCGCGCGCCGCACAAGATCAAGTTCGGCGTCTCCGGCTGCACCCGCGAATGCGCCGAAGCGCAGGGCAAGGACGTGGGCCTGATCGCCACCGAGAAGGGCTGGAACCTGTACGTGTGCGGCAACGGCGGCATGAAGCCCCGCCACGCGGAACTCATCGCATCGGACCTGGATGAAGCGACCGTCGTGAAGCTGGTCGACCGCTTCCTGATGTTCTACGTGCGCACCGCGGACCGCCTGCAGCGCACCAGCACGTGGCGCGAGAACCTGGAGGGTGGCCTGGAGTACCTGAAGCAGGTCGTCGTCGACGACAAGCTGGGCATCGCCGCCGAACTGGAAGCCGACATGCAGCGCGTGGTCGACACCTACGCCGACGAGTGGAAGAACGCCGTCGAGGACCCGGCCGTGCGCCAGCGCTTCCGCAGCTTCGTCAACACCGAGGGCACGGACGACAACGTCGTGTTCATGCCGGAGCGCGGCCAGATCCGTCCGGCCACGCCGGAAGAACGCCGCCGCACGATCCCGATCGTTGCCGCCTAACTTATCGACTGGAACAGGAGAACATCATGCCCCGCGACAAAAATGTAAAAAATGAGCTCAATCAGTGGAACGCCGTCTGTTCGCTCGACCAGATCGTTCCGGACACGGGCGTCGCCGCCCTGCTGAACGGCCGCCAGGTGGCCGTGTTCCGCGTGGGCGCCGAGGAGCCGCGCGTGTTCGCCATCGATAACTACGATCCGAACTCGGACGCCGCCGTGCTGTCGCGCGGCCTGGTCGGCAGCATCGGCGAGCGCATCGTCGTCGCGTCGCCGATCTACAAGCAGCATTTCGACCTGCAGACCGGCGAATGCCTGGAAGCGCCGCACCACTCGGTGTCGAGCTACCCGGTGCGCGTCGAAGACGGCAAGGTCTGGGTAGGTGCGTAAATGAAGACGCATCCGCGCCTGGTCGTCATCGGCAACGGCATGGCGGGCATGCGCACGGTCGAGGAGCTGCTGAAGCTCGCGCCCGACATGTACCGCATCACCGTGTTCGGCGCGGAGCCGCACGGGAATTACAACCGCATCCTGCTGTCGCCCGTGCTCGCCGGCGAGAAAACCGTCGACGACATCATGCTCAACACGCGTGAATGGTACGACGCCAACGGCATCACGCTGCACGCGGGCGACCCGGTCGTGCGCATCGACCGCAAGAAGCGCGTCGTGCACGCCGCCTCGGGCCTCGCCGTGCCGTACGACCGCCTGTTGATCGCCACCGGTTCGAAGCCGTTCATCGTGCCGGTGCCGGGCCACCAGCTGCCGGGCGTGATCGGCTTCCGCGACATCAGCGACGTCGACACCATGCTGGAAGCCGCGCGCGCGGGCGGGAAGGCCGTCGTCATCGGCGGCGGCCTGCTCGGCCTGGAAGCGGCCAACGGCCTGCTGCGCCAGGGCATGGAAGTCGTCGTCGTCCACGTGACGGGCAGCCTGATGAACCAGCAGCTCGATCCGCCCGCCGCCGAACTGCTGCGCGCGACCCTGGAACAGCGCGGCCTGCGCATCCTGCTGAACCGACAGACCGCCGCCATCGAGGGCGACGAGCGCGTACGCGCCGTGCGTTTCGAGGATGGCGAGACGGTGGACGCCGACCTCGTCGTGATGGCGGCCGGCGTGCGCCCGAACGTCGAGCTGGCGAAGGCCGCCGGCCTGCACTGCGAGCGCGCGATCGTCGTCGACGACACCCTGCAGACCTATGACCCGCGCGTGTACGCCGTCGGCGAATGCGTGCAGCACCGCCGCGCCACGTTCGGCCTCGTGGCGCCGATCTGGGACCAGGCGCGCGTCGCCGCCGCCCACCTCGCGGGCGCCGGCCACCGCCGCTACGTGCAGCAGGCCACCGCGACGAAGCTGAAGGTGACGGGCGTCGACCTGTACTCGGCCGGCGACATCGTCGGCGGGGAAGGCAGCGAAGACCTGGTGCTGCGCGACCGCCGCGGCGGCATCTATAAACGTCTCGTCGTCGCGGGCAACCGCCTGACGGGCGCCGTGTTGTACGGGGACGTCGCGGACGGTCCCTGGTACTTCGACCTGATTCAACAGCGGACGGACATCTCGTCCATCCGCGACCAGTTGCTGTTCGGCCGAGCGGCCTGACGAGGAGTTGCACATGAAGTTGTCCGCCATCCCAACCACCATCAAAACGACGTGCCCGTACTGCGGCGTCGGCTGCGGCGTGAGCGCCCAGGTCGGGCAGGACGGCACGCTCGCGATCGCGGGCGACGCGGCGCACCCGGCCAGCCAGGGGCGCCTGTGCGTAAAAGGTTCGGCACTGGGCGAAACGCTCGGCAACCGCGGCCGCCTGCTCGCGCCGATGCTGCGCGAAGAAGGCGGCCTGCGCGAAGCGTCGTGGGACGAGGCGCTGGACAAGGTCGCATCCGGTTTTGCGCGCGTGATCGCGGAGCACGGCCCGGACGCCGTCGCACTGTACGTCTCCGGCCAGCTGCTGACGGAGGACTACTACGTCGCCAACAAGTTCATGAAGGGCTATGTCGGCAGCGCGAACATCGACACGAACTCGCGCCTGTGCATGTCGTCGGCCGTGGCCGGCCACAAGCGCGCGTTCGGCGAAGACATCGTGCCGGGCTGCTACGAAGACTTCGAGCAGGCCGACCTGATCGTGCTCGTCGGCTCGAACGCCGCCTGGTGCCACCCGACCCTGTACCAGCGCATCGCACGCGCGAAGCAGGACCGTCCGGCACTGAAGGTCGTCGTCGTCGATCCGCGCCGCACGGCCACGTGCGACATCGCCGACCTGCACCTGCCCGTCAAGCCGGGCACGGACGTGTGGCTGTTCGGCGGCCTGCTGGGCCATCTCGCCCAGCACGCGGCGGACGACAGCTTCATCGAAGCCCATACGACGGGCGTGGCCGATGCGCTGGACGCGGCCGGCAAGGCGGGCTCGCTGGCGGAGGTGGCGAAGGCCTGCCGCCTCGACCCGCGCGACCTGGAGCGCTTCTACGACCTGTTCGCGAACACGGAGAAGGTCGTGACGGCGTTCACGATGGGCGTGAACCAGTCCACAAGCGGCGCCGACAAGGTCAATGCGATCATCAACTGCCACCTGATCACGGGCCGCATCGGCCGTCCGGGCATGGGGCCGTTCTCGCTGACCGGTCAGCCGAATGCGATGGGCGGACGCGAAGTGGGCGGCCTCGCGAACATGCTGGCCGCGCACATGGACCTCGACGATGCCGCGCAACGCGCCGCGCTGCAGGAGTTCTGGGGTTCGCCGCACGTGGCCGCCAAGCCGGGCCTGAAGGCCGTCGACCTGTTCCGCGCGATCGAGGAGGGCAAAGTCAAAGCCGTGTGGATCATGGCGACGAATCCGCTCGTGAGCCTGCCGGACGCCGACCAGGCCAGGCGCGCGCTGGAAAAATGCGAGCTGGTCGTGGCCTCCGACATCGTGCTCGGCACGGACACGAACGAGGCGGCGCACGTGCTGCTGCCGGCCCTCGGCTGGGGCGAGAAGGATGGTACCGTCACCAATTCCGAGCGCTGCATCTCGCGCCAGCGCGCGTTCCTGTCCGCGCCGGGCAGTGCGCGCGCCGACTGGGACATCTTGTGCGACGTCGCGCGCCGCATGGGTTTCGAAGGTTTCGATTTCAAAGGACCGCACGAGATCTTCGACGAACACGCGCGCCTGTCCACGTGGAAGAACGGTACCGAGGGCCAGCGCCGCCGCCTGTTCGACATCGGGGGCCTGTCCGGCATGACGCGCGCCGACTACGATGCGCTCGACCCGGTCCAGTGGCCGGTGCGCACGCAGAACGAGCGCACGGCGCGCCTGTTCGGCGATGGCCGCTTCGCGCATGGCGACGGCCGCGCGCGCTTCGTGCCGACGGTGCCGCGCGCACCGGCGCACCTGCCGGGCGGGGAGTATCCGCTCGTGCTGAACACGGGCCGCGTGCGCGACCAGTGGCACACGATGACGCGCACGGGCCGCTCGCAGAAGCTGGCCGAGCACATTCCGGAACCGTACATCGACATGCACCCGCAGGATGCGCTGCTGTGCGGCGTGAAGGCGGGCGAACTCGCGCGCGTGACGAGCGACTGGGGTGCCGTCGTGGCACGCGTGCAGCACGGCGGCGGCATCGCGCGCGGCAGCGTGTTCATGCCGATCCACTGGAGCGGCCAGACGGCATCCGATGCGCGCGTGGGCACCGTCGTCAACCCGGCCGTCGACCCGGTCTCGGGCGAGCCGGAGTTCAAGCACACGCCGGTACGCATCGAACCGTTCGGCGTCACGTGGTTCGGTTTCATTTTGTCGCGCACGGAACTGCCGCTGCGCGAGGCGTCCAACTGGACGCGCGTGCAGGGCAAGGACTTCGTCCGCTACGAACTGGCGGGCCGCAAGCCGTTCGCCGCCGCGCACGACTGGGCGCGCAAGCTGCTGGACGTGCATGACGACGACGCGGACTGGATCGAGGTCGAGGACAAGAACGGCGGCATGTACCGCGCCGTGCACCTCGTCGACGGCCGCATCGAAGCGTGCCTGTTCGTCGCGCAGCGCACCGACCTGCCGGCCCGCACCTGGCTTGCCAGCATGTTCGACAAGGAGCAGCTGGAGCCGGCCGACCGCATCAGCCTCCTCGCGGGCCGTGCGAAAGAGCCGGGCATCGATCCGGGACCGACCGTGTGCTCGTGCTTCGGCGTGGGCCGCAAGACGATCGAGATCGCGATCCGCCAGAACAATCTGTGCGACGCGGCGGCCGTCACGGCGTGCACGAAGGCCGGCGGCAATTGCGGGTCGTGCATTCCCGAGATCCGCTCGTTGCTGGCCGAGGCGCAGGTGGCGGAAGTCTGATCAGCGAGCAGGCGGTGCCACCACGCCGTACGCCTGCGGCACCGCCACCCGCATGATGTCGATGAAGCGCCGCAGCCGGGCCGGATAGAAGCGCGCCGGCGGATAGATCAGCCAGATCGGCAGCGGCGACGCCTGCCAGTCCGGCACGAGCTGCACGAGCCGGCCCGCGTCCAGCTCTTCGCGCAGCGCCCAGCGCGAACCCAGCGCGGCGCCCACGCCCAGCGCGACGGCGCTGCGCATCGCATACAGGTTGTCCGTGTAGATGCGTGGCTGGACGGGCACCCGCACCGTGTCGCCGCTGTGCGCATGGGTCAGCGTCACTTCGTCGCGATAATAATGGCTGACCGCGATCCAGGGCAGCGTTGCCAGTTCGTCCGGATGGGCGGGCAGGGCGCGCCCTGCGAACAGGCCCGGCGTCGCGATGACGATGCGCGGCACGTCGCCCAGCCGGATCGCCACCATCGACGGGTCGGGCACCTCGCCCACGCGGATCGCACAGTCGATGCCTTCGCCGATGAAGTCCGGCGTGCGGTCGTGCAGGACCCAGTCCACCGTCATGCGCGGATAGCGCGCCAGGTACTCGGCCAGCGGCGCCACCAGCTGCTGCTGGCCGAACGCGTGCGGCGCGACGACGCGCAGCATCCCCACCGGCTCGTCCACGGCGCCCCGGATCTCGCTCTCGAATTCCTGCCATCCCGCGATGAGTTCCTTCGCGCGCGCATAGCAGCGCATGCCGTCGTCCGTCAGCTTCATCGCATGCGTGGACCGTTGCAGCAGCCGCACGCCCAGCGATTTTTCCAATGCCTTCAGGCGCCGGCTGATCGTCGGCTGCGTCGTCGCGAGCGCCCGCGCGGCGGCGGACAGGCTGCCAGCATCCACGATGCGGACGAACGTCTCGACCAGCATCATACGGTCGGCGGAGGGATTGATCGTCGAAAAGTCCGTGCTCATACGTAAATGGTATAACAGTTCGACGTCCGCGGGGGCTACACGGCCATGTTTCGGTTCTCCATAATGCACTGCAACAACACACCCACCATGGAGTCCAACATGAGCATCGCACACACGACGGCGACTGTCATACCGATCCGCACGAGGCTGACCTCGCCCCTGATCTTCCTGCTTGCCGCGAGCACGGGCCTGTCCGTCGCCGCCCTCTACTACAGCCAGCCCACCCTGGGCGTGCTGGCCACCGACCTGCACGCCAGCAACCAGGCTGTCGGCTGGATCCCGACCCTGACGCAGTTCGGCTATGCGCTCGGCCTGCTGTTCCTCGCGCCGCTGGGCGACCGCTTCGACCGCCGCACCATCATCGTCGTGAAATCGCTGCTGCTGGCGATGGCACTGCTGGCCATCGCCGCCGCGCCGAGCCTCGCCGTGCTGCTGGGCGCCAGCCTCGCCGTCGGCCTGCTGGCCACCGTCGCCCAGGACATCGTCCCGGCCGCCGCAACGCTGGCGCCGGCCGCGCACCGTGGCCGCATCGTCGGCACCGTCATGACCGGGCTGCTGCTGGGCATTCTGCTGTCGCGCGTCGTGGGCGGCCTCGTCGCCGAAGCGCTCGGCTGGCGCGCCGTGTTCGGCGGCGCGGCCGTCGTCGCGGCCTTCACGACGGCGATCCTCGCCCGAGGGCTGCCAAGCTTCAGGCCGACGAGTACCAGCCCGTATCCGGTCCTGCTGGGATCGCTGTTCGCGCTGTGGAAAGAACACCGCGCCCTGCGCCTCGCCGCCATGGCCCAGGGCCTGCTGTCGATCGGGTTCTCGGCTTTCTGGTCGACGCTGGCCGTGATGCTGCACGGCGCCCCGTTCCACCTGGGTTCGGCCGCCGCCGGTTCGTTCGGCCTGGCCGGTGCCGTCGGCGCGCTGGCCGCCCCGTTCGCCGGCCGCCTGGCCGACCGCCGCGGTCCGCAATTCGTGACGCGACTCGGCGCCGGCCTGAGCGTCGCATCGTTCGGCATCATGTTCGCCATGCCGCACCTGCCGGCCGGCGCGCAGCTGGTGCTGCTGGCCCTGGCCACCGTCGGCTTCGACCTGGGCGTGCAGGCGACGATGATCGCCCACCAGACCATCGTCTACGGCATTGCACCGGAGGCCCGCAGCCGCCTGAACGCGATCTTCATGACCACGATGTTCGTCGGCATGGCCGCGGGCGGCGCGCTGGGCGCCCAGGCGCTTGCCGCATGGGGCTGGAACGGCATCGTGTTGCTCGCCGTCGCGTCGAGCCTGGCCGCGCTGGCGGTGCGGTTACGTGCAAGCGGGGCGTAAAACGGACGCGGTCGCGCCGAGCGCGCGACCGCTACGTCATCAGGCCGCTTCGCGAGCGTCCGGCAGCAGGTGTTTCGTGTCGTGTGTTTGGGACGCGGCCTCGGCCAACTGGAACACGGCAACCGCGTCTTTCAGGTGCTGGGCCTGGATTCCGAGGGTTTTCGCGGAGGAATTCGCCTCGAGCACCAACGCATTGTTCTGCCTCGACACCTCGTCCATCTGCGCGATCGCCTCGTTGATTTGCGCGATGCCGTTGTTCTGGGCCGCCGCCGATTCCGAAATCGCGGCAATGATCGTGCTGACCTGGCGCACCGACGCCGTCAGTTCGTCCATCGTCCCGCCCGCGTTCGCAACCTGCTCCGCACCCTGGTTCATCCGCAGCACCGAGGATTCGATCAGCAGGCGGATTTCCTTCGAGGCGGCCGCGCTGCGGTGCGCCAGGTTGCGTACCTCGCTTGCCACTACGGCGAAACCGCGACCCTGTTCTCCGGCGCGCGCCGCCTCCACCGCGGCGTTGAGTGCCAGGATATTGGTCTGGAAAGCGATCCCCTCGATCGAGCCGATGATGTCGAACATCTTTTTCGATTCCTGGGCGACCGTGTTCATCGTCGCCACGGCCTTGCCCACTTCTTCCCCGCCCCGTTCCGCCGTCATGGCGGCCTGGGCGGCCAGGCCGCTGACTTCGCTGGCATGCCGCGCAGTGCGTTCGACCATCGTCATCATTTGCGCGGTGCTCGACGCCGTTTCGGCGATCGACGCGGCATGCCGTTCGGTGCGCCGCGATAAGTCGACGGTGCCGTTTGCAATTCCCGCCGCTGCATGCGACACGGCCTCGCTGCTCGCGCGGATGCGCGCGACCAGTTCCGCCAGCCTTTCCTGCATCGCGCTCATTGCGAACAGCATGCTGGAACGGTCGTGCGTCTCCAGTTCGACCGTCGAGCTCAAGTCGCCCTTGGCCACGCGATGCGTCAGATCCACGGCTTCACTCGGCTCTCCACCGATCTTACGGAACAATAAATGATGCAAAGCGAACGCCAGCGAGACCGATACCAGCACGACGCTGCCCAGCGCCAGCCCGATGGCAGAGTTGCGCAGGCCATGCACCTCGGCGAAGATCCGGTCCTTTGGCACAGTGATGCCGAAGGACCATGGCGTCGTCGTTTGTCCAATTTGTATCGGCACATAAATCCTGAACGCCTCGGTGGACAGGGCACTGCTCATACCTTCGTCGTGGAACGGCCGGCCCGCGGCAACGCTTTCCTTCAGGAGCTTGTCGAAGACCGTGTCGCCGACTTTCTTGCCGACATGCGCCGGATCGCGGTCGCCGAGATAAATCGACGTGTTGGACAGCAGGCTGGCGAATCCGGATCCGTACGGCTTGATATTGCCGATCTCGCGCTGGAAATCGGCCAGGGCGAGATCCACGCCTGCCACGCCGAGCGTCTTGCCGCCGACCTTGATTGGCACGACAAGGGAAGTCATCAAGGTGTCCTTGTTGTTCACCTTGTACACATAGGGTTCGATTACGGTTTCGTTGCCACTATGTAGGGCAAGCAGGTAATAATCTCCCGCGCCCGGGACGCTGTAATCGAGCAGCGGCTCCAACACGATCTTGCCGTTGCCCCGGTTCCAATACGGCACGTAGCGCCCGGTGGCGTCCGTACCGGGCGTGTTGACGTATTTGTTGTCTTCGCCGTCGAAAGTATTCGGCTCCCACGCGACCCATGTCGCCAGCAGCGTCGGATTGTCCTCGAGGGTGGCGTGCAGGATGGCGTCGCCAAGCGCCCGGTCGGGGTGTTGGCTGTGCGACCGCATGCCTTCGAAGGCTTGCGCCAGGCCCCGTGCCACGCTCAATGCATGCTCCATCTTGATTTTGACGGTGCCGGCATTATTTTGCGCTAGTTGTTCGGCGTACTGGAGCGCCAGATCTTGCTGCATGTCGGTGGCTTTCCGGGTCAAGATCGTGATGGTCGCGCCAAAACCGCAAACGAGAAGGCTTACAACGAGCAAAAGAATGACAGTGCGCAGTCGGGGTCTGCGGGATGCCTGGTACATTAAAGTTCTCCAATGTAATCTATATTTACAATATATAACATTGCTTGCTTCGGCGGACAATCAGGCACGATCACGGTTCGTATAGGGATTCCCTGATGCGATCGAAAGTCTGATCTCGCCCTGGCCACCGTCGGCTTCGACCTCGGCGTGCGGGCGCCCATGCTCGCCTGCCATCGTCCACGTGCCTGTCCAGCACTTGCAACGTATCGCCCAGCTTATTTCGTTTGGCTTCACGTTCCTGGGCGCCGAACAGGCTCGGTCTCATCATGGCTACGTCGTCAGCAATGTTGGGGAAGCGGAATCATGCCGCAGCCGAGGTTTTTCGAGGTGCCCTGTAGTATCGCTTCCGCAAATTTTCCAGATCCACTATTCATTAATCATTAAGAGAACTGGATATCTTCGTTGGACATGATCGCGGCCCCCGCATCGCCGCATACGTGGGAGCAAGGCGGCGTGGTGGCAAGGACGGCATCAAATGGCGCAGCGCAGTGGAGCGAGTTCTGACCGGCTGGCCGGCAACGCGGCCGCTTAGACAATGGCACCTGGTCGGCGGCTCCGTGCCACGGCCGTGGCCAGGGCGACCGTCCGCGTGACGCATGCCGTCGCGCCGACGAGCAGCATCATGACGGGGAAATGGAAGAAGAAGGTGGCCACGGCGGCTTGCCCGGCCGGATCGTCGATGGTCCGCGGCGCACCTCTGCGCATGGGCCCGCGCGGCCGCGCCTAAGCGGCCCGTTACGCGAGCCGGATTTCGTCCGCCAGGTATCGACACACCGTCGCCACCCGCCTCAGATGCCGGCTCTCCGGATGCGTGAGCAGCCACAGTTGCGTGACGCATTCGTCGATCTCGGGACCGACCTGGCGCAGGTCGGCACGCGGCCCCGCCAGGAACAGCGGCAGCACCGCCACGCCCAGCCCGAGCGCGACGCATTCCGCCGCCGACAGGATGCTGCTCACCCGGTAGGCCGGTGCAATCTTCGGATAGTGCCGGCGCCGCCACAGCACCGATGGATGGTCGGGCAGGCCGTCGTCCGGCGCGATCCAGGCGACGCCGCGCTCGACCGCGTCCTCGATCGAGCGCAGCCGGCTCCTGCGCGGTGCGAACAGCGCCACCCGGATCGGTCCGAGTTCCCGCCCCACCAGGTGCTCGGGCGGCGCGCGCGTGGCGCGTAGCGCGATGTCGGCATCGCGCCGGCCCAGGTTGACGGGCGCGTTGCTGGCGTCGAGCTCGAATTCCAGCAGCGGATGACGCTCGCGCAGCGCCTTGAGCGACGGCGCCACCAGTCCGTGCAGGATGGTGTCTGTGGTGGTGATGCGGACCTGTCCCGAGACCTGCTCCGGCCGGATCTGCACGAGCGAGCGGGCGGCTTCGAGCTCGCTCTCCTGCCGCTCCGCGTGGCGCGCCAGGTTCAAGGCGAGTTCGCCCGGCAGGTAGCCGGAGCGCGTGCGCTCGAACAGCGCCTGGCCCAGGCCGCGCTCGATGCGCTGCAGGTTGCGAAAGACCGTCGAGCCGTCGACGCCGAGCCGCTCCCCGGCCTGCGCCAGGGTGCTGGTGCGGACTAGCGCAAGCACGGTCTCCAGGTCGGCGCTGCCGATGCGATACGGCGTCGATTGCGTTTTTGCAGGCATGGTTTGCGCTTCTGCTTATTTTCATTGTAATCACGCAATCATAGACTGCGCTCTCCCACCCATCAAGGAGAGTCGTCATGCCGCCATTCGTTCTCGTCAGCCATGCGCTGTGCCCCTACGTGCAGCGCGCCGCCATCGTCCTGCACGAGAAGGGCATCCCGTTCGAGCGGCGCGACGTCGACCTGGCGGACAAGCCCGCGTGGTTCCTGCAGACGTCCCCGCTCGGCAAGACGCCGGTGCTGCTGGCCGACGGCGAGGCGATCTTCGAGTCGGCCGTGATCTGCGAATACCTCGACGACACCGTGGCGCCGCGCCTGCATCCGCCCGAGCCGCTGCGGCGTGCGCGCCACCGGGGCTGGATGGAATTCGGCTCGGCGCTGCTGAACGCCATCGCCGTGTTCTACAACGCGCCCGACGAAGCGGCCCTGCTGCGCGCCGCCGCCGACATCCACCGGCGCTTGCGGCAGGTGGAGGAGGTGCTGCACGCGCCGCCGTATTTCGACGGCGAGCGCTTTTGCATCGTCGACGCGGTGTTCGCGCCAGTCTTCCGCTATCTCGACGTGTTCGAGCGTATCGGCGACTTCGGCATGGTCGCCGGCCTGGCCAAGGTGCAGGCGTGGCGCGCGGCGCTGGCGTTGCGGCCGTCGGTCCAGGCAGCGGCGAGCCCGCGCTATCCGGCATTGCTGATGGACTTCCTGGCGCGGCGCGGTTCGGCGCTCAGTTTGCGCATGCGCGATTGATCGTCGGGTTGCGCGCTTGGTGTGTTATGGATAACATATCCTGATAAAAACAGGAGACACACATGACTACATTGAAACGGGCTCTCGCTGCGGCGGCGCTGGGCGTATTGTGCGGAGGCGCCCTTGCCGCGCCCAAGCTGCCGGACACGATCCTGTTCGGCGTCGCCTACTACGACGAGTACACGCCCGTCGACCGCCTCGACGAGGATGCGCGCATGATGAAGGAGGCGGGCATCAGCGTCGTGCGCATCGCCGAATCGACGTGGGGTACGCTCGAACGCGACGAGGGCGTGTTCGACTTCACCCACGTGGACCGCATGCTGGCCGCGTTCCACAAGGCCGGCATCAAGGTCATCGTCGGCACGCCGACGTACGCGATCCCGACCTGGCTCGCGCGCAAGCACCCGAGCGTGCTGGTGGTCGCGCCGCGCGGCCGCGCGGAATACGGGCCGCGGCAGAACATGGACATCACCGACCCGGATTTCCGCGCGGCGGCGGAACGCGTGATCGTGAAGCTGGTCGATCACGTGAAGGACCATCCGGCCGTCATCGGCTACCAGGTCGACAATGAAACCAAGGCCTATTTCACGAGCGGACCCAATGTGCAGCGGGCGTTCGTCGCGGCCATGCGCAGGAAGTTTCCCGATCTCGAACAGCTCAACAAGGCGTTCGGCCTTGATTACTGGAGCAACCGCATCAACAGCTGGGACGATTTCCCGTCCGTGAACGGGTCCATCAACGCGAGCCTGTCGAATGCGTTCGCCGCATTCCAGCGCGACCTCGTGACGGACTACCTGGCCTGGCAGGCGGGCCTCGTGCGTGCGCACGCGCGTGGCGACCAGTTCATCACGCAGAACTTCGACCTGGGCTGGAAAGACCATTCGTACGGCGTGCAGCCCGAAGTGAATCACTGGGACGCCGCGCAGCCGCTCGACGTCGCCGGCATCGATATCTACCACCCGAGCCAGGACAAGCTGACCGGCGTCGAAATCGCGTTCGGCGGCGACCTCGCGCGCTCGCTGCGCGACGGCCAGAACTACCTGGTCATGGAAACGGAAGCGCAAGGCTTCCCGCACTGGACGCCGTATCCCGGCCAACTGCGCCTGCAGGCTTTCAGCCATCTCGCGTCGGGTGCGAACATGGTCTCGTACTGGCACTGGGCAACGACGGCCAACGCGATCGAGACGTACTGGCGCGGCGTGCTGTCGCAGGACTACCAGCCGAACGAGGTCTATGCGGAAGTGAAGACCATCGGCGCCGACCTGCGGCGGCTCGGGCCGAAGCTCGTGAACCTGCGCAAGAAGAACCAGGTCGCGGTCTATGTCAGCAACACGGCGCAGGCGGGCTTCGATGCGTTCAAGGTGCATGCGGACGGCAAGGCGGTCGACTACAACGACGCCATGCGGCCCTGGTACGACGCGCTGTACCGCATGAACGTGGAGGCGGACATCCTCTCGCCGGCGTCGAAGGTGCCGTTGTCGGACTATAAGCTGATCGTGGTGCCGTCGCTGTACGCGGCCAGCGACGCGGAGATCGCGCGCCTGAACGAGTATGCGAAGCAGGGCGGCCACGTGCTGTACACGTTCCGCAGCGGCTTCTCGGACGAGAACACGAAGGTGCGCTACGCGGTGCAGCCGGGCGCGATCAGCGCGGCGGCGGGCGTGAGCTATCACCAGTTCACGAATCCGGTGGGCGTGACCTTGGCGGGCGATCCGTTCAAGGTGGGCGCGGCGGACAACAAGGCGCGCTGGTGGATGGAGTTTCTCAAACCCACCACGGCAACCGTGGTCGCGCGCTTCCAGCATCCATCCTGGCCAGACTACGCGGCCGTCACGCGGAACACCTGGGGCAGCGGGGAGGTGGGCTATGTCGGCTTCATGCCGACCGATGCCGTCATCGACAGGATCGTGACCGACCAGGTGCGGCGTGCCGGCATCGCATTGCCGAAGGCGCGCTTTCCGCTCATCGTCCGCGGCGGCACGCTGCAGGACGGGCACCGGGTGCGCTATGTGCTGAACTATTCCGCGAAGGCACAGCGGCTGGCTTACGGCGATGCGAACGGGACCGAGCTGCTGTCCGGACGCAAGGTGGCGCGCGGCCAGCAGCTGGAGCTGAAGCCCTGGGGCGTCGCGATCGTCGCGGAGGATTGAGGGCAGAAACGAAAACAGCGGCCACGGGCCGCTGTCTTGTATGAATTCTGTGGTCGGGGTGAGAGGATTCGAACCTCCGGCCTCTACGTCCCGAACGTAGCGCTCTACCGGGCTAAGCTACACCCCGACTGGTATGGCCAACAAGTAACTGCGGCTGAGGGAGAAAAACAGATGGTCGGGGTGAGAGGATTCGAACCTCCGGCCTCTACGTCCCGAACGTAGCGCTCTACCGGGCTAAGCTACACCCCGACTGTTTGAGACTTCGTCACCGAAATCTCGGGAAGGCATTACTATAGTTGCCTCAGTGGTTCCTGTCAACAGCGAAGCTGCATAACTGCAGGAGGCTGTCCTTGTATTCGCTCGGCGGCAGGTCGGCGATCGCGGCGGCGGCGCGGCGTGCCGCGGTCTCCGCTTCGTGGCGCGTGAAGTCCAGCGCGCCGCTGCTCGTGACGGCGGCCAGCACCGCGTCGAAATGGGTTTCGTCGCCTTGCTCGATGCAGGTGCGGATCAGTTCGCGCTGCTCGGCCGTGCCGTTTTCCATCACGTAGATCAGCGGCAACGTCGGCTTGCCTTCGCGCAGGTCGTCGCCCACGTTCTTGCCGATCTCGGCGGCGTCGCCCGCATAGTCGAGCACGTCGTCGATCAGCTGGAACGCGGTGCCCAGCGAGCGGCCGTATTCGCCGGCCGCTTCGATCTGCGCGTCGTTCGCGCCGGCCACGAGGGCGCCCAGTTGCGCGGCCGCTTCGAACAGCTTCGCCGTCTTCGAGCGGATCACGCGCAGGTAGCTGTCCTGCGTGACGTCGGGATCGTGCATGTTCAACAGCTGCAACACTTCGCCTTCCGCGATGACGGTCGTCGCGCGCGACAGGATCTGCATGACGCGCATGTTGTCCAGGCTCGTCATCATCTCGAACGAACGCGAATACAGGTAGTCGCCGACCAGCACCGACGCGGCGTTGCCGAACATGGCGTTCGCCGTCTGGCGGCCGCGGCGCATCGAGGATTCGTCGACGACGTCGTCATGCAGCAGGGTCGCGGTGTGGATGAATTCCACGACGGCCGCCAGTTCATGGTGGCCGGCGCCCTTGTAGCCGTAGGCGTTCGCCAGCAGCAGCACCAGCACGGGGCGAATCCGCTTGCCGCCGGCACTGATGATGTACTCGGCGATCTGGTTCACCAGCGCGACTTCGGACTGCAACCGCTCGCGGATCACCGTGTTGACGGCCTCCATGTCTGCTGCGATCGTGCGGGTGATGGGGTTCTGTTGTGCGGTTTGGGTGGCGGCGGACAAGGCGGACCTGCTGACGTTGGATGCGGATAGATTTTGTTGAGTCGCGATTATACGACATGCAAGCAAAAGGCGCCCTTTTTCCCAGTGGCGCCAGAGGCCACGCCCCGAGGCCTGCCGCGCCACCACAACCGTTTTGACGCTGCGCACCATTCCATGTATAATCCTCTGTTCCCCGAATCCCCGGCTGTTTACCTCGCCAAGATGAAGGGAATATTTCTTAACAATCAATGAGGTTTCAAATCATGTACGCGGTCATAAAAACCGGTGGCAAGCAATACAAAGTTGTCGCTGGCGAAAAACTCAAAGTAGAACAGATACCGGCAGACATTGGTTCCGAACTCACTATCGATCAGGTTCTCGCCGTCGGCGAGGGCGAGAGCATCAAGTTTGGTGCTCCGCTGGTGGAAGGTGCTTCGGTTCGCGTGACTGTTGTGTCGCATGGTCGTCACGACAAAGTGCGTATCTTCAAGATGCGTCGTCGTAAGCACTACCAGAAGCGTCAGGGCCACCGCCAGAACTACACCGAAATCCAAGTGGTTGCGATCAACGGCTAATCGCCGCGCGTCCCTTCTTCAGCTAATCAAGGAGCATTTGAAATGGCACACAAAAAAGGCGGCGGCACTACGCGAAACGGCCGTGACTCAGAAAGCAAACGCCTCGGCGTGAAAGTCTACGGCGGCCAGGCGATCAACGCCGGCGGCATCATCGTGCGTCAGCGCGGTACCCAGGTTCGTCCGGGCACCAACGTTGGCCTGGGCAAGGATCACACCCTGTTCGCCCTGATCGATGGCACGGTCAAGTTCGTCAAGCAAGGCGTCGGTTCGAAGCAGTACGTGACCGTCGTAGCAAGCGAAGCAGTCGCTGCTTAATTGCGGCATCAGCGGGGCCGGGTGCCCCGCCCGGTAAGGCGTCAAGCCTTGCAATCGATAGGCTCTGCCCTCCGGTAGGGCCTTTTTAATTTTCGGCGTTGTCACCGTTAAGTGCGGAACGTTCCGCGGCCGTTCGTCTATCATGGACGCCTGGTCCGCTTTTAACAGTGACACAGCCTTTCGTTTTGGTGGTCTCATCATGAAGTTTATCGACGAAGCACGCATCGAAGTCATCGCCGGCGACGGCGGCAACGGCTGCGCCTCGTTCCGCCGCGAGAAATTCCGCCCGTTCGGCGGTCCGGACGGCGGCGACGGCGGCCGCGGCGGCTCGATCTACGCGGTCGCCGACCGCAACGTCAACACGCTGGTCGACTTCCGCTTTTCCAAGGTCCACACGGCGCGCAACGGCGAGCCGGGCCGCGGTTCCGATTGCTACGGCAAGGGCGCGGAAGACGTCTACCTGCGCATGCCGGTCGGCACCCTGATCGTCGACGACGTCACCGGCGAGATCATCGCCGACCTGACGGAGCACGAGCAGGTCGAACTGCTGGCCAAGGGCGGCGAGGGCGGCTGGGGCAACATCCACTTCAAGACCTCGACCAACCGCGCGCCGCGCCAGAAGACGGACGGCAAGGACGGCGAGCGCCGCGAGCTGCGCCTGGAACTGAAGGTGCTGGCCGACGTGGGCCTGCTGGGCATGCCGAATGCGGGTAAATCGACGTTCATCACGGCCGTGTCGAACGCGCGCCCGAAGATCGCGGACTATCCGTTCACCACGCTGCATCCGAACCTCGGCGTCGTGCGCGTGTCGCATGCGAAGAGCTTCGTCATTGCCGACATCCCGGGCCTGATCGAAGGCGCGGCGGAAGGCGCCGGCCTCGGTCACCAGTTCCTGCGCCACCTGAGCCGCACGGGCCTGCTGCTGCACATCGTCGACCTCGCCCCGATGGACGGCAAGACGGATCCGGTCAAGGAAGCCAAGGCGCTCGTGAAGGAACTCGAGAAGTACGACGAGGAGCTGGTCAACAAGCCGCGCTGGCTCGTGCTGAACAAGCTGGACGTCGTGCCGGAAGAAGAGCGCAAGAAGGTCGTCAAGGACTTCGTCAAGCGCATGGCCTGGAAGGGCCCCGTGTTCGAGATCTCGGCGCTGAACCGCGAAGGCTGCGAAGACCTCGTGCACGCGATCTACAGGCATCTCGAAGAGACGCGCCACAGCGCGCAGCGCTCGGAAGAGACGCAGATGACCGAGGAAGCGCGCGGCATCTCGTCGATCGATCCGGACGATCCCCGCTTCAAGATCCTCGAAGATTAAGTCGTTGGCAGTCCCCTTCGCCCACATCGCCAACGCGGCCCTGCGCGCGCACCTGCGCGGCCGGCTGCTGTCGTTCGCGGCCACCGCGCACTCGCTGGCCGCCCTCGCGGCGCTCCTGAATCCGGACCGCGTGGCGGATGCGATGGGACTGTTCCTCGTCGGCGTGAACGGCTACAGCCAGTTCTACGCCCTCTACGTCGGAGTGCGCCTCGCCACCGCGGGGCTGGCTCTGCTGGCGGCCAGGCAGGGCGACCAGCCCATCCTCGGCGACCTCGCAGCATTGTTCATCCTGGCGCAGCCGGCCGGCCGCCTCGTCGCGGCGTTCGCGATCGGCCTGCCCCAGGGCTTATTGTTCGTCGTCAGCGGGATCGAGCTGGCGGTCGGCCTGGCGCTGATCGGCCTGCGCCCGCATGGACGCTTCCTGTCAATCCGACCGTCGCCATGAACTCCGTCCTCCAGTCCTCCAGCCGCATCATCGTCAAAGTCGGCTCCTCGCTCGTCACCAACGAAGGCCGCGGCCTCGATCACGAGGCCATCGCGCGCTGGGCCGCGCAGATCTCGTCGCTCCGTTCGCTCGGCAAGGAAGTCGTGCTCGTGTCCTCCGGCGCCATCGCCGAAGGCATGCTGCGCCTGGGTTTTACGTCCCGCCCGACCGACATCCACGAACTGCAGGCCTGCGCCGCGTGCGGCCAGATGGGCCTCGCGCAGATCTACGAGACGAGCTTCCGCAGCCACGGCGTGAAAACGGCGCAGGTGCTGCTCACGCATGCCGACCTCGCGGACCGCGAACGCTACCTGAACGCACGCTCCACGCTTACGACCTTGCTGGGCCTGGGCGTCGTCCCGATCATCAACGAGAACGACACCGTCGTCACGGACGAGATCAAGTTCGGCGACAACGACACGCTGGGCGCGCTCGTCGCCAACCTGATCGAGGCGGATGCCCTCGTGATCCTGACCGACCAGAAAGGCCTGTACTCGGCCGACCCGCGCAAGGATCCGTCCGCACGCCTGATCGAAGAAGCGCAGGCGGGCGATGTCACGCTTGAGGCGATGGCCGGCGGCGCCGGCAGCAGCATCGGCCGCGGCGGCATGCTGACGAAGGTGCTGGCCGCCAAGCGCGCCGCGCGCTCCGGCGCGCACACGGTGATCGCGTGGGGCCGCGAAGACAACGTCCTCACGCGCCTCGCGCACGGCGAAGCGATCGGCACGCAGCTGACGGCGCCGACCGCGCGCCTGACCGCGCGCCGCCAATGGATGATCGACCACCTGCACACGGCCGGCCAGCTCGTGCTGGACGCCGGCGCCGTGCAGAAGCTGGTGAAAGAGGGGAAATCGCTGCTGCCGATCGGCGTGATGGCCGTGCGCGGCGAATTCGGCCGCGGTGCGCTCGTGGGCTGCGTGGACGAAGCGGGCACCGAGATCGCGCGCGGCCTCACCAATTACACGAGCGGCGAAGTCAAACGCATCATGCGCCACTCGTCCAGCGAGATCGAAGGGATCCTCGGTTATGTCGAGGCGCCCGAGCTGGTGCACCGCGACAACCTGGTCCTGATCTGACGTGCCATGGCCGGCGCTCAGTCGGCCTTGAGCACGGCTGCGTCGGCGATCACGAATTTTCCATCGTGGGGACGGATGGTGACGCGCAGCGCGGCGACCTCGCGCTCGCCCGGCGCAACGGTGTGCGCGACCTTCACGAAGTCGCAACCGTCCGGCGCGGCGGGCGGCACGCCCGTCCAGGCGACGCTCCATGTGCCCTGGGCGTCGCGGGTTTCCACTTTGTCGAGAAGCTGCAGGGCTGCCGGATTCAGCGCGATGCGGAAGGCGCGGGTCCGGACGGGCGTCGCGAACGTGAACTCGGAGGCGTGCGGCTGCCCAGGGACGGGCGCGGCCTTCGACGTGGCGAGCCACGCGCCGGCCGTGTTCCCGACATCGCCGAGCGTGCACTTGGCCGGCAGCGTCGCGAGCTTGACCATCAGGTCTTCCGTAGCGTGGCGTGCCTCGTCGATGGTCTCCCGGGCGTCCGCCGGCGGCTTCTGGCCGCACGCCGACAGCGCGGCGCAGGTGCCCAAGGCCAGCAGGATGGAGGGAAGGGCGAGCTGAGAGGTCAGGGGCATGGTATCTCGGGAGGGTTGTTGTGATCGCGGCGCGACTGTAGCACGCCTTCAGCGCCCCTGGCCGGCCAGCAGCATGCGCACGCCCGCATACGCGAACACGCCAGCCAGCACGGCATTCACCCAGCGCTCGCCGGCCCGGTAGGCGCGCCGCGCCAGCGACACCACCGACAGCCACACGACGATCGACTTCGGATTCGTCAGGTGCATGGCCAGGCCCCGCGCGCACGTGCGCGCATAACCTTCATTCAGCGCCTTCGCTGCCAGCACGCCTTTCGCGCCGCGCACTTTGCGCGCGGCCCTGCGCCATCGCGGTGCCCATGATGGCGAGGACGCTCGGCCCGGGACTCGCGACGCCGATCGCGAAGGCGGTGTAGGCAAGGAGTGCGGTCATGCGATGTCCTTTCAGGCCGGATCGTGACACACCACGCACAGCTTGTTGCCGTCCGGGTCGCGCACGTAGGCGCCGTAATAGTGCTCGTGGTAGTGGGGACGCAGGCCGGGCGCGCCGTCGCCGCTGCCGCCGTACGCCAGCGCGATGCCGTAAGCCGCATCGACGGCCGCGCGGTCGGGCGCGAGCAGGGCCGTCATCTGGCCGTTGCCGGCTGCGTGCGGCTCGCCGTCGTACGGGGCGCCAATCAGGAACAGGGGGCGCGGCTGGCCGGACCGCTGCCAGCCGGCCCACGGACGCGACCGGTCGCAGAAGCGCGCTTCCAGGCCCAGCGCCGCCAGCAGCGGCTCATAGAACGCGAGCGCCCGGTCGAAATCGCCGACGCCGATGAATACATGGGAAAACATCGTCGCCTCACAGTGAAAAAAGATGACAAATCGTTACAATAAAGCCCCGGCACGCAAGGATGAAATCAAGAAGCCATTCATATTGCTCGGTTATAATACTGAACTTTTGCTATTAAGTATTTCACAGTATCTGGCGGTACATACCTCATGAGTTCGCCAGTCTTCCCGCAGGACATTCAATTGAACACGGCTCCCCTGATCGTCGACCTGGACGGTACGCTGATCCATACCGACATGCTGCACGAATCCGCGCTGCGGGTCTCGCGCGACCGTCCGCTGGACGTGTTGCGCATTCCGCTCTGGCTTCTGCAAGGCAAGGCCGTCCTCAAGAGCGAGCTGGCCAGCCGCAGCAGCTTCGACGCGTCGCTGCTGCCGTATAACGAATCGCTGCTGGCCTGGCTCAAGGAAGAGCGCGCGGCCGGCCGCCGCATCGTGCTGTGCACGGCGTCCGACCGCTCGATTGCGCAAGCGGTGGCGGACCACCTGGGCGTCTTCGACGACGTCCTGGCCAGCGACGGCGCCGTCAACCTGGCCGGCGACAACAAGGCGGACGCGCTGGCACAGCACTACGGCCACGGCAACTTCGACTACGTCGGCAATTCCAGCGCCGACCTCAAGGTGTGGCGGCGCGCGCGCAAGGCGATCGTCGTCAACGGCGCCCGCGGGCTGGCGCGCAAGGCGGCGGAACTGTGCAACGTCGAACGCGAATTCCCGCCGCAGCCGCGCGGCTTCGCGGCCTGGCGCAAGGTGCTGCGCGTGCACCAGTGGATGAAGAACCTGCTGCTGTTCGTGCCGCTCCTGGCCGCGCACCGCATCGCCGACGTCGACGGCTGGCTGACGCTCGTGCTGGCCTTCGTCTCGTTCAGCCTGTGCGCGTCGACCGTCTACATCGCCAACGATCTGCTGGACCTGGAGAGCGACCGCGCCCACCCGCGCAAGCGCCTGCGCCCGTTCGCATCCGGCGCCGTGCCGGCGTGGCAGGGCGTCGTGCTCGCGCCCGTGCTGCTCGCCGTCAGCCTTGCGCTGGGGGCGTTCGTCGGCGGGACGTTCCTGCCCTGGCTCCTGTTCTATTTCGTGCTCACGTGCGTGTACTCGTGGGGCCTGAAGCGCGTGATCCTCCTCGACTGCATCACGCTCGCCATGCTGTACACGTTGCGCATCACGGCCGGCGCGGCCGCGCTGTCGATGCCGCTGTCGTTCTGGCTGCTGGCGTTCTCCGTGTTCCTGTTCCTCTCGCTGGCGTTCGTGAAGCGCTATGCGGAGCTGAAATCGCAGGCGCTGTCCGGCAAGGAAAAAGTGCATGGCCGCGGCTATTACACGAGCGACGAGCCGCTCGTGCTGAACCTCGGCGTCACGGCCGGCTACGCGTCGGCCGTCGTGCTGGCGCTGTACCTGAACAGCGAAGTCGTGCTCGAACTCTATGAACGTCCGGAAGCCGTGTGGGGCGCCGTGCCCGTGCTGATCTTCTGGATCAGCTGGATCTGGATGCAGGCGCACCGGGGTCACATGCACGACGACCCCGTGGTGTTCGCCGTGAAGGACCGCGCCAGCCAGCTGGCCGGACTCGCATTCGGCTCCGCGCTCGTCGTCGGCGCGCTCGGGTGGCCATGGTAAGAGTGTCGTCGTGGGGAAGGCTGGACAGCCACGAACACGACCTGGTCCCCCTGTCAGACCGCGACCAGGCCGTGCGCAGCGTGGCGGGCAGCCGCGGCCTCGCGCAGGGCAATGCGCGCAGCTATGGCGACGTGTGCCTGAACCCGGACGGCCGCCTGTGGCGCATGACGGGCCTGGACCGCTTCATCGCCTTCGACCCCGCCACCGGCCGCCTGCGCTGCGAAGCGGGCGTGCTGCTGCGCGACATCCAGCGCATGAGCATCGCCCACGGCTGGCTGCTGCCGGTCACGCCCGGCACGCAGATGATCACGGTCGGCGGCGCCATCGCCAACGACGTCCACGGCAAGAACCACCACGTGCTGGGCTCCTTCGGCGACCATGTACTCGCGCTGCGCCTCGCGCGCACGGATGGCCGCGTGATCGATTGCGGCCCCGACGTCGAACCGGGCTGGTTCGCCGCCACCGTCGGCGGCATGGGCCTGACGGGCGTGATCGTCGAGGCCGAGCTGCAGCTGCGGCGCGTGGCCGGACCGTGGCTCGTCACCGACACGGTCCCGTACCGCAACCTCGACGAATTCTTCGCGCTGGCCGACAGCTCCGAGGCCGGCTGGGAGCAGACGGTGTCGTGGGTCGACTGCCTGTCCGGCATCGGCCGCGGCCTGTTCTTCCGCGCGAACCTCGCCGGGATCCCCGACCGCGAAGCCCAGTCGGGCCGCAAACCGAAGCGCGTGCCGTTCGTGCCGCCCGTGTCGCTCGTGAACGGCCTGTCGCTGCGCGCGTTCAACGAGACCTATTTCCGCGCCAATGCGTGGAAGGCCGGCTACGCCATCGCGCACTTCGAGAAGTACACGTACCCGCTGGACAACCTGCACGACTGGAACCGCATGTACGGCCCGCGCGGCTTTTACCAGTACCAGAGCGTCGTACCGCGCGAGGCCGGGCGCGCCGCGATCCAGGCGATGCTTGGCGCGATCAAGGCCTCGGGGCAGGGCTCGTTCCTCGCCGTGCTGAAAACCTTCGGCGACCGCGCGAGCCGCGGCATGATGAGTTTTCCGCGGCCGGGCGTCACGCTGGCGCTGGATTTTCCGAACCGCGGCGCGCAAACGCACGCGCTGTTCGAACGCCTGGACGCCATCGTGCGCGACGCGGGCGGGCGCATCTACGCGGCCAAGGATGCGCGCATGCCGCGCGACCTCCTCGAATCGGGCTACCCGCGCCTGGCCGAATTCTTGCAATATCGCGACCCGGGCATCAGCTCGTCGATGTCGCGCCGTCTGATAGGAAGCTGATATGCCGGATTCCCTCCAACGCATCGTGATCGTCGGTGCGACTTCTTCGATCGCCGAGCATTGCGCGCGCCTGTGGGCGGCCAAGGGCCCGGTTGCGTTGACGCTCGTCGGCCGCGACGCGGGCCGCCTGGAACGCGTGGCCGCGGACCTGCGCGTGCGCGGTGCCACCGTGCTTGTCCGCACCGTCGACTTTTCCGATCCCCGCGCGATCCGTGCCTTGACCGACAGCGTCGTGGCCGAAGGCATGCCGCAGCAGGTGCTGATCGCGCACGGCTCGCTGCCGGACCAGCAGCAATGCCAGCGCGACCTGGCCGCCGCGTACGAGGCGCTGGACGTCAACGGCGTGTCGCCCGTGCTGTTCGCGGAAGCGTTCGCCGGCCACATGGAACCCGTCGGCGGCGTCATCACGATCATCGGTTCCGTCGCGGGCGACCGCGGCCGCCGCTCGAACTACGTGTACGGCGCCGCGAAGGGCCTCGTCACGCGCTACGCGCAGGGCCTGCAGCACCGCCTGGCCGGCAGCGGCAGCGCGCTGAAGGTCGTGCTGGTCAAGCCGGGACCGACGGCGACCCCGATGACGGCGCACCTGCCGCAGAAGGGGCTCGCGCCCGTCGAGCAGGTGGCGCGTCAGATCGTGGATGGATCGGCCGCCGGCAAACCGGTCGTGTACGCGCCGGGCAAGTGGTTCGTGATCATGATGATCATCCGCCACCTGCCGGCGTTCGTCTTCAACAAAATGAACATCTGAGCGAGATGCATATGATGGATACCCGAGAACTTCCTCGCCACGGCACCCTGTCCGCGCCCGCCACGCACGCGGCGCCGTCCTTGCTCATCTGGGCCGTCCTGTTTCTGCTGATCGTCGCCGCACTGGCCGGCCTCGAATGGAACATGCTGCGTCACGTGAACCGCGAGGTGGGCGACTTCGCCGCCAACAGCCTGCTGATCCAGGACGCCAAGCGGCTGCACCTCATCTACGGTAATTATTCGCGCGTCGGCTTTAACCACCCCGGCCCGGCGATCCTGTACGTGCTGGCCTTCGGGGAACTGATATTCCACGACTGGCTGCACCTCGTGCCCTCGCCGCTGTCCGGCCAACTGCTGGGCGGGATCCTGTACAACGCCGGCTGGATGGTGCTCATCTGCGCAATGGTGCGCCGCATCACGGGTTCGCTCGCGCCGGCGCTGCTGTTCACGGCGCTGCTCGTGCTGGGCGCAGCAATCAGCGACTACGCGATCGTCAACGGCATCTGGTTCCCGCACCTGTACTTCTTCCCATACGCGGCGATGGTCGTCGCGATCGCGCCGCTCGTGTACGGCCGGACCGACACGCTGAAGGCGCTCGCCGTCTCCAGCGGCTTCCTGATCAACGGGCACGCGTCCTTCATTCCGATGCTGGGCCTGACGCTCATCGTCGTGCTCGTCGCGAACCGGCGCCTGTCGCGCGACGACCGTTCGCTGCGCGTGCTGTCGCGCGCCTGGTTCGCGCGCAACCGCGCCGACATCCGCGTGGCATGTGGCATCCTGTTCCTGTTCTTCGTCCCGCTGCTGATCGCCACCGTCACGGAGTGGCCGGGCCCCTTGTGGGACTACTTCAAGTTCGGCCGCGGCAACAAGGGCAATCACCTTCCCGCCGCGCTGAAGTTCGTCGGCGTGTACTGGCGCCTCGGCTTCGCGTCGATGTGGGGGCTGTTGGCCGTGCCGTTGCTTGCCGTGTTCCTGCTGAAGGACAAGCGCGTCGACTCGTCCCGCTCGGACTTCGTGCGCGGTGCGCGCGCGCTGGCCGTCACGTTCTTCGCCGCGACGTTCGCCGTGCTGTACTACGCCAAGGCCGGCGTGGACGACCTGAATCAGGTCTACATCGCCATCTTCTATTACGCGGTGCCCGCGATGTGCGCGGCGCTCGTCGTACTGTATGCGTGCCGCGCGCTGGGTAGCCACGTCGGCAACATGGCCGCTGGCGTGCTGACGGTAGCGGCGCTGGCCGGTTCGTGGCACTGGGTGCGCCAGGCGCCGATGTACGAAGTCTTCTACAACCAGCCCGGCGTCGTGCACCTGTACGACAAGCTGCGCGCGCTGCCCGGCGAAGGCCGCATCGTGCTGGACCTCGAGCAGGATCCGCGCACGTGGGGCGTCATCTGGGGCAATACGCTGGGCCTGCAGGCGTATGCGAAGCGCCAGCACGTGGACCTCGTGTGCGTGAACGACAACTGGCATATCTCGAACACGAAACCCGCCAAGTGCACACCGGACGAAATCGCGCACAACCGCCGCTTCGACGTGCACCAGGTCGAGGCGCCGAACGCGGAACGGGGCGAGGGCGACGTCGAGGCGTTCGGTCTCGCGCTGTACCGCAAGGGCGTGCCGCCGCGCCATGCGTCCTACCTGACCGTGAAGGACGCGCCGGATTATTTCCGCCAGATCCTCGGCAAGGGCTGGTCCAAGCTCGAAGGCGACTTCGTGTGGTCGGACGGTCCCGTGGTCGAGCTCAACCTGCCGGCGGACCCGGCGCGCGGCCGCATGCTGACCTTCGACTTCGGCAGCTTCGTGCCGAACGGCGAAGTGCGCCTGGACGTGCAGGCCTTTGCGAACGGCAAACCGGCCGGCACGGCAACCTGGAACTTTATCGAAGTCCGCCACCGTTTCACGCTGGATCTCGGCCCCGAGCCGACGGCCGCCCAGCACATCGAATTCAGGATCGACAAACCGACGTCACCGCAGCAGTTCGGCATGTCGCCGGACACGCGCCTGCTCGGCCTGTCGCTGTACGGAATCAGGAAGGACAACCCATGACCGATTTGAACCGCAAGATCATCCTGCCCGGCGGCGCCGGGCTGGTGGGACAGAACCTCATCGCGCGCCTGCAGGCGCGCGGCTACCGCAACATCGTCGTGCTGGACAAGCACCGCGCCAACCTCGACGTGCTGCGCCAGGTCCAACCCGACATCACCGTCGAATACGCCGATCTCGCCGAGCCGGGCGAGTGGTCGCGCCACTTCACGGACGGGTCCACCGTCGTCATGCTGCAGGCGCAGATCGGCGGCAACGACTGGAACGACTTCGTGCGCAACAACGTCGACGCCACGCGCCTCCAGCTCGACATCATCAAGGGGCAGCCGAACACGCGCCTCGTCGCGATCAGCTCTTCCGTCGTCGTGTCGGTGGCCGACGATTTCTACACGCGTTCGAAGCGCGAGCAGGAAGCGATGGTGCTGGCGAGCGGCATTCCTTGCCCCATCCTGCGCCCCACGTTGATGTTCGGCTGGTTCGACCGCAAGCACCTGGGCTGGCTGTCGCGCTTCATGAACAAGGTGCCCGTGTTCCCGATCCCGGGCCATGGCCGCTACATGCGCCAGCCCCTGTACGTGGGCGACTTCTGCAACGTCATCATCGGCTGCATCGAGGACCCGTCCATCACGGGCGTCTACAACATCTCGGGCCACGAGGAAGTCGACTACATCGACATCATCCGCGAGATCAAGCGCGTGACCCGTTCGAAGACGCCGATCGTGAAGATCCCGTACAGCCTGTTCTATGCGCTGCTCTGGGTGTGGGGCAAGTTCGACAGCAACCCGCCGTTCACGACGCAGCAGCTGGCGGCGCTCGTCGCACGTGACAGCTTCGAGGTCATCGACTGGCCCGGCATGTTCAAGGTACGCAGCACCCCGTTCGCGAAGGCCATCGACGAGACCTTCAACGATCCCAAATACAGCAACGTCGTCCTGGAGTTCTGAATGAAGCAGCGTATTGCCGTCCTCGGGGCCGGGCCGATGGGCCTGGCCGTGGCTTACCAACTGGCGCGCGATGGCCATGAGCCGGTCGTGTTCGAAGCGGACGACCGCGTGGGCGGCATGGCCGCGCACTTCGATTTTTCCGGCACGTCCATCGAGCGCTACTACCACTTCCACGCGATCTCCGACCACGCCTTCCTGAAAGTGCTGGACGAACTGGGGCTGTCGTCGAAGATGCACTGGGTCGCCACAAAAATGGGCTACTGGTTCCGGGGCGAGGTGCAGGAATGGGGCAATCCGGTCGCGCTGCTGAAGTTCCGCGGCCTGGGTTTCAGCGCCAAATTCCGCTACGGCCTGCACGCGTTCCTGTCGACCAAGCGCGACGACTGGAAGCCGCTGGACCACGTGGAGGCGAGCGGCTGGATCAAGGGTGCCGTCGGCGCGGAAGCGTGGGAAGTGCTGTGGCGCCGCCTGTTCGATTATAAATTCTACGACTACAGCAACAACCTGTCGGCCGCGTGGATCTGGAGCCGCATCCGCCGCATCGGCCGTTCGCGCTACAACCTGTTCAAGGAAAAGCTGGGCTACATGGACGGCGGTTCCGCGACGCTGCTGGAAGCCATGCGCGCCGACATCGAGAAGCACGGCGGCATCGTGCGCCTCAAGACCCCGGCAACGAAGGTCGTGATCGAGGACGGTAAAGTGAAAGGCGTGGAAGCGGGCGGCCAGTTCGAGGCGTTCGACAAGGTGATCAGCACGATTCCGCTGCCGTACGTGCCGCGCGTGATGCCCGACCTGCCGCCGGCCACGCTCGATGCATTCCGCTCCAAGAAGAACATCGCCGTCGTGTGCGTGATCGCGAAGCTGAAGAAGCCCGTGACGGAGAACTTCTGGCTCAACACGAACGACGAGGAGATGGACATCCCCGGCCTCGTCGAATACACGAACCTGCGGCCGATGGGCGACCAGCACATCGTCTACGTGCCGTTCTACATGCCCGGCGAGCACCCGAAGTTCGCGGAACCCGACCAGGCCTTCCTCGACAAGGTCAAGCGCTACCTCATGAAGATCAATCCGTCGCTCAAGGACGCGGACTTCGTCGACATGCGCGCGAGCCGCTACCGCTACGCGCAGCCGATCTGCGAGCCGGGTTATCTCGACCGCCTGCCGCCCGCGAAGCTGCCGGTGGGCGGGCTGTGGGTCGCGGACACGTCGTATTATTATCCGGAAGACCGCGGCATCTCGGAGAGCATCGACTTCGGCCGCAAGATGGCGCGCGAGGCCGGGGCGTGAGCGGCGTCGCGTCCACCTTCGCATCGCGCCAGTTCCTGGTGTTCCTGCTGACGGGCGGCTTCGCGGCCGCCGTCAACTTCGGCTCGCGCATCCTGTACAACCGCGCGATGCCGTTCTCCTCGGCCGTCATCTGCGCGTACATCACGGGCATGATCACCGCGTTCGTGCTGGCAAAGCTGTTCGTGTTTCGCGACAGCGAACAGGCCACGCACCGCGCGGCCGGGTGGTTCATCCTCGTGAACGTGGTGGCCGTCGCGCAGACGTGGGCGATCAGCATGCTGCTCGTGAAATGGGTTCTGCCGGCGCTGGGCATCACGATGTTTGCGCGCGAGATCGCGCACGGGGTCGGCGTCGTCGTACCCGTGTTCACCAGCTATCTGGGGCACAAGCATTTCAGTTTCCGCTGAACGGGACCGCAACGGATACCAAGACGCATCGGCGCCATTTTTCATGCGTATGGCATTTTCAATTGCTATGTCTTGGTAATTTTCATTGCTCTTTCTGTGTAATTTAGTTTCCAAACAAAGATCGGGTTGTGCTACATTGGCGCGAATCTGTTGCATTCATTGAAAGGAAGACGATGTCCCGATTGCGCCGCCTCGGCCTGTATTGCCTGCTGCTGCCCGCCGTCCCGGCCCATGCGCAGAGCCTGAACATTGCTTCCGAACTGCTGCATGGCGGCATGGGCATCGTCGCGATCGGCGCGCTGTCCGTGCTGGCGCTGGCGGTGACGTTCGAGCGGCTCGTCAACTTCCGTCTTGTGAAGGTGGCGCCGCCGGATTTGGCCGCCGAAGCCGAGACGCTGTGGCGCGCCGGACGCTTCGACCAGCTGCGCGAGCGCGTGGCCGATGGCGACAGCAGCCTCGCGCGCATCCTCGGCTGGATGGTGGAACAGCGCCACCTGCCCGCCGAAAAACTGGCGGCGCGCGTGGCGGAGATGGCGGGCGTCGAACTGCGCATGCAGCAGCAGAAGGCGTATGCGCTGAATGTCGTCGCGACGGTCGCGCCGATCGTCGGCCTGCTGGGCACCGTGATCGGCATGATCGAATCCTTCCACGTCATCGCCTTCAACGGCATGGGCGATCCGACCCTGCTCGCGGGCGGCATCTCGAAGGCCCTCGTCAACACGGCGGCCGGCCTGTCGGTGGCGCTGCCGTCGCTGGCCATGCACCACGTCTTCCGCAACCGCATGGTCGGCATCGGCATCGCGCTGGAGCGCCAGCTGAACCGCGTGCTGGACGGCATGCCGGCGCGCACGCTGGAGGTCGTCCATGCGCATTGACCTCGGCGACGACGAACAGCCCGAGATCGGCCTGATCGCGCTGATCGACTGCATCTTCTTCCTGCTGATGTACTTCATGGTGGCGACATCGTTCCGGCACCCGGACGGCGAAAAGCCGGAGAAGGACATGAAGATCGTGCTGCCGACGTCGCAGGTCAGCCTCGATCGCGCCACGGCCGCGCCGGCGCCGCTGGTCATCGGCGTCGATGCCGAAGGCGGCCTGTATGTCGGCGGTAAATCCGTGTCGACGCAGGCGCTGCACGACCTGCTCAAGCGCGAGGCGGCGCGCGATCCGGCCCAGCCGGTCCGCATCGACGGCGACCAGTCCACGCGCTACCAGGACATCGTGCACGTGCTCGAACTGTGCCAGTTCGAGGGGCTCACCCACGTGGCTATGCACACGCGCTGACGATGTACACCGACGATTCGCCGAGGTTCGCCCCGACGTTCGGCCCGGCGTTCGGGCTGATACGGCGGCATCCGTTCATTGTCCTGTCGCTCGTGCTGCACGCGGTGCCGCTCGTCGCGCTGTATCACCTGGGCAGCCAGCGCATCGAACTCGCCCAGCGCGAGCGGCAGCAGCGGCAGGTCGAATCGGGCGCACGGCTGACGGCACAGGCCCGCCTCGAAAAGCGCGTGCACGACATGGAGCGGATCAAGTCCCTGCTTGAAGAAAGCGCGGCCGCGCATCCGGTTGAGAACAAGGAAGACGAGGTGCAGTTCAGCGCGCAGCCGAAGGCGCCGGAAGAATTGCTGAAGCAGGCGAAGGACTTGTCGCGCAAGATCGACGAGATCGAGCGCGACACCAAGGCCGAGCAACTCGCCAAGCTGCTCGACATCCCGAAGGAAAAAGCGTTGGAACAGGTGGCGGAGAAGGCCAAGGCCGAGGAGCCGCCAGCCGCCGAACCGCAGACTCCCGCCGAAGCGGCGGCGCAGATCGAACAGCTCGAGGCAAAGGCACGCGTCGCGCTGGAAGAGCGCCGCCACCAGCTGGAGCAGCAGCAGAAAGGCGTGCAGGTCGCGGCCGATGCGGCGCAGCGTGGCGCCAAGGGTGGCAACAGCAGCGGTAAAGGCGACGGCAAAGGCAATGGCAAAGGCGACGGCGCCGGCACCGGCCTGAGCGGCCAAGGCCTGGGGAACGGAAACACCGGCGGCGTGGGCCGCACGACGCTGGACCGGATCGCCGCGTTCAGGAATCCCGACCTGCCGGATCGCGCGACGCAGGCTTACATCCGGGGCTCGGGCACCATCTTCGGCGGCGGCGCCGCGCACATTCCCACCGTCGACGCGGCCACCATGGTCAAGGGGACGGGCAGGATGATCGGCGCTGGCGGCACGTATGCGAACCGCGTCTGGGTCAACCGCTGGTACCTGATCGGTCCATTCGACGGGCGGCACGGCGCAGGGCTGTTTGCCAATTACCGCCATCCGCCCGAGCAGGGCGTGGTGCTGGACGCCGCGTATCGGGGCAAGGGCGGACGCCTCGTCAAATGGGACTACGTCGACATGGCGCGCTATCCCCTGGAGCCGCCCGTGCATGCGGAAGACGCCGTGTACTACGGCTATACGGAGTTGATGCTCGACGCGGCGCAGGACCTGACGATCTGGGTCGGCGCGGACGACGATGTGCAGCTGTGGCTCAACGACCGGCTGGTCTGGGAAGGCGGAAACGTCAACAAGGACTCGTTCTTCGGCCGGGTCTACGAGACGAGGAACACCTTTGTGCGCGACTACAACCTGAACGAAGGCAAGCGCGTGGTGCACTTCCGGAAGGGTCGCAACAAGCTGTTCTTCAAGCTGTCGAACGGGCCGAACCGGATTTTCCTTTCGCTGGTCCTCACGAAGTGAACGGAGCGCCCCGCTGCATCTTGTGCCAGGCCGACGGCGTCACGCCCACGCTCCCTTTGAAGCGGCGCGTCAGGTGGCTCTGGTCCGCGAAGCCGCATTCCAGCGCGACGGCGGCAAGCGGTGTGCCGAGACGGATCAGGGCCTGTGCCTGCGCGATCCGGACGGCGTTGAGGTACACATGGGGCGGCATGTGGTACGCGGCGGTGAACGCGCGGGTCAGGTGTGCGCGGGACAGGCCGGCGACGGCGGCCAGGTCGGAGACGGTGATGTCGCGCGCGTAGTACGTGCGGATGTAGTCCTTGACCCGGGCGAGCGTGGCGGCACCGGATGGCTCCGTGCCAGTGTGCAGCCGTTCGCCGTGCCGCGCCAGCATCGCGCCCAGGAACGCACGCATCAGGGTTTCGGCGCGCAGCGATTCGGCCGGCGTCTGCGCCAGGCTGGCGGACAATGCGCCGAACGTCCCGGCCAGTTGCCGATCGGTCGCGTGGGGGCTGGAAAATACCGGTTGCCGTCCACGCAGCTGGCGACGAATGCGGCGGGGACGTACCACATCGTGTAGCGGAATCCGTCCGCCGTCCCGCGGCAGCCGTCATGGTCGTCGTCCGGGTTGAACAGGACCCCCAAGGGCATGCGCCACCGGCCGCGCGCGGAGGGAGAGGCGCACATCCTGCTGATCGAGCCGACCGGCACGCCGAACAGCGGCGACCCGCGCACGGCCGCGCCGCGCCGGGTCATCTGATCACGCGTCTTTCGGCGCCGGCGTCTTGTCCTTGTACTCGCACAGGTCGTTGATGATGCAGTTCCAGCACTTCGGCGTGCGTGCCACGCACGTGTAGCGGCCGTGCAGGATCAGCCAGTGGTGGGCGTCGTGCAGGAATTCCTTCGGCACGAATTTCAGCAGCTTCATCTCGACTTCGTCGACGTTCTTGCCCGGTGCGATCTTCGTGCGGTTGGCCACGCGGAAGATGTGCGTATCGACGGCCATCGTCGGTTCGCCGAACGCCGTGTTCAGCACGACGTTCGCGGTCTTGCGGCCGACGCCGGGCAGGGCTTCCAGCGCCTCGCGCGAGCGCGGAACTTCGCCGCCGTACTGGTTCACGAGGATCTCGCACGTGGCGATGACGTTCTTCGCCTTGTTGTTGTACAGGCCGATCGTCGAGATATAGGTCTTGAGTTCGTCCAGGCCCAGGTCGAGGATCGCCTGCGGCGTGTTCGCCACCGGGTACAGGCGGCGGGTGGCCTTGTTGACGCCGACGTCCGTCGACTGCGCGGACAGCAGCACGGCGATCAGCAGTTCGAACGGCGTCGTGTATTCGAGTTCGGTGGTGGGATGCGGATTGGCGTTGCGAAAGCGCGTGAAGATCTCGAGGCGTTTGGCGGGATTCATCGATGCTTTAGTCTTTCTTGTCCGAGGCGGCCTTTTGTTTCGCGCGCTCGATGGCGGCGGCGATGATCGCGCGCTTGCGTTCCTTTTCTGCCAGTTCTTCCGCGGTGTTCGTCGTTTCGGCCGTCACGGCGCGCATCTTTTCCAGGGCCTTGGCGGCCAGGCGCGCGTCGTTTTCTTCCTTTTCGCGGCGCAGGCGCTCCGTGCGGAAATCGTGGCGCGCGCGGGCGGCATCGGCCTGTTCCTGCGACCACGCGGCCCAGCCGGTCGGTTCGCTGGCCGGGTCGTCCGTGCGCGGGATCATCGCGATGCAGTCGACGGGGCAGGGCGCCACGCACAGGTCGCAGCCGGTGCACAGGCTCGGGATGATCGTGTGCATCTGCTTGGCGGCGCCGAGGATCGCGTCGACGGGGCACGCCTGGATGCACAGGGTGCAGCCGATGCACAGGCTTTCGTCGATGAACGCGACGGGGCGCGGCCGCTCGACACCGTTGGCCGGGTTGATCGGGATGACGGGGCGGCCGGTAACGCTCGCCAGCCGCGCGACGCCTTCCATGCCGCCGGGCGGGCACTGGTTGATTTCGGCCTCGCCGCGCGCGATCGCTTCCGCGTAAGGGCGGCAGGCGGGATAGCCGCACTTGGTGCACTGGGTCTGCGGCAGCAGGTCTTCGATCTGGTCGGCGAGCGTCTTGGTCACGGCGGTGCTACTTCGAAACGGGATAAACCATGATTATCCGCTAAAAGTCCCGCGCAGGCGAAATGCCCCTGGTTAATGCTACCTGCATGCTTTCGTGATGCAACGTACGGAGTGACGGCCCGGTCCGGTGTCTACTGGAGTCCAGGCAATGACAACCAGGAGGGTCTATGAGCAAGAAGCATCCCGCCATGTCCACGAAGCTTGATGCGCTGCTGAGCGCCGCCGCCATCCACGATATGCGCCGCAGCCGCAACGTGCCTGTCCGCTACCGCAACCACCACTACGGCGTGAACGCCTGGCGCGAACACAATATGCGGCCTCCGCCATGAGGCGAGGGCCGGACACCGATCACGCATCCGTGGGCTGCCTTCATGGCGGCCCCGGCAGGTGAAATACCGGGCCGTTCCCGTTCGCGCGGGCGCGGCCTTTTGTTACTCTTGACGCGCCAACAACAAAAGAAAGGAGGACATCGTGCACCAAGCATTCCTGGGCCATTCACTTCACCGAACCAGCGACTTTTATGCAAGCGATTCCAACGATCTATTTTCCCGGCCTGTGCGCCGAAGCCATTTCCTTCTATCGTGACCTCCTGCACGCCGACGTGCTGTTCCAGCTGACGGCGATCCCGGATTCACAACCGCAGTTCCTCGAACCCGGCAGTCCCGGCAAGATCATCCGGGCCGGCCTGCGCATTGGCGATTCCGTCGTCTACTTCTCCGAAGGCCATCATCCCGGTCAGGCACCCGCGTTCGCCGGCTTCTCCATGAACCTGCACGTGGACAGCGCGGACGAGGCGGCGCGCATCCTGCAGGCACTGGGCGAGGGCGGCGACGTGCGCGTGCCGTTGCGTGCGACGGCGTGGGCGCAAGCCTTCGGCGCCGTCATCGACCGTTATGGCCTGCACTGGATGATCGAAACGGGCAAGCCGCAATAAAAAAAATGCCGCGGTCCAGGCCGCGGCATTTTCAAGGATTCGCCTGCAACGCTCAGGCGTTCTTGCGAATGAACTCGCCAATCATCGGACAGATGATTTCGCGCCAGCGGCGGCCCGAGAAGATGCCGTAGTGGCCGCACTTCGGCGCCGTGAACTGCTGCTGCTTCTCGGCCGGGATCCCGGTGCACAGGTCGTGCGCCGCATGGGTCTGGCCGGCGCCGGAGATGTCGTCCAGCTCGCCTTCGATGGTGAACAGCGCCACGCTCTCGATGTCTTGCGGACGCACGAGCTGGCCGCCCACTTCCCACGTGCCCTTCGGCAGGCGGGTTTCCTGGAATACCGTTTTAATCGTTTCCAGATAATACTCGGCCGGCATGTCGAGGACGGCGTTGTACTCGTCGTAGAACTTGCGGTGCGCTTCCGCCGAATCGTCGTCGCCGCGCACCAGGTGCTGGTAGAACTCGCGGTGGCTCTGCGCGTGGCGGCCCGGGTTCATGGCGATGAAGCCGGCGTGCTGCAGGAAGCCCGGATAGACCTTGCGGCCGAAACCCGGGTAATTGCCCGGCACGGCATAGATCACCGTGTTCTCGAACCACGAGTACGGCTTTTCCACCGCCAGGTCGTTGACGGCCGTCGGCGATTTGCGCGGATCGATCGGGCCGCCCATCATGACCATCGACTTCGGCAGCTTGGCGTCCTTGTTCGTCGCCATCAGCGAGATCGCGGCGAGCACCGGCACGGTCGGCTGGCACACGGAGATCACGTGCACGTCGGGGCCGAGGTGGCGGATGAAGTCCTGCACGTAATAGATATAGTCGTCCAGGTGGAACGGACCGTCCGACAGCGGCACCATGCGCGCGTCGACCCAGTCGGTGATGAAGACGTCCTGGTCCGGCAGCAGGGCGCGGACCGTGTCGCGCAGCAGCGTCGCATGGTGGCCCGACAGCGGGGCCACGACGAGCACCGTCGGCTGCTTGAGCGCGGCAAAGTCCGTGTCGCTCATGTCTTTCTTGAAATGCAGCAGCTTGCAGAACGGCTTGCTGACCACCGGGCGTTCCATGATGCCGACCGTCTTCCCGTTGATGATGGTCGAGGTCAGGCCGAAAGCAGGTTTCTCATAGTCCTTGCCGAGGCGGTACATCAGCTCGTAGCCGGCAGCGATACGCTGCGAAAACGGGGTGTGCGCGAACGGTGAGACTGGATTCGAAAACAGTTTGGCAGAGGCATCGGCCCACTGCATCAGCGGGTTCAGGAAGGAGCGTTGCATCTCGTGCAGTTGATAAAGCATAATTTTTTCCTTCATGACTCTGTGCGCAATTGCAATCGTTTGCGCTACGTGTTTGGTCAATTATAGGCTCATTCGGCTTGGCGCGGGGCAACATCGAGCCTGAGTCACAATCGTTTATTACTGCATTGCAGCATTTGTATCACAGTTGTCAGGCCCCGGTTCGTTAAGTGCACTACATAAGAAAAATGCCCCGCACAGGCGGGGCATTTTCGTCGTAGCTGAGTTACGGAACGTCAGTCGAACACAGGCGTTTCGACGCCGAGGATCTTGTGCAGCTTCGGCGACGTGGTCGTGTACTGCATGTGGATCTTCTTGTCCGGGAAGATGTACGGCGCGGCGCCGAAGGCGGCCAGCGCGGCTTCGTGGAAGCCCGACAGGATCAGCTTCTTCTTGCCCGGGTAGGTGTTGATGTCGCCCACGGCGAAGATACCCGGCACGTTGGTCTCGAACTTCTCGGTGTCCATGACCTTCAGCTGGCGGCGTTCGATGTCCAGGCCCCACTCGGCGATCGGACCCAGCTTCGGCGACAGGCCGAAGAAGACCATCAGCATGTCCAGCGGCACGCGGCGGGTCACGCCGTCGGCACCGGTCACCTTGACTTCGGACAGCTGGCCATCCTTCTCATCGAAGCCGGTGACCTGGCCGGTGATCAGTTGCATTTCGTAGTCTTCGCACAGCTGCTTCATCTTGGCGACGGAAGCCGGGGCGGCGCGGAAGTCTTCGCGACGGTGCACCAGCACGACGGATTCGGCCTTGCCGACGAAGTTCAGCGCCCAGTCCAGCGCGGAGTCGCCGCCGCCGCAGATGACGAGGTTCTTGCCTTCGAACAGGCTCGGATCCTTGACACGGTAGAACAGCTGGCTGTTCTCGAACTTTTCGATGCCGTCGACCTTGATCGTGCGCGCCTGGAACGAACCGACGCCGGCCGCGATGAAGATGGTCTTGGTGATGAAGCGGGTACCGGTCGACGTCTCGACGTTGAAGCGGTGGTCTTCACGGCGCTGGACGGTGGTGACTTCCTGGCCCAGGTGGAAGGTCGGCTCGAACGGCTCGATCTGCTTGAGCAGGTTGTCGGTCAGTTCCTGGCCCGTGCAGACGGGCACGGCCGGGATGTCGTAAATCGGCTTGTCCGGATACAGCTCCACGCACTGGCCGCCGACGGCCGGCAGCGAATCGATCACGTGGGCCTTGATCTCCAGCAGGCCCAGCTCGAACACCTGGAACAGGCCGACCGGGCCCGCGCCGATGATCACGGCATCGGCTTCGATGGCGCCGGCAAAGGAGCTGTTGGGAGCGATGGTGCCCACTTCGGGGGTCGTAGTCATGCTAAATTTCCTGAGTTTATGTACGGTAGGTAGGCGAGGGCGGATAGTGTGCCACGAATGGCGCACACCTGCAGGGACCGGCAAAGGACGCCGGCCGCGACGGGCCGGCGTTCAAGAACGATTAGCGGGCCAGTTGGTCCAGCTTGCTCTTGACGTCCTTCCACTCTTCCGCGTCGGGCAGGGCCGGCTTGGTCTTGGTGATGGACGGCCAGTTGCGTGCCAGGTCGGCGTTGAGCTTGATGAATTGCTGCTGGTCCGACGGCACGTCTTCTTCCGCATAGATCGCGTTGACCGGGCACTCCGCCACGCACACGGCGCAGTCGATGCACTCGTCCGGGTCAATCGCGAGGAAATTCGGGCCTTCCCGGAAACAATCTACCGGGCATACATCCACGCAATCGGTATAGCGACAACGGATGCACGATTCGGTGACAACGTGGGTCATAACAGTCCTATCAATGAGTGGAAGCGGCGGCGTGTATTGTTCGAAGAGCGTTCGCCGGACGCGGCAAAGCACTGTATTTTAGGGCAATTCTGCTTCTACGACAAATCAGGCTTATACACAATACACATAAGCAAATGTGTTCGGAGTCCGCTTGCCGGGCCGCTTCCACGACTTATCGCAGCCTGTCCGTGGCCGCCAGATCGACCACCGTCGTCGTCGCCACGGCCGCGCCGGAACCGTCCGTCACCGTGACCGTGGTCAGCGCCACGGCCGCCGGCGGCTCGCCCGCCGGGCCGGAGCGACCGTGCTCCGCGCACCAGCGCGCGAGGGCGTCCGCCTCCGCCTGCAGCACCCGTTCGACATCGTAGTATTCGGCCAGGTTCATCGTGCCGCAGCAGGCGCGCCGGTCCTGGCGCGCGCCGGGCGCGTCGGTCACGAGCGGCGCCAGGCGCAGGCCGGCCGGATGGTCACCCGCGATCCCGGCCGGCACGTCGAACACCTCGCGCTGGGCGAAACGGTCGCGGATGGCGTTGACGACGGTCTGCGGCTTGCCGTCCTCGAAGGCGAGGCGCAGCATCTCGTTGGCCACGTCGGCGAACGTGGCGGCCGTGTCGGGGGCGGCGATCAGCGCGCGCAGCACGAGCCCGCGCAGCCAGCCGGCCACGCGGTGCAGGACGCTGGCGCAATCTTCCAGCGCGGGATTGCGCTCGAGGGCGAACACGTCGGCCAGGATGTCGTAGACGGCGCCCGTGAACACCTGCGAGATCGCGTGCACCTCGGTACCGGCCTCGGACAGGGTGAGGTCGTTGTCGGCATTGCGCAGCCCGGTCGTGCTGCCCAGCGCGAGGCCGAACTGCTCGGCGATGTCGGCCAGGAAGGTCTTGTCGTGCAGGTGCGCCTTGGTCTGGGCGATGACGGCCTCGCACTGGTCGAGCTGGGACAGCGCGAGGAAGATCGCCGTCAGGTCGCCGAACGATTCGTGCAGGCCGCCCGTCTGCGGCGGATTGTCGGCCAGCAGCCATTGCGGCTTGAGGCCGTCCAGCACGGCGTGGCCGGTCTCGTGCGAGACGATGTCGAACGAGCGGCACGTGTACACGCGCGCGCTCTCGCCACTGGGGACGAAGTCGCCGAACTTCAGGCAGGCCTGCGAGCGGCTGTAATACGCATTCATCACGTTCGGCAGGCCGTACGGCCAGACCTGCAGCGGCGACGTGTCCACGCTGCTGTTCCATTGCCAGGGCAGGGGCATCGCGCTGCCGGCCGTCGACAGCGCGCGCTGGTACATCGTCAGCGTCTGGCGCACGACGGCGAACGTGTGGACGGCGTCGAACTGAGGGGTGTCCGGCATCGTCACGAAGTCGCCGAAGGCATTCGGCTCGACCGGCGGGATGCCGCCGTCGCCCGACGCCAGCACGATGCGGGCGTCGCGCGGCCCGGCCAGCACGACGCCGGGCAGGAAGACCTTGCGCGTGCCGATCTCGTCCACCGATGGGTCCTGCTTCCACATCAGCACGCGCGCGCCGGACGCGTAGGGCAGGGGGACGTCACCCGGCTGGCCGTTCTCTTGTGGTGACGCGTTGCCGGGGCCGGTTTGGGGCCGCGGCCGTCCCGGCTGGTCGAGCAGTTGCGCGGCCTTGCGGTGCTGGCGGTATGAGGCGGTGGGCGTCGGCACGAAGCCGACGGGGGGCTGGGTGGGCGTCGAATCCATGGCAATCCTCCTTGATGACAAGAGGAATGGTCACCCCTTGCCCAAGTTGGGCCTTGAGACTCATCAATTGATTATTCTCTAGGCAAGCGCTGGCCTTTGCGCCCATCAACTGGCATCATGGCGGGCTGTTTGCTTTGAATCAGTAAGGAAATCGAATGCCGGACATCAGCATCACCCAGCCGCACAGCCTGAGCCAGACCGACGCGCGCGCCGCCGCGCAACAGGTGGCGGACAAGCTGGCCCGCGAATATGGCCTGACGTGCAAATGGGAAGGGGACGTGCTGCGTTTCGCCCGCAGTGGCGTGGAGGGGGCGCTCACCCTGGGCGAGCGCCAGGCCGCGTTGCGCATCAAGCTGGGCTTCCTGATGAGTGCTTTCGCGTCCACCATCGAGCAGAAGGTGGCGGAAAGCATGCGCAAAGTCTTTAACGGCTGATTATTTCAGGTCTTCGATCAGGTCGACGTACTGCTGCATCGCGTCTTCCTGCGACGTGCCTTTCAGCGCGGCCCACGCGTCGTACTTGGCGCGGCCGACCATGTCGGTGAAGCCGGGGCGTTCGCCCGTGACGTCGCCGCTCGAACCCTGCTTGAACAATGCGTAGATCTTCAGCAGGGTCATGTTGTCCGGACGCTCGGGCAGGTTCTTCGAATCGATCTGGGCCTGGACGAACTGTTCTTGCAAACTCATGGTAACTCCTTTGACGATGTGCGGGCATCTTAGCGCATCGTCATCGGAATCACGTCTAACTCGACCGTATTTTAGAAGAGTTGCTCAAACGTCGAGGAGTTCGACGTCGAAGATCAGCGTGGCGTTCGGCGGAATCACGCCGCCGGCGCCGCGCGCGCCGTAGCCCAGGCTCGCCGGGATGATCAGGCGGCGCGCACCGCCCACCTTCATGCCCTGCACGCCTTCGTCCCAGCCGCGGATCACGTGACCGGCGCCCAGCGGGAACTGGAACGGGTCGTTGCGGTCCTTGCTGGAGTCGAACTTGACGCCGGTGCTGCCGTCGTCGTTCTGCAGCCAGCCGGTGTAATGCACGGTCACGTAGTTGCCGGCCTTCGCTTCGGCGCCGCTACCGACGACGGTGTCTTCGTATTGCAGGCCGGAATTCGTGGTGGTGATGGACATGGGTGTTCCTTGTTGTTCAGAGTGAAAGGCCGATTGTAGTCCATGGCCTGTCAAAGCGCTATTAACGCTCTGTCCACTGTGTTGCGGCGGCGCGCCGCTTGCGTGCGATTCCATCGTTCTACGCTTCGGAGCGTTCAAGTTTCCCCGTAGAATAAAGCTTCCTTCCACTGAACTTGTGTCGTTCCATGCCGCGTCGCTTCTGCAAGTCCCTCATCTCTGGTTTCGTATTGTTTTCGGCCGTCCAGGCTGCCCACGCGAATGTCGTGGTCGTGCTCAATTCGCGCGACGCCACCGTCCAGCTGCTCGATCAGAAGACGGGCGCCGACAACGGCACGTTCGCGGTCGGCAAGGAGCCCCATCACCTGATGGCCACGCCGGACAACAAGTCGGTCATCGTCGCCAGCTCCGTCGGCAACGAACTGATCTTCCTCGATCCCATCTCGGGCAAGGTCCAGCGCCGCCTGGCCGACGTGCTCGACCCGTACCAGATCGGCTTCTCGCCGGACCAGAAATGGTTCGTGTCGGCGTCGCTGCGGCTGGACCGCGTCGACGTCTACAAGTACGAAGGCGGCAACCTCTTGCTCAGCAAGCGCCTGCCGCTCGCGCGCATGCCCAGCCACATCGCGTTCGACGCGGCCAGCACCACGGCCTTCGTCACGCAGCAGGGCAGCGACCAGGTCAGCGCCATCGACCTGAAAACGCAGACCGTCAGGTGGACCCTCCCGGTCGGCAAGCTCCCGGCCGGCATCTCGATGACGCCGGACGACAAATACCTGCTCGTCGGGATCATGGGCAGCGACTACGTCGAGGTGATCGACTGGCGCGCGCAGAAGACCGTCAAGCGCATCAAGACGGGCAACGGCGCCCACAACTTCCGCGCCGTCGGCGACCGCCGCCACGTGTTCGTGTCGAACCGCGTGCAGAACTCGATCAACATCATCGACCAGGCCACCCTGGAAAACGTCGGCATGATCCCCGTGCCGGGCGGTCCGGACTGCATGGAACTGACGAACGACGGCAAGACGCTGTGGGTGACGCTCCGCTGGATCAAGAAGGTCGCCGTGATCGACGTGGCCAGCCGCAAGGTCATCAAGATGATCCCCGTCGGCCGTTCGCCGCACGGCGTGTTCTTCGCCAATTCGGCGCCGCGGATGTGATGCCGCGCGCCGTTGCCGCACTGTTGCTGGCCGCAGCCTCGAGCGCGTACGCGGCTGACGCATGCAAGGGCACGATCTACCTGACCTTCGACACGGGCAGCCAGTCGCAGGCCGGGCTGATCGCCGACACGCTGCGCCGCCACCACGTCAAGGCCACGTTCTTCCTCGCCAACGAGAAGACCGTGCGCGGCGACTGGTCGCTCGATCCGTCCTGGGCCGATTACTGGAAGGCCCGCGTGGCGGAAGGTCACGCGTTCGGCAGCCACACGTTCGACCACGTCTACTTCCAGCGCGACGAGGCCGATGGCCGCATCGTCGTCAAGCCGCAGTTCGGCGCGCACGCGGGGCAAAAACAGACATGGACGCAGCAACAGTACTGCGACGAGCTGCGCCGCGTCGACACGCGGTTCGAGCAGCTGACGGGCCGCCACCTGGACCCGGTCTTCCGCACGCCGGGCGGCCACAGCTCGCCCAACATCCTCGCGGCCGCCAAGGCATGCGGTTATAAACACGCGGGCTGGGCGCCGGCCGGGTTCTCGGGCGACGAGACGTCCAGCGCCACATTCCCCAACGCGGTGCTGCTGAAGCGCGCACTGGACGGGCTGAAGGATGGCGACATCTTCATGGCCCACATGGGCATCTGGTCGCGCAAGGATCCGTGGATGCCCGCGAACCTCGAGCCGCTGATCTCCGGTCTCGAGCGCAAGGGCTTCTGTTTCGCTACACTGAGAGAGCATCCGGACTACCGATAACGATATGATCCAGCATTTCCTCGATGGGTTCGCCTTCCTGCAGGGATGGCTGTTCGAGAACGCGGTGGAACCCGCGATGTTCGCCATGGGCCTTGGCGAATACATCGAAGACGCCTTCGAAGGCGTCGAATGGTTCCTCGCCGGCCTGTGCGAAGTGGCCGCCCTGTACCTCGTGCTGCGGCCGCTGGAAGCCGTCATTCCCGCGCAGCAGATGACGGACCGCCGTGCGCGCTTCAACGATTTCATCTACACGCTGATCCACCGGCTCGGCTTCTTCAGCATGGCCGTGTTCTTCACGCTCGACCCGGTCATGGACAGCATCGCCGCGGCGCTGCGCATGGAAGGCGTGCATCCGTTCAACCTGGAGAACCTGATGACGGGCTTCCACCCGCTCGCCAGCTTCCTCATGTACCTCGTCGTGCTGGACTTCTTCGATTACTGGTTCCACCGCGGCCAGCACAAATTCCGCTGGTGGTGGGCCCTGCACAGCCTGCACCACAGCCAGCAGAACATGAACCTGTGGAGCGACGACCGCAACCACCTGCTGGACGATCTGCTGCGCGACGCCTACATGGCGATCCTCGCGCTGGCGATCGGCGTGGCGCCGAGCCAGTACGTCCTGCTCGTTTCCGTCTCGCGCGCGCTGCAAAGCCTGCAGCACGCGAACGTGCGCATCCACTTCGGCCGCCTGGGCGAGCGCCTGCTCGTATCGCCGCGCTTCCACCGCACGCACCACGCCGTCGGCATCGGCCACGAATCGCAGGGGCGCGAACTGGGCGGCTGCAATTTCGGCGTGCTGCTGCCCATCTGGGACCAGCTCTTCGGCACCGCCAACTTTGCTCCCGGCTGGCACGGCACGGGCGTGCGCGACCAGTTCGCGCGCACCAATCCCGATGGCAGCGTGCGTCCCGCCCGCGACTACGGCCGCGGCTTCTGGCGCCAGCAGTGGCTGGGCCTCGTGCGTCTGATCGAAGCCGGTAACCGGCGCAACGCCGCATGATGCGCCCCGTCGCCATCGCCTACGGCCGCGCGCTGCGCTCCCAGTTCTCGGGACGCATGGTGTTGCTGTCCATCGTGCCGTTGCTGTTGTCGCTCGCGCTGTGGGGCGGCCTGCTGTATGCCGGCATGCAGCCGCTGCTGGACTGGCTGCATGCGGTATTCGCCGACTACGGCCTGTTCGAGACGAGCGGCAGCATCCTCGCCACCTTGGGCCTCGGTTTCCTGAAAACGCTCGTGATCCCGCTCGTGGCGATGCTCGTGCTGCTGCCGCTGATGATCATCACGTCGCTGCTGTTCATCGGCGTGGGTGCGATGCCGGCCATCGCGCGCCACGTCAGCCGCGTGCAATTCCCCGGCTTGGCCCGGAAGGAGGGCGGCAGCTTCATGGGCAGCCTGGGCGTGAACCTGTCGGGCATTGTCGTGTTCGCGCTGCTGTGGCTCGTCACGTTGCCGCTGTACGCGCTGGCGCCCGTCGCCATCGTCGTGCAGGCCGTGCTGTGGGGCTGGCTGACGGCGCGCGTGATGGGCTATGACGCGCTCGCCATCCACGCCAGCGCCGAGGAACGCCGCACGATCATGCACATGCAGCGCCGGTCGCTTCTCCTGATCGGCACCGTGTCGGGCCTGCTGGGCGCGCTGCCGGGTGTCGCGTGGATCGGCGGCGCGCTGTTCTCCGTCGTGCTGTTCCCGTTCCTGGCCGTGCTGTCGATCTGGCTCTACCTCGTGATCTTCATCTTCACGGGCCTGTGGTTCCAGTACTTCTGCCTGCAGGCGCTGGCCGACCTGCGTGCCAAGGACGCCTGAACGCCTTCAGGGTGTGCCGAGCGTGACGAGCACGAGGCGGCCCTGCGCGCCTTTTGACTCGTTGACGGTGACGAGCACGCGTCCCTGCGGATCCTGGGCGATGGCCGTCACTTCCGCCACCGACGCATCGTCCAGGTTGCGCGCATAGCCGGGCAGCAGGGTCGACAGGTCCGTCCACGTCGTGCCGCCATCCTTCGACCAGGCCAGGTACGGCTTCTGCGTCGCCTTGTCGAAGCCGCCCGCGACCAGCGTGTCCGGCTTGCCCGCGAGGGCCAGCAGGTGCCGGATGTATGGGTAGTTCGTGCCGCCGCTGAGCGGATGCCGGATCACGAACCTGAACGACTTGCCGCCGTCCTCGCTGCGCAGCAGGCCGCCCTCGACGCCGGCGAACACGCGCTGGGCGCCCGTCGCCTGGATGAATTGCACGTTGCGGTTTTCCAGTTCCGGCAGGGTGACGGGCAGGGCGTCGCGCGACGCGAGGCTGACGCCATTCGCAGCCAGCTGGTAGGCGCGCAGGAACGCGAAATCCAGCGGGCATTCGCCGCCGACGAGCAGGCGGTCGCCGACGATCTCGAACGCGGGATGGGTGCAGATGTCCTGGTCGAAGAAGCCGGTCAGCACGTGCCACCGGGCGCCGCCGTCGTTCGACGCGAGCACGTTCTGGCCGCCGCCGGCATTCGTGTACAGGCGGTTGTTCACCTGTTTCAGCTCGTCCATCGACAACGTCGAGCACGTGCCGCCCACGCACGCTTTCAGGCCGGCGTCGCGCGGCACGAAGATGGTCCGGTCCGCGCTCAACGCGCACAGCGCGTGTTCGGGGCGCGCGTCCGGACCCTTGTCGTACCAGGGCTGGAACAGCCACAGATCGGATCCGAGCACGCGCAGCGATGGCGCGCGCAGGGGCCAGGTGCTGGCGGCTTCTTCGCGCGCGAGGCCGCATTCGCCCAGCGCGACGCCGCTCCACGTGGAATCCGCCCGCAGCGGCAGGCTGGCGCGTACCACGGCCGTGTCGGTGGTCGCGGTATTCGACAGCGACAGCCAGGCGGTGTCGCCGCTGAACGCGATGCTGTCGATGCCGCCGGCGGCCGTCGCGAGCACCTCGGCCCGCGCGGGTTGGGCGACGGGTGGGAGCGGGGGCGCCACCGGATCGCTTGAACCGCCGCAACCGGCAAGCAAAAGGGCCAGCGCGCACGCGCCGGCGACATGTCGTCCTGATGGAATCATCGTCTATCCTGTTCGGCGCCGCGCAGCCCGCGGCCGGCGCGCCGATTCTAGGAGGGGGCCCATGTAGCGTCTTGGGGGGCTTTGTCACGAGTTTGTCCGTAAATGTCACACACGGTACGCGGCCACGGGCGCGGCAGGCTCCGGCGCACTGTGGCACACTGGCACCAGGGAGGACTCCATGTCATTCGGCCTCATCATCATCGGCGACGAGATCCTGTCCGGGAAACGCCGCGACCAGCACCTGCCCAAGGTGATCGAACTCCTGCGCGAGCGCGGCCTGCGCCTCGCGTGGGCCGAGATCGTCGGCGACGAGCCGGCACGCATCACGGCCCTGCTGCGGCGCACGTTCGCAAGTGGCGACGTCGTGTTTTCCTGTGGCGGGATCGGCGCCACGCCGGACGACCACACGCGCCAGTGCGCGGCGGCGGCGCTCGGCGTGCCGCTCGCACTGCATCCGCAGGGACGGGCGTTGATCGAGGAGCGCATTCGCGAGACCGGGGGCCCGGACGCCGACCTGCACGCGCCGGAAAACCAGCAGCGCTTCAAGATGGCGGAATTCCCCGCGGGGGCGAGCCTGATCCCGAATCCGTACAACCGCATCCCCGGTTTCACGGTGGCGCAGCACCATTTCGTGCCCGGCTTTCCCGTGATGGCGTGGCCGATGATCGCGTGGGTGCTCGATACGCTGTACGCCGACCGTTTCCACCGCGAGGCGCACGTGGAAAAGGCACTGCTGGTGTACGAGCAGGCGGAAGCCGTGCTCACGCCGCTGATGGAGACGCTGGAAGCGCGCTACCCCGGCGTGCGCGTCTTCAGCCTGCCCAGCGTGGGCGATGCGCACACGCGGCGCCATCTCGAATTGGGGGTAAAAGGCGAGCCCGGCCAGGTCGAAGCGGCCTGGGCCGACATGTGCGTGGCACTGGAAAAAATGGGAGCGGAAGTGCAACCGTTGCGGGCCGTGGACAGCCTTTCGAACTGAGCCGTTGTTTTTTTGCGAAAATATCAGGACGACGTCAAAAAACTGCGTGAGCGGTTCCTGCATTTCACATTGATGTGGTGGAATGATGTCTGTGAGCAGGGGCGATCCGGAGTGAGGTCGCCGCAGCTTTGTGAACTTTTACGACCTGGATCACTCGAACCGACCAGCAGCAGGATGGCGAGCAGGTTGACGGGATTTGCAGGCGTGTTTCAAACCGGTTGAGCCATCATGGATAGTATTCGCCGTCAACGACGGCCCCGTTTCTTCTCCCGCGCGCTGCGCCGCATTCTTGGCCAGGCTGCGCCGGGCCAGCCTGCATTGGCCGGCATTCCCGCCGTGGCAGCCGAGCAGGATCTCCCTGTCCGCAACATCCCCTCGCGTCAGGAGCCGAGTTTCGACTCCAGCCTCGAGCCCGCCGTCGAACCCGGCGGGTCCGGAGCGGATACGCCGCCCGAGCCGCCGCCGGCGCCGCCCAAGCGCCGCTGGCGCATGGTCAAGCGCACGTTCCTCGTCCTGCTGCTGCTCGCCGTCGCGGGTGCGGCCGGCCTGGCCGTCTACGAAAGCCGCACGTCGGCGCTCGAAGCGCACTTCTTCGCCGGCCTGACGAAGAAACTCAATTACCGCATGGGCAAGGGCCCCAGCGACGCGATCCGCTTCCCGCAGGCCAGCCCGTACGACGAGCGCCTCGGCTACTCGAACCTGCCGAACTACCTGGCCAAGCTCAAGACGCGCGACTACGTCGTCGCCGAACAGGCGCGCATGTCGCCCAAGATGCTGGAACTGGCCGACATGGGCCTGTTCGCCACGTACCACGAAAAGACGCGCGCCGGCCTCGACATCCTCGACTACAGCGGCGAGCCGCTGTTCTCGGCCCGCTTCCCCGAGCGCCTGTACGACAGGTTCGACGCCACGCCGCAGCTGCTCGTGAAGAGCCTGCTGTTCATCGAGAACCGCGAACTGCTCGACACGACGTACCCGAAGCGTAACCCGGCCGTCGAATGGGACCGCTTCTCGAAAGCCGTGTTCGACAAGACCGTGCACTCGATCGGCCTGGGCAGCGGCGGCCGCGTCGCCGGCGGCAGCACGCTCGCTACCCAAATCGAAAAATACCGCCACTCGCCGGAAGGCCGCACGGCCTCGCTGGGCGACAAGCTGCGCCAGATGGCGTCGGCCACGCTGCGTTCCTACCTGGACGGCGAGAACACGGCCAAGGCCCGCCGCCGCATCGTGCTCGAATACCTGAACACCGTGCCGCTGTCGGCCAAGCTCGGCTACGGCGAGGTGAACGGCATCGGCGACGGCATGTGGGTCTGGTACGGCCGCGATTTCGCGGAAGTGAATCGCATCCTGTCGGGCAATTCGGTCACGCCGGAATATGCGCTCGTGTACAAGGAAGCGCTGTCGCTGATGATCGCGCAGCGCCGCCCCGCGTACTACCTGGGCGCCGGCGAGAAGGACCTGGAAATCCTCACGAACTCGCACCTGCGCGTGCTGGCGCAGGCGGGTGTCATTTCGCCCGCGCTGCGCGATGCGGCCATCGCCACCGTGCTGCATCCGGCACTGGGCTCCGGCGTCGCGCCGCCGCCCGCGAACACGTTCGTCACGCGCAAGGCCGCCAACGCCGTGCGCAACCACCTCGCGAACCTGCTGGGCGACTCGCGCCTGTACAACCTCGACCGCCTCGACCTGTCGGTGGTGACGACCTTGAATTCGGAAGCGCAGAAGGCCGTGACGGCGACGCTGCGCAAGCTGACCGACAACGAAGCGGCCGCGGAAGCGGGCCTCACGGGCAAGGGCATGCTGGGCAACGGCGACCCGTCCAAGGTCGTGTACAGCTTCACCCTGATGGAGCGGGGCGACAAGGTCAACTACCTGCGCGTCCAGACCGACAACTACGACCAGCCGCTCGACATCAACGAAGGCGCCAAGCTGGACCTCGGTTCGACCGCGAAGCTGCGCACGCTGACGACCTACCTCGACATCGTCGACCAGCTGCACCAGCGCTACGAGCCGATGTCGAAGGCGGAACTCGCCCAGGTGAAGGTCGATCCGAAGGACCGGCTGACGCAGTGGGCCGTCGACTACTTCCAGACCTTGCCGGACGGCGCCGACCGCGGTCTCGTGCCGATGCTGGGCGCCGCGATGGAACGCAAGTACTCCGGTAACCCGGGCGAAGCCTTCTTCACGGGCGGCGGCGTGCACACGTTCGGCAACTTCAGCAAGCTGGACGACAGCCGCATCCTCACCGTGCAGCAGGCGCTGCAGAACTCGACGAACCTCGTGTTCGTGCGCCTGATGCGCGACGTCGTGCGCTACTACATGTTCCAGCTGCCCGGCTCGTCCGCGCAACTGCTGGCCGACGCCGACGATCCGCGCCGCGCCGAGTACCTGTCGCGCTTCGCCGACCGCGAAGGCAAGGATTTCCTGGCCCGCTTCTGGAACAAGTACCGCGGCAAGAACTGGGACGAGGTCGAGACGGCGCTGATGCAGGGCGTGCGCATCCGCGCGTCGAAGGTCGCGGCCGTGCACCGCACGATCTACCCGGACGCGCCGCTGGCCGAATTCGGCAAGTTCCTGCACAAGTACCTGCCGGCCGACGCCGAGGTCGACGACGAGCGCATCGCCAGGATGTACGACCAGTACGCCGTCGCGAACATGTCGCTGGCCGACCGCGGCTACGTGGCCTCCGTGCACCCGCTCGAATTGTGGCTCGTGGGCTACCTGCGCACGCATCCGAAGGCGGGCTGGGACGAAGTCGTCGGCGCGTCGACGAAGGAACGCCAGGAAGTGTATTCGTGGCTGTTCAAGACGCACCGCAAGCATGCCCAGGACAAGCGCATCGCGGGCCTGATCGAAGTGGAAGCCTTCCTCAAGATCCACGCGCAGTGGAAGAAGATGGGCTATCCGTTCGATTCGCTCGTGCCGTCGTACGCGACCACGCTGGGCGCGTCGGCCGACCGTCCGATCGCGCTGGCCGAGCTGATGGGCATTCTCGTCAACGGCGGCGTGCGCAAGCCCACGCAGCGCATCGACTCGCTGCACTTCGCCAAGGACACGCCGTACGAGACCCTCGTCAAGCGCGGCGACGCGGAGAAGGGCGAGCAGGTGCTGAATCCCGAGGTGGCGCGTGCCGTCGTCAATGCCATCCGCGGCGTCGTGCAGGAAGGTACGGCCAAGCGCGTGAAGACGGCGTTCGTCAAGGACGACGGCAGCGTGATCGCGCTGGGCGGCAAGACGGGTACGGGCGACCAGCGCTTCGACGTCTACGGTGCCGGCCACCGCCTGATCGAATCGCGCTACGTGAACCGCTCGGCGACCTTCGTGTTCAATATCGGCGAGCGCTTCTTCGGCAGCATGACGGCGTACGTCCACGGTCCGGATTCCGCGCACTACGACTTCACCAGCGCGCTGCCCGTGCAGCTGCTCGTGAAACTGGCGCCGAGCCTGATGCCGATGATCCAGCACCAGGACACCGTCACCGTCCCGGGCCTGCACGTCGAACGCGCCGCGCCGGCGCCGGCGGGTCCGGCGGACGCCGTCGCGCGCGACACCGAGCAGCCCGTGCCGGCCGATGCCGCGCCGCCCGTGGAGGCCCCGCCCGTCGCGGAACCGGTTGCGAAGCCGGCGGCCAAGGCGGTGGAGAAGCCGGCCGACAAGCCGGCTGTCAAGGGAGCCGAGAAGCCGGTGGTGAAGAAACCGGCGACGGAAGATCATCCGAAGGCGGTGAGCGAGAAAGCCGCTGCCGATCGTCCGAAACCGGCGCCGCACAAGCCGGCCGCCAGGCGCGACGACGATCCGGAGGCGCCGCCGCCGAAGGCACCCAAGAAGCCCGCCGCCGTGGAAGACGTGTTGCTGTGAGCCGTGCCGCATGAAGCGGCTCCCGCTGCGTAAATTCAGTCTCGTCTCGCTGCGCGACCTGCTGGTGGCGGTCGCGCCGACGGCCGTGCTCGTGCTGGCCGCGTGCATCGTCGCGTACATCGTCGTCGATCCCGCGCCGCCGCGCCACGTGATCCTCGCGACGGGGCAGGAAAACAGCGCGTACGAGGAATTCGGCCGCAAGTACGCCACCATCCTCGCCCGCGACGGCATCAAGGTCGATCCGCAGCGCTCCCTCGGCTCGGAAGACAACCTGCAGCGCCTCATCGACGGCAAGGCCGACATCGCGTTCGTGCAGAGCGGCTCGACGAGCGAGGCGCAGGCCGAGCGCCGCGGCCTCGTGTCGCTGGGCAGCCTGTTCACGGAACCCGTATGGCTGTTCCTGCGCGAGCGCGATGCGCACGGCCGCAAGCGCGACATGGACAGCATCGTGCAGCTGAAAGGCCTGCGCATCAATCTCGGGCCCGAAGGGACGGGCGTGCCGAAGCTGTTCCGCCAGATCCTTTCAGTGAACGGCCTGGAGCCGCGCCAGCTCAAGATTTCGTCGCTCGAGAACACGCCCGCCACGGTGGAATTGCTGGCGGGGCATATCGACGGCCTCGTCTTCAGCTCCGCGCCGGAAGCGCCGCTGATCCAGATGCTGTTGCAGACGCCGGGCATCCGCCTGTTCAATTTCCGCCAGGCCGAGGCGTACACGCGCCGGCTGCCGTTCCTGACGCACGTCGTGCTGCCGCGCGGGATCGTCGATCTCGGCCGCGACATCCCGGCCCAGGATTTTCATCTGATCGCGCCCACCGCCACGCTGGTCGCGCGCGAGGACCTGCATCCCGCGCTGATCGATCTGTTCGTCAAGGCGGCCACCGAGATCCACGGCGGGACGGGCTGGTTCCAGCAGCAGGGGCAATTCCCGTCGCCGCGCTATACCGAGATCCCGGTGGCGCGCGAGGCGGCGAAATACTACCGCGACGGTCCGCCGTTCCTGCAGCGCTACCTGTCGTTCTGGCTGGCGAACCTGTTCGACCGGCTGTGGGTCGTCGTGGTGGCGCTGGCGGCGCTGATCATCCCGCTGTCGAAGATCGTGCCGCCGCTGTACGTGTGGCGCATCCGCTCGCGCGTGTACCGCTGGTACGGCGAATTGCGCGCCGTCGAGCAGGCGCTGGAAAACGCGAAGGACGAACACCGCGACGAGGCGCGCGAGGAGCTGCTGCGCCGCCTCGACGGCATCGAGCAGCGCGTCAACCACATCTCGATTCCGCTCGCGTACGCGGATGCGTTATATGGCCTGCGTAGTCACATCAACTTCGTGCGCCAGCGCGTGCGGGTCACGCTGGCCGCGAAGAACGCCGCGTAATTACTGCGCCAGGACGATCTTCACGACGGCATTGCCCGACGAGGCGTACAGGTTGCCGCTGCCGTCGACCGCGATGCCGCGCAGTTGCGCGAAGCTGCCCGGCAGCTTCCCGGTTCGCAGCGTCGTCGACGTGGCGGTGCCGGCCGGCGTCGTGACGGTGCCGTCCGGCGTCGTGATCTTGCGCACCGTGTTGTTGATGGCGTCGGCGCCGTACAGGTTGCCCTTCTTGTCGATGGCGAGGGCGATCAGTTGCTGGAAGCGGGCGGTCGACGCGTTGCCGTCGGCGTTGCCGGCCTGGTTGCGCGCGCCGACGAAGGACGTCAGGCTGGTGGCGCCGGACGTCGCGCGGCTGAGCGTCCGGGTCAGGTCGGCGACGTACGTCGTGCCGTCCGGATCGACGACCACGCCGCGCGGCACCAGCACGGCCGTGCCGTAGATGGGCGCGACGGCGCCGGTCTCCAGCGTCGTGGTGCGGGTCGGATTCGCGATCGGGATGCGCCGCGTGTCGACGCCCGACGTGACGTACAAATTGCCGTCGTTGTCGGCCGCGATCCCCGCCGGCATGTTCTGCGGGTCGATGCCGAAATTGCCGAACGAGAGCCGGGTCACGGTGGTGACGGTGCCGTCCGACGTGATCTTGCGGATCGTCGCGCCGTCCAGGACGTACAGGTCGCCGCTGCCGTCGATCGTGATGGCCGTCGGCTGTGTGAAGCGGGCGCGGTTGCCCTTGCCGTCGGCCGTGCCGCTGGCGCCCGCCAGGCCGGCGAACAGGCTGACCGTGCCGTCCGGTGCGATCTTGCGGATCGTGAGGTTGCCTTCGTCCGCCACGTACACGTTGCCGTTGGTGTCGACGGCCAGGCCGCGCGGCGTGTTGAAGCGGGCCGCCGTGCCTTTCTTGTCCGCCGTACCGCCGGTGGCGGCATCGCCGGCCAGCACGCTGATCCCGGTACCCGGCCCCGAATCGCCGCCGTCGCCGTCGTCCGTCTCGCGCTTGGGCCCGCCGGGACCGCACGCGCACAGCAGCGCCGCGACACCCGCGCACAGGAGGCGCACGCGCAAGCGGGCAGGAACGGCGGATGGCATCGTCATGGCTTTGTCTCCAGGTCAGCAGTGAGCCGGCATGCTAGCACGCGCGCACCGTGTGGAATCTCTGCGATTCTCACGGTGCGACCGGGAGACGAAGAAAACGTTCAGGCGCCGATCCAGGGCAGGCCGGCCTTGCACCAGCCGCCGACGGTCTTGCGGTGGCCTTCCGGATCGCGGTCGCCTTCGAAGCCTTCCAGGATGTCGAACGCATTCCCGTAGCCCAGCTCCGTGGCGGTGCGCGCCGCGTGGCGCGAGCGTACGCCGGAGCGGCACAGGAACAGCACGACGTCGTCCGGGGCGGCCACGTTCTGCAGCTGCGTGGCGAAATCCGGGTTCGGCGCACCACCGGGGTACAGCGTCCATTGCACGGCGCCGTGCTGGGTCTCCGGGACCGCGGGGCGGCCGACCCAGTCGCGCTCCGCATTCGTGCGGACGTCGACGAGCTTGACCTTCGGGTCCGATTGCAGCAGTTCGAATGCCTCCTGGGGCGTGACGGCGCCCGCGTACGGCTGGCCGGGCGTGCGGGCCCGGGCGGTGGCGAGGATCTCGTCGGTCTTGGTCATGTCATTGATTCCCTGTAGGCTGGTTGCGCACCGTCGCGGATCGTTGCTAAGCTAGGGCTCGCATTTTTGGTGCATCGTGCCTTATTTTGGTGCACACTCGGAAAATTGCACTTGTTTGGTGCGTATGGACGAATGTGCGCCATTAACGTGCACGCATAAGGTGTCATTGATTTTAAGGGGCAAATTGAGCAGCCTCAAAGTAATCATTATTTATTTGCTCATGGAAAAATGCTGGCATAATTTCTGCTTAGAAGGTTATGCGCCTGTCGCATGCTTGGTTGGCATCGACACCCCTTTTTGACTTAGGAGATATTGGAATGGCAAGGACCGCCGCAGATGTAATCCAGATGCTGAAGGACAACGAAGTCAAGTTCGTTGATTTGCGTTTCGCCGATACCCGCGGCAAGGAACAGCACGTGACCGTTCCCATCTCGCACTTTGACGAAGACAAGTTCGAATCCGGCCACGCATTCGACGGCTCGTCGATCGCCGGCTGGAAAGGCATCGAAGCATCGGACATGCTGCTGATCCCTGACCCGAACACCGCGAACATCGACCCGTTCTTTGAAGAGACCACCGTGTTCATGCAGTGCGACGTGATCGAACCGTCGGACGGCAAGGGCTACGACCGTGACCCGCGTTCCATCGCCAAGCGCGCCGAAGCGTACCTGAAATCGTCGGGCATCGGCGACACCGCCTACTTCGGCCCGGAACCGGAATTCTTCATTTTCGACTCCGTCCGGTGGAAAGTCGACATGTCGGGCTGCTTCGTCAAGATCGATTCGGAAGAAGCTTCCTGGTCGACCGACAAGGAATTCGAAGGCGGCAACAGCGGCCACCGTCCGACCGTCAAGGGCGGCTACTTCCCGGTCCCGCCGGTCGACAGCTTCCAGGACATGCGTTCGGAAATCTCGCTGATCCTCGAATCGATGGGCATCCCGGTCGAAGTGCACCACCATGAAGTGGCTGGCGCGGGTCAGATGGAGCTGGGCACCAAGTTCTCGACCCTGGTCGAGCGTGCCGACTGGACGCAGAACCTGAAGTACGTGATCTGGAACGTGGCCCACAGCTACGGCAAGACCGCAACCTTCATGCCGAAGCCGATGAACGGCGATAACGGCTCGGGCATGCACGTGCACCAGTCGATCTGGAAAGACGGCAAGAACCTGTTCGCCGGCGACGGCTATGCCGGCCTGTCGGAAACGGCCCTGTTCTATATCGGCGGCATCATCAAGCACGCCAAGGCCCTGAACGCCATCACCAACCCGGGCACGAACTCGTACAAGCGCCTGGTGCCGGGCTACGAAGCCCCGGTCAAGCTGGCTTACTCGGCCAAGAACCGTTCGGCATCGATCCGCATCCCGCACGTGGCGAACCCGAAAGGCCGCCGCATCGAGACCCGCTTCCCGGACCCGCTGGCCAACGTCTACCTGTGCTTCGCAGCCCTGCTGATGGCCGGCCTGGACGGTATCCAGAACAAGATCCACCCGGGCGAAGCCGCGACGAAGGACCTGTACCACCTGCCGCCGGAAGAAGACAAGCTGATCCCGACGGTCTGCTCGTCGCTGGAAGAAGCACTGGACGCCCTGAACAAGGACCGCGAGTTCCTGACCCGCGGCGGCGTGTTCAGCGATTCCATGCTCGACGCGTACATCGACCTGAAGATGAACGAAGTCCAGCGTCTGCGCATGACCCCGCACCCGGCCGAATTCGACATGTACTACTCGTCGTAATTCGTTGGCATCACTTGGTGCCGGATTGTGAACAGTCCGGCATTGAAGTGTATCCACACGGTAACGAAAACGCGGGGAAAGCCAGCCGGCCGCCTCGCGTTTTTTACTGGATGGGGTATAGTCGGAAGCTTCCCAACCATGCATCCAGACTGATTTGATGCGAATGACAAGCTGCTTCCTCCTGCGTCTGTTGTTGCTCGCAGGACTTGCCGCGCACGAGGCGCGGGCCGATTCCGTCATCTACAAATGCGTCGACCAGAACGGCCGGGTGGAATTTACCGACATCAACAAGCCAGGCTGCAAGGTGCTCGACCTGCCGGGCTATGTCGCGTCGACCCCGGCACCGGCGCCGCGCGCCGCGCCCGCGGTGACGATGCGCCAGGGGGCAGGGCGGCCGCCGGCAAGTGCACCCAACCCCGCAGGTTTTCCGCGGGTGGACACGGCCACGCAAAAGGCGCGCGACGACGACCGCCGCGCGATCCTCGAGGACGAATTGCGTGCCGAGGAACGGAAACTGGCGGACCTGAAGCGCGACTTCAACAACGGCGAGCCGGAACGCCAGGGCAACGAAAAGAATTACGCGAAGTACCAGGAACGCGTGGCCCAGATGCGCGACAACATCGGCCGCAGCGAAAAGAACGTGGAAGCGCTCAAGCGCGAGATCGCCAACATCAAATGACATGAACGGGACCCCGTCCGACCCTCTCCAGCACGACCGTTTCGCAGGCCTCGACATGCTCGCCTCCGCCGTGCTGGTGGCGGATGCCGACGGGCTCGTCCGCTACGCCAATCCGGCCGCCGAGCACCTGCTCGACATGTCGGCCAAGTCGCTGTCGCGCCAGAAGCTGGTCGGCCTGTTCACCAACGGCGACGAACTGGGCGCCCTGTGCGAACAGGCGATCGCGCACAAGTATGCCGACCTGCGCCAGGACCTGACGCTGTTCCGTCCGGCGCGCGAGCCGCTGCACGTGCACAGCATCGTCAGCGCGGCCGGCGAGGCCGAGGTCGTCGTCGAGCTGCGCGAGAACGTCCAGCAACTGAAAACCGACCGCGAGGAGCGCCTCCTCGACCAGAGCCAGGCCAACAAGGAACTCATCCGCAATCTCGCCCACGAGATCAAGAACCCGCTGGGCGGCATCCGCGGCGCGGCCCAGTTGCTGGAGCTGGAACTGCCGGATGTGCACCTGAGTTCGCTGCGCGAATACACGCAGGTGATCATCAAGGAGGCCGACCGGCTGCAGACCCTCGTCGACCGCCTGCTGGCGCCGCACCGCCGTCCGCACATCGTGGGCGACGTCAACATCCACGAAGTGTGCGAGCGCGTGCGCAGCCTCGTGCTGGCGGAATTCCCGTCGGGCCTCGCGATCCGGCGCGACTACGACGCGTCGATTCCCGAATTCCGCGGCGACAAGGAACAACTGATCCAGACCGTCCTGAACATCGTCCACAACGCCGCCCAGGCCCTGCGCACGCGCATCGCGGCGGGCGACGCCGAGATCGTCCTGCGCACCCGGGTGGCACGCCAGGTGACCCTGGCGAAGGTGCGTTACGGGCTGGCATTAGACTTGCATATCATCGACAACGGACCGGGCATCGCCCCCGATATCCGCGACCGCATCTTCTATCCGCTCGTCTCCGGGCGCGAAGGCGGCAGCGGTCTCGGGCTGACCTTGGCACAAACCTTCGTGCAACAGCATATGGGCTTGATCGAGTGCGAAAGCCGGCCTGGATTGACGGATTTCCGCATCCTGATTCCCCTGCCATAAGCGGGTGAAGACGAGGGGCGTACCCGGCAATCCCCCTTGAACCTTCGCGGGAAGTAGAACTAATGAAACCAATCTGGATTGTCGACGACGATGCATCGATCCGCTGGGTGCTTGAAAAGGCCCTGGCGCGCGAGAACCTCGCCACCCGGAGTTTTGCCAGCGGCCGCGAAGCGCTGGCGGCATTCGAAACGGACACGCCGCAGGTGCTCGTGTCCGACATCCGCATGCCCGGCGAATCGGGCCTCGATCTGCTGGCGGCCGTCAAGGAACACCACCCCGGCCTGCCGGTCATCGTCATCACCGCCTTTTCCGACCTCGACTCCGCCGTCGCCTCGTTCCAGGGCGGCGCCTTCGAATACCTGGCCAAGCCGTTCGACATCGACAAGGCCGTCGCCCTGATCCGCCGCGCGCTCGAGGAGAGCCTGCGCGAGGCCAGCGTCGACATCGCACCGAGCGAGACCCCCGAGATCCTGGGCCAGGCGCCCGCGATGCAGGAAGTGTTCCGCGCCATCGGCCGCCTGTCGCAATCGAACGTGACGGTCCTGATCACGGGCGAATCGGGCACCGGCAAGGAACTCGTCGCCCGCGCCCTGCACAAGCACAGCCCGCGCGCGCAACAGCCGTTCATCGCGCTGAACACGGCCGCGATCCCGAAAGACCTGCTGGAATCCGAACTGTTCGGCCACGAGCGCGGCGCCTTCACGGGCGCGCAGGCGATGCGGCGCGGCCGCTTCGAACAGGCCGAGAACGGCACGCTGTTCCTCGACGAGATCGGCGACATGCCGTTCGACCTGCAGACGCGCCTGCTGCGCGTGTTGTCCGACGGCCATTTTTACCGCGTGGGCGGGCACCAGCCCGTGAAGGCGAACGTACGCGTGATCGCGGCCACGCACCAGAACCTGGAGCAGCGCGTGCGCGACGGCCTGTTCCGCGAAGACTTGTACCACCGCCTGAACGTGATCCGCCTGCGCCTGCCCAGTTTGCGGGAGCGGCGCGAAGACATCCCCATTCTGGTGCGCCACTTCCTGGTGCAGAGTGCACGCCAATTGGGCGTCGAGACCAAGCGCATGAGCGACGATGCGCTGCGCTTCCTCACCGGCCTGGAGCTCCCCGGCAACGTGCGCCAGCTGGAAAACCTGTGCAACTGGATCACGGTGATGGCGCCGGGCCAGACCGTGGAGGTGAAGGACCTGCCGCGCGACCTGACCCAGGCGCAACCCGTGCCGGCCGGCGGCAACGGCTTCGCCGTCGGCATCAGCTCGGGCGTGGGCACGATGTCGCTGGCATCCCCGCCCGCCAGCATGGCGCACCACGCCGAACCCGGCGCGCTGCCGAACGGCGCGGACGGCTGGATCGGCCTGCTGGAACTGCAGGCCGCGCGCATGCTGTCCGAAGGGCAGGTCGAGGTGATGGACGTGCTGGGGCGCCAGTTTGAATCCGCGCTGATCCGCACGGCGCTGAAGCACACGCACGGCCGCAAGAACGACGCGGCGATCCGGCTCGGGATCGGGCGCAATACCATCACGCGCAAGATTGCCGAACTCGGTATCGACGGCGCTAAGGACGAATAAGGTCCCGCGGGACCTTATTCGAAAGGCGGTATGGTGTAAGCTCTGTCATCCTAGCAACAACGTTTCGATGACATGCTGATCAACTGCGTCGCCTACCAGGAAGGCAAGAAGCTGTGCGACATCCCTGTCGAAGACATCAGCGACTACCTGGATAAGCCCGGCTGCTTCGTCTGGGTTGCGCTGCGCGACGCCACCGACGCCGAAATGGCGCAGATGAAGGAAGAATTCAATCTGCACGAACTGGCCGTCGAAGACGCCGCGCGCGGCCACCAGCGCCCCAAGATCGAGGAATACGGCGACTGCCTGTTTACCGTCGTGCACACGGTCGACCTCGTCGATGGCGACCACCTCGCCACCGGCGAACTGGCGATCTTCGCCGGCAAGAACTATGTCCTGTCCGTCCGTCGCGATTCCGCCAAGGGCTTCCTCGGCGTACGCGCGCGCGCCGAGCGCGAACCGCACCTGCTGAAAATGGGCTCGGCCTTCGTCATGTACGCGCTGATGGATGCCGTCGTCGACCGCTACTTCCCCGTCGTCGACATGCTCGAATCCGAACTCGAGACGATCGAGGACCGCATCTTCACGCACGGCGCGCAGCGCGAGAACGTCGAGCGCCTGTATCAATTGAAACGCAAGGGCCTCGTGCTGCGCCACGCCGTGTTCCCGCTGCTGGAAGCGATCGGCCGGCTGCATGGCGGCCGCGTCCCGCCGCTCATCGTCGGCACGCAGGATTATTTCCGCGACGTGCACGACCACCTGATCCGCATCGCCGGCCGCCTCGACGCGATCCGCGACACGATCAGCACCGCGATCCAGGTGAATTTGTCGATGGTCTCGATCGACGAGAGCGAGGTCAATAAACGCCTGGCCGCGTGGGCCGCGATCTTCGCCGTGTTCACGGCGTTCGCCGGCGTGTGGGGCATGAATTTCAAGTTCATGCCCGAGCTGGAATGGAAGTGGGGCTATCCGATGGCGCTCGCCGCCATGATCGCGGTTTGTGTCTACCTCTACCGGCGCTTCAGGAAGGCCGGCTGGCTATAAAAGGCTGTGTTCGCGGTAATTCGGTAACCCGCCCGCCTAGCCGAGCTGGACCGCAGCACACAGCAGATGAGCTGGCTTGGTGAGGCGACGATCGTCCAGCACGCGCTGCCATCCCGAGTAATGGATCAGGTAGCGGCTTGCAACCCCACGGAATCGCACCAGCCAGCTCTTGAAGCGGCTGTGCCAGCTGTTCACGTTTTGAATGTGGATCGCGCCGCGCGCCCGAATGCCTGCTTTCACGTTCACCGCTTCATGCGTGATGCCAGCCTGCTCCGCGAAGTGGCGATAGGCCACCGCGCTGTCGGTGATTAGCAGGACGTCGTCCGGCAGCACCGGTTTGAGGCATTGGCACAATTGCGCCGCCGTCACCTGGCCGCGCCCTGTATGAAAGTCGAGCGTCCGTCCATTGCGATCACGCGCGACGAGCAGACAGTCGTGCTCCCGGTTGATTCCGCGCCGCTTCGCCACCCCACCGCGCTTTCGCGGCGGCCGCCCCAGGTTGCGTGCACCCTTCTGCGATTCGAGTCGATATGTTTCGTCGGCCTCGACGACGGCCAACAGCGTGGCCGGCCGGTCGCGTATCGCACCGCGCACGAACCGGTGGCGCCACCGGAAGCTGGTCGTGCGATGTACGCCGACGACTTGCGCGGCATCACGGACCGTGCGCGATTCGAGCACGCATTGCAGGTACGGTAGCCAGCGTTCCTTCTTGCGCAGCCGTGCCAGGGGAGTTCCGGTCAATGCGTTATGGCTGTGTCCGCAGCCGAGACAGCGGAAGCGCTGCAGTCCACTTGCCTGGCCGCAGCGGTGCTTGCGGGCGCAGCCGCAGTGCGGACACGGCCGGCCCGCCGCCGCCTGCTCGATCAGGGCGATGCACTCGCCCGGATGCGCGATGCCGGCGATCCATTCCCGTAGCCGGGCCAGGTCGCCCGCAGACAACTGCGCCGCCGCCAACATGGCGAACAATTCGTCGAACGTCAGGCTGCGCATCGTCACTCCTCTTGAGTTAACTCGACGATGCGTCAGACCTCTGCAACGAATTTCAGTTCACATAAATAGCGCGAACACAGCCATAAAAAAACGCCCGGTGCGCAATGCACCGGGCGTTTCGTCTGCTACGAGCGTATCAGCTTAGAACGTGTAGTTCACACGCGCGTAGAAGGTACGGCCCAGCGGATCCGTGTAACGCGGATCGTAGCCGGCCTGGAACGTGTAGTCCTGGTACGACAGCGGCGGATCCTTGTCCAGCAGGTTGCGCACGCCGACGGTCAGGCCCAGGCCCTTCTTCTGCTGCCATGCGCCGAACAGGTCGAACGTCGTGTAGGAAGCGACGTGGTTGGTCGGATCCTGGTCGACGTAGCCGCTCTTGTAGCGCGCGGTCAGGCCGGCCGACCAGGCGTCGCGGTTCCACACCACGTTGTTGGTCGACTGCCAGCGGAACACCGGCCCGGTGCCCGAGTACACGCCGACGTTCTGGTTCCACTCGCCGCCTTCCGTGTTCTGGTACTCGTACTTGTGGACGTAGGTCGTGTTCGACGCGAACGAGAACGTGCCGTAGCCGGTGGTGCGCAGGCGGTAGTTGGCCGACAGGTCGACACCGTTGGTGATGATGCCGCCCAGGTTCTCGTTCAGGCGCTCGATGTAGCCGCAGGTCGCCGGGTTCGGGCACTGCGAACCGTCCACCGACAGTTCGCCGGCCGGGTTGCGGTGGTACCGGGACGCGTATTTGACGTTGTCGGCGAAGATGTCATCCAGGCTCAGCACGCTGATCTGGTGGTCCAGCTTCAGGGCCCAGACGTCGACGCCGACGCTCAGGCCTTTCAGCGGCTCGATCATGATGCCCAGCGTGGCGTTCTTCGACTTTTCGGGCTGCAGCGCGGGGTTGCCGCCACCCAGCACCTGGAACTGCTGGCTGCAGTTCGCGGCGCGCGAGTGGCCCGGCAGCGGGTTGCCGCCCGGGCAGTTGACCGGGTCGTCATACGTGCCGGCGGTGTTGGTGTAGGTCTGGGCCGAGTGGATGTCGTACAGCGACGGGGCGCGGAAGCCGGTCGAGTACGAACCGCGCACCAGCACGGCCTGCGTCGGCTGCCAGCGGAACGACACTTTCGGGTTCGTCGTGTTGCCGAAGTCGCTGTACTTGTCGTAGCGGACCGAGCCCGTCACGTCCAGGGTCTTGAGGATCGGGACGTTCAGTTCGCCGTAGACGGCGTACGTGTGACGCGAGCCCGAGTTGAGCGTGTTCGGGTCGATACCGGTCGAGGCGACGACCTTCTCGGCGAACTCGGTATTCGCGGCGCTCGTGAACTTGTCGTACGTCGTCGCCGCGCCCAGTGCCAGGGCGGCGCCGCGGCCGGCGTTCAGCCAGTCGCCCAGCTCGCGGCTGGCGTGGAAGTCGAGGCCCGTGGTCTGGCCGCGCGCGGTCTGGATGGTACCCGACAGGGCGGCCGAGTTCAGCAGCGCGGTGCCCGCGGCGCTCTGGTCGCCGAACGGGTTGATCACGCCGTCCCGGACGCCCTGGGTGATGAGGCCGCCGTCGCTGTAGCCGAACAGTTGCTCCTGCACGCGGTTTTCGTTCCAGGTGACGGCGCCGTCATAGTCCCAGCCGGCGACGTTGCCTGCCAGCGAAACGACCAGGCGTTGCTGGCGGTTCGTGTTCTTGTCCTGGCGCACGCCGTTCGGCATGTCGCGCCATTTCACGTGCGCGAAGCCCGGCTGCACGCCGTCCGGCATGAACGATTCCGTGTAGGTCGGATCCAGGCCGGCCGGGTAGTACGGGTTCGCCGTGCCGTCCGGACGCAGGCGGTTCATGTACAGGCCGCCGTACGGGACCGGGGCGATGGTGGTGCCGACGACGCTCTGGCTCGTCAGGTATTCGACGCCCAGTTCGTGCTGGCCCAGCTTCAGGGTACCGCGGATCAGGCCGGAGTCGCGGATGTTGCGCGGGATGTAGTCGACGAACGACGAGGTCGTCATCAGGCAACCGGTGCCGCCGTCCGGGATCAGGTGCACGCCGGTCGTGCAGCCCGGGCCGGCCGGGTTGACGCTGTCGCCGCCCTGGTAGTAGTTGGCCGGGAAGGTCGAGGTCGACAGGCCGCCCGGGTAGCGGGTGTTGTAGTTGCGGTCGGTACCGTTCAGCGGATACTGTTCCTGGTGGTCGATCACGGCCGAGATGTTCCAGCCCTGGGTGTCGAGGTCACCCCAGCCCAGCGCGACGTTCGCGTTGATCGAACGGCCGCCGCCATGCGACGGGATGTCTTCGCCGAAGGTGGCGCTGCCGCCCTGGTAATTCTTCTTCGTGATGAAGTTGATCACGCCGCCCACGGCGTCGGAGCCGTACAGCGACGATGCGCCGTCGCGCAGCACTTCGACGCGCTCGAGCGCGGCGAACGGGATCATGTTCAGGTCCGGTGCCGAGCTGTCGTAGGCGTTGTTCGCCAGGCGGCGGCCGTTCAGCAGCACCAGGGTCTTGTTCTGGCCGATGCCGCGCAGGTTGGCGAACGATGCGCCGCCCGTGCTGGAACCGACCGACTGGCTGGTGCCTTGCTGGGCTTGCGAGACGCTCAGGTTCGACATCACCTGTTCGATGGTGGTGAGACCTTCCTTCTTCAGGTCTTCGACACGGAGCACGGTAACGGGCACTGCCGTTTCAGCATCGATACGTTTGATTGCCGAGCCGGTGATTTCCACACGCGCGATCGGCGCCTGCTGCACTTCCTGGGTTTGTGCCAGGGCGGTGCCGGCAAAACCGAAGCCGGCGGCCAGCGTCGTGCCGGAGAATACGAGGCGCAGGGTCCGCGCCATGGTTTTTTCTGTGAGCATCTCTTGGTCCTGTTTTTGTAGGTTACAAGTTTGAAATAGCGGATAACCAATATTTCAAGAACAGTAAAGATACACCACAGAAACTAAAATTCACGCAAATTTGTGGTGTAATTACGTCAAAAACAGACAGATTTGCATTAACGCTTGTAAGAATTTGAAACAATATTTCTTTGTGAAATCAAGAGTGTATGTACGACATGTATGTGTGCATATCTCGATTGGGGGAAACAGGCTTATTCAGCCATGCGGGCGGGCGCCGGCCATGAGCCCGGCGCCGCGAGAATGACGATGAGAATCAGCCGACCATGGCCAGTGCAACGGCTTCCGCGACGCGGATGCCGTCGATCGCGGCCGACATGATGCCGCCCGCGTAGCCCGCGCCTTCGCCGGCCGGGTACAGGCCTGAAGTGTTCAGGCTCTGCAGGTTGTCGTCGTGGCGCTTGATGCGGATCGGCGACGACGTGCGGGTCTCGACGCCGGTCAGCACGGCGTCTTCCTTGTAGTAGCCCTTGATCTGCTTGTCGAACGCGACGAAGGCTTCGCGCATCGCGACGATGGCGTACTCGGGCAGGGACGGGGCGAGGTCCGTCAGGTGCACGGCCGGCTTGAACGACGGCGTCACGCTGCCGAATGCCGTCGACGGCACGCCGCGCACGAAGTCGCCCATCAACTGGCCCGGCGCATCGTAATTGCTGCCGCCCAGCACGAAGGCGCGCGATTCCAGTTCGCGCTGGAAGGCGACGCCGGCGAGCGGGTGGCCCGGATAGTCGGACGGGGTGATGCCGACGACGATCGCGCTGTTGGCGTTGCGTTCGGCGCGCGAATACTGGCTCATGCCGTTGGTGACGACGCGGCCTTCCTCGGACGAGGCAGCCACGACGGTACCGCCCGGGCACATGCAGAAGCTGTACACGCTGCGGCCGTTGGAGGCGTGGTGGACGATCTTGTAGTCGGCCGCGCCGAGGATCTTGTTGCCCGCGTTCGGACCGAAGCGGCACACGTCGATCAGCGATTGCGGGTGCTCGACGCGGAAGCCGATCGAGAACGGCTTCGCTTCGACGTACACGCCGCGGTCGTACAGCATCTCGAACGTGTCGCGCGCGCTGTGGCCGACGGCCATCACGAGGTGGCGGGTCGGGATGGTCTCGCCCGTGTGCAGTTTCACGCCGACCACCTGGCGGTTCGATAGCGCGCCTTCGCCCTCGATCAGCACGTCTTCCACGCGCGTCTGGAAGCGGATTTCCCCGCCCAGCGCGAGGATCTCGGCGCGCATCTGTTCCACCATTTTCACCAGGCGGAAGGTGCCGATGTGCGGCTTGCTGACGTACAGGATTTCTTCCGGCGCGCCCGACTTCACGAACTCGTTCAGGACCTTGCGGCCATAGTGCTTCGGATCCTTGACCTGGCTGTACAGCTTGCCGTCAGAGAAGGTGCCGGCGCCGCCTTCGCCGAACTGCACGTTCGATTCCGTGTTCAGCTTGCGCTTGCGCCAGAAGCCGAAGGTGTCGACGGTGCGCTCGCGCACGATCTTGCCGCGTTCCAGCACGAGCGGCCTGAAGCCCATCTGGGCCAGGATCAGCGCCACGAACAGCCCGCACGGGCCCATGCCCACGACCACCGGCCGCGGCGTGCCCGGCGCGGGCAGGGCCCTGGTCACGAACTTGTAGCCGGTGTCGGGCGCCGGGACGATATGCGGATCGCGCGCCAGCCGGGCCAGCACGGCCGCTTCGTCGCGGACTTCCACGTCGAGGGCGTAGATCAGGACGATGGCGGTCTTCTTGCGCGCGTCGTAGCTGCGCTTGAAGACCGAGAAATCGATCAGGTCTCCGCTTTCGATGCCAAGCCGGCCGACGATGGCGTCGCGCAGGGCGTGGTCGGGGTGATTCAGGGGCAGTTTGAGTTCGTTAATTCGCAGCATGATGAGTGGTGGGCAGGCGCGCGGCGGCGCCGGACGGGCGCCGTGCCGGCGGCGGCAGATCGGTACAGGCGCCAGTATAAGGCATCGGCCACCCGGGCCGGCAGGAAAGGATTCCCAGGGTTTGTGTTGTAGGCAAGCAACCGACGTTGGCTTCCCCCATGCATGGTGGCAACCTCAACACCATGCGTCTGGCGTGCTTTTTCCAGCCAAAATCCGTAACGTTAAGAATTTTCCTGCTGCGGTGCGTCGAGCATGTTCAGTATCGAAATCAGCCTATATGCATGCGAAGTTCTTATGAATCACTTTAATAGTGCAATATTTGTTCAAAAGAAAACCCTTTCTGGTGCTGCACTGCACCAATGAAAAGCGTTAATTCTGGGTCTTTTTAAATGTGTTGTTTCTACACATTTCGGCAATTGTGTTTTATTGACACTTTCGCTTTTGCTATGGTTTTATCGACAAATCAGTAACGTTTGATATCTAAGAAACGTTAATTGAGAGGGTTCGTCCTACAGGGCGAATGATGAAAAAACACATCAATTAGTGTGGTAGTCACCAGTAGTTCAAACGCACCAGGCCAAAAGCCTTTGCAGGCAACGGCCGTGCAAACGGGGGCGGCGCAGCTTGGCCGCCCCCGCGTGTAAGCGCCGTGCCTGCATGTGGTGAACGTAAGAAACCACTTTGAGAGATTCGAGAAGGAGAAGTATTCATGACGTTTAAATTGAAGTCGATGCCATTGGCGATTTCGTGCGTTCTGGCCAGCGGCGCGCTGCTGGCAGCACCGGCAATGGCTCAGACGCAAGATGCGGTCAGCGCCCAAGCCCCCGCGCGCGTGGTCGTCACCGGTTCGCTGATCAGCCGTACCGACACCGAAACCCCGACCCCCGTGCAGGTGTTGACGGCCGCGGACATCCAGAAAAGCGGCAAGACCTCCGTCGCCGAACTGCTGAACGACCTCGCCGCCAACGGCCAGGGCACGCTCGGCACCGGCTTTTCCGGCGCATTCGCGAACGGCGCTTCGGGTATTTCGCTGCGCGGCCTGACGGTCGGCGCGACCCTGGTGCTGGTCGACGGCCACCGCCTTGCCCCGTATCCGCTGTCGGATGACGCCCAGCGCGCCTTCGTCGACGTCTCCTCGATTCCGTTCGATGCCATCGAAAGCATCGAAGTCCTGAAAAGCGGCGCTTCGTCGCTGTACGGTTCCGACGCCATCGCCGGCGTCGTCAACATCAAGCTGAAGAAAAACCTGAACGGCACCCGCGTGGCGGCCGAATCCGGCAACACCCAGCACGGCGGCGGCAAGACGCACCGCGCGTCGATCAGCACCGGTATCGGCGACCTGGACAACGACGGCTACAACGCTTTCGTCACCGCCGAATGGCGCCGCCAGGGTTCGATCAAGGTGTCGGACCGCGACCAGTTCGACTGGGCCAACGCGGACTGGCGTTCGCGCGGCGGCAACAACATCCGCCTGGGCGTGCCCAACGGCCTGAACTCGCGCCTGACCGCGACCAACAGCCCGTTCCTGTACAACCCGGCGGGCACCGGCGGCGTCAACAATCCGGCCAACTTCCAGTTCCTGGATCCGACCAAGTGTAACTACAACCTGTACATGAGCGGCGGTTGCGCGATCCGCGACACCGTCACCAACATCCAGCCGCAGACCGAGAACATCAACCTGCTGGTCGGCATGACCAAGAAGCTGAACCAGGACTGGGAACTGGCGTTCAAGGGCTCGATGTTCCAGCGTAACAGCGTCAACAACCGCGGCAGCTACCTGTCGGCCTACTCGCCGACCACGTTCGGCGGCAACAACTCGCTGAACAATGGCGTCGTGACCTCGGGTAACAGCCGCGTGCCGAGCACCCTGATCCCGGCCACCGCGTCGTTCAACCAGCTGGGCACGACGGCCCGCCTGTACGGCTACATCCCGGGCACCGATCCGTTCGCGACCCAGGACAACACCGCGACCACGACCCGCTTCGCGCTCGACCTGCACGGCAGCGCCTACGGCTGGGACATCAACGTCGCCGGCGGCATCACCAAGGTCAAGACCGACATCGACTACAGCGGCTACATCGACCGTGCCGCCCTGTACAACGCGATCTTCAACGGTACGTGGAACCCGGTTGGCGGCAACTCGCCGGCCCTGCTGGCCACGGTGTCGCCGCACTTCTCGAACACCCTGGAGTCGAAGCTGAACTACTTCGACGCGGTCGGTTCGCGCGAGCTGATGCAACTGGGCGCCGGTCCGCTGGCCCTGGCAGCCGGCCTGCACTACCACAAGCGCACCCAGAACTCGCCGGCGGCCAGCCTGACCGCGAACGGCCAGGTCGCACAGACCACCGCCTTCGTGATCGGCGACGAGACGAATACGGCGGCCTTCGCCGAACTGCAGGCGACCCCGATCAAGAGCCTGGAACTGCACGCTTCGGGCCGTTACGACCACTACAAGAACTTCAACAAGTTCACGCCGGCGGCGAGCTTCAAGTGGGCGCCGATGAGCCAGTTCGGCGTGCGCGGTACCTACGCCAAGGGCTTCCGCGCGCCGAACCCGGCCGAGGTGGGCAATGCCGGTTCGTTCTTCACCTTCAACGGTATCGACGATCCGGTCCTGTGCGCGAACGGCAACCCGAACACCGCGGGCAACGTGCCGACCGCCTGCGGCCTGAACCCGCCGTACGTCCAGCTGACCACGCCGTCGCTGTCGCCTGAGAAATCGACGTCCTACACCCTGGGCGTGATCCTGGAGCCGGTGCGTGGCCTGAACGCCACCCTCGACTACTACAACATCAAGGTCACCAACCAGATCGTGTCGGCCGCCGGTAACGATCCGAGCTACGTCCCGGCATTCGTGCGCGGCCCGATCACCCCGCTGGACATCGCCAACGGCGACGGTACCACCACCGTCGGCACCCCGGCGCTGGGCCCGATCATCTACGCGACCTCGCCGTACGTGAACCTGGGCGGCACCAAGACCAGCGGCATCGAAGCGGACATCGGCTACCGCTGGCGTCTGCCGAGCGACCTGGGCACCCTGAAGGCGAACCTGAGCGCCGCGCACACCTTCAGCTACATCACGGAAGCGGCCGGTGGCGTGAGCTACCAGCTGGCCGGCACGCAAGGCCCGTCGGCGATTTCCGGCGCGACCGGCAGCCCGAAGGACCGTGCACAGTTCTCGCTGGCCTGGAGCCGTGGTCCGATGGACGTGAACACGACGGTGAACTACACCAGCGACTTCTCGACCATCGACCCGTCGCTGGGCGTGACCGACTGCTCGGGTCCTGGCGGTACCAGCTTCAACGTGGGTGGCCGTGCGTACTTCCGCAACCTGCCGCAGCCTGAGTACTACTGCCACGTTGCATCGTTCACGTCGGTCAACCTGAACCTGCAGTACAGGCTGAGCCAGAACCTGACGCTGAAGGGTTCGATCCTGAACCTGTTCGACCGCCAGCCGCCGGCTGACGTGGCGACCTACGGCAACTCGGGCGCGCAGACGTCGTACAACGCCTCGCTGCACCAGGCAGGCGCGATCGGCCGCTTCTTCAGCCTCGGCCTGGCCTATACGTTCTGATAACGTGGTCTGGAGCCCGGCGGTGCCGGGCCCGCAAACACCCCGCGCTGGACATCGTCCGTCGCGGGGTGTTTTTTTTGCGTGGCGTACGTACCGCTCGGGGAATTACTGATATGATGATCGTCATGCGAACAAAATCGAACAGGTCGTCCGCCCAGGACCGCAAGGAAGCCACCCATGAGCGCATCGTCGACGTCGCGGCGCGCGCCATCCGGCGCAGTGGCTACGACGGTACGGGCGTGGCCGACATCATGAAGGAGGCGGGCCTGACGCACGGCGGCTTTTACGCGCACTTCGCGTCGCGCGACGCGTTGCTGGCGGAAGCCGGCGACCGCGCCGGCGCCGAATCCGTGGCCCTGGCGGCCAGTATCGCGGCGGCGGCGCCGGCGGGGGAGGCCTTGCAGCGCATCGTGGAGGCGTACCTGTCCGATGACCACCTTGCCGCCATCGAGACGGGCTGCCCGATCGCCGCGCTGGGTTCGGAAATGCCGCGCCAGGCGCCGGAAGTGCGGCGCGCGGCGACGATCCGCATCAAGGAAATGATCGACTTGCTGGCCCGGCAGATGCCGGACTGGGGCCAGCCGGAGGCGCACGAGCGGGCGATGATGCTCATGTGCGGACTGGTCGGCGCAACCATGATCGCCCGGGCCGTGGACGAGCCGAAGCTGTCGAAGGCGTTGCGGCTGGCGGCGCTGAAGCAGCTGATGCCGGCGGGCGGCGCCAGTTGAGCCGTTTTTTTTGCACACAAATATGATGATCATCATATAGATTAACCTCGTCAGGAGAACTATCATGGAAAGAAAGGTCGCACTCGTCACCGGCGCATCGTCCGGCATCGGGGCCGCCGTTGCGCTGCAACTGGCAGGCGCCGGGTACAAGGTCTACGGCACGAGCCGCCGCGGTGCGGCGGGCGGGCACGGCGCCTTCGGGATGATCGCGCTGGACGTCACCAGCGACGCGTCGGTGCAACAAGCCGTTGCCACCGTCGTGCACAGGGAAGGGGGCATCGACCTGCTGGTCAATAACGCCGGTTTCGGGTTGGCCCCGGCCGGAGCCGAAGAGAGTTCCATGGAGCAGGCGCAGGCTATCTTCGACACCAATTTCTTCGGCGTCGTGCGCATGACCCGTGCCGTGCTGCCGCATATGCGCAGCCGGGGTGCGGGCCGCATCATCCACATGGGCTCCGTCCTCGGGTTTCTGCCCATGCCGTACGGCGCGCTGTACGCCGCCACCAAACACGCGATCGAAGGCTATTCGGAATCGCTGGACCACGAATTGCGCAACCGGGGCATCCGTTCCATCGTCGTCGAGCCGGCCTACACGAAGACCCCGTTCGACGCCAACCTGCTTGCGCCGGACGCGATGCTCGACACCTATCGCGACATCCGTGTCGCCGTCACCGCGCGCCTGAAAGAACTGATGGCCAACGCCGAAGGGCCGGACGTGGTGGCGGCCACCGTGCTCAAGGCCGCGCAGGCGCCCCGTCCGAAACTGCGCTACACGGCCGGCACGCTGGCGAAGCGCCTGCGCCTGCTGCGCACCCTGGCGCCGGCCGCGATGATGGACGCGGGCTTGCGCAAGGACCTCCACCTGGCGTGATGCCGCCATGAAAAGAACAATGAAAGCACTGATACTCAAGCGCTACGGCGCAACCGACGCGCTGGAATTCGCCGAGGTCGCCCATCCGACGATCCGGCCGGACGAGATCCTGGTCCAGGTCCATGCCGCCGGCGTCAACCCGATCGACAACATGATCCCCAAGGGCATGTTCAAGCCCATCCTCAAGTTCGACCTGCCGGCCGTCATGGGCAGCGACCTCGCGGGCACGGTGGTGGAAGTGGGCAGCCGCGTGAGCCGGTTCAAGGTGGGCGACGCCGTGTTCGCCAGCGTCTTCGATCTGGGCGCCGGCAGTTTTGCGGAGTTCGTCGCCGTGCCAGAGCGCGCCGCGGCCCGCAAGCCGGCGAATCTCAGCTTCGCCGAGGCGGCGTCTCTGCCCATGGTGAGCCTGACGGCGTGGCAGGCGTTCAAGGAACGAATGCGGCTCGAACCCGGCCAGAAGGTCTTCATTCCCGCCGGCGCGGGCGGCATCGGTACCTTTGCGATCCAGCTGGCGAAGCAGCTCGGCGCGACGGTCGGCACCACGACGAGCACGGGCAATGTCGACTTCGTGCGCGCGCTCGGGGCCGACGTCGTCGTCGATTACAAGCGCCAGGCATTCGAGCAGGTATTGCAGGGCTATGATGCCGTGCTGGGTACGGTCAAGGCCGACGGGCTGGAAAAGGCCTTGCGTATCGTCCGTCCCGATGCCAGGATCGTTTCGCTGATCGGCCCGCCCGATGCGGCATTTGCCGAGGCGCGCGGCATGAACGTCGTGATGAAATTCCTGTTCGGCGTGCTGAGCAGTAAGATCCGGCGCCTGGCCAGACGGCGCGGCGCCAGCTACGCGTTCATGTTCGTGCGCCCCGATGGCGCCCAGCTCGCCGCGATCGGCGACTTGCTGGAAGCCGGACGTATCCGCCCCGTGATCGACAAGGTGTTCCCGTTTGCCGACGCCAGGGCGGGGCTCGAGTATCTCGAGCGGGGGCACGCCAGGGGCAAGGTCGTGCTGCAGATGATCGCGGCGTGACGTTCCGGTCAGATCCCGCCCCAGCCCGCCGCGAGGATCGCCAGCGCGGCCAATCCGGCCGTCTCCGTGCGCAGCACGCGCGGCCCCATCGACAATGCCAGCGCCCCGGCGGCCCGTGCCGCATCTTCTTCCTGGTCCGTGAAGCCGCCTTCCGGCCCGACGAGCAGGGTGACGTCCCGCGCCGGCGTCGCGCGCACCCACTGCGCCAGCGACGCGTCCGCGCGCGGGGAGAGCAGGATGCGCGTCCCGGTCCCTGATTCGGCCAGCCAGCGGTTGACGTCCTGCACGGGCGCGACGTCGGCCAACCGGTTGCGTCCGCACTGCTCGGACGCGCTGACGACGACGGCCTGCCAGTGCGCCAGCCGCTTGTCGGCACGGTCGCCGCTGAGCCGCACGACGGAGCGCTGCGCCGCCAGCGGGATGATGCCGGCCGCGCCCAGCTCGACGGCCTTCTCGACGATCCAGTCCATCTTGCTGCCCTCCGGCAAACCCTGGGCCAGCGTGACGCGGAAGGGGAGCTCCACGTCGACGGCTTCCAGCGCGACGATTTCGGCGCTGGCGCGGCGCTTGCCGATCTCGGCGAGGCGCGCGCGCGCCTGGCCGCCCTCGCCATTGAACAGCACGAGTTCGTCGCCGCTCTGCTGGCGCACGACGTGCAGGTGGTGGGCGACCGCTTCCGGCAGGTCGACGACGCTGCCGGGAAGGAGGGGCTGGGGGCAGTAAAAACGTGGCATGGATGGCAATCGGAACCGTTAACGAGCCGGCATTTTAAAGCGAGGTTGTCATGCTCTGGTAAAATACCCGGTTAAGGCCAGCTCGTGCCACCGCTTCCCTATCCTCAGACCCACACATCCATGAAATCTCTGCAAACCACCACCCTGATGGCCAACGCAATTCGTGCGCTGGCGATGGACGCCGTCCAGAAGGCGAATTCCGGCCACCCCGGCATGCCGATGGGCATGGCCGAGATCGCCGTCGCGCTGTGGGACGGCCACTATCGCCACAACCCGGCCAATCCGGGCTGGATGAACCGCGACCGTTTCCTGCTGTCGAACGGCCACGGTTCGATGCTGCACTACGCACTGCTGCACCTGTCGGGTTACGACCTGTCGATGGACGACATCCGCAACTTCCGTCAGATGCATTCCAAGACCCCGGGCCACCCGGAAGTCGGCATCACCCCGGGCGTGGAAACGACCACCGGCCCGCTGGGCCAGGGCATCGCCAATGCCGTCGGCATGGCGCTGGCCGAGTGGCTGCTGGCCAAGGAATTCAACCGTCCGGGCTTCGACATCGTCGACCACTACACGTACGCGTTCCTGGGTGACGGCTGCCTGATGGAAGGCATCTCGCACGAAGTCGCGTCGCTGGCCGGCACGCTGCGCCTGAACAAGCTGATCTGGCTGTACGACGACAACGGCATCTCGATCGACGGCAAGGTGGAAGGCTGGTTCACGGACGACACGCCGCAGCGCTTCGCGGCGTACGGCTGGAACGTGATCCCGGGCGTGGACGGCCACGACGTCGCCGCCGTGGACGCGGCCATCGCGCAGGCCAAGCAGTCGGACCGTCCGACGCTGATCTGCTGCAAGACGATCATCGGCAAGGGCTCGCCGAACCTGCAGGGCGGCGACAAGGTGCACGGCGCCGCGCTGGGCGAGAAGGAAGTCGCTGCGGTGCGCGAGCACCTGATCTGGGACGCTATCCCGTTCGACATCCCGGCCCCGATCTACGAAGCGTGGGACCAGAAGCAGAAGGGCGCCGCCGTCGAAGGCGAGTGGAACGCGCTGTTCGCCGGCTACCGCGCGCAATACCCGGAACTGGCCGCCGAATTCGAGCGCCGCATGAAGGGTGACCTGCCGGGCAAATTCGAAGAGACGCTGGCCGCCGCGATCGCGCAGACCATCGACAAGAAAGAAACCATCGCGACCCGCAAGGCGAGCCAGAACGCCATCCAGGCGCTGGCCCCGGTGCTGCCGGAATTCCTGGGCGGCTCGGCCGACCTGACCGGCTCGAACCTGACCAACTGGAAGGAATCGGTCGCCGTCCGTTCGGGCACCCCGGGCAACCACATCAACTACGGCGTGCGCGAATTCGGCATGTCCGCCATGATGAACGGCGTCGCCCTGCACGGCGGCTTCATCCCGTTCGGCGCCACGTTCCTGACGTTCTCGGACTACAGCCGCAACGCCCTGCGCATGGCCGCGCTGATGAAGATCCGTTCGCTGTTCGTGTTCACGCACGACTCGATCGGCCTGGGCGAAGACGGTCCGACGCACCAGTCGATCGAACACGTCTCGTCGCTGCGCCTGATCCCGAACCTGGACAACTGGCGTCCGTGCGACACGACGGAATCGACCGTCGCCTGGGGCGAGGCCGTCAAGCGCAAGGATGGTCCCTCGACGCTGATCTTCTCGCGCCAGAACCTGCCGTTCATGGAGCGTGACGCGGCGACCGTCGCGAACATCGCCAGGGGCGGCTACGTGCTGCGCGATGTGGCGAATCCGTCCGCGGTCCTGATCGCGACGGGTTCGGAAGTGGAACTGGCGGTGAAAGCCGCCGAAACCCTGGCTGGCCAGGGTATCCAGGTGCGTGTGGTGTCGATGCCGTCGACCGACGTGTTCGAGCGCCAGGACGCGGCCTACAAGGCTGCCGTGCTGGGCCGTGGCATCCCGCGCGTGGCCGTCGAGGCTGGTGTGACGGACTTCTGGTACAAGTACGTCGGCCTGGAAGGTGCCGTGGTGGGCATCGATACCTTCGGCGAATCGGCTCCGGCCCCGGTGCTGTTCAAGCACTTCGGCTTCACGGTCGAGAATGTCGTCGCCAAGGTCAAATCGGTCCTCCCGGCCTGATGGATTGCGCCCGCCGGACTGTGCGTACGGCGGGTTTCACGCTATGCTTCGGTGTTAGGATTTTTTTAATCAGGAGTGAATAAATGACGATCAAAGTAGCAATCAACGGTTATGGCCGTATCGGCCGCAACGTGCTGCGCGCTTTCTACGAAGGCGGCAAGAAGCAGGACATCCAGATCGTGGCGCTGAACGATCTCGGCAACGTCGAGCACAACGCCCATCTGACCCGTTACGACACGACCCACGGCAAGTTCCCGGGTACCGTCGAAGTGGACGGCGACTACATGATCGTCAACGGCGACCGCATCCGCGTGTTCGCGCAGCGCAACCCGGCCGAACTGCCGTGGGGCGAGCTGGGCGTGGATGTCGTGCTGGAGTGCACCGGCTTCTTCACCACCAAGGAAAAAGCGTCGGCCCACCTGAAAGGCGGCGCCAAGAAGGTCATCATCTCGGCACCGGGCGGCAAGGACGTCGACGCCACCATCGTGTTCGGCGTGAACCAGGACGTGCTGAAGGCCACGGACACCGTGATCTCGAACGCATCGTGCACCACCAACTGCCTGGCCCCGCTGGTGAAGCCGCTGAACGACGCCATCGGCCTGGAAAACGGCCTGATGACCACCGTGCACGCCTACACCAACGACCAGGTGCTGACCGACGTGATGCACGAAGACCTGCGCCGCGCCCGTTCGGCCACGCAGTCGATGATCCCGACCAAGACCGGCGCCGCCGCCGCCGTCGGCCTCGTGCTGCCGGAACTGAACGGCAAGCTGGACGGCTACGCGATCCGCGTGCCGACCATCAACGTGTCGATCGTCGACCTGTCGTTCATCGCCAAGCGCGACACGACCGTGGAAGAGATCAACAAGCTGATGAAGGACGCATCGGAAGGCGCGCTGAAGGGCATCCTGACGTACAACACCGAGCCGCTGGTGTCGGTCGACTTCAACCACAACCCGGCATCGTCGAACTTCGACGCGACCCTGACCAAGGTGTCGGGCCGCCTGGTGAAGGTGTCGTCGTGGTACGACAACGAGTGGGGCTTCAGCAACCGCATGCTGGACACCACCGTGGCGCTGATGAACGCCAAGTAATCCGCACCACCCAACGAAAAGCGCTCCCTCGGGAGCGCTTTTTTTATTTCGCATATTTTATTTTTTTGGCCACGGGGTCAAAATCTCGAACCCGTTCCTGGTCACCGCGATCATGTGTTCCCACTGCGCGGACAACGAGCGGTCGCGCGTCACGACGGTCCAGCCGTCGTCGAGCTGTTCCACGTCGGCGTCGCCCAGGTTGATCATCGGTTCGACCGTGAAGGTCATGCCTTCCTTGATGAGCATGCCCGTGTTGGGGCGGCCGTAGTGCAGCACCTGCGGGTCTTCGTGGTAGACCTTGCCGATGCCGTGGCCGCAGTATTCGCGCACGACGGAGTAGCCCTGGGCTTCCGCCAGCTTCTGGATCGCATGGCCCACGTCGCCCAGGCGCGCGCCCGGGCGCACGGCGCGGATGCCGGCCATCATGGCGTCGAATGTCGTGTCGACGAGTTTCTTTGCCTCCGGGCTCGGCGTGCCGACGAAGTACATGCGGCTCGTGTCGCCATGCCAGCCGTCCTTGATCACGGTGACATCGATGTTGACGATGTCGCCGTCCTGCAGGATCTCGGCGGGGGAGGGGATGCCGTGGCAGACGACGCTGTTCACGGACGTGCACAGCGTCTTCGGGAAGCCGTGGTAGCCGACGTTGGCGGGCGTGGCCTTCTGCACCTTGCGGATGTATTCGTTGCAGCGGCGGTCGAGTTCTTCCGTGGAGACGCCGGGGACGACGTATTCCGCGATCATTTCCAGCACCTCGGCCGCCAGGCGGCCGGAGACGCGCATCTTGGCGATATCTTTATCGGTCTTGAGTTTGATAGGCATGGTTTATTACTTTTTCATGGACCGTTCATGATAGCCGCTCGGATGAAAAAATGCCCGCCAGGCGAACCTGGCGGGCATCGTTCAGGCGTTCAGACGAAGATTAGAACGACTGGTTGTAGCGCACGTAGATGAAGCGGTCGATCGGCAGGTTGGCGTCCACAGCCGACGAGGACGACGCGCCCAGCACGGTGGTACGCGGTTCCTTGTCGAAGATGTTGTTGGCGCCGACCATGATCTGGCCTTTCCACGAGGTCTTGTACGCGACGCTCACGTCGTTGTAGACCATCGCACCCTTCTTGTTGTAGCCGGTACCCCAGTTGGCGTGGCCTTGCGGGGTCGAGCATTCGACGGTGCTGCTGTAGCACTTGTCGCGCATCGCGCCGAAGTAGCGGGCCGTCCAGGTGGCGCTCCAGTTGCCCAGGCTCCAGTCCAGCGCGACGTTCGACTTGATGCGGTAGTAGGCGAAGCCGCCGCTACCGTCGTATTCGCCCAGCGAGCTTTCCCAGTCGGCCGTGTTGTCGGCCTTGGTGCGGTACTTGGTCACGAAGGTCGAGTCCGAACGCAGGCCGAACGCGCCGTAGGCACCGCGCTTGAAGCGGTAGGCCAGCGACAGGTCGTAGCCTTCGGTTTCCAGCGCGCCCAGGTTGGCGTTGCCGCGCGACAGGTTGACGATCTGGCCCGTGATCGGGTCACGCTTGATCGCGTTGCAGAACGACGCGACACCCTGCACGTAGCAGTATTCGGCGACCTGGGTGGCCGAAATGCCGGTGATCAGGTTGTCGACACGGATGTTGTACCAGTCCAGCGAGCCCGACAGACCCGGCAGCCAGGCCGGGCTGTAGACGAAGCCGAAGGTCTTCGTCTTGGCGCGTTCCGGCTGCAGCGACGCGTTGCCGGCGCCCGACATGAACGGGTTGGCGCTCTGTGCGCCGCCCGAGTCGCTGACCGGGGTGTTGGTCTGGTCGGTCTGGCGGAAGCCCGGACGGGCACCGGCTGCCGTGCAGCGTGCATCCACGCCCGGCGTGCCGCGCTGGCCGTAGGCGCTGTCGCACGGGTCCATGTACGTGTCGTAGGTCTGCTGGCCGCCGCCGAACGTGTCGCCCACGGTCGGCGCGCGGAAGCCCTGTGCCCACGTGCCGCGGACCAGCACGTCCTTGATCGGCTTCCACATGAAGCTGGCTTTGCTGTTGTGGGTGTTGCCGAAGTTGCTGTAGTCCGAGTAGCGGGTTGCCAGGTCGACGCTCAGCAGTTCCGCGAAGCGCACACCCTTCAGGATCGGGATGTTCGTCTCGAGGTAGGCTTCACGCACCGAGTACCTGCCGATGGTCGAGTTGCCGGCCAGGTCGGTCGAGAAGCCCGATTGTTCGAACTGGCCCGGGATGTCGTAGCCGCGCACTTCGCGGTGTTCGACGCCGCCTGCCACGCCCAGCATGCCTGCCGGCAGCTGCAGCAGTTCGCCGCTGATGTTGGCGGTCGCGCTGTTGATGGTCGAGCCATAGGTGGCCTGGCCGGTCGACATCACGTAGTCCAGGGTTTCCTTGTCGGTTGCGCCCGGACCCGCGATGATGTTGAACGGCTTGCACTCGGCCAGCGGGATCGGGGCGGCAGCGGTGCCGCACTGGACGACGCCGTTGGCGTTCAGGAACGACGGACCCAGCGCCTTTTTCAGGTTCAGCAGGTTGACGTTGCCGGTGCCCATGGTCGTGCCGCGGACGGCGCTGTGGTTGTAGCCCACGTCCCAGTTCCAGGCCTTGCCCTTCCAGTCGAACGCGCCCGACAGGGTGGTGTCGACGTGGAACGTGTTGTTGGTGTTTTCCGTCACGCGCGGCACTTCGACGGTGCGGCGGATGAAGTACAGGTCTTCACCGAACGGGTTCCAGTAGTTGTTCTTGTCGATGTAGACCGGGAAGCTCGGCTGGGCATCGCTGCGCAGCGGGTAGCCGGCGACCTGCGCGGACGACGAACGCTGCGAGTACATCGCGGTCGTGCTCAGCTGCATGTTGTACGGCAGTTCCAGCGTGCCCTTGGTGAACAGCGTGTCCAGGCGGTTCGGCATCTGGAACATCATCTGCGAGGCGCTGTTGAACTTGTCCTCGACGATGCTGCTCTTCCAGTCGTGGTAGTTGGCCGGGTTGCGCGGATCCGAGCCCGTGCCGACGCCGTTGCCGCCGGCGCCGCCGGTGTGGTTCAGCACGTAGTCGAAGGCGTCGCCGTTGGCCGGCAGGACTTCAGCCCACGGGCCTGCGCCCAGGCCGGCGGTCGGGTGAGCCGGGCCCTTCGGGTATTTGGTGATGTCGCGGTCGCGGGCCCACACGGTGCCCTGTTCGGTGTGCGACAGGCCGACCATCAGCGACGCCTTGTCGCTGCTGGCGCCGTAGGTCAGCGAGAAGTCCTTGGCGCGGCCATCGGCCTTGTCGTTGGCGCCGGAGTAGAGGCTCAGCTGGCCGCCATCCATGCGCTTCTTGAGGATGATGTTGACGACGCCCGAGATCGCGTCCGAGCCGTAGATCGACGAGGCGCCGTCCTTCAGGACTTCGATGCGCTCGATCATGGCCGACGGGATGGTCGACATGTCGGTATAGCCGTCGACGGACTGGGTCCAGCGCTTGCCGTCCACCAGGACCAGCAGGCGGTTCGAGCCCAGGTTGCGCAGGCTGATGTACTGACCGCCGTTTTCACGGTTCGACGTCAGCGAACCGCCGCGGTCGAAGTCCGGCGTACCGGCGGAAGACAGTTGGTTCAGGATGTCGCCGACGGTCACGAGACCCGTCTTTTGAATCTGTTCCTGGGTCATCACCTGGATCGGTTGTGCCGTTTCCAGGTCGACCTGGCGGATGCGCGAGCCCGTCACTTCGACGCGCTGCAGCGGCGCCTGCTGGGTCTCTTGCGCGTAAGCCGCGTGCATCCCGAACGCGACGCCGCTGACGCAGATCAGGCGGATCGAGCGGGACAAGACTTTTTCCATCATGGTTACAAAACTCCTAGGTTAGGGCACGGCGAACTGGGTAGCAGCAGCCGTGTGAGGCCGTCGCTGCGAAGCGACTGTTTTGAAAGCAATGTGGTTAACATTTTTTTTCAAGCTGGCAATGGAAGCATCCACCGTGGCAGCCTGTCAATGTTCAAGGATGCATATTTGTGGGTGTTGCGGGTTTGCGTAATTACAAGTAAATCACCGAGGTTGGGCGTGTTTGCGCCAACAAATATTGTGTACAGACATGAATCTGTGCCGAAAGCATCGGTTTCGGCGTAGAACCCCCTACAGATCGCTGGAATGGGCGCAACATTCTTTTACGGCAGGACTGCACCAGATTGGGGCGGCAGGATTTGCATGCGTTTTAGGCTGTTACATTTGTACAACAGGCAAAATTTGTTTAAAGGTCAGAACGACTGGTTGTAGCGCACGTAGAACAGGCGATCGATCGGCAGTTGCGGATCGACTGCCGACGATGCGGATGTGCCGTTCACGAAGGACGTGCTGGCGTCGTAGACGATGCGCGGCTTGCGGTCGAACACGTTGTTGGCGCCGGCCAGCAGCTTCGCTTTCCATGGCAGCGCATACCCCACCGACAGGTCGCTGTAGACCATCGCGCCGAACGTCGTATAGCCGGTGCCCCAGCTGGCAGGATCGTTCGGGTTGCTGCATTCCTCGTTGTTGGCCGCGCTCCAGCAGTGGACCTTCACGCCGCTGTAGTAGCGCGACGCCAGGGTGGCGCTCCAGTTGCCCAGGGCCCAGTCCAGCGCCAGGTTCGACTTCACGCGGTTGTACGTGAACTCGCCGGCATAGTTGTCCCAGTTCGACGCCGGCGTGCTCTTGATGCGGAAGGTGTCGACATAGGTCGATTCCGAACGCACGTTGAACTGGCCAAAGGCCGTGCGCGGGAAACGGTAAGCGAGGGCCAGGTCGAAGCCCTTCGTCTGCAGTTCGCCGAGGTTGGCGTTGCCGCGCGACAGGCTTGCGATCATGCCGGTGGCCGGGTCGCGCTTGATCCGGTCGCAGAACGCCTGCACGCCGCCGACGTAGCACTGGTTGATCTCGTAGGTCGCCGTCACGGCGGTGATGCGGTTCTCGACGTGGATGTCGAACCAGTCCAGCGCGATCGAGGCGCCGTTCATCCAGCCGGGGCTGTAGACGAGGCCGATCGTCTTCGTCGTTGCCGTCTCCGGCTGCAGCGCGTCGTTGCCGGCGCCCTGCTGGAACGGGAACGGCGTCTGCGCGCCGCCGGCCGGGACGGGCGTGCCGGCCTGGTTGAGCTGGCGGAACCCGGCCGGCACGCCGGCAGCCGCGCAGCGGGCCGCCACGGCGGAATTCTTCGCCGCTTCGCCGTACTTGCTGTCGCACGCGTCCAGGTAGGCGTCATAGGCCTGCGAACCGCCACCGAACGTGTCGTTCAGGGTCGGGGCGCGGAAGCCCTGGGCGTACGTGCCGCGCACGAGCAGGTCGCGCACCGGCTTCCACATCACGCTCGCTTTGCTGTTCGTGGTGTTGCCGAAGTTGCTGTAGTCGGAGTAGCGCGACGCGATGTCGACGCTCAGCAGTTGCGCGAACGGCTTGTTCTTCAGCAGCGGGACATTCAATTCCACATAGGCTTCGCGCACCGTGTACTTGCCGACGGTGCCATTGCCGGCCAGGTCGGTCGAGTACCCCGACTGCTCGAACTGGCCCGGGCGGTCGTAGCCGTCGACGGAACGGTGTTCGAGGCCGGCCGCGAGGCCGACGGCGCCGGCCGGCAGGTCGAACAGTTCGCCGGTGATGTCGGCGGTGGCGCTGTCGACGGTCGAACCGTAGGTCGCCTGGCCGATGGACATCACGTAGTCCAGCGCGGCGGCGGTCGACGCGGACGGGCCGCCCAGGACGTTGAACGGCACGCACTCGGCCAGCGGGATCGGGCTGGCGGCCGTGCCGCACTGCACGGCGCCCGCCGCGTTCATGAACGACGGACCGAGCGCCTTCTTCAGGTTCAGCAGGTTCACGTTGCCCTTCGACAGGATCGAGCCCCTGATGGCGCTATGGTTGTAGCCGACGTTCCAGCTCCAGGCCCTGCCCGCCAGGTCGACGGTGCCCTCCAGGCTCGCATCGATGTGGAGTGTCCGGTTCTCGTTGTTCGACACGCGCGGCACTTCGGTCGTGCGGCGGTAGAAGAACAGGTCCTGGCCCGGGTACGGGTTGTAATAGCTGGCCTTGTCGATGTAGACGGGGTACTTGCTCTGCGCGAGCGAGTTCAGCGGAAAGCCGGCGTTCTCGCGCGATGCCGTCCGGTCCGCGAACATCGCCGTCGTGGTGAGGCGCATGTCGTGCGGCAGGGTGAGGGTGCCCCTGGCGAAGATGGACGTCAGCCGCGTCGGCGACAGGAACATCATCTGGTCCGTCGAGTTGAACGTGTCGGCATCCGCGCCGGTATAGTCGTGATAATTGTTCGGGTCGCGCGCGTCGGCGCCCGTGCCGTCGCCCAGGTACGAACCGGTGTGGTCCAGGATCCTGTTGAAACCGCTCGGGGCGCCGCTGGCGTTCACCTGGCGGATGCGGCCCCACGGGCTCGTGGCGAGGCCCGCGTTCAGGTGGTTCCGGCCGTAGAGGAAGGCGGTGACGTCGCGATCCTTCGCCCACACGACGCCGTCCTCGGTGTACGTCAGGCCGAACATCATGTTCGCCCTGTCGTCGCCGGCGCCATACGACAGCGCGTAATCCTTCCTGATGCCGTCGCCTTTCTCGTTCCGGCCCTCGTACACGCTGGCCAGGCCCCCCTGCATGCTCTTCTTGAGGATGACGTTGACGACGCCCGCGATCGCGTCCGACCCGTAGATCGACGAGGCGCCGTCCTTCAGGATGTCGATGCGCTCGATCAGTGCCGCCGGGATGGTCGACATGTCGGTGTAGCCGGCGACCGTCTGCGTCCAGCGCTTGCCGTTCACCAGCACCAGCAGCCGGTTCGCGCCCAGGTTGCGCATGTTGGCGTACTGGCCGCCCTGTTCGCGGTTCGATGTCAACGTCTGCCCTTTGGAAAAGGCCGGGGTGCCTGCGGCGGACAGGTTGTTGAGGACGTCGCCGACGGTGACGAGGCCCGTCTTCTGGATCTGTTCCTGGGTCAGCACCTGGACCGGTTGCGCCGTTTCCAGGTCGACCTGGCGGATGCGCGAGCCCGTCACGTCGACGCGCTGCAGCGGCTCCGCCGTCTGTGCCTGCGCAAGGGCTGTCATCGCGTACACGGCGAGGGCTACCGCGAGCGCGATTCTTGTTGGTTGTTGCATGAATTCTCCGATATTGGGCTTTGCCGCAGATCAATGTCTACGTTGGCAATACCGGAGCCGTCCGTATTGATGAAAATCAAACGGTAAATATGTTTCCGAAGAAACGTTGAGGAAAAACAACTTCCCGAGAGAAAAAATGCGCTTGGGATATTCTTTATAAATGGAAACAATCGTGCCACAGTCGCACGACGACGTCCGCATGCTTCGCGACGAGGCTGCGTTCCACCCGGGCATTTTCCTGGCCCTGAAGCCGGACCTGGTGCTGCAGCTTGCGCATGGCGCGGTACGCGCCGGCGGCGCCGTCGGCCAGGCCCATGTCGATGAGGCCCAGCGTGCCGCACAGTTTTAACAAGGCGATGTTGCCGACGTTCGCCGTCAGCTGCGGATACGCGGCCGCATGGCGCAGCACGAGGTATTGCACGATGAATTCGATGTCGATCATGCCGCCTTCGTCGTGCTTCAGGTCGAAACGCTCGTCGCGGGGCGGGTGCGCGTCGCGCATGCGCTGGCGCATCTTGACGACTTCCTCGCGCAGCTCGGCTTCGCGGCCCGAGCGGTCCTGGCGCAGCACCTGTTCGCGGATCGCCTCGAACCGTGCACCGATGCCGGCGTCGCCCGAACAGAAGCGCGCGCGCGTGAGGGCCTGGTGCTCCCACAGCCACGCGGACGATTGCTGGTAGCGCTCGAACGCGGCCACGGACGACACGAGCATGCCGGACGCGCCGTCCGGCCGCAGCGCCGTGTCGATGTCGAACAGGATGCCGGCCGGCGTATGGGTCGTCATCCACGTGATGAAGCGCTGGGCCAGCTTGGCGTAGTTCGAGGGTGCCATGTCGTCGTCGTCGTCGAACAGGAAGATGACGTCCAGGTCGGAGACATAGCCCAGTTCCTTGCCGCCCAGCTTGCCGTAGGCGATGACGGCGAAGCGCGGCACCTCCACGTGGCGGGACGCGATGGTCCGCCAGGCGCGGCGCACGACTTCGCACACGATCAGGTCGGCCAGCGCGGACAGGTGGTCGGCCAGCCGTTCGACGGACAATTCTCCCGCCAGGTCCAGCGCCAGCAGGCGGAACATCTGGGCGTGGTGCGCTTCGCGCAGGATGTCGAGCTGGCGCTCGGTGTCGCCGGCGGCCGCGTCGAGCTGGGCCGCAAGACTGCTGGCTAGCGAGGGCAAGTCTTCGGCGGCATTGCCGCGATCGTCCAGCAGCTCGTCCAGCAGGATCGGGTGCTGGGTGAGGAAGGTCGCCGCCCAGCCGGACGCGTTGATCATGCGCAGCACCCGCTCCAGCGTGTGTGGATATTCCGTCAGCAGCGACAAATACGCGGAGCGCCGTGCAATGGCTTCGAAGAAATCGAGCAGGCGGCCCAGGGTGGCCGCGTGGCTGCCGAGGCCGGCCTGCGCAACGATGTCCGGGATCTGCGTCAGCGCCGTGTTGACGAGGGCGACGAGGCGGTGGCGGCTCGCTTCCGGCAAGGTCTGCAGCTTGGGTGCCTGCCATGTGGCGACGAGGCGGTTCGCGCCCGCCTGCGGGTCGTCGAAGCCGAGGCTCGCGAGGCGGTCGGCGATGGCGTCGCGGTTGTCCGGATCGGTCAGCAGCGCGTCCGGGTCGACCGGTTCGGCGCCGGCCGCCTTGTCCGCGAAGATCGCGTCGAACTGGGCGGCAACGAAGGCACGCCAGGCGTCCAGCCGGGCCAGCAGTGCCGCTTCGTCGGCCATGCCCATCATGCGTGCGACGGTGTTGCGATCCTCCGGCGCGACGGGCATCGTGTGCGTCTGGGCATCTTCCAGGTATTGCAGGCGGTGCTCCAGGTTGCGCAGGAATGTATAAGCGTCGAGCAATTGCTCGACGGTGTCCGCGGCCAGCAGTTCGCGCTCGGCCAGCAGGTGCAAGGTCTTGCGCGTGGAGCGTTCGCGCAGCGCCGGGTCGCGGCCGCCGCGGATCAATTGAAACACTTGCGCGAGGAACTCGATTTCGCGGATGCCGCCGCGGCCCAGCTTGACGTTCTGGTTGCGCTCCGGATGCAGGCGCTCCTGGCGGTTGACCTCGGCGCGGATCTGGGCGTGCATGGTGCGGATCGCGTCGATCACGCCGAAGTCGAGATAGCGCCGGAACACGAACGGCCGTACGATGGCGTCGAGCGCCGCGATGTCGGCCGGATCGCCGGTGACCGCGCGCGCCTTGACCCAGGCATAACGTTCCCATTCGCGCCCCTGTACGATCAGGTAGTCCTCGACCATGTTCAGGCTCGCCACGAGCGGGCCCGACTTGCCGTTCGGACGCAGCGCCATATCCACGCGGAACGTAAAACCGTCTTCGGTGATTTCGGACAGCGCGGCGATCAGCTTGCGGCCGAGGCGCCCGAAGAATTCATGATTGGACAGCGATTTCTGGCCGGGGCCGGCTTTCGTGTCGCCGTCCTCGGGGTAGACGAAGATGAGGTCGATGTCCGACGAGACGTTCAGTTCGCCGCCGCCGTGCTTGCCCATCGCCAGCACCATCATCTGCTGGGGACGGCCGGAATCGGCGCCGACGGGCTCGCCGTGCAGGGCGGTCATCTCCGCCATCAGCTCGGTGAGATGCGTCTGGACGGCGAAATCGGCGAAGCGGCTCATGGCGGTCACGACTTCGTCCAGGTCGGCCTGGCCGTCGAGATCGCGCCGGATGATGGTGCAGATGAGCAGGTTGCGCAGCCGGCGCATGGCCCGGGTTGTCGGCAGGACCGTGCCATTGGGACCCGAGGCGGCCTCGATCTTCAGCGCTGCGCCGAAATCGAGGGAGGCCAGCGATAATGCGGACAGGGTATCGACGCGCCCGGCACGGGCCGGATCGGCAGCGAGCCAGCGTTGGTAAAAGCGCGACATCTGCGCGGGAGACTGCGGTGTAGCTGGGAACATAGGGCGATTTCCAGACGAGTTGTGCGTTTCGGGACGCTTGCTATGGGGTAAAATTGCCCGCCATGCTGCCCTGGGTCAGCACGATGGTAAGGTAGACGCCGCGGATGTTGCAAGCGCTCTCTTTTATTTACAGATTAACAACTCGGCGAGTCTTTTGACGCTATTGATGCACAGCCCGGAACCGCAGGCGCAGCGCGAGCCCGACGCGCATGAGCAGGCGCACCCCCACGCACATGCGCATGAGCATGTGCCGCTGGTGGAGCGCTGGGCCCGCGCGCGTGCCTGCTACCGGTACGCGAACCTCGCGTCCCATCACGTGCTCGGCTTCACGATCAAGGCCGTCCTGCTCGTCTATTTCGCGTTCATGGTGCTGTTCCTGGTGCTGCGCTACGCGGTGCTGCCGAACATCGACTATTACAAGCCCGACATCGAAAAGGCCGCCAGCCGCGCGCTGGGCAACCAGGTGACCATCGCGCGCGTCTACGCATCGTGGCGCGGCCTGCGGCCGAACCTGTACCTGGGCGACCTGCGCCTGCACGACCGTGCCGGGCGCCAGCTGCTGGCGTTGCCGTCCGTGTCGGCCACCATGTCGTGGTGGTCGGTGATGGCGGCCGAACCGCGCTTCGAGGCGCTGGAAATCAACCGGCCGGAACTGGACGTGCGGCGCGGCGCGGACGGCGTCATCGCCGTCGCGGGCGTGCGCATCGATCCCAATAAAAAGGAAGAGGGCGGCGGCGCCGACTGGCTGCTGCGCCAGCACGAAGTCGTGATCCGCGAGGGCCGCCTGTCGTGGACGGACGAGCTGCGCGGTGCGCCCACGCTCGCGCTGTCGGACGTGACCCTCGTGCTGCAGAACCGCTGGACGACGCACCGCTTCGCCCTGAAGGCCGCGCCGCCGGCGGGCGCCGGCGACCCGCTCGACCTGCGCGCACGTTTTTCCCACCCGCCGTTCGGCGCCAAGCCGTCCGACGCCCGGCGCTGGAAGGGCCAGGTGTATGCCGACCTGCGCAACACCGACCTCGCCGCCTGGAAGCAGTACGTCGATTACCCGTTCACCCTGCAGGAAGGCCGCGGCTCCGTGCGCGCCTGGCTCGATTTCGACCACGCCCGCCTGGCCGGATTCACGGCCGACCTGGCGCTGGCCGGCGTCAGCGCGCGCCTCGGCGCGGACGCGCCGCCGCTGGCCCTGTCGCGCGTATCGGGCCGGCTGTCGGCCAGCGAGACCATCTCCCCGAACGTGGACGACGGCAAGCCGACCTTCGGCGCGCTGGGCCACACGATCGGCCTGGAGGATTTCTCGGTCGTCACGGAAGCCGGCGTGGTCCTGCCGCCGGCCACCCTGAACGAATCGTGGCGCCCCGCCACGCGCACCCAGCCGGAACGCTTCGAAGTGCGCGCCGAACAACTGGACGTGGGCGCGCTGGCCGCGCTCGCCGTGCAACTGCCCATCGCGCCGGCGCACCGCCAGCTGCTGACGGAACTGGCGCCGCGCGGCCGCATCAACGACGCCGACGTCGAGTGGCAGGGCAGGTTCCCGCACATCACGGGCTACCGCGTGCGGGGCGACGTCGAGAATCTCGGCATGAATCCGCTGGCCGCGCGCGCCGCGCTGGCCGCGACGGAGGGCCAGCCGGCCCAGGCCGCACGGCCGGCGCTGCCGGGTTTCAGGAACCTGTCGGGCCGCATCGACGCGAGCGACCATGGCGGCAGCGTCGACATTGATTCCGACAAGCTCGTGCTGGCGCTGCCGGCCTGGTTCGCCGATCCCGAAATGCCGTTCGACCAGTTCGCGCTGCACGCACGCTGGACGCACCTGGCGGGCGACCAGCTGGCCGTCGACGTCGACAGCCTGAACCTGTCCCAGGGCGCGCTCAAGGCGAGCCTGACGGGCCGCCACGTGCTGCCGTTGAAAGCCGGCCAGGGACCGGGCAATGCCGACTTCACGGGCACGGTCGACAATTTCGAGATCGCCAGCATCGGGCGCTGGCTGCCGCTCGCGACGCCGGAAGGCCTGCGCGAATGGCTGACGGGCGCGCTGCAGGGCGGCATGCTGCACGACGCGCGCCTGCGCCTGCGCGGCGACCTGGCCCAGTTCCCGTTCCGCGCCGAGAATGCCGTCCAGCGTGCCAAGGGCGAGTTCCGCGTCGGCGGCCGCATCGAGGACGGCAAGCTCGAGTATGCACCGGGCCACAAGGCGGCGGACGGCAAGGCGCCCCTGTGGCCGCTGCTGGAAAACATCAACGGGTCCATCGTGTTCGACCGCGCCCGCATGGACATCCACGCCGACACGGCGCGCACGCAGGGCCTCGCGCTGTCGAACGTGAAGGCCGTGATCCCCGAGCTGGGCATCCACGAGATGATGCTCGACATCGACGGCGCGGCCGCCGGTCCGCTGCCCGAGTTCCTGCACTACGTGGCGACCAGCCCCGTGCTCGAATGGATCGGCCATTTCACCGAAGACACCAAGGGGACGGGGCCTGCGAAACTGGGCCTGAAGCTGCACCTGCCGCTCGCGAACCTGCACGATGCGAAGGTGCAAGGCGCGTTGCAGCTGCAGAACAACGAGGTCGTGCTGTTCCCGGACCTGCCGCCCATCGAGGCCGCGCTGGGCCGCATCGAGTTTTCCGAACACGGCGTGAACCTGAACGGCGTGGGCGCCAGCTTCCTGGGCGGGCCGCTGCAATTGTCCGGTGGTACCCAGCGCGACGGCAGCATCCAGATCCGCATGGCCGGCAGCGCCACGGCCGAGGGCATGCGCCAGACGCGTTCCCTGCCGGCGCTGCAGCGCCTGGGCAATAAACTGTCCGGCGGCGCGCGCTTCGGCGGCACCGTCACGGTGAAGGACCGCCAGACCCAGATCATCCTCGACACCAACCTGGCCGGCCTCGGCATCGAACTGCCGGCGCCGCTGAACAAGCCCGCCGCGGACGCGCTGCCGCTGCACTTCGTCCTCACGGGCCAGCCGACGGGAACGGACGGCGTCGGCCACGACGATATCCGCATCCAGCTGGGCAATATCGCCGCCGCGAAATACGTGCGCGAGCGCCAGCCGCACGGCCCGTGGATCGTCAAGCGGGGCGGCATCGGCGTCAACGTGCCGGCGCCCGAGCCCGACAGCGGCATGATGATCAACGTGAACATGAAGGCGCTGAACGTCGACCGCTGGCTCGCGGCGGCGGCCGACATCGCCGGGCCGGGCGAGGCCGTGCCTGTTCCGTCTGCCGAGAACGGCGGCGGCATGGCCCAGTACGTCGTGCCGGACATCGTCGCCGCGCGTGCGGGCGAACTGATCATCGGCGAGCGGGCGCTGCGCGACGTCGTCGTCGGCGCCACGCACCAGAACAATACGTGGCAGGCCAGCATCGATTCGCGCCAGGTCGTCGGCTACGTGACGTGGGCCGAATCGGGCCAGGGCCTGGGCAAGGTGACGGCGCGCCTGGCGTCGCTCGTGATCCCGGAATCGTCCGCGAACGAAGTCAAGGACCTGCTCGAATCGAACAAGGGCGCCAGCGCCAGCATCCCGGCCCTCGATATCGTGGCCGACCGCTTCGAGCTGTTCAACAAGCAGTTCGGCCGCCTTGAACTCGTCGCCAGCAATGCGCAGGCGCTGGCCGGGCGCGAATGGCGCATCGAAAAGCTGGCGCTGACGAATCCGGACGGCCAGCTGAAGGCGAACGGCCGCTGGCTCACGCGCGACGGCAAGAGCAATACGGCACTCAATTTCACGCTCGACATCAGCGACGCCGGCCGCCTGCTGGACCGCCTCGGCTTCCCGGAGACGCTGCGCCACGGCAAGGGTTCGCTGTCCGGCGACATCTCGTGGGCCGGGCTGCCGTATTCGCTCGACATCCCGAGCCTGTCGGGCCAGATCCAGATGAACGTCGAGGATGGCCAGTTCCTCAAGCAGGACCCGGGCGCCGCGAAACTGCTGGGCGTGCTGAGCCTGCAGATGCTGCCGCGCATGCTGAAGCTCGATTTCCACGACGTGTTCTCGGAAGGCCTCGCCTTCGACGGCATCACGGCGAACGCGATGATCACGCGCGGCGTCGTGCGCACCGACAATCTCAAGATGCACGGCGTCGCGGCGACGGTATTGATGGACGGCACGGCCGACATCGCGCACGAATCGACGAATTTGCATGTCGTCGTGATCCCGGAATTCAACCTCGGCACCAGCTCGCTCGTGTACGGCCTCGCGGTAAACCCCGTGATCGGTCTCGGCAGCTTCCTGGCCCAGCTGTTCCTGCGTGCGCCCGTGATGAAGGCGCTCACCTATCACATGCAGGTGACGGGACCGTGGAAGTCGCCGCACATCGTCAAGCTGGACAATTCGCCCGCCGTCACCGCCGCCGCTGCCAACGCGGCCGCGCAGGACCGCAACAAGGACAAGAAGGGAAGCAAATGAAGCCGATCGTCGCCGCTGTACAGATGGTATCGACTCCCGTCGTGGAAGAAAATATCGCCACCGCGCGCCGCCTGATCGCCGACGCCGCCGCGCGCGGCGCGCAACTGGTCACGCTGCCGGAATACTGGCCCATCATGGGCATGACGGACACGGACAAGGTCGCTCATGCGGAACAGCCGGGCCACGGCCCCATCCAGGATTTCCTCTCCGCACAAGCGCGCGAGCACGGCATCTGGCTCATCGGCGGCACGTTGCCGCTCGTGTCCGGCATTGCTGCCCGTGTGCTGAACACGACGCTCGTCTACGATCCGCAAGGACAGCACGTGGGCCGCTACGACAAGATCCACTTGTTCGGATTTAATAAAGGCAGCGAATCGTACGACGAGGCCCGCACCATCGTCCCGGGCGAGACGGTCGGCGGCTTCGACGCGCCGTTCGGCAAGGTCGGGCTGGCGATCTGCTACGACCTGCGCTTCCCGGAACTGTTCCGGGCGATGGGCGATTGCGCGCTGATCATCGTGCCGGCCGCGTTCACGCACACGACGGGTCTCGCGCACTGGGAAGTGCTGCTGCGCGCCCGCGCCATCGAGAACCAGTGCTACGTGCTGGCCTCCGCGCAAGGCGGTACGCACGTGAACGGCCGCCGTACGTTTGGCCACAGCATGCTGATCGATCCGTGGGGCGAAGTGAAGGACGTGTTGCCGGAAGGCGAGGGCGTCGTCAGTGGCGAGATCGATCCTGAATACATCGCGAAGGTGCGCGAGAGTTTGCCGGCACTGAAACACCGCAAACTTTAAGGTATGGCACAATGCCCCATCCCTATCAGAAAGACCTGACGCAATGACTCCATTCGAACCGAATCTCTCCTCCCTCGCTGTCGCGCGCGACGTCCTGTTGACGCCATTCGGCCTCGACGAAGGCAAGCTGATCACGACGCTGGGGACCATGTTCACGCACAAGGTCGATTACGCCGACCTGTATTTCCAGTTCACCAAGAGCGAAGGCTGGAGCCTGGAAGAGGGCATCGTCAAGAGCGGCAGCTTTTCGATCGACCAGGGCGTCGGCGTGCGCGCCGTGTCGGGCGACAAGACCGCCTTTGCTTACTCCGATGAAATCTCGCAGGCCGCCCTGCTGGACGCCGCCGCGGCCACGCGCACGATCGCGCGCGCGGGCGCCGGCCGCGTGAAGGTCGCGGCGAACGTCCAGCCGTCCGGCGGCCGCTCGCTGTACCTGCCGCATGACCCGCTGGCCTCGCTCGACGCGACTGCGAAAGTCGCGCTGCTGGAGCGTGTCGAAAAGATCGCGCGCGCAAAAGATCCGCGCGTCGTGCAGGTGATGGCCGGCCTGGCCGGCGAGTACGACGTCGTGCTCGTCGTGCGCAGCGACGGCGTGCTGGCGGCCGACATCCGTCCGCTCGTGCGCGTGTCCGTCACCGTCATCGCCGAGCAGAACGGCCGGCGCGAGATGGGCTCGTCGGGCGGCGGCGGCCGCTACGACTATTCGTACTTCAGCGACGAACTGCTGGAAAAATACGCCAGCGAAGCCGTGCAGTCGGCCCTCGTGAACCTGGAAGCGCGTCCGGCCCCGGCCGGTCCGATGACCATCGTGCTCGGCCCGGGCTGGCCCGGCGTGCTGCTGCACGAAGCGGTCGGCCACGGTCTCGAAGGCGACTTCAACCGCAAGGGCTCGTCCGCGTATGCCGGCATGATCGGCCAGCGCGTCGCCGCGAAGGGCGTGACCGTCGTCGACGACGGCACCCTGCAGGACCGCCGCGGTTCGCTGAACATGGACGACGAGGGCAACCCGACCCAGTGCACGACCCTGATCGAAGACGGCATCCTGAAGGGTTATATCCAGGACACGATGAACGCGCGCCTGATGAAGATGCCCGTGACGGGTAATGCGCGCCGCGAATCGTTCGCGCACCTGCCGATGCCGCGCATGACGAACACGTACATGCTGGCCGGCGACAAGGACCCGGCCGAGATCCTGGCCTCGGTCAAGAACGGCCTGTATGCGGTGAATTTCGGCGGCGGCCAGGTCGACATCACGAACGGCAAGTTCGTGTTCTCGGCCAGCGAAGCCTACATGATCGAGGACGGTAAAGTGACGTACCCGGTGAAGGGCGCGACCCTGATCGGCAACGGTCCGGACACGATGAACCGCATCTCCATGATCGGCAACGACATGCGTCTTGACTCCGGCGTGGGCGTGTGCGGCAAGGAAGGCCAGAGCGTCCCGGTGGGCGTGGGCCAGCCGACGCTGCGCATCGACGGCGTGACCGTCGGCGGCACGGCGTAAGACCGGCCGCACCGCGATGGCATCCGCCTTCGCCGTCATGACGCCCGCCTCGCGCGGGCGTTTGTTCTTCCGGGCTGCCTTGTTCACGCTCGTCGTTGCGACACACCCGTGGTGCGCCGCGGCCGACGAACACACGAACGTCGCCACCCGCTTCGGACCGGTGGAGACGCAGCCCGGCGCCGACCGTTCCGACATCCGCTTCCGCGGCGCGTCGCTGGGGCAGGTCGACGGCAATGCCAGCCTCGTCAAGCTGACCGTGCAGGACGATGCCGATTACGTGCTCGTCGATGCGGCGTTGCCCGATCCGCAGTGCCGCCACCGCTTTTCCCTGCTGCAGATCGGGCCGGGCGATGAGGCGACGATGTCGCAACCGTTCGGCGATTGCCTGACCGGCTTCGGCGCGCGCCGCGCCGGCGACAAACTGGTCGTCCAGCTGGCCTCGGAGAGCACGGGACAGGTGCACGAGTTCGTGTGGATGCAGGACCGCATGAAGGAACTCACCAACGTGCTCACCCGTTGCGAAGCGGCCCAGCTGACGGCGGCATCGCGCTGGTTGCCGGTGGCGGCCGGGCAGGCCGGCCGTGTCGTCACCGGCACCGGCCGCGCGTGGTTCCACACAGCGCCGCTGGAAGAGTGCAAGCTCCCGCAACTGTTCATCATCCCAGGCGACGTGGTGACCGTCGTCCACACGTACGGCGATTACGCGGACGTCGCGTACCGCAATCCGCGCACGGGCCGCGAAGCCAGCGGGTGGATCAGGCTCGAGCGGCTCGCGCCGATGCGGACGCCATCGGAGCCGGCCTTGTGACACACTGGCTCCGACCGATCCATCATCGCAAGGAGCCCGACATGGCCAACGATCTAGCACAGTCCCCGCAGACCAACGCACCGCAGCCGGACGCGGCGACGCCCACACCGCCGCCGAGCCCACAGGACGCGCAGCAACCCACCGACTTCGACGGCCTCGAGGGCAAGAAGCCGGAAGAGCTGACGCCGGAAGAGCTCCGGCTGATGGCCGACACGATGCCCGGCGAAGGACCCGGTGACTGATCAGAAGGAATAGCGCGCCCCCAGCGTGAAGAAGCGTCCGCGCGCCCCCTCGTAATCGAGCGGGTTGTAGGCCTGCGCGCCATAGGTCAGCGGGTCGAGCGGCGCGATCTTGTCGAACAGGTTCTGCACCGAGCCGAACACTTCCCAGCGCTGCTGCGGCTTCCAGCGGATCACCAGGTCGACCGTCGTGAACGACGCCAGTTCGCAGCCGTTCGGGGCGTCGGCGCCGTTCGCGAACGTCACGGCGCAACCGCTCGGGTCGCCCCGGAAGAAGCGGTTTTCCAGCACGCCGCGGTAGTTCACGTTGGCCGACACGCGCAGGTTGTTGCGGTCCCAGCCGAAGCGCATGTTGACACGGTCGGCCGGCGTGCCCGTGCAGTTCGTCACGTCGCAGTTGCCGTGCGTGCCCGCGAATTCGCGCGACGTGCCGTCCTGTTCGGTGCGCAGCCATTCGAAGATGTGCGTGTACTTCACGTCGAACGTGGCATTGCCCCAGGTGTCCGGCAGGCGGTGGTTGTAGCGCGCGTCCACGTCGAGGCCGCGCACCTTGCTCTGGGCGGAGTTGACGTAGCGGGTCAGCACGGCCGTGATCTGGCCCGGGTCGCCCGGGATGCCGCTCACGCTGCCGGGGTCGCGCGCCACGTGGCCCGCGGCGATGGCGGCGTCCACCTGTTCCTGGTTGATCTCGTTCTTGCGCTTGATCTTCCAGTAGTCCACGGAGATGCTCGTGCGCGGCAACGGGTCCCAGATGACGCCCAGCGTGTAGCTGCGCGACCGTTCCGGCGACAGGTTCGGATTCGGCGACGTGACCAGGGCCACCGACGCCGGGTTGCAGGCGCTCGTCACGCCCAGCGCGCAGCGCACGGGGTCGGCCGCGGTGGAGAAGGCGGCCAGGCCCCCGACGCCGTTCTCGGCCGGACTCGGCGCGCGGAAGCCCCGCGCAAACGTGCCGCGCAGCGCGAATTCCCGCACTGGCGTCCACTTCAGGCCGAACTTCGGCGTGTACGAACTGCCGACGTCGGTGAAGTGGTCGTAACGCAGTGCCGCCGACGCTTCCACGTTGAACGGCAGCGGCGCGAGGCCTTCGCCGTACAGCGCGAACACGTTGCGGGCGCCGGAATACGCGGAATAGCCCAGGCCGATGATATTGCCCCGCTCGGTGCCCGTGGTGGGCCGCAGTTCCGTCATTTCGTGGCGGAACTCGGTGCCCAGCGCCAGTCCCAGGTTGCCGGCCAGGTAGGGGATGCCGCCGAACTCGCGCGTGGCCTTGAAGTCGACCTGGGCGACCTTGGTGTTGGCCGCGTTGCCGATGGTCGGCGACAGGGCGGCATACAGCGCCGGCGAATTGAGCCCCCTGTTCTCGGCAAGGCGCCAGAAGGTGCCCGGCGGCAGCGCGGCATAGGCCGGACTGTGCAGCGTCGCCGCCGTCACGTTGGCGACGGACGGATCGAGCAGGGCGAAGGCGACGTCGCGCTGCAGGAAGCCGTTCTGCGTGTTGTTGACGTGGTTGTGCGAGAACAGCAGGCCCGAGTCCCAGTCCCAGCCATAGTTCGTGCCCTTGGCGCCGCCCAGCCAGCGCAGGAAGTTCGAGTCGATGTTCGAGACGCGCGGGCCGACGTCGGCCGCCAGGTAGCGCACGCGCGCGGCCGTACCGAAATACGGGTTGTCCGGATGCGTGGCGCCGAGCTGGACGACGGCGTTGTTGACGGGCCCGCCCGGGAAGCCGACGGACGCGCTGACGGAAGAGGGCGTCGTCGATGAATCCGTCTGGCTCGTGTACCAGTTGAATTCGCTGTACAGCTGGGTCGACGGGTTCAGCTGCAGTGTGCCGCGCAGGAAGAAACTCAGGTTTTCCTGCTTCGGCTCGATCTGGTTGTACATCAGCGAGGCGTCGATCAGGCAGCCGCCGCCGGGATCGCCCTGCGGGTGGCTGGTGAAGTTGGAGCAGGCCGCGCCGGGAAACGTGCGGGTGAAGCCGGGGCCGGCCAGGTTGCCGCGGTTGTAGTAATTGGTCGGGTCGGCCGGATTGCGCACGTTGCCGTTGATGGCGTTGCCGGCCGTGCCGGTGCCGGGCAGGATGGCGCCGGTACCGCCGAGCGCCTGGTCGGCCGAATAGCCCCACCGGCGCAGGTCGTTACGGCCGATCCACTCGCGGTCCGCGCGGTCGCGGTACCAGATCTCGTCGAACTTCTTGTACTCGATGCTGAACAGGACGTTGTAGCGGTCGGCGTCGAGGCTGCCGACGCCCTTGGTGAAGGCGACGTTCATGCGCTTGCCGTCCCAGTCGTCGCTGGCGCCGCGCTGGAAGCGCACCGTGTTGCCCTGGAAGTCGCGGCGCAGGATGATGTTGACGACGCCGGCGATGGCGTCCGAACCGTAGATGGCGGAGGCGCCGTCCTTGAGGATCTCGACCCGCTCGACGGCATCCGTCGGGATCACGTTCAGGTCCGTGAACTGCTTCTGGCCGTCGTCGGCGAGGCCGTACGGGGCCATGCGGCGGCCGTTCATCAGCACGAGCGTGGACGCCGCGCCCAGGCCGCGCAGCGAGATGCCCGAGGCGCCGGCGGCGAAACCGTTGCCGAAGGTGGTGGGCACGGACCCCTGGTTGTCGACGGCCAGAGTCTGCAGCAGCTCGGCCACGGTGGCCTTGCCGGACCGCTCGATGTCGGCGCGGTTGACGGTGATGACGGAGGACGCCGTTTCGGCCTCCGAGCGGCGGATGTTCGAGCCGGTGATCTCGACGCGCGGGACCGGCTTGGGCGCCACTTCCTGGGCCAGGGCAGGCAGTGCCAGGATCGTGAAGCCGATGGCGCCCCCGCCCGCGAACAGGCGTCGGATCGTCCGGGATATCGGGGTTTCAGTCATGTCCAGACTCCAATACGATGAGGGATGGTCGACCCGGTGTGCATCAATCCGGGGCTCGTTGCGACTTTTGCATCCTGCATAAAGGGGCAACTGACATCTCTCAAGCGTGTCCGGCACAGCGGAAAAGATGTCGGCTTGATGCAACCGATCGCCTGTATAGGCAACCGTAACCGACAGATCACAGGCCAAATAAAGTCTTGCCAACGTCGCTGCAATGTTGTTATAGTCAATCGACCAATTCGGAATCTCTCCATGCGCCACGCCGTCTTCTTTACCTTTTATTTTTGGTTTAGCCATTCCAGCCCAACGGCGGTGGAGTAGCGGCAGGTTCACGCAGCAACAGAACAGAGTCCGACACAAGAATCCAAAAGACCGCCGAGCTGGCGGTCTTTTTTTTTACGCCCCAGAATTTAACCAGATCAAGAACGGAGAACCGCAATGCCTCGCACCGACGACTTACGCATCCGCGAAATGAAGGAACTGACGCCGCCCTCGCACCTGATCCGCGAATTCCCGGTGACCCCGGAAGCGGAACAGGTCGCGTCGCAGGCGCGCGTGGCGCTGCATCGCATCCTGCACGGCCAGGACGACCGCCTGATGGTCGTGATCGGCCCGTGCTCGATCCACGATCCAAACGCCGCGATGGAATACGCCCGCCGCCTCGTCGAGCAACGCCACCGCTTTGCCGGCGAGCTGGAAGTGATCATGCGCGTGTACTTCGAGAAGCCGCGCACGACGGTCGGCTGGAAGGGCATGATCAACGACCCGTACATGGACAACAGCTTCCGCATCAACGACGGCCTGCGCATGGCGCGCGAACTTCTGCGCGACATCAATGAACTGGGCCTGCCGGCCGGCACCGAGTTCCTCGACGTGATCAGCCCGCAGTACATCGCCGACCTGATCAGCTGGGGCGCCATCGGCGCCCGCACGACGGAGTCGCAGGTGCACCGCGAGCTGGCGTCCGGCCTGTCGTGCCCGGTCGGCTTCAAGAACGGCACCGACGGCAACATCAAGATCGCGGCGGATGCGATCAAGGCCGCGTCGCAGCCGCACCACTTCCTGTCCGTGACGAAGGGTGGCCACTCGGCGATCGTGTCGACCGCGGGCAACGAGGACTGCCACATCATCCTGCGCGGCGGCAAGGCGCCGAACTACGACGCGGCCAGCGTCGAGGACGCCTGCAAGCAGCTCGCCGCCAACGGCCTCGCGAGCCGCCTGATGATCGACGCGTCGCACGCCAACAGCAGCAAGAACCCGCAGAACCAGGTGCCCGTGTGCGCGGACATCGGCAGCCAGATCGCGGCGGGCGATACGCGCATCGTCGGCGTGATGGTCGAGTCGCACCTCGTCGGCGGCCGCCAGGACCTCGTGCCGGGCAAGGAACTGACGTACGGCCAGTCCGTCACCGACGGCTGCATCGACTGGGAGACGAGCATCGCCGTGCTGGAAAACCTCGCCGCCAGCGTGCGCGCACGCCGCCTGCGCGACGACGCATGACATAGCGCTTGCCAACCGGAAGCCACCCATCCAGAATTGGTATGCTCATGTACATACTCGAAGGAGCGGCATGGTTTTCGACGATGGTGAAATCGCGGCGTGGGAACGCGCGGCGCAGGCCGCGCTGAAGGGCGCCAATCCACGCCTCGCGGCGCAGCTGTGGCAGCGCGTCCTCGAACAGGTGCCGACGCACGGTCCGGCGCTGCTCGGCATGGCGCAACTGCATTACCGGTCCGGCGCGTTGCCAGAGGCCCGTGCGCTGCTCGAACGCCTCGTCGCGGCCGACGGGCGCGACAAGCAGCAGTGGATCAACCTCGCCGTCGTCTGCATGGGCCAGCGCGACGAGGCGCGCGAGGAAGAGGCGATCCGGCGCGCGCTCGTGCTGGAGCCGACCGACCTCGTCGCGCTGATCCTGCGCGCGGGACTCCTGACGCGCCAGGGCAAGCGCCATGCGGCCGCGCGTGCACACGGGGCCGTTGCCGCGGTGGCGCCGCCGCTGCAGCAATTGCCGCCCGAGCTGCGCCCGGCCGTGCAGGAGGCGCTGGCGTACCGCGAGCAGTACGACACCGATTTCGGCCGCTTCCTCGACGACCACATGGCCCCGCTGCTGCGCGACCTGCAAGGCGAGCGCGTGCAGCGTTTCACGGAATCGCTGGCCATCATGCTGGGCCGCAAGCGCCGCTACGAGCCGCAGCCCGCGCTGTTCCACTTCCAGGGCCTGGCGCCCATCACCTTCTTCGACCGCGCGGACTTTCCGTGGCTCGACGCCTTCGAGCACGAAACGGACGCGATCCGCGCGGAGTTCCTTGCGGCGCAGGCCGGTGATGAAGGTTTCACGCCCTACATGCAGTACGGCGAAGACCAGCCGCTGCGCCAGTGGGCCGAGCTGAACAACTCGCTGCGCTGGAGCGCCTTTCACCTCGTCGAAGCGGGCAAGGTCAACGAGGCCAACGCATCGCGCTGCCCGCGCACGATGGCCTTGCTGGCGGGCGCGCCGCAGCCCGACCAGCCGGGCCGCACGCCCGTCGCGATGTTTTCCGTGCTCAAGCCGAAGACGCGCATCCCGCCGCACTGCGGCGTCAGCAACGTCCGCCTCGTGACGCACGTGCCGCTCGTCGTGCCGCCGGGCTGCGGTTTCCGCGTCGGCAACGACGTGCGCGCATGGGAAGAAGGGAAGGCGTGGGTGTTCGACGACACCATCGAACACGAGGCGTGGAACGACAGCGATCTGCCGCGCGCGATCCTGATGTTCGACATCTGGCATCCGCACCTGACGGGGCCGGAACGCGCGCTCGTGACGGCGATGAGCGACGGCATGAACGCGTTCTCGCACGACGAGGGCGGCTTCGGCCTGTAACGGGCGCCCAAATGAAAACCGCCGCCGGCTTCGCAGCCGGCGGCGGTTTTTTTTACGGCGTCCGATCAGGCGATCAGAAGCGGTAGGTCACGTTGGCGTAGATGAAGCGGCCGTACGCATCGTACACCTGCGGGAACGTGTTGCCGTTGCCGTAGGTACCCGTCACCGAGCTGGACGATGCGATCGGCGGATCCTTGTCCAGCAGGTTGTTGATGCCGAAGCTCAGGGCCAGCTTGCGGCCGAAGCGGTACACGCCGTTCAGGTCGAAGTAGCTGCGCGAAGCCAGGTATGCGTCGCGCTGCGTGTCCAGCTCGCCGGCCAGTTGCGGGTTCGAATCGAGCATGTCGTTCTTCACGCGGTCGATGTAGCGCCAGGTGAGCGACAGGTCGAGGTTGTACGGGCTCGACCAGGTCGTGCGCAGCTTGTGGCGCCATTTCGGCATGGCCGGGGCGGATACGCCGCAGGTCGGACCATACAGCCCCGCGCAGTCGTAGCTGCCCGTGCCCGGCAGGTTTTCCACCGTGTAGCTGTGCAGGTAGGTGCCGTTCAGCGTGAAGTCCAGGTTGCCGTAGCCCTGCGGCAGGCGGCTGCGGTAATTGGCGCCGATGTCCAGGCCCGAGGTGCCTTGCGAACCGATGTTCGTCGTGCCGGCCTCGACGTATCCGCCCGGCGTCAGCCACAGCGAACCCAGCGAATCGCGGTGGATCATGTTGCAGTACAGCGCGTTGCCCGTGGTCAGGCACTGCGTGAACACGCTCTGCGCGTTGACCGCCTGGATCGCGTCCTTGATCTTCAGCTTGAATGCGTCCAGCGTGATGGTCAGGTTCTTGATCGGCTCGATCACGACGCCGATGGTGTACGTGTTCGCGGTTTCCGGCTTCACGCCCGGGTTGCCGCCGGTGCGGCCGTTGTACTGGTTGGTCGAGTTTTCCGTCAGCTTGCCGTACAGCGAAGCGGGCACGCCCGTATTGGCGCATTGCGCCTGGGTTGCTTTCGGGCTTTCGCCTTCGCACGGGTCGTCGTTCGGACCGGCCAGCACGACGGCTTGCGGCGTGTACAGTTCATAGATGTTCGGGGCACGGACGGCACGCTGGGCCGAACCGCGTACGCGCACCTGGCTGAACGGCTGCCAGTCGATGCCCAGGCCGAACGTGTTGGTCTTGGCATCCGTGCTGTAGTGCGAACGGCGGTACGAACCGGACAGGTCCATGTGCTTCGCGAAGGGCATGTTGTCCAGCAGCGGCAGCCTGAATTCGCCGAACGCTTCCTTCACGTTGTACGAACCCGCCACGGCCGGGGAGGCACCGCCGGCACCGGACAGGTCGCCGGTCTGGTTTTCGTAGTCGGGCTGGAACGACAGCTTTTCGACGCGCTGCTCGTAGCCGAACGACACGCCGGCACCGTTTTCGGCGGTCGGCAGCTTCAGGCCGAAGCGGGTGAGGTCGGTGCCGAAGTTCAGGCCGAACACGGATTGCTGCGTGAAGCCGCCGTTCGAACCGGTGGCGTTCAGGTAGTCCAGCGCGGCCTGGGTGACGCCGCCCTGCTTGTACAGGTTGTACGGCACGCAGTTCGGGTCGGAACCGTTGACGACGGAGCGGCACACGGCCTTGCCCGTGGCCGGGTCGGCGACCACGTCCAGCGCGTTGGCGATCAGGCGGTTCGAGAAGTAGCCGGTCGAACGGTCGCTGTGGTTGACGCGTGCGAACTGGCCGAACACGTCATAGGACCAGTCGCCGACCATGCCTTTCACGCCCAGCACCTCGCGGAACGAGGAGTCGGTGATGTTGTTCGAGCGCGGGCCGCCTTCGACGTTGCGCTTGCCGACTGAGACGGTGGCGGTGTCGCCCGGCGCCTTCAGGCCCAGCGCGGCGCGCCACGCGTCGTTCAGCAGCGGATTCTCGTACGCGATCGTCGCCTGCTGGCCGTAGAAGATGCCGCCCGGTGCGATCTGCGCGTCGGTCGTGTAGTTGTGGAAGTTGAATTCGCTGTACAGGCGCGCGTTCTCGTTGATGTCGTAGTGCAGCGTCGAGTTGACGCTGTACTCGTCCGACGGACGCTGGAAGAAGTTCAGGGGACCGAAGTTGTAGGCGTCGGTGGCCGACACGTACTTGCGCGGATTGCCGTTCGCATCCGGGGTGTACGAGCCCACGCGGGCGATCGAGGTGCCGGAACCCGAGCAGGCGAAGCCCGGATCGGACGCGCCCAGCGAGCAGGCCGAGAAGTCGCGCTGCGATTGCAGCAGGGCGTCGGCGTGGCGGTGCGACACGAAGAACGTCGCGTTACCCTTGTTGTCGGCGAAGTTCGAGCCGGCCAGCAGGCTGAAGTCGTATTTTTTGGAATCGAACGCGTGGTTGCCCGGCAGCGGGAAACCCTTGCTGTTGACGACGCCCTGGATCTCGTCGTTGTGCTGCTGGTGGTTGGCGCCGGAAATGTTGGCCTGCAGCTCCACGCCTTCGTAGTTGTCCTTCAGGATGAAGTTGACGACGCCCGATACGGCGCCCGAGCCGTACACGGCGCCGGCGCCGCCGGTGAGGATGTCGACACTGCGGATCAGTGCACTCGGGATCTGGTTCAGGTCGGCCGCGACGCTGAGCACGCTGCCGGACGGCAGGCGCTTGCCGTTGACGAGCACCAGGGTGCGCTGGGCGCCCATGCCGCGCAGGTCGACGGTGGCGGTACCGCTGGCACCGTTCGAGATGGCGGCACCCTGCGACGCGAACACCATCGGCAGGTTGTTCAGCAGGTCTTCGGTATTGCGCGGGCCATCCCGCTTGATGTCCTTGGCGTTCAGGGTGGTGATGGGGCTGGCGCCTTCCGTGTTCAGCGACGGAATGCGCGAACCCGTCACTTCGATGCGCTGCATCGACGCGGTGGGTGCTGGGGCATTGTCCTGTGCATGAGCGACGGACGCGCCGAGCGCCATGCCGCCGGCGAACATCAGTCGTACCGACCGAGATAAAACTTTTTCCGACATCATTTGTCTTGAGTCCCTTCTGAGCTGGGCCGGTGCGGCTGAGCGCCGGCTCGCAGATCCTGTTATTGATCTACCCCCATCCTTTTGGGAGGGAATTTTTATTTGCTACAAGACAATGAAATCATTGCTAATAAACAAAGTCAACGAGTAAATATGCATATATGCATGAGTGCTGTAAATATAAGACTTTGTTTTCCAGATTGAAAAAATAACCGAAAGAAATTTCGAGTTACATGTTGCATTTAGTTTTTTATTCGAATTTTTGTCGATGCGTAATTACAACGTTCTGCCTCATCTTGGTGCGGCAGTGCACTAAAAACAAACGGGACAGTGAGTGCTCACTGTCCCGTTTTTATCGTGCCGCGATCAGCCGGCGAACCGGCTGTCGATCATCAGAACTGGTAACGCACGCCAGCCTTGAAGAAGCGGCCGATGGCGCCGCTGGCGTCCATCGGGTTGTAGCTCATGCCGCCGTAGGTCAGCGGATCCAGCGGTGCGATCTTGTCGAACAGGTTCGTGATCGAGCCGTAGACCTGCAGTTGCTGCGTGACCTGGTAGCGGGCCGACAGGTCGATCGTCGTGAACGACGCCACGCGGCAGTTGCCCGGTGCCGGCGAGCCGTTCGCGTACTGCGAGGCGCACTTGTCGCCCGCGAAGTACACGTTCTGCATGTCGGCGCGGTAGTTCGCGGTCGCCGTCACGTTCAGGTCCTGGCGGTCCCAGGACAGGGTCGTGCTGATCTTGTCCTTCGGCGTGCCGGCGCAATCCGACGTGTCGCAGTTGCCGTGCGTGCCGGCGTACTGGTAGCGCGTGCCGTTCTTCTCGGCGCGCACCCACGATGCCACGTGCGTCCAGGTCAGGCCCAGCGTGGCGCGGCCGTAGTCGCCCAGGCGGAAGCGCTGCTTGACGTCCAGGTCGATACCCTTGACTTCGGTGAAGCTCGAGTTCTGGTACGGTGCCTTCGACAGCAGCAGCGTGCCCGTGTTCGGGATCGCCACGCCGTTCACGACCAGGTTGTTGTCGTTGCGGATCGCGGTCGGCAGGGCGGCCGCTTCCACGTACGACAGCGGGTTGATCTCGTTGGAACGCTTGATCTTGAAGGCGTCCAGCGACAGCGCGGTGCCGTCGAACGGATCCCACACCATGCCCAGCGTGTAGCCCTTCGATTTTTCCGGCTGCAGGTTCGGGTTGCCGACCTTGACGGCGCCGATGGTGATCGAGCAGTCGGCCTGGGTGGCGCCGCCGGCGGCCGGCGTGCCGCCCGGGCAGCGGACCGGGTCACGCACGGCCGAGTTGCCGGTGCTCTGGCTGTCCGGGCTGAATTCGGCCGGACCCGGGGCGCGGAAGCCTTCGGTATAGGTCGTGCGCAGCGCGAACGTCTTCAGCGGGGTCCACTTGGCGCCGAACTTCGGCGTGGTCGACGAGAACTGCTTGTACTTGTCGTAGCGGACGGCGGCGTTCAGCTCGACCGACTTGATGACCGGCGCGGCCACTTCGAAGAACACGGCCGACACGTTCTGGTCGCCCTTGGCGGCCACGTACGACGAGTTGATCGAACCGTCCTGCGAACCCGACAGCGACGGGTTGTCCAGCGACTGGTGGCGGTATTCGGCGCCGACCGCGAGACCCAGGGCGCCGCCCGGCAGCTGCATCAGCTCGCGCGAGGCCTTGAAGTCGACGACGTCCAGCTGGGTGGTCGAATGCGACACGGCGTTCGTCGCCAGCGCGGCGTACAGCGACGCCGGGTTCTTGCCGGCCTGCGTGCCGATGTAGTACGGGAAGTAGGCGCTCTTCGGATCGCCCAGCGCGGCCTGCAGCACCTTCATGTTGATCATGTTGCTGTAGTTCAGGTCGAGCGCGGAGTGCGAGTGTGTGATGCCGGTGTCGAAGTCCCAGCCCGCCATCGTGCCTTTCAGGCCGAACACGAAGCGCGAGAATTCGTTGTCGGCCGAGCGGGTGCTGGGGCCGACGTCGAACATCGAGTAGCGCAGGCGCACGGGGACGCCGTACGGGTTCTGCGGATGGCTGGCGCCCATCAGGATCGCATTGCCGTAGTTGATGATGCCGGTCGGGTTGGCGGCGTTCGGCGGGAACGCGATGGTGCCGCTGGTCGACGCCGGGGTCAGCGTGAATTCGGTGTCGCGCTTCGAGTAGCCGGCTTCGGCGTAGAACTGCAGGTCGTTGCTCAGGTTCTTCGTGAAGCGGGTGTAGAAGTTCATGCCGCCGATCTTCGGCTGCATCGAACGGAACTGGTCCGAGTACCACAGGCAGCCGCCGGCCGGGTCTTGCGCGGTCGTGACGGAGAACTGCGGGCAGCCCGGCAGCGAGACGTAGTTGCCGGTCTTCGGATCGCGCAGCGCGCCGGTCGGCGTCGGGCTCGAGGCGCCCGGGGTGATGTAGCCGGCGGCGAACTGGGTGTTGGCCGGATAGCCCCACGGACGGATGTCGCCGTGGCCGATCCATTCGCGGCTCGCGCGGTCCTTGTTCAGCAGCGACTGGTTGCCGAAGAATTCGGCGTTGACCATGACGTTGTAGCCGTCTTCGTCCAGGCGGCCCTTGCCCCAGGTGAGGGCGGCCTTGCCGGTGCCGGCGTCGTGGTAGCGCGATTCGCCCGCTTCGGCCTTGAAGGTCGTGCCGACGAAGTCCTTGCGCAGGATGATGTTGACCACGCCCGCGATCGCGTCGGCGCCGTAGGTCGACGAGGCGCCGTCCTTCAGGATCTCGATGCGCTCGACGGCTTCCATCGGCACGGTCGACAGGTCGGTGAAGCTCTTCTGGCCGTCGTCGGCGCGCGCGAACGGCGCCATGCGGCGGCCGTTCAGCAGCACGAGGGTCGAGGTGGCGCCCAGGCCGCGCAGCGAGATGGCGGTGGAACCGGCGGCGAAGCCGTTGCCGAAACCGGTCGGCAGCGAGCCGGCGCCGTCCGACGTCAGCGTCTGCAGGTATTCGGCGACGGTGCCCTTGCCGGACTTGGCGAGGTCTTCACGGCTGACCACCTGCACCGGCGAGGCGGTTTCGGCGGTCGCGCGCTTGATGCTCGAACCCGTGATTTCAACACGCTGGATCGGACCCTGGGCGTCTTGCGCCACGGCCGGTGCAGCGCCCAGCGCCGCATAGGCGAGGGCGAGCGTGACTGCTTGTGCGATAGCTTTCTTTTGATACATTACAACTCCAAATGGGGCTTCGATGGCGAGGCTGAACATCGATGCATTCCAGATTCCGAACATTCATGGCATGCATATGCCGGACTGGAAAATCTTATGATCTAGTCTCTCTCTCATTGTCCAAAAACTTAGAATTCATTTTTTGGCAACGCATCAGACCACCGCAGCGTGCAATATGTCAATACGATGACAATGCATATTGCGTAAACGCCACAACAGCCCATCCTTTTGGTTATGGCCCCATGACATCTTTTCCCGGCAGGGGGGCGCAATCTGGTCTATAGTTCCGAACGCGTTCGATGACTCACCCGGGAAACCCGATGTTTGCTTATATCCTGCGGCGCCTGTGGCAGATGCTGCCGACGATGGCCGGCGTCGTCGTGCTGGTGTTCGTGCTGTTCAACTGGGTCGGCGGCGACCCCTCGTACCTGTTGGCGGGCAAGATGGCCGACGCGCGCGCCATCGCCAACATCCGGGCCCAGCTGGGGCTCGATGCGCCGTGGTACGTCCAGCTCGGCATCTTCGTGAAGCAGATCGTCACGTTCGACTTCGGCAACGCGTGGGCGACGGGCGAGCCCGTGTCGCACATCATCGCCAGCCGCCTCGGGCCGTCGCTGACCGTGCTCGTGCCGCTGACGGTGCTGGAGACCACGATCGGCATCGCGCTGGCGCTCGCCGTCGCGTTCGTGCGCGGCTCGCTGACGGACCGCGTCGTGATGGTCGCGTGCACGGTGGGCATGTCGATTTCGATCCTCGTCTACATCATCGTGTTCCAGTACGGCCTCGCCTATAAGCTGGGGCTGTTCCCCGTGCAGGGCTGGGGCGAGCATTTCACGGACAACCTGCTGCGCTACGCCACCCTGCCGATCCTGATCGGGCTCACCGTGTCGCTGGCGCCCACGCTGCGCCTGTTCCGCAGCTTCGTGCTGGACGAAACGGGGCAGGACTACGTGCGCACGGCGCGCGCGAAAGGACTGCCGGAACGGCGCATCGTGTGGGTGCACGTGCTGCGCAACGCGGCCATTCCCATCATCACGTACGTCATGGCCAACCTGCCGGCGCTCTTGATCGGCGCCTTCCTGCTCGAGCGCTTCTTCGGCATCCCGGGCATCGGGCGCGAAGTGATCCTCGCCGTCGAGCGCAGCGACTTCCCCGTGATCAAGGCGATCACGGTCTACGTCGCCGCCGCCACGATGGTGTTCAACCTGCTGGCGGACCTGATGTACCAGGCCGTCGATCCGCGCGTGCAGCTCAAATGACGGGTCAAGAGCTGAACCTCCCGGCGATCTCTCCCGGCCTGTGGACGCTGGCCTGGCGCCGCCTGTGCGCCGACCGCGTCGCGATGGTCTCGCTGGCCGTCGTGTGCCTGTTCCTGCTGTCCGTCGTGCTGTCCGCGACGGGCCTGATCGCAGCCGACTGGGAAGACGAGGTGGCCGTGAATTACGCGCCGCCTTCGTTCGTCGGGCCCGATCCGGCGCTGGCCGCGCTCGCGCAGCCGCCGCGACCGGCGCCGCCGAACGCGTTCGATCCGCTGGCGGGCGACATCGCACAGCTTCGGTCTGAACTGGCGCGGCAGGGCCACGCGGCGCAAGTCGTGAAACAGACCACGCTGCCGTTCGGCGCCGACAAATGGGGCCACGACATCGTGAGGAAGACGATCAAGGGCGGGCAGACGTCGATCGTGGTGGGCCTCGTCGCCGCATTCGTCGCCGTCGCGCTGGGGACGCTGTTCGGCGCGCTGTCCGGCTTCTACGGCGGACTGGTCGACGATTTGTTCAACTGGTTCTACAACGTGTTCACGGCGATCCCGTCGATCCTGATGATCCTCACCGTGGCCGCCGTGCTGCAGACGAAGGGCGTGCTGACGATCGTGCTGATCCTCGGCCTCACGGGCTGGACGGGGCCGTACCGCCTGATCCGCGCCGAGTACATCAAGCACAAGGCGAGAGAGTACGTGATGGCGGCCGACGCGATCGGCGCGTCCGGCTGGCGCAAGATGTTCGTGCACATCTTCCCGAACGTGTCGCACGTGGCGCTCGTGCAGATGTCGATCCTCGTCGTCGGCTTCATCAAGGCCGAAGTGATCCTGTCGTTCCTCGGCTTCGGCGTGCCGGTGGGCGTCGTGTCGTGGGGCAGCATGCTGAACGAGGCGCAGAATGAACTCATCCTCGGCAAATGGTGGCAGCTGACGGCCGCCGCCACTGCCATGGCCCTGCTGGTGACGGCGTTCTCGCTGTTCGCCGATGCGCTGCGCGATGCGCTGGATCCGAAATTGAAATGAACCTGCTCGACGTCCACAACCTGCGCGTGTCCTTCCGGACCGACAAGAAGAACGCGTTCGAGGCCGTGAAGGGCATCTCGTTCAGCCTGCCGCTCGACGCGACCGTCGCGCTGGTCGGCGAATCGGGCAGCGGCAAGTCCGTCAGTTCGCTCGCCGTGATGGGCCTGCTGCCGCCGGAAACGACCATCATCCACCCCGGCTCGTCGATCCGCTTCGAAGGGCGCGAGCTGCTCGATCTCCCGGTCGCGGAACGCCGGCGCCTGTGCGGCAAGGACATCGCGATGATCTTCCAGGAGCCGATGTCGTCGCTGAACCCCGTGTTCACGGTCGGCTTCCAGATCGGCGAAGTGCTGCGCCTGCACCTCGGCATGGACAAGCGCCAGGCGCGCGCCCGCACGCTCGAACTGCTGGAGGAAGTGGGCATTCCCGACCCGGCGCGCAAGATCGACGCCTACCCGAGCCAGATGTCGGGTGGCCAGCAGCAGCGCGTGATGATCGCGATGGCCATCGCCTGCGAACCGAAGCTGCTGATCGCGGACGAGCCCACGACGGCGCTGGACGTGACGATCCAGAAGCAGATCATGGAACTGATCGCGACGCTCCAGCAACGCCGCCGCATGGCCGTGCTGTTCATCACGCACGACCTGGGCCTGGTGGGCGAGATCGCGGACCGCGTGATCGTCATGCGCCACGGCGAGGTGCGGGAAGAGGGGCTTGCCACGCAGGTGCTGGGCGACCCGCGCGATGCGTACACGCGCGCGCTGCTGCACTGCCGGCCGCCGCTGGATGCGCGGCCCGTGCGGCTGCCCGTCATCGACGATTACATGAGCGGACGCATCGACGTCGGTGCGGCGCTGCCCCAGCGCACGCGCGGCTATACGCCGGACGATGAAGACATCCTCGTGGTCAAGGGGCTGGCCAAGAGTTTCTACATACGCAAAGGCCTGTTCGGCAAGCGCGAATTCCAGGCCGTGAAGGACGTGTCGTTCACGCTCCCGCGCGGCAAGACGCTGGGCGTCGTGGGCGAATCGGGATCGGGCAAGACGACGGTGGGCCTCACCCTGCTGCGCCTGCACCGTGCGACGGGCGGCAGCGCGATGTTCGACGGCCGCGACCTCGTCGCGATGAGCGATGCCGAGTTCCAGGCGTATAAACGGCGCATCCAGATCGTGTTCCAGAATCCGTACGCGTCGCTGAACCCGCGCTTCACCGTCGGCCAGATCCTGCTGGAGCCGATGCGCATCCACCGCATCGGCGCGAACGATGCGGAGCGCACGGAACATGCGCGCTACCTGCTTGCGCGTGTCGGTTTGCCTGCACATGCGTTCGACCGCTACCCGCACGAATTCTCCGGCGGCCAGAGACAGCGCATCGCCATCGCGCGCTGCCTGACGATGAAGCCGGAAATCCTCGTGTGCGACGAATCCGTGTCCGCCCTGGACGTGTCCGTGCAGGCCCAGGTGCTGAACCTGCTGCAGGACCTGCAGGACGAGTACAGGATGAGCTACATCTTCATCTCGCACGATCTGTCGGTGGTGAAATACATCTCGGACCGCGTGATGGTGATGCACCACGGCAGCGTCGTCGAGATGGCCGACGCAGACGAGCTCTACCGTAATCCGCGGCATCCGTACACGCAGCAACTGCTGGCCGCGATTCCACGCGGCGCCTGAAAAATTCGGGGTCAGAGCACATTTCGGGCCGAATTCGGGGTCAGAGCACTTTTTGCGGCTATGGCCCCCGATAAAGTTTAGCGGGATGCTGGGGGATACACCGACGTGCCGTAGCTGGTTTTGTGGAGAATTTATGATCACAGGCCATTGATCGAAAATGTGCTCTGACCCCGAATTTCGAAATTAATGTGCTCTGACCCCGAATTTTGGGTGTTGCGCGGGGGCTGCGTGCGTTGCCGCTTTCGCCACGCCGGTGTCTGTTTTCCGCTACCATACGAGGATGGCCCAGCTCTCCCACCTGATTCACGTATATGGCGTCCTCATCGTGTTCGGCATCGTCCTGCTCGAACAGATCGGGCTGCCCATTCCCGCGTTTCCGGTGCTGATCATCGCGGGCGCACTGGCCGTCGACGGCGGGGCCAACTGGCCGCTGTACCTGGCCGCGTCCGTGCTGGCTTGCCTCATCAGCGATTACTTCTGGTTCCGCGCCGGCCGCTTCTACGGCAAGCGCATCCTGCGCCTGCTGTGCAAGATTTCGCTGTCGCCCGATTCCTGCGTCAGCCAGACCGAGGACAATTTCAGCCGCTGGGGCGCGAAATCCCTCGTCGTCGCCAAGTTCATCCCCGGCTTCAACACGATCGCGCCGCCGCTCGCGGGCGCCATGGGCACGACGACGACGCAGTTCGTCTGGCTGTCCGTCGCCGGCGGCCTGCTGTGGAGCGGCGTGGGCATGGGCCTCGGCGCGTGGTTCCACAACAGCGTGGACGACGTCATCGCCTGGTTCGAGACCTTGGGCAGCACGGCGCTGATGGTCGTCGGCTTCCTGCTCGCGCTGTTCGTGTTGTTCAAGTACATCGAGCGCAAGCGCAACCTCGGCGGGGCCAACCTGCCGCGCATCACCATGGACGAGCTCAAGAATCTGCTGGAAGCGGGGCACGATCCGCTGATCGTCGACGCCCGCGGCGTCACCGCGCGCCAGCTGGAAGCAGGCATCCCCGGCGCGCTGGTCTATGGCGACGCCGTGCCGGAACGTTTAATGGCCACGCTCGACAAGGACCGCCACATCGTCATCTATTGCTCCTGCCCGAACGACGTCACGGCGGCCCAGGTGGCGAAGGAATTCGTCAAGAACGGTTTTCATCGCGCCCGTCCGCTGCACGGCGGCCTGGACGCGTGGAACGACCACTGCGCGGCCAGCCAGGCCGACGCCGAGCTCAAGCCCAAGCACGGCTGACCAGCCTCCTTCCTTTCCCGATCGCGCGGTGCCTGCCCGGCGCCGCCGCTCGCCCATCCTTTCGATAAAACCCTCGAATTGGTAGCTGGACTACTCGTCGACGCACGGGGGTTTTACGCGGATTCGCCCGGATGTTGGGTCGGATGTACCTAAACTACAATAAATGCTTGCGCTGCAGCCAAGAAATCCTTAAGCTTCGAGGAATCTGTTTCTTACGGCCTGCCATGATCGTTTCGCCCGTTGCCATCGTCGATCCGTCCACCGAACCGCGCCTCGACAGCGCCCGATATGCGAGCCCGCGCCTGCTGGCCGACATCGGTGGAACCAATGCGCGCTTCGCGCTGGAAACCGGTCCCGGCACGGTCGGGCAGATCGAAGTCCTGCCCTGCGCCGCGTACGCGACCCTCGCCGACGCCCTCCGGGCCTACCTGGCGCTGCCGCACGTGGCCGCCGCGGGTGCCGTCCGCCATGGCGCGATCGCGATCGCAAATCCCATCGTCGGCGACTTCGTGCGCATGACCAATCATCACTGGGAATTCTCGATCGAGGCACTGCGCCTGGAATGCGGATTCGACGCACTGGCGGTCGTCAACGATTTCTACGCGCTGGCGATGGCGTTGCCACACCTGGCGGACGGCGAGAAGCGCCAGGTCGGCGGCGGCGCGCCCGTCGCCGGCAGCCCGATCGGCCTGCTGGGCGCGGGGACGGGCCTGGGCGTGTCCGGCCTGGTGCCGGCCGAAAACCTGCCTGCCGGCGCCAGGCCGGCCTGGACGGCGCTGCGCAGCGAAGGCGGCCATGTGACGTTTTCCCCGGCCAACGAGACGGAAGTCGCCATCCTGCAATTCGCGTGGCGCGAATTCGAACACGTGTCGGCCGAGCGCTTCCTGTCCGGTTCCGGCCTCGAACTGATCTACCGCGCGCTGGCGAACCTGCGCGGCGGCGCCGTCGAGGCGCTGGATGCGCCCGAGATCACGCGCCGCGGCCTGGCCGGCACGTGCGTGCTATGCGACGAAGTCATCGAAGTCTTCTGCGGCATGCTGGGCACCATCGCCGGCAACCTGGCCGTCACGCTGGGCGCCCAGGGCGGCGTCTATATCGGCGGCGGCATCGTGCCGCGCCTGGGCGAGCGCTTCGCCGCCTCGTGCTTCCGCGCCCGCTTCGAGCAGAAGGGCCGCTTCGCAGGCTATCTGGCGCAGGTGCCGACCTATGTGATCACCGCCGGCTACCCCGCCTTCGTGGGCGTTTCGGCAATCCTGGCGGACCATCCCGGCGTGTAATGCCGACCGCGTCATCGCGTTCCGGTGCATGGCAATGTTCTTTTCCCGGTTTTATCGGGTACAATGGCCGTCAGTTGGAAGAAACGATGTCGTTCGCTTAGCCCGGCGCCAGGAGCCTCGCCTCCAGAGCCCAGTCTCCCGATGGTACCGGCAGCCCCGTTTCTCTTGAAAATCAACCGTTTGCGGCCCACTTGCCGGTGAGCCGCCCCGTGCCAGGGCGCAAACCCTCACGGTATCCCGTCCGGTACGCCAATCCGGGCGATGGAACCCCGTTTCACAGCATGAAGTCTCAGTCTGGTGGCTGTCGCACAGCTGCCAGCCGGGAATGGGGTTATGTTTGATGATTCTTAGCATCCAGAGTTGCTCACTCCGCTGACGACATCGTTATGAACACTGATGAGGCCAAGAGGGTCCTCGAGACCGCCTTGCTGTGCGCGCGCGAGCCGATGACGATCCACGCCATGAAAAAGCTGTTCGTCGACGTGGACAGGGACGGCCAGCCGCTCGGCGCCGGCGTCGGGTCGGATACGATCAAGATCCTGCTCGAAGAATTGCGCCAGGATTGGCAGGATCGCGGCATCGAGATCGTCAGCCTGGCATCGGGCTGGCGTTTCCAGAGCCGCCCGGAAATGAAGCCTTACCTGGACCGGATCGCGCCGGAAAAACCGCCGAAGTACTCGCGCGCGACGCTGGAGACCCTGGCGATCATCGCCTACCGTCAGCCGGTGACGCGCGGCGACATCGAGGAAATCCGCGGCGTTGCGGTGAATTCGCAGACGATCAAGATGCTGGAAGACCGCGGCTGGATCGACGTGGTGGGCCACCGCGAAGTGCCCGGGCGCCCGGCGCTGCTGGGCACGACGAAGCAGTTTCTCGACGACCTGGGGCTCGCCGCACTGTCCCAGCTGCCGCCGCTGCAGCAGGTGGCCGACATCGGCGCCGGGCGCAGCCTGGAAGCGCTGGAAGCGGCACTGCAACAATTTGACGACACTTCACCCGTTGAAGTCCCGATACACGACCAAGCGCTCGCGTCCAACGACTGATCGTCGCGCCAGGTCAGCAAAACCAAGAAACGAATGATGAATCCAACTGACATGAACGAGACGACCCCTGCCGAGGCAGGACAGGAGACGGCCGCCAAGCCGAAGCGTCGCACCAAGCCGAAGGCGGAGGCGGCGCCCGCCCCCGCACCGGAGGGCGCGCAGCCGGACGCCGTGGAAAAACCGAAGCGCACGCGCAAGACCGCGGCCCAGAAGGCGGCCGAGGCAGCCGAAGGCGCGACCCCGGCCGTGGCCGCACCGGCCGCCGCCGAACCGGCGCCGCGCAAGCCGCGTACCCGCAAGGCCGCCGTGGCCGAGGCAGCGGCCGAGCCGGCGCCCGCGCCAGCCCCTGCGCCCGTTGCCGCCGCACCTGCGCCGGCGGACGACGCCGCAAGCCAGCGCAAGCCGCGCGGCCCGCGCCAGATGCGCGAGCAGCGCCAGCAGCGCGAACCGCGCCAGCCGCGCGTCGAGTCCGAAGCGCCCGCGGTGGAGGCGGTCGCCGCCGAGGCGGCACCGGTCGAAGCCGGCCGCAACGAGCAGCGCCGCGACCAGCGCGGCGGCAAGCAGCAGAAGAAGAAAGGCCAGCAGGGCCAGCAGCGCGGCCAGCAGGCCCAGAACGCGCAGGGCGGCCAGAACGCCCAGCAGCCCGGCCAGAACCAGAAGCAGCAGCAGGGCAAGGGCAAGAACGCCAGGCCCGGCAACAAGCCGGCCCGGGGCGGCAAGGGCAACGATGCCGACGCCGTGTTCTCGTTCGTCACGTCCGACGCATTCGACGCCAACGAGGGCGGCCGCGGCCAGTCGCAGCCGACGAAGGCGCGCCGCGATCTGACGGCCGAGGACGACGCACCGAAGCTGCACAAGGTGCTGGCGGAAGCGGGCCTCGGTTCGCGCCGCGACATGGAAGAGCTGATCATCGCCGGCCGCGTGTCGGTGAACGGCGAGCCGGCCCACATCGGCCAGCGCATCCTGCCGACGGACGCCGTGCGCATCAACGGCAAGCTGCTGCAGCGCCGTGTGAACAACAACAAGCCGCCGCGCGTGCTCGTGTACCACAAGCCGGCCGGCGAAATCGTCAGCGCGGACGATCCGGAAGGCCGTCCGTCCGTGTTCGACCGCCTGCCGACCATGAAGACCGGCAAGTGGCTGGCCGTGGGCCGCCTCGACTTCAACACCGAGGGCCTGCTGCTGTTCACGAATTCCGGCGACCTCGCGAACCGCCTGATGCACCCGCGCTACAACATCGACCGCGAATACGCCGTGCGTACGCTGGGCGAGCTGGAAGAGGGCATGCGCCAGAAGCTGCTGGCCGGCGTCGAGCTGGACGACGGCACGGCCTCGTTCACCAAGATCGCCGATGGCGGCGGCGAAGGTGTCAACCGCTGGTACCGCGTGGTGATCGGCGAAGGCCGCAACCGCGAGGTGCGCCGCATGTTCGAGGCGGTGGGTCTCACCGTCTCGCGCCTGATCCGTACGCGCTACGGCGCCATGACCCTGCCGTCGGGCCTCAAGCGCGGCCGCTGGGAAGAGCTGGAAGAAAACGACGTGCGCAACTTCCTCGACGCTTTCGGCATCGAGAAGAAGGGCGGCGGCCAGAGCAGCAAGGGCGCTGCCGGCGGCAAGGGGCAGGGCAAGGCGCAGGGCGGTCCCAAGGGCCGCGGCAACGACGATCTCCGCTCGAACGGCAACCGCATCGACCGTGCCGACGCCAACCGCAACGTGGATCCGTTCGGCCCGCCGGTGGTGCGTGTCGGCACGGGCCGCGAAGAGGGCGGCATCCTGGGTGGCCGTGGCGGCCAGGGGCAGGGCCAGGGCCAGGGTGGACGCGGCTTCGGCGGTGGCCAGGCACGCGGCAGCAACCAGCCGCGTGGCAACAACCAGCCGCGGGGTAGTGGTGGTGGCGGCGGTGGCGGCACCAAGGGCCCGCGCCAGCCGGATCCGCTGCAGACGACGTTCGGCTTCGCCGGCGCCGGCCAGAACCGCCGCAGCCAGGGGCCGCGCGTGAGCGACCACGGCATGCCGCGCCGCGGCCGCCGCGGCTGAGGTTTCGTTCGGCCAAATTTGAGGCCCCCAGCCTCAAATTTGGCCGAACGTGCCGCGCGAAAATGAACCGCTCGCAGCGCCGTGTTCTCCATTGGAGTAAACTGTTGCATAGCTGTTCATTTTGCAGTGCGGCGATTGCGGCTGCCCCTGTATCGGGTTATAATGCGTGTCTAACCCGAGTGCTTCCCAATATTGTTTTGGCGAACAAGCTCCAGTTGGGAATACAAAAGATGGGCAGTTGCCCATTTTTTTTTTGTTGAATCGTTTTAGGGGTCCGGCACCGGACCGTGGAGAAACCTGTGCAGTTGTTTGATTTGATTGCCACGACAGTCGGTGGACTGGGCTACGACCTCGTCGATATCGAACGGGCCGAGCGAGGCATCCTGCGCGTGTTTATCGACTTCCCGGCGGCAGTGGCGGACGAAAAGGGACCGATCTCGGTCGAGGATTGCGCCACGGTGAGCCACCAGCTGTCGCACGTGCTGATGGTCGAAAACGTCGACTACGAGCGCCTGGAAGTGTCGTCGCCCGGACTGGACCGTCCGGTGCGCACCCTGGCCGACTTCGAGCGCTTTGCCGGCAGCGAGTGCACCGTCAAGCTGCGCGTCGCGATGCCCGGCACCGCGAACCGCAAGACCTGGACGGGCATCCTGCATGCGCCGCAGGGCGACAAGATCGGGTTGGAATTTGAAAGCAAGGATGGGCCGGCGTTGCTCGAATTTACGCTGGCCGAACTGGACAAGGCACGCCTGGTGCCGAAGGTGGATTTTAGGAGTCGCAAAGCATGAGTCGCGAAATTTTGTTACTGGTTGATGCGCTCGCGCGCGAAAAGAACGTCGATAAGGAAGTGGTCTTCGGGGCGCTCGAGTTCGCCCTGGCGCAAGCTACCAAAAAGCGCTATGAAGGCGAGGTCGACATTCGCGTGTCCATCGACCGCGACACTGGCGAGTTCGAAACCTTCCGCCGCTGGCACGTCGTGCCCGACGAGGCCGGCCTGCAGCTGCCCGACCAGGAAATCCTGCACTTCGAAGCCAAGGAACAGATTCCGGACATCGAAGTCGACGAATACATCGAAGAGCCGATCGAGTCGGTCGAGTTCGGCCGCCGCTTCGCCCAGGACACGAAACAGGTCGTGCTGCAGCGCGTCCGCGACGCCGAGCGCGAGCAGATCCTGCAGGACTTCCTGGAGCGCGGCGACGCGCTGGTCACCGGCACCATCAAGCGCATGGAGCGCGGCGATGCGATCGTCGAATCGGGCAAGATCGAGGCGCGCCTGCCGCGCGACCAGATGATCCCGAAGGAAAACCTGCGCATCGGCGACCGCGTGCGTGCCTACATCCTGCGCGTGGACCGCAATATGCGCGGCCCGCAGGTGATCCTGTCGCGCACGGCACCGGAATTCATCATGAAACTGTTCGAACTCGAAGTGCCCGAGATCGAGCAGGGTCTGCTGCAGATCAAGTCGGCCGCCCGCGACCCGGGCGTCCGTGCGAAGATCGCTGTCTTTACCGCGGACAAGCGCATCGACCCGATCGGTACCTGCGTCGGCATGCGCGGTTCGCGCGTGCAGGCCGTGACCGGCGAGCTGGGCGGCGAGCGCGTGGACATCGTGCTGTGGTCGGAAGATCCGGCCCAGTTCGTGATCGGCGCGCTGGCCCCGGCCAACGTGTCGTCGATCATGGTGGATGAAGAGAAGCACGCGATGGACGTCGTCGTCGACGAGGAAAACCTCGCGATCGCGATCGGCCGTTCGGGCCAGAACGTACGCCTGGCGTCCGAGCTGACCGGCTGGAAGATCAACATCATGACCGCCGAAGAGTCGGCCAACAAGGCTGCCCAGGAAACCGCTGCCGTGCGCACGCTGTTCATGGAAAAGCTGGACGTGGACGAGGAAGTGGCGAACATCCTGGTCGAAGAAGGCTTCTCGAGCCTTGAAGAAGTCGCATACGTGCCCATCTCCGAAATGCTGGAGATCGAATCGTTCGACGAGGACACCGTCAACGAACTGCGCACCCGCGCACGCGACGCGCTGGTGACCGAGGCGATCGCTTCGGAAGAAGGTCTCGAGGGTATGGAAGAGGCGCTGGCCAACCTGGAAGGGATGGACCGCACCACCGCCGGCAAGCTGGGCCTGGCCGGTATCAAGACCCTGGAGCAATTCGCGGGTCTGGCCTACGACGAGTTCAGCGCCATCCTGGCGCTCCCGACCGATCGTGCCCGTGAACTGATCAAGAATGAATTTAATGATGTGACCGACGATGAGATGAAACTGGTCGACGCCAAGTACGACGACCGGGCCAAGGCCCTCCAGGCAAAAGCCTGGAGCCAGGTCGAAACGGCCAAGGCATAAATGAGACGCGACAGACCGGAGCACATTGCTTTCCGGTCTTCGCGCTTTATTAAGCTAGCAAATTTCTTTATCATCTCGCGACACATAGAAAAGAGGACTGAATGGCGAGTAACAACGTAGCCCAATTTGCCACCGAACTGAAGATGCCTGCAGATTTGCTGCTGACGCAGCTGCGTTCTGCCGGCGTCGAGAAAAGTTCGACGTCAGATCCCTTGTCCAAGGATGATAAGGATAAGCTGCTGAACCATCTGCGCCGTACCCACGGTGCCGCCGAATCGGGCGAAAAGAAGAAGATCACGGTGACCCGCAAGGAAACCTCCGAGATCAAGCAGGCTGACGCCAGTGGCAAGTCGCGCACGATCCAGGTGGAAGTGCGCAAGAAGCGCACTTTCGTGCAGCGTGACGATCTCGTCACGCCGAAAGCGGCTGCCCAGCAGTCGCCGGTCGTCGACGCTGCCGAACAGGCACGCCGCGATGAAGAAGCGCGCCGTCAGGCAGAGCTGATCGCGCGTCAGGAAGCGGAACTGCGCGAGAAGCAGGAGCGCCTGGCCAAGCTCGAATCCGAAAAGGCCGAGCAGGCCAGGGCGGCCGAAGAGCAGGCCAAGCGCGACGCGGAAGAGCGCACCAGGCGCGAAGCCGCGGAAGCCGAGGCAGCGCGTGCCAACGAGGCGCAGAAAGCCTCGCAGGCGTCGGCCGGCGCTGCGAGCGCCGCCGAGGAAGCGAAGCGCGCCGCTGCGGAAGAAGCCAAGAAGGCTGCTGCCGAGGATGCCAAGCGCAAGGCCGAAGAGGCCGCGAAGGAAGCCGCCGAACGCGCTGCCGCCACCGAGCGCGCACGCAAGGCCGTGGCCGATGAAGTCGCCCAGATCAAGGCGATGATGGCCCAGCCGCGCCGCGTGATCAAGGCACCGGAAGTGGTGCCGGCTGCGAAGCCGAAAGCGGCCGAACCGAGCACGCTGCACAAGCCGGCGACGACGGCGAAACCGGCCGAAGCCAAGCCTGCCGAGGGCGCGGGCGGCCGTGCCAAGCCGGGCGACAAGAAATCGATCAAGTCGGCCAACGTGGCCTCGACCTGGTCGGACGACAAGAAGCGCGGCGGTCCGAGCGGCGGTACGAAGGGGCGCGGCAACGCGGCGCCGACCGGCCGTGACGGCTGGCGTGCGGGCGGCGGCCGTGGCGGCCGTCGTGGCGGTCACGACGATCGCGAATCGAACTTCCAGGCCCCGACCGAAGCCATCGTCAAGGATGTCTACGTGCCGGAGACCATCACCGTGGCCGAACTGGCGCACAAGATGTCCGTCAAGGCATCCGAGGTCATCAAGCAGCTGATGAAGCTGGGCCAGATGTGCACCATCAACCAGGTGCTGGACCAGGAAACCGCGATGATCGTGGTGGAAGAGATGGGCCACAAGGCCTTCGCCGCCGCCGAGGACGATCCGGAAGCGCTGCTGGCCGACCAGGGCGAGCACGCCGAGTTCGAAGCCAAGCCGCGTGCACCGGTCGTGACCGTCATGGGCCACGTCGACCACGGTAAAACGTCGCTGCTAGACTACATCCGCCGTGCGAAAGTGGCTGCTGGCGAAGCCGGCGGCATTACCCAGCACATCGGTGCATACCACGTGGACACCCCGCGCGGCATGGTCACCTTCCTGGATACCCCGGGTCACGAGGCCTTCACGGCAATGCGTGCCCGCGGTGCCAAGGCAACCGACATCGTCATCCTCGTGGTGGCGGCGGACGACGGCGTGATGCCGCAGACGAAGGAAGCGATCGCCCACGCGAAAGCGGCCGGCGTGCCCCTCGTCGTGGCGATCAACAAGATCGACAAGCAGGGTGCGAACACCGACCGCGTGACGCAGGAACTGGTCGCGGAAGGCGTCGTGCCGGAAGAATACGGCGGCGATTCGCCGTTCGTCCCGGTGTCGGCCAAGACCGGCCAGGGCATCGACGACTTGCTGGAGCAAGTGCTGCTGCAGGCCGAAGTGCTGGAACTGAAGGCGCCAGTGGAATCGCTGGCCCGTGGCCTGGTGGTCGAAGCCCGTCTGGACAAGGGCCGCGGCCCGGTCGCGACGATCCTGGTGCAGTCCGGCACCCTGAAGCGCGGCGACGTCGTGCTGGCGGGTTCGTCCTTCGGCCGCGTCCGTGCGATGCTGGACGAGAACGGCAAGTCGGTGACCGAAGCGGGTCCGTCCTTCCCGGTCGAGATCCAGGGCCTGACCGAAGTGCCGAGCGCCGGCGAGGAAGTCATGGTCATGGCGGACGAGCGCAAGGCGCGCGAGATCGCACTGTTCCGTCAAGGTAAGTTCCGCGACGTGAAGCTGGCCAAGCAGCAGGCAGCGAAGCTGGAAAACATGTTCGACCAGATGGCCGAAGGCGAAGTCAAGAACCTGCCGCTCATCATCAAGACGGACGTGCAGGGTTCGCAGGAAGCGCTGGTCGGCTCGCTGCAGAAGCTGTCGACGTCGGAAGTGCGTGTGCAGATCGTGCACGCGGCCGTCGGCGGCATCACCGAGTCGGACGTCAACCTGGCGACCGCGTCGAAGGCAGTCATCATCGGCTTCAACGCCCGTGCCGACGCCCAGGCGCGCAAGCTGGCCGAGACGAACGGCGTCGACATCCGTTACTACAGCATCATTTACGATGCGATCGACGAGATCAAGACGGCACTGTCGGGCATGCTGGCGCCGGAGAAGCGCGAGCACGTCACTGGCCAGGTGGAAATCCGCCAGGTCATCCTCGTGTCGAAAGTCGGCGCGATCGCGGGCTGCCTGGTCACGGACGGCGTCGTCAAGCGTACCTCGTCGGTCCGCCTGCTGCGCAACAACATCGTCGTGTGGACGGGCGAGATCGACTCGCTCAAGCGCTTCAAGGACGATGCGAAGGAAGTGCGCGCCGGTCTGGAGTGCGGTCTGTCGCTGAAGAACTACAACGAGATCCAGGTGGGCGACACGCTGGAAGTCTTCGAAGTTCAGGAAGTGGCGCGTACGCTGTAATCGGACGCTCCTTCATTAAGGAGTAGCATTGGGGCTGGCAAGCCTGCGCCGTGGCGCGGGCCGCTGGCCCCAAGTTTTTTATAAGCAGTCAATAACATGGCAAAACATAGCAAAAGCATCCCCCAGCGCGGTTTGCGCGTCGCCGACCAGATCCAGAAGGACCTGTCGGAACTGATCGCCTTCGAACTGAAGGATCCGCGCGTCGGCATGGTCACCATCAGCGAGGTCAAGCTGACCCCGGACTACGCGCACGCGAAGATCTATTTCACGCTGCTCAAGGACAGCCCGGAAGAGATCAAGCAGACCCTGGAGGGCCTGACCAAGGCGTCCGGCTACCTGCGCAACCTGCTCGGCAAGCGCCTGCACATCCACACGCTGCCGCAGCTGCATTTCGTGCACGATACGTCCACGAGCCGCGGCCTCGCGATGTCGGCGCTGATCGACCAGGCGAACGCGACGCGGGCCAAAGACGATGAAGAAGGCACGGAAGCCGAGTGAACGCACGTCCGCCGAAAAAGCCCCGCGACCTCGTCGACGGGGTGCTCCTCATCGACAAGCCCGTCGGCCTGTCGTCGAACGATGCGCTGATCAAGGCGAAGCGTGTCGTCAACGCGAAGAAGGCCGGCCACACCGGCACGCTGGACCCGTTCGCCACCGGCCTGCTGCCGCTGTGCTTCGGCGAGGCGACCAAGTTCTCGCAGGACCTGCTGGAAGCGGACAAGACGTATGACGCCGTCGTCCACCTGGGCATCACGACGACCACGGGCGATACCGAAGGCGAGGCCGTCGAGACGCGTCCCGTGATCGTCACGGTCGAACAGATCGAAGCGGCGCTGGCGAAGTTCCGCGGCCCCATCCTGCAGATCCCGCCGATGTACTCGGCCCTGAAGCGCGACGGCAAGGCGTTGTACGAATATGCGCGCGAAGGGATCACGCTGGAACGCGAAGCCCGTCCCGTGACGATCCACAAGCTCGAGATGCTCGCGTACGACGCGCCGATGCTCACCATCCGCGTCACGTGCAGCAAGGGCACGTACGTGCGCGTATTGGGCGAGGACATCGGCGCCGAGCTCGGCTGCGGCGCACATTTGAATGCGCTGCGCCGGATCCAGGTCGGGGCGCTCACCGTCGACGGCATGGTCACGCTGGAACAGTTGCAGGCGCACGACAATCCGCTGTCGCTGCTGGCCCCCGTCGACGCGCTGCTGTCGAGCTTCCCGCGCGTCGAGCTCACGCCCGAGCTGGCCGCGCGCTTTCTCAACGGCCAGCGCCTCGCGCTGAACCGCGAGCCGGTGACGCTGCCGGAGACTCCCGGCAGGGTGCGCGTGTACCACGACGATAAACTGCTGGGCACGGCGATCCTGCAGGACTGGGGCGTGCTGGCGCCGGAACGGCTGATCGCGCGGCCGCAAGGTTAACCGCTTGCTCTGGCGTCAACATTGCGCCAGAATCAAGCGATGCAAGCGACCGACTCCCTCCGCATCGAAGCGCAACTGGCCGGCCGGGCCACGGGCGCCATGTTCTTTTTCGTCTTCGGCGCCGTCTGGCTGGAAGGCTGGGCGACGCAAGCTCACGAGGGCGTCCCGGCAGTCGCCGGCATCGCCGTACTGGCCCTGGCCCTGCTGGCCGTCGCCTGGCGCCGCTACCGCCGCTACGCGCCCGCGCTGGCACACGCGCAGGACACGCCGGAGCGGCGCCGCATGAAACGCGTCTTCAACATCGTGAACGCGGCACAATGGACCGCCATCTTCATCCTCGCGCAGGTGCTGATCCACCTCGGCAAGGGCGCCTGGATCATTCCGATGGCCATCGCCATCATCGGCCTGCACTTCTTGCCGCTGGCCCATGTCTTCAACAATCCGCCGCATTACGTGACGGGACTGGCCATGGTCGCGTTCGCCGCGCTGTATCCGGTGCTGGCCGGCGGCCCGACGGCGCCGGTGGGCTTCCTCGGTGCCGGACTCATCCTGTGGCTCAGCGCCGCCTGGGCATTGCGTACCTGACGTCTTCGTCGTTCAACAATTCGCCGTTATTCTCGTGAAGCAGGCCGTTGCGGTGCAGCAGAGGCCTGTAAGCATGCTATACTAGTGGGTTCCGGAAGTCGAAAGTCTCGAGCTCTTCCGCCCATCACGCAACATTTACTGTTGAAAACGCATATGTCAGACACCAAACGCGCGATTCGTAATATCGCAATCATCGCCCACGTTGACCACGGCAAGACCACCCTCGTGGACCAGCTGCTGCGCCAATCCGGCACTTTCCGTGAAAACCAGGCGGTCGACACCCGCGTGATGGACTCGAACGACCTCGAGAAGGAACGCGGCATCACGATTCTGTCGAAGAACTGCGCGGTCGAGTACGAAGGCACGCACATCAACATCGTCGACACCCCGGGCCACGCCGACTTCGGCGGCGAGGTCGAGCGCGTGCTGTCGATGGTCGACTCGGTGCTGCTGCTGGTGGACGCCCAGGAAGGCCCGATGCCGCAGACCCGCTTCGTCACGCGCAAGGCGCTGGCGCTGGGCCTGAAGCCGATCGTCGTCGTCAACAAGATCGACCGTCCGGGCGCGCGCGCCGACTGGGCGATCAACCAGACGTTCGAACTGTTCGACAAGCTGGGCGCCAACGACGAGCAGCTGGACTTCCCGATCGTCTACGCGTCGGGCCTGAACGGCTACGCCGGCATGGACGAAAGCGTGCGCGGCGGCGACATGAAGCCGCTGTTCGACGCCATCCTGAAATACGTGCCGGTGCGTGACGACAATCCGGACGGTCCGCTGCAGATGCAGATCACGTCGCTCGACTACTCGTCGTACGTCGGCAAGATCGGTATCGGCCGCGTCAACCGCGGCCGCGTCAAGCCGGGCATGGACGTGCTGGTCGTGAACGGCCAGGACGACAAGAACCCGATCAAGGGCCGTATCAACCAGGTGCTGAACTTCAAGGGCCTGGAGCGCGTGCTGGTCGATGAAGCCGTCGCCGGCGACATCGTGCTGATCAACGGTATCGAAGACATCGGCATCGGCGTGACCGTGACCGCCGTGGATACCCCGGAAGCGCTGCCGATGCTGACCGTCGACGAGCCGACCCTGACGATGAACTTCATGGTCAACAACTCGCCGCTGGCCGGCCGCGAAGGCAAGTTCGTCACCAGCCGCCAGCTGCGCGACCGCCTGGAACGCGAACTGAAGTCGAACGTGGCGCTGCGCGTGCTGCCGACCGACGACGACACCGTGTTCGAAGTGTCGGGCCGTGGTGAGCTGCACCTGACCATCCTGCTGGAAAACATGCGTCGCGAAGGCTTCGAGCTCGCGGTGTCGCGTCCGCGCGTCGTCTTCAAGGAGATCGACGGCGTCAAGTGCGAGCCGTACGAAAACCTGACCGTCGACGTGGAAGAAGTCAACCAGGGCGGCGTGATGGAAGAACTCGGCCGCCGCCGTGGCGACCTGCAGAACATGGAATCGGATGGCAAAGGCCGCGTCCGTCTGGAATACCGCATCCCGGCCCGTGGCCTGATCGGTTTCCAGGGCGACTTCATGACCCTGACCCGCGGCACCGGCCTGATGAGCCACGTGTTCGACGCGTACTCCCCGGTCGACAACGGCAAGGGCGAACTGGCCGGCCGCCGCAACGGCGTGCTGATCTCGCAGGATGACGGCCAGGCCGTCGCCTACGCACTGTGGAAGCTGCAGGACCGCGGCCGCATGTTCGTCGAGCACAACACCCCGGTGTACGAAGGCATGATCATCGGCATCCACTCGCGCGACAACGACCTGGTCGTCAACCCGATCAAGGGCAAGCAGCTGACCAACGTGCGCGCGTCGGGTACCGACGAAGCCGTCCGCCTCGTGCCGCCGATCCAGATGTCGCTGGAATACGCCGTCGAGTTCATCGAGGACGACGAACTGGTCGAGATCACGCCGAAGAGCATCCGCCTGCGCAAGCGCCACCTGAAAGAGCACGAGCGCAAGAAGGCCAGCCGCGAAGCCGCGTAAGCTTCCCGGTTCCAACGAAAAACCCGCTGCTTGCAGCGGGTTTTTTTATGGCTCAGGAATCCATCGATTTGGCTCGTTGAGCAAGGACAAAACGATGTGGTTATTGCACTGGAAGGAATAACATTATTTCCACTTAATTGACTTCCAATTAAGGCAAAAGCGGTCCCGACGCTGCCGTCCCGATTGGCCACAAGCCGCAGAGGAACCGAAGCGGACGCGCGGGGAAGCCCGAAGAGATTACCGTCGATCACAATAACACTGGAGATACCATGAAACTGCTGAAACAACTGACCGTCGTTGCCGCCCTGTCCTCGATCGCTTCGTACGCATCGGCCCTGACCCCGATCGCCGACGCTGAACTGTCCAAGGTCTCGGGCCGTGACGGTGTGTCGATCGCCGCTGACCTGCATGTGAACATCGGTTCGTTCGTCTACACGGATACCGATACCGCAGGCGGCTCGGTGAGCTTCAACAACATCAAGATCGCCGGTGCAATCGCTGCAACCATCGACATCATCAACAACGCCACGTTCCAGGCCGACGCCAGCGCAGCGTCGGGCGCATCGAGCGTCCTGGGCGTGACCGGCGGTACCGGCCTGGCTGCCTTCATGCCGGCCGGCGACGTCGTCAAGATCGCCATCCCGATGATCGACACCAACAAGAACCTGAGCATGTCCGTCGACTCGATCAAGATGGGCAATTCGGGCGCTTCCTACGGTTCGTTCGCCGCCAACGACATCAAGCTGCAAGGCACCACCGTCTACATCTGGGCGCACTAAGCGGCCCGGGTTGGGTGATGGACGGCCCGCGGGCTTGCCCCGGGCCGTTTTTTTGACCTTGTTTTTCCTCTGGTTCGACCATGCGCACCTTGCTCACCGCAATCGTCGTGGCACTACCGCTGTTGCCCTGCGCGGCATCGGCCCAGATGCGCCCGATGTCCGACACCGAACTGTCCACAGTCAGCGGCCAGGGCCTGTTCACGGTCAGTAATTCCAGCTACAGCGGTTTCGATTTCACGCGCATCAGCCTCGACGCCGACGTCACGCTGAACGCCAACCTCGCCAACATGCGCCTGGGCGAGTACACGTACGCGCCGCGCAACGGCTCCGGCGCCGACCTCGACATCGGCGCACTGCAGTTCGGCCGCACCGACGCCTCCGCGGCACAGCGGGTCGTGCAGATCACGAATCCCTATTTCGAATTCGTCTACAAGAACACTGGCAATAACAACCAGCGCGAGATCGTCGGCATGCGCCTCGGCTTCGACGGCATCTCCGGCGACGTCGGCATGAAGATCGCCACGCTGTCCGGCTCCATGCGCATCGACGCGGGCGCGGGCGGCATCGTCGACAGCATGAACGACGCCGGCGGCGGCAAGCGCTGGGACGGCACGTGCACGGGCTGCACGCCGCTCGCCAACGTGGGCGGCGTCACCGCGGGCGATGCGAACGGCCCGAGCCGCGATTTCTGGATCGCGATCCTCAAGCAACCGGTGACATTCCAGGCCGCGGCCGGCATGCCCGCGCTGACCGAGGCGCAGGCCGGCATCTGGCTGAACTGGCGCGACAGGTTGACCGCGCTGAACCTCACCGGCACCGTGCCGGTGAATAGCGCGGCGGGGCATTGATGCGCGCCGTCGCCGCCGCGATCCTCCTGTCCGCGCCGGCGCTGGCCGCCGCGCTCGAACCGCTGCCGGACAGCGCGCTCGCCAAGGTGGCGGGGCGCGACGGCATGAGTTTCAACCTGTCGAATTTCGCGATGTCGGGCAACGCCGAGCTGCGCTATTACGCGCCGGGCGGCGGCAGCATCGGCATCGGCAACCTGGCCGCGTCGCGCTCCGACAATACCGATGCGCCGTTCGCCGATCCGTACCGCCTCGATATCGTCGCGGGCGGCCCGGGCCGCGCCGACTGGATCAACATCGCCTTTCCCGAGAACGCGGCCGGACGCGAAGCCTGGCAGGTCGCCTGGGACTTCGGCGTCAATGCCGGCGGCTTCGACGTGAAGAACGGCAGCGTGATCCTCAAGGATCTGGTCTATTACGGCGGCGGCCTGCAATGGTCGACGCCCGCCGTGGGCGACGGTCTCGCGTTCGGCCTCGCCACGCGCATCGATCTCGGCAGCCTGACGCTCGCGCCGAACGGGCGCGCGGCGACGGGCGGAGCGATGGTGCTGTCGAACGTGAAGATCGGTGCGGCCACAAGCGACGGTTCCGCGCCGACGGCACCCTGGCGCATCGCCGACGTGACGAGCCAGGCCGGCATCTTCAATGCGCGCACGGATGCGGCGGGCAACGCCAGCCTGCACATCGGCGTCAACTGGCCCGACGCGGGCCAGGCCGCGCCGAGCGGCACGCTGCAGATCGGGAACATCAGCTTCCGCAGCGACGCGGGCGCGAACCTGGACCTGGGCAGCGCGCGCATCGGGTCCATCCAGTTGCAGTACCTCGACGTCAAGTTCCGCCAGTGAGTACGCGCCTTCTCGCCATCCTGTTGTTCTGCACGGCGCGGTGTGCGCTGGCGGAACCGCAGCCCTTGGCTGACGAAGAACTCGCGCAGGTGCGCGGCGCCGACGGCATCAGCTTCGCGGTGCGTTTGCAGTTGAACCGTCCGGGCGACGGTACGTCAGGCGACAGCCGCCTGACCATCGGCCAGACGGTCGACGGCCGCACGACGTACACGGTATTGAAAAACATCGGCGGTGTGATCCAGATGGTGGGCCTGAACATCAGCCCGCAGAGTGCGGCGGACGGCACGAATTATCTCGCCCTGACCTTGCCGGCATGGACGAAGTTCACGGACACCGGCTTCGATTCGCTCAGCGTGCAGGCCGACCCGCGCGGGCCCGTCACGCAGAGCCTGGGGCAGGTCACCCTGAACGGCGAATTGCAGATGCAGGGCCAGTTGCGCCTGTGGTCCCATTGACGGCCGCTTGCCCATGGGCGTTCAGCCGGTCCTGCTGGAACTCGCCGGGTGCCTTGCCGAACCAGCGCAGGCAGGCGCGGTGGAAGGCGCTGGGGTCGGCGAAACCCAGCTTGTAGCTGAGGTTCTTGACGCTGATGCGGTCGCTGCCCAGGTATTGCTGGGCGATCGTGCGGCGCACCTCGTCGACGAGCGTGGAAAAGTCGGTGCCCTCGTCCGCAAGACGGCGCTGCAGGGTGCGCTCGCTGATCGCGAGGCGCCGTGCGACGGCATCGCGCAGCGCGCCGCCCTGGTCGATCATCGCCGGCAGCAGCTCGCGCACGCGCGCGGCCACGCTCGTGCGTTCGGCCTGCGCGAGGCGTTCGTCGAGCAGGCGGAACAGGCCTTCCGCCGCGAGCGGGTTCGCGGTGGGAATCGGCGCGATGATGTCGGCGTTGGCGAATTCGAGCGCGTTGGCGGGCGCGCCGAAGCGCACCGGGCAGCCGAACTGCTGCACGTACGGTGCCGTATCGAGCGGGGCCGGATACGCGTATTCGACGAGGGCCGGCTTCAGGTCCGGCTTGCTGCCGACGAAGCGCAACGTCGCCAGCAGCAGGTTCCAGGTGAAGTCATAGCGCGCCTGCGGCACGGCGCGGGCGCCGCCGACGAGGTTCAGGCCCACGCGCACGCGGTCCGCCTTCGGCTCGATGGTGGCGCGCACGACGGGCGACACGAGCGGCATGTAGCGCGTCAGGCTGTCCGCGGCCTGGCGCAGGGTAGGGGAGGCGAGCATCAGATGGCCCAGCACGCCGAGCCAGCTGAGCGGATCGGGGGCGAACACGCGAAAGCCGATCAGGGCATCGCCGCTGGCGGCCGCGAGGCCTTCCCACAGGGTGCTGAACTGGTCGGACAACGCGAGCAGGTCGGCCGCGCGCTGCTCCTGCGTGCCGTGCCCGAACCATTCGAGTCCGGCCCTGGCGAACAGGGCGTCGACGTCCACGCCCTCGGCGCCGAGGCAGGCCCTGATGCGTTGCACCACGTCCGTGGCGGACAGGTACTTCACGCTGGCGACCGCGTACGTGCGGACGCGTCCTGCGCTGGTCTCATGCTTGGTCTCCTTACTCATTTATCGAGCGGCCCCAGGTTCTTGTGCCCGGGTGTGTTTTTTTATTATGTGTGCATGCGAAATCGCAACGCTGCGGAAAATGATCCCGTCTTTATCAAAAAGCGCTCATTTTCGGCAAGCAAGATTTTCAAATTGATGCAACGCAAACCCAGCGTTGCCGGCGAGGGTCAGGACCGCGCCTGCTGGCGTGCCCGAGCGGGCGTGATGCCGTACGCGGCCGCAAAACAGGCCGTCATGTGACTCTGGCTGTTGAACCCGCATTGCGCCGCAACACGGGCGATGGAGAAGCTGGTCCGGGTTAATAATTCATGGACCCGTTCGAGGCGTAAACGCAACACATAGCGGTGCGGCGTCATCCCCATCGCTTCCTGGAAGATGCGGCGGAAGTGCGATTCCGACACGCCCGCGCGCTCGGCCAGCTCGGCGTTGGACAGCTCGCTCGACAGGTTCTGGCCGATCCATTCCAGCACGCCCTGCAGGCGGCCGAGCTGGAGGGCGTCCGGCGGCAGGTGGCGGCCCGTCTTGCCCTCGAGGACGCGGCACGTCTGCTCGATCATCAGGGAACAGGCCCGCTCCACGAAGCCCGTGTTCGGCGTGCTGCTGCGGGACACTTCCGCCAGCAGCTGCTGGGCGGCCGCATGCACGAGCGGGTCGGAAAACATGGGCGACTTGGCGCGTGCGGCGAGCAGGCGCTGCAGGTGGCGCACCATGTCGTGGTCCGGGTCGAGGAAGTGGAACATCGCCATGTCGATCGCGCCGAAGAACGTCCAGCGGCTGGCGAAGCCGGGCTGGAACACGGTCGCTGCGCCGGCCAGGAAGTCGAACGACCGGCCCGGACTGCGCCCGGCCGTGGCGCGCGCGCCGCCCAGGTGGCAGGCCAGCACCAGCGAATCGAGCGGCGGGACTTCGCAGCCGCCCAGCTGGAAGATGTAGCGTTCGGCCCGCAAGGGCACGCCGCCGATCTCCACGCTGGTGACCGGCTCGCCCAATGCATTGCTGATCCTGTCCCAAGTGTGCACGGGTGCTCCAATCGAATGAGCGGTTTTTTATAAAAACGATAGCGTTTTATAACATCCGCCAGCCGTGCCTGCATCCAGAATATAGAAAAAGTGCAATAAACGTGGTCAAAACACCACGTTGGGATGCATGACACAAGGGGCTGCATGAAGCGCCCCAGGGAGACATCATGTTCACATTCCTGCTGGGGATCCTCGCGGTCCTCGTGGGCGGGGCCGGCGTGCTTGCCAAGCACGAGGCGCAGGACCGTCCGCTCGAACGCTTCGACCTGCCGACGACCATGACCGTGGCCGCCGCCGGCATTCCGAACGTGTCGATGGAGCCGTACTCGGAGCTCAAGTACAAGAACATCGTCCACCAGGCCTACGACTACAGTTGCGGCTCGGCGGCCCTCGTCACGATCCTCAAGTACCACCTGGGCATCGACGTCACCGAGCAGCAGTCGATGGAAGGCATGATGGCCTTCGGCGAGAAGGACAAGATCATCGAGCGGCGCGGCTTTTCCCTGCTCGACATGAAGCGCTACCTCGCCTCGATCGACGTGCAGAGCGCGGGCTTCCACGCCGAGATGTCGGACCTGCTCACGCTCGACTCGCCGGGCATCGTGCCGATCGACTACGCCGGCTTCAAGCACTTCGTCGTGCTGCGCGGCGTGCGCGGAGGCCTCGTGTTCCTGGCCGACCCGTCGGCCGGCAACATCACGTTCTCCGTCGAGGAATTCGCCACGCTGTGGGACCGCAACACGCTGTTCATCGCCTACCCGCCGAAGAACCGTCCGCCCGCATTGAAGCTCGCACTGGCCGACGACGAACTGGGCGTGGTCGACATGGACCGCATCCGCGACCGCGGCCTGCAGCGCCCCATCGACACGCAGGTGGCGAACGAGCGCCTGCTGAACGGTTTCGGCGGCATCTCGATCCGCAAACAATAGACCCACCACGAAGGACCACCATGAAGATTTCGACGACGCTGGCGCCGGCGCTGGCCTGCACCTTCCTGCTCGCCCAGCTGCCGGCGCAGGCCCAGGACACGGCGAGTTCCTCCACGCTGAACGCCGCCACGACGGGCACGCCGCCCGCGACCTCGGAGGCCGTGCGCGACGCGCTGGCGAAGAAGGAGGGCGATGCGGACAACACGACGCTGCTGAAGGAAACGCTGACCGCGGTCGACAAGCAGTACTCGCTGATCCGCAAGGGCAAGGTGCAGCTGAACTACGAGCTGGGCTACACGTACATCGGCCAGGAAAAGATCAACACCGACCTGTCGTCCGGCACGGCGACGCTGTTCTCGATCGAGAACACGAACTCGCACACGATCACCAACACGATCATGGCGGACTACGGCGTGCGCAACAACCTGACCGCCAACGTCACGCTGCCCCTGATCAGCCGCTACTCCGATTCCGGCGGCTTCTCGGGCGTCTCGCACACGATCGGCGACGTGGGCCTGGGCGTGCGCTGGCAGCCGCAGGAGGTCAAGCGCGACGAGGTCGCATATACGCTCACCGGCAACGTGCGCCTCGCGACGGGCACCAGCCCGTACAAGGTCGACGTGCAGAAGGGCGTGGCCACCGGCTCCGGCGTCAACACGTTCAACATCGGCGCCAACATGACGCGCATCGTCGATCCGGTGGCGCTGTTCGGTTCCTTCAACGTGGGCTACAGCCTGACGGCGAAGCACCTGAACCAGAACCTGTACGGCGCGACCCTGCGCGAGGTGAAGCCGGGCGCCAGCTTCGGCTTCGGCATCGGCTTCGCTTATGCGCTGTCGTACAAGATCACGACGTCGTTCTCGTTCCAGGAATCGATCCAGTCCCGTTCCACGCTCACGTTCGACAACGGGAACAAGGCGCAGACGCAGACGCAGAGCGCCGGCATCCTGGCGATCGGCGCGGGCTACCGCATGTCGCCCAAGACGACCGTCAACGTGACGGTCGGCGCGGGCCTCACGGCGGCCGCGCCGAACCTGTCGCTCACCATGAGCCTGCCGTTGTCGCTGTGAGGCCGACGATGACACGCACCGCGGCACCATGGCTGGCCCTGGCCGCGCTGGCGCCCGTTGCGCATGCCGGCGTCACCGACAACCTCGTCACGAGTCCCACCGCGATGGCGATGGGGAATGCGGTGACGGCCGACCCGCCCGGGATCGAATCGATCCATTTCAACCCGGCCGGTCTCGCGCGCCTGAACGGCACGCATCACATCGATTCCGTGTTCGTGGCGACGATCCGCAACCCGAACCGTTTCGTCTCGGCGCCCGACATGGACATCGGCGGCTTCAAGGACGATCCGATCAACGGCAAGTCGAGCGGGCCGGTGCGCCAGGCCCTCTACATCCCGTTCTACGGGGTTCCCAAGGCGCGGCTGCCGGGCGTGCTGGTGCCGAGCATGGGCATGGCGTACAACGCGCCCGGTTCGCGCTGGACGTTCGGCACGAACGTCTACCTGGCGGCCGCGATGAGTATCGACCGCACCAAGGACCCGGACGATCCGGCGCGCTTCGACGGCCGCCTGGTCCAGCTGCAGCGCCTCGTGTACCTGTCGCCCGCGGCCGCGTACAAGGTCTCGGACACGCTGAAGATCGGCATCTCGGTGCCGATCGCGTATTCCGCCTTCGCCATCAACACCGACTTCCGCGCACCCAACAAGCTGCTCGGCACCGTCGGCCAGCTGCAGAAGGCCGTCTGCCCGGACGGCAACGGCACCGTGATCGACACGCTGACCTTCGGCCTGTGCGGCGGCGGTCCGGAAGGCATGGTCAACCCGTTCAAGCGCGCCGCCAACATCGACTTCGACCTGCGCGCGTCGTTCGACCCGACCGTCAACATCGGCGTGCTGTGGGAGCCGAAGAAGTGGTTCGCGCTGGGCCTCGTGTACCAGGGCGGCACGCGCACGACCTACACCGGGTCGTACACGTTCCACAGCGACCCGATGCTGCGCAGCTTCGTGCGCGGGCTGAATTCGAGCCTGCTCGGGCCCATCGTCGGCGCCGTCACCGGCATGCCGCAGGATATCCCCGAGTACCAGCACGGGAACATGACGGCGAAGATCCCGTTCCCGTGGCGCGTGCAGGCGGGCATGAAGCTGATGCTGACGGATTACGTGCAGCTGAACGCGGACGTCAGCTATGCCGACTGGGCGCAGTGGAACCAGCTGACGTTCGAGTTCGACGAGAGCATCAAGCTGCTCGAGATGGCGCGCCTGTTCGGCTACGCCAACTCGCGCCAGGCCACGTTCAAGATGGGCTTCCGCAGCGTCGTCAACTACAGTTTCGGCACCCAGTTCAACCTGACGAAGAAACTGGCGCTGCGCCTCGGCTACGAGCCGCGCAAGAGCTCCATCCCGGGCAACCAGATGAGCCTTCTCGCGCCGCTGCCGGACACGAAGCTCAAGAGCATCGGCCTGCGCTACCGCTTCGACGACGGCGGGGAAGTCAACGTGACGGGCAGCTACATGAAGGGGTCGTACGACATCCCCGCGCGCAGCGACTGCAATCTGAACTGCGACAATTTCTTCAACCTGATCTATAACCCTTATGCGGCCACCAGCGTGTCCGGCAGCCTGATCGTGAAATACGCGGGCGCCTCGTACACGCGGCCGTTCTGACTGGAGACGACGATGTTGCGAACGATGTGGATGACGATGGCGCTCGGCACGGGCGCCGCCCTGGCCGCGGGCGCGCACGCGGAGGGCATGAACGGCGTGCCGCCCGCCAAGCAGGCGCTCGTGCAGCGCGTGCTGGACAAGATGGGCCTGGAATCCGTCGGCCTGCAGATGCTGCAGGCGCCGGTGGCCGACATGCTGCGCCAGTCGCGCGTGGTGGTGCAGAGCCGCGTCCCGGCCGACAGGCAGGAGGCGACGATGAAGGACATCACGGCGGAGGCGACGAAGTTCGTCGAGCAGGAAACGCCGGGCCTGCGCACGAGCACGCACGCGATCGTGCAGTCCAGCGTGGCGCCGCTGCTCGCACAGAAGTTCAGCGAAGACGAGCTGAAACAGCTGGCCGGCATCCTCGAATCGCCCGTGCTGGCGAAGTTCGAGGGCGTCGTGCCGGAAATGAAGAAGGCCGTCGGCGAGAACGTGGCCAAGGCCAACGCGGCGCAGATCCAGCCGAAGATGACGGAGCTGCAGAACCGCGTGGGCCTGAAGCTGCGCGCGGCCGTCGGGCAGTAACGACCACACCATGAGGAGGCGGGGATGAGCGACTGGATGACAGGCAGTACCAACAGGTCCCGGCTGGGCCAGATCCTGATCGAGAAGAAGCTGATCTCGCAGGAACAGCTGGACGCGGCAATCCGGGCGCAGGAGCAGAGCGGGCGCCGGCTGGGCGAGATCCTGGCCGACATGAAGCTGATCACGCAGGCCCAGGTGCGCGGCGCCGTGCGGCGCCAGCGCAGCCTGCGCATGGCGGCGGCGCTGGCGACCGCGTTGCTCGGGCCCTTGCACGCCTACGCGGCGGTGGCGGCGGCGCCGGCGGCGGCCGTCTCCACGCGCCTGGGCGGCGAAAGCGGACGCGAATTCGGCAGGGGGATGCGGACGCTGTCCGACGAGGAGCTGGGCGAGGTGACGGCCCAGGGCAGCAGGGACGATGCACTGAATGATGCGCTGCGCGACCAGGCCCGCCAGGCGGAGCTGAGGCTGATCGCGCTCGCCGCGCAGGGCGGCCAGCAGGGCCTGCAGGCGGCGGTGCAGCACGCGCTGCCGAACGACGGCGTGCGCGTGCTGGGCGAACTGGCGACGGTGTTCAATCCGCTCGCGTTGCTGCTGACGGCCGACACGACGGTGCGCAACGTCAGCTACGATCCGGCCAATTCGCACGCGACCGTGAACAAGGACGGCTCGATCACCTTGCGCCTGCCCAGCACGATCGGCGAGATCAGCTTCCGCAACATCCGCGTGGGCAGCCATCCGGGACCGACGTTCGGCAGCATCGAGATCCACGACATCGACCTGCGCGGGACGACGATCAGCGTCAAGCCGATCGGCCACTAAAAAAAAACGCCCCGCTTGCGGGCGGGGCGTTGTCGCTTCTGAAGCAGGGTTCAGCGCAGGCCGAGCAGCGCGAGGACGCGGTCCCGGCTGACGCCGACGAGCGCCGACGTCAGTGCGATCAGCGACTCGTAGTCCGTGCTGGCGGCGACCTTGCCGAAGTCGTCGACCGCGATGACCATGTCCGGCGGCGGCGTCGCGGCATCCGACACCTGGACGCTGGCGGCCTGCAGGGCGGCGCTGGCGGCGGCCTGCGAGCGGTGCACGCGTTCCAGCGCCTGGACCACTTCGCGCAGGCTCTGGCGCAGCGCGTCGGCATTGCCGGTTTCCGCACTGACGTTCCACTGCTGGGGCGCCAGGTTCGCCGGCACTTCTTCGGTGGTCACGCGGCCGCGGCCGCTCACGGCGATGCTGTCCTTGACGGACGACCAGTTCGCTTCCGGCGTCGAGAACACCAGCTCGCCGTTCTCGTCCAGGCTCGCGTGCACGCCCATCGGGGCGAGGGCGCGGTCGATGGCGCGGGCGATCTGCTGGTTCGACTGGTCAGGCTCGATGTTGACGGCCATCTGCGGACCGCCGGCGCTGCCCACCGAGAACGAGATGGTCTGCGGCGCGCTCTTCTTGACGCTGTCGATGTCGAGGCCGCGGATGCGGAAGCGCTGCGTGGCCGGCTTCGTCGAATAATTCAGGTTGCTATCGACGCTGCCGCCACCGGTCTTCTTGCGCTCGGCCAGCGTATGGGCCAGCTGGCGCGCGTGGACTTCGAGCTGCAGGCGCGAGCCGTTGCGGGTGCCGGCCAGCTTGGCCGTCAGCTCGCCCTTCAGCGCCTCGAGCTGGTTCGCCACCCGTTCGAGGTAGTCGAGCGCCTGCTGGGCGCCCGCCACCTGGTCCTGCAGGCCGCTGGCGATCCGCGACGCGCCGGCATTGGCGCGCAGCGGCGCCGCGGACGCGGCGGAGGCCGCCGTGCCCGCCGACGTGTCGTCGACGGATCCGGTGGAGCGGGTCGGAACGAGCCTGGAGGAGGCATTCGGCCGGGTGCCGAGGGTGCCGCCGGTTCCGCCGGCGGTCGTGGGTCGTAATGTGGTATCCATGACCATCAGAGCGCCGAGAACAGGGACAGTTTGCCGATCTTGCCGTAGGCCATGTAGCTGGCCTGGAGTGCCGTCTGGTAGCCGTTCAGCTCGATGGCCGCGGTGCCGACGTCGAGCTGCCCGATGTCGAGGATCGCCGTCTGGTTCGACAGGCTGACGTTCTCGTGGTTGGAGTCGATCGTCTTGAGGACGTTCTGCTGGCCGCCGATGACGGCGACCTTGCCGGCAACGAGATTCATCGTGTCGTCGAACCCGTCCAGGTTGGCCTTCAGGATGGTACGCACGGCGGGGTCGTTGGCGTTGACGGTGCTGCCCGATAGCGTGCTGATCGTCTGGTCGAGCTGGTTCAGCAGGTTCTCGACGCCCTTGATATTCTGGTTCGCCACCTGGGTGATGCCATTGCCCACCACCACCAGCTGGTCGTTCGTATTCCCCGCATAGCTGTAGCGGGAACCGAGCGGTGCGGCGGCATCGTACGCGATCGGGGCCGTGCCCGTCACGGTGCCGGAAAACACGTAGCGGCCTTCCTGGTCGATCGTGTTGGCCGAGTACGACAGGCTGTCGCGCAGCGAGACGAGCGAGGTGACCATCGCGTTCAAGTCCTGCGAGGTGTTCGAGCCGTCCAATGCCCACACGAGCAGGTCGCGGCCCGAGCCCATGTCGTTGACCATGTTCTGGAGGTAGCCTTCGTTTTTCCCGAGGCGTTCGTTGACGGCGGCGATGTTGCCGCGGTACTGCGCGATGCCGGCCTCTTCGCGCTTCAGGCGCGACAGGCGCACGCTGTCGACCGGATCGTCCGACGGCAGCTGGATGCGTTTGCCGCTGGCCTGCTGCTGCGTCACGTAGGTTATCTGCTCCTGGTTCTGCTGGAGCGACTGAATCATCATCGCCTGGTATTGGCTGGTGGCGATACGCATGCTGTTCTCCCTTAACCCATCATCTGCAAGGTGGCGTCGAACAGTGCGTTCGCGACGGACATCACCCGCATGTTGGCCTGGTACATGTTCTGGTATTCGACGAGATGCACGGCTTCCTCGTCCTGGTTCACGCCGCTCGTCGACTGCCAGTCCGCGACGGCCTGGTCGCGCATCGTCTGCGCGGTCTTGAGGGCGCCCTTGTTCTGCTGGCTGTCGACGGCGAGGCGGCCGACGAGCTGGGTGTCGGCGTCGCCGATCATCACCACGCCGATCTTCGTCATCGTGATCGTCTCGTTCTTGATGGCGACCAGTTTTTGCAGGTTGCCGGTGTCGCCGGCCGTGCCGTCGCCGGAAAACGCGAGGTCCGACGTCTGGAATCCGTCCGCCACCTGCAGCATGTTCGACGTGCTGCCCGGGTTGTACACGAACAGCGCATTGCCGGCCGAGCCGTCCATCTTGAAGCCGGCCTGGAGCTGGGTGTTGACCTTGTCGGCGATCTGCTGGGCCATCTCGGCCACGCCCTGCTGCAGCGGCAGCAGCGTGTCGCGTTCATAGACTGACAGGCCGCCGAGCTGGCCGCCGGCCCGGGCCGTGTCGAGGTCGAAGGTGGTGCCGGCGAACTTCAGGCTGAACGTCTGCGCGGCGCCGCCGCTGACGGACAGCGTGCCGGCGATGCCGCCCAGCACCAGCGACTGGCCGGTCTTGAGCGAGACGTTGCGAGTGCCGTCCGGCTGGTCGTTGACTTCGAGGCCCATCTGGCTCGCCAGGCTGTCGATCGCCTGGTCGCGCGCGTCGATCAGGGCCGAGGAATTGCTGCCCGCGGCGTTGGCGTTCGCGATCTGGGCGTTCAGCGACGCGATCGATGCGATCGTCGTATTGGCCGAGTCGACCAGCGCGCTGCGCTGCTGGCGCACCGATTGCAACTGGGCGTTGTAGACGTTGTTCATGCTGTTGAAGCGCTGGGACAGCAGGTTGGCGGCGGTCACCACCTGCTGGCGCAGCGGGGTCGACGTCGGGTCGACGCCGGCCACCGAGTTCAATGCCGCGAAAAAGCCGTCGACGCCGCTCGACAGGCTGGCGGTGTCGTCGCCCATCACCTGTTCCAGCTGGGTCAGGTACGGCTGGGTCTGCGAGTGTGCGCCCAGGTCGGACGCGCTGCGCCACATCTGCTGGGTCTTGTAGCTGTCGGAGAACCGCATCAGCTGGGTCACGCGTACGCCGTTGCCGGCCTGGCTCGAACCGATGGAAGGCGCGACGGCGTTCAGCAGGGCCGCCTGGCGGGTATAACCCTTGGTCTGCAGGTTGGCGACGTTCTGGCTAGTGGCCGACAGGGCCAGTTGCGAAGCGACCGCGCCGGACAGGGCGTTGTTGAGGATGCTCATGGTGCGTAGCCTTTTGTGCGTGCGTGTTCAGTAAGGACAGGCGACCGTTCAGCTCGTTTTATTAAGCGGTGCGGGCAAGATCTGCCGCAAAATCGCGTCGGCCACGCCGAAGGCACGCTGCTGCGCCATGTTGCCGGCCAACATGTTGTCCACCATATCGGTCATGTCCTGGTTGACGCGGTCCTTGGTGGGGCTGTCATCCGGCGCGATGGCGCGCGTGCTTTCGCGCATCTGGTGCAGCATGTGCGAGATGAAAAAGCTCTCGAATTCGACGGCAGCTTTTGTCGCTTTTGCAACGTAGGCCTTGTCGACGGCGGCGGGCGCGACTTTTTCCTCGCCCGTGGCCTGGTCCGGCTGTTCCGGACCGGTCGCGTTGATGTTGTTCAGCATCAGATTACCACCAGTTCGCCTTCGATCGCGCCGGCCTGGTCGAGGGCCTGCAGGATCGCCATGATGTCGTCGGGAGACGCGCCGAGGCTGTTGACCGTGTCGATGATGGTCTGCAGGCGGGCGCCGGGCGGCCAGTGGAACATCTGGCCCGAACCCTGGTCGACCGAGACCTTCGATTGCGGCGTGACCTGCGTCTGGCCCCGCGAGAACGGCCCCGGCTGGCTGACGGCCGAGCTTTCCGAGATCACGACCTTGAGCGAGCCGTGGGTCACGGCGGCCGATTTCACGCGCAGGCCGTCGGAAATCACGACGGTACCCGTGCGCGAGTTGAACACGACACGGGGCACTTCCTCGCCGGCTTCAACCGCCATGTTTTCCAGCTTGGCGACGAACGCGACGCGTTCGGTCGGATTCGTCGGCGCCACGACCTCGACGCTGGTGCCGTCGGCCGTGGTGGCCACCTGGCCGAAGCGGCGGTTGATCGCGTTCACGACGTTGGTCGCGGTGTCGAAGTTCGGGTGGCGCAGGCGCAGCAGCACGGCCGGACGGGTGGCGAAATCGGTCGGGATCTCGCGCTCGACGATCGCGCCGTTCGGGATGCGGCCGCCGGTCGGCGTGTTGACCGTCACCGACGAGCCGCTCTTGCCGGCCGCGGACAGGCCGCCGACGACGAGGTTGCCCTGGGCCAGCGCATAGACTTCGTTGTCGGCCGCGCGCAGCTGGGTCAGCAGCAGGGTGCCGCCGCGCAGGCTTTTCGCGTCGCCCAGCGACGAGACGGTCACGTCGATCTGCTGGCCGCGGCGGTAGCCGGGCGGGAACACGGCCGACACCATGACGGCGGCCACGTTCTTGTTCTTCGCTTCTTCGCCTTCCGGCAGCTTGACGCCGAACTGCTTGAGCATGTTGACGACCGACTGGCTCGAGTACTTCACCTGCGTGGAGTCGCCGCTGCCGTTCAGGCCCACGACGAGGCCGTAGCCGACGAGCGGATTCTCGCGCACGCCTTCGACGCTGGCGAGGTTGCGCAGCGGCTGGGTGCGCGCGAGGATGGCCGCGTCGGGACTGAAGGACGCGGTCTTCACGGCCGGGGCTGCCAGCGCCGGCAGGGCCAGCGCCGCGGCCAGGGCCAGGGAAGCGAAACGTAGGATTCGGGTCATGGCGTCCTCAGAAGGGCATGAACGGACCGGTGAAGAACCGGGTCAGCCAGCCGGGGGTATTGGCTTCGGCCAGGGTGCCCTGGCCGGAATAGGCGATGCGGGCATTGGCCACGCGCAGCGACGACACCTGGTTCTCGTTGTCGATGTCGGCGGCGCGCAGGTAACCCTTGATGCGCACGTATTCCTCGCCCTGGTTCAGCTGCAGGCGCTTTTCGCCGGCCACGCGCAGCAGGCCGTTCGGCAGCACTTCCTGCACGAGCACGGTGATCGCGCCGGTCAGTGCGTTCTGCTGGGTGCTGGTGGCGTCGCCGTTGAAGCTGCGGTCGGCCGAGATGTCGAGGCCGCTGCGGCCGAACGTCTTGCCGAGCGCGCTGATCGGCGTCACCGACGCGGACGAGCCCTTGCTGAAGCTGGTCCCGGCCTTCTTGCTGGCCTGGGTCGTTTCCTGCAGGAGAACGGTGACGACGTCGCCCACGCGGAACGCGCGCGCGTCCGAGGTCAGCGAGACGGTATCGGCGCTGAACACGCCGCCCCCGACGCCGGCGCGCGCCGCCTGCGCTTTCGGCAGGGCGAGGGCGTCGTCCACGGGGGCGGGGTGGTTCAGGGGGACGCGCGAGGCGCATCCGGTCAGCACGAGGCTGGCCGCCATCCCGGCGGCGAGGGCGAAGCGTTTCATGGTCAGCGGGAAGCCTGGGACAGGTATTGCAGCATGTTGTCGGCGGCCGACAACACCTTGGTGTTCATTTCGTAGGTGCGCTGGGCGGCGATCATGTCGACCATCTCTTCGACGACCTGCACGTTCGACCCTTCCAGTGCGCCCTGCTTGATCTTGCCGAAGGCGCCGTCGCCGGCGCGGCCTTCGTTCGGCGTGCCGCTGGCCGTCGTTTCCTGGAACAGGTTGTCGCCCAGGGCCAGCAGGCCGGCCGGGTTGACGAACGTGGTCAGCGTGAGCTGGCCCAGTTCGGTCGGGGCGATGTTGCCCGGGACGGTCGCGCTGACCATGCCGTTTTCGCCGATCGTGATCGAGGTCGCGTTGTTCGGGACGGTGATCTGCGGCACCAGGGGCAGGCCCTGCGCATTGACCAGCACGCCGTTCGAGTCGACCTGCAGCTGGCCGGCGCGGGTGTAGGCCGGCTGGCCGTCCGGGCGGCGCACCTGCAGGAAACCGTTGCCGTTGATCGCCACGTCGAGCGGCTGGCTCGTCGTCTGGATGTTGCCGTTCGTGAAGATCTTCTGCGTGCCGACGATATTCACGCCGTTGCCGAGCTGGACGCCGTTGCTGACGGTGTTGTCGGCCGTCTGGGCGCCCGGCTGCTTGTCGACCTGGTAGAACAAGTCTTCGAACACGACGCGGTCGCGCTTGAAGCCGACCGTGTTCACGTTGGCCAGGTTGTTGGCGATGGCTTGCAGTTTCGCATCCTGCGCCTGCACGCCGGTCTTGCTGATCCACATTGCTGGATTCATGGTTTCTCTCTCTTCTGATTCGGTTGGGGACGCGCGTTCAGCCTGCGATCAATTTGTTGCCGACTTCGTTCATGCCATCGCTGGCCTTGAACAGGCGCATCTGCACTTCGAAGCTGCGGTTCAGGCTCATGGTGGCGACCATTTCCTCGACGGCCGAGACATTGCTGCCTTCGAGCGCGCCCGGGCGGACCTTGACGTCCGGATCGGCCGGCAGCTGGCCGCCGTCGCGCGACACGATCAGGCCGGCCTCGTTCTTCGTCAGCTCGGCGCCGGTGGCGTTCACGAGGCGCAGCTTGTCGACGACCTGCATCTGCGTCGCGCCTTCGGTCAGCACGGAGATCGTGCCGTCCTTGCCGATTTCGACCGCGGTGTGCGGCGGCAGCACGATCGCCCCGCCTTCGCCCAGCAGCGGATGGCCGTGGACCGACAGCGCGCCGTCGGCGCCGATTTCGATCTCGCCGGAGCGGGTATAAGCTTCGCCGTCGCCGTACTGCACGGCGAGGTAGCCCTGGCCGCCGATCGCGACGTCGAGCGGGCGGCCGGTGTCGCGGACCGATCCTGCACGGGTCGAGACCGTGTCGGCCTGCATGGACGACATGTGGCGGTCGTCGTAGCCGTAGCCGCCCAGCTGCTGGTTGGTGGCCACTTCCATGCTGGCCCGGAAGCCCGCGGTGTCGAGGTTCGCCAGGTTGTTGGCGTGGACCTGCTGGGCGCGCATCAGGCGCTCGGCGCCGGAAACGGCGGTGAAGATCAGTTTATCCATGGGGCGTCAGGTCTTACAGGGCCTGCATGAGGGCCTGCATCATCTGGTTCTCGGTGGTCAGGACCTTCGAGTTGGCCTGGTAGTTGCGCTGCGAGGTCATCAGGCCGACCAGTTCCGACGTGATGTCGACGTTCGAGCCTTCCAGCGCGCCGGTCGACAGCTTGCCGTTCAGGCCGACGCCGGGACGTTCCGTCACGGGATTGCCCGATTCGGCGTTGGCGACCCAGCTGGTTTCGTTGATCGGCGACAGCGCGCCTTCGTTCGCGAACGTGGCGATCGCGATGCCGCCGACGACCTGCGACTGGTCGTTGCTGTACTTGGCGATGATGGAACCGTCGGACGACATTTCCACGCCCACGAACTGGCCGGAGGTATAGCCGTCGCTGCGGTTGGTCGTGGTGGCGGCTTCGCCCGCGAAGGAGGTCGTGCCGGTGTAGTCGATCTTGATGGTGGATTTATCGGCGCCGACGCCCGTGAATTCCACGTTCGCCGACGTGGTTGCGGTCTTGTCCAGCTGGCCGCCGGCGGTGAACGTCAGGGTCGCATGGGCGTTCACGGCATCGTCCGGTGCCGCGCCGTCGACGCTGTAATGCACGTCGATCGTGGAGTCGCCGGTCTTGACGAAGTATTGCGAGATGGTGTGCTGATTGCCGCGCGAGTCGAACGCGAGCGACTGCTTGACCATGTTGTAGCTGGTCGCGTCGGTGGCGTCGAAGGTCGCCGTCGCCGGCACGTCCCAGTCGGCCGACAGGTTGCCGACGTAGGAAACGTTGGCCGTCGCGACTGCCGGGATCTGGTCGGTCGGGATCTGGATGTCGCCCATCGTGTTGGACAGGCCGGTGATGGTCCCGCCAGCCGACTTGATCGGTGCGTAACCCTGCACCTTGTTGCCGTTGCTGTCGATCAGGATGCCCTTCGTGTCGGTCGAGAAGATGCCGACGCGCGAATACTGCGAGGTGCCTTGCGCGTTGACGCTGACGAAGAAGCCGCGGCCGTCGATGGCGGCGTCCATGCTGCGGCCGGTGGTCTGGATGCTGCCGTTCGTGCTGATGTTCTGCGTGACCGAACCGATTTCCACGCCGTTGCCCCGGCTGCCGGCCATGACGGAGGCGAAGTTGGCGCGGCTGGACTTGAAGCCGTAGGTGGCCGCGTTGGCGATGTTGTTCGAAACGGTGTTCAGTTGCTCGTTGATGGCCTGGATGCCGGACAAAGCGATGTCGAAGCTCATGTCGATTCCTTAAATGCGTTGCGGTAGAGGGTGGGCGCCGTTCAGGAGCCCGTCTTGCCGTTAAAACCCGTGACGGACGAGGGAGCGACCTCGCCGATGTTGGCCACCTGGAGCACGACGCTGGAGCCATTCACGCGCACGCTGTTCAGGCGCGCCGCCACTTCGATCGTCGGCGAGGTGCCGTCCGATGGCTTGGCCTGGATCTTGTACGTGCCGGGCGCCAGGCCAAGGGCGTCCGGATCGATGGTGAACGACTGGGCGCCCGAACCGGGGCCCAGGTCGACCTCATGCTGGCGGCCGTCGGCGCCGGTCAGGATCAGGCTCGTGCCGGCGGACAGGCCGTTCAGTTGCACGGTGCCGGTCAGCTTGCTGCCGTCGAGCTTGACGGTGTCCGTCGCCACCGTCACGTCGGAACCCACCTGGCCGCCCATGGCGAGCGTCTGCAGGCTTTGCAGCACGCTCGCGCTGGCCGTCGTCGTCTGCGACAGGTTCTGCAGCGCTTCGGTCTGCGACAGCTGCGACAGCTGGTTGACGTACTGGGTCGGGTCCTGCGGCGACAGCGGATCCTGGTTCTGGATCTGCGCCACGAGCAGCTTGGTGAACATGTCCTTGGTGGCGTCGGTCGGCGCCTGCGTCGCGATTTTGTTGCTGCCCGTGTTCGTCGTGCTGCCGAACTGGGTGTTGGTGGCGTTATTGGTGGTCACCATGTTCAGGATTCTCCCAGCTTGAGCAGCGACTGCTGCATGGATTTGATGCGTCCGAGGACTTCGACGTTGGTTTCGAAGGCGCGGCTGGCGGACATCATGTCGGCCATCTCGGACACTTCGTTGACGTTCGTGTAATAGACCATGCCGTCGGCATCGGCCTTCGGATTGCCCGGCTCGTGCACGCGGCGCAGCGGCTCGGCGCTCTCGACCACGTCGAGCACCTGCACGCCCGCGCTCGCGTTATTGCCCATGACGGCCGCGAAGACCGGCTTGCGGGCGCGGTACGCCTCCGCTTCGGAGCCGGCCGCGACGTCGGCGTTGGCCAGGTTGCTGGCAATCGTGTTCAGGCGCACCGACTGCGCCGCCATCGCCGAACCGGCGATCTGGGAAATGTCTTTGAAGCCCATTGTTGACCTGTTATTGACCGTTGATGGCTTTTGCCAGACCGCGCAACTGCATGTTGATGAAGGTCAGGCTGGTGTTGAAATCGGAAGAGTTCTGGCCGAACGCGGCTTGCTCGATGCCGATCTCGACCGTGTTGCCGTCGGCGCTCGGGTGGTAGGGCACGCGGTACAGCGGCTGGTCGTCGCTCAGGCTGAGCGCGCCGTTCTCCGTGTCGATGCGGTCCTGCAGCATGGCGCCAAAGTCGATGTCGCGTGCGGTGTAGCCGGGCGTGCTTTCATTCGCAATATTCGCCGCCAACACCTTGGTGCGCTCGGCGCGCAATTCCAGCGCGTCGGCGTGCACACCCAGTGCGTCTTTGAAATTAATCGTCATGTCAGGAACTCCTGTCGGTTGAATTTCGGATGATTGGTTAGAATCAGATTTTTCCGCAGCCACTATTCTCTAATGATTGCTTTCTGTAAGGCAACCCTTGTTGGTTCGTCACTGATGTTATTTTCTGCGCTCGCGCAAGCGGCAGCGCCGTCGATTCCCATGCAAATCGAGCAAGCCGCCCGTGCCGAACTCGAAAGACAGATGGCCGCGTCCGGCTTGACCGAACCGCAATTCGAGATCGCCGTCGTGACCACGCGGCCGGCGCCGCCATGCGGCCAGCCAGTGGCCGTGGAACCGCTCGAAACCCGTTCTCCCCAGAGGATGCGCTTCGTGGCGCGCTGTCCGGACACGCCCGGATGGCGGTACGAGTACGTCGTCCGCGCGCGCGTGACGGCCATGGTCGCGATCGCAGCGAGCCCCGTCGCGGCCAACGAGGCGTTGACGGATGCACAAGTCACGATCGAGCGGCGCGATATTTCCAACATTGCCGATCCGGTCAGTAATCCGGCCGACGCGGTCGGACAAATGTCTCGTCGCATGTTGCGTCCAGGAGACATTTTGCGCAGCGGCCAGCTCAGCAGCCCGGTTTTGGTGAAGCGGGGCGATGCCGTCATGATGATCGCGCGGCGCGAAGGCATCGAAGTGAGCATGGCCGGAGAGGCATTGGATGCGGGCGGGAAGGGTGCCGTCGTGCGCGTGCGCAACGCCGGCAGCGGGCAGGTCGTGCGCATGCGCGTCGCCGGACCCGGCACGGTTGAGCCCATCGACATGGCGATCAGCCGCTGATGCCTTGCAGTTTGCCGGCCAGGCGCGACAGCTTGGCCGCATAAGCCGGGTCGGTGGCGTAACCGCCCCTGGCGAGGCCGGCGGCGAAGGCCTGGGCGTCGTTCCCGGTGCCGAGTGCGCCGCGGAAGCGCGGGTTGTCGATCAGCATTTGCGCATAATCGCGGAACGCGCTGGCCTGGTCCGGATAGGCGCGGAACTTCGCGCTCGTCTTGATGGCGGCCCCGCCGACATATTCCGTGGTGGCGGATTGGGCGACATCGCCTTTCCAGCTGGCGCCGGCCTTGATGCCGAACAGGTTATGGGACGAGCTGCCGTCCGCATTGCGCAGCGGACGCTGGCCCCAGCCGGATTCCAGTGCGGCGTGTGCGGAAACGAGCTCCGGTGCCACGCCCAGCTTGTCGGCCGCTTCCTTCGCCCACGGGGCGATGCTTTCCAGGAAAGCCTGCTGGTCGGGCGACGCGTCGGCGTCGCCACCCATCAGGGCCGCCGTCGCGCCCTGGCTGCGCGCGGCCCACATGCGGCCCTCCGCGCTGAGCTGTGCGCCCGTCATGAAATCGCCGCCGCCGTTCTGGATGAAGTCGGCGACTTCGCCCTGCACGTCGTTGAAGATGCCGCCGAACTTGCCGCCGCCATTGCCCAAGGGCGCGGTGGGCGCAGTGGCCGCGGTCGGGGTCAACGAGGGGATCGACGTCGTGAATTCAGCGTGGCGCATAGGTATCGTCTTCGCCGTGCAGCAGGCGTTGCATGATCGTAAATTGTTCGGCCATCAGGTTGCCGTTGCGCGTCGTCGCCTGCTTGCAGTCGCGCACCAGGGCTTCCAGTTGTTCCCAGGCGGCCTGGCCGCGCGTGCGCTGCGGCGCCGGCAGGCCGCCGAGCAGGTCGTCCATCGTGGCTTGCGGGCCCAGCAGGGCGCGCACGAGTTGTACGCGCTGCTGGCGGCGCTGTTCCATCGCGTCCAGTTCGGGCGTGAGGGCTTCGGCCAGCGTCGCGAGCTCCGTGCCGCGGTGGCGCATTGCGGCCTGGAACTGGCGCTCCAGCAGGTCGCGGATCGTGCCGCAGGCGGCCATGTCGGCGGCAATGCCGTCCAGCAGGCGCGCGACGGCCTGGTCGCGGGTCATGCGGCTCATGGGATCAAGCCTTGCTGCCGTGGAAGCGCTGGATCAGGCCGGCCAGGCGGCCCGCGTCGAACGGCAGCTCGCCCTTGGCCAGCGCGTCGCGCAGCTCGGCCACGCGGGCCGCGTCGAAGTCGGGCAGGGCGCCAAGCGCTTTCTGCGCCGGCTGCAGCACGGCGGATTCGAGCGCATCGGTGCCGGCGGGGGCACTCACCGGGGCCGCGGCCGGCGCGGCGGCGGCGCCGCCCACCTGCGGGGCGATCGAGACGGAAGGCGTGGAGGCACTGGAAATCTTCATGCGTGGTCCTCGGGTTTTCGATTGAATCGTCATGGTTTCTTTACCATCTGGCTGCGCAGGTCCTTGAGCGCTGCGTCGTCCGTCCTGGACGTGGACGCGTCGGAGGTCAGGGCTTCGGTATCCGCAGGGGTGCCGAACATGGTCTTGATCGCGGCGGCTTGTTTGCTGGTCAGGATCAACAGTTCGATACGGCGGTTGGCCGAAGCATCCGGATGATCTGCATCGATCGGGGCGCGGTCGGCCATGCCGACCAGTTGCAGGATGCTTTCGCTCCGCATGCCGCCGATGAGCAGTTCGGACCGCGCAGCCAGAGCGCGGTTGACCGACAGGCTCCAGTTGGAATAGCTGGTCGGTCCGGCCCTAGTGTACTGCAAGGAATCCGTATGGCCTACGATCAACATCTGATTTTCCATTTTTTCGAACAGCGGTGCCATCGCACGCAACAGTTTTGCGAATTTGGCGGTCGGCAGCGGGCTGCCGCGCACGAACATGCCCTGGCGGTCGGTGTCGTGCAACATCACGCGCAGGCCGTCCGGCGTGATCACGGTGGCAAGGTTCGACGCGAGGCCGGCGTCCGCGCTCATCTGCTGCAGCTGGTGCGCCAGTGCGGCCAGTTCGGACGGCGATTCGTACTTCGTGCGTACCGTGTCGGTATTCGCTTTCGCGCCGGCGGCCGGGCCTTCGGCGCCGCCGTTGCTCTTCGGGAGCTGGAAGCGTTCGATCAGGCTGCCGGCGGGGCTCGACTTGATTTCCGGTTTGCCGCCCGAGCCTTCGATCAGGCCGCTGGCCGTGTTGTCGCGCACCTGGTTCTTGACCTGCTGGGCTTCGCGCGCGGCGATCAGCCACAGCACGAGGAACAGCGCCATCAGCGCCATGCAGAAGTCGGCGAAGGCGACTTTCCACGCGCCGCCGTGTTCGTCGTCGTGATGCTTGCCGCCGCCACGTTTGACGATGGTGGCTTCGTGGTGCTTGTCGGCGCCTTTTTTCGTTGCTTGCACTTATGACTCCAGATCCGGTCAAGCCTTGCGCTTGGCGCCGGCATCCTCGCCGTCGGACATCGCGTTGATCCACGCTTCGAGCTGGGCGAAGCTGGGCTTGGTGTTCAGCTGGATCAGGCGGCGGCCCGCGTCGATCGCCAGCAGGGGCGGCTTGCCGGCCACGTGGGTGCACAGCACGACCTTCACGGTTTCCATCGTCGACGCTTCGGAATTGACGAGCTGCTTCATCATGCCGGAGATCGGGTCGAGCACGCCGTAGCAGAAGAAGATACCGATGAACGTACCGACCATCGCGGCGCCGATGTGTTCCGCGATCTCGGCCGTGTCGGCGCCTTCGCCGACGGAGTTCATCGTGATCACGATGCCCAGCACGGCGGCCAGGATGCCGAAGCCCGGCATCGCCTCGGCCACCTTGTGCAGCGACTTGGACGGCTGGGTCAGTTCTTCGTGGATGGCTTCGAGTTCCTGCTCGAGCACGCCTTCCAGCTCGTGGGCGTTGATCTTGCCCATGGCCATCAGGCGGAAGTTGTCGACGATGAATGCCAGCAGCTTCGGCTCTTCCAGGATCAGCGGATAGCGCTGGAACATCGGGCTGTCCTTCGGCGCCTCGACGTGGGCGTCGAGCGCCTTCAGGCCGCCGGCCGCGGTCTGCAGCAGTTCGTACATCAGCAGCAGGAGCTGGCGCTGGAACTCGGAGTCGTGCTTGTGCTTGCCGGCGATCTTCTTCATCTGGCCGACCAGCTCGACCAGCACGTGTTTCGGATTGGCGAGGACCAGGGCGCCGAGTGCGGCGCCGCAGATGACGATCAGCTCGTTGGGCTGCCAGATGGCGCCGGCACTGCCGCCCATCATCATGTAGCCGCCGAATACCGCGCCAAGCACGATGAGGATGCCAAGGATTTGCATGATTGTTATTACCTTTCTTGTCTGGTCGTTCAGGCCTGGGCCAGCGCCGCTTTCATCTTGGCCAGCGCACTCTTGTTGAGCTGGCAGACGCGGGCGTCGGACAGGTCGAGCACGGCCGCGATTTCCTTGTAGCTGAGCTCGAATTCATAAATCATCTGGATCACGCGCTGCTCGCGTTCGTTCAGGGCGCCCAGGGCCTGTTCCAGGCTGCGGCGCACCATGAACTGTTCTTCCGGACCCGGGGCGTTGTGGGCGCGCTCGGTCGCTTCCTGCAGCACGTCGTCGAAGCTGAGCAGCTCCTCGGCGACGTCGTCGAGCAGGAACTGGCGCCAGTCTTCCTGGCTGATGCCGAGCGCGTCCGCCGCTTCCTTGTCGTTCGGCTCGCGGCCGAGCCTGCGGGTGAGGGCGCGCACGGCGTCGCGCATCTTGTGGCTGTCCTGGCGCACGGCGCGCGGGCGCCAGTCCTGGCGGCGCAGTTCGTCGAGGATCGCGCCGCGCACGCGCAGCGACGCGTAGCTGGCGAAGCCGGTGTCCGGGGTGCCGTAGCGGCGCAGCGCCTCGAGCAGGCCCATCAGCCCGATCTGCTCCATGTCCTCGCGCCCCATCGCGCCCGACACCTGCGACGTGAGCTGGCGTGCGATGCGCTTGACCAGCGGCGCGTAGGCGACGAGGTGTTTCTGCTCTTCGGCCGCGCTCATGGCCGCATGGATGGCGGCGTCGGCGTATTCGCTGCTGGCGTAGCTGTCGGCGTAGTCGGTCATGTAACCCACGTTGTCCCCGATGGTTATTCGATGATCAGCTTGCCGATCATGACTTGCACGAACGGTTTTTCCGTGTGCTCGTGCTCATAATTGGCGTCGAAGGATTTGTTCAGTTCGTCTGCGTACTGTTCCACCGTCATGCCGGCCGCTTCCTTCATCGTGTAGGCCGACAGGGTACGCACCGCCAGGCTGCGCAGCAGCGGCAGGTTTTCCTTCGTTTCCTTTTCTTTCGACACTTCCGTCGACAGCACGAGGTCGGTCGACAGGTAATGCGTGTCGCTGTCCTCCGGGCCGCGGCGCAGCATCACGATGACCTTGTCCAGCGTCACGTATTTGAGGGGCCTGGCTTCCCTGGCCTTTTCCGCTTCCGCCTTTTTCGCCGCGCCGGCGGCCGCCGCGGGCTTGGGCATGAACCACCAGACCGCGCCACCCGCACCGGCCGCGCTCACGATCACGGCGCCGGCGATGGCAATAATCATTTTCATTTTGCTCATGTTGGTACTCGCACCCGAAGGCGCTCTCAATTCGTCTGCTTACGAGTCGCGGCCGAGATTGAACACGGACGCGGGGTTGCCGGCCTCGGCCAGACCGCGGCCGGGCTCGTTGTCCTGGTCACGGCCCTGCTGGCGGCCGCGGCCCTGCTGTTGCGGGTCGCCGAACGGCGCCGCATTGTTCCTGGGTGCCGGGGTCACCGTGACGGCGACCTCGGTGTACTGGCGCTGCGACAGGTCGTTGCGCAGGTTGTCGCCGACGGTCTGCAGCTGGCGCAGCACGTCGCCGTTGGTGGCCGAGATGTTCACTTCCAGCGTGCCGTTGCTGTGGCGGATCGCGATGTCGATGCGGCCCAGCTGGGGCGGCTCGATGCTGATCGTGGCCTGCTGCACGTTGTTGGCGACGTGGACGTTCAGCCGGTCGCCCAGCGTTTCCTGCAGACTCTGGCGCCATGCGGTCGGCGGGCCCGCCAGCTTGACGGTGTCGGCGGCCGGCTGGGCCGACGGCAAGGTCACGGCGCCCGCTACCGGCGCGGCCGCGGTGGCCGTGCCGGGTTGGGTGCCCTGCGCACCCGACCCGTCCGCAGTGGCGTCCTGGCCGCCGGTGCCGGCGTTGCCGTTGGCGGCGTTGCCCTGGACGGCCAGGCGCACGTTGGCGGCCGTCGCATCCTGCTGGGCCGTCTGCGCGAGCACGGCCTGGGGCAGGGCGACCGGTGCGCGGCGGGCATCCTGGCCGGAGACCGCAAGCGGCTGGGCTTGCGGTTCGGCCTTGCCGGCATCGTCCGTGCCGGCGTGCGTGCCGCCCTGGGCAGCCTGCACGGCCTGGGTGACCTGTTGCGGCGACAGCGGCATCAGCGGCATCGTCATCGCGGCCAGCAGCGGGTTGTCCGGCGTGGCGGCGGCCTGGGTATCGTCAGCCGGCGCCGTGTCGGTCACGGCGGCGGTCGCGGCGCTCGCTTGCGCGGCGGCGGCGTCCGTCGCCGGATCCGCCGGCACGGTGGCCTCCAGCGCCTGTGCGCCCGCGCCGTCCTGCAGGCCGAGCCAGCGGGCAAACGTCTTGCCCGGTGCCGGCGCGGCGCCGTCGGCCGTGGATTGCGCGGGTGCCGCCGCGGTCGGCGCGTCCTGCGCGGCGGCCGGGGCATTCGCCTGCCGGGTGGCCGGCTGGGCCGAGGTGGACGGGGTTGCGGTATTGAGCATCATGGTCATTCCTGGCTTGCGCCTGATTCTGTTTCGCTGTGCATCGCGTAGGCGATCCAGCCGTCTTTGTTGGCGCGCATCTCTTCCAGGCGCGGTTCGAGCGCGCGCGCGGCGGCGGCCACGTGCTGCGCGGCCGCGTCGTGCTGGGCGCGCACGCGCTCCAGCGCGGCGCGTTCCGCGGCATTCCACGGCCCCTGCGCGGCGAGCGTGCGCAAGGCGGGGAAGAGGGCGCGGGCCTGTTCGCCCAGCCGGTCCCAGTCCTCGCGCGCGGCGGCGTCCTGCAGGCTGTTCCCCAGGTGCGCCAGCCGTGCCTGCCGGTTGGTCTTGTCAGCCATTGCGCGCCTGTACGCCGGCCCAGCCCTGGCGGATGGTGGTCATGACGCGCACGACCTCGTCGACCATCGCCGGGTCCTGCTTGATGCCGGCGCCATGCAGGTGCGTGACGCAGAAGTCGTACAGGTTGGCGAGGTTGGCGACGACCTGGCCGCCGGTCTCGAAATCGAGGGAGCTGGACAGGCCGTTGATGATGTCGACGCACTTGTTGATGCTGTGGGCGCGCTGCTCGTAGCGCTTGGCCACGATGTGGGCGCGGGCGCGCGCCAGTTCGTCGAGCAGGCCGTCGGTCAGCACCAGCACGAGTTCGATCGGCGAGGCGCGCGACGTTTGCGCGTCCAGGCTGGTGGCGTGATAGCTGCTGTAGGCTTCGGTATAAGACATCTCGAATCTCTCAGTTGGATGAGTCGCTGGTGAACAGCGCGCTGAACATCGAAGAATTGTTTTGCATGGTCGACTGCAGGGTCTGCAGGGCCGTGTACTGCCGCAGGTAGCGCTGGTACGCGGAGTCGTACTTCGTGTCGAGGTCCGCCTGGCGGTCGGTCAGCGTCGTCTGCAGCGTGGTGTTGGCGTCGCTGCGCTTCTTGATCTGGCCGTTGGTCGTGTTGCTCCACTGGTTCAGGTACGTGTTCAGCGAGCCGGCCACGCCGCTCGGGGCCGACGCGCTGGCCGAACCGAACAGCGTGTCGAGGCCGGTCGGATTGACGGCCAGCTGCTTCTGCAGGCGCGCCGAGTCCAGGGTCAGAGTGCCGTCGCGGTTGGCGACGACGCCGTAGCTGGCCAGCGACAGGGTGCCGTTCGGACGCAGCAGGTCGCTGATGCGGTTGCGCAGCGCGACGACGCCCGAATCGTTGGCGAACGCGCCGGCGGCGACGCTGTTCGTGGGATCGCCGAGCGACACCAGTCCGTCGAGCGCACTTTTGAGCTTGTTGAAGGCGTCGAGGAAGGCCTGCACGTTCTTCGCGGTGCCGCTCGTGTCGCTGCCGACCGTCACCGTGAATGGCGACGCGCCGGGCGCCTGGGCCTTGGTCGCGGTGAACGACACGCCGTCGATGTTGGTGAACGTGTTCGACGCCTGCTGGATCTGCGTGGCGGACGGGTCCGCGGGATCGCCGAGCCAGACGATGGCATCCTGCGCGTTCGCGACGGTCGTGCGTGCCGCGAAGCCGGCCTGCAGTCCGGCATCGGTGGCCAGCGAGCCGTCGATCGAGACGGTGTTGGCCACGCCGGTGTTCTTCGACGTCAGCACGAGGCGAGGGTTACCGCCGACCGTGACGACGCCGGCCGAGACCATGCCCGTGTTGCCGCTGGCGCCGTTGATGGCGGCGGCGATCTCGCGCACGCTCAGCTTGTTGTCATGGTCCGTGTCGGCGGCGGCGTCCAGATTGACGTCGAAGTTGGCCGTGTTCGTGCCCGCACCTTCGTCGGCCAGGTTGATGGTCAGCGTGCCGCCGAGCGCCGCGCCGTCGGCGAGGCTGTTGTACGAGACCTGGCTGGCGGTCGCGACCTGTTCCACGAACAGGCTGTAGGTGCCGGCCGGCGCGGTCGCGTCGGCGGTGGCCGTGCCGACCGTCGTGTCGGACAGGGTGGCGCTCTGGGCAAGCACCGACTTGCCGAGACCGGCCAGGCTGGACAGCGACGTCTGGAACGTCGAGATCGCGGCGCTGAGGGACGACAGGGCCTTGGCCGTATCGGAAGCCGCCTTGGTCTGGTTGGTCAGCTGGGTCTGCACACCCGAGATGTACTTGTCGGCCAGCGCCTTGGCGGTGCTGGTCGGGTCGTAGGTGGGGGCGGTGATCGCGTTCGATGCCATATCGTTCTCCTGCTTATACGTTCTTTGCCAGCCACGACTGCGTGGCGATCTCGTCTTCGCGTTTGCGCTGCGTGCGTTCCTGCGCGCGCGCATACGCGGCCTCGTGCTGCTCCAGCACCTTGCCCAGCAGCTCGCGCCGCGTCCAGGCCTGGGCCAGGTTCTTCTGCGCGACGGCCATGTCGGCCTCGTGCAGTTGCAGGTCGGTCCGGTGCGTATCCGCCAGCGCGAACACGGCCTGCTTGTAATTGCCGCAATTGATGGCCAGCGCCGGCGACAGCGCGCGCGCGCCGGCCGGTTGCCCCGACGGGCCGCTGCCTTCGGCCAGCGCCGTCAGGCGGTCCACGCTGGTCTGGAAGCGCGCACGCGTCGCTTCCTTCCTGGCCAGCGCCGTCTGCAGCCGTTCGACTTCGGAGCTGCGCACGCGTACGAGCGTGTCCAGGCTGGTGATCGTTTCGCGCTTGCTCATGCCATCATCGCTTTCAGTTGATCGACGCAGTCCCCGAACGGCGCGTCTTCGCGCGTGCCCTGGCACAGGAATGCCTCGATGTGCGGATGCAGCTTCACGGCGCGGTCGGTTTCCGGATCGGCGCCGGGCTGGTAGGCGCCGAGCGGGATCAGGTCGCGCACGCGCGCATGCTTCGCCAGCGCGGCCTTCAGCTTGCGCGCGGCAAGCGAATGTTCCGGCGACACCACCTGCGCCATGCAGCGGCTGATGGACTGCGACACGTCGATCGCCGGGTAGTGCCCGCGTTCGGCCAGTTCGCGCGTCAGCACGATGTGGCCGTCGAGGATCGCGCGGGCGCTGTCGACGACCGGGTCCTGCTGGTCGTCGCCTTCCGCCAGCACGGTATAGATGGCGCTCATGCTGCCCTGTTCGTTTTCGCCGTTGCCGGCCGATTCGACGAGCTGCGGCAGGTTCGAGAACACCGAGGGCGGGTAGCCGCGCGTGGCCGGCGGCTCGCCCAGCGACAGCGCCACTTCGCGCAGCGCCATCGCGTAGCGCGTCAGCGAATCGCACAGCAGCAGCACGTTCTGGCCGCGGTCGCGGAAGTGCGCCGCGATCGAGTGACACAGTTCCGTCGCCATCACGCGCATCAGCGGGCTTTCGTCCGCCGGCGCCACGACGACGACGGCGCGTTTCAGACCTTCCGGGCCGAGCGACTTCTCGATGAATTCGCGCACCTCGCGGTTACGCTCGCCGATCAGGCCCACGACGATCACGTCGGCCACCGTCTGGCGCGTGATCAGGCCGAGCAGCACGGATTTACCCACGCCGGAACCGGCCATCAGGCCGACGCGCTGGCCCTTGCCGATCGTGAGCATCGAATTGATCGCGCGCACGCCCACGTCCAGCGGCTGTTCCACCGGCGCCTTCCTCAGCGGGTTGACCTTCGGCGGCGCCGTCGACAGGGTCTCTTCGCCACCCAGCTTGCCGCGGCCGTCGATCGGTTCGCCCAGGCCGTTCACCATGCGGCCCATCCACGACGGGCCGATCTGGATGCTGGACGGACCCGTGGCCGGCAGCACGCGCGCGCCGGTCACGAGGCCGTCGGCCTGCTTGAACGGCATCAGGTACGTGACCTTGTCGCGGAAGCCCACGACCTGCGCGTCGAGCCAGGAGCCGTCGACGGTCTCGACGCGGCAGCGCTGGCCCGTGTGCAGGCGGCAGCCCACGCTTTCGAGCAGCAGGCCCTGCACGGCGACGAGGCGCCCGGTGGGCGTCGCGACCGGCGGAGCCTTGATCTCGAGGGCGCGCAGGGTTTGGGCCAGTGCGCTCACTCGGCGTCCTCCTTGGCGGCGGCGTCCAGGCTTTCACGCACTTGCGTCATGCAGGCGGCGAGGCGGTTCTGGCAGCCGGCGTCCACTTCATGGTCGCCCGCGCGCACGCGGCATTCGCCCAGGTCCAGGGCAGGATCGGACATCAGGTTCCACTTCTTGGCGCGCTTCGGATCGAGTTCCTGGATGCGCTTGAGTTCTTCCGGATTCATGAAGACTTCCACGTCCTCGCGCGTCGGCGGCATCGCGGCCAGCGCCTCGTCGACGAGGTTCAGCATCTGCACGGGTTGCAGCGCCAGCTCGGCGCGGATCACCTGGCGGGCGATCTTGCCGACCAGGTCCACCACTTCCTTGCGCTGGGCGTTGCGGAATTCGGTCTTCATCTTCTTCAGGCTGCGCAGCATGGCGTCGACCGGCTTGGCCATCTGTTCCAGCTCGGCCAGCGCCTGCTGGCGGCCTTCGGCGATGCCGCGCTCCACGCCTTCGGCATGGCCCGCGTCGTAGCCGTCGGCACGGCCTTCGTCCAGGCCGACCTCATAGCCTTCGCGCTGGCCCTGGCGATAGCCGTCGGCCACCGCGCTCTGCCAGTCCTCGGTCGGCATGGCGGAGGACGACGATTGCGCGCCCTTGGCCGCGCCGGCGGCGATGAACTGCGCCAGCGGCGGGAAGTGATAAGGCCGGAACTGCTTCATTCGGCCGTCGCCTCGGCAAACAGCTGGACTTCGATCTCACCGTTGTCGACGAGCTCCTTGACCTGCGCCATGATCTCCTGGCGGGTCTGCACGATGCGCGACATCGGCACCGGGCCGGAACGCTTCATGAGGTCTTCGAAGCTCTGCGCCTGGCGCTTCGGCATCGCGCCGAGCAGCGCGTCGCGCAGCGCGGGTTCCGCACCCTTGAGCGCAATGGCCCACTGCTCCAGCGGGATCTCGTCGAGCAGGCGGGTGATCGTCTGTTCGGTCTGCGTCGACAGGATGAAGAAGTCGTACATCGACATCTCGATCTTGGACACGACATCCGGATCGTGCGCGCGCAGCAGCTCCACCATCGTGGCGCGGTTGTTCGGCAGGCGGTTCAGGATGTCCGCCGCCTGGCGCACGCCTTCCACGGTGGCGCTCTGCGTGTCCAGTGCGGACAGGCAGCGCTGCACCAGCTCTTCCAGCTCGGTGAGCAGGTCGCGGTCGATCTCTTCCAGGCGCGCCAGGTTCAGCAGGACCAGCTCGCGGCTGCCTTCCGGCAGGGCGTCGATGATCTGGCCGGCCAGCGCGGGCGGCAGGAAGGCGAGGAACACGGCCTGCATCTGCACGTGCTCGGCGGCGATGTAGTCGGCCAGCCACTTCGGCGACGCATACTGCAGGCGCGCCATCATCGGGCGGATGGCGTCGCCGTAGATCGTGTTGAGCACGGAATTGGCGATCTCGCTGCCCAGCGCCAGGTCGAGCGAACGCTTCAGGTAGCTGCGCGAGGCGCCGTGCAGGCCGCTCTGCTGGCGGTAGTCGTCGAAGAACTTCTGGATCGAGTTCTTCACGGCGTCGACCTTGATGCCGCTCATGCGGCTCATCACCTGGGTCAGTTCGATCAATTCCTCGCGTTCGAGGCAGCGCAGAACGGCCGCGGCCGGTTCCTCGCCGATGGACAGCAACACGATCGCGGCCTGTTCGACCGGGCTCAGCACTGCTTCCTGCACGTCGTTATTGTTCAGATCCGCCATTTTTCTTTTGCACCCATTGTTTGACCACTTCCGCCACCCGCTCCGGCTCCTTGCCCGCCAGTACTTTCAGATGGTCGACCATTACATCCACGGCCGAGCCGGCCGGGGGCAAATCGTATTCCTCGAGCAGTGCCTGGACCGGCAGCGTGCCGCCCGTCGGCGTTGCCGCCTGTTCCGCGGCCAATGCGCCTGCTGCCGGGGCCGGCAGTGCGCCGGCGCTGTGCGCGCCCGGCAGGGCATTGCTTGCGCCCGCCTGGACGGTCGCCAGGGTCGGGGCGGCGGCCGCCGCGGCCTGCTGCGGCGCGACACGCTGGTTCAGCATGCGCATCAGCGGACGCAGGACCAGCAGCCAGGCGAACAGGGCGCCGAGCGCGTACATGCCGTAGCGGACCATGTCGACGATGTTGTCGCGCTCCTGGTACCACGGCTCGACCGCGACCGGGGCGGGGAACGACAGCGAGGACACCGTCAGCACGTCGCCGCGGGTGGCGTCGATGCCCAGGCCGCCGCGCAGGATCTTGTCGATGTTGGCGATCTCGGCCGGGGTCCAGCCCGTCTTCGGCGTCGCGGCCCTGGCGTTGTTCAGCACCACTGCCACCGACAGCTTCTTCAGGCGGCCGCGCGAGCGCTTGATCTGCGTGATCGCGCGGTCGTAGGCGTACTGGCGGGTCGTCGCGTTCTTGCGCGCGCTGCCGTCGTCGGCCTTGGCGTTCGCGTCGCCGGCGGCACCGTTGGCGGCATTCGCGGCGTTCGGGTCGGCCGGCGGGTTGGCGGCGACCGGCGGACGGTTCGACAGCGTGCCCGGCACGCCCAGCGCCATGCGGCTCTTTTCCATCTCCTCGCGCATCGCTTCGCTGGTGACTTTCGGGTCTGCGCCGTATTTCTCCTGCGTTTCCTCGACCTTGTCGTTGTCGACGTCGGCCGTCACGCTGACCTTGAAGTTGTCGGCGCCGAGCACCGGACCGAGCAGGCCGGCCACGTTGGTGCGCACTTCATCCTGGTAACGCTTGGCGGCGGCATCGCCCTGGGCGGCGCCGTCGAAGCCTTCGGTCAGGTCCACGCGCGACGACAGGTAATTGCCGTTCTGGTCGACGAGCGACACGCGCGCTGGGGCCAGGCCGGCCACGCTGCCGGACACCATGTTGACGATGGCGGCGATCTGTTCGTTCGACAGGTTGCGGCCCGGCTTGACCGCGACCACGACGGAAGCGGACGACTTGTCGCCGTCGCTCGCGACGAACGACGACGACTTGGCGATGGCCAGGTGCACGCGCGCCGAGGCGATGGCGTCCAGGGTCAGGATCGACTGCGCCAGTTCGCCTTCCAGGCCGCGGCGGAAGCGCACGTCCTGCACGAACTGCGACACGCCCAGCGGGTCGTTCTTGTCCATCAGCTCCAGGCCGGCCGGCAGCTGCGCGGTCACGCCCTTGGCGGCCAGCAGCATGCGCACCTTGCCCAGCTGGCCGGTCGGCACCATGACCTGGCCCGAATCCGGGTGGATGCGGTAGGGCACGTGCTCGGCGTCGAGCACGCTCATCATGTCGCTGGCGACGACTTTCTCGTGGGCGCCGAACACCGGTTTGTAGCCGGCCTGGTCGTTCCACATGTACAGCATGACGGCCGCGGTGATGCCGATGGCCAGCACCAGCATCGGGGTCAGGTTCTTGGACAGCGCGGGCGGGAGGGCCAGGCGCTTGCCGCCAATGGCGGACTTGAGAGTAGCTATCACGTTCGGTCAGTTCCTGTCACACCGGGAGCTTGAGCAGCTCGTCGACGGCGCCCATCACCTTGTTACGGACCTGCATCAGCATGGAGAAAGAAAGATTGGCCTGCTGCGAGGAGAGCATGGCGCCGACCAGGTCGTCGCTCTTGCCGCTGTCCACGTCAGCCATCTTCTGGTTGGCCACCTGCTGGTCCTGGTCCACGCTGACCAGGGCATTCTTCATGCTCTGCGCGAAGGAGAAGTCGCCGGTGCCATCGCCCAGGGCGGGGTGGCCGGCATTGGCCGCCGGCGCCACGGCGGCGAGGCGGTTGGCATCGTTGGTGAGGGCTGCCAGGTCGGCCCGGATCAGGCCGGCAAGTTCAGTTCCCATCGTGGTCATCGCTCCCATGCTTAAGTTTGCGGGTTGTAACTTTAGGTAAATATTGCTTAGACGACTGGTGTTACATTCGTTGCAACTACCGTTGACATAAAGAAAATTGTTAAATTTTCAGTGTCATACTGTGGCTTGGTTTCTGTCGCCGAACCGAGGAGAATAGCAGCGGTCTCGTCCGATACCCAGAGTGAATTTTTGATTTCCCCAGCGCAGTAACGGCATCTTACCGTAGGGCAATGGCGAATTCAAAGGGGAAAATCAAATGGCGTGACACAATTTCCCGGGTATAATAGTTGCCCAGAGGAATGAAAAGAAAGCATCTGTGCTTATCATTTTTTTAATTTGACCATGCCGATCGCAAACCCCGACACCACCCTGCAGCACCAAGTGCTCGACCCCTGCCTTCTGGGGCGTCCGGTACATCTGCTGCCCCAGTTTGCCGCGCGTCTCCAGGAAGAACTGGACACTGCCATGCAGGGCAGCGCGCGCCGTTACTGGGCCGGATGGCGTCTCGAAACCGTTGAATTTGGCCGTGTGCCGCAAGAAAACAGCCTGCGCTGGATGGCCGTTCTGGGTGCGTTGGGCACTGTCGCGGTGACGTTCGAACGTGGTTTATTACTGACACTGTTGGAGCGACGCTACGGCGGACGTGGCGCTGGCGCAACTCAGCGGGACCCGCAAACCGAGCGCGTCACGGCCACCGAAGAAAGATTAGGCGTCGTACTGACGCAACAAATGGTGGATCTGTTGTATGCACGCGTCGCTGTCAGTGTGGCAATGGACGTGGCGCCGCGGCCCATCCAGGCGAACGCCGTGGTGCCTTCGGCAATGCCCGGCGAAAGCAACTGGGCCGTGCGCGTGCAGGTACGTGACAACAACGACAACACCGGCCAGTTCTGGATCGCGCCCGACCAGCAACTGATGGCCATGATCCTGGGCACGCTGCGCCCGGAGACTGGCCGCCAGACCGCCGCGCGCGGTCCGGCCGAGCCGCTTGCGACCAGGCTCCAGGTCAAACTGGACGGCCGCCTGGTCAGCAAGGAAATCACCCTGGGCGCACTGTTCGACCTGAAGGTGGGCGACGTGATTCCGGTGAACGTGGGCCGGGCCGACGTCCTGCTCGACGAGGCGCGGCTGTTCACCGCCGCCGTCGCCGAGCACAAGGGCAAGCTGTGTTTAACCTCTTTTGAAGACGCCGAGTAATCAACATGAACCTGAACGATCAATTCGCCGGTGGCGACATCCTCATCGACGACGAGCATGCGGAAGAGACCGCAGCGCCGGCCGCGGCACCCAAGGCTACGCCGCGCCTGCCGCAGATGATGCGCCGCATCCCGGTGACGCTGACGCTGGAAGTGGGCTCGGCCCGCATCTCGCTGCAGGAACTGATGGCGATCGGCCCGGACAGCGTGCTGCCGCTCGACGCCATGGCGGGCGAGCCGCTCGTCATCAAGGTCAACGGCGCCGCCATCGGGCGCGCCGAAGTGGTCGTCGCGGGCGAGCAGTACGGCCTGAAGGTGATCGATCTGGACGGCCTCAACCTGGACCTGATCGCGTCATGACGTTGCAACGCCGCGGTGCCGGGGTGGCTCACACCTTGCACCGTTTCGCGCCCGCCATCGCGGGCGCCGTTCTTTTGCTGGCCGGCGCGACCGCATGGGCCGCGCCCGCGGGACCGGACGTCCTGCCCGGCGTGATCCCCGGCTCGTCCAGCGGCCTGACCGTGAAGTCGCAGATCCTCGTCCTGATGACCATCCTCGGGCTGCTGCCCGTGATGGTCATGATGATGACCAGCTTCACCCGCTTCGTGATCGTGCTGTCGCTGCTGCGCCAGGCCCTCGGCCTGCAGCAGGGCCTGCCCAACCGGATCGTCACCGGCGTCGCGCTGATCCTGACCCTGCTCGTCATGCGTCCCGTCGGCGAACAGGTGTGGAACGAAGCGTTCGTCCCTTACGACAAGGACAAGATCTCGCTGGAGCAGGCGCTCAAGATCGCCGAGGTGCCGCTGTCGCGCTTCATGCTGGCCCAGACGAGCAAGACCGCACTGGCCCAGATCGCGCACCTGGCGGGCGAGCCGGCCGAGATGAAGCCGATGGACCGCGGCTTCACGGTGAAGATGGCCGCGTTCGTGCTGTCCGAGCTCAAGAGCGCGTTCCAGATCGGCTGCATGCTGTTCATTCCGTTCCTGATCATCGACCTGGTGGTGTCGTCGGTGCTGATGGCGATGGGCATGATGATGCTGTCGCCGCTCGTCATCTCGCTGCCGTTCAAGCTTCTCCTGTTCGTGCTCGTCGATGGCTGGACCCTGACCGTGAACACGCTGGTCGGCAGCATCCACGGCCTCTAGCATTCATCCACATGACTCCTGATATCGCCGTCGACTTCGTCGTCGAAGCCCTGCAGCTGGTGATGCTGCTCGTGATGGTGCTGGTGGTGCCGGGCCTCGTGGCCGGCGTCATCGTCGCCCTCGTGCAGGCCGCCACCCAGATCAACGAGCAGACGCTGAGCTTCCTGCCGCGTCTCCTCGTGACGCTGGTGGCCCTGATCCTCGCCGGTCACTGGATGACCGGCAAACTGATGGACTATTGCGTGAGCGTGTTCCAGCGCGCCGCGACCCTGGTCGGCTGATGCTGGAAGTATCCCACCTGCTGCTGCCGTTCATCAGCGCGCTGTGGTGGCCGTTCTGCCGCGTCATGGCGCTGCTGTCGACGGCCCCCGTGATCGGCGACGCGCTCGTGCCGGTCCCGGTGCGCGCGCTGCTGTCGGTGGTGCTCGCGTTCCTGATGCTGCCGCTGACGAAAGGCGCCGTCATGCCCGATCCGTTCTCGCTGGCCGGCGTCGTCGTGATGGTCGAGCAGGCCGTGATCGGCGGCGTGATCGGCCTCGCCATGCAGCTGACGATGGCCGTCGTGAACATGCTCGGCTTCCTCGTCTCGAGCCAGGTGGGCTTTTCGATGGCGCAGATGAACGACCCCGTGAACGGCCAGCAGTCGGACGTGATCTCGGGCCTGCTGGGCCTCGTCGCCATCCTCGTGTTCTTCGCCGTCGACGGCCACCTCGTGCTCGCGGGCGTGCTGGGCCAGAGCTTCAAGGCGTGGCCGGTCGGCGGCGGCTACAAGAGTCTTTTGCTGGAGACGGTGGCGCTGAACGTGGGCTGGGTATTCTCGGCCGCGATCCTGCTGGCGCTCCCGATCGTGTTCTCGACGATGGTCGTGCAGGTCGGCTTCGGCTTCCTGAACCGGGTGGCGCCCTCGCTGAACCTGTTCTCGCTGGGCTTCTCGCTGGTGACGCTGTTCGGCCTGATGATGCTCGTGCAGGTCGTGCGCTTCATCCCGGAACACTATGTGCAGATGACGAACCAGGTGCTGGAGATGCTCCAGCAGCAGATGGGGGCGGCGCATGGCTGACAATACCGGCGGCGATAAAACAGAAAAGGCGTCAGCCCAGAAGCTGAAGAAGGCGCGCGAGCAGGGCCACGTCGTCCGCTCGAAGGACCTGGCCACGGCGGTCGGCATCGTCGCCAGCCTGAAGCTGTTCGCGTTCATGCTGCCCGACTACCTGGAATCGTTCCGGTCGCTGTTCCGGCTCGTGTACGCGCCGCTCGGCGCAGCCGGCTCGATGGAGAACGCGATGACGGTCGTGTGGAGCGGCGCGGCCGTGCTGCTCGTGAAGATGGTCCTGCCGCTCGCCGGCGTGCCGCTCGCGATCATCGCGGCGAGCATGGTGCCGGGCGGCTGGGTCGTCTCGACGAACAACCTGATCCCGAAGTTCGAGCGCTTCTCGCCCGTGAAAAACCTGGGCAACCTGGCCTCCGGCAAGCACTGGACGACGTTCGCGACGTCGGTGGCCAAGGCGGCGCTGCTGGCGGTGGTACTGGTGCACGTCGTGCGCTCGGCGCTGTCGGCGTGGGTCAACCTGCAGCGCATGCCGCTGCCGGACGCGCTGCTGCACGGCGGCGGAATGATGTTCGACGGCCTGATGGCGCTGGTCGCCGTCTTCGTGATCTTCGCGCTGATCGACGTGCCGCTGCAGGCCTTCCTGTTCGCGCGCAGCCAGCGCATGAGCAAGCAGGAAGTAAAGGAAGAATACAAGAGCACCGAGGGCAAGCCCGAGATCCGTGCGCGCATCCGCCAGCTGCAGCAGCAGATGGCACGCCGCAACGTGAACAAGACGGTGCCGACCGCCGACGTGGTGATCGTGAATCCCGAGCACTACGCGGTCGCGCTGAAGTACGACACCAAGCGTGCGGAAGCGCCGTTCGTGGTGGCGAAGGGCATCGACGAGATGGCCCTGTACATCCGCCAGGTCGCGGCGAAGCACCAGATCGAGACGATCGCGCTGCCGCCGCTGGCGCGTGCCATCTACAACACCAGCCAGGTGCAGCAGCAGATCCCCGCCGCGCTGTACCAGGCGGTGTCGCAGGTGCTGAACTACGTGCTGCAATTGAACGCTTTCCGTGCGGGCCGGCGCCAGGCCGCCCCGCGGTTCCCGAGTGACGTGGCCGTGCCGGCCGCTTTGAGTGAGGTATCCCCGACATGAATTTCCTGAACAGCTTGATGCTCGAGGTGCGCCGCCAGAAGGTCGCCACGCCGGCGTTCCTGCTGACGCTCCTGGCGATGATCATGCTGCCGCTGGCGCCCGTGGTGCTGGACGTGCTGTTCACGTTCAACATCGTGCTGGCGCTGATCGTGATCCTGACGTCCGTCTCGACCAGGCGGCCGCTGGACTTCTCGGTCTTCCCGACCGTCATCCTCGGCACCACCCTGCTGCGCCTCGCGCTGAACGTCGCCTCCACGCGCGTCGTGCTGCTGCACGGCCACGAGGGCACGAACGCCGCCGGCCACGTGATCGAGGCCTTCGGCAACGTCGTCATCGGCGGCAACTTCGTCGTCGGTATCGTCGTCTTCGTGATCCTCATGATCATCAACTTCGTCGTCGTGACGAAGGGTTCGGAACGTATCTCGGAAGTGTCCGCGCGCTTCACGCTGGATGCGCTGCCCGGCAAGCAGATGGCGATCGACGCCGACCTGAACGCGGGCCTGATCAACCAGGAAAAGGCGCAGTTGCGCCGCAAGGAAGTGGCGGCGGAAGCGGACTTCTACGGCGCGATGGACGGCGCCTCCAAGTTCGTGCGCGGCGATGCGATCGCGTCGATCCTCATCCTGCTCATCAACATGATCGGCGGCGTCGCGATCGGCGCGCTGATGCACGACCTGTCGTTCGGCGACGCGTTCCGCCAGTATGCGCTGCTGACCATCGGCGACGGCCTCGTGGCGCAGGTGCCGGCGCTGCTGCTGTCGGCCGCCGCGGCGATTCTCGTCACCCGCATCAGCGATTCGGGCGACTTCGAACAGCAGGTCGGCGGCCAGCTGCTGGCCAATCCGAGCGTCCTGTATTCGGCCGCCGGCGTGATGCTGATCCTGGCCATGGTGCCGGGCATGCCGTCGCTGTTCTTCATGGTGTTCGCGGCCGCCATCGGCTACGTCGGCTGGAAGCTGGCGCGCGAGCAGGTGGCCCCGCCGGACGAATCGAATGTGGCCGCCATCGAGGCCGCGCTGCGCGAAGACCGCGTGCCGGAACTCGACTGGCAGCAGCTGCCGGTCGTGCAGCCGATCGCGATCACGGTCGGCTACAAGCTCGTGCACCTGGTCGACAAGGCGCAGGGCGAAGTCCTGCCGAAGCGGATCAAGGGCGTGCGCCAGAGCCTCTCCGAGCAGATGGGCCTCCTGCTGCCCCCGATCGCCGTGCGCGACGACCTGACCCTGCGCCCGAACCAGTACGCGATCGCGATCAACGGCACCGTCGTGGCCGAGGGCGAGGTCGTGGCGGAATGCCTGATGGCGATCCCGTCACCGAACGTGTACGGCGAGATCGACGGCATCCCCGGCATCGAGCCGGCGTTCGGCATGGCCGTCACGTGGATCGATCCGGAGCAGAAGGCGCACGCGCTGGGGCAGGGCTACCAGGTCGTCGAGGTGCCGAGCGCGATCGCCACGCACACGTCCAAGGTCGCGCGCGACTACATGGCGGAACTGTTCCGCCACGAAGACGTGCCCGCGCTGATGGAACGCCTGACCGCGCTGTCGCCGAAGCTGGCCGGCGCGCTGGACAAGGCGCTCACGCACACGCAGCTCTTGCGCGTGTTCCGCGTGCTGCTGGCCGAGAACGTGTCGCTGAAGGACATCGTCGTGATCGCGACCACCCTGGTGGACAGCTCGGAAACGACGAAGGATCCGATCCTGCTCGCGGCCGAGGTGCGCTGCGCGCTGCGCCGCCAGATCGTCTCTAGCCTGTACGGCAAGAAGAAGGACATGCCCGCGTTTAACCTGTCGGGCGAGCTGGAAAACATGCTGCTCGGTTCCCTGAACCAGGCGCGCCAGAACGGCGGCGGCAAGGTCGTGCTGGACAACTATCCGATCGATCCGCAGCTGCTGCAGCAACTGCAGCTGAACATGCCGGTGGCGCGCGAGCAGATGAAGCAGCAGCATACGCCGCCGCTGCTCCTGGTGCTGCCGCAGATCCGCCCGTTGCTGGCCCGCTACGCGCGCCTGTTCGCGCCGGGGCTGCACGTGCTGTCGTATAACGAGATTCCCGAGAACCGGGAGGTCTCGATCATCGGGACGGTGGGTTAATCAGGCTGCGGGAAGCAGCAGCGCCAGTTCCGCCATCGCGCGGAACACGGGCAGGCTGAGGGCGGCCGCCGCCTCGGTCGACGGCAGGCGCGCGTGCACCCGGCCTTCCGGCAGGCGGTCGCTCCACGTCCAGCCCAGCACGCGCAGGCCCGAACGGCGCACGGCTTCTTCCAGCTGGGGCTGCAGGGCGCGCAGGTGCAGCAGGGTGCCCGGATCGGGCGTGCACAATTCCAGCATGACGCCGTCGGCGAGCGGCTCCGCCTGCACCGTGATGACGGTGCCGTCGGCCAGGACCAGTTCCAGGCGCAGCGCGGCACGGCGCCGGCGGCGCTGCGGCTTTTGCGATTGTTCCTCTTCCCCGATCACGCGCAGGTGCTGGGCCTGCGGTCCGCCCGCGTGCACGGTGAAACGCCAGGCATCGGGCGGCAGGGTCGCGAGATCGGCCTGGCGCAGCACGCGCGCATCCACGCCGCTCTGCAGCAGCGCACCGGGCAGCGACTGGCCGCGCTGTTGCTGCGACGCCTGGACCGCGCGCGCGACGAGCTGGGTGCCGTAGCTGCGCACCATCACGCGCCAGGACGCGGCGAGCGCGCCCCCGTCCGGGCTCGGCCAGGTGAGCTGGCGCGCCATCACGACCTGGTCGGGCCGCATCGCGGCGGCATCCGGCAGGGCGTCGCCCGCGGGCAGCACGGGCGCTGGCTGCGCGGAGGGCAGCGGCAACGGGAGCGCCTCGAGCTCGGCCTGCAGCAAGGCGACCGGGACGGCGGCCGCGACCGCGCCGACCGGCTGCGCGGGCAGGGCACCGGGCGCGCTTGCCGGGACGACGGGAGACGAAACAACGGGGATGGATAGACTGGCCATGATCTCGGCAGTGTAAAGTGAAAAGGCCAGCTCGTGGCTGGCCTTTTACGGATTCCGGCTGGACTAGCCCGGGGTGGCCATCGCTGGCCCTGCGATTACTGCAGCAGGGACATGACCATCGACGACATGCTGTTGGTCTGCTTCAGCATGGCGGTACCAGCTTGCATCAGCATCTGGTTCGAGGTCATGCTCGACGATTCGGTCGCGAAGTCGACGTCCATGATGCGGCCGGTTGCGTTCTGCACGTTGGTGCTGATGTTCGACAGGTTGTTGTAGACGTGGTCCAGACGGTTGGCAGCGGCGCCCAGTTGCGAGTTCAGCGTGCCGACGTTGTCGATGGCGGTGGTCAGTGCGGTGATGGCACCGGATGCGCCGCCGACGAGGGTGAGGCCAGCCAGGGTGCCCACGTCACCGGTGAAGGTGCCGTTCGCGCTCGAGACGTCGATCGCCATCGTTTCCGATGCCGAGGCGCCGATCTGGAAGTTCATCGCAGCGGTCAGGGTGCCGCCGGCGGCAAACAGGTTCTGGCCACCGAACGTGGTGTTGTTGACGACGTTGGTCAGTTCGCTCGACAGGCTGGCGTATTCCGACTGCAGTGCGGCCTGGTCGGTTGCGCTCGACGACTGGTCGGCAGCCTGGGTTGCCAGGTCCTTCATGCGGACCATCATGTTCGTGACTTCGGTCAGCGCGCCGCCGGCGGTCTGCAGCATCGAGGTCGAGTTCTGGGTGTTGCGCATTGCCACGGCCATGCCGCTGGTCTGTGCTTTCAGGCGGGTGGCGATCTGCAGGCCTGCAGCGTCGTCCATTGCCGAGTTGATACGGTAGCCGGTCGACAGGCGGGTCATCGAGGTCGACAGCGAGCTCTGGGTGCGGCTCAGGGAATTTTGTGCGGAAAGCGAAGCGGCGTTGGTGTGAAGGCTCAGCATGATATGGCTCCTAATGGCTTGGATACTGTTGGGAGGTTGCGCATCTCGCGCTCTCACAAGTACAGGACGACCATTTAGTCGAGGTCATTAAATGCCGGACGGAAATTTTTTAATTTTTTTTTGAGAGCCTTTGAATTGCCATTTTGACTGTTGTACTTATGGCAGCCTGGCGCGATGTCGTCCGTTTGCCTGCAGGCTGCGTCGTTATGAAGAAACCGGATAACCATGGCCGAAAGTATTCGTTCGTATTTTGCAACGGCATGCTTAACCTGTGGCTTCCAGAACTTCGTGAGAGCCAACCAATATGCTGTTAAAAAAACTGATCCGGGCCACCGTGGCTGTCGCACTGATCGCCCCGACCGCGCATGCCGCCGACATCACTCTCCTGAACGTGTCGTACGACCCGACGCGCGAGCTGTACCAGGACGTCGGTAAAGCCTTCTCCGCCAGGTACAAGGCCCAGACCGGCGACAACGTCATCTTCAAGGCGTCGCACGGTGGTTCGGGCAAGCAGGCCCGCTCCGTGATCGACGGCCTGCAGGCGGACGTCGTCACCCTGGCCCTCGCATGGGACATCGACGAGATCGCCGAGCGCGGCCTGATCGCCAAGGACTGGCAGAAGCGCCTGCAGCACAACAGCTCGCCGTACAACTCGACCATCGTGTTCCTGGTCCGCAAGGGCAACCCGAAAGGCATCCATGACTGGAACGACCTGATCAAGCCCGGCGTGCAAGTCATCACCCCGAACCCGAAGACGTCCGGCGGCGCGCGCTGGAATTACCTCGCAGCCTGGGGCAATGCCCTGAAACAGCCGGGCGGCAATGAAGCGAAGGCGCGCGACTACGTGGCCAAGCTGTTCAAGAACGTGCCGGTGCTCGATTCCGGCGCCCGCGGCGCGACGACGACCTTCGTCGAGCGCGGCATCGGCGACGTGCTGATCGCCTGGGAAAACGAAGCGATCCTGGCCATCAAGGAACTGGGCCCGGACAAGTTCGAAATCGTCGCGCCGAAGGTGAGCATCCTGGCCGAGCCGCCGGTGGCCGTCGTCGACAAGGTCGTCGACAAGCGCGGCACCCGCAAGGTGGCGGACGCCTACCTGCAATTCCTGTACACGGACGAAGGCCAGGACATCATCGCGCAGAACTACTACCGCCCGATCAGTTCCAAGGTCGCCGGGAAATACGCGGCGCAGTTCCCGAAAGTGAACCTGTTCACCATCAACGACGTGTTCGGCGGCTGGACCAGGGCGCAGAAGACCCACTTCGCGGATGGCGGCACGTTCGACCAGTTGTACCAGCCGGGCAAGTAAGATAGTCTGGTCCCGTTGCGCCGGCGCTCGCCGCGCCGGCTTTCCTCTTTTTATGGACCCATCATGGACTGGCTGGATCGGGTGACCTGGTTCCTGGTCATCGTGCTCGTGATCGCCGCGTTCTGCTTTCCCATCAACCGCGGCGACTAATTTCTACCTGGCAATATTGCTGTTGCTATCACAACGGATGGGCGCTACAGTTGCTGGATGGAACGACATCCCCTCACCGCCAATGAAGAGGCGCGCCTGGCCGCGCTGCACAACCTCCGCCTGCTCGATACCGCGCCGAACGAAGCCTACGACCGCATCACGCGCATGGCCAGCCGCCTGCTGCGGGTGCCGGTCTCGTCGATCTCGCTGTCCGACCGCCACCGCCAGTTCTTCAAATCGCGGGTCGGTTTCGACCTGACGGAGGCGCCGCGCGAGCAGACGCCATGCCACTGGGCCTTCCAGTCGGACGGCGTGTACACGGTGTCCGACCTGCTCGCGGACGAACGGTTCGGACATACCGACATCGTGCAGCAGGGCGGCATGCGCGCGTACGCGGGCGCGCCGCTGGTTACGCGCACCGGCTACAGCCTCGGCACGCTGTGCGTGATCGACAACCGGCCGCGCACCTTCAGCGTCGAGGAGACCGAGCTGCTGGCGGACCTGGCGGAGATGGTGATGAGCCAGATCGAGCTGGAGAACAGCATCGGCCGCATCCACCCGGTGAGCGGCCATCCGAACGAATACCAGTTGATCGACGACCTGGACGACATCGGCGGACGCCTGCCCGACGCCGAACACACGGCGCTGCTGATCGAGCTGCTGCCCGCGCGCCAGTTGCGCCAGGGGATGCGCGCGCTCGGTGCGAATTTCGTCGAAAACCTGATCCACAGCTCGACGGAAACGATCCGCCGCTGCCTCGATGCGGACACGCGCCTGTACCACATCGGCCCGACCCGCTGCGCGGTGCTGCTGAGCGCCGCGTGCGCGAGCGTGTGGGAAGCGGCCGCGCGCCGGCTCGACCTGCACCTGCGCGAACCGATCGACTGCGACGGCATCCCGGTGCGCGCCGTGCCGGCGATCGGGGTCTATACGTTCAGGCCGGCCGACGTGAAGCCGCGCGACGTGCTGCGCCGCCTGTACAACGCGGCCGAGGACGCCCGCGACGACGGCGTGCTGACGGCCAGCTACGACCCCGACCACGACCGCATCCACGCGCGCCGCTTCCAGCTGCTGGGCAGCCTGTCCGAGGCGCTGCGGGCGGACGACCAGCTGGCGCTGGTGTTCCAGCCGCGCGTCGACCTGGCCGGCCGGCCGCGCGGCGCCGAAGCGCTGCTGCGCTGGCGCCATCCGCACCATGGCCCCGTCCCGCCCGCGGAATTCGTGCCGCTCGTCGAGGAAACGGCCCACATCCAGGAGCTGACGCAATGGGTGCTGGACCGGGCACTGGCCCAGGTCGCGCGTTGGCGCCGCGCCGGGCACTTCCTCAAGGTGTCGATCAACGTGTCCGCGCCGAACCTCGAGGAGCCGGATTTCGCGGCCGGCGTCGCACGCCTGCTGGCACGGCACGACGTGCCGCCCGGCGCGATCGAGCTGGAGTTCACCGAAAGCGTCCTGGCGCGCGACGACGGCCGCGTGATCGAGCAACTGTGCGCGCTGCGCGACATGGGCATCGAGATCGCGATCGACGATTTCGGCACCGGCTACAGCAGCCTCGCCTATCTGCAGAAGCTGCCGGCCAGCGTGCTCAAGATCGACCGCGCCTTCATCAAGGACTTGCCGACGAGCGAACGCGACCGCAAGCTGGTGCGCGCGATGATCGGCATGGCGCATGATCTCGGCTACCGCGTCGTCGCCGAGGGCATCGAATCGGAAGAGGGCGTCGCCTTGCTGGCGGAGTGGGAATGCGACGAGGCGCAGGGTTACTATTTTTCGAAGCCGTTGTCCGTGGCGGACATGGAGGCCTGGTTGGAGGCGAGGAAAACGACCGGTTATTAATCTCGCATTGCGAAGGCCCGACATCACGGTGTTGTTTTCTCGCCAATCTTCACTGTGAAGCAAAAAAATAACTTATAGTCAGTTTGTCACTATTTGCTGCAGATGAATATCTGAGAGGCTATGCGTCAACTGGTTCACGTCATTTCCGACTTGCATCTTGGTGGAGCCCCGGCAACCGATGGCGTGCCGTCCTTTCAGATGTGTCCGCCAAGTACCCATGCGCTGCTTGCGGCGTTCATCGACCGCCTGCCGGAGGGAACCAGGCAGCAGGAAAGCCACCTCGTCATCGCCGGCGACATCGTCGACTTTCTCGCCGAAGTCCCGTTCGCTCCTTTCACCGCCGATCCCGCCGCGGCCTGCGCAAAGCTCACACGCATCTTCGCCAGCACGGCGATCGTCTGGGATGCGCTGGCGCGCTTCACCGTCGAGCGGGGCGGGACACTGACGCTCATGCTGGGCAACCACGATATCGAACTGTCGTTGCCCGGTGTGCGCCGGATGCTGATGGAGCGCCTGCCCGGGCCGCGTGTGCGCTTCATCTACGACAACGAGGCGTTCACGCTGGGACCGCTGCTGATCGAGCACGGCAACCGCTTCGATGCGTGGAATGCCGTGCCCCACGATGCGTTGCGCCGGGTGCGGTCGCAGTTGTCGCGCAATGGCGAAGTCAGTCCGGCGTTCCCCGCCATGCCGGGCAGCCGCATGGTCGTCGATGTGATCAACCCGCTGAAACGGGAATATCCCTTCATCGACCTGCTGAAACCCGAAACGGCAGCGGCGCTGCCCATTGCCGCCGCGCTGGGTGGCGTGGGTTTGCAGCAGGTCTGGAGTGCTTTCGGCAAGTTCCGCGCAAGCCAGGCGGTCGACTTTGACGAGGAAAGCGGCGAACCGCTCGACAATAACTACATCAGCGCGGACCGTTACGACGACGCCGCAGTGTGGCTGGCGGCGCAGAAGATCGGGCGCGGTGGCGAAGGGCAGGAGATCGGCGCGCTGGGCGACACGCTGGGCAAGGGCGTAGCCGCGGTGTCGGCGCACATCCGTGCCGCGCGCCTGGATGCCGTGTTTGCCGCGTTCCGCTCGCTGGCGCAGCTGCGGCGCCTGCATCGGCAGGCGTTCGCTGTCGACAATGAAACGGAGACCTATCTGAAGCCGGCCCGGCGTGCCGTGCAGGCAGGGTTCGATGTCGTCGTGTACGGTCACACGCATTTACCGAAGTGCGTGCCTGTCGACCCGGGAACCGGCCGCAAGGCATGGTACCTGAACACGGGCACGTGGGCCGACGTCATGTGCATCCCCGAAGGGATCTGGGACGACGACGAGGCGGCAGGCCTGCAGGCATTCCGCGCATTCGCCGCGGACCTCGGTGCCAGCAACCTGGCAGCATGGCGGCGCGCCATTCCCACGTACGCGCGCATCGACATCGACGGCACCGGGGTGACCGAGGCCGCGTTGCGGTTTGCCGACGACGATGCGCCGGTCACCACCGCGGCCTTGATGGCGCGGCTGGCGGGCGGCGCGTCGGCATGACGCTCCCCGACATCGCCGCGCGACTGAAGCAGACCTGCGTCCTGTTCCAGGGCGACGACGGCAGTATCGGCAGCGGATACCTGATCGCGCCCGGCCATGCCGCCACGGCGGCCCATGTCGTGCGGCGCCGCGCCGTGGGCGAAAGCTTCGAGGTGCTGGTCGGCTGGCCGCCGCAACGCCGCGCTGCCATGGCCACGTTGCTGGGCGTCGACCGCGTTGCGGACGCCGCGCTGCTGCGTGTCGCCGGCTGCGACGACATCGAACCGCTGCCCGTCGGCCAGGCCAGGGCGGACGACATGTGGCGCAGCTTCGGCTTTCCCGTTGCGATGTCGCACGACCGCGACAAGGTCAATGGGGTGCACCTGAGCGGCCGCATCATCGACATGCATTACGCGGACATCGATGGCACGCCGCAGATCGCCCTCTACAACCAGGAAGCGCTCACCAGGATGGACATGCGCGGCGCCTCGGGCGCGCCGCTGGTGGTGGGCGGCGGTATCGTGGGCCATCTTGCGCAGCAGTACGCCGACGTCGACAATTTCGCGCAATCCGTCAGCGGTCAGTTGAAGGCGTGCCCCATCAAGCCCGTACTGGCACTGCTGCCGCCCGGCGTGCACACGCGCAGGGTGGCCGCCGTCGAGGCCCCGGCGGCAGATATCGACGTGGGCGAACTGGTGTCGTGGTGCGACCGGGTGGACGTCGTCGAACAGCTGGACGACTGGCTCGACAAGGGAGACGGCGGCGCGCGGCTGATGTGCGTGGCCGGCCATTCGGATCACCGTTATGTTCCACTGTTGAACCGCATCGCCAGACAGCTCAGCGAACGCAAGGTCCGCCAGGTGTGGACGGAAGCCTGTCACGTGCTGGATGCCGTCGCGTTGGGCAAGCAGGCCCAGTTTCGCCGTGCCGTGGAGACGGCGCTGAACGCCCCGTTCGACCGGATCGACAGCTCGCTCAGTTTCAGGGGAAGCGCCGGCCTGGTGCTGTTGAGCCAATGCTGCGACTGGCCCGTCGGGCCGGTACGGGAGATGGAAAAGCACTTGCTGCAGGTGGCGGAATGGCTGGCCGGCCTGCAACTGGGCCAGCGCCGTCTCGTCCTGGTGCTGTCGCTTCGCTACGACGATGGTGAGGTACATGCGAAGGCCGTATCCACGATACGGAAAACGGTAGCGGGGCTGCACAAGAAGCACGAGACGATGCGATCGGTGCTGCTGGGCAAGCCAGTGATTCTTGGCGATTACCGAAGCGGCGAGGTGCGCAACTGGATCCAGCTGCCGCTCATCAAGACGCAGTTGGGACGCAATGCCGATCGCATCGAAGGCGCGCTCGACGAACAATATGCGAACGAGACATGGAACGCGCGCAAGCTGCACCGTCTCGTCAAAACATCGCTGGAAGGAGATCGGAATGGATGAACCTGGGCGTGGCGCAGACGCCTATCTGCCGTCGCCGGAACTGGCCGCCGCGGCCGAGGTGGCGCTGGAACTCGGGCTGCCCCTGCTGCTGACGGGCGAGCCGGGTACCGGCAAGAGCACGTTCGCACGCCACCTCGCTGCGCGTCTCGCGCCGGCCTGGCTGCGCCAGGCGGGCGACGAGGCGCCCGCGCAGCTGCCGTTGTACGCCTTCGAAACCAAGTCGTGCAGTGTGGCCACGGACCTGTTCTATCACTTCGACAGCCTGCGCCGCTTTCACGCCGTGCACGACAAGAATATGAGTCCGAACAACATCGACTATGTGACGTTCGGTGCGTTGGGCCGCGCCATCATCGAGTCGCTGTCCTGGGACGACGTGGCCGATCTCGTGCCCGAGCGGCGCGAACATCATGGGCCGCGGCGTTCCGTCGTGCTGATCGACGAGATCGACAAGGCGCCGCGCGACTTCCCCAACGATTTGCTGAACGAGATCGACGGCATGTTCTTCCGGATTCCCGAGCTGTCCCGCGGCGGCGCGCAGGTGCGCAGCGTGTCCGCGCCCAGGAACATGCGGCCGCTCGTCGTCCTGACCAGCAACAGCGAAAAGAACCTGCCGGCGCCGTTCCTGCGCCGTTGCGTGTTCCACCACATCCGCTTCCCCGACAGGGACCACGATCCGGGCCGCCTGGCCGACATCGTGCATCGCAACCTGGCGATGGACCCGAGCCGTCTTTCCGAAAGTGCGGTGCGCTTTTTCTACGACGTGCGCGGACTGCCCCTGGAAAAATTGCCCGGCACGGCGGAGCTGGTGGACTGGATCCGCATCCTGCACGCGCGGTCCCGTGTGGCCGGCGACGTCGACGTGCGCTCGCGCACCGTCTGCACGCTGCCGCCCGGCTATCTCAAGGGCACGTTGGGCGTCATCGGCAAGACCGCCAGCGACCTCGCGGAAATCGAGAAGTACGCTGGGAGCTGGCGCGACACGGAAGCGCGGTCGTAGCCGTTGCCGGGATGAGTGCCGCCGCGCCATCGACACTGGGTCCGGACGAACTCGTCGCGCTCGGGTATTGGCTGCGTGCGGCGGGCATGCACGTGCATCCCGGCCAGATCATTGCCGCCTCGCGCCTGCTGAGGGACGCACACCGGCTGCCTCCCGTCGCCGGCCTGGCGCCATGGCTCGCGCCGGTGTTTTGCACCAACGCCCTGGAGCAAGACCGGTTCGGCAAGCTGTATGAAGGCTGGCTGCGAAGCAGCGGCATCTTGCCGTCCTCCGGCGAGGAGCCGGAAGGACAGGCGGACGACACGACCGTGGCGCCGCCGCCGCCACCGCCGCCGCCCCGGCGATGGTGGTGGATCGGGCTGCTGTGCCTGCCGGCGGTTCTCCTTGCGGCGTGGATGGCGTGGACGGAGTCGCAGCAACCGCCTGCTCCCGCTCCGGTCAAACCATCGGCATCCGCGGCCGCGCCGGCCGAACGAGACGTATCGTTGGGCGTCATGACGCGGGTAGACCGGATACCCGCACCGAAAATCCGCCGGTTGCCGGGCGACCGGGGCGACGCGCTCCTGCCCATGAATGCGGCGCTGCGCATCGCCGGTTGTGTGATCCTGCTGGCCGCCGTGGGCTGGTGGGTGTATGCCGCGGCCAGGCGGCGCGGCTTCCTGGAACGGCTGCCCGTCGACGACATCGCGACGCGGCGCCGCCTTGCCGCCAGCGCCACGCCGGCGCTGGCTGCATACGCAAGCGCGTTGCGCTATCTGGGCCGCGAGATGCGGAGGAGGCGGGCCACGGCCTCGCGCCGCCTCGACGTCCATGCCACGCTGGAGGCCACCGCCGCGTCCGGCGGACTGCCTTCCCCCGTGTTCGGCAACAGCCTCGGCGAACCGGTCTATCTCGTCCTGGTGGAGCGCGTCAGCGCCGCCGATCACCAGGCGGCGCTGGGAGACGAAGTGGTGCGGCTGTTCCACGCGCAGGGCGTCGCCGTGGAACGGTACGAGTTCGATGGCGATCCCCGCTTCGCGCGCCACGTACCGCTGGAAGGCACGTCGCCGCACGCGGGCGTGCACACGCTGGACGCGCTGCTGGCGCGTCATCCCGACAGCCGCCTGATCATCTTCTCGGACGGGAACGGATTGATCGACCGTTACACGGGCGCGCCGGCGGCGTGGATCTCCGGCTTGCTGGAGTGGCCGATGCCGGTGCTGGTCACGCCGCAGCCGGTCCGCCTGTGGGCACTGCGCGAATGGGCGCTGGCCCGTGCCGGCATGACGATCCTGCCGCTGGAGGCGGATGGCCTGCGCCGGCTGGGGCAGTTCCTGCACGAGCAGTCTTCGTGGGAAGGCATCGGCGGCGGTGCGCGGCGCCGGACGCGTCCCGCCTACCTGCGCGACGTCGACCAGTTGCTGGATCGCAGGCCGCTGGACAGGGACATGCTGGACGACGTCCTGCTGGACCTCGAACTGGACCTGGGCAACGATGCCATGGAATGGCTGGCGGCGTGCGCGGTGTACCCGGATATCCGCTGGGCCATCACGCTGGCGGTGGGCGACAGCCTCGCGCGCGACGCAGGGCGCGACGACTGGTATGCGCAGCGACTCGCCTTGCTGTCGCGGCTGCCATGGATGCGGATGGGCTTCATGCCCGACTGGTTGCGCACGGCGTTACTGAGACGGCTGTCGCCTGCGTCCGAGGAAGCCGTGCGCCGCACGCTGGATCGCTTTCTCGCCGAGGTAAAGGCCGCGACGCAGCAGCAGGCATCCACACTCGAGATCGCACTCGAACCGCGCCTGCGGGCGTGGAACGATTTCCTTGCAGGGCTGAGAGCGTGGATGCGGCTGGCGCCGAAGGATGACAGGCGCGAGGATGCCATCTTCCTCCACTTCATGAACGGTCCCCGCAAGGCGTTGACGGTCGATGCCGGCAAGGCGCTGATGCGTTTGCTGTACCGGGGCGGACTGCCCCTGCGCGGGCCGCAGCCCTGGATACCGATGGCGGCGCTGGCCCTTGCGGCGTGCGCGTTTGCGGTGCCGCCGGTCGACTGGCTGGCCGCACCCGTCCCTCCCCGGGAACTGGCGCCCAAGCCCGCCATCATCGCGCTCAGCGGCGATGGTGGCCGGATCGCCGTATCCAGCGATGTGGGCGACCTTACGGTGAGAACCGTTCCCGGGCGGGCCGGCGAGGCCGGCGTCGACCAGTGCCCATCATTCGTCATGCCGGTCAAGCCCGATGCGCTCGCTGTCGACGGCACGGTCGTCCATGCGCAGGCAACACAGGAAGGCTCGCAGTCTTTCCGAGTGGACGCGACATGCCGGGAAGCGCCGTGGGGCCGGACGCCTGTCGTGAAGACGCTTGCTCGCGCGGCTGGCGGAGGCCTGTCTTTCGGGTCGCAGACGCGGGCGAGCCAGGGTCCCGAGGGCGCGCTGTGCACGGCAATGGAGGACGATGGTTTGCTGTTCGCCGCGCGCAAGGTGGTGGAGGAGGCGTTGCCGGCAGAGGCTCGTCCCGCCGTCACCTGCGCATTCGCGCAAGACCGCACATCGCTGCTCGTGGCGGCCCGATCCGGCCGATTGTTCGAATTCCCGCTCACCGGGACGCCGGCCGCGGGCGCCGCGAGGGGCACGCTGCCGTCCGCCGTCGGTACCGGACAAAGCATCGCGACCGACCGCCTGGGCGGCGATATCGCGGCGGTGACCTCGGATGGCCGCGTGTGGCTTAAGCGGGGCGGCCAGGCGTGGAGCCAGGAAGGAGCGACGAATGCACGCGCGCCGGTGACCATCTCGGCGCAAGGAAATACCCTTGCCTTTGCCGATGCGAATCGGGAAGTGACCGTGTGGCGTGCCCTGCCTCCGCAGGCTCCACCGGCGGATGCCGGCACCGTGACCGGTCCGGTAGCGCCATCGCCAGGCAACAACGACAAGCCGGGTTCGAAGACGGCGCAGCGTCCGATTGGCGACGGCACGCAGGTTGTGACGCCGGGCATAACGGTGAGCTCTATTCCGAATGCGCCAAAAGTCACATTCGATGCGATATTGCCGGTCCTGTCTGAAGTAGACTTCCTGAAACAGGCCGACAATTCTGCCGTGCTCGCCGAGTTCGTCTCCAAACTCAACGCCGTGGAGGTCATGGAGGTCGTCATCATGGCGGCGGACAGCGCGTCCATCCGACAAGCGGAAACGGTGAAAACGTATCTGACGTCCATGGGCGTCGATCCAGCCCGCATATCGATCGCGACCAATAGAATCGATCGGCCGTTTGCGACTGGACGTGGCCTTGAACTGCGGGCGTCCAGCGGGATTGTGAAACTGCACGCGGTCGGACTGTCGCGACAACAGGCGCCAGCCCCGGCGTCCGGGCAGCAAACCCGCCCGGACGCCGGCAGCAGCGAGGCCAGGCTGGACCCGGTCGCGGCGACGCTGCAAAATTATGTGTTCGTAAATGCCGCCGTGGTGCCGGAACGCCTGCGCAAGCTGCAAGACGTCATGCGCGGACTCGGGATCGAGAGCGATGTCGGCATTTTTGATTTCGTGCATGGAGGGCAGTACGCCGACGCGCGCAAACAGGCCGCGGAATTCCTGCAGCTGATGCCGGCATCCAACCTGGAGACTGGCCAGGACGACGATAGTGCGATCCTGCGGCGCTTTCTATGGGTGGATGACACCATCGATGCGACGCGGCGCCGCAGGTTGCAGGGTGCCATGGGTGTGGCAGGCGTAGCCAACGACGTCGCCCTGGCGACCTTCCTGACTGCGGAGCCGTACCGCCGCCAGCGACGAAGCGTGGTTGACCTCTTACAACTGCGTTAGGAGAATTTCTTTATGTGATGCTGTTTGGCGCTCTCGAATACATGGAAGAAGCAGGGCGCATTTGTCGTAGCGCGGCGGGATCTCTCGAGCAGCAGGGACATTGACAGGTTGCGATTCATCCTGTTCGTGGCGATGCCCGTGCAGTCGTCTGCCGTGGCGCGCTATTTCGTCGAGAGCAGTGCGTGGTTCGAGGATATCGACGTGCGATCGGTGACGCGACTCATCGCTTCTGTCAGTCCCGCCAGCGACGCCGCGACCGATTCGAGCTCACCCATCCCGCTCGGATAGTCTTCCTGCTCGACGATGATCCACTCGGTGGCGCCCGTTTCGCGCACGGCGCGGACCAGCCCCGCCCAATCCGCACGGTCCCGGCCGATGATCGGCTGGCCGGCAGCACATGGGCGCCGGCGCATTGCAGGCCATGTTTGTCGAGGGCGGACTTCAACCCTGCCGGATCCTGCCGGTAGGGACCGAACTGGCCCGAACAGGACGAAGAGGAACGGCAGGAGTGTTCGTGTCGTTTTCATGTCGTTCGCGTTGTCGTTGGCCATGGTCCCGTCATGGATTGTCGTGACGCCGACACACGCGTGCACCGTCCGAACGGACGATGTTCAGCAGGCATGAACGGCGGATTATGATCGCCGGAGAAGTCTTCGAAAGGATAAACATGATGCTGGAAGCGATCGCGGGCCGGGGGCGGGCGAACGAGAAAAAACGGTGGAACCGGCTGATGATCGGCGCATACCTGAGTGCGCTATGCACGGCGGGCATGGCGCCGCAGTCGGCCATGGCGGAAACGTCCGGGGACGATGCATGGGCCGACGCCATCCTGAAGCAGATGACGCTGGACGAAAAGCTGGACCTCGTCCGCGGCAGTAATCCGTTCGCGGCAAAACCGAAGCTGTCCGCCGATGTCGCCAAGGGCGCGGGTTACGTGAAGGGCGTGCCCCGCCTCGGCGTTCCGTACCTGACGGAGAGCGATGCCAGCGTCGGCATCGCCAACATGATGGGCGGGCTGCGACCGGGGGACGTCGCCACGGCACTGCCGTCGACCGTCCTGCTGGCGTCGACGTGGGATACGAACCTCGTCGAACGGGGCAGCGCGATGATCGGCGCGGAAGCACGCGACAAGGGATTCAACGTTCTCCTGGCGGGCGGCGTCAATCTCGCACGCGAACCGAGAAACGGCCGGAATTTCGAATACTTCGGCGAGGACCCGCTACTGGCCGGCACGCTGGTGGGCCATGCCATCCGCGGCGTGCAGTCGAACCACGTCATCTCCACGATCAAGCACTTTGCCCTGAATACGCAGGAGACGGGACGCACCATCCTCAGCGCCGACATGGAGGAGGGCGCGCTGCGCGAGAGCGACCTGCTGGCGTTCGAGATCGGCATCGAGATCGGCCGGCCGGGCTCCGTCATGTGCGCCTACAACAGGATCAACGGCGTGTTCGGATGCGAGAACGCGTTCCTGCTGAACGATGTCCTGCGCCGCGACTGGGGCTACAAGGGGTTTGTCATGTCCGATTGGGGCGCGGTGCACGGTCCGTCGATCCGCGCGGGCCTCGACCAGGAATCGGGCACGACGCCGGCCGATGCCGGCTACTTCGGATCGCAACTGCGCGCGGCACTGGCCGCCGGCACGGTCAAGGAGGCAGATGTCGACCAGTCGGTGCGCCGCATCCTGCGGACTATCCATGCCGTCGGGCTGGATACCCATCCGCCTGCGCGCAGGGATATCGACTACGAGGCGAACGGCCGCATCGCCCAGGAAGTCGCGGAAAGCGGCATCGTGCTCCTCAAGAATGCGCGCAACCTGCTGCCCGTCGCCGCATCGGTCCGTACGATCCTCGTCGTGGGCGGCCATGCCGACGTCGGCATCCTCGCGGGCGGCGGCGGTTCGTCGCAGGTCAATCCGGTGGGCGGCGCCGTGCTGAAGCTCCCGGCCGCGTTCGGCCGCAAGCTGTACAGCAATTCGTCGCCCGTCGCCGCCCTGCGCAAGGCATTGCCGAAGGCGGCCGTGAGCTACGACGACGGCAGCGACCCGCGCCGCGCCGCCGAGGCGGCCCGCAAGGCGGATCTCGTCGTCGTCATCGGCGAGCAGTTCACGACCGAGACGATGGACGTCAAGGATTTGAATCTGCCGGACAACCAGAACGACCTGATCGCGGCAGTCGCCGGCGCGAACCCCGCGACGGTCGTCGTGCTGGTCACGGGCGGCCCCGTCCTCATGCCATGGCTGGACAAGGCCGGCGCCGTGCTCGAAGCCTGGTATCCGGGGCAGCGGGGCGGCGATGCGATCGCGCGTGTCCTGACGGGTGAAGTGAATCCGTCCGGTCACCTGGCGATGACGTTCCCGGCCAGCGAGCAACAGCTGCCCAATCCCGCCATTCCCGGCTATGAGATGGCAGGGGAAGCGGTGCAGCGCGACCTGTATGGCCTGCCGAAGGACATGAAACCGTTCTCGGTGACCTATCCCGAAGGCGCGAACGCGGGCTACCGCTGGTTCGACAAGACGGGGGCGAAGCCGCTGTTCCCTTTCGGTCATGGACTCAGCTATACGCGCTTCGCTTACAAAAACCTGCGCGTGACCGGCGGAGCGACGCCGCGCGTGGCGTTCACGATTGCAAACACCGGCAAGCGGCCCGGTGCCGATGTCGCCCAGGTGTATGCCCGCGTGAACGGCGTCAGGCGCCTCGTCGGCTGGAGCCGTGTCGACCTGAAGCCCGGCGAAAGCCGCAAAGTGTCGGTCGACGTCGATCCGCGCCTGATGGCGGGCTTCGACGTGGCAGCGCGCAATTGGCACGTCGTGGGTGGTACCTACGACATCGAGGTCGGCGAGAACGTCGACCAACCCGTCCTGAAGGCGAAGGTACGCCTGGACGAGCAACGGATCAAACCCTGACGAGATCATGGACAATACCAACGACAATTCCCCGTTCAGCGCATCGCGTCGGACCTTTCTCGCAGGCTCCCTCGCGGTGACGACCATCGGGTTCGGCCTGCCCGTCATGGCCGCGGGGCGGACAGGCGCCGTGGACCCGTTCATCGAGCGGCTGATCAAGCGCATGACGATCGAGGAAAAGGCCGGCCAGCTGACCATGAACGGCGCGCAGGGCATCGGCCGCCTCGTGAATCCGGTCACGGGACCCGAGCCGGCGCTGCAGACCACGCTGGACGAGATTGCGAAAGGCCGCCTCACCGGCCTGTTCAACGCCGACGACGTGAAGCTGGGCCGCTCGATGCAGCAGATCGCCGTCGAGAAGTCCCGCCTTGGCATCCCGTTGATCTTCGCGGCCGACATCATCCACGGCCTGAAGACGGCGTTCCCCGTCCCGCTGGGCGAGGCGGCGAGTTTCGACGCGGACCTGTGCGAACGCACGGCCCGGGCGACGGCTGTCGAGGCAACGGCATTCGGCGTCCAGTGGACGTTCGCGCCCGCCGTCGACGTCGCCCGCGACCAGCGCTGGGGGCGCGTGGTGGAAGGCGCTGGCGAAGATCCGTGGCTGGGCAGCCACCTTGCCCAGGCACGCGTGCGCGGCTTCCAGGGCCCCGACCTGCGCGCGAACGATTCGCTATTGGCCTGCCCGAAGCACTTCGCGGGCTACGGTGCCGTCCAGGGCGGCATGGACTACAACACGGCCGACATCCCCGAGACGACGCTGCGCGAAGTGCACCTGCCGCCGTTCAGGGCGGCCTTCGATGCGGGCGCGCTAACGACGATGGCGAGCTTCAACGACACCGGCGGCGTACCGTCGACCGGCAACCACCATCTGCTGACGGACATCCTCCGTGGCGAATGGGCGTTCCGCGGGCTCGTCGTATCCGATTTCAATTCGGAAAAGGAACTCGTCGACCATGGCTACGCGGCCGACGAGGAGGACGCGGTCCTCAAGGCCATCACGGCCGGCTGCGACATGTCGATCCAGGGCGGGCTGTACCTCAAGCACATTCCGGCGCTGGTGCAGTCGGGGCGGCTGAAGATGTCCGTCGTCGACGAGGCGGTGCGCCGCGTGCTGCGCGTGAAGAAGGCGCTGGGTCTCTTTGAGAACCCATACCGTTCGCTCGATCCTGCACGCATGGCGACGGACATCCGCCGCCCCGAAGCCATCGCCCTCGCACGCGAAGCCGGACGCAAATCGATCGTCCTGCTCAGGAACGAACGCAATCTCCTGCCGCTGCCGAAGACGGGCAAATCCATCGCGCTGATCGGCCCGTTTGTCGCGGACAGGAACAATGCGCTGGGGCCGTGGATGGTCTTCCCCGACATGAAATCCGCCGTGACGCTCGAGCAAGGCGTACGCGCCGCACTGGGCGCGGGCGGCGCGCTGTCCGTCGTGCCCGGATGCGGTGTCGAGCGGCCGCTCGAAGGCGGCATCGACGCCGCGGTGGCCGCCGCGCGCGCTGCGGACGTGGTGGTGCTCTATGTTGGCGAGGCGACCAATATGTCCGGCGAAGGCGCGTCGCGTGCCGACATCACGATCCCGAAAGCGCAGGTCGACCTGATCGACGCTGTCGCTGCCGTCGGCAAGCCCATGGTCATCCTGCTGAAGCACGGCCGGGCGCTGGAACTGCCGAATGCCGTGAAGAACGCGCAGGCCATCGTGTGCACCTGGTTCCTCGGATCGGAGTCCGGGAATGCGATCGCCGACGTCCTGTTCGGCGACGCAGCTCCACAAGGCCGCCTGCCGGTGAGTTTTCCGCGCCGTGCGGGCCAGGAACCGTTCTATTACAACCACCGGGCGACCGGCAGGCCGAGCATGGTGGAAGGGCCGCCTGTCGGTGCGCGCTACCGCGAGGTCTCGACCAGCGCGCTGTATCCGTTCGGGCATGGACTGGGGTATTCGACCGTTGCCTACGGCCCGACTGAACTCAGCGCCCCTCGCATCCGGATGAACGGTTCACTGACGGTCAGGGCGCGCGTCACGAATACCGGAACGAGACGGCATCATGAAGTCGCGCAGCTGTATCTCCGTATCAGGGTCGCGGAAATCGTCCAGCCCGTGCGGGCGTTGAAGGGCATCCGCCATCTCGACCTGGCCCCCGGCGAGAGCGCGGACGTCGAATTCGTGCTCACCACGAAGGATCTCGCGTACGTGCATGCCGATACCGCCACGCGGACGGACCCGGGCGTGTTCGAAGTCGTGATCGCGCCGGATTCGGTGGCGGGCATGCCCGTGCCGTTCGTCCTCGCCCGCACCTGATCCTATCTTCCGGCGCCGCCGGCCGCACGACAGTGCGCCGGCGGCGCGTCTTTTTGGGTGCGCCGTCACGGCGCGCGTCCATACCGTCTGAACGGACGATGCCGGCAGCGCGCAACCGTCGCAAGATGACCGTGCAGTTGCCATGGGCGGGCCGGAATACGAGATGCTGCAATGGACCACACAAGAACACCTGCATCAGCACCAACATGGAAAAAAATTTGGAGACGAAATGAAAAGTAACGATGCTGTAATCAGACTGACAGTGTGCGCCGCTGCGCTCGGCCTTGCGTTTCCCGCCGCGGCACAACAAGCGGCACCCAAGGACGACGGCAAGGTTCCCGAGGTCGTCGTGACGGCTTCCAAGCGCAAGGAAAGCATCCAGTCCGTGCCCATGGCGGTCGATGCCGTCAGCGGCGCGTCGATCCAGAAGCTGAACATCCAGAAATTCGAGGATGTCGAGAAGCTGGTGCCGGGCCTCGTGCTCAATCCCGCCGACGGCCGCGGCCAGACCGTGGAGCTGCGCGGGATTACGTTCGACCCCGATACGGGCACGAGTCCGGCGGTACAGATCTACTGGAACGAGACGCCGATCAGCGCCGCCGAGGCCTTCCGGGGCATGTTCGACATCGGACGCATCGAGGTCCTGCGCGGCCCGCAGGGCACGCTGCGCGGCGTGACCACGCCTGCCGGATCCATCACCATCGCCAGCGAGCGCCCGGACACGAGCGAGACGGGCGGCCGCCTGGTCCAGACCTTCGGTTCGCGCCAGATGCGCAATACCCAGGCCGCCGTCAACGTTCCGCTGGTCCCGAACGTCCTTGCCGTTCGCGTGGCTGGGTTGAACAGCTATACCGAGTCGGGCGTACGCAACCTGAACAACGGGCAGGCGAACAGCGACCGGAACCAGGGCGCGCGCATCTCGGTGCTGTACCAGCCGACCAAGGCGCTCGAATTCCTTCTCGTGCATCAGCAGCTGACGGCCAACCAGGTCAATCCGCCGGTCGCGATCGGCCGGCCATTCCCCGGCCAGCCTGGCCCGGAGCTGACCTTTTCGGATCGGAAGGCGATTGTCGAAGGCCCCTATCAGTTCTACAACAAGACGAAGCTGACTTCGCTCAGCGCGACCTGGGACCTCGACGGGCACCGCCTCAGCTACATCGGCGGCTTCCAGCAGACCACCGACAACAACGACCGCGATACCGACATCGCCAACGTCATCCCGGGCTGGAGCAACCAGCAGAGCGTCCGCGTGAAAGGCATGCAGCGCACGCACGAGTTGCGGTTCGAGTCGACGGGCCAGCGCTGGTGGAACTACATGGTCGGTGCGTACTACTCGTACGGCGACGCCACGGCCATGTTCACGCAAAAGTTCCCGTACTTCTATCCCGGCCCGTTCCTGCCCCCGATGGAAGCCGTCCTCACGGGTACGACCGCGCCCGGCACGTTTAGCGAAGGCAAGGCGCTCTTCACCGACCACCGCTTCGCCATCAGCGACGTGGACCAGCTGGAGATCGGCCTGCGCGTGCAGAAGAGCCGTTCGTACAGCCAGCAGTACCTCGAGGTCTTCGGCAACAAGATCGCATCGTTGCCTGAAGATCGCGCGCACATGAGCGACAAGGCCTGGACCGGCTCGGTCAGCTATCGCCACAACTTCAGCAAGGACGTGATGGCGTACGCCAGCGCGGGCACCGGCTACCGCCCGGGCGGCACGACCGGGTTCGTGACGGCGCCCGGCCTGTCCCCGGACCTGATCAACTACAAGGCCGAGAAGTCGAGGTCGTTCGAACTGGGTATCAAGTCGACACTGATGCAACGCAGGCTCGTGCTGAACGCCGACATCTTCCAGCAGAACATCGATAACTACATCGGCCGTGCGAACGCGCTCGGGATCCGGGCTGCCGCCGTCCCGGGCGAGCCGGCCGGCCCCGCCGCGGGCGGCGCCTATCCCGCCGACCTGAGCGGAACGATCAACCTGAACACGAACGGCGACGTGATCAGCCGCGGTATCGAGGCGACGGCGATCTGGAGCATCCTGCCGAACTGGCGTGCCCAGGTGTCCGCGAGCTACGTCAATTCGCATTACGTCGACGCCGCGCTGTACTGCAACGACGGGAACAACGACGGCATCCCGGACGCGGATACGAAGCACGTGCAGCCGGGCCGCCAGGTGTCGGTCTGCCGCAGCAACCGGCCGCTGGCCGACCCGCTCGGCAACGAGTCCGGCAAGTTCAACATGGTGCTGCAGTCGGAATACACGCACGGGATCGGCAACGTGGATGCGTTCGTGCGGGGACTGGTCCGCTATACCCCGCCGCGCTACAACGTGACGACCGGCCAGCACATGGGCTCGTTCACGCCGGTCGACCTCTTCACGGGCGTGCGCGATCCGGGGCAGAACTGGGAACTCAGCTTGTGGGCGCAGAACCTGTTCAATCGCGCCAACACGCCGTTCCTCATGCCGAGCTTCTCGCCGGCAGGTGTACAGGGTGGCTACCTGGCCAGCCTGCTGCCGCAGGAACGCAAGGTCGGCGTGACGCTGCGCTACGATTTCTGATCCGGCGGTCGCTGCCGAATAAAAGAGCCAGGACGTTTGTCCTGGCTCTTTTATTTGCAGGAACCGGGGTCAGGGTGTCGGCAGCAGGCGCGGCGACACCTTCTTGGCGTTTTCACCATATACGGTCTCGTCGTAAGGGAGCAGATAACCTTGCTCCCGCAACTGCCTGGCCGCTGCGCCGACCTTTGCCTGGTAATCCGCGCGGCCAAGGTAGAGGTCCGACAGTGCGGCACGAGTGTCCGTACCGGGAGTCTCGTCGCCCGCACGGATGGCGAACGGAATCGCAGCCCCGCTGGCCGCACAGGCCTCGCCCTCCGCATGGCCCTGGCCACGTACGTTCCATCCCGTGTAGGTGGCAAGCGGCACCTGCACGTCCGGTACCCGAACGCCTGCCCGCTCGTTGCCGTTGCGGTCGACCTGCGGCATCAGGAGCACGTACCTTGCCGTCAGGTCGACCTTCGGTTCGGCGCGTGTATAGTCGGTGACGAACAGCTGGTTGTGTACGCCCGTGTAGGCGAGCGACAGCGGCGTCGGCACGCCTTCCGCGCCGCTGGGCAGGATGGCATTCGCCAGGCGTGGGAAGGTGACGCGCTCGGGCACGACGGCGGTTCCGTCCGAGGCTGTTGGATGGCGCGAGGCCGGCGGTGGCGTCGCCGAGAGCAGCCAGCGCTCCATGGCCGGCACCATCGCCCGCAGCACCGGGTTCAATGCGACCGGACTATTTGGTAACTGGCATTGGCTGGACTTTTTTGGCAGCGTGTAGGCGCCTGTCGTCACCCCGTAACCGCCGCCATGCTGCGTGCCCGGCACCATGTAGTAGCGCACATTGTCCGGCAACGCCACGTCGCGGCCGGCGCCGTCGGTGACCACGAGCGATGCGCGCCCGCCCCACCATTCGTAGCTGCCGTCGATCTGAATGATCTTCGGACAGGTGTCGCTGGCCAGGCATTTCTTGAGCAATCCGTCGCTGACGCCGGTCAGCGGATCACGCAGAATGTTGTATGCGAACGGGAACTGGTCGCCCGGCATGAAGTGGTCTTCGTGCTGTTTGGACCAGCGCCCGATCTGGGAAAAACGTAGATTGGTCCACGTCCGGCGGCCACCCGGGATCACCGGGATCAGACCATCGAAGACCTTGCGGCCGGCGGTATTGCGGTTGAACCCCTGATAGAGGAAGTCGCGCAGGAACCGCCCGGACTGCGATGTCCCCTGGGCGATCACGACATCGACATTTGCCCTGGAGGGGGCCGGGCAATGCGTGGCGATTGCGCAGGGTGCCTGCTTCAGATCCGCCAGGGGATTGACGTTGCCGCTGCGGTCCCTGTCCGTGTAACGCAAGAATGCCACGAGATCGCGCACCGCCGCGAAGCCGATGCCGTTCACCACTGGATCCCTGGCCCGGTAGACGAATGAATAGATCGTGCCGGCGTCCGGCGCTGTCGGGCCTTGCGGACCGGGTACCTGCGGGGGCGGCGTGAACGCGACGCCGACGGACCCGTCCGCATTCGTGACATAACGCCAGTCGGCGACCGGCGAAGAAGGCGCATCATAGTCCTGCAGGCCCTGTGCGTTGTTCCAGGTGGCGCGCGCGGTGAACACGACTTCCGAGCGGTCGGACAGTGACGCTGGCGGATAGGTCAACCTGAACGATGACCCCTTGCCGACCTGGCCATCGGGCACGAATTCCTCGCGGGCCAGCCCCGTGATGGGGGCGCCTCCGGGAAGTGTCGCGGTGGGGAATCGGACACCGACCGGACCCGCCGCACCATTGCCCGATTGTGCGATACCGCCCTGCCAGCCACTCCATACGATGGTGTAGCCTTGCTGTAAAAGCGAAGGAAACGATGCTGCGGGAGGCGCCGCGCGGAGCGTATTCACGCCGAGCAGGGTCGGCAGCGACAACTTCGTGCCGCGGTTGACGACTTCGTACAGCATGATACGGCGCGCATGTGCGGCTTCGGCAGGCCGCAGTATGACGAAATCCGTCGTATAGGCGACATAACCATCGGCATCACGCTGTGCATTGCCGAGGTCGGCGATGCCCGCGTTTTCGGGGGCGGACGGCAGCAGTCTGCCGTGCACGATGCCGGTGATGATCTTGTACGGGCCGGCGGCACCCGGCGGGATCGCGCCGCCGAATGCCGCGTTGGTCGACGTGATCTCGAGCCGGTCGATGACGCCCGGGGCTTTGCCTGTTCTTGCCTGTGTTCCCGGCCCGGTAGCGCATGCGGCGAGCAGCACCGGGAGGACGACAGCGCAAACGCTGGTCTCGATCTTCATCAGAAGAGGTAGGCGCCCAGCCTGACCTTGAGGATCACCGGCTTGTCGGTGAAGTTCAGGCCATAGTCGGTCTGGTCGCCGTTCCACACGCGCGACATGACCCACTTGCCGTCGACGAAACGGCCTTCCTCGACACGCTCGAAAATCGCGGCACGATCCTTGACGTTCTTGTTGACGCTGAACGTGAGGCGGGCATTCTGGCCGGTCACCAGGTATTCGTTGTCCGCCAGCTTCGCCAGCGCCACGCCCCCGCTGGGCACGTCCGATCCCTTCGGCAGGTCGTCCTTCTTGCGCAGCCAGTACGTCTCGCCCATCTGCCATTGACGATAGCTCACCTTGGCCGCCCATGCGGGGCCGAGGTCGATCTCCTGGCTGCCGTGATCGTCCGGCTCCGATACGCCATAGACTTCGGACTCGAAGCTCAGGCGCGCCCATTCGCGCGCCATCGGCGCGAACAGCGAATACACGCGGGTGAAGGGCTTCACGGCGTCCGGACCCCAGTCCTTGGCGCCCAGCGGATAATTGCTGTACCCGGTGTAGTCGAAACCGAACGGGTCGAAGCCAATCCCGCCCTGGCCCAGCACGGTGAAGATATAGCGCGCGTAGACGTCCTTGTTGCCGCTTTCCGCGATGTACAGGGCATTGTCCGGGCGCCGGTAGTGCCTGAGCTGGGCCTCGTACACGTCCGACTCGGGCATGTACATGTCGGGGGAGAGGAAGTCGATGTGCGGTGCCGCGACCTTGTAGATGTCGATGACGTTCCAGGTCGCGCCGCCGCTCCCGTAGAACAGGCCGGGCACCGTCTTTTTCTTCGGATCCGGGTCGCGCGGCGATGCGTTCAGGTAGGTCGGCAGCGGATAGATGGCCTTGCCCGCCGCCGCCACCTGCTCGATGTACGACGCGATCGACCAGGCATGGAAGAATTCGTCGGCATCCGCGCCGAAGACTTCCTGCCACGTGCCCGGCTGCTTGTTCAGCCGCTGGAGCAGGGCCTGCGGGACCGGTTGCGCGAACAGGGCGTTCGCGGCCGGGGAATAATCGCGCACGCTGCCGAAGACGCCGGATTCGTTCTCCGGTTGCATCAGGATGACGGTATGGCGCTTGCCGTCGACTTCCTTCAAGTGCTTCATCAACGCGGAATATGCCTTGATGTCCGCATCGAGCGTCGTCCGGGCATGCGGCGACAGGGCGTTCGACGTGCTGCCGTCTTTCTTGATCAGGCGCGGAAACCGCTTGTTGTCGAGCTTCACCCACGCCGGTGCGTAGTTGGGATTGGTGTTCTTCCACGTGCCGAACCAGAGCAGGCACAGGCGCACGTTGTGTTGCCGCGCCTGGCGAATGAGCTCGTCCACCCAACGGAAATCGAATTTTCCCTCCACCGGTTCGATCTGTTCCCAGGCCACCGGCATCGCCAGCGTATTCGCTTTCAGGTCGTGGATCGCCGGCCACACCTGCGGCAACACGTCGGGATAATTGCTTGAATTGTTGGCCTGGCCTCCAAGGATCAGGTAGGGCGCGCCATCGACCATCAAGGCAAATTTGCCGTTCTTTTGTACGAGTTGGGGCATCGGGTTGGTTGCCGCGTTCGCGTGCACGGCGGGCGCGCACCCGAGAAGTGCTGCGGCGACGAGGGAAGCACAGCGCAGACGCTGCAAGGAAACGACGTTCATGGTTTTCCTGGACGTAAGTAGGCCGGCAGCACGGTGCACGTGCCAGCCATCGATTGGGAAGGGATACCGGCGAGCCGGCTGTTGCCAGTGTAATACAGCCGCGCTCGCTGTCAAAATAAATTTACGGTGTCGTATACTTTATGCGATTTCTGCCGTATAGTGGTTACAAGCTGATCCGATGCCCATGCGAAAACGGGCGGGATCGGAAGATGAACGTTGCCATTATTTTTAGTCTGGGGACACTCCATGAAATTCCGCACCATCTCGCTCGCCGCCATGCTTTCCGTGATCGCCTGCACTGCTTCCGCACAGGCGCCGGCACCCGCACCTGCGGCGCAATCATCGACCGGCGCGTGCGTCAAACAAAAACTGAGCTCCGAGTCGCTGGTGTCCGAACTGCTCGACGAGCCGGCGGCCAAGGAGGTGCTGTACAAGCACGTGCCGACACTGAAAGGCAATGACCAGTTCGATATGGCCCGGTCGATGCCATTGCGCGCGATCCAGCCGTATGCCGAGGAAACGTTCACGGACAAGGTGCTGGACGCCATCGACGCGGACCTGGCGAAGCTGCCGCTCTGCAAGTAATCAAGTCATCTCCTCCCGCGCCGGGGCGTCTCCCCTGTGCCTTCATGGGACGCTGCTCGGGGCAGCGTCTCTTTTTTGCTATGATCGCGGCACTTTTCAACCATGCGTGCCAACAATGCCGAGCGCTTCCTCATGACGAATAACACCGTGCAGTCCAGTCCGCCCCAGACGACCGGGGAACGGCCGAAGCTGCGTGGGCGGCCGCGCAAGGAACACGCCGGCAATATCGACGTGGACATCATCAAGGCGGCCATCGCTCTCTTCGACGAAGCCGGTTTCGACGGCACGGCCATGGAGGCGGTTGCCGCGCGTGCCGGTATCTCCAAGCGCACGCTGTACATGCGTTATCCGGACAAGAAGGCGCTGATCAAGTCGGTCATCGAGTCGATCGTCGGCAGTGCACGCAATCCGGATCCGCCGGCATTCGCAGACATGCGCAGCTGCCTCATGTTCCACGTCGAGAACTTCTTCATGATCTGCAACGACCCAGGCATGCGCGTACTGATGGCGATGGGCGACAAGCCGTCGCCGACCGTGCGGGAGCTGTCGTCGATGGGGCAGGAGATCACGTACGAGCTGGGCATCCGGCACATCGTCCAGACGATCATGGACACGGCCGGCCGGGTAGGGATGACGGTGCACGAACCCGGCTTCTATGCCGCGTCCTTGCTGGACCTGGCCATGGCCCACTACCAGCGCTATCGCGCGCTGGGCGAGCGGGCCGGCATCGTCACGACCGAGGTCGCATCCGCCCGTATCGTGAACCTCTTATTGGCAGGCATGCAGGCCGATTGCGCCGCCCCGCTCTGACATGGGAATCAATCTATGTTGCACACGAAATCGTTTTTTATGGCGCTTGCGACGTTCGGCTGCCTGACCGCCACCCATGCCGTGGCTGAGGACCAGGACTTCGCGGGACGGGAACACCTGCGCACGCATTCTGCGGCGTTCCGCAAGGAAGTCATTGAAGTAACGGACGGCGTCTTCGTCGCCGTGGGCTATTCCGCCAGCAACGTGACCCTCATTCGCGGCAAGACCGGCTCGATCGTCGTCGACACCTCCGCGAATCCGACCGATGCGCGCGCCATCGTGGCCGCTTTCGGCAACCGGCTGGTCAGACCGGTGCGCGCCATCATCTACACGCACAACCATCCTGACCATTCGGGCGGCGCGACCGTATTCGCCGGCAACGACAAGCCGGACATCATCAGTCACCAGTCGCTGCTCGACGCCAGGCCGGAGGTCGTCCGGGGCACGCGTGACGGCGGCGACGCATTCGGCACCGCCTTGCCGGCGGACCAGTTCATCAATGCGGGCATCCAGCTGGAGTACGGCCGGGTGACGCCGCACACCCGCGAGGGATTCCTGCGCCCGAACCGTACGTTCAGCGGCCACGAACAGGCGTTGACCATCGACGGCGTGGAGATTCGCCTGGTGCATACGCCGGGGGAGTCGCCGGAAAACGTCGCCGTGTGGCTGCCGGCCAAACGCGTGTTGATGCCTGGTGATGACTTCTATCAATCGTTTCCCAACCTGGCGCCGATTCGCGGACTACCGCTGCGGCCCGTGGAGCAATGGATCGCGAGCCTGGACAACATGATTGCGCTCCACGCCGGCCATCTCGTGCCCGGCCATATGCGGCCCATCCAGGGCAAGGAAGAGGTGGCGAGCGCGTTGACCGCATACCGGGACGGCATCAAGACGGTCTTCGACCAGACGATCGCCGGCATCCGGCAGGGCCTCACGCCGGACGAACTCGTGCAACAGGTCAAGCTTCCTGCGGCACTGGCCAGCAACCCCTACCTGCAGGAATACTATGGTGGCGTCGCCTGGACCGTGCGCGGCATCTACGCTGCCTACGCCGGCTGGTTCGACGGCAATCCAACCCATCTGTTTCCGCTTCCGCCGAAGGAGCGGGCCGAACGGATCGTCGCCATGGCCGGCGGTGCGGATCGGGTCCTCGCACGCGCAAAAGATGCGTTGTCCGCAGGCGATTTCCAATGGGCCGCAGAACTGGCGGACTACCTGCTGGCGATCGCGCCGGCAAGCGCTGAAGCGAAAGCCGTGAAAGCCCGGGCCTTGCGCGAACTCGGCGAACGCCAGATGAATGCCACCGCCCGCAATTACTACCTCACCGCCGCTCAGGCGCTCGAGAACGGCAAATAGCCGGGCGGCTGACCCGCCCGGCCTTCCAACTCCCTGGTCATCGTCCGGCCGTTGCCTGCCTATCGTGGCAGCAACGGCCGGCGTCGTTTCGTGGGTACGCCCAAGTTTCTGTTGCTCAAAAGCCTAATCGGATTGCAATAATTAAACGCAGGTGTATACTTATTTTCGACATCAAGAATAACGACCAGGAGACACAACAATGAAAATGACCCGGCGTACGCTGCTGGCCACCACCGGTCTCGCGCTGGCACTGCCGGCGTTCGGTGCGGCGCTTCCCGTCTACAGGCGCGCCAGTGCGCCGGTCGCCGAGCGCGTCCGCGACCTGCTCGGGCGCATGACGCTCGACGAAAAGGTTGCCCAGATGTGCAGCATGTGGATGACGAAAGTCAGTATCGTGGACCGCGAGACGTTCGCCTTTTCGCCGGACAAAGCGGCCAAGGCAATCCCGCATGGCATCGGCCAGATCGCCAGGCCGTCGGACCTGGCCGGCAGCGGCCGTTTCCAGACCAGGTCGTTCCGCGAGCCGGAAGACGCCGTCGCTTTCGTCAACGCCGTCCAGCGTTACGCCGTCGAGCAGACCAGGCTGGGCATTCCGGTCCTGTTCCATGAAGAGACGGCGCACGGGCTGGCCGTCAAGGGCGCGACATCGTTCCCCATCCCGCCCGCGCTGGGCAGCACGTGGGATCCCGCCCTGGTCGAACAGTGCTTCGCCATCGCCGGGCGCCAGGCGCGCCGGCGCGGCGTCACGGTCGGGCTGAGTCCCGTGCTCGACCTCGTGCGCGACCCGCGTTGGGGACGCAGCGAGGAATTCTTTGGCGAAGACCCGTACCACGTCGGCGTGATGGGGGCGGCGGCGGTACGCGGGCTGCAGGGGACGGTTCGCCCGATCGGGCCCGACAACGTCTTTGCCACGCTCAAGCATTTCGTGCACGGCACGCCGCAGAACGGCTTGAACATCGGCCCGTCGGATATGTCCGAACGCATGCTGCGCGAGGCCTTCCTGCCGCCGTTCAAGGCGGCGATCGGTGCCAGGGCCGCCATCGTCATGCCCGCGTATAACGAAGTGGGCGGCGTACCGGCCCACGCCAATGCCCAGCTGCTGCAACAGACGGGCCGCGGCCTGCTCGGTTTCCAGGGCGCCTATTTCAGCGACTACGGCGGCGTCGGCGAGATCGCCGAGCTGCACGGCATGGCCAACGATGCCGATGGCGCCGCGGTGCTCGCCATGCGTGCCGGCGTGGACGCCGACCTGCCGGAGGGCAGTACCTATCAGAAGCTGGCGAAACTCGTGCGCGCGGGCCGCGTGCCGCAGGCCAGCGTCGACGCTGCCGTGGCGCGCATCCTGGCGTTGAAATTCGAAGCGGGCCTGTTCGAGAACCCGTATGTCGATCCGCGGCGCGCCGCCGACGTGCTGGATGATCCGCAGGCGGCCGCGCTCGCGCGGACGTCCGCACAGAAAGCCATCGTCCTCCTGAAGAACGATGGCGTGTTGCCGCTCGATGCAACCGGTGGCAAGCGTATCGCCCTCATCGGGCCGAATTCCGTCAAACCCATGCTGGGCGGCTATTCCGGTTGGCCGAAGGCGGCCGTCGGCGTGCTGGACGGCCTGCGCAACGCCGGCGCCAACGTGACCATCGAGCAGTCCGACGGCGTCTGGATCACGCCGCCGGTGGCGGAAGGCGTGCGCCCGGAGGCGCCGCCGATCCGCAAGGTGTCCGCCGCCGACAACCAGGCGCGCATCGCGGCGGCGGTCGAGGTTGCGAAACGTTCGGACGTGGTAGTCCTCGTGGTCGGCGACAACGAGCAGGTCACACGCGAAGCGGTGGCCGCCGTCTTCCCCGGCGACCGCGATTCGCTTGGCCTGTACGGCGACCAGGACGCACTCGTGGAAGCCATGCTCGGCTGCGGCAAGCCCGTCGTGGCGGTGCTGCTCAACGGCCGCCCGCTCGCGGTCAACCGCCTGGCCGAGAAGGCCAATGCGCTGGTCGAAGGCTGGTACCTGGGCGAGCAGGGCGGCAATGCGGTCGCCGACGTGTTGTTCGGCAAAGTGAATCCGGGCGGCAAGCTCGCCGTCAGCATTCCCCGTTCGGTCGGCGACCTGCCGGCGTACTACAACCGGCATCCATCCGCGGACAAGGTGCCTTACGTCGAAGGAAAGCGCACGCCGCTGTATCCGTTCGGCCATGGCCTGAGCTACACGACGTTCGACGTGTCCGCGCCGCGGCTGTCGAAGGACCGGATCGGCCGGGGTGACGCGTTCGCCGTCGAGGTCGACGTGGCCAACACGGGCAAGCGCGAGGGCGACGAGGTCGTGCAGGTCTATGTGCGCGACACGGTCAGTTCGGTCCCGCGCCCCGTGCTGGAATTGAAGGCGTTCCGGCGTATTTCGCTGCCGGCCGGCGGCAGGACGACGGTGCGCTTCGAGCTCGGTCCCGACGCGCTCGCATTCTGGGACGCCTCGATGCGATGGGTGGTCGAACCGGGCACGTTCCTGATCAGTGCCGGTAACAGCTCGGATCGTCTCAAATCGGCGAAGCTGGTCGTCGCCTGACATCGCTGCCTGGAGGTTTCTCATCATGGGATCATTAGCCACACCTTTCGCGCAACTGCCGGTGGACCGTTCGGGCCTGATGAACGAAGCGATCCACGCGATCTATCAATCCGTGCTGGAAGCCGAGCCCTGGCGCGCGAGCATGGCGCTGATTTCGGAGTACATCGGCTGCACGAGTACGACCATCGTCGTGCGTCCGAGCACGGCGACCGACCTGGGTTACCTGGTCTGCCATCCGACGAACGGGGCCGAGTTCGAAACCGCGTACAAGACGAAGTGGTTTCGCTTCGATCCGTTCGTCGACCTGCCGCACGAGCGCGTCGTTCTCGTGTCCGACGTCATGTCGAACCGCGCCTGGCAGGAGAGCGACTATTTCACGCAATTCCTGCGGTTCGGGATGCCGGCCGACGCCGACCATGGCATGGGCGTCGACATCGTCACGGGCGCCGGAACGGTGTGCAAGCTGCGCCTGTTCCGCCTGCCCGACCTGCCGCCGTTCGACCAGGAGGACAAGCGCCGCCTGGCTGTCCTCGTACCGCACGTCAAGCAGGCATTGACGCTGGCGGCGCACGCGACGCGCAACGAGGCGGAACGCGAGATCTACGAGGAAGGCCTGGACCGCCTGAACATCGGCGTCGTGGTCCTCGACGAGCGCGGACAGCTGCTGCGCGCGAATCCGGTCGCCTGCCACATCCTCACCGCCGGCGACGGGCTGCGCGTGTCCGGGCGCGAGCTGGAAGCATGTACGCCGGCGGAGACGCGTGAATTGCGGCGGCTCCTCAATGGCGCGGCAGCGAACGGCGACGCCGCCATGTCGCTGAGCCGGCCATCCGGGCGCCGCAAGATGGCGGCCGTCGTCCGCGGCATACCGATGATCGAGGAGTCGGAAGGCCGGTCCCGGCCGGCCCATGCCGTCTTCCTGCGCGACCCGGATGCGCAGGCAAGACCGGCGCTGGACATGGCGCGGCAGTTGTTCGACTTCACGCCCGCCGAGGCGAATTTTGCCATCGAACTGGTCAACGGGCTGAGCCTCGACGAAGCTGCGATCAAGCTCGGCATCCGCCGCAACACGGCGCGCGCGCACCTGCGCGCCATTTTCATGAAGGCCGGCGTCACGCGGCAGAGCGAGCTCGTCAGAGTGCTATTGAATGCCGTGCTGGGACTGGACGTCCAGCGCGATTGAATTACATAAGGGAAAACATGTTGAAACATTCCGTGCGCGCCGTTGCGCTCGCAGCGGTGTGCCTGCACGCGGCCGCCGCACCCTTGCCCAGACTCGAGCAGCGCGGCGACGCGACGCAATTGATCGTCGACGGCAAACCCTACCTCGTGCTGGGCGGCGAAGTCCATAACTCGAGCGCCTCGTCCGCCGAGTACATGGCGCCGATCTGGCCGCGCCTGAAACAGATGAACCTGAACACGGTGCTGAGCACGGTGACGTGGGACATGGTCGAGCCGGAAGAAGGCCGGTTCGATTTCGCTTCCCTCGACCGCCAGCTCGACGCGGCACGTGCGCAGGGACTGCGTCTCGTGGTGATCTGGTTCGGCGCCTACAAGAATGCGCGGTCGACGTATGCGCCGGGATGGGTGCGGCGCGATACCGGCCGGTTCGTGCGGGCTGCCACCAACGGCGCCAGGCCCGAATTCATGAGCTATCCGGGGGCGATGCCCAACCCCGTGCTGTCGCCATTCTCGCCGCAGCTGCAGGCCGCCGAACGGCGCGCTTTCGGCGCGATGCTCTCCCACCTCAAGGCCGTCGATCCGGACCACACCGTCATCATGGTGCAGGTCGACAACGAAGTCGGCCTGCTGGGCGACAGCCGCGATCGCTCCAGGCTCGCGCAGGCGGCGTGGGACGCCCAGGTGCCGCCCCGTCTGATGGACTACCTGGTGCGCCATCGCGCGACCCTCCGGCCCGAGCTGCTGGCCGTATGGGGACGGCAGCAGTTCCGCCGCAGCGGCACGTGGGAACAGGTGTTCGGCAAGGATGCGCAAGCCGAGGAGATCTTCATGGCGTGGGCCTACGGCACCTATGTCCAGGGCGTCGCCCAGGCGGCGGACAAGGAACTGCCCCTGCCGATGTTCGTCAACGCGTGGCTCGGACCGCAGCCGGGGCAGCCGCAACCGGGGGATTATCCGTCCGGTGGTCCGGTTGCGCGGATGATGGACGTGTGGAAGGCGGCCGCGCCGTCGATCGCCATGCTGGCGCCGGACATCTACGTCGACGACGTCAAGGGCACGCTGGCCGATTTCCAGCGCGCCGACAATCCCGTCTTCGTGCCGGAATCCCGCTTCAAGACCGTGAACATCTTCCGGGCCATCGGTGCGCACAAGGCGCTGGGCTGGTCGATCTTCGGCGTCGAGGACCTGTTCCCCGGCAAGCAGCTGGCGCAGGCCTACGACATCCTCGGCTCGATGGCCGACGTCGTGCTGCGTGCGCAGGCGCGCGGGACGCTGCATACCGTCCTCCTCGACGGCACCGGCCCCGTCACGGCGAACCTGGGCGGCTACGCCATGACGGTGCGCGGCATGACCGCGCAGCTGAAAAAGATGATGCTCGATGCCGGCCTGACGGCGGCAGCGCCAGGCGCGTCCGGCGCCGGCGACGCGGGCGCCGCGCCGGCCAGGAAGGATCCGACGTCATTCGGGTTCGTCATCGCCGGCGGGCCCGATGAATTCTTCCTGGTCGGCCAGGATTTCATCGTCGACTTCGCACGCAACGGCAGGCTCGCCGAGATCGACGTCGTGGAAGAAGGGCGCTTCAGGGACGGACAATGGATCCCCGGCCGCCGTCTCAACGGCGACGAACGCGTGATGCTGCTGCCCGCCCAGGGCATCGGCGCGATCCGGGTAAAGCTGTTGGAAGCCGGTCCGTCTAGTCCGCATTAACGATGTCAGCGCCAACCCCGTCTTCATAATGCATGGAACAGGGTTGACGAGGATATCGATGAACATACATTTGCAGGATCCGCTGGCATGCTTTCCCGGCGGCGTCGTGCTGGTCACCACCAGGCACGACGCCGGCTGGATCGGCGTACTGTCGCGCAGCTTCGGCGTGATGTCGCCGGCATCGGGGCTCGTGGCCTGGACGATCGACCGGCAAGCGCCCGGGGCGGCGGAGCTGGAGCGGGCCCCGGACTGGGCCGCGCACGTGCTTGCCTGGGACCAGGCCGCGCTCGCGGCGCGATCCGGCATACCGCATGGCGACCTGCGCATGCGCGCGGGTGTGGACGGCATCCCGGTTCTCGAAGGGTGCGCCGCCACCCTGTCGTGCCGCCGCGTCACGTCGTTCCTCTGCGAGGACAGCATGATCGTCGTGGGACGGGTGGTCGGCTTCGCGCACAGCGACGTGCCGCCGTTGATCCGGCATGACGGCATCGACGCGGTGGCTGTCGGCATGGGCGGCTGGCCGGCGGTGGAGACGACGGCGACGTCGCTCAGTTACCTGCTCGGGGCGGCGTTCTTCTACCTTTACGGGAAAATGCGCGATGTCGGCGGGCGGCTCGGGTACGACAATATCGAGATGTTCGTGCTGACGGCACTCGGCGAGCGAGGCGGGCGTACCCGCTACGAGATCGAGGCGCTGCTCGCGATCAGCGCCCATCCCACCAGCCTGGAGGCAATGGACGACCTGGAGGCGCGCGGCCTGATCGTGTCGCGCGACCCGTCCAATGGCGTGGTCTCCGACACGACGTTCGACCTGACCGACGCGGGCCGGCAGGTGTTCGAGCAGTTCCGGCGCGCGGGCGTGCAGGTCCAGGCAGGGATGGAGGACCTGCTCGGGGTGCCGGAGACGCTCGCGTTGCGCGCGCTGCTGTATCGGTTCGCGGACAAGATCGACACCGGCTCCGCTGTCGCCTGGCTGTAGCCGGCACGGGTTTCACTGTGACGGCGATGCCGTCCAACCCAGTCCCAACGCTTTTTGCAACGAGATGAAATCGCCCGTGAGCGCAGCCTGCGCCGCCGCGAGCCGTTGGTCCGCGCCGAGCCGCGTGCGCTCCGCGTCCAGCACGTCCATGGTGGTCGCGGTACCGGCCTGCTGGCGCGTCCGCGTGAGGTCGGCGGCGCGTCCGGCGGCATCCACGGCGCGCGCGAGCGTGGCGACGGCGACGCGGCGTTGCCGGAAGCGCGCCAGCGCGTCTTCCGCGTCGCGCAGCGCCCCCAGCACGGTGGCGCGGTAGCGTGCCTCGGCTTCGTCGCGCATGCCTTGCGCCTTGTCGAGATTCGCGGCGTTGCGGCCGAAGTCCAGGAAGTTCCAGCTCAGCTGCGGGGCGGCGAGGGCGGTGAAGTCGTCCAGGCGCGTCAGGTCGGACAGGTGCGAACCGCCGATGCCGATCAGGCCCATCATGGTCAGGCGCGGGAAGCGCGCTGCCTGCGCCTGCCCGACCTGTGCCGTGCGTGCCGCCAGCGTGCGTTCGGCGGCGCGAATGTCGGGGCGGTTCTTCAGCAGCGAGGCCGGGTCGCCGACGGCCACCGCGGCCGGCGGCAGGGGTACCGGTGCCGGCGCGGCGAACTCGTGGTCCAGCGTGCCCGGGGGCTGTCCCAGTAAAACGGCCAGCGCGTTGCGATAGGTGTCCAGCTCCGCGGCGAGCGGCCCGGTGTCCGCCCGCGTCGACTCCAGTTGACCCTGCAACCGCGCGAGGTCGAGGTCGGATGCGGTGCCCGCATCGCGCCGGCGCTGCGTCAGTTCGATCACGCGCTGCTGGCGCGCGATGGCATCGTCGTTGAGCGCCTGGCGCCGCTGGCAGCCGCGCAGGTCCACGTACAGTTGCACCACTTCCGCGGCCAGGCTGACCTGCGTGTCGTCCAGGGTCGCCTCGGCCGCTTGCGCCGATGCGACGGCTGCTTCGACGCTACGGCGCTGGCCGCCGAACAGGTCGATTTCCCAGGTCGCGTCGAAACCCGCGTTGTACAGGTCCAGGCTCGAAGGCAGCTCGCCGCTATCCGTCAGCGGCGGCAGGCGCGCGTGGGCATACAGCGCCTTGGCGCCGCCCCTGGGCATCTGGTTGGCGCGCTCGGTGCGGAACATCGACCGTGCCTGGCGCAGGCGTGCCTGCGCCGCCGCGAGGTTGGGGTTCGCGGCGAACGCGCGCCGTACCAGGCTGTCGGGCATGGGATCGCCCAGCTGGTTCCACCACGCCGCCGCGCGCGGCGCCGCGGCCGGCTGGTCCGCGCGCGCGAATGCGGCGGGCAAGGACGTGGCGGGGGCGCCTGCATAATCCGGCCCGACGGTGGTACAACCGGCCGCAAGACCGCCCAGCACGAACGAACAAAATACTCTTTGGTACACGGAGACTCCTTCAATGCGAGGCCAGCGGCGCGTGCCTGTCCAGCGGACGCAGGAACAGCACCAATGGCAGTGTGCAGATCACGCCCACGGACAGGATCCAGAACAGGTCGATATAGGTCATGGTCAGCGCCTGGACCTGGAGGGTGCCGGACAGCGCCTGCAGTGCCTGGGGCATCCCGCCCATGGCGTGCGCCTGCCCGGCAAGGTAGTCGTGCAGGGCGGGGCTGTTGGCATTCAGCGTTTCCTCCAGCCGGCGGTTGTGCAGCCACATGCGTTGGTCCTGTACGGCGGCGATCCCCGCGAGCGCGAGCGATCCGCCGAGGTTGCGGGCGGCGTTGAACAGGCCCGCGGCATCGCTGGCATAGTCGGCGGGGACGGACTGGATCGCAGCCTGGTTCAGGTACAGCATCGCGAAAATGGTGCCGACGCCGCGGATCAGCTGGGAATCCAGGAATTCCGGTCCGGTGGTGTGCGCGGTCAGGCCCGTGTCCATCCAGGCGCTGCCGCCGAGCAGGACAAGGCCGATGGCCACGGCCAGCCGGATGTCGACGTAGCGGATCAGCAGGGGGACGAACGGCATCAGCAGCAGGCTCGGTATCCCCGACAGCACGACGACGCCCCCCGACTGCTGTGCGTTGTAGTTGGCGATGTAGGCCAGGAACTGCGGGATGACGTACGCCGTACCGTAGATCACCATGCCCACCATCGTCCCCATGACGACCACGGCACCGAATTGCCGGTCGAGCAGGATGCGCAGCCGGATGACGGGACGCTTTGCGGTGAACTGGCCGACCAGCAGCGCCAGCAGGCCGGCGAGCGACAAGGCGGTCAGCCAGACGATGTGGCTCGACTCGAACCACTGTTCGCGCTCGCCTTCCTCGAGCACGACGGTCAGGCCGCCGAGGAAGGCCGCGAGCCCCGCGATGCCGAACCAGTCCGCCTCCGCCAGCTGACCGGCCCGCGGTTTCTGGTGGGGCAGGCCGATCCACAGCAGCGCCATGAGGGCGAGACAGATCGGCACGTTGAGGAAGAAGGCGTAATGCCAGCTCAGGTTTTCCGTCAGCCAGCCGCCGATCACGGGACCGATCACGGGACCCAGGATCGCCGTCGCGCCGAACATGGCGGTCCCGATCGGCTGCTGGCTGCGTGGCAGCCGCGTGGCGATGATCGTCTGTGCGGTCGGGATCATGGCGCCGCCCGTAAAGCCCTGTCCGATACGGCCGATGACCATCATGCCCAGCGATGTCGACAGTCCGCACAGCACCGAGAATCCGGTGAACAGCGCGGCCACGAGCAGCAGGAAGGTGCGCAGCCCGAGCATGCGCTCCAGCCAGCCGCACAGGGGAATGATGACGATTTCCGCCACCAGGTAACCCGTGGCGATCCAGGTGCCTTCGGTGCCGCTGGCGCCGATCTCGCCCTGGATCGTCGGCAGCGAGGAGTTGACGATGGAGATGTCCAGCGTCGCCATCAGCGCGCCCAGCGTGCCGGCGGCGACGGCCAGCCACGCGGCGGCATCCGCGCGCGGCTCCGCCGTCGCCGTCACTTGCCCGCTCCGGCGGTCGAGATCTCTACCTTCGCGGACAGGCCGGCCACCAGCACCTGGCGGGCCTCGGCGCCGGCATCGAGCGCGATGCGCACGGGGACGCGTTGCACGATCTTGGTGAAGTTGCCGGTTGCGTTCTGCGGCGGCAGCAGGGAGAACTGGGCGCCGGTGCCCGGTGCGATGCTCTCGATGCGGCCGTGGAACGCCTGACCCGGCAAGGCGTCGATGCGGATGTCGGCGTCCTGGCCGACCCGCATGCGGCGGATCTGCGTTTCCTTGAAGTTGGCCACGACGTACAGGCTGTTCGACGGCACCAGCGCCATCAGGCGCGTGCCCGGCTGGACGAACTGGCCTTCGCGCACGGTGCGGTCGCCGACGCGCCCGTCGGTCGTGGCAAGGAGCGTCGTCGATTCCAGGTTCACCGTGGCGGCCTTCAACTGGGCCGCGGCGCTGCCCGCCTGGGCCTCGGCCTGGCGCACCTGGGCGCGCAGCGATGCGATGCGCCGCTCCGCATTCGCCAGCGCGGCCCGGTGGATGCCGACCTGCTGGGCGCTCTGGCGTGCCTGGTTGCGCCGGCTGGCGAGCTGCTCGGCCGTCTCGGCGCCGATCTCGGCGAGCGGCGCGTAACGGCGCTCTTCCGCGGCGGCGAATGCTGCGCTGCCCTGCGCCGCCGCCAGCTGGATGCGGGCCTGCTCCACCTGCGATTCCTGTTCGCCGATCTGCGCGCGCACCGCATCCGCATTGGCCCGCGCGATGGCGATCTGCGCTTCGTATTGCTCGGCCTGGGCGCGGTAGTCGCGCGGATCGATGCGTGCGAGCGGCTGGCCGGCCCGCACCTGCTGGTTGTCCTTGACCAGCACCTCCATTACGTAGCCGCCCACCCTGGGCGCGATGGTCACGGTGTCGGCGTGCAGGTATGCGTCGTCGGTCTCTTCCTGGTAGCGGCCGACCTGCAGGTGATAGACGAGCCAGCCGATGCCGGCCAGTGCCGCGAACGCACCGACGGCGATCAGGGCGGGCGGGACGCGTCGTTCCTTGGCAGGTTTTTCAGTAACGGGTCGATTGCCGGCTGCCGGGGCAGGCGTGAAAAGCGGGTCGTTCATCAAATGGTTCCGTTGAGTCGTTGTGCAAGGATCGCTGAAGCGCCTGTGAATGCGGGGTATGCGGCCGTGATGACGTAGCAGGGGATGTGCGCGAGATGGGCGCCCAGGCGCCCCTTGTCTTCGAAGCGGCTGCGGAAGCGCGACCGGTCGAAGCGGTCGCCCAGGCGCGGCACGATGCCGCCACCGATGTAGATGCCGCCCAGCGCGCCAAGGGTGAGGGCCAGGTTGCCGGCCACCGTGCCGAGGACGGCGCAGAACACGTCGAGGACGTTGGCGCATAGCGGACACGCGCCGGACAGTCCCCGCTGCGTGATGTGCGCCGCGTCGAGCGGTTCGGGTGTCATGCCGTGGCGGTGACACAGTGCGCGATAAATCAGTTCGATACCGGGGCCCGACAGCAGGCGCTCGGCCGACACGTGCCCGAATTCCTTCCAGGCGAACCGCAGGATGTCGACCTCGATCTCGTCGGCCGGCGCGAAGGTCGCGTGGCCGCCTTCGCTGCGCAGTGCGGTCCAGCTGTCCTCGGTGCCGGGAACGGGCACGAGTCCGGAGACGCCCAGGCCCGTGCCGGCGCCCACCAGGCCGATCGGCTCACGGGGCCGTGGCGCATCGCCGCCAACCTGGCGCTTGTCGCCTGTACCCAGATGCGGCAGTGCCATCGCCAGTGCCGTGAAGTCGTTCACGACGGCGAAGGTGTCGAAGCCGAGCGTGCGGCCCACGGCGGCGATGGAGAATGCCCAGTGATGATTCGTCATGCGGACGTGATCGCCGACCACCGGATTGGCAATGGCGACCGCCGCGTGCCGGACCGTTCCCGCGGCCGCGACGTGCGGCAGCGAGAGATAGGCATGCAGCGCATCGTCGAGCGTGGCGTGGTCGGCGCAACGCAGCACCTCGACCAGTTCGATCCGGCCGGGGCCGCGTTCCAGTGCGAAGCGGGCGTTGGTGCCGCCGATGTCGGCCAGCAGGCGGGGACTGTCGTGACGGGCCATCATTGCTGCGTGAATGTCGTCGTCAGCGTCGCTCTGGAGTCCGTCCCGATCCATACGTCGAACGTGCTGGCCTCGTTGACCCAGCCGCGCGTGGCGGCGCTCCAGTAACGGAGTGCAGCGGGGCCGAGCGTGAAGCGCACCGTCTTTTTCTCGCCGGGGCGCAGGCTGACGCGTTCGAATCCCTTGAGCTCCCGCACAGGGCGCGAGGCGCTGCCATGGCGCTGGTGGATGTACAGCTGCACGACCTCGTCGGCAGCCACGGCGCCCGAGTTTTCGACGGTAGCCGTTACCTCGAGCGACTCGCCGACGCGGATCTTCGACCTGCTCAGCCGCAGGTCGCCGACCGCGAACGTCGAATAGCTCAGCCCATGACCGAACGGGAACAATGGACTGCCCGGTTCGTTCCAATAGCGTTTGTCCTGCTCGGAGGGATCCTGGGTCAGGTTGTGACCGTAGTACAGCGGGATCTGCGCGGCGTTGCGCGGCCACGTGAAGGGCAGCTTCCCGCCGGGACTCGCGTCGCCGAACAGCAGGTTCGCCGCCGCGGCGCCGCCCTGGGCGCCGGGATACCAGAGCTCGAGGATTGCGGGCACATGCGCATTGGCCCAGCCGATGTCGAGCGGCCGCCCGTTCATCAGGAGCAGTACCACGGGCTTGCCGAGCGCGGCCACGCGTTCCATGAGCCGCTGCTGGTCGCCCGGCAAAGCGAGTGACGAGCGGGACGCGGATTCGCCGATCATGTCCTGTTTTTCGCCGAGTGCGAGGATGACGAGGTCCGCGTTGTTTGCCAGCGCCAGCGCTTTTTCGAACTCTTCGTCCGCACGGGCTGCATCCCAGGCGCGCGGCGTCTTTTCCTTGAAGATCGATTCGAAGGGGGAGGGTGTCGGCCTCCTGAGCTGCACGCCCGGCGCGACGTCGAGCGTCACGCCGGCGCCGAGTTTGGCACGCAGCCCCTGCGCCACCGTGACCGTGTCGTTCAGGTCGTGCGCGAACACCCACGGTCCGAGCGTATCCTGGCGCGAATCCGCCAGCGGGCCGATCAGCGCGATGCGCCGGTAGGCCGAGCGGTCCAGGGGCAGCAGCCTGCCTTCGTTGCGCAACAGCACGGCCGACCGTTCGGCCGCGATGCGCGCCTCGGCCTGGTATGCCGGTGCATGTTTTGCAACCTCGCTTGCCTTCGCTTCGTCGACGTAAGGATGTTCGAAGAGCCCGAGCTGGATTTTCGTGGCAAGGATAGGACGCACGGCGGCGTCGACCTCCGCCTCGCTGATGGCGTGCTTGTCCAGCGCCTCGCGCAGGGTGGCATAGGCATTCGAATAACTCGCCATTTCCATGTTGACGCCGGCCTTGAATGCGCGGACCGCCGCGTCACGCTTGTCGCTCGCGTAACCGTGTGGTACCAGATCATTCACGGCGTTGTTGTCGCTGACGACGAACCCCTTGAATCCCCACTCTCCGCGCAGGACGTCGCGCAGCAGCCAGCGGTTGCCGGTGGCCGGAACGTCGTTCAGGTCCATGTAGGCACTCATCACGGAACCGGCGCCCGCCTGGATCGCGGCGCGGAACGGCGGCAGGTAGACGTTGTGCAGCTGGGCGTCCGAGAGGTTCGCGGCATCGTGGTCGCGGCCGCCCTCGCTCGCGCCGTAGCCGGCGAAGTGCTTGACGGTCGCGAGCAGCCGGTCGGGCGTGCCCAGGCGTGGTCCCTGGATGCCGCGCACCTGTGCGGCGGCCATCGCGGCGTTGAGGCAGGCATCTTCGCCGGCACCTTCCACGATGCGTCCCCAGCGCGGATCGCGCGCGACGTCCACCATGGGCGCGAACGTCCAGCCGATGCCGCCGGCGCGCGCCTCGATCGCACCGATCGCACTGGCGCGTTCGACCATGGCCGGATCCCATGACGCGGCCAGGGCGATCGGAACCGGGAAGATGGTCCGGTAGCCGTGCACCACGTCGCTGCCGAAGAGCAGGGGAATGCGGAAGCGCGATCCTTCGACCGCGAGGCGCTGCAGACGGTTGATTTCCGCCGGGTCGGTCACGAACAGCAGCGATCCGAGTTTGCCATCGCGCACCATGCCGTCCAGCTTCGACGATTTGCGGAACTGGAACAGCTGGTTCAGTTGCCCCAGTTTTTCGTCGACGCTCATCTTGCGCAGCAGGGCGTCGGCGCGGGCCAGCGTCGCGTTCGAAAAGATCGCGGGCGCGTCCGGTTCGGGAGATGGGAGGGCGGTCAGCGCCGATGCCGGGCCGATGGCCAGTGCACATGCGAGCGCGCCGCAAGCCAGGCTGGCCAGCGACCTGCGCAAGGCGCGAGGGCGATGACGGCAAGTGGAAGAGGAGAGTGGGTTCATGGCGCCATGTTCCTTGTTTCCCGGCGCGATCTCATCGTCCGTTCAGACGGTCCCGGCGCCGGCGTTACGCGCCATACTCGTGGCATGGATTCCATCGACACAGCCCCGACCTCCCGTATGTGGCGCATCTATATCTGCGGCTGGTCGGCCTATTTGCTGCTGTTGGGCGTCGCCTTGCAGCTCGACGGCCTGCGCCAGGGGCGATTCGACGCGCATGTCGCGACCGCGCTACTCAAGAGCACACCGCATGCGGTCTTCCTGGCTTTGCTGTGGCCATTGGAAGGCTATCTGGAACGCTGGTGCCTGGGCGCGCGGGCGGTCGTCGCCATCCACGCCGGCGGCGCGCTGTTATATGGCGCCATGTGCTATTTGCTGTTGTGGTTCCTGATCGGCGTGCGGGAACCGGCCGTGTGGTACTTCTGGCCGCTCCTCTATGCGGTGATGACGTACTGTGTCGTCGCAGCCATGTTCCACATCGTCCGCATGGAGCACGCCCGGCGCCGCCAGGCCATGGCGGCCGAGCTGGCGCACCACCTGCTGGTCACCTCGGAGATGAGCGCCCTGCGCAACAGGCTCAATCCGCATTTTTTGTTCAATACACTCCACTCGATCATCGCGCTCACGCGCAAGCACCCGGCGGCGGCCGAGACGGCGCTGTTCCAGTGTTCGGACATGCTGCGCTACGTGCTCGACACGGAAAAGCGCGGCGCCGACCTCGTGACGCTGGACGACGAGCTGCAGTTCGTACGCGATTACCTGGAGCTCGAGCGGCTGCGTCTCGGTCCCCGGCTGCGGGTCGACTGGGACCTCGACGAGAAGGCGCGGGACTGCGTGGTTCCCGCGCTGTCGCTGCAGCCGCTCGTCGAAAACAGTATCAAGCATGCGATCAATCCGCATGGCCGTCCGGGCCGGATCCTGATCGGTACCGGATTCGATGAACGGACCGGTGTGCTGACGCTGACCGTCGGCGACGACGGCCCTGGGGCGGAACCGGGCGCTTTCAAAACGTCGCGTGGGCTCGGCATACGGACGCTGGAGCGGCGGCTGGAGCTCGAGCATGGCGTGCGCGGCACCTTGACTGTCCGGACGGCACCGGGCGCAGGTTTTGTCGTAACGATGTCGATACCGCGTGCAGCGGATGAATTCAACCACAATGGGAAATGAAATGTACGTAGCCAGAACAGCCCTGATTGCCGCCCTCGTCGGCGCCGCCGTATCGGCCCCGGCCGATGCGGCCGACCGGTTTGCCACTTACGCGAACCCCGTGGACCTGCCTTATCGATACCAGTTCCGCTCCTTGCGGGAAGCGGCCGATCCGACGGTCGTCCGGTTCAAGGACCGCTACTGGCTGTTCGCTTCCCATTCGAAGGGATACTGGTGGTCGACCGATCTGCGCAACTGGAATTTCATCGAGCTGACGGGTTACCCTGTCAACCGCTATGCCCCGACCGCGGTCGAGATCGATGGCAAGCTCTACATGACGTCCAGCGAGAACACGCCAGACATCTGGGTCACGGAGGATCCGATGACCGGGGTGTGGACGAAAGCCGCCGACATCCGGCCCGGCTACAACGACCCCTGCCTGTTCCTCGATGACGACGGCCGCCTGTACATGTACGAAGGCTTGAGCGGGACCGAAACGCTGCGCGTCTTCGAACTCGACCGGCACACGTTCCAGCCGATCAGGAAAGCCGATGTGCCCGCTTCACGCGACAAGGAACACCGCGGCTGGGAAGTCGTGGGCGACAACAATGAACTGGACAGCGAACCGAGCTTCGTGGAAGGCTCATGGATGACCAAGCACAACGGGACGTATTACCTGCAATACGCGGCGCCCGGCACCGAATACAAGACCTACGCGGACGGTGTCCTTACGTCGAAGGACCCGATGGGCCCGTTCAAGTACGAGCCCTACAACCCGTTTTCGTTCAAGCCGACGGGATTCGTTGCCGGTGTCGGCCATAGCAGTACGTTCCAGGGAACGGACGGGCAGTGGTGGCACATCGGCACGATGACCATCTCGAAGCGCTACAAATTCGAGCGCCGCATCGGCCTGTTCCCGACGTCGTTCACGCAAGGCGGCGAGCTGATGGTCGACACGTACCTGGGCGACTATCCCCGCTACCTCGACGGCAAGCGCGAGCTCACCGGCTGGATGCTGCTGTCGCGCCGCAAGGCGGTCACCGTGTCGTCCGCATTGGATGACTACCCGGCGGGCAACGCTGCCGACGAGGACATCCGGACCTGGTGGTCGGCCAGGACGGGGAATCCGGGCGAATGGCTGCAGATGGACCTCGGCGGCATGAAGACCATCGAAGCAGTGCAGATCAATTTCGCCGACCACGAGAGCGCCGGGCGGGGCATCAGCAAGGATGTCTACCGCTATGTGCTGGAGGCGTCGGACGATGGACAGTCATGGCGAACCCTGGTCGACCAGTCGACAGGCGGGCGCGATGCACCCCATGACTACCGCGTGTTGCCGAAGGCCGAGCGCGCGCGCTTCGTGCGGATCAGGAATGTCCACATGCCGGACAACGGCAAGTTTTCTCTCTACGACTTGCGCGTTTTCGGCCATGGCGGCGGTTCCAGGCCGGGCGCTGTCAAGTCAGCGACAGCGGCGCGCCAGCCCGGCGACGCGCGCCGTGCGACGATTTCCTGGAAACCCGCCGGCAAGGCCGAGTTCTACATCGTGCGGCTGGGCGTGCGCCCGGACCTCATGAATCAGAACTTCCAGGTCATGGACGGTGCCCTGTCGACGACGGTGGGCAGCCTGAACGCCGGGCAGAAATATTACGTCGCGGTGGACGCGGTCAACGAGAACGGCGTGACGAAAGGCCAGCCGAATCTCGTCATCCAATGATGCAGCCCCGTTCGCGTCAGGCGGCCGCTACCTGACGCTTGCGTACCAGCCGGACGGGGCCCATCAACCCGGCCGGCTGTGGCTTCAGATTCTTCAGGCCTGGCTTCTTCGGATCGATCATGGCATTGGTCGGGCTGTTGTAGACACCGATCTGCAACTGGTTTGTTCCAGGGCGCAGCATGGCCGTGATATCGGCTTCGAACGGCGGCGCAATGAGCGTCAGCTGCTGCTTGCCCTGAACGGTGACCACAGCCATGTCGTGTACGCTGCCGAGATCGATGTAGACTTTGCTACCAGGCGTCAGCCAGTTTTCCGGTAGTGTCACGTCGACACGGTAGGTGACTTGCCCGGAGAAGTCCGCCATGCCGTCGATCTGGCGCCAATCCTGCAAGCGGTCCAGCGTCATTTGCCGGCGGACGATTCTTCCGTGCTGGCCGTGGCCGGCGACATCGATGGCCCATTCGCGCGCGCCGAGGTCGATCGTATCCGCCGGCAGCCACCTGGCTGGCACCGGAAGGCGCTCGCTACCGAAAACGACCAGGGCGGCGCCACCCGCCGCGATGTCCACCGTCACTTCCGTCTGGCCGTCGCGTGTTCTGGCAACGAGGCCGGAGCGCTCTCCGGTGGCCGCGTCCCAGCGTTCCGGGTGGCCCGTTGCACGGCTGAGAAAGCTGATGTTGACCGGCTCGTCCTTCTGGTTGTGCAGGAAGTACGCCGAACGGCCGCCCAGTCGTTTTTCGATGAAGAGGCAAGGCGTACTCGTGAACGTCAGGTTTGCCGGCACGCGTGCCTGGCGTAACGCGGCCGCGATGGCATCCGCGGCAACGATCCGTGCGCTGCCGTTCAGTGCAGCCTGCATGGCGTCGCGGACCAGCTTGTCCCGGCGTTCGGCGTCGTGAAAGCCTGAGGCGCGCACAGGAGGCCGCCCGATGAAAAAGACAGGCAGGCCAGCCGCCGCGAACTGGGCCAGCCGGGCTGCCGTGCCAACCGACAAGCCCGGGCGGGCCGGCAGGATCAGCGCGGCATAGCGGGTCCCGCCTGGCGTGACCAGTGCCTTCCCGGCGACGCGGCTGCTGGCGATGCTGTCGTCGTTGATACGGTCGTAGTCGTAGCCATTGTCGATCAGGCTCTGCAACAGCGCATCGGTCGACTTTGGCTCCATACCGTGGAAATATGCCGTGTCGCCCAGGTGCACTGCCACGGGAACGACGTTCGTACCGCTCTGCATGACGCCCTGGATCCGGCTGATATAACTGTTAAGGGGCGCGATCGCGTTCCATAAAGGATTCGCTTCGTTGATCATGCTGGTGAAGCCCGGCAGGAATGGACTGGGTGCGAATGGATACCAGCCCGGCCAGGTATCCGTGTGCAGCGAATATGGAAAACCGTGCATCACGATCGCGTTGACGCCGCTGGCGAACAATAGATTGATGCGTGTCTGCCATTGCGCTGGCGTGGCCTCGAACGACTTGAGCGGCCAGCACAGGCTTTCGCAACTGACCAGCTTGCGTCCATACAGGTTCGCGGCCGCGCGTGCAAGGCGCAGGAAGTGAGTATCGTTGCCGGACTCCAGGTCTTCGGTCTCCGGAATGTCGGCCAGGCCGTAGCATTGCAGCAGATCGGCCGGCGACCCGTGCGCCTGCAGCCGCGCCTTCAATCCGTGGCGGTGGTTCCACTCGATAAAGGGGCGAACGAAGTTTTCGATCAGCAGCTCGGAGAGTGTCAGTCGGTAATCCGCGCGGATACGGTCGCCATCGTCGCCCGCGTCGAAATAGGGGGGCGAATTATGCGGGTTCCACGATTCCATCCAGCCCGGCTGTAGCAGATGCGGCAAATACGGTGTCAAATCATAGCCGCGCCGTTTGGAGAATTCCGCCAGCAGCTCCTCGGACCAATAAATGTCCGGCATAAGCTCGAGGCTGTCCACGAAGGTCGCCCTTAATGCGGAGGCTGCGACACCGCCGGGCGCCATCGGATCGCCGACACGCCGTGCATGAGCGTCGAAGGCGGCGCGCTTGAAGTGGTCGAGCACCAGTTGCGGCCCTTCGCCAACGCCTGCCATGACGCCACTGTCGGCCAGGAACTGTTTGAAGACGACGATCTGCCAATCTCCGGCGCCGGGTGGCGTCCAGTCGAGTGTACCGTCCGGCCCGAGCCTGTCGGTCAGGATAATCCCTTTGACTTCGTCGGCACGGCCCGCGGCCTTGACGACGGCCGTGCGAAAGTTCTTGTTGTTCTCGAGTACCGGGGCCGTTCCCTTGATCGCGACCACGGCTACGAGCTTCTGGCGCGCCGCAATGCGGTCCCGCCAGTCCCTGGCCCTCGGATCGTTGTTGCGCGAATCCAGCGCGCCGAACGCGCCGAATTTGCGGGTATTCTCCGGGATGCGCAGACGAATGGGACCGTCGATGGGGGCGTGTACACTGGTGATGGCTGGCGTGAGTTCGACGAGCGCCAGTTCCGGCGTAATGGCGAAGCCGCCCCCCGAGGGCCATGCCGAGCCGAACGTCACGTCGATGTGCATGCCTCGGGCGCCTGCTTCGTCCGTGCAGGTTTTAAGGTGAGAAAAGAACGCCGCGTTCGCATAGTCATGAAGGTGTGCGCGTTCTTCCTTGCTCAGGTTCGGGATCCCCGGGTTGAAGGCCTGGATTTCCGCTCCACCGAAGCCGGCCTGGTTCAGCAGCGTGATCTCGCGGCGCAGCTCCCGATCGGTAACGGCCCCACCTGGCCACCACCAGCGGACCCAGGGTTTCGCCTGCTCGGGCGGGTGCGCGAACACGTATCGAAAGCCGCCGGCTTCCTGGACTGCATTGGCCATGCCGAGGGGCAGCGCGGCCATGCCGGCCGTTGCGGTGAATGACGAGAGAAAGTCTCTCCGGGTGAACGCCATCCTGTTAGTCTCCAGTCCGTTTGATATGAATTTAGTGTTGAACAGGCTATGTGCGACACGGGAATCCGTCATCGTCAAAGCGGACTAGACGCAAGTCGACCGAGGATGTGCCGGGTGCGGGGAGTGCAAAGAGGCAACGGCTGGACATGTCGACTGCGGTGCCAGGTGGCTGCCGATGCCGCTACGGTATACACTAGCGGGTTGCGTCAGAAACCCAGCGTAAAAAAATCTCAGACACTATGAAATACGGCAAGCGAACATTAAGTATTGCGCCCATGATGGACTGGACGGACCGCCACTGCCGCGTGTTCCACCGCCAGATCACGAAACACACCTGGTTGTATACAGAGATGGTGACGACGGGCGCCCTGGTCTACGGCGACGTCGAGCGCCACCTGCGCTATGACGACGTCGAACACCCCATCGCGCTGCAGCTGGGCGGCAGCGACCCGGCCGACCTCGCCAAGAGCGCGAAGCTGGGCGAGCAGTGGGGCTATGACGAGGTCAACCTGAATTGCGGCTGCCCGTCCGAGCGCGTGCAGAAGGGGGCGTTCGGCGCCTGCCTGATGCAGGAACCGCAGCTCGTCGCCGATTGCGTCAAGGCGATGCGCGACGCCGTCAGCATCGACGTCACCGTCAAGCACCGCATCGGCATCGATTACAACGAGGAATACGGGTTCGTGCGCGATTTCATCGGCACCATCGCCGACGCCGGTTGCCGTACCTTCATCGTGCACGCGCGCAATGCCGTGCTGAAGGGGCTGTCGCCGAAGGAAAACCGCGAGATCCCGCCGCTGCGCTACGAAGTGGCGTACCAGCTGAAGCGCGAATTCCCCGACCTCGAGATCATCATCAACGGCGGCATCAAGACCGACGACGAGATCGCCACCCATTTGCAGCACGTGGACGGCGTCATGATCGGCCGCGAGGCGTACCACAATCCCTATGTGATGGCCGGCTGGGACGCCCGCTTTTACGGCGACGCGACGCCGCGGAAAACCCGCGAACAGGTGCTGGAAGCGATGATCCCATATATCCGCGCCGAACTCGACCGCTACGGCCCGCTGGGCCTGCGCCTGAACAGCATCACGCGCCACATGCTGGGCCTGATGGCCGGCCTGCCGGGCGCGCGCGGCTATCGCCAGCTGTTGTCCGACTCCCGCCGCCTCGCCGAAGGCAACCCCGAACTCCTCCTCGAAGCCGCCGGCAAGCTGCGACTCGCCGCGTAAGCGTCGCGTAAGGTTGACTTTTAGTTATTTTACTACCCCGGTCGCATAAAAATGGCCGGGATGTTCAAAATTCGCTACAAAAAATGTTGCAAATTTTTAATCAATTGCAACGTTATCCTTGCTCGAAAGCAAGAACAGACTGATAATCTGGGCTCTTCTCCTTGCACGACATCTAATCCTGTTGTTGTGGTGAAACATAATTACAGCGGTGCATGTTTTCTGTCTGCAAATCGTCGTTTTGATTTATCCTGACGGAAATACGTAAGTCCACCGGGAAGATGGACTTTCCGTAACAAAAGACAAAGACTCCGGAGCGGGTCTGATCACTTGAAACAGGGAAGATAAGGAATGAACTTAGCAAACATGAAGGTCGGCGTGCGTCTGGGCCTGGGTTTTGCCCTCGTGCTCGTGCTGCTGGTTATCGTTACCGTCGTCGGCATCCTGCGCATGGCGCAGATCCAGAACCGGCTGGACCACGTCGTGAATGTCAACAATGTTGTGACGCGCCTGGTCGTCGACATGCGCAACAACGTGAGCGAACGCGTCACGTCGCTGCGTACCCTGACCCTGATGACGGACCCGGCCGACATGGAGCCGGAGCTGACCCGTTTCAAGGAGCAGACCGCCAAGTACGATGCTCTGCAACAAAAACTGGCTGCCAAGTTCTCTGTAGAAGCGTTGCCTGAAGAAAAATCCCTGCTGAACCAGGTGAAAGAAGCCGAAGGCGCCGCCATGCCGGCCATCGCCAAGGCATCGGAACTCTATCTGGCCAATAACGCGATGGACGCCACCCGCGTGATGGTCAAGGAAATCCGTCCCGCCCAGAAGAAATGGCTGGACGCGCTCGACCAGCTGGGCAAGCTGGAAGACAAGCTGAACGCGCAGACCCAGGTCGACGCGGAAGCCGCCTTCGCCAGCGCCCGTAACTTCATGCTCGTGCTGTTGGCCCTGGCCGTTACGCTCGGCATCCTGGCTGCCACCGTGATCACCCGCGGCCTGCTGAAGCAGCTGGGCGGTGAGCCGGGCTACACCGCCAAGATCGCCGGCAGCATCGCCGAAGGCGACCTGTCGATCGCCATCGACACCAAGTCGTCGGATCGCGGCAGCCTGCTGATCGAAATGAAACAGATGCGCAACAGCCTGGTCGACATCGTCAGCCAGGTACGTCGCGGCACGCACACCATCACTACCGCATCGCGTGAAATCGCAGCCGGCAACACCGACCTGTCGTCGCGTACCGAACTGCAGGCCAGCTCGCTGGAAAAGACCGCGTCGGCGATGGAAGAACTGACGTCGACCGTGAAACAGAACGCGGACAATGCCCGCGAAGCGAACCACCTGGCCGCCACCGCGTCGGACGTGGCACGCAAGGGTGGTGAAGTGGTGTCGCAGGTTGTCGGCACGATGGGCGAGATCAATAGCTCGGCAAGCAAGATCGCCGACATTATCGGCGTCATCGACGGCATCGCCTTCCAGACGAACATCCTGGCACTGAACGCCGCCGTCGAGGCAGCCCGTGCTGGTGAACAGGGCCGCGGCTTCGCCGTCGTCGCTTCGGAAGTGCGTAACCTGGCCCAGCGTTCCGCAGCGGCCGCGAAAGAAATCAAGCAGCTGATCGGCGACTCCGTCGAGAAGATCGGCCGCGGCAGCAAGCTCGTCGGCCAAGCCGGCGAGACGATGGACGAGGTCGTTGCCAGCGTCAAGCGCGTGACCGACATCATGAGCGACATCGCCAGCGCCAGCGCCGAACAGAGCGCAGGCATCGAACAGGTCAACCTGTCGATCATCGAGATGGACGGCATGACGCAGCAGAACGCCGCACTGGTCGAAGAAGCCGCCGCCGCCTTCCAGAGCCTGCAGGACCAGGCCGCGGAGCTGCAGCGCGTCGTCAGCATCTTCAAGCTGGCCGAAGGCGAGGAGCAGGCCATCGTCGACGCACCGGCCCCGGCAGCCACCGCCAGCCGCGCCGTCGTCGTCCGCCCGGCCGCCAAGCCGCAGCTGAAGAAGCCGGCCGCCGCGAAGGCCAAGACGCCGGTCCAGGAAGAACGTGCGGCGGATGCGCCGGCATCGACCGCGAAAAAAGTCGCAGCGGCAGCCGCCAGCGACGATTGGGAAGAATTCTGAGCCAGGACGGCTCGTCCAGCGCCGGTGGAGAGCACCGGCATCAAAAAAAACTTTGTTTTACGGGGGTAATAAAAATGTCCAACAAGAAATTTGCTGTAAACCTCGTCGCTCTGCTGGTCTCGGGTATCGCCGGTTCGGCTTTTGCAGGCGAAACGCCGGCGACGTTCGATCCGTCCAAGTGCAAGGTCGAATATCCGAAGGCGTCGCTGATGAACGAAGAGCAGGGCATCACGTCGATGTCCTTCCTCATCGCCACCGACGGCTCCGTGGCCGACTCGAAGCTGGAAAAATCGAGCGGCTTCAAGGGCCTGGACAAGGCTGCGATGAAGGGCCTGTCGGCCTGCAAGTTCAAGCCGGGCACCAAGGATGGCGCACCGGCCCAGACCTGGACCAAGGTCGACTACGCCTGGAAGCTGGACTGATCGTCCGACGGGTGCCGGCCGGCCTGGCTCGGCGCTCCAGGTGAGGCTCTGCGTCCCCGGCATCCTGGCCGGTGCGCACGAGACCTGAGGCCTGGCGGCATCCAGCGAACCAGAAAGGGCGTCCCTGCGGGGCGCCCTTTTTGCATCCGGCCTCGTGAAAATCTGTTACCGGCCTGTTGCGGCATGTATCGGTTGTAAGCGCCGGATTCAATCCGGCAAATGCGGGCGGCTTCTCGCTATAGTGGTCTCACAGCGCAACTTCACAGCGCAACCAAAGGAGAACCACCATGAAACGCATTCTTGCCGCCACCGCCCTTGCCATCGTGAGCACCGCCGCCGTCCTGCCGGCGCAGGCGTTCGCCCGGGATGTCGTCGTCGTCCGCACCGCGCCGCCGCCGCCGCGCCACGAAGTCGTGCCGGCCGCGCGCCACGGCTACGAGTGGGCGCCGGGTTACTGGAACTGGAACGGCCACCGCTACACCTGGGTGCGCGGCCACTGGGAACGGGTGCGTCCGGGCTATGTCTGGCACCGTCCGGAATGGCGCCAGGGCGACCGCGGCTGGCAACTGGAGCGCGGCGGCTGGCGCCACGGCGACCGCGACGGCGACGGCGTGCCGAACCGCTTCGACAACCGTCCCAACAACCCGCACCGCTCGTAACCAGCAATCAGTCCAGCGGCGCGCCGTCCTCGAACATCTCGCTCGCCATCCGCGCGAGATCGTTCATGCCGCCGCCGGACGCGAGATGGGCGCGCAGCCAGCGCGCCTGTCCGCCATCCTTCATCAGATGCTCGATCACCTTGCACGCCTTGTCGAAGCCGGGGTCGGTCGAGCGCTTCCGTAACCGTTCCAGGTCGGCGCGGATCGCTTCCCCGATGGGCATCGATGCGCCCGATTCCGGATCGATCCATGTCGCCTCGACGCCGTCGCGTGCCGCGTTGAAGCGGTTCCAGATGTACAGCTCGCGGCTGCTGCTGGTCGGCCAGCGGCCCGGCTGGTCCGCCCATTCCAGGCACAGCTCGCGCGCATAGCATGCCAGCGCCGCCGCATACACGGGCTTTAACGGCGTATCCAGCACGCGCAGTTCGATCGTTCCGTATTCCGGCTTCGGGCGCACGTCCCAATAAAAATCCTTGATGCTGTTGACGATGCCGTGGCCGGCCAGCTGGTCGAAGTGAGCGCGGAAGTCGTCCCACGTGCGGATGTCGTACGGCAGGATGCCGCTCATCGGGAACGCGCCCACGACGTTGCTGCGCGAGCTGCAGAAGCCCGAGACTTCGCCCTGCCAGCACGGCGAATTGGCCGACAGCGCGATGAACAGCGGCGCGCGCTGCGTGAGCCAGGAGCACAGGCGCATCGCCTCGTCCGGCGTGCCGGCGCCGATGTGCACGTGCATGCCGAATACCGTAAACAGTTTGGCCAGATAGCCGAACTTGCGCTCCGACGCGAAATAGCGCTCCTTCGGGTAGATGCGCTGCTCGTTCCACTTCTGGAAGGGGTGCGCGCCGCCGCCCGAGATCGACGCGCCGACGTCGAACGCCGCGCGCTGCACCGTCGTGCGGATGTGTTCCAGCTGCTCGGCCGCCTCGTCGAACGAGGTCAGGATGGCCGTCGCCACTTCCAGCATCGACGTCGTGATTTCGGGCGTGTGCACCCATGGCTTGTCGTGCTTGTCCAGCAGGCGCAGGATGTCCGGTGCGGCGGGGAACAGGTCGAACGTGAGGCGATCGAGCACCATCAGTTCCAGTTCGATGCCCATCGTGCCGATCGTGGACGCCTTGAAGTCAGGCAGATAGGCCGGACCCTGGCCCGATACGGCCTGGGCCTGCGCATCCTGCTTCAGCTTCCCCAGCGCTTCGTCGTTCAGTAATTCGCTCATTGCGCGCCTCCTCGATAGGTTTCGCCCGCAAGGTGCAAGCCGAGCCACGTGAGGCCGGGCGCCAGCAGGACGTTCAGGGCCAGCAACGCGCCCATCACGGCGGTGGACGTCGCATCGAGCCCGGTGTAGGCATTCAGGGTGTTGTCGACGACGAGGCCGCCGTAGCTCACCAGGGAGCACATCGACAAGGCCATCGCATGCTGCTTGCGCACGTCCCACGCGGTGCCCGGCCACAGGGCCAGGCGCGTGGCCGCGATACGGACCGCGAACACCGTCAGCGCGGCCACGATGGTCCAGCCGTGCAGCAGCTCCTGCAGGTCGACCAGCGCCGCGGACATCAGGAACAGCAGCACGTAGCCGATGTCCTGCGCCGTCTTCAACTGGGCCTGGAACACGTTGTCGCGCTTCTCCGCATTGCGCAGCAGGACGCCCATCAGCAGCAGCGAGAGCAGGGCGCTCGCGGACATCACGGAGCACAGGCCCAGGTCGATCAGCAGCGCGGCGAGCAGCATGCCGGGACGCAGCGTCGCCGGCACCTTGCACAGCCGCGTGGCCAGTGCATAGACGCCGTAGGACAGCACCGCGATCAGGGCACCGATCACGAGTTTGCCGCCCTGGCGCATCAGCTCCATCCAGAAGTCGCTGTCGGCGTCCTGGCCGTGGCTGCGCGTCCATGCGAGCGTGATGCCGAGTGCCAGCAGCGCGACGAAGTTGGAGAGGCCGACCATGTTCGACGTGGCGAAGGTGCTCGTGCCGCTCGCGTTCTCATCCGCCACCATCGAACTGTGGATGACGGGATTGACGGCGATGAGGATCGAACCGATGAAGATCGCGGCACCCCACGGCAGGCCGAGGAGGCCCAGCGTGATCGCAGCCGCGGCACCGCGCGCCAATGTGGCGAGCAGCAGGCTGGCCCCCTGGCGGCCGCTGCGCAGCAGCCATGCGAGGTCCATCTTGCGGCCGACCTCGAACAGCACGAGCGCGGCGGCGCCGTTGAGCAGTTCCTGGAACTGCGTCAGCAGCGCGCGGTCGATGAAGCCGGCACCGTTCGCGCCGAGCAGCAGGCCCGCGATCACGGCGCCGTACAGTTTGGGGATCCTGAAACGCTGCAGGGTCAGGCCGATCACGAACGCGACCATCAGGCCGGCGCCCAGCACGGCCAGCGGCGACAGCAGCCAGAGGGGCGTGGACAATTCGTCATTCATGGCGCACCTCCCACGCGTGGGCCAGGGCGGTCAGCTCGCGCCCGATGATGTCGGCCCGCTGCTTCGCCAGTTCCTTCTGGCGTTCCGCGGATGCGGGCGCGAGATCGCTGACGATGCGCGCGCGGACGATGCCCCCGTCGTCGCGCAGCGGAATCCACAGCTGTCCCTTGACGCTGGCGCCTTCGCGCCACACGGCGATGAACTTCGCACCCGTGCGGTCGCCGGGACGGCCCGGCTCCAGCAGGGTAAAGGGCTGCAGCCATTCGGCATTCGGGAAGCGGCGCGCCAGCAGCACCTGCATGCCGCTGCGCTGCTCCAGCCGCGCATCGTCGCGCGAGTACGGCAGGTGGATGCGCGTCTGGCTGATGCCCGACGTCTCGAGACGCAAACAGGTCTTGTCGGACACCCAGCGCCAGACATCGCCATCGAGCACGCGCGGCTTGCCCTGCGACGCATCGCGCCAGGCGGCGAACAGCGGCGACGCGGCCGGCAGCGGATTGCCCGCATCGATCGCGTGCGCGGCCTTCGTCACGTCGTCCCAGTGGCCGGCCTGCCAGGCGCGCGTGTCCGTCTTTTCGGACGGCTGCCAGCGCCACAGTGCCGCCGACCACTGGCCGTCGTCGCCGCGCCAGATCGCGGCCAGCTGCCGGGTTTCAGGCGTGGTCGTGGTCACGGTGCGGCCGGACCAGGCGGCGTTCCAGGGCGGCGCATCCGCGTGGATGGCTTGCGTGAGGCGATGCCACGCGATGGCGGCCGGCGGCAGGCAGGTGGCGGCCGGCGTCGGGATGCTGCGCCAGTACACCATCTCCACGCGCTGGCTCCAGGCGCACTGGCGGGTCGTCGGTTCGCCCAGGCCGGAGAGCGCCGGGGCGACGGGTTGTTCGCACGTGCCGGGATGCGAGCCGCTCAATTCCCTGAAGTCGGCGATGGCGGGTGTTTTCGGCGTTTTAGCTGGCTTGCGGCTGGCCGCAAACGCCGATGGTGTCAGGATGACGCACAGCGCGCATGCCGTTGCGAGCAGGCGTCGGCGGTGCGATGGTCGTGTCGGGGTCATGAAGATCGGCCCTCATTGAAAGACCTCGGTGCGGGCCGGGGAAGCTTGGATCCGTCCGGCGCGCGGAGGCGGGCGGTCGCAGCGCGGCTCGTTTGGCCGGCGTCTGGACCCGTTGAAAGACTGGATGCCTCGGGTGCATCCGCGATGCGGCGGGGCCGCACGGCGGCCAGGTCAACGTGATGCCTGCCGCTCGTTGTTATGTGTGTGTATCGGGGTCAAGTATAGGGCAAATGATTCATTTGCTCAAATATGATTGACGTAAGTACATTTCTGACATGCATTTTAGTTCAAGCGGATTTTGGGCGGCGTACGGTAGAGATGGCGCCTCGCCTGACGGGACAGGTTCTTAGTCGCGGCGCCCGCGGTAATTCTGCGGCGCCAGCGTATCCTTCGGCGCGATCGTCTGCAGGCGCTTGTACAGTACGCGGGTTTCCAGCAGATTCCAGACCCGCAGCATCGCTTCCAGCGTATCGAAGGGTTTGGTCAGGAAGTCTTTCGCCCCCAGCGCGAGCGCGCGCCGCTTGGCTTCGGCCGTGGCATCGGCGGTAATGACCAGGACCGGACGAAAATCGTACGGGTCGCCACGGCGCTTGAGCTGCTCCAGTACGGCATAACCATCGAGCTCGGGCATCATGAGGTCCAATACGATCAGATCCGGGTCGAAGGCGTTGTACAGCCCCAGCGCGGTCCTGGCATCGGTGGTGCCCACCACCTGTGTCAGCCCTTCGCCGATGAAGAGGTCTTCGAGCAGGCGCAGGTTGGCCGGCTGGTCGTCGATGATCAGCACGCGTGCGGCCAGTACTTCGTTTTCCATCATGTGCGTTGCTCCATCAGATCCAGCAAGGCGAAGAAATCCGGCACCTTGAGCGGTTTGGCCAGATGCCGCCAGCTTGCGGTCGCGGGCCCCACCGGCGCGCCGAGCAGGACCGCGTTCCCGACGGCGCGTGCGTTGGCCTCGGCCAGCGGGGCGCCGAGCAGGAGCAGGTGCGGCTGCAGCTGTCGTGCCAGCGCCATGCCGCGTTCGACGTCCTCGGCGATTGCCAATTGCCAATGCGGCCGCCTCTGCAGCAGCGTGGCGACCAACAAGCGGGTGGCGGCGTCATCCTCGATGCACAGCACGCGATGGGTGGCCCGGTTCCCGGCAGGGGGCGGGTCGGGCTCGTGGACGGCGGGTGGTGCGGGAGTCGGGGCGGCTGCTTCCTGCGAGGCAGGCAAGGTGAGTGTGAAGCGGCTGCCGCCGCCGGTACGCTCGGCATGGCCGATGTCGCCCTGCATCGCCTGCATCAAGGCTTTGGACACCGCCAGGCCGAGACCGGCGCCTTCCGTCTTGCCGCGTTCGGCGCCCAGCCGGTCGAAGGGAGCGAACAGCCGGCGCCGATGCGACGGCGCGATCCCCGGTCCGGCGTCGTCGATGTCGACGCGGACCATGCCGTCGGCGGTGCGCCAGCCGATATCGACCTTGCTGTCGGCCGCGCCGTATTTGAGCGCATTCGACAGCACGTTGAGCATTACTTGCAGCAAGCGCTGCCTGTCCGCGACGACGGTGCAGGCCGGCGCCGCGGCATCGAGCCGCAGGTCGATGCCGCGCTGGCGTGCCAGCGGCCGGATCAGCGCCAGCGCTTCCGCCGCCAGCGGCGCGAGCGCCACCGGAACGCATTCCAGCGTCAGCTTGCCTGCCTCGATGCTGCCGATGTCGAGCACTTCATTGATCAGGGAGAGCAAATGTTGGCCGGCGACGCGTATCTGCGCCGCATGGTCGCGGTTGCGCGGCTCGCGGCAATCGGTTTCGAGCAGTTGCGCATAGCCGAGGATGGCGTTGAGCGGGGTGCGCAGCTCGTGGCTGGTGCGCGCCAGGAATTCGGTCTTGGCGAGGCTCGCCGCCTGTGCCGCCGACGCACGGCCGGCCAGCAGCAGGCTGGTCTGGTGCAGGCGTTCGGCCAGTTGGCCCAGTTCGTCGGTATTGTCCGGCGTCGGCTTGAGCGGCTGGTCGCGCGTCAGGCGTTCGGCATTCTCGGCCGTCAGGCGCACCCGCCGCACCAGCCCGATGGTAAACATCAGCGTGGCCAGCGCCCCGGCCACGCTGGCCGGAATGATGGCGATCGTGGTCCACAGATTCCAGTTCGTCGCCTGCTGCAGGTCCACCGTGCGCTGCGCCACCAGTACCGCTTCGCGTCGGGTCATGGCGGCGATTTCGGCGCGCAGCCGGTCGAGAATCCGCTTGCTGCGCAACAAATGATCCTGCAGCTCGGCGGTGCTGGCGTTGCGCTGGCCGCGCAACTGGTCGAGGCTGGCAAGCTTGTCTTGCACCAGCGGCAGCACGCGTAGCAGACGCTCGCGTTGTTCGGGATCGTGCACGTCGTCGCGCAGCTTGGCCAGCGTGGCGGGCAACTGTTCGCTGGCGGCGTAATAGGGGGTGAGAAAATCGTCGCGCCCCGTGAGCAGGTAGCCGCGCACGCCGGTGGCGGCCTCGGCGAGGAGCGTGTGCAGGCGCTCGATGTCGCCCTGCATCTGCACGGTACGCAGCATGTCGGCGGTGGCGGCCGCGGTGTTGCGCTCCAGCCGGTAGCTGGTGATCGCGGAGGCCAGCAGCAGGAGCGTCGAGGCCGCGATGACCAGGCCGCCTTTCAGCGCCAGTGGCCAGTGGCGGGGATGCGACGGGAAGGCCCGCCTGGTCATGCGCCGAACCCGAAGTCGGCGGCCCGCACGGCGGCCTGGGTGCGGTCGCCCAGATCCAGCTTGTGCAGAATGCGTTCGACGTGCACTTTGACGGTGCCGGCGGCGATTCCCAGCTGTTCTCCCATCGCCGCATTCGTCATGCCGCTGGGCAAAAGTGCAAAAACCTGCAGTTCGCGCGGCGTCAGCAGGTTGCGCAGGGCCGCCAGATCCGGCTGCGCCGCCCGCGCCATCTGCGCCGACGTGGCCAGCACCGATGCCAGCAAGGTGGCCAGGGCCTGCAAGGTCGCCAGGTCCTCCGCGCTGGGCGGTAATGCCCCGGCGCCACCCAGCAGTGCGAGGATGCCGCGGTTCTTGTCGTCGACGCGCAGCGGGACCAGCACCTCGAGCCCGGCCTGCCGTTCGCGGCTGATGCGCAAGGCGCTGACGACATCTTGCCGCACCAGCACGGCTTGCTGGTTGTGTTGCATCGCCGCCAGCAGCGTGTGCGTGGGTGTGACGCGCGCGCCGGCCGGCGACACCGGACCTTGGGCGGCGCGGACAAACAATCCGTCGCCTTGCGCCTGCAGCAGCGCGCCGTCTTCAAGCGACAGGAAAGCCAGCGCCTTGCCCAGTACGGTCGAGAGCGCCGCAGGCCGGGCACCGTCGTCGGCCAGCACGGCGGCGGCATCGATCAGCAGGCGCCATCGGGCCGTGCTGCTTTCGCCAAGGCGATAGCGGCTGCGGGTCACCCGCGCGCTGTCGGAAGAAAGGATAGGGGAGCGTGACGGGGTAGTCGAATGCATGGAAATGGCCGAAGTCGAGTGGCAATTATATGTCGACCAGCATATGCCATTGCCCCCGAGTGGCGGATTTTTTATCTCGACGGGAACCGCATACTGGGTTTGTCGGCAGGTCCTGCGCATGCCGCTCCCCGATGACTAACTAAAGGAAATCAACGTGAAATCTCTGCTTCTGATCGCTTCTTTGCTTACCGCTTCCACTTTCTGCGCCGCCGCGGAAACGCCTGTCGCCTATCACGCCGTGGCGCCCGCACCCGCTACGGCGGGCGAGAAGGAAATTGCCGCACTGTTTGATCGCTGGAATGTGGCCCTGGCAACGGGGAACAGCGACGAAGTCGTGAAGCTGTACGCGCACGACGGCATTTTGCAGCCAACCGTGTCGAACAAGATCCGTGCGACCCCGGAAGAGATCAAGGATTATTTCGATCACTTCCTGGCATTGAAGCCGCATGGCACGATCAATTATCGCCAGATTCGCCTGTTGGACGACAATTCTGCCTTCGACAGCGGCGCCTACACTTTTGATATCGTCAAGAACGGCAAGCCGGCCAAGGTCCGGGCGCGCTACACGTATATTTACAAGAAAATCGACGGCGACTGGAAGATCGTCAATCACCATTCCTCGGCGATGCCGGAATTTACCAAAGGCGAATAAAGAAAAACGGGTTGCAGCGATAACGCTTGCAACCGTTCTCCAAGACCTACGCAAAGCTAACCATAGTTAACTTTTGCCGCTGGGTTC
>CBIHQW010000007.1:0-303487 GCA_966212285.1 Massilia kyonggiensis
GCGGCATCGGGCCGTCAGCAGCGGAGCACACCAGGATCGCGCCGTCCATCTGGGCGGCACCGGTGATCATGTTCTTGATGTAGTCGGCGTGGCCCGGGCAGTCGACGTGTGCGTAGTGGCGGTTGGCCGTTTCGTACTCGACGTGCGCGGTGTTGATCGTGATGCCGCGTGCTTTTTCTTCCGGAGCCGCGTCGATCTGGTCGTAGGCCTTGGCTTCGCCGCCGAATTTCTTCGACAGAACGGTTGCGATTGCAGCCGTCAGGGTGGTTTTGCCGTGGTCAACGTGACCGATGGTGCCGACGTTCACGTGCGGCTTGGTCCGTTCGAATTTTTCCTTTGCCATTCTAGACTCCTAAGATCCTAACGATATTGAAAATTACCAGGCACACCTGACGGTCGAAACAGCCGACAGCCGTTTAAATTCTGGTGCCCTTGACGTGGATTGAACACGTGGCCTCTCCCTTACCAAGGGAGTGCTCTACCACTGAGCTACAAGGGCTTATTTGAAACTGGAGCGGGTGAAGGGAATCGAACCCTCGTCATAAGCTTGGAAGGCTTCAGCTCTACCATTGAGCTACACCCGCGCGAGGTACTTCTCAGCTCAGCTCATTCGATTCACTACACGATCATCGCATTTGGTGGTGGGGGCTGGATTCGAACCAGCGTACTCAGAGAGGGCAGATTTACAGTCTGCTGCCTTTAACCACTCGGCCACCCCACCGCGAAGAACCGCAGAGTATGAAGCAAGATAACAACTTCGTCAACTGCTTTTGTTCGAACTGATCAAACTCAAACAGTGTCGTTGCTTCGGGGCGTGATTGTAACGGCCGCAGTACAACTCCGCAAGGGCTGTTTGCAAGAATCCCAGCAGAGCGGTCTAACCATGCGTTTGCGCGTACACTGTATTTACGTCAGAGGCACCCCATGGACCAGCATCGCACCGGCAATCATGAAGGGCACGGGCTTCGGCTGTGGCTGGCCAACCTGGCGACCATTGCCGTCTATATCGGCACCCTTCTCCTCAGCCGCGCACTGGCCCTGCCCGCGGGCTATGCCACGCCCGTGTACCTGCCGGCCGGCGTCGGGTTCGCGCTGACCGTCGCGTTCGGCTGGCGCGCCCTCCCCGGCGTCGCCATCGGCGCGTGCCTGTCGCACCTGCCCGACGGCTGGATGGACCCCGACACCGCGCCCGTGACCGCGGCCCTCGCGACGACGGTCGCCACGCTGGGCTCGCTCGTGCAGGCCTGGCTGGGTGCCCGCTGGTTCCGCCGCCTTGTCGACCCGGCCCTCGGCACGGCGGGCGACGTCGCCCGTTTCCTCGCGCTGGCACCGGTGTTCTGCCTGATCAACGCCACCGCCAACGTGGCCGCCCTGTATCGGCTGGACGTGGTGACGGCGGCCGAACGCGCGCCGAACTGGATCAACTGGTGGGCGGGCGACACCGTGGGCGTCCTGCTGGCCGCCCCGCTCGTCTGGATCGTGTGCGGTCGGCCGCGCCGGCTGTGGCGCCGGCGCGCGCCACTCGTCGCGCTACCGCTGCTGCTGGCGGCCGGCGTCGTCATCGCCGCCTACGAGCAGACCGTGCAGTGGGAACACCAGCAATACCTGCAGGCCTACCGCCTGAAGGCGCAGCAGGTGGCCGACGAGCTGCAGGCCGAGCTGCGCGAGCACGAGCGCTTCGTCGGCACGTTCTCGCGCACGCTCGCCGCGGAAGACCGGTTCATGGAGCGCGAGAAATTCCTGCGCATCGCCAGCGGCCATGTCGACGGCCGGCCGGAGATCGCCGCCGTCAACTGGCTGGTGCCCGTCACGCTGGCCGAGCGCGCCGCGTTCGAGACGTGGGTGCGCACGCACGTCGACCCCGCGTTTGCCGGCGTGCGCGACGTGACCCGGGGACAAGGGCTGCATCCAGCCGGCCCGCGCGCACGGTACCTGCCCCTGCTGTACACGTGGCCGCCGTCCAACGCGCGCATCCGCGGCATGGACTTCCTGACGGCACCGGGACGCACGGACGCCGTGTCGCGGGCGCTGGCCGGCACGGCCCCGGTGGCCACCGGCCCGATCCAGCTGGTGGCGAACGGCGGCAAAGGCATCGGCCTGTTCCGCGCCGTCGGCGCACCGGGCCAGCCGCCGCTGGGCGTGCTGGCCCTGATCCTCGATGCCAATCTCTTCGTCCAGCAAGCGGTGCGGCGCGCGGGCTTCGGGGGCTTCGACATCAGCCTGGCGGATACGACCGGCCGCGGCGCGCCCGTCACGCTGGTGGGCAATCCGGGCCGGCACACGGTCAGCGGCGACTACACCGTGCGGCTCGCGTACGGCGGCCGCACCCTGCAACTGCGCTTCACGCCGACGGCCGCCTACATGGAAGGGGAACGGGGACTCGCGAGCTGGATCGTGATCACGACGGGCCTGCTGCTGGCCGCGCTGCTGGGCGCGCTCATGCTGATCGTCAGCGGCGAGCGCGCCCAGATCGAGGCCCAGGTGGCGGAACGCACGGCGCGCCTGCAGGCCATCCTGGACAATGCCGCCGACGCCATCGTCACCGTCGACGCGCGCGGCACGGTGCTGTCGGCCAACCGTGCCACGGCGGCGCTGTTCGGCTATCCGCCGGCCCACCTCCCCGGCCTCGCCTTCACGGCGCTGGTGCCGGGACACGGTGACGAGGACGGCCTTGACCTGCTGGCGCGCCTGGCCGGCAGCCGGCCCGAGGAACGCCAGCTGGACGGCCTGAACGCGCAGGGCGAACCGCTGCCCCTCACGGTGGCGGTGTCCATCGTCGACCTGGCGGGCGAGCGCCTGTACGTGTGCATCCTGCGCGACCTGACGGAGCAGCAGCGTGCGCAGGCGCGCATCCACCGCCTGGCCCACCACGACCCGTTGACGGGCCTGGAGAACCGCCATGCGCTCGGCATGCGCCTGGAACAGCAGCTCGCGCAGGCGCGCCGCACCCGGCAGCCGCTGGCCGTGCTGTTCATCGACCTCGACCACTTCAAGAAAATCAACGATTCGCTTGGCCACCAGGCCGGCGACGAACTTCTCGTGGGGGCGGCCGCGCGCATGAAGGACCTGCTGCGCGACGTCGACGCCCTCGCCCGCCTCGGCGGCGACGAATTCATCATCGTCCTGTGCGGCCCCCTTTCTCCCGACAGCGTGAGCGCGGTGGCGGTGCGCCTCGTGGCATCGCTGCAGCAGCCCTACCGCCTGGCCGGCACGACGGCGCACAGCGGCGCCAGCGTGGGCGTGGCCCTGTTCCCGGAAGACGGCCAGGATGCGGACACGCTGCTGCGCCACGCCGACATGGCGATGTACGCGGCCAAGCGCGAGGGCCGCGGCAATTTCCAGTTCTTCTCGCCCGCCATGAACGCGGCCACGCACGAGCACCTGCTGCTGGAAAACCGCATGTGGGCGACGCTGGAAAACGACGGCTTCGACGTCTACCTGCAGGCCCAGGTCGAGCTCGATACGGGACGCGTGATCGGCGCCGAGGTGCTGCTGCGCTGGCACGATCCGGAGCTGGGCAGCGTCGAGCCCGGGCGCTTCATCCCCATCGCCGAGGAATCGGGCCTGATCCTGCCGCTCGGCGACTGGGTGCTGGCGCGCGCGATGGCCCTGCTGGCCGAGTGGCGCGACGACGGCATGGATCACCTGCGCCTGGCCGTGAACCTGTCGGCGCGCCAGTTCAGCGGCGGCGCCCTGCTGGCGCGCCTGGACGAGCTGCTCGCCGAGCATGCGATCGACCCGGCGCGGATGGAGCTGGAGATCACGGAAACGGCCGCCATGCGCGACCCGGAAAACACGCGCCACCTGCTGCAGCAGCTGCGCGCGCGCGGCTTCAAGCTGGCCATCGACGACTTCGGCACCGGCTACTCGTCGCTGGCCTACCTGAAGCTGTTCGCGATCGACCGCATCAAGATCGACCGCGGCTTCGTGCGCGACATCGAGACGAATCCGAACGACGCCGCCATCGTCGACGCGACCATCGGCCTGGCCCATGCGCTGGGGCTGGGCGTGATCGCGGAAGGCGTGGAGACGCACGCGCAATGGGGCTTCCTGCGCGACCGCAACAGCGACGTGGCGCAGGGTTATCTGTTCGGGCGGCCGATGCCGGCGCCGGAATTCCGCGATTTCGTCAGGGCGCGAGCGCAGCCAGTACCTGGCCCTTGAGCGCCTTGATGAGGGCCGTCTCGTCGGGCGGCACGCCTTCCGGCGCCAGCTCCGTGCGGTCGGCGTAGAACAGGCCCAGTTGCACCTTGCCGACCACCAGCGGCAGCACGATGAAACTCTGCGCGTCCGGCAGCAGCGCCTTGTGCCAGGCCGGCAGCAGGTCGCGGATCTTGGCGCCGCGCGCGTCCGAGATCATGAGGTCGGCGTCGTTTTCCATCGCGAGATAGAACAGGTCGCGCGCGCCCTTGTCGCCGGCGGGCGCCAGCGCAAACGTGAAGCCTTCCTGCACGCGCGCCTGCGCGAGCCCGAACGACGCGCGGGCGCGGTACTGGCCGGCGCGCACGTCCTTCAGCACGACCGTCGCGAAGCGGAAGCCCAGCGCCGTGTACAGCGTCTCCAGCACGGCCATGACGACGTCGTTGACCTTGTGCCGGCCGGAGGCGCGCATCTGGGTGACGTCCTGCACGCCCGCCAGCAACAGGTCGCGCGCGTTCTTCGGCTTGCCGCTCGGGTACGTGCCCTGCTCTTCTTCTTCCCCGCCGAGGGTCGCCAGCAGCAGCACGTTGGGGAGGCCGCCCTTGTCTTCCGACGGCGCGCGGCGCGGCACGGGCTGCAGGTTCATGCTCTGCAGGAGGCTCGTCATTTCGAACGCCACCGTTTCGAACAGCTCGTCCAGCTCGGCCGCGCCGAGGTTCAGCGCGGTGCCGTAGCGCGCCAGCAGCGCCTGCGCTTCCGGCGTGTCGGACGGCGTGGGCGTCTTGCCCAGCAGGCGCGCCACGTCCAGGCTGAACGACGCCACCTGGCGCATCCACTCGCCGCGGTTAACGGCCAGCTTCAGCACACCCGTCTCCAGCGGGCGCTGGGCGCGCATGATCACGTCCGGGATCTTCCATTCGCCCAGCACGGCCTCGGACAGCGCGTCGAAACTGCAGCCGAGGATCATCTGCGCGGCCTGCGCGGGCGTGTGCTTGCCGGTGGCGAGAAGAGCCTGGATCTCGCGGTAGCGGTCATGTTCGTGCGACGCGACCAGCAGCGCGCCGAGATTCTTGAACAGCGCGCCGATCGACGCTTCCTCCGCGCCCTGGTAAAAGCTGTGGCGCGCCATCTCGCGGCCGACGAGGCTCGCGCACAGCGACGCTTCCAGCTCCACGCGCACGCTGTACGCATGCTCGCTGCTGGCCAGCGCGTCGACGAGCAGCATCGCCAGCGCGACCGTGCGCACGTTGTCGAAGCCGAGCAGCGAGATCGCGCGCGACACCGTCGTGACGGACGTGCCGGCCGCCGTGCGGTAGCGGACCGTGTTCGCCAGGCGCAGGATGCGCTGCGTGAGCGCGACGTCGGACAGCACGTAGTGCGCGAGGTCGTGGGTGCCCTGGTCTTCCGACGTGACCATCTGCACGACGCGCGCGATCGCGCTGCCGAGCGCGAACATGTCCTCGTCGCCGCAGACCTTCTGCAGCAGCGCGGCGCGTACGCGGCGCCCGTCCGGCGGCGTGCCGGGGTTCGAAGTCGTCATGATCGCTTAGCCGGCCCTCTTCGGGCGCGGGCTTTTGTCGTATTTCTTGAGGATTTGCTGATGCAGCCCGGCCAGCGCCGGCAGCTTCGGGTTGACCGGATCGAGGCGGCGCACGCCGGCGATATAGTCCATGGCCTGATGGCCGAGGCGCTCGTCCCAGCCTTCGTGGTCCAGGCATTTCAGGATGGCCAGCGCGGCGTTGAACACGACCTGCGGATTGTCCGGCAGCTTGGTTGCCGCTTCCTGCATCAGCACGACGGCGCCCTTGTAGTCGCCGCTCTTCGCCTTGGCGGCGCCGGTGGCGACGAGGTCGACGACCTGCTGGCGGCTTTCCAGCGCCAGCTTCTGCGCCATCTCGGCCTGGCCCGCGTTCTCGAACACGGCCATCGCGCGCGCCACCGCGGCGCCGTTCTGCGCATTGCGCATCACGTCGCGCACGATCTCGGCGGCGCCCTCCTCCATGCCGTTCTCGATGCAGGTGCGGGCCAGCTCCAGCTTGATCTCCGGGCGCAGGTCGGGCGCGTCCTGGCTGGCGGCGAGCGCCGTCGCCAGCGATTCGGCCAGGCGCGCCTCGTTGCCCGTGTATTCGTGCACGAGGCTCGACGCGATGGCGCTGCACAGCGGCGCATGCTTCTGGAACGCCATCGATTTGTCGAGGTCGCGGATGACGGCCGCGGCCTGCACCGGGTCGCCCTTGCGCACGAGCGTCTGCACGAGGCGCACGTGGTCCTGCGGGTCCTTGAATTCGGAATACTTGGCCTTGCTGACGACCTGCTTCAGGATTTTCTCGGCCGTGTCGTGGTCGCCCGCCTCCAGCGCCGTCTCGCCCAGCTTGCGCAGCCGCCGCACCGCGTGCGGCGACACGGCCACGGCCTCCGTCAGCACGGCCTGCGCCGCATCCAGCGCGCCGATGGCCTCGTGGGTGCGCGCGAGCCAGTCGTAGGCGTCCACGAAGTTCTTGTTGCCGTCGACGAGGTCTTCCAGCATCTCGCGCGCTTCGTCGTAGCGCTCGCGCAGGAACAGCGTCTTGGCCAGGCCCAAGCGCGCCCAGGCGATGGCCTTGGTCTCGACCAGCTGGCGGTAGATGGGCTCCGCCTCGTGCGGCTCGCCGAGGAACATGTGCAGTTCGGCGCGCAGGCGCAGGAAGTCGACGAGGTAGCGCGGATGGCGCGCCTCGCCCTCGAGACAGGCGGCGATCGCCTCGCGCTGGCTGCCCGCCTCCATCAATTCATACACGGGCAGCAGCGCATTGCGCCGTTCCAGGCCGCGCGCGATGCGTTCGAGCAGGCGGTCGGCCGTGAACGGTTTCAGGATGTAGTCGGTGGGGCCCAGTTCGGCGGCGCTGACGACCTTGCCGTAATCGCCTTCGGCCGTGACCATGAAGAACATGGTCGACAGCGGCATGAGCTTGTGGTGGCGCACGTCCTCGAGCAGCTGCTGGCCGTCCTGGCCGCCTTCCAGCGCGTATTCGCACAGGATCAGGTCGTAGTGCTTCAGGCCGAGGTGCTTGACGGCCTGGTTCGAGCCGCCGACGTGGTCGATCTTGCTCAGGCCGCACATGTTCAGCATGTTGTGGATCGTCGAGCGCATCCCGGCGTGCGGCTCGATGATCAGGGCGTTTAGGCCGTCAAGTTCGTTCATGTCCCGGTTTTCCGTGTGTGCCTGCGATGGGCGTAGAGGGCTGCATGGGCCCGCGTGGTCTACCGAGTATATTACGTCCAGGGAACAAAATTCTTGAACTTCACCAGCATCTAACCTGGTGAAATGTCGCAAAAAACCACACTCAGGCGCCGGGTTGGCGTGCCGCGGCCTGACGCAGCGGCGCACGGTGGCCGCTGGCGCATTCGGGGCGGACGCCGCCGATCATGATGTTTTGGTAACGAACTTCGTACTTGCCGGCCGACAGTTTATCGATCAGGAACTTGGCGCGGCCCAGCACGTAGGCGTGGCGCACGTTCGAGCGGCGGTCCAGGTCGTAGATTTTCACCAGCACAGGCGACGCATTGTTGCTGTTGTCGACCAGCACCTGCATGTCCTCGCCCTGGTTGCCGAGCGGATAACCGTCGATGTAGCCGGACTGCGCCGGCCACGGATCGCCCGTGGGCGCGACCTGGGCCTGCAGGTCCGTGTCGCAATCGGGCGCGCGGGCGGGCACGATCAACTGGGTCACGCCGAGGGCCTTGATGTCGGGCGGCGCATCGGTCTGCCCGGCTGGGCGCGCCCAGCCGTCGGCGCTGGCGTCGCTGCCGAGCGGGTCCTGCGGGGTGTTCGGCGTGGAGGCGGAAGCGGACGCCGACGCGGGCGCCGCGGCTGCCGGCTGGGCCGCCGGTTGGGATTTACCGGGCCACGCCAGCGCGCTCGGCAGCATCCTGGGCGGATCGAGCAGGACGATGGCCAGCGCGCCGCCGCCCGCGAACGAGGCAAGCATCAGGCCCCACCAGCGCGGGTCGCGCAGCACGCGCCAGCGCGACGGCGCCTCGACCTGGCGCGGCTCCCAGTGCTCGCCGCGCGGCTTCTCGCGGCCCTCTTCGCCATGGGAACTTTCCAGCCACTCGACTTCCCACTCTTCCGACGCGATCCACTCGTCGTGTTCCTTGCGGCGCACGGGATCGGACAGGATGTTGTAGGCCGTATTGACGATGGCCATGATGCGGGCGGCGCGCTCGTCGCCCGGATTCTTGTCGGGGTGATATTTCTGACTCAGGGCCTTGTAGGCTGCGCGAATGACTTCCTGCGGTGCGTGGCGCGACACCTTCAGGTTGTCATAATGGGTATGGATCTTGGCCATGGGTCAGGGTCGGGTTGCACAAGGCGCCAGCTGCTTCAATATTAGCCGATTCGTTCTGTAACGGCAGAGGCAAAGGCCAGCCTGCCGTACGGGCGGCATTACAGCATAGCCGGGTTTGTGTCCACCACGCAAGATGTCAGTATCACAACTTGTGGCTGCGATCGGCGCGCTCGATGGCGGGTTCGAGCGCGACGCCGCTGCCGACGATGAGCACCTTGAACAATTCCCCCATTTCGGCCGGCGACACAAGTTTTTGCACAGCCTTCGACTGCGGCAGGTAGCGCAGCGCATCTTCCGGGTCCGTCTTCAGCAGCAGCTCGCCGATGCCGGCCGCCAGCAGGAAGGCCGCCTGGCTCATGTAGCCGAGCACGTCCAGGCCGGCACCGTGGGCCGCCAGCGCCATCGCCGTGAAATCGACGTGTGCCGTGATGTCCTGCAGGCCCGGCAGATAAAATGGATCCGGGTGCGCATGGTGGCGGTAATGACACATCAGCGTGCCGCTCGTGCGCTCGTCGAAATAATATTCGTGGGCCGGGAAACCGTAGTCGATCAGGATCGCGGCGCCCTTTCCCTTCTCGAACATCTGCGCCAGCGAACGCATGAAACCGCAGGCAACCGGGTGCACTTCGGTCAGATAACCGTCCTGCAGGGTGTCGGCGCCAGGCATCTGGCGGGCGATCTGGTCCAGCAGCGCCGCATCGGGCTCTGCGGGCGTAAAGGCGAAGCGGCCGTCTTCCACCGTCACCATCTGCCGGTGCCAGCGCCCACCGTCGCGTACGACGAGCTCGACCGGCATCGCATCCAGCACCTCGTTGGCGAGCACGACGCCGCGGAACGCCACCGGGAAATCGTGCGTCCAGCGCACCTGCGGGAAATCCTTCAGCGCTTCCTGCTGGCGCGCCCGCAATTCGCCCGACAGTTCGATGATCGTATAAGTGTCGACACGCACGCCCAGTTCGCCCAGCGCCGTCAGGACGTCGTGGGCCAGTTTGCCTGTGCCGGCGCCGAATTCGATGATGTTAGGGGCACTTTGGGCCATAATAGCGGCTGCCGCGCGCGCCAGCGTGGCACCGAACAGCGGGCTGATCTCGGGCGACGTGGTGAAATCGCCATCGCGGCCCAGCTTGGCCGCACCGCCGCTGTAATAGCCGAGATTCGGCGCGTACAACGCCAGTTCCATGAAACGCGAAAACGGGATGGCGCCGCCCTGGTCGGCGATCTCGGCAGCGATCATGCGCTGCAGGGCTTGGGACGCGGCCAGCGCGTCGCTGGAGGGAAGAGGTAAGGACATCCGGCCATTGTAGCGAGAATCGGCAGCGACCCACAAACCACGATGACACAGACATATTCGACCCCTGACCCAGTTGGCACACCCTCCGACCGCCCGCATGCGGGACGGGCGCGCGTGGCCCTCGTCACCGGCGCCGGCCGGCGCATCGGGCGCGCCATCGCGCTCGGCATGGCCGAGGCCGGCTGGGACGTCGCCGTGCATTACCGCCAGTCCTCGCTTGATGCCGACGAGGTCGTGGCCGCCATCCGCGCCCTGGGACGGCGCGCCGTCGCGCTGCATGCCGACCTGGCCGATGACGCGGCCGTGCGCGCCCTGCCCGGCCAGGCCGTGCACCTGCTGGGCGCTCTGGATTGCATCGTCAACAACGCGTCGTTGTTCGAATACGACAAGCCGGACGATTTTTCTCCGGCCCTGCTGGCTGCCCACATGCAGTGCAACGTGGGCGCGCCGCTGCTGCTCGCGCAGGCATTGCACGCGCTGGTGCCGGACGGCGGCCAGGCCGTCGTGATCAACTTGCTCGACCAGAAACTGTACAATCTCAACCCGGATTTTTTGTCGTACACGTTGTCGAAAGCGGCATTGCAGACGGCGACCACGATGCTGGCCCAGGCGCTGGCACCGAAACTGCGCGTCGTCGGCGTCGCGCCCGGCATCACGCTCGTCTCGGGCGACCAGAGCGCGGACGGCTTCGAGCGCGCGCACAAGGTCACGCCGCTGGGACGCTCGTCCACGCCGCAGGATATCGTCGAGGCCGTGTGCTACGCGGCGAACGCGAAGGCGCTCACCGGCACCACCCTGCTCGTCGACGGCGGCCAGCACCTGATGCCGCTGGCGCGCGACGTGATGTTTTTGACTGAATAACCTGTACCCACCTCACCATCGAAGGTTTCCTATGTTGTCCGCCCTGTTCTACCCGCAGCTGCGCGATTGCCGCAGGCTGTTCCTGCGCAATTACGAAGTCATGATCAACATCGGTGTCCATGAGTTCGAAAAGAAGGGCGAGCAACGCGTCCTGATCAATGTCGACCTGTACATCCCGCTCGCCCTGTCGACGCCGAAGGACGACCAGCTGCATGAAGTGGTCGACTATGATTTCATGCGCGAGACCATCGCCAGGCGCATGGCGCAGGGCCACGTGCACCTGCAGGAAACGCTGTGCGACGACGTCGTGAAGGCGATGCTGGCGCACCCGAACGTGCGCGCGGCCCGCGTGTCGACGATGAAGCCCGACGTGTATCCCGACTGCGAAGGCGTCGGCGTCGAAGTGTTCCAGATCAAGGATGAAGCATGAACGAAGTGACGATGATGCGTCCGGAGCCGGACGCGGTCGATAAAAAGGCCGAAAAGCAGGCCTACGAGAACAACAAGCTGCACAAGCGGCTGTGCCGCCTCGTCGGCCAGGCGATCGGCGATTTCAACATGATCGAGGACGGCGACAAGGTCATGGTCTGCCTGTCCGGCGGCAAGGACAGCTATGCGCTGCTGGACATCCTGATGACCCTGCGCGAGCGCGCGCCGATCCACTTCGACATCGTCGCGGTCAACCTCGACCAGAAACAGCCGAACTTCCCGGCCGACGTGCTGCCGGCCTATCTGGACAAGCTGGGCATCCCGTACCACATCGAGAACCAGGACACCTACAGCATCGTCAAGCGCCTGATCCCGGAAGGCAAGACGACGTGCTCGCTGTGCTCGCGCCTGCGCCGCGGCATCCTGTACCGCGTGGCGGACGAGCTGGGCTGCACGAAGATTGCGCTGGGCCACCACCGCGACGACATCCTCGAGACCTTCTTCCTGAACATGTTCTTCGGCGCGAAGATCAAGGGCATGCCGGCCAAGCTCGTGTCGGACGACGGCAAGCACGTCGTGATCCGCCCGCTGGCCTACGTGAAGGAAGAGGATACGGAACGCTATGCCGAGGTAAAACAGTTCCCGATCATCCCGTGCGACCTGTGCGGCTCGCAGGAAAACCTGCAGAGAAAACAGATCAAGGCGATGCTGCGCGACTGGGAAAAGAAACACCCCGGCCGCGTGGAAAACATCTTCTCGTCGCTGTCGACCGTCGTGCCGTCGCACCTGATGGACCGCGACATGTTCGGCTTCACGGACCTGAAGGCGGACGGCGTGGCCAATCCGGCCGGCGACATCGCATTCGACGAGGAACCGTGCTCGACACCGGCCATGGGGACCATTCCGCTGCAGCCGCTGTAAGCCTTACTGCTTTTGTAGCTTCGCGTGGATGTCGTTCACGGCCATCAGCCCGGCCGACGCGAAGAACTTGTGATACTCGGCCACCATTTCGCCGTTGATGATGACGGGATCGGTGGCCACATACGTCTTCGCCGCCTCGATGTCGGGCGTGGCGAAGACGAAGATGCCGCGCTTGCCATCGACACCGTCCAGCGGCCCCGCCACCACCAGCTTCTTCTCTGCCGCCAGCCGTTTCATGTTGGCGAAATGGCCTTCGAACATCTTCGTGCGCTCGGCACCGTCCGGCACCCGCGTGGGGCCGGTCTTCAAGATGACGAGCACATAGCTGCGCATGCCGTTCTCGTTGGCGCCGAGCGACTGGGCCAGCGCCGCATCGTATTGCGCGGCAGGGCCGTCCTGCGCGGCCGCCGGGCCCAGTGCAGCCAGCAGCAGGACGCATCCCGCCGCAATTCTTCGTATCCACATCGGGCGCTCCTGGGTTGATGATAAGGTCGCGCATCCGGCGCGACCGGTCAGCCAGACTAGCACGAGCGGAACAGGAATAGACCATCAGGCGGCTATTGCGCCAGCGCCTTGTTCGTACTTTTCTCCTCGCTGCCCTGCTTTGTTTCCCCGATTTCCTTTTTGTTGGCGAGAATGTCACGATCATGATTGGCCGGGACGCCTTGTGTAACGCCGGGGAATTTCCACCTCGGCGGCGCTGCCTTTCCCCCAGGGCACAGAGCTGGGCCGACATAATCGAGCCCTGCCGAGCTTCCGCTGTACGAAAAAGACAGTCCATTGGCACAGGTTATCGCCCACTTCTGGCCGCCCAGGTAGGTCGCGGTCCATGCAAGGGCCGCGCCTGAATACGTGAGCGACATGGTCACTAGTAAAATGCTTGCTTTCATCCGCAACGTGAATCGTTTCTTCATTTTTTTCTCCAAAAGAAAAGACCAACAGCGATTGTTCAGCAGGTGTAAATACCGGGCCAACCAGCTTCGCCCTACGCGCCACGTACCACGCACTACGCACCACGCGTTATTTGACATCATCCGTGTAGTGCAGTTTCTTCATGAACGTGCAATGAGATCGTTTTCATACGAGGGGCCGACGATCCAAGCTAACTACAGGCCGGCAAAGCGATGTAATATTCCTACATTCCCGTCACGCCCACCTGGATTCCTCATGCAAATCGGCCAACCCGCAAGTACCGCCCAGCCCGGCGGCACCGCCACCCACGCCACCACCCAGGTCGCGAGCCTGCGCGTTTTCGTGTTCGCCCTGTTCTTCATCTTCGGCGGCATCACGAGCCTGAACGACGTCATCATCCCGAAACTGAAGGACCTGTTCACGCTGTCGTACGCGCAGGCGATGCTCGTGCAATCGGCCTTCTTTGCCGCCTATTTCATCGTGTCGCTGCCGGCGGCGGCCATCGTGCAGCGCATCGGCTACATGCGCACGGCCGTCGTTGGCCTGCTCACGATGACGGCCGGCTGCCTGCTGTTCATCCCCGCCTCCTCCTCGGGCATGTTCATCACCTTCCTGCTCGCGCTGTTCGTGCTGGCGGCCGGCATCACCATCGTGCAGGTCGTGGCCAATCCGCTGATCTCGATGCTGGGCGCGCCGGCCACCGCATCCAGCCGCCTGACCTTCGCCCAGGCCTTCAACTCGCTCGGCACGACCGTCTTTCCCTACGTCGGCGCCATCCTGATCCTCGGCTCGCTGGCCCACGTCGACCAGGCGACGTTGTCCGCCGACGCGCTCGCCGCCTACCGCGCGGCCGAGAGCCAGGTCGTCGTGCACACCTACCTCGGCCTGGCGGTTGCGCTGGCCGTCGTCGCCCTCCTCGTCTGGACGAACCGCAAGAAGCTCGTCGAACATCCCCATCCCGACAGCAGCATGTGGAGCGCCTTCGACCTGCTGAAGCAGCCCCGCTTCGCGTTCGGCACCCTGTGCATCTTCCTGTATGTCGGCGCCGAAGTGGCCGTCGGCTCGCTGATCGTCAATTACCTGATGCAGCACGACGTGCTGGGCCTCGGTGCGGAAGCGGCCGGCAAGCACGTGCCGCTGTACTGGGGCGGCGCCATGGTCGGCCGTTTCCTCGGCGCCTACGTCCTGCGCATCTGCTCACCGGGCAAGGTGCTGGCTGGCGCAGGCGCCATCGCCGCCCTGCTGCTGCTCGTCTCCGCCACCACGCAGAGTGCCACGTCGGGCTGGGCGCTGCTGGCCGTCGGCCTCGTCAACTCGATCATGTTCCCCACCATCTTCACGCTGGCGTCGGAAGGCCTGGGCGAGCGCGCGGCCGAAGGCTCGGGCCTGATTTGCGTGGCCATCGTCGGCGGCGCCATCGTGCCCCTGATCACGGGCTACGCCGCGGACGCCGCCGGCCTGCGCCTCGCGCTGGCCGTGCCCGCGCTGTGCTACCTGCTGATCCTCGCGTTCGGCTGGTACGCGCGCCGGCCGCTGCAGCGCTGCTGAGCGCGGCGCTCGGCCACCTCATCCGGTCACGTCGGTCCCGGCCGGGCTCACACCGTCCGCCTGCTTGCGCGCCAGGCCAAGCTGGCGCAGTGCGCGGGCATTGATGCGGTCGCGCTCGTCATCGCGCAGCCAGCCCCACTTGTCGAAGTAGCGCCAGGCCGACACGGACCGCCACCAGAGCGCTGCCGACCGCCTGCGCCAGCCGCGCGTGCCCGCCTGGGCAGCGTCACGGACAACGGTCACATGCGGCACGAACACGGTGCGCGCGATGCGTGCAGTGCGGCGTGCCAGGTCGACGGTGTCGAAACGCTGCAGGAAGCGCTCGTCGAACATGCCGGCGCGCAGCACCGTCTCGACCCGCATCAGCAGGCAGCAGGCCGGCGGCACCGGCACCTCCATCACCCGGCTGTAGCCGCCCGCGTGCAGCTGGTAGCGCGCCAGCCTGCCGCTGGACCGGCGCAGCAGCGGAAAACAGCGTCCCAGCAGCAGTTCAAGCGGCCCCGGCAGCAGGCTGCACAGCGGCTGCAGGCGCCCGTCCACATCCTGCACCCGCGGTGCCAGCAGGCCCACGTCGGGATGCTGCTCCATGTAGGCGATCATCCGGGCCACCGCGTCGAGCGGCAAGCCGATGTCGGGTGCCAGCAGCAGGTGATAGACGCTCCCCGCCGCGGCGGCCTCGCGCAGGATCCGGTTATGGGCACGCGCCTGACCGGGACAGTCCGGTTGCGGGCGGCAGTGGGCGTCGTAGCGTCCGGCCAGCGCGGCCAGCACTGGCTGTTGCGCATCGTCGACGAGGTAGACCTGCAAGTGAGGACAGGCCGTCGTGAGGCTGAGCAGCAGGTGTTCGATCCGGTCCGGTGCCGCCGTGCCGCAGACGATGCAGCAGCTGGCCCGGACGGCCGCGGCGCACATGCTCAGCCTCCGCCGCGCGCGCGCGTTCGGCGGTTAGTTGCAAAACGGAAAATCTTGTCCATGGCACCCTCCAGCGAACGACACACATGGGTTCAGAGTGGCGCCGTGCGCGACGGTTGCAGCGGAATCGCCGCTGCTTGCGCAGGATCAGATTTACAGTGCCACGTCGGTGCGCAATACCGGGTACAGGTTCAGCCGCTCATCCCAGGACGAATGGCGGCGCGCAAAGAACTCCAGGCGCGCATGCGCGTTCTTCGCGAATGCCGGATCGGTCTCGACCTTGCGCCGGAATTCGGCGGCGAGCGCCGGGTCGCGCGCCATCTGTTCGCGCGCCACGTCCTCGGCCACGTATTCCTCCATGTATTCCTTGCGCTCGAAGGCATTGTTGAACTCGCCCCAGGCCAGCAGCGAATCCGGGCCCTGCGGCTCGAACAGGGCCATGACGAGGCGCGCCTTGGGCTGGGCGATCGGCACGAACAGCGCGCCCTTGACGAGGTTGCGCGGCTCGGGTTTCCAGCTGCCTTCGACCTTCAGGCGCTGGTGCGATTCGAACGACGACGGCGCGAACGTGGCCTGGTCGGCACGGAAGGTCTGGACGGGCGCGGCATCGATGGCCTTGTCCACCTTGCGGAACACGATGCCGTGTTGCGTGAGCTTCGTCGCGACCATCTGCGCCCACGCGGCCGGCACGACGTAGCCCGCACTCGGCGCCCGCACCTGCAGGTCGGCCACGACTTCGTCGCGCAGCGGCACGTGCCAGACCTGCGGCTTCGTTTCGTCGTAGTGCGTCATCAGCATGCCCGACACGTCGGACATCGTGCGCGTGTAGGCATAGCCCTGGAAGTCGACCATCGTCGTCTTGTCGGTAGTGCGGTACGTCAGCGCCACGCGCTGGCCCGCGAGACGCGTGGCGCGTGCGTCCGCGGCGCGTGCCGCCTGCATCCATTCGGCACCGTGGGCAGCCACCTGCTCCAGCACGGAGACGATGGCATTGTGCGTAACGCGCACGCGGGTCGGGTAATCCTTCCACGAATGCGTCTCGACGAGCATGGCCATGCGGTTACGCAACTGGAAATAGCCGGTCGAGAAGCGCGGGTCGGAGACGCTGTCGACGAAACCCGAGGCCGGGTCGTCCGTCTCCTTGAACGACATGTAATAGGACTGCGGCATCGAACCCTGCTTGCCGATGTCGGCGATGACGTTCGTGCGCAGGGCCAGGCCGGTCTTGCGGAATTCCGGGTCGCCCGAGTACACGGGTTCGACCTGGATGGAGACGTCGTGCTGGAACATGGCGCCGTCCGTGACGTGCAGGTCGACATAGGTCAGCGGATCCCACGCGTTCACCAGCGCCAGCATGGCCTGCATCTCGGGCGCGTCAGCTTTTACATAGTCGCGGTTCAGGTTGTAGTTCTGCGCCGTCGTGCGCCAGCCCATTTCGACGGGACCGCGCTGGTTCGGGCGGTTCCATTTCGCGAAGCGCTCGTGGCCGTCGACGTTGAACACGGGAACGAACAGCAGCACCTGTTTGTCGAGCGCGCCCGCTGCCGTTTTCCCTTCGAGGATCTCGCGCAAAGCGAGGAAGCCCGCATCCTTGCCGTCGATCTCGCCCGCGTGGATGCCGCCCTGGATCAGCGTGACCGGCAGGTTCGCCTTGCGCACCGCCTCGGGCGTGACCACGCCGCGCGCGTTGACGGCCAGCGCCAGCATCGGCCGGCCTTCCGGCGTCGTGCCGAACTGGAAGCATTTCACCTGCTTCGGATACGCCTGCTGGAAGGCGCCGCACAGTTTGACGACCTCGTCGTAGCGGCCCGTGGCCTGGAAGCCGGAGCGCTCCGAGACGGTGACCAGGTCAGGCGCGGCGTGCGCCAGGGGAGCAGCCAGCAGGGCCAACAGGAACGCAGTGCGGATCATCGATACAACTCCGGCAAATTAGAAAAGATTCAAGCCGGAAATTATAGATCGGTGATCCGGTCAGCGTGTGCGCGGCGGGTAAATCGCGATTTCCTTCAGCTGCGACCGGGCCAGGTGCATCGGCACCCCGCGCGCCCGCGCCGTCGACGATGCCGGGCACGCATTGGTCGCGCGGTACGACAGCGCCGCGGCCAGCATGCCCTCGGCCGGATCGCCCAGCGCGTGCGCCATGTCGTCGGACACGGCGCAGGTCGGCGCGAAGCCGTCCGGGTAATCGCCGAAGCCCTTCGCGTTCGCGCCCTGGAACTGGATCGTGAAGTAGGTCGTGCCGCAGTTGTCCATCGGCGTGAAGCCATAGGGCTTGCCGCAGGTCGTGCCGCCGATGAGGTCGACCTGGACGTCCACGCCGCGCAAGCCGTTGATCACGGCTTCGCTGGCCGAGCACGTGTCGGGCGTCGTCAGCACGGTCACGCGCTTCAGGCCCAGGTAAGGCAGCGCCAGGTTGCGCGGCGCGGAAAAGCCGTAGGCCGTGTTGCGGAACGGGATCGGCGCGTCGGGCGCCGTCTTGTCGTTGTAGACCGCGCGCTCGAACGTCTTGCCGGCCGTGGCCGGTCCCGCAATCATGTACGCGAGTTCGCTGGCGACGTACAGCAGGCCGCCGCCGTTGTAGCGCATGTCGAGCACGAGGTCCGCCGCGCCCTGGTTCTTCAGGGTCGTGAACGCATTGACGAGCTGCAGTTCCGAGACGGCGTTGTGGTCTTCGAAACTCAGGTAACCCACCTTGCCGGTCGGCGTGTCGATCACTTTCACGTTTTTCACGGGCGTCGTCGTGACGACGGCGGACGTCAGCGCGACGTCCATCGTGGTGTCGCCGCGGCGGAGCGTGAGCGTGTGGCGCGCGCCGGCAGTCTCCGGCGACAGGCCGTCGTTCAGCAGCGCGATCTGCGCCTTGTCCGTGGTGTTGATGAAGTCGATGCCGTCGACGGCCGTCAGCAGGTCGCCCCGCCGGATGCCGGCGGCGGCCGCGGGCGAGCCCGGCTCGACGATCGCGGCGATCCAGGTGCGCGGTGCCGTCGTGGAGTTGACGGACCACGTCACGCCATAGCCCGTGTCCTGGCTCGCATTGGTGAGCGCATCCCATTCCGCCGTCGTGTAGGTGAAATGGAAACGGTCCTTTGCCTTGCCCGACGCGGTCAGTGCGGGCGTCTTCAGCGCGTCGAAATAATCGAGCGTGTTCGTGTAGTCCGCCATGCGGACCGTCGCCGGAATTTCCTTGTACCAGAGATAAGTCGCATCGGTCCAGCCGCGCAGGAATTTCATCTCGTCCTGCAGCGTGCCCTGGCGGTCCGGGAACGCATAGCCCTCGGCGTCGACGCCCGTGCGCGGTGCGGCGCACAGGTTCTGGTAGCTCATGTAATCGGACGGGATCGGGTCCGGGGTCACGGCCGGCGGCGTGGGCGTGGCCGTCCCGGTGCCGGGATCGCCGGCGACGGGCGTCGAAGCGCCGATGTTCGGATTTCCACCGCCGCCGCCACAGCCGGACAGCGTGACGAGCGTCGCGACAGCGCAGGCGAACAGGCGGGAAAAACGGGTCGGCGAAGCGGAGGCAGAAAGCGATTTCATGCGTCCGATTATAGACCCGGCCGCTTCGTGAAATGCATCCAACTGTAACAGCAAATGCGATGCGACAACGCCGCCTGCCGAAGGTCATCCGGCAGGCGGCGTCGTATCAAAAAGACAGCATCAGGCGGCGCGGGTGGCGGTGCCGCCCGCGTGGAACGCGGACACCAGTTCCGCTTCCTTGCGCTTGGCCGTCTTCAGGTTGCGCTCCTTGACGTGGCCGAAGCCGCGGATGTCTTCGGGGATGCTCGCGATCGCGACGGCCTGCGCCAGGTTCTCGGCCGTCAACTTGGGCAGCAAGCCTTCGATGGTGCCTCGGTATTCCTGGATCAGGGCGCGCTCCATCCGGCGCTCGGCCGTGTGGCCGAACGGATCGAGCGCCGTGCCGCGCAGGCCTTTCAGCTTCGCCAGCACACCGAAGGCCTTCATCATCCACGGGCCGAATTCCTGTTTCACGAGGTGGCCTTCCTTGTCCTTCTTCGCGAACAGCGGCGGCGCCAGGTGGAATTTCAGTTTGACGTCGCCTTCGAACATGCCGTCGATCCTGGCCATGAACGCGGGATCCGTGTACAGGCGCGCGACTTCGTACTCGTCCTTGTAGGCCATCAGCTTGTGCAGGTAGCGCGCGACGGCTTCCGTCAGGCGCGTGCCCTTGCCCAGCTTGTCCTCGGCGGCGCGGACGCGGTCGACGAACGCCTTGTACTGCGCCGCGTAGTCGGCGTTCTGGTACGCGGTGAGCAGTTCGACGCGGCGCTTGACGAGGTCGTCGAGCGTCTGTGCGCGCTTGAACTCGATCACCTTCGCGGGCGTGACGAGCTTCTGCACGGACGGCAGGTCGTGCGCGGCCGTACGGCCCCAGTTGAACGCGGCCTTGTTGAAGGCGACGGAGACGCCGTTCAACTCGATCGCCTTCACGATCGACGCTTCCTGCAGCGGCACATGGCCCTTCTGGAACGCGTAGCCCAGCATGAACATGTTGGTGGCGATGGCGTCGCCCATCAGCGTGGTCGCGATGTGGCCGGCGTCGATGAAGTCGACGTTGCCTTCGCCGCAAGCCTGCACGATGGCGCCGCGCGACCCTTCGGCCGGGAATTGCCAGTCCGGGTTGCGGATGAACGCGGCGGTGGTGGCGCCCGTCGCATTGACGGCGGCCCACGTACGGTTTTCGCCCATGCGCGACAGCGCGTCGCGGCTGGCCGTCACGATCTGGTCGCAGCCGATCACGAGGTCCGCGTTACCGGTGCCGACGCGCGTCGAGTACAGGTCGCCCTGGCGGTCCGCCAGGCGCACGTGCGACATCACCGGACCGCCCTTCTGCGCGAGGCCGCTCATGTCCAGCACGAGGGCGCCCTTGCCTTCGACGTGGGCGGCCACCGCGAGGATCTGGCCGACCGTCACGACACCCGTGCCGCCGACGCCGGTGACGAGGATGCCGAACGGGTTCGTCGTCGCCGGAATCTTCGGCATCGGCAGAGAAGGCGGCGCCGCGTCCGACGTGGTTTTTTTAGGTTTCTTCAACCCGCCGCCTTCGACCGTGACGAAACTCGGGCAGAAACCGGTGACGCACGAGAAATCCTTGTTGCACGAGGACTGGTTGATCTGGCGCTTGCGGCCCAGTTCCGTCTCCAGCGGTTCGACGGACAGGCAGTTCGACTGCTTCGAGCAATCGCCGCAGCCTTCGCACACGGCGTCGTTGATCACCGCGCGCTTGGCCGGATCCGGGTACGCGCCTTTCTTCCGGCGGCGGCGCTTTTCCGACGCGCAGGTCTGGTCGTAGATCATCGCGGACACGCCCGGCATCTCGCGCAGTTCGCGCTGCACGTCCATCAGTTCCGCGCGGTGGCGCACGGTGACGCCTTCGGCCCACGGATAATCGTCCGGATACTTCTCCGGTTCGTCCGTGACGACGATGATCGGCTTCACGCCTTCGGCCGCGAGCTGGCGGCTGATCTTGGCCGGATCGAGCGGGCCGTCGACGACCTGGCCTCCCGTCATCGCGACGGCGTCGTTGTAGAGGATCTTGTACGTGATGTTGACCTTGGCCGCGACGGACGCGCGGATCGCCAGCACGCCGGAGTGGTAATAGGTGCCGTCGCCGAGGTTCGCGAACACGTGCTTCTCGCCCGTGAACGGCGCCTGGCCGATCCACGTGACGCCTTCGCCGCCCATGTGCGTGAACGTGGACGTTTCGCGGTCCATCCACAGCACCATGTAGTGGCAGCCGATGCCGGCCATCGCGCGCGAGCCTTCCGGTACCTTGGTCGAGCTGTTGTGCGGGCAGCCGGAGCAGAAGTACGGGATGCGGTCCGTTTCCGGGTTCGCCTTCGGGATGTTCTTGAGGATCAGCTCTTTCGCTTCGAGGAAGGCGATGCGTTCCTTCACGCGTTGCTCGACCGGGTGGCCGGCGCAGTAGTGCGAGATGCGCGACGCGATCGCGCGCGCGACCTGGGCCGGATTCAATTCATAATTCGCCGACAGCAGCCAGTCGCCCTGGCCGGAGCGGTTCTTGACGCTCCATTCGCCGGCGTCGTCGAACTTGCCGACGACGCGCGGACGCTCGCCGTCCGGCAGGTTGTACAGCTCTTCCTTCAGCGCGTATTCCAGCACCTGCCGCTTTTCCTCGACGACGAGGATCTCGTCCAGGCCGCGCGCGAATTCGTGCACGCCGACCGAGTCGAGCGGCCACGTCATGCCGACTTTATACACGCGCAGGCCGATATCGCGGGCCGCCTGCTCGTCGATGCCGAGATCGGCCAGCGCCTGGCGCGTGTCGAGGTACGACTTGCCGGCGGTGATGATGCCGATCTTGGGCTGGGGGCTGTCCCAGATGATCTGGTTGAGTTTATTGGCGCGCGCATAGGCCAGCGCGGCATACCACTTGTAGTGGTTCATGCGCACTTCCTGGTCCAGCACGGCGTCGGGCCAGCGGATGTTCAGGCCGCCCGGCGGCATCTCGAAGTCCGCCGGCAGGATGGTCTGCACGCGGTCCGGATCGAGGTCGACGACGGCGCCCGATTCGATGATGTCGGTCACGCATTTCATCGACACCCACAGGCCGCTGTAGCGGCTCATGGCCCACGCATGCAGGCCGTAGTCGATGTATTCCTGCACGGACGACGGGTACAGCACGGGGATGCCGCAGTGGTGCAGGATGTGGTCGGACTGGTGCGCCGTCGACGACGATTTCGCCGCATGGTCGTCGCCCGCCAGCACGAGCACGCCGCCGTTCTTCGCGGAGCCCGCGTTGTTGCCGTGTTTGAACACGTCGCCGCAGCGGTCCACGCCGGGGCCCTTGCCGTACCACATGGCGAACACGCCGTCGTACTTCGCATCCTTGAACAGATTGGTCTGCTGCGTGCCCCAGACGGCCGTCGCCGCGAGGTCTTCGTTCATGCCGGGGTGGAAGTGGACGTGGTGCGATTCCAGGTGTTTCTTCGCCTTCCACGCGGTCTGGTCGACCTGGGTGACGGGCGAGCCCCGGTAGCCGGTGATATAGCCTGCCGTGTTCAGGCCGGCCTTCAGGTCGCGTTCGCGCTGCAGCATCGGCAGGCGGATCAGCGCCTGGGTGCCGGTCATGAAGGCGCGGCCGCGCTCGAGCGTCCATTTGTCGTCGAGCGTGATCTCGTGCGGGGGTAGCGGTTCCAGCTGGCTGCGGTCCAGGGGGGCGTTCATGCGTGTCTCCGATTATGTTTGTCGTGTTTCGGTTGGGGCCAGTATAGACCCGCGCCCCCAGCATTAAATTTCAATGAATTCCCCCCGGCCGACGATTTGCGCAATAAAATTGCGGAGTGCGCGAGTCCTGAGGAGAATTCATGTCAAAAATCGAGCTGGATAAAACCGACCGTAAAATCCTGGCGATCCTGCAGTCGGATGGCCGCCTGTCGAACCAGGACGTGGCCGAGCGCGTCAGCCTGTCGCCGTCGCCCTGCCTGCGGCGCATCAAGCGGCTGGAAGAGGCCGGCGTCATCCGGCAATATGTCGCCCTGCTCGATCCCGACAAGCTGGGCCTGGGCCTGCTGGCCTATGTGAATGTCCGCCTGGAAAAACACAGCGAAGGTGCGGCCAATGCACGCGTGCCGGCCACGTCGCCGCGCTTCGAATTTGCCCAGGCCGTGTCGACCTGGCCGGAAGTGGTGGCCTGCTATGCGATGACGGGGGAGATGGATTTCCTGCTGCGCGTGCACGTGGAAGACATGGACCACTTTTCGCGCTTCATGATGAGCACGTTGCTGCGCCACCCGGCCGTGCTGGACGTCAAGTCGAGCTTCGCCCTGCAGCGCATCAAGGAAACGACGGCGCTGCCTATCGTTTGACGGTGTTTAGTAATAAGCACGAAACTCGATGGCCAATGCGCGCGTGCGTTTGACCGGACGCGGCGGTCTCGCTAATCTCGATCTGGTCTCGGTCCGGCCGTCGCTTCAGGGAGCGGCCGGATCGTCTCCAGCCGGGGTGGTCCGGCTCGCTTTCCGATGCACCGGGCAGATGCCCGGTCCGTCGGATTTTTTTTGGCCTACCAGCCGGTGATGCGCCGCAACTGCGGCAGGATCTCCGCCGCCATGACCGCATGCTGGGCCGTCGTCGGATGGCCATTGACGGCGTCGCCGGGCTGGTACGCCACCGGTGCGAGCAGATGCACGCGCTTATCTCCCACCCGCGCCATCGCCTCCTTGAGATAGCCGATCAGCGCCGCCTTCTTGTCGCCATTCAGCAGCACGCCCTCCGTCAGCGCGATCTGCGCGTGCGGATGGTCGCGCAGCACGCGGCGCAGCAGGGCCGTGTACGTGTCGACATAGGCCGTGCGCTCCGGAATGCCGGGGTTGAAGTCATTGGTGCCGATCGCGATGAGAATCAGGTCCGGGGCGTAATCGGCCTGGTTCCACCGCACCGGATGCGCCGCATCGGCGATGGCGAGGTCGTAGAACGCGGGCAGCTGGAACTCGTCGGTCCGGTCGTTCCAGCTGCGCACGAGGCCCCGGCCGCCATAGCAGACCAGCTGCACCTGCGCGTCGAGGACGCGCGCAGCCAGCATGCCGTACGACAGGCGAGGGTTCGACCATTCGGGCATGTCCTTCACGTCGGCGCCCCGCTCCATGACGGCGCCGCAGGTCACGGAATCGCCCAGCACGAGCAGGCGCCGCGCCGGCAGCGCGGGCGCCGCGAGAAACGTGCCGTCGGACGTGAAGCGCGCGATGGACGGCACACCCAGCCACGTCTCGCCGCGGTGCACGAGTTCCACCTTGTGCGGACCAGGCGCCGCGCCCTTGAACACGTCGTAGCGTGTCATCTGCGGCGCCAGGCGCAGCGTGCCCGCGGGCTTGCCGTCCACGATCACGTCGACGAGGCTGCGGGTGCCGCCCGCGGCATCGACGGCAAGCCGCGTGCCGTCGACGGCCAGCAGCAAGGTCACGCCGGCATAGCCGAAGCGCACCGTGCCGTCGGCTTCCGCCACCGCGCGGCCCATCCGGGCCACGTGGACGTCGGCGGCGGGTATCGTCTGCTCGGCGGCCGCCGACGCCGCGCACACAGCCAGCAGCGCGGCAAGCAGCAGCCGACGCATCACGCGCCCTTCTTCAGGCGCAGCAGCAGCACGCCGTGCGACGGCACGGTCGCGTCGAGACGTTTGCTCGTATCGCCCGTCTTGCCGGTCCACGCGTCCGTCCACTGCCAGGTGGCCTTCTTGAAGTCGACTTCGCGCTTGGACATGTCGTCGTTGATCACGTTCTGCTTCCAGTCATAGCGCAGCGGCAGCGCGGACTCGCCGCGGTTCAGCACCATGAAGGCCCATTCGTCGCCCACGAGCGGCTTGGCCCACAGTTCGACGGGGCCCTGCTTCCAGAAGCGCAGCGCCGGCACGCCCAGCGGGTCCTGGTTGAGGGCGATGACTTCGCGGCGGCCGATGATCTTCTTCACCGAGTCCGGCATCGAGCGCAGGTCGTTGCCGAGGATGAGCGGCGAGTTCATCATGGCCCAGACCGAGAAGTGCGCGCGGTCCTCGTCTTCCGTCATGCCCATGCCAACTTCCAGCATGTCCATGTCGTTCCAGTGACCCGGACCCGCGTACTTGCGCAGGCCCGCCTGCATGTCGAGGATGCGCATCACGCCCCACGCGGACCACGAGCCGGCGCTCTTTTCGCAATCCCAGCACGGGTAGATGTCGCCCGTGGTGCGCCACGAGTGGCCGACGTCGGCCGCCCATTCCCACGGCTTGTTGTCGCCCCATTCGCAGATGCTGAACAGGATCGGGCGGTTGGCGGCGCGGATCGCGTCGCGCATCGTCGTGTAGGCGCCGACCGCGTTCAGGCCCTTGGTCTCGCACCAGTCGTATTTCAGGTAGTCGATGCCCCAGGCGGCGTACGTCTTCGCGTCCTGGTATTCGTGGCCGCGGCTGCCCGGACGGCCCCCGCACGTCTTGTCGCCGGCGTCCGAATAGATGCCCAGCTTCAGGCCGCGCGCATGCACGTAGTCGGACAGGGCCTTCATCCCGGACGGGAAACGCTGCGGGTCGGCCTGGATGTTGCCGTGTTCGTCGCGCGCGCCGTGCCAGCAGTCGTCGATGTTGATGTACTGGTAGCCCGCATCCTTCAGGCCCAGTTTCACCATCGCGTCGGCCGTCTCGCGGATCAGTTTTTCGTCGATGTCGCACGCGAATTTATTCCAGCTGTTCCAGCCCATCTGCGGCGTGGCCGCGAGGCCGTCGAATTTCTGCGCCCAGGCCGCGGCCGGGGACGCCGCGATGGTGGCGGCAAGGATCAGGGAGGCACTACGTTTCACTATTTTGCTCCAATCGTCTTCAGGCGTTTATCGTGGTCCGCGATCAACTTGAGCGAGCTGGCATCGCTGTCGAACACGGAATAAAGGCCCTGCTCTTCCTGCGGCGGATCGCCGACGAAATCGTTACCCGGCTTCCACCAGTAATCCGCATTGGCCGCACGCCCCGCACCGCCCCACGCCCAGAAGTTCCAGCCGGCGACCGGATCGCCCGCTGCCGCGCGCTTCTCCAGCGTCGTGAAGACTTCCTCGTAGAAGCGGTCGCGCACCTTGGTCGACGCCTTGATGTCGAAGGAGCCCCCGTCGCGGTTCAGGCCGAACTCCTCCAGCACGATCGGCTTGCCCAGCTTCTTGGCATAGTCGACGTGCACGTTCAGGTAGTGGCTGGCCTTCTCCATCATGCCGTTCCACGTGGCGTCGGGCTTCTTCGGATCGAACCAGCCCCAGTTCGTCGGCCACAGGTGGTACGTCAGGTAGGCGATGTCCGGCGTGCGGTGTGCATCCAGGTACAGCTGCGCATCCTGCGCGGAGCCGGCGAGACCTTCGCTGCCCGTGCTGACCATGTGGCGGGAATCGAGCGAGCGGATGTAGTGGGCGGTATCGGCGATCCACTTCACGTACGTCGCCTTTTCCTGCGGCGTGGACTTGCTGTTGCCGGGGCGCGGCTCGTTGGCGAGCTGCCACGACAGGATCGTCGGGTCGTCGCGGTACGGCTTCTTCGTCACCGTGTTGGTACGCTGGACGATCTTCGCGATCACGTTGCGGTATTCGGCCTGGGCGCGGGCGTTCGTGTAGAACGTCGCGTTTTCGGCCATGTAGCGTTCGTAGTCCTTGCTCACGTTGGGATCGTGCGCGGGCGAGCCGGTGAACCAGTTCAGGTACTGGGTCATCCCGCCGGACCATTGCCAGAAGTTGTTCAGGTAGAGCACGGCCGTCATGTCACGCTTTGCCAGTTCGGCCATCATGAAGTCCAGGCCTTGCAGCAGCTGCTCGTCGTACTGCCCGGGCGCGCTCGTCGTGGCGGGGCTGACGGCACTTTTCATCGCCGTCTTCTCCGACACGGCCAGCACGCGCACGTTGTTGATGCCGAGCGCCTTCATGCGGTCCAGCTCCTTGACGAGGCGGGCGCGCTGCCCGACGCCCGTCGGCGCGCCGAGGTAGCCGCCATACCAGAAGTTCGCACCGGCGATCATGTAGCGCTGGCCGTTGCGTTCGAAATGGCTGTCCTTGACGGCCACGAAGCCGTTGTTGTCTGCATGGGCTGCGCCTGCCATCAGCAGGGTGGCGGCCACGGAGAACTTGCTCAAAATGCCGAACTTGCGTTGCATGGTCGTAGTCTCCTCGCGCTCCTTGGGGAACGTCGTTATGTGGGATCATGCGCCGCCCACCGGGCGGTGGGCGGCGGAGGGATGATGCTTACTTGCGCTGGCGGCCGCGCACGTCCAGCGTGGACGCCGGCAGGTCGACCGTCACGCTCGTCGCGTTCTTGCCGGCGGCGTCTTCGGCCAGCACCAGCTTGTACTTGCCCTTGGCGATGCGCCAGGTCTTGCTCTTCTCGTCGAACATGCCGAGGATGCGCGGCTCGACGACGACGTCGACTTCCTTCGACTCGCCCGGCTGCAGCGCGACCTTGTCCCAGCCGGCCAGGCGCTTCGGCGCTTCCCACTTCGCGGCCAGCGGCGACACGTACACCTGCGGCACGTCCTTGCCGGCGACGTTGCCCGTGTTCGTGACCTTGAAGCGCACGTGCAGGCGGCCGTCCTTGACCTGGCTCGCGAGACCCGAGTACGAGAACGTCGTGTACGACAGGCCGTGGCCGAACGGGAACAGCGGGGTCAGGCCCTTCTGGTCGAACCATTTATAGCCGACGGCCGCGCCTTCCGTGTAATCGACCGTGAAGCGCTGCTCCGGCTGTTTCGGATCGCCGTCCAGCTTCGGACGCGGCAGCTGCTGCTCGGAAGCCGGGAACGTGGCCGGCAGGTGGCCGGACGGATTCACGGCGCCGAACAGCACGCGCGCGATCGCTTCGCCGCCGCTCGTGCCCGGGTACCATGCTTCCAGCACGGCCGGGGTCTTGGCGACCCACGGCATGGCGACGGGACCGCCCGTCTCCAGCACGACCACGGTGCGCGGATTCGCGCCGGCCACGTTGTCGATCAGGGTGTCCTGGTTGTCCGGCAGCGCCAGCGACGTCGCGTCGTTCGCCTCGCCGATCCACTGCGTCGCGAACACGAGCGCGACGTCGGCCTGCGCGGCCACGCGCGCGGCGCGGGCCGGGTCGGTGCCGTCGTCGTACACGACCTTCGCGTCCGGTGCCAGCGCTTTAATGGAACGCAGCGGCGACGACGGGTAGTACACGACCGGACCCGGCCAGACCTTCGGCTCCAGGCCCGGCACGGCGTTGCCGCCGATCGGGTACACCTGCGACGAACCGCCGCCCGACAGCACGCCCACGTCGGCATGGCCGCCGATCACGGCGATGGTCTTCACGTCTTTCGACAGCGGCAGCACGCGGTTGTCGTTCTTCAGCAGGACGATGCCCTCTTCCGCCGTCGCGCGGCTGACGGCGCCGTTCTTCGCGAAGTCGATGTTGCCGCCCTGCGCGACCGGATTGTCGACGACGCCCTTGGCGAACATGGCGCGCACGATGCGCGTGGCCATGTCGTCCAGGCGTGCTTCCGACACGTAGCCGTTCTTGACCGCTTCTTCCAGCGCACCGCCGAAGTACGGCGACTTGTCGAATTCCTGGCCCGACTGGCGGTCCAGGCCATTGTTCGCGGCCTGCACGGTGCTGTGCGTCGCGCCCCAGTCGGACATCACGTAGCCCTTGAAGCCCCAGTCCTTCTTGAGGACTTCGTTCAGCAGGTAGTCGTTCTCGCACGCATAGGTGCCGTACACGCGGTTGTACGAGCACATGACGGAACCGGCGTCCGACTGCTCCAGCGCGAGCTGCATCGCGAGCAGGTCGGACATGCGCGACGCGGCCTTGTCGATGCGGACGTCGTGCTCGTTGCGGCCCGTCTCCTGGTCGTTCAGCGCGAAGTGCTTGACGGTCGAGATGACGTGGTTCGATTCGATGCCCTTGACGGCGTGGCCGACCATCGTGCCGGCCAGCAGCGGGTCTTCACCGGCGTATTCGAAATTGCGGCCGTTGCGCGGATCGCGCATCAGGTTCACGCCGCCGGCCAGCATCACGTTGAAGCCGGACAGGCGCGCTTCCGAGCCGATCATCGCGCCGCCGGCATAGGCGACCTGCGGATCCCACGTCGACGCGGTGGCGAGGCCCGACGGCAGCGCCGTGCGCTCGCGCGGGGTCGGGGTGGCCTGGGTGGCGACGCCGAGGCCGGCGTCCGTTTCCAGCAGGTCCGGCAGGCCGAGGCGCGGGGTGCCCGGCACGTAGCCGGCCGAGAACGGGATCGCGCCTTTCGGCGGCGTGGTGCCCTTCGGGGCGAACGACGTGCCGAAATAGCCGAACACCCAGCGCAGTTTTTCTTCGCGGGTCATGGCCTTGACGGCGAGTTCGGCGCGCTTGTCGGCGCTGAGGGAACGGTCCAGCCAGGGCTTCTGGGCCGGCGCGGCGGGCGCGTCGGCGGCGATGGCGGACAGGGGGAAGGCGGCAGCCAGGGCGGCAACGAGGGTCAGTTGGTTCAGACGCATGGGACGAGGCTCTCTTAGGGATACGGATCGTTATAGGTATGCGAAGCAATGCCGCCGCGAGAGAAACCAAGCGGCGGCAATTCGGGATCAGGCGGTCAGACGGCCTTGACGTCCACGTACATGCGGGCGTATTTCGCGCCGAAGTACAGGATGAAGGCGTAACACGCGGCCGGGACCAGGAACGAGGTCTGCAGGCCGATCATGTCCGCGGCCTGGGCCTGGACGACCGGGACGACGGCGCCGCCGGCGATCGCCATCACGAGCAGGCCGGAACCCTGGCTCGTCAGCGGGCCCAGTTCATGCACGGACATGCTGAAGATCGTCGGGAACATGATCGAGTTGAACAGGCCGACCAGCAGCACCGCCCACATCGCGAAGTGGCCGTGGCCGAAGGTGGTCGCCACCAGCAGCGCGATGCACGCCGCGGCGTTGAACGCGAGGACCTTGCCCGGGCTGATCGTGCGCATCACGGCCGAACCGATGAAGCGGCCGACCATCGCGCCGGACCAGTAGAACGCGACGTATTTCGCGCCCGTTTCGGCCGTGAAGCCGGCGATGCCCGGGTCGCCCATGTAGTTGATCAGGAAGCTGCCGATGCTCACCTCGGCGCCGACGTACAGGAAGATCGCGGTCACGCCCAGCATCAGGCGCTTCTGGCTGAAGATCGAACCCTTCACGGGGCCGGCGTCCTCGTCGCGGATGATCGGCAGCCGGATGACGGCGAACAGGATCGCCAGGACCGCCAGCGTGGCGGCCAGGCCCAGGTACGGACCCTGCACGGCCTGCGCCTGCGCGAGGCGCTCGGCGGCCGACATGCTGGCCGGGTCGGCCGCTTCCGTCATGTGCGACAGGATCAGGATGCCGCCGACCAGAGGACCGACGACGGTGCCCAGCGAGTTGAAGGCCTGGGTCAGGTTCAGGCGGCTCGATGCGGTGGCCGGGGCGCCCAGCGCGGTGACGTACGGGTTCGCGGCGACTTGCAGGATCGTGATGCCGGCGGCCAGCACGAACAGGGCGAACAGGAACAGCGCGTACACGCTGGTGGCGGCCGGGTAGAACAGCGCGGCACCGACGGCGCACACGGCCAGGCCGGTGACGGCGCCGGCTTTATAACCGATGCGGCGGATCAGGGCGCCGGCCGGGATCGACAGCAGGAAGTAACCGCTGAAGAAGGCCAGGTTCACCATCATCGCCTGTACGTACGTCAGGTTGTAGACCGATTTCAGGTGCGGGATCAGGATGTCGTTCAGCGACGTCATCAGGCCCCACATGAAAAACAGTGCGGTGACGACGGTCAGGGGAAAAGTGTAACTGGGCTGGGCCCGGTTGGCAGGCTCGACGGCAGCCTGTGGTGCGCGTTCCATGGATAGGTCTCCTTGAAATGTTACCGCTAACAAGACGGTAACTTTTATTGTGAAAAGATTCTGCAGAAGCAGGGTAACGAGGTCAAATGGGGTATGCGATCCACCGCGAAGTTTAGTCAGGTGCCACTAAACACGGCCTCCCCTCTTATGAAATCGGTTTCTTACATGAGAATATACCGGGCAAACAGCTGTTTAGTAAAGCCGACTAAACTTGCCTGTAAATGCACCTTCGCGTTTGACCAAGGGAATTTTCATATGCAAGACTCCATTCAAATCAGCGGCGCCCAAGGCGCGCGCAGCAACGATATCGGAGACAACGTGAATCCCGTCACCTCACGCCCCCAGGCGGGCGACAGCCCCGCACCGGTCACGATCCGCGACCTGGCCAAGTATGCCGGCGTCTCGGCCGGCACGATCTCGCGCGCCCTGAAAAACGAGCCCGGCCTCACGGAAAGCACGCGCCAGATGGTGTTGTCGGCAGCCCACGAACTGGGGTACGACTTCTGTAAACTGCGCCGCAAGCGCATTCGCCGCCTCACGTTCCTGTTGCATCGACAACACAATACGGCCGCCAGCAGCCCCTTTTATTCGCCCGTGCTGCACGGCGCCGAGGAAGCGTGCCGCAAGCAGGGCATCGTGCTGTCGTTCATGGCGGTCGGCCCGGCCGACGGCGTGACGGAACAGCTGCGCATGCACGCGCCGGACGCCATCGTGTGCGCCGGCTTCTTCGAACCCGAACTCTTGAACGCCCTGCGCGCCAGCGGCAAGCCCCTCGTCCTGATCGACATGAAGCTGCGCGGCTACAGCTCGGTCAACCCGGACAACCACATGGGCGGCTACCTCGCCACCCGGCACCTGATCTCGCTGGGCCGCGAACGCATCGGCATGATCTCCGGCTCGCTCGGCCACTACAGCATCCGCGAGCGCAACCGCGGCTACCGCCAGGCCCTGTATGAAGCCGGCATGCTGGCCGACCCGCGCCTGGAGATCTGCCTGCCGGACGGCGTCGACCTCGAGACGGGCGCCTACGAGGCGATGCAAGCCCTGCTCGACCAGCCCCACCCGCCCGACGCCGTGTTCTGCTACAACGACGCCGCCGCCCTCGTCGCGATGCGCGCCTGCCTCGCGGCCGGGAAGACGGTGCCGCACGATATCTCGATCGTCGGCTTCGACGACATCCCCGGCGCCGTGCTGGGCCATCGCCCGCTGACGACGCTGCGCATCAACAAGAAGGAGCTGGGCGCGCTGGGCGTCGAGCTGCTGCTGCGCGGTCCGCAGGATCCGCCGCTGGAACAGGTGGCGCCCGTGGAACTCGTCGTCCGCGCCAGCACCGTGTGCGAAGACTTCCGCATCCGTAAGTAAGTCATTTTTTATCCACCGACACCAACCATGCTTCCCGATTTCCATTCCCGCTCGACGCTGCTGCAGCACATCCGCCACACCCGCCAGTTCTACGACCCGCGCTGCGTCGACCCGAGCGGCGGCTTCTATCACTTCTACAAGGACGACGGCGCGATCTACGACGCGCGCACGCGCCACCTGGTGAGCAGCACCCGCTTCGTGTTCAATTTCTCGATGGCGTGGCGCCAGTTCCAGGAACCGGCCGACCGCGAACGCGTGCTGCACGGCCTGCGCTTCCTGCGCGACGCGCACCGCAACCCGGAAACGGGCGGCTATGCCTGGACGCTGGACTGGAACGACGGACAGAAGAAAGTCACGGACGACACGAACCACTGCTACGGCCTCGCCTTCGTGCTGCTCGCGTACGCCCACGCCATCATGGCCGGCGTCGACGAAGCGCGTGCCTGGCTGGACGAGACCTACGACCTGATGGAGCACCGCTTCTGGGAACCGGCGCACGGCCTGTACGCGGACGAAGCGAACGGCGACTGGTCCACGCTGTACCCGTACCGCGGCCAGAACGCCAACATGCACGCCTGCGAAGCGATGCTGGCCGCGTTCGACGCGACGGGCGACACGAAATACCTGTGGCGCGCCGAGACGCTCGCCCACAACATCACCGTGCGCCAGGCCGCCCTGTACGGCAACCTGGTCTGGGAACACTACAACAGCGACTGGTCCGTCGACCCGGACTACAACCGCGACGACAAGACGAACATCTTCCGCCCGTGGGGCTACCAGCCGGGCCACCTGACGGAATGGGCCAAGCTCCTGCTGATCATGGAACGCCACAAGGACCGGATGGCCGGCCCGTCCAGCTGGCTCGTGCCGCGCGCGCGCCAGCTGTTCGACGCGGCGCTGACCAAGGCATGGGACGCCAAGCACGGCGGCATTCATTACGGCTTCGGCCCGCAGGACGAAATCTGCGACGCCGACAAATACTTCTGGGTGCAGGCCGAGAGCCTCGCCGCCGCCGCCCTCCTCGGCGCGCGCACGGGAGATAAAGCGTACTGGGACTGGTACGACCGCATCTGGGCCTACAGCTGGGAACATTTCGTCGACCACGAACATGGCGCCTGGTACCGCATCCTCGGCCCGAAGAACGAAAAGCTCACCGACGAAAAGAGCCCGGCCGGCAAGGTCGACTATCACACGATGGGCGCCTGTTACGAAGTACTGACTGTTCTCGTGAAGGACTGACAGGATGGACATGAGCGACTTTCCCGTATTCGTCGCGGCCGGCGAAGCGCTGACCGACCTCATTGTCGACAATAGCCTGGATGATGCCGGCGCCACGCGCTGGCACAGCGTGACGGGCGGCTCGACGTGGAACGTGGCGCGCGCGATGGCCAAGCTGGGCGCGCCCAGCGCGTTCGCGGGCGCCGTCAGCCGCGACGTGTTCGGCGACCAGCTGTGGCGCGCCAGCCTCGACGCGGGCCTGGACGAGCGTTTCATCCAGCGCCTGGACAAGTCGCCGCTGCTCGCGATCGTGCACCGGCTCGACCCGCCCAGCTATTTCTTCGTCGGCGACGACAGCGCCGACCTGCACTTCGACGCCGCGCAGCTGCCGCAAGGCTGGATCGGCGACTGCCGCTGGGCGCACTTCGGCGGCATCAGCCTGGCGCGCCAGCCGCTGGCCGGCAAGCTCGTCGCGCTGGCGGAGACGCTGAAGGCGCGCGGCGTGCGCATCAGCTACGACCCGAACTTCCGTGCGCTGATGGACGAGAACTACGACCCGACCCTGCGCCGCATGACGGCGCTGGCCGACGTGATTAAAGTGTCGGAAGAGGATCTCGTCGGCCTGCTGCGTACGCACGATGCGGATGCCGCTTTCGCGACGCTGCGTAGCTGGAATCCGGACGCCACGTATTTGTACACGAAGGGCGGCGCCGGCGCGTCGCTGCATACGCCGACAGGGTCGTGGGAGATGGCGGCGCCGCGCATCACGCCCGTGGACACGGTCGGCGCCGGCGACGCCAGCATCGCCGCGCTGGCCTGGAGCATGCTGCATGCGCCGGAACGCGACGGCCTCGCCCACCTGCGCTTCGCCGTCGCGGCGGGTGCCGCGGCCTGCCTCGCGGCCGGCGCCACGCCGCCGTCGCTCGCGGCAATCGATACGCTGCTGGCCGGGATGCACGCTTGAATCACCAGCAGTTTTCGAACGTGACGCCGACGGTAAACCCGGACAGCGTCGTGCCATACATGCCGTTCGCGGCCAGCGGATCGTTCGTCCGCGCGGCCGCGCGCGCAGCGTCGTTCCAGCGCGCGTGCGTGACGAACAGGCGCAGTTCCGGCCGGTCGAAATAGCCCGGTTTCGACATCAGCGCGACGGCACCCGTGACCTTGGTCAGCCGGCGCACGTCGCCGTTCTGCGGCGCCACGCGGTCGTGGCCGATATCCGCCAGCAGTTTCACCTTGTCGGACAGCGCGTACGACATGCGGCCGCCCGCCGACGCCCATGTCTTCGCTTTCGCCGGATCGTGCGCGTTATCCCGCTGCCAAACGGCGATGAGTTCCCCGCCGAAGCGCCGCGTGACCTGCGCAAACCAGCTGTCGATGATGCGCAGCCGGTGCACGTCGCCGCCGCTCGTGATGTCGCCCGTCGCGCCATTGTCGGTGCCGGCGCCCGTGCCCCACTGGACCGCGAGGCGGTTGTCGCCGGCGCCGTCCAACACGCGCTGACGGTGCTGCACGGTGAGCATCGAGCCGCCGTGGTGACCGCGCTGGCCGTCGCTGCGGATCAGCGCCAGGCCCAGTTCCAGCGTGCCGCCCGGATTCACGGGCACGCCGCGCAGTTGAAAATCGTGGCGGTTCGCCGTGTCGCCGACGCGCATGATCGGCATCGTCTGCTGGTCGTCGTGCAGGTAGGCATAGCTGAACTTCATGGGTCCAAGCGGTACGTCCTCGATGCCGGCGCCCATGCCGGACGGATTCCAGTACAGGAAGTCATTGACGTTCGCGCCTTCGCGCTTGTAGTAGCGGCGCCCGATCCACAGAGCGGCGTCGCCGAGGCCGCTCACGTGTTCGATGGCGAGCCAGGCCTGCGGGAGGCCGATCTTCCAGCCGCCCTGCGGCCGCCTTGCATTGTTCGATGCGGCCGCGTTGCCCAGGTTGAGCATCGCATAGGCCTTCACGTCCTCGCCGGCGTCGCCCTGCACGAGGTGCTGGCCCAGCAGCATTTCGCCGTAGACGCCGCATTCATTACCCAAGCGGTACTTGGCGCCCGCGCCGGCCAGCGCGAAGCAGGTCTGGCCGCCGCCTTCGGAATTCGCGGCCGCGTTGGCCCGCAGGTAGTTCTGGACGTCCACGGCGGACGCAGGGAAGCAAAACGCGAGCGCGAGCAGCGCCGGCGCGATGGTTGGCATGCGCATGGTGTCTCCTGATTGTTTTTATGGGCAAAGCGGATCCCGTCCGGCCGCGGCGCAGATGCCGCGGCAGGTCGACGGAACAGGATCGGATGACCGGTCAGTCGAGCAGTGCGTCGACTTCCTGTGCCGTCGGCGCATAAGGCCCGGCACGCATGGCCGCCGTGGCGGCCACCGCCGCGATGCGCGCGAGCTGGCACGACGCACGCAATTCGGGGTGCAGCAGCAGGCCTACGATCCAGCCGGCCATAGCCGCGTCGCCGCAGCCGACGGTGTCGACGACGTCCACGCGGCGCGCGGGCGCGTCGAGCACCTCGTCGCCGCGGATCAGGGAAAGACCATCGGCCCCGCGCGTAAAAAGGATCTCGGCGTCGGGGGCCAGCGCGCGCAGCGCGGCCAGCGCGTCGCGCGGCCCGAGGCCCGGGAACAGGCCTTCCAGGTCTTCGTCGGACACCTTGATGTGGCTGGCGAGGCCCGCGATCAGTTCGAACGTGGGCCGGTAAGTCGCGTCGCGCATCGCGTTGCGGAAGTTCGGATCGAACGCGATGCGCTTGCCGGCCTGGCGCGCCATCAGCGCCTGCTCGACGAGCCGCCGCGCCAGCGGTCCGCGCGCCAGGGCGAGGCTGCCCACGTGGATCACGTCGGCCGCTTCGAGCCAGCCGTCGGGCAGCAGCTCGGGCCGGAAATGCAGGTCCGCGCTGTTCTCGCCGAGGAAGACGTAACGGGGCGGATGGCGCGACGTCACCATCGCGATGAACGGCGGCGCTTCCACACGCTGCAGGAAGCGTTCGTCCAGGCCGGCCGCGCGGCTGGCGGCCGCGATCTCGTCGCCGAAGGCATCCATGCTGACGGCGCCCGCATAACCGGTGTGCAGTCCCAGGCGGGCGCCGACGCGCGCCACGTTCCAGCACGAACCGCCGGGCAGCGAGCGCCACGTGCCGTCGTCCTGGCGGATCATGTCGGTGAGCGCTTCGCCGAAGACCACGTAGCGGGGGAGTCGTTGTGCTTGCATGTCAGTTCGCCTGTTGTTGATAACGCCATTTATCGAGCATCACGGCCAGTACGATGACCGCGCCCTTCGCCACGTACTGCCAGAACGACGACAGGCCGAGGATCGTGAGACCGTTGTTGAGGAGGCCGATGATCAGGGCACCGATGACGGTGCCCCAGATCGTGCCCACGCCGCCCATCAGGCTCGTGCCGCCGAGGACCACCGCGGCGATCGCATCGAGCTCGTAGCCGGAACCCCAGTTGCCGTTCGCACCATACAGCCGGCTGGCCGACATCGCACCCGCGGTGCCCGCGCACAGGCCGGAGAAGGCGTAGACGAAGACGAGGACGAGGCCGACCTTGATGCCCGTGAGCCGCGCCGCCTGCGGATTGCCGCCGACCGCGTACACGTGCATGCCAAGGACGGTGCGGCGCAGGATGAACCACGCCACCAGCACGAGCGCCGCGGCCACCCACACGAGCCACGGCAGGCCGGCGAACGAATCGTTGCCGATCCATTCGAAGGTCGGGATCTCGCGGTTCAGGATCGTGGTGCCGTCGGCCAGCAGGTACGCGGCGCCGCGCAGCGCCGTCATCGTGCCGAGCGTGACGACGAACGGATTGATCTTGAAGACGGCGACGAGCGTGCCGTTCAGCAGGCCCATGCCGAGACCCGCCAGCAGGAAGATCGGCAAGGACAGCGCGGGCGCATGACCGGGCAGCGACGCGATCATGCCCAGCACCGCGGACACGGCCAGCACGGAGCCGACGGACAGGTCGATACCGCCCGTGAGGATCACGAACGTCATGCCCGTCGCGAGCACGAGGTTGATGGAACTCTGGCGCAGCACGTTCATCGTGTTGGCCGTCGTCGCGAAATTCGAGACGCCGTCTTCGGCGAAGTACCCGGTCAGGAAGTAGAACACGACGTACAGCGCGATGAGCACGGGCAGCATGCCCATCGTCGCGAACATGCGCGAGAACGCGTGGCCAATGCCGCCGTGCGCGCCTGCCCGCGGCGCCGTGGGAAGGGATGATTTCAGGGTCTGCATGATGATGTCTCCTATGCGGCCTGGGCCTGGGTGGCCAGCGCCATGATGTTTTCCTGGGTGATGCGTTCGCCAAGCAGTTCGCCGGAGAGCCAGCCTTCGCGCATGACGAGCACGCGGTCGCACACGCCGATGATTTCCGCCAGCTCGCTCGAGATGCACAGCACGGCCACGCCGGCATCGGCCAGTTCGTGGATGATCCGGTAGATCTCGTGCTTGGCGCCGATGTCGACGCCGCGCGTGGGCTCGTCGAGGATCAGCACGCGCGGCCTGATTTCCAGCCACCGCGCGAGCAGCAGCTTTTGCTGGTTGCCGCCCGAGAGGCCGCCGATGATGCCGTCCGGCCCCGCGCCGCGCGCGGACAGTTTTGCGATCGCGCCGCGCGTGACGTCCAGCAGTTCCCCGCGCCGGAGTACCCCGCAGCGGGCATGCTTGCCGAGGACGTTCATCGTCACGTTCGCCAGCAGCGACTGCTGCAGGAACAGGCCCTGCCCCTTGCGGTCTTCCGGCACGTAGGCGATGCCGAGGCGGATCGCATCGCCCGGCGTGCGGATCGTGGCCGGCTTGCCGTCGACGTCGATCGTGCCGCCGGACAGAGGGTCCGCGCCGAAGACCAGCCGCGCCAGTTCCGTGCGGCCCGCGCCGACGAGGCCCGCGAGGCCGACGATCTCGCCGGCCCGCACGTCAAGCGATACGGGGTGTACCCTGGCGCCGTGCACGTCGGTCAGCTTCAGGCGCACGGGGCCCGGCACGCGTCGCTGCGTGTGCTCGTAGAAGCCGTTGAGTTCACGGCCGACCATCATGCGCACGACCGTGTCCGGCGTCGCTTCGTCGCGCGTCAACTCGCCGATCCACGTGCCGTCGCGCAGCACGGTCACGCGGTCGGCCAGCATGCGCACTTCGGCCATGCGGTGGCTGATGTAGATGATCGCGATGCCCCGTTCGCGCAGGGCGCGCATCACGTCGAACAGGCGCTCCGTCTCGCGTTCGGACAGCGCGGCCGTGGGCTCGTCCATGATCAGCACGCGGCTGTCGTGCACGAGGGCACGGGCGATTTCGACCTGCTGCTGGTCGGCGATCGACAGGCCGCTGGCGAGGCGGTCCGGCGCGAACGTGGCGCCGAGGCTTTTCAATACCTCGGCCGCGCGCCGGTTCATCTGCGCCGTGTCGACGATCCCGAAGCGCCCGCGCGGCTCCGCGCCCATGAAGATGTTTTGCGCGACCGTGAGATTGGCCGCGACGGACAGCTCCTGGTAGATCAGGTTGATGCCGCAGGCGCGCGCGTCAAACGGACAGGTGATCCGCACGGGCTGGCCGCCCACGCGGATCTCGCCGGCGTCCGGCTGGTACACGCCGGCGAGGATTTTCATGAGGGTGCTCTTGCCGGCGCCGTTTTCTCCCATCAGCGCGTGGATTTCGCCGGGGCGGATGGTCAGCTGGACGCCGTCCAGCACGGTGACGGCACCGAACCGCTTGCGGATGCCGGAGACCTCCAGCACGGGCGGTGGATTGATTGTTGCCATGTCTCCTCCGATGAGGTTTTTAGTGGCTGGCCCAGCCCTTGTAGGCCAGTACGTTCTGCTTGGTGATCGCGGGGGTCGGAATCAGCACGACCGGGTTGGCCGGCCGCTTGCCGTTCATGATCCCGTAGCCGATGTCGACGGCCATCGTGGCCATCTTGTAGGGGTCTTGCGCGGTGGTGACGGCGAAGATGCTGTTCTTCGACCTGAGGGCCGCTTCCGCATCCGGCGCGCCGTCGACGGAGGCGACCATCTGCACGTCTGGACGGCCGGCCTGTTTCACCGCCAGTTCGGCGCCGATCGCGGACGGGTCGTTGATGGCGAAGACGGCATCGATGCGGCGGTGCGCGATCAGCAGGTTCGTCATGACTTCCATGCCGCCATCGAGGCTGCCCTTCGCATCCTGGTTGTCGGACACGATGCGGATGCCCGTGCCGGCAAAGGCCTGCCTGCAGCCTGCCACGCGCGCGATCACGGCGGTGACGGGCGGCCCGTTGACGATCACGACGTTGCCCTTGCCGTGCAGGCGTTCCACGATGCGCTTGCAGGATTCGGTGCCGGCCATCGTGTTGTCGGACATGATCGTCGCATCCGCGTTGTCCGCGCCGACGTCGACGGCCACCACGACGATGCCCGCATTGCGCGCCTTTTGCAGCACGGGTGCGATGCCCTTCGGATCGGACGCGTTGACGATCAGGATGTCGACCTTGTTGGCGATGAAGTTCTCGATCTGGCCAACCTGGGTGTTGAGGTCGTACTTGCTGGAGACGGTCGTCACCTTGACCTTGTCGCCGCCGACCTTTTTCGCGGCGTCAAGCGCGCCCTTGCCGATGGCGACAAAGTAGGGATTGGCGAGGTCGCTGACGGCGACGCCCACGGATTTCAGCGGCCGCGCCGCCAGCGCCTGGCCGGCCAGCGAGAAGGCGCATGCCGCGATGCACGCGAACACGGCGGATCTGTTCATGACGTTGTCTCCGAGCTGTTTTAGGTATGGGTTACTGCCTGACGGAGAAACTTTACACGTGTCGACTTTTTGTCGTCAACAGATTTTTTTACAAAATTTTTAATGGTTGAGTGACCACAACAACGCGTGATGCACAGTGAGCGAACGGCGCATGCGCGAGGAGAATCCGCGCTCTTATTGCACGCAAGTATTTTTGCTATGATGATGACGCGCCGGTCGGCGGGGCGCTTACTTTACACGAGTCAACAAACTGATGAAACCAGCGCAAAATTCCCGTGGCCCGGCCTCTCGTGGCCCGGTGACCATGCACGACGTCGCCGCGCGGGCCGGCGTGTCGCGCGCCACGGTGTCGAAGTATTTCAACGACCGCGAGGGATTGAAGGCGGATACGCGGGCCCGCATCGAACAGGCCTGCCGCGACCTCGAATACGTGCCCGACCCGCACGCCGTGAGCCTCGTGCGCGGCCGCTCGCGCATGGTCGGCGTCATCCTGCCAGTCGTGAACGAACCGTTCTTCGCCGAAGCCCTGCGTGCGATCGAGGCGAAGGCCAAGGCGCTGGGCATGGACGTGATCATCCAGTGCTCGTACAACGACCCGGCCGAGGAAGCGGCGGCGCTGATGACGATGCGGTCGATGAAGGTGGCGGGCGTGATCCTGACCGCGGTCGCGTCGAAGGCGAACCTCGACCTGCTGCTGCGGCTGGAGCAGGAAATGCGCATCGTCTACATGGACAGCTACGTCCACGAAGACTGCAACTACGTCATGAACGACAACCGCCAGAGCATGGCGATGCTCACCCGCTACCTGCTGGGCCGCGGCCACCGTCCGGCCTACCTGGGCGCGCCGCCCGTCGCGCATCCATCACCGGAAGAACGGCTGGCCGGCTACCTGGATGCGATGGCGGAAGCGGGCATGCAGCCGCACTTGGTGCCGGCCAGCACGCAGCCGTCCTGGGATTTCGAAGCGTACGCATTCCGCCACGTGCTCGATTGGCTCGCGAGCGGCGCCTGGAAGCGCGCCGGCGTCACGGCGCTCGCCTGCGGCACCGACAGGCTCGCCATCGGCGCCATGTCCGCCTGCCGCCGCTTCGGGCTGGAACCGGGCAAGGACCTCGCGATCGTCGGCCACGACGACCTGCCGATTTCCGCCTACCTGTACCCGCCGCTGACGACGTTCCGGCAGGACGTCGCCGCCATCGGCGTCGCGGCGATGGAATGCCTGCAGGCGCAGCTCGACGGCACTGACGTGGCGCCGTACCGCAAGCGGTTTACGGGTGGACTGGTGCCGCGCGAGTCGGCTTGAAAACGTTCAACGCTTCGGCCGGAACCATTTGACGGCCGCGCGCGCATTCGCCTTGACCGTGTAATCGATCTTGGCAAACTGCTCTTCGAGCGCCTCCGCGAGCACGCTGCCCGGGCTGGGCGGCGGCAGGTGCAGGTGGGCGTCCGCCTCGCCGTATTCGCGGCGGATCTCCATGCCAGCCTTCTTCGCGATGTGCATCATCGTGCGGTTCGACGACAGGCACTGCATGTACAGCGTGTCGACGTCGGAATTGCGGCAGTGGATGGCGGCCCGTTCGAACAGCCGCGTGCCCACGCCCTGCCCCCGCGCCGATTTGGATACGGAGACGCCGAACTCGGCCACTTTTTCCTTGTCCGTGTAATGGATGCTGTCCGGATGCGCGTCGCGCGACGTGAACGCGAGGTGGCCGACGCCCACCAGTTGGAACCGGCCGTTGTAGACGCCGAACACGATGTCCTTCGAAAAATCGAGCTTCGCGACATAGGCCTCGACCTGCGCGTCCGGCAGCACGCTGCCGAAGCGCAGCAGGCGGTCGTCGCGGTCGAGGGCCAGGAAGTGGCGCAGGATGCGCCGCCTGTCGCGCTTGCGCAGCGCCTTGACGAGCACGGCCTGGCCCTTCTTCTTGATCAGGTGGTTCAGCCAGCGGCGGAGTGGATTGTCCTGCATGGAGTATTCGATTTGTGCACTGCAACAAGGCCCGGATTCTGGCGCCAATACAACAGAATTTAACAATCTATCGCTGGGAACGGGTTACCAGGGGTGAAGCGACATATACTTGATTCCGTAAAGAAACCAAGAGTGTCGCATGTCATTTTTCCGCCGAGCCTTGCCGTGCGTGATGTTCTGGATAGTCGCGCTGCTGGCCTTCCCGTCCAGCGCAGCCAGCGCGGATGCGCCCGCAGTCTGGCATCCATTTTCTCACGTCTCGTTCCGGCATCACACCGAAGAAGCGCTGCGTTTCGGAACGTCCCTCGCGCAGGATCGCGCAGGCTTTATCTGGCTGGGTACGCAGACCGGCCTGGTACGCTGGGACGGGTTCCGCGTGCGGCGCTACGTGGCCGATCCTGCGCGGGAAGGCAGCCTGCCCGACGGCTACATCCAGAGCGTACATGTCGACACGGGCGGACGCCTGTGGATCGGCACGAGCGCAGGCGGCCTGGCGCGCTACGATGCCGCGCGCGACCGCTTCGTCGTCATCCCGGCAGGTCCGGGCGGCCTGGGCCATGCACGCGTCTCCAGCATCGTCGACGACGGCGCCGGCGGCATCTGGGTCGGCACCGGCGCGGGACTGGAGCGCGTCGACGCCGGCGGCAAGGTGCACCCCGCCGCCAGCGGCGCCCCGCAAGTCGCCGCGCCCGCGCTGCCGCCGGATGGCGTCGACGTGCTGTTGCGCGACCGCCAGGGCGGCCTGTGGATCGGCACCCGCGAGGGCCTGTTCTACCGGTCCGGCGACCACGACCGGCTGGAAATCGTGCATCTCGGGCTGCCGACGCCCAACGAACCCTCGATCAACGCCCTGTACCAGGACAGCGCGGGCCGCGTATGGATCGGTACCCGCACCCACGGCGCCTTCGTCATCGCCACGCGGGGTGCAACGCCCCGCGCCATCGTGGAAAGCGGCGCGCAGGCCACCTTGCAGGGCGAGCGCGTGTTCACGATCGTGCAAAAGGATGACGATACCGTCTGGCTCGGCACGGAGAGCGGCGGCATTGTCGAGGTCGACGTGCGCCACGGCACGACGCGGCGCCTGCGCTACCGCGGCGATGTGCCGGACAGCCTGCGCAGCGACGAGATCCTCGCCATGCTGCGCGAGCGCGGCGGCCAGATCTTCGTTGCCACGGGCGGCACGCTGAGCCAGCACGATCCCCGCGCGCACGGCATCGTGACGGTGCGGACGATCGGCAGTATTACCGGCCTCAACATTTATCACCTGCTGCCCCGCCCGGACGGCACCGTATGGCTGAGCGTTCCCGGCGGCGGCGTGAGCATCGTCGACCCGCACACGGGTGCGACGGGCACGGCCGGGCCCCTGCCCAAGGGCCGGGTGCTCGCCATGGCGAATGCGCCGGACGGCAGCGTCTACATCGGCACCCAGCAAGGCCTGTATCACAGCGACGGCAACGGGCGCAACGTGCGCCGCATCGAGATCGACGGACGCCGTCCCGATGCGTCCGTCTGGGCGCTGGCGTGGCAGGACGACGTCCTGTGGCTGGGCGGACTGGACGGCGCGTGGGCGGTGCGGCCGCCGCCGGCCGGGCCGGCGACGCCGCTGCGTCACGAAGACGAGTCGCTGGGCGACCGCCGCGTCACCGCCCTGCTGCCGCTCGCGGACGGCACCGTCTGGATCGGCACCCGGCGCGGCGTCGCGCGGCTGGACCGGGACGGCACGACCGTGGAGCGCCTGCCGACCGACAACGCCGACCGCACGCGCGCGCCGAACGGCTTCGTGTCCTCCCTGCTCGTCGATCGCACGGGCCGCCTGTGGCTGTCCTCGTTCGGCAACGGCATCGCCGTGCTGGACTGCACCGATGCCGGCGGGCGCCGCTGGTTCCGCCGCCTGACGACGGCCGACGGCCTGCCCGACAACAGCGTCAACATGCTGGTACAGGACCGCAGCGGACAAATCTGGCTGAGCACCGATCTCGGCCTGGCCGGCGTGCACCCCGACACCCTGCAGGTTCGCCGGCTGGGCGAGGCCGACGGCGCCCACGTGCCGAGTTACTGGACCAGTTCGGGCGCGCTGGGACGCGACGGCGAGGTGTTGTTCGGCGGTTTCACGGGCCTTTCCGTCGTGTTCCCGGACCGGCTGGACACGCGCCGTCCCCTGCCGCCGCTCGCCATCACGCAACTGATGCTCGGCGGGCGTACGATCCGCACGCTTGCGCCGGGCGCATCGAGCGGCGAGCCCGCCCCGCTGACCATCACGCCCGCCGATCGCGAACGCGGATTCGCGGTCGAGTTCGCGGCCCTGGACTACATGCCGGCCGAGCACCGCAGCTACAGCTACCGGCTCGAAGGCTTCGACACCGCATGGATCGATGCCGACACGGCCGTGCGCCGCGCCAGCTACAACAACCTGCCGCCGGGCACCTATCGCCTGCACGTGCGCGCCACCGCCGCCGGCGACGACGCCGCCAGCCTGGCGCTGCCGGTCCGCGTCCTGCCCGCCTGGCACCAGCTCGCCTGGGTGCGGGCGCTGGGTGCGCTGGCCGTGCTGGCCATCCTCGCCGCCCTGATGCAGGCCCGCACGTCGTTGCTGCGCCGGCGCCAGCGCGAGCTGGAGGCGGTGGTGGCCAGCCGCACCGCCGAGCTGCGCGCGACCCAGCTGCAGCTGGAAACCATGGCCTACAACGACGCGTTGACGGACCTGCCCAACCGGCGCCGCTTCAACGACGAACTGCAGCGCCTGGCCGCCCTCGGCCGGCGCGGCGGCGCCCCGTTCGCGCTGCTCCTGATCGACCTGGACCGCTTCAAGCACATCAACGATACGCTCGGCCACGATGCCGGCGACGCATTGCTGGTCGCGGCGGCGGAGCGCCTGCGTGCGGCCGTGCGCCAGACCGACTGCGTGGCGCGGCTGGGCGGCGACGAATTCGCCGTTCTGCTGACGCCCGCCAGCGACGCCATCGTCGGCGACGTGGCCCGGCGCATCGTCGACTCGATGCGCGCGCCGATCGCGTTCGGCACCCACGCCATGCACGTCAGCGCCAGCATCGGCGCGGCCGTGGCCTGGCGGGACGGTGTCGACACGGATGCGCTGTACAAGAACGCCGATACGGCGCTGTACTGCGCCAAGGAAGCGGGCCGCGACACGTGGTGCAGGTTCGGGGCCGACGCCGCGGCGGCCTAGTTCAGTCGCGCACGTCGCCCAGCGCCGCCTTCACGGCGCTCACCCGTGCGGCGTGCACGGCTTCCGGAATTCTTTCCCGGTTCTCGACGTAGCGGGCCGCCACCTCGCCCGCGTTCACGCCGCGCGCCGCATCCAGCGCGCGCAGCAGGTAAGGCGCCTGCGGATAGTCGCGGCTGCGCATGGCGTGGTTCTCGTCGCCGCGCCCGCGCGCATCGCATTCGGATGCCAGCAGCATCTGCGCGAAGCGGTCCGGCTTGCGGAAGGCGTCGCAGCGTTCGAACAGGGTCACGATCGTGTTCGGCCGCAGCTCGAGCGCGCGGCTGACGTTGCCGTGCTCGCGCGCCGTCATCACGGCCAGGTCGCGGCACTCCGTCGGCACGCGCAGGCGCTTGGAGAGTTCCGCGATCAGGCGCGGGCCCATGCCTTCGTGGCCATGGTGCTTCGGCCAGTGTTCGGGCGGCGTCGCGCCCTTGCCCAGGTCGTGCATCAGGGCGGCGAAACGCACGGGCAGGTCGCAGCCCCGTTCGGCCGCGTAGTCGATCACGAGCATCATGTGCACGCCCGTGTCGACTTCGGGATGGTGCAATGGCGGTTGCGGCACGCCCCACAGCGCATCGAGCTCGGGCAGGATGCGCGCCAGCGCGCCACAGTCGCGCAGCACGGCCAGCATGCGCGACGGCTTTTGCTCCATCAGCCCGCGCGACAATTCCTGCCACACGCGCTCCGGCACGAGTGCATCCACCTCACCCGCCTCGACCATGCTCCGCATCAGCGCGAGCGTCGTGCCGGCAACCGTGAAATCCGGGAAGCGCGCGGCGAAGCGGGCCAGGCGCAGGATGCGCACCGGGTCCTCGGCAAACGCGGGCGACACGTGGCGGAACACGCGGTCGTTTAAATCCTGCAAGCCGCCGTACGGGTCGACGATGGTGCCGTCCTCGGCGCGCGCCATCGCATTGATGGTCAGGTCGCGCCGGACCAGGTCGTCTTCGAGCTTCACGTCGGGCGCGGTGTGGAACACGAAGCCGTGGTAGCCCGGCGCCGTCTTGCGCTCGGTGCGGGCGAGCGCGTATTCCTCGTGCGTGTCCGGATGCAGGAACACGGGAAAATCCTTGCCGACCGGGCGGAACCCTTTGGCGATCATGTCCTCGGGCGTAGCGCCGACGACGACCCAGTCGTGGTCCTGCACGGGCAGCCCCAGCAGCTCATCGCGGACGGCGCCGCCGACGACGTACGCCTGCATCGTCATCAGTCCGGCAACTCGTCTTCGTGCAGGCCGGCGATTTCCGTTTCGGCCATCGCTTCCTCGACCCAGCGCGCGACGGCCGGGTGCGCGAGCACGCGTGCGCAGTACGCCTGCAGCGCGGGCGCCAGCGCCACGCCATAGGTCTGGAAGCGCGTGACGACAGGCGCGAAGAAGGCGTCGGCGATGGAGAAATCGCCGAACAGGAAGTTGTGGTGGCCGAAGCGGGACAGGCACTCTTCCCAGATCTCGCAGATGCGGCCGATGTCGGCCTGGGCACCCGGCGTGCGGCCGCGGCCCGGCAGGCGCGCCTTGATGTTCATCGTCATCGCGGTGCGCAGGTCGCCGAAGCCGGAATGCATCTCGGCCACGACGGAACGCGCCAGCGCGCGGGCGGCTACGTCCTGCGGCCACATATGCTTCTCAGGAAATTGCTCGGCCACGTATTCGCAGATGGCGAGGCTGTCCCAGATCGTCATCTCGCCGGCCAGCAGCACGGGCACGCGGCCGGACGCCGAGTACTGCGCGATGTTGGTGGCCGTGTCCGGCTTGTCGAGCAGGACGCGCACTTCCGTGAACGGGATGCCGGCGGCGACGAGCGCCACCCACGGGCGCATCGACCACGAAGAGTAATTCTTGTTGCCGATGACCAGGGTCAGGCCGGCCTGGCGTGCGTTGTCGAGGGTCTGCGTCAATGTCGGGTCGAGTTCGAGAGTCTGCATGGTGTGGCGTGATCGTTGAAGGTCAGCGCCCGGCACGGGCGCGCAGGACGTCGAGTCCGCCGGGCGGCGCCAGGTACTGCGGCGCGACGGCCTCGAGCGCCGTGAGCTTGATTCCCAGCGCCGCTGTTGTCAAGACTTTATTGTCCCTGGACGGGTGGACGACGTTGTCGACCTTCATCGAATCGAGGTTGTCGCGCGTGATGACGGGCTCGCCCGGCAGCAGCTCGAACAACATCGCCTGCAGCCGCGCGAGCGCGTCCGGCAGCGCGATCACCTTGCGCTCGTGGCCGGCATAGCGCCCCGCCAGCCGCACCAGTTCTCCCAGTTCATAGACCTGCGGCCCGCCCAGTTCGTACGTGAGGCCCGCCGTGTGCGGATCGAGCAGCACGCGCACGAACGCCTCGGCCACATCGCCCACGTACACGGGCTGGAAGCGCGCATGCGCGCAGGCGAGCGGGACGACGGGCAGGTGGCGCTGCAGGCGCGCGAACATGTTGAGAAATTTGTCTTCCGGGCCGAACACGACGGACGGCCGGAAGATCGTCGCCGCGACGCTGGCCTGGCTCGCCGCGGCCGCCTCGCCGTCGGCCTTCGAGCGCTGGTACATCGACGGCCCATTGCGGTCGGCCCCCAGCGCGCTCATGTGCAGGTAGCGCGGCACGCCTTCAGCCGCGCAGGCGGCGGCGATGCGGCGCGGCAGATCGACGTGGGCCCGGCGGAAATCCGGCCCGTACGGATCGCCGCGGCGCGAGTGCAAAATGCCAACCAGGTTGATGACGGCATCGCGCCCCGCCACGAGCTTGCGGAGCGCCACATCGTCGTACGGGTCGGCCTGCACGATGTCGACGCCCAGCGGCATCAGGTGCATCGCGTGGCTTTCGTGCCGCGTGGGCACGACGACGTCGATGGCGTGCTCGGACAGCCTGGCCGCCAGGTGGCTGCCGATGAATCCGGTCCCGCCGAACATTACGACCGATTGCGCGTGCATGCTGTCTCCTGCTGGTTTAGGGAAGGCCGATGCCTCCACCGCGCGGCGTGATCGTGCCCAGGCGCGCCTTGAGCGATTGCGGACGCTTTTCGAACAGCGCGGCATAGTTCGTCGCGTTCGACATCACGTTGCGCACGTAGGTTCGCGTTTCCTCGAACGGGATCGACTCCACGAACACGGCCCCTTCCATCGGCGCCGTCAACAGCCCGCGCCACGTGCGTGCCCGCCCCGGCCCGGCGTTGTACGCGGCCGTCGCCAGCACCTGCGAGCCTTCCGCATTGTTCAGCACCATGTTCAGGTAATTGGTGCCGAGCACGATGTTCGTCCGGATATCGCTGAGCATGCCGTGGCCGTAATCCGTCAGGCCGATCTTTTCCGCGACCCACTTACCGGTCGACGGCATCACCTGCATCAGCCCGGATGCCCCCACGCCCGACTGCGCATCGGTGACGAAGCGCGATTCCTGGCGGATGAGGCCGTAGACCCACGCCTGGTCGAGGCCGAGGCCCTGCGCGGTCGGATGCAGGATGTCGTTGTGCGGCGCGGGGAAGCGCTGGGTGTAGTCGAACTCGGTACGCGTGCGTTCCGACGTGGACAGCATGCGGTCGAGGATATCGTTCTGGCGCGCGAACTCCGCGGCGGCCAGCAACTGGCGTTCCGTGAACCCGTTGAGCGCCCAGTTCCATTCGCGCGTGCCTTCGAAACGCATGCGCATCGAAAAGAATTTCAAGGCGCGTTTGAAGCCGGGGTTCGCGGCCACCTGCGCCAGCTCGGCCGGCGTGGGCGGCGCCGCGCTGGGCGGGATGCTGATCTGCATGCCCAGCTCTTCCATCGCCAGCTGCCCATAAAAACTGTTCTGGTCGGCGATCCGGCGATACAGCGCCTGCGCATCCTCGCGCCGGCCCTCGGCCTGCAGCGCGCGGCCGAGCCAGTACGTCCAGGCGGGCTCGTCGTGCTGCTGCGGCGGCATCGCCTCGATGGTCGACCGCACCGTCTTCCAGTCGCCGCGGCGCAGCGCGATGCGCGTCTTCCATTCCAGCTGGAACCACGTCAGCGGCGCGCCTTCGGCCTTCTTCCAGTCGTCGTACGCCTCGGGCGCCAGGGTCAGCGACGCGGCCAGCGCGATGTTCGCCCAGCCGATCGCCCTCTCCTCTGCCGACAGCTTGGACGCGTTCTTGTTCAGCGCCACCGTCGCCAGCTTCAGGCTCGTGCGCGCCATGCGGCCGATGGCGACGAGGTAGATCTCGTGATCGGCACGCGTGCTGCCGATGCCGCGCGCCATCGCCACGGCCGGCAGGTCGACGGCCTGCGCCGCACGCGTATCGGACGCGCCCAGCAGCAGCGCCGTGCGGCGCGACGGCCCCGTCGCGTGCATCTCGCCGGCCAGGCGCAGCTGGGCCAGCAAGTCATTGTTCGTGAACTGGCCGGACTGGACGAGCTGGTTGACGAGCGCGGCGCAGGCTTCGCCGTACAGCGGCGGATTGTCGAGCAGCACGCGCGCCTCGGCCGCGACGTTCTGTCCTTTCGACGCGCGCGACAGCAGGGCGTAGCACTTGACCTGGTAATCGTCCTTCTTGACGAACAGGGGCAGCTCGCGGTCGAAGTTGACCCAGTCGCGCTTGCGGCCGAGCTCGAGCAGCCAGTCGTTGCGCAGGCGGTCGGCGATGGCGCTGCCTTCGTAACGTTTCAGGAAATCCAGGATTTCCTCGTTGGAAGCGTCGCGCAGCCGCGGTTTGAGCCGATAATAGTCGACGTACGACGGAATCGCGTAGTCCGGCAGCCGTGCCGCCAGCGCCGCGGCTTTATCCGCATCGTTCTTGCGGGCGGCGTCGCGCAGTTGCGCGAAGATCTCGTCCTGCTCGCGGCTGGCGTCCGGTTGCGGGCCGGGCGCGACCACGGGAGGGGCGGGCGACAGCCCGGCGGGCGACAGCGCGCCCGGCGCAGGTACCGCCGTCGGCGCGGCCTGGGCCGCGACATTGGGCGACGCGAGGAAGAGCAGGCTGGAAGCGGCCACTACGGCGCCGGCTAACAGCGTCTGCGACATCGATAATGCAATATTCAATGTAGGCTTCATTTCATCCATGACCGGCGATTCAAGAATACCATGCCCCTCGAGCCCGAGCGTGGCGGACGAGAAACAGGTGGCAAAAACGGCGTTGCGCAAGGCGCTCAGGACTGCACGTGGGGGGCTTGATCCCGCAATCAAGGTCCAGTGGGATGCACATATCGGCGCGCAAGTCGTCGCATGGTGGAGATTGCGCCAGGTAAGTGTCATGGGTGTGTACTGGCCGCTGGCCGGCGAGCCCGACCTGAGGGCGGCGTACGCGGAACTGCACCAGGCCGGCGTGCGCCTGGCGCTGCCCGTCGTGATGGAACGCGATGCACCGCTGACGTTCACGGAATGGACGCCCGGCGAAGCCATGTTGCCGGACGAGGCCGGCGTGCAGGTGCCGGCCCAGCTGCGCTTCATCGAGCGCCCGCCGGCCCTCCTGATCCCCTGCCTCGGTTTCAATGCCGAAGGGTATCGCCTCGGCTATGGCGGCGGCTATTACGACCGCACGCTCGAACAACCGCCGCGCCCGCACACCTTGGGCATTGCTTACAGTAATCAGGAAGCCGTGTTCTCGCACGCGCCGCACGATGTGCCGCTGGACGTGATCGTGACGGAAACGACCAACGTCACGTGATGAAAAAATGCCCGCGCGGCCTGCCGGTCGCACGGGCATGTCGAGGACAGCGCCGGATCAGGCAGCCGTGATGCGCTGCCAGATCGCGGTCGTGGCCGCCGCCTGGTTCATGCTGTAGAAATGCAGGCCGGGCGCGCCGCCAGCGAGCAGGCGCTCGCACAGGCCGCTGACGACATCCAGCCCGAACGCCTTGATCGACGCCGAATCGTCGCCGAAGCTGGCCAGCTTCAAACGGATCCAGCGCGGAATCTCGGCGCCGCACATGTCGGAGAAACGCATCAGCTGCGTGTAGTTCGTGATCGGCATGATGCCGGCCACGATGGGCACGTCCACGCCCAGTTTGCGGGCGTTGTCGACGAACTGGAAATACGCGTCCGGATTGTAGAAATACTGCGTGATCGCGGCATTCGCGCCGGCCTGCACCTTGCGGGCGAAGGCCTGCAGGTCGTCCTGCGGCGACTTGGCCTGCGGATGCATTTCCGGATACGCGGCCACCTCGATGTGGAACCAGTCGCCCGTTTCCTGGCGGATGAACTCGACGAGGTCGCTGGCATAGCGCAGTTCGCCCGCGCCGCCATAGCCGCTCGGCAAGTCACCACGCAGCGCCACGAGGCGGCGGATGCCCTTCTCCTTGAATTCCTGCAGGATCGCGCGGATCGATTCGCGCGTGCCGCCCACGCACGACAAGTGCGGTGCGGCATCATGGCCCGCGGCCAGGATCTCGAGCACGGTCGACAGCGTGCCGTGCTGCGTGCTGCCGCCGGCGCCGAACGTCACGGAGAAGTATTTCGGATTCAGCTCGGCCAGCTTCTGGCGAGCCACGCGCAGCTTTTCCGCACCCTCGGGCGTCTTGGGCGGGAAAAACTCGATACTGATGTTAGGGGTTTCCATCTTTGTTGAGTAATAAGGTAGAAAGCGCCCACGAAATGACACTGTACAGGATCGCCGCCAGGAACGCGGACCAGAACCCCGCCACATGGAAGCCCCCGACGAGGTTCGCGACCAGCCAGAACAGCAGTGCGTTGATCACCAGGATGAACAGGCCGAGCGACACGACCGTCACGGGCAGGGTCAGCACGACGAGCACGGGACGGATGATCGTGTTCACGAGGCCGAGAACGAGGGCCGCCACGAGGGCGGCGCCGACGTTGTCGACCGTTACCGAATGCATCAGGTAAGGCAGGGCCATCAGGGCCGCCGCATTGATCAGCCAGGTCAGGAGCAGGCGCATGTTGTGTCTTTCGTGAGAAGTTATCGGCACCGCCGACGATGGAATCCGGCGGTGCGCAGCATCAATCCACGGAAGAGCTTACCAGATCAATAACGGTAATGTTCCGGCTTGTACGGGCCTTCCTTGCTCACCGAGATGTAGGCGGCCTGCTCTTCGGTCAGCTCGGTCAGCTGGGCGTTGAGCTTCTTGAGCTGCAGGCGGGCGACTTTCTCGTCCAGCTTCTTCGGCAGCGTGTACACGCCGACCGGGTAGGCGGCGGTATTGGTGAACAGTTCGATCTGGGCGATGGTCTGGTTCGCGAACGACGAGCTCATCACGTACGACGGGTGACCCGTGCCGCAGCCCAGGTTCACGAGACGGCCTTCGGCCAGCAGGATGATGCGCTTGCCATCCGGGAAGATGATGTGGTCGACCTGCGGCTTGATGTTTTCCCACTCGTACTTGCGCAGCGCGGCGACTTCGATTTCGTTGTCGAAGTGGCCGATGTTGCAGACGATCGCCTGGTCCTTCATGCGCAGCATGTGCTGTTCGGTGATCACGTGGTAGTTGCCGGTGCAGGTGACGAAGATGTCGCCGTGTTCGGCGGCCATGTCCATCGTCACGACGCGGTAGCCTTCCATCGCGGCCTGCAGCGCGCAGATCGGGTCGATCTCGGTGACCCACACCTGGGCCGACAGCGCGCGCAGCGCCTGGGCCGAACCTTTACCGACGTCACCGTAACCGGCCACGACGGCGATCTTGCCGGCAACCATCACGTCCGTCGCGCGCTTGATGCCATCGACGAGCGATTCACGGCAGCCGTACAGGTTGTCGAACTTCGACTTGGTGACGGAGTCGTTGACGTTGATGGCCGGGAACGCCAGCTTGCCTTCCGCGTGCATCTGGTACAGGCGGTGCACGCCGGTGGTGGTTTCTTCCGTCACGCCCTGGATCTGCGGCAGGCGCTTCGAGTACCACTGCGGATCGACGGCCAGGCGGCCCTTGATGGCGTTGAACAGGCAGATTTCTTCTTCCGAACCCGGCTTGTCCAGCACCGAGATGTCCTTTTCCGCGCGCACGCCCAGGTGCAGCAGCAGCGTGGCGTCGCCGCCATCGTCCAGGATCATGTTGGCGTAGACGTCATCGCCCCATTCGAAGATGCGGTGGGTGTAGTCCCAGTATTCGTCCAGCGTCTCGCCCTTGACGGCGAACACGGGCGTGCCGACCGAGGCGATGGCCGCGGCGGCGTGGTCCTGCGTCGAGTAGATGTTGCACGAGGCCCAGCGCACTTGCGCGCCGAGGGCTTCCAGCGTGCGGATCAGCACGGCGGTCTGGATGGTCATGTGCAGCGAACCGGCGATGCGCGCGCCCTTCAGCGGCTGGGCGGCCGCGAATTCGTCGCGGATGGCCATCAGGCCCGGCATTTCGGTTTCGGCGATGCGGATTTCCTTCTCGCCCCACGAGGCGAGGCCGATGTCGGCAACGAGGTAGTCCTGGGTGGTGTCTTTGAGTACGGCGCTCATCACGCCCTCCTTTCAAGTTAAGAAAAAAGTAACGTGAGCGCGGTGTTGATATCCGAGCCTGGCGAGATGGGGAATCTCGTCGCAACGCTCCTCGGAATTAGGAAGTGTAGCACGGTGGGCACCTCTGTGCCCACCGGCTGCGGGCGTTTTCGCAACGCCCGTTGGATATTACGCCAGGCCGGCTTCGGCGCGCAGCAGCGCGGCCTTGTCGGTGCGCTCCCAGCTGAATTCCGGCTCTTCGCGGCCGAAGTGGCCGTAGGCGGCGGACTTCGTGTAGATCGGACGCAGCAGGTCGAGCATCTGCACGATGCCTTTCGGGCGCAGGTCGAAGTGTTCCATCACCAGTTCGGCGATCTTCTCGTCCGAAATGACGCCGGTGCCTTCCGTATAGACCGTGATGTTGATCGGACGGGCCACGCCGATCGCGTAGCTGACCTGCACCTGGCACTGGCGCGCCAGGCCGGCGGCCACGACGTTCTTGGCGACGTAGCGGGCGGCGTAGGCGGCCGAGCGGTCGACCTTGGACGGGTCCTTGCCGGAGAATGCGCCGCCGCCGTGCGGTGCGGCACCGCCGTACGTGTCGACGATGATCTTGCGGCCGGTCAGGCCGCAGTCGCCCTGCGGGCCACCGATGACGAAGCGGCCGGTCGGGTTGACCAGGTAGCGGGTGTCCTGCAACCACTCGCGCGGCAGCACGGGCTTGATGATCTCTTCGATCACCGCTTCCTCGATCTGGCTGTGGCTGACTTCCGGCGCGTGCTGGGTCGACAGCACGACGGTGTTCACGGACACCGGGCGGCCGTTGACGTAGCGCAGCGTGACCTGGGACTTCGCGTCCGGACGCAGCCACGGCAGGCGGCCGTCCTTGCGCAGCTGCGACTGGCGCTCGACGAGGCGGTGCGCATAATAAATCGCGGCCGGCATGAGTTCCGGCGTCTCGTCGCACGCGTAGCCGAACATCAGGCCCTGGTCACCGGCACCCTGGTCGAGGTCGATGCCGGCGCCTTCGTCCACGCCCTGGGCGATGTCCGGCGACTGCTTGTCGTAGGCGACCAGCACGGCGCAACCTTTATAGTCGATGCCGTAGTCGGTGTTGTCGTAACCGATGCGCTTGATGGTATTGCGTGCAACTTGAATATAATCGACGTTTGCGTGCGTCGTGATCTCCCCGGCCAGGACGACCAGACCCGTGTTGCACAGGGTCTCGGCAGCCACGCGCGCGCGCGGATCCTGTTCCAGGATGGCGTCGAGGATGGCGTCGGAAATCTGGTCGGCGACTTTGTCCGGGTGGCCTTCCGACACGGACTCGGAAGTGAAGAGGTAATCGTTGGAAGACATTAAGGCTCCTGATACTGTTGTAAAAATTGCCGCAGTACCAAGGCCTGCGACGCTTTAGCGAGATTTATATTCCGCTTCGCAAGTTGTCATTAACTCCGCGGATGCTACAAGTGGTATTTTACGCTGCTCCAAAAATTCTGGCACAGCAACTCGTCGGTTCTCTACCCTAAATCAACCAATGCTTGTCCTTTTGTTTCGGATTCTGTCGTTTTTGCCGCTACGCGCGCTGCACGCGCTCGGCGCCGCGCTCGGCTGGATTGTCTATCTCTTATCGCCGTCGCACCGCCGGCGCCTGCGCGCGAACCTCGAACAGGCCGGCTACGGCGGCCACTTGCGCGCCGCGATCGCCGAATCCGGCAAGGCCATCGCCGAGCTGCCCTTCGTCTGGTGCGCGCCGCAGGAACGCGTCACCCGCCACGTCACCATGGAAAACTGGGAACTGGTGCAGCGCCAGCTCGACGCCGGCCGCGGCATCGTCTTCCTCACGCCCCACCTGGGCTGTTTCGAACTGACGGCCCAGCAGGTCTCGCTGCGCGTCGAACTGACGGTCATGTACCGCCCGCCGCGCCAGAGCGCCCTGAAACCGCTCGTCGAAGGCGCCCGCGAGCGCCAGCACATGCACCTGGCACCCGCCAACCTGGCCGGCGTGCGCATGCTCGTCAAGGCGCTGCGGGGCGGCCAGCCCGTCGGGGTGCTGCCGGACCAGGTCCCGCAGGAAGGTGAAGGCGTGTGGGCGCCGTTCTTCGGCCGCGACGCCTATACGATGACCTTGCCCGCCAAGCTGGCCCAGCTGGGCAAGGCCGACATCCTGACCGTGTACGCGGAACGCCTGCCGCGCGGCCGCGGCTTCGCCATCCGCTTCGTCCCGTTCGAAGGGTCGCTCGACGGCGACGCGGCCCGGCAGGCCGCCGCCATCAACCGCCAGATGGAGAAGCTCATCGCCTTCTGCCCCGCCCAGTATTTCTGGAGTTATAACCGCTACAAGAAGCCGCAAGGCGTCGAAGCACCGCACCCCGAGACCGTCGCATGAGGTTCCTGATTTTCCTGTTGTGGCTGCTGCACTTCCTGCCGCTGCCTGTCCTTGGCCGCATCGGCAACGCCGTCGGCTGGCTGATGTATTACGCGATCCCCAAGCGCCGCAAGATCGCCCTCGTCAACCTGCGCCTGTGCATGCCCGACCTGAGCGAAGCGGAGCGGGTCGATATCGCCAAACGCCATTTCATGGCTTATTCGCGCAGCATCCTGGAGCGCTCGCTGATCTGGTGGGCGCCGTTCGAACGCATCCAGCGCCTGATCGAGATCGTGCCGAACGTCCCGAAGGAGCAAATGGAAAGCGGCCCGACCATCGTGTTCTGCCCGCACTTCGTCTGCCTGGACGTGGCCGGCGTGGCGTCCCGCGTGGTGCCGTTGTCGACGATGTATTCGCCGCAAAAGAACAAGGCGTTCGACGATTTGTTGCGTTATGGCCGCGAACGTTACGGCCCCGTGCGCCTGTTCACGCGCAGCGACGGCATCAAGCCGATCATCCGCGCGCTACGCGAGGGCCTGCCTTACTTCATGCTGCCGGACATGGATTTCGGCGAGAAGGATGCCACCTTCGTTCCTTTCTTCAATGTCCCCGCGGCGACTTTGACCGCACTCGGCCGGCTGGCGGGTGCGACGGGCGCGAAGGTGATCCCGGTCGTGGCCACCTTCTTGCCCAACTACAAAGGTTATCGGGTAGAGTTCTATCCTGCATGGGAGGATTACCCGGGCGACGACATCATCGCCGCCACACGCCGCATGAACGCCTTCATCGAGGACCGCGTGCGCGAACATCCGGCCGAATATTTCTGGACCCATAAGCGCTTCAAGACCCGGCCGCCCGGCGAGCCCTCGTTCTACGATTAATGACAGATACCATGAAACTCAAGTTCACCAAGATGCACGGCGCCGGCAACGATTTCGTCGTGATCGACGCGATCAACCAGCAACTCGACCTCGGCCCGGAACAATGGCGCCGCCTGGCCGACCGCCGCTTCGGCGTCGGTGCCGACCAGATCCTGATCGTCGAACGCCCCGCCACGGCAGACAGCGACTTCCGCTACCGCATCTATAACAATGACGGGGGCGAAGTCGAGCAGTGCGGCAACGGTTCGCGCGCGTTCGTCCGCTTCGTCAGCGACAAGGGCCTGACCGACAAGCGCAGCATCCGCGTCGAAACGATGAGCGGCATCATCACCCCGCGCCTGGAAGACGACGGCAGCATCACGGTGGACATGGGTGCCCCGATCCTGGAGCCAGGCCAGGTCCCGTTCGATGCGGCCGGCCTGGAAGGCGTCGCCGAAGGCCGCGACACGCTGTGGCCGATCACCGTCTCGAACAAGGGCCAGGAACAGACCGTGCTCGTGTCGACGGTGTCGATGGGCAATCCGCACGCGGTGCAGGTCGTGGCCGACGTCGACGCGGCCCCCGTCCTCGACACCGGCCCGCAGATCGAGCACCACCCGCGCTTCCCGCGCCGCGTGAATGCCGGCTTCCTGCAGATCGTGGACCGCGGCCATGTGAAGCTGCGCGTCTACGAACGCGGCGCCGGCGAGACGCTTGCCTGCGGCACCGGCGCCTGTGCCGCCGTCGTGGCCGGCATCCGGCGCGGCCTGCTGGACTCGCCCGTGCAGGTCCAGGCCCACGGCGGCAAGCTGACCATCCATTGGGCCGGCGAAGGCCAGCCTGTTTATATGAGCGGTCCGGCCGAGACCGTGTTCGAAGGCGAAATCGAGATCTGAATCTGATTCAGGCGGCCAGCGAGTAGTCTCCGTCCGGCGCCGGAGACTCTTCCGGCTCCTCCGTCCCGGACTCCGCGGTCGCCATCTCCGGCAACAGGCTGCGCAGCCGGTACAGGCGCTGCCGATAATTCCCTTCCGGTCCCCCCGGACCGCAATCGACGTTCTCGAAGACGAGCGCCACGCGGTCGAGCAACTGGCGTTCCTGCACCGTTTCCACCGAGATCAGCCGGCGCCGGCTGCGTCCGTAGCTGGCGCGGATGTCGATCACGAGGCAATGGCCGCGGTCGGCGCTGCGCACATCCAGCAGCAGCGCTTCGGCCCGGCTCAGGCCGAAGGCCACCGCCAGTTCCAGGCGCGCGGCCAGCAGCGGATGGGCCACCAGGTCGCGCCCCGCGAGCCCGCCCAGGTCCGTCCAGGCGCCGGGCTGGCGCGGCGCCAGCTTGCGCAGCGCGGCGGCAGCCTTGGGACAAGCCTGCGCCGCCGCCTTCTGCAGCCAGAACAATGCACGCACGTCGTTGTTCTCGTTCTCGCGCCGCGCGCGCCACGCCGCGTTCCCGCATTCGAGCTGGGCATCGCGATACCCCATCTCCGCCGCGCGCTCCAGGTATTTCTGCGCTTCCACGACATTGCGCTGGGAGAATTCCGGCTTGATATAAATGCGCGACAAGGCGTACCAGGCTTCGGCCAGGCCCTGCTCGCCGGCCTGCGTCAGCCAGCGCACGGCCTTCTTGAAGTTGGCCGCGCCATGGCTGCCGGGAATCCGCTTGCCGTCCACCCGCATGCGCGCGCACCACAGGCCGAGCGCGAACTGGGCATGGCGGTCCTGTTCGGCCGCGGCGATTTCCCAGAACCGCAGCAATTCATCCTGGCCGACGTCGTGCGGCGCGTCGTTCGCGGCGACGAGCCGGGCGCAGCGCGACAGCAGCAGCACCTCGTCCGGCGCCAGGCGAGCGGCCGTGTTGTCCTGGGCGGCATCGGAACCGGCCAGGGCGCGCGCCAGCGGGAGCGCCCGCTCCAGCCAGGCGGACCAGCGGCCCGCGCTCCAGTCCTGTTCCAGCAGGGCGAACTGGGCGGCGCCGACGCCGCTGTCGGCCGCCTGGCGCAGCCAGCGCTGGCCCGCGGGGCTGGCCACGGGCGCACGGGCGACCGGCTCGTCCGTCTCGGGCGGCGCGGCGCCGTGCTCGCGCGCGAGCAGCCACTGCGCTTCCGGGAACCCGGCACGGGCCGCGTCTTCCAGCGCGCGCAAGGCCTTGGCGCGCTGGGCCGGCGTGCACTGGCCGTCGTTCAGCGCGCCCAGTACCAGCTGTGCATAGACGAGCCCGGCCCGCACGAGGCCGCCGTCGTACGCCAGCTCGTACCAGCCGGTGACCGGTTGCGGACTGTCACGCGCGAGATCGACCGGAATATGGTTTCCGATCAATTGCCATGCTTCATCGCAACCTTGCTGTGCGGCGCGGTCGAGCCAATGCAGGGCCGTGGGCAGGCTCTTCGGCAGCCCGGCGCTGCCGAACAGATAGAGCCGGCCCAGGGCCAGTTGCGATTCGACGCGCCCGGCACGCGCGCCGCGGATGACCGCAAGTTCTTCACGATTTGCCATCGTTCTTTTCTTGATGTTAGAGACGTCTAAGAAATGTACGCAGTTCCATGTCGCAAGCACAATGCACGAAGATGCGTGCAGATCGCCTGCGTTGCGCTACTGATGAGCTCATGTGGCGCGCACTGCGGTAACAATGGACGTCGGATGGGCCAGAGTCTAAAGCCGCGGCGATGCGATTCGGCTGCGATTCCAAAGGCCTTTGAGCCCGCACAAACCCTGCCGTGGTACGGGGAGAGAATGATGATGTTTGGAAACTTAAACGAGCCTTAAGGTGCGCCCGGTTTCCTGGCGTGGCCGTTTCGAAAATACAACAGCACGATTGGTTTTATTGGCTTTCGACCAAGTGCAACAGTCATAATTGACAAATCAGACAATCTTGACGCATTAAGCATTTAAGGTTCACACATCCGAGTGTTCAGCAACTAATAAAAATCTCAATGCTCTCTGGATTCCTTCGATTCACTTTTTAGGATAAAAATTAAGATGAAAAAAACCCTCGTGGCAGCCGCTCTGCTGGGCGCATTCGCCGGTGTGGCACAAGCTCAAACCGCCGTCCAAATCTACGGTAACATCGACGTCGGCATGGTCAAGCGTACCGACCAGACCCTGGCCATCGGCAAGCGTGCTTCCAACACCCTGGGCTTCAAGGGCACCGAAGATCTGGGCAACGGCCTGAAGGCACTGTTCCAAGTCGAAATGCGTTACGAGCCGGACACCGGCACCAACGAAAACAACGGCCGTCCGCTGTTCCAGGGCCAGACCCGCGTCGGCCTGCAGGGCGACTTCGGTATGATCCGTCTGGGCCGTGGCCTGACCCCGTTCCAGGAAATCGTCGGTTCGTTCGAACCGTGGCACGGCCTGCCGTCGCCGGCCGGTTTCTACACCGACATCTCGGTCGCCGGCTTCAACTCGGCTCCGCTGGACGTCGGCGGCAGCGGCCCGAACAACAACCGTATCTCGAACGCGATCTTCTATAACTCGCCGGTCGCCAATGGCTTCCAGGTGAACGCTTCGTGGGCCTCGAAAGAAGCCACCGGCGGCGGCGTGACCGGCGTCGGCGCTGGCGCCGCCACCTACGCTGCGGGCGCACAGGCTTCGGCCAACCCGTTCTCGATCGCTGGTACCTACAACAACGGTCCGGCCGCCGCGATGCTGGCTTACGAGCGCAACGCCGTCGAATCGAAGGTCTGGTCGGTCGCAGGTTCGTTCTCGGTGACCCCGGAACTGAAACTGATGGGTACCTACTCGCACCAGAACATGGAGCACACCAACACCCAGCGTCCGACCATCAAGGGTGCTGAAATCGGTGCGACCTACGCTGTGGGCCCGGGCAAGCTGCTGGCTGGCTTCGGTCTGAAGAAGCAGGAAGAAAACGTCCGCCTGCACGACCTGATCACCCGCCAGTACTCGCTGGGCTACGAGTACAGCCTGTCGAAGCGTACGTACCTGTACGTCGACGCGTCGCGCAAGACCAACGTCTTCAACCAGGCGACCGGCGCATCGGCTGCTACCCCGACCGTCAACCACTACGACATCGGCCTGAACCACTCGTTCTAAGCTGAGACTGCGGGGGCAACCCCGCCGTATCGCTCGAGCAAGGGCGGACCTGGGCAACCGGGTCCGCCCTTGGCTTTTGTGGCACAGTGCAGACAGGAAATCTGCGCCGACCCATTGCTGTCGGTTAAAATGAACTTGTCTACCCATCTCGCAAGCCGCACATGACCGCCGCAACACTGGATTCCGCCGCCATCGCCCAATACCTGCTCGACCATCCGCAGTTCTTCGTGGAGCACGCCGCCCTGCTGGGCGAAGTGAAACTGTCGAGTCCGCTTACGGGCCGTGCGGTCTCGTTGCAGGAACGCCAGATGGAAGTCATGCGCGACAAGTACCGCATCCTGGAACTGCGCATGTCCGAGCTGGTGCGCCACGCCGAGGAAAACGCGGCCATCGCCAACCGTTTCCACGGCTGGGCCCAGCAATTGCTGCGCACCCGCGTGCCGGGCGAGATCCCGGCCGCCGTCGCCGAGGGCCTCGTCAAGCATTTCATCGTGCCGCAAGCGACCTTGCGCCTGTGGAAGCTGGCGCCCGAGCATGCGGACACGTGGTACACGAACGGCGTCTCCGAGGACGTGCGCCTGTTCGCCAGCAGCCTGCGCGCGCCGTACTGCGGCCCGAACAAGGAATTCGAAGCGGTCGGCTGGCTGGATGGCGCGGACACCGTGCGCTCGACCGTCCTGCTGCCGCTGCGCGCGAACGGCAGCGCCTTCGGCCTGCTCGTGCTCGGCTCTCCCGATCCGGAACGCTTCAGCGCCGCGATGGCGACGGATTTCCTCGTCCACATCGGCGAGACGGCCAGCACCGCACTGGCTCCCCTGCTCGGCTGACATGGACACCCCGGCCGCCGACGACTGGACCGGCCGCTACCTGGCGGAGCTGAAAACGCAGCGCCAGCTGTCCGACCACACGATCGCCGCCTACCGCCGCGACCTGGCCGAACTGGCCCGGCTCACCGGCCAGGCCGACTGGGCAACGCTCACCCATTTCGACATCCGCCGCGTCACGGCGAAACTGCACGCCGAGGGCCAGAGCGCCGCGTCGATCGCGCGCAAGCTGTCCGGCTGGCGCGGCTTCTTCAACTGGCTGTCGCGCCAGCGCCCGCTGGCCGCCAACCCGGCCGACGGCGTGCGCGCGCCGCGCCGCCCCAAGCGGCTGCCGAAGGCACTGGCCGTCGACGATGCCGTCCAGCTGATGGAAAAGACGACGTCCGGCCACCCGGAACCGGCCGAGCTGTGCGACCGCGCCATGTTCGAACTGCTGTACTCGAGCGGCCTGCGGGTGTCCGAGCTGGCCGGGCTCGACGTCCACCACGTCCCGGCTTCGCTCGGCTGGCTGGACCTCGAAGCCCAGGAAGTCATCGTCACCGGCAAGGGCAACAAGATGCGCCGGGTGCCCGTGGGCGGTCCGGCACGCGCGGCGCTGGAAGCGTGGCTGGCCGTGCGTCCGCCGGCGCGCGACGGCAGCGCCGCGTTATTCCTGTCGGCGCGCGACACGCGCATCAGCCCCCGCGTCGTGCAGTACCGCCTGAAAGCCCATGCGCAAAAGGCCGGCATGCCGGTCCACGTGCACCCGCACGTGCTGCGCCACTCGTTCGCCTCGCACGTGCTGCAATCCTCGGGCGACCTGCGCGCCGTGCAGGAACTGCTGGGCCACGCCAGCATCACGTCGACCCAGATCTATACGTCGCTCGACTTCCAGCACCTCGCCGCCGTGTACGACAAGGCCCATCCGCGCGCAAAGCGCAAGTAGGTACGTCGCCCGCAGGCAAGCACGGCATGCCGGGTGGTGACGATTCGCAAATTCCGGCATAATCTTCCGATTCCCTGCGGCCGGAACGGCGCACACCATTGGACAGCGACATATGGAATTGATCCCAAGCACCATCCTGACCGGCTTCCTCGGCGCCGGCAAAACCACGTTGCTCAACCGCATCCTGCAGGAAGAGCACGGCCTGCGCATTGCCGTCATCGAAAACGAGTTTGGCCAGGAAAACATCGACAACGAGATCCTCGTGCAGGACTCGGGCGAGCAGATCGTCGAAATGAACAATGGCTGCATCTGCTGCACCGTGCGCGGCGACCTGATCGTCGCCCTGACGAACCTGGCGCGCAAGCGCGAGGCCGGCGAAATCAGCTTCGACCGCGTCGTCATCGAGACCACGGGCCTCGCCAATCCGGGCCCGGTGGCCCAGACGTTCTTCGTCGACGAGGAAGTCGGCGCGCACTACCTGCTCGACGCCGTCGTCACCGTCGTGGACGCCCGTCACGCCATGGACCAGCTGGACCGCCACGAGGAAGCCCAGCGCCAGGTCGGTTTCGCCGACAAGATCCTGCTGTCCAAGACCGACCTCGTGGACGCCGCCGCCGTCGAGGAACTGAAGGCGCGCATCCGCCGCATCAACCCGCGTGCCCCGATCAGCACGTCGGATTTCGGCCGCGCGCCGATCAGCGACGTGCTCGACCTGCGCGGCTTCAACCTGAACGACAAGCTGGAGCTGGACCCCGCCTTCCTCACGACGGAAGAGGCGCACGACCATGGTCACGATCACGATCATGACCACGACCACGTGCACACGGAAGCCTGCGGCCACAGCCACGATCACCACCATGGCCACCACAGCGACGACATCGCCGCGTTCGTGTTCAAGAGCGAGCGCGCGTTCGACCCCGAACGGCTGGATCAATTCCTCGGCAGCATGGTCCAAGTGTTCGGACCGAACATGCTGCGTTACAAGGGCGTGCTGTCGATGGCGGGCGCGGATCGCAAGGTCGTCTTCCAAGGCGTGCATCAAATCATGGGCAGCGACCTCGGTGCAAAGTGGGCGGATGGCGAATCGCGCGGCAGCAAGATGGTGTTTATTGGTAAAAATTTACCGAAAGATGTCTTTATTCGCGGATTGGAACAGTGTTTGGTATAAACTACCCCGGTTCTATGGTGCTCCCATGCACCCTGTGGTTGAACGACTGAACAACGGTCACGGCAGCTGACCCGGCGCGCACACCGAAGCAATGGTAACCGCTGAGTTAGCTGATAAAATGGAAACTCTGTCGTATCAAAGGTAAGTGAAGTCATGACTAAAACAACGAAACCGAATACCGTTGCGCAGCCCGAAGAACGCCTCCTGACGGAAGAAGAAATTCGGGCCATGAGCGACGACGACTACATGAACCCGGCCCAGCTGGCGTTCTTCAAGAACCGCCTGCAGGAGCTCGAAAAGGAACTGCTGAAAAACGCCGGCGAAACGACGGAACACCTGCGTGAAACGGTACTCGTTCCCGATCCGGCCGACCGCGCCACCATCGAGGAGGAGCATGCGCTCGAGCTGCGCACCCGCGACCGCGAGCGCAAGCTGCTCAAGAAGGTCCAGCAATCGCTGGCCGCGATCGAGTCCGGCGAATACGGCTGGTGCGAGGAAACCGGTGAACCGATCGGCATCCCCCGCCTGATCGCCCGTCCGACCGCGACGCTGTCGCTGGAAGCCCAGCAGCGCCGCGAGCTGAAGCAGAAACTGTACGGTGACTGATCGTCGTACGCTCCGATGAAAAAGCATGCGCCCGCCGCATGCTTTTTTGTTTTTAGGGCCGATATTGGCTCTGGGTTCGTGCGCATGAATTATTTCCTATCAGATACACTTGTGGGATGGGGCTCTTCGATTTCCTGAAGAAAAAAGGCGACGCACCGCCGGTGGGTGCGGATGTCCGCTCGCGCCCGGACGGTCCGCTCGTGGCCGGCCCCGTCACGCGCCTGGCGCTCGATACCGAGGCGGAACGCGAACGCCAGCGTGAAATCGCCCGCGCCACTGCGGCCAAGATCGACGCGATCGAACTGGAGATGACCTCCGCCATCTTCGACGACGATGCCTGGGCCGGCAACCGGCGCCCTCCGGCCGCGGCCGTACCCGACCAGAACACGGACATCCTGCCGGATCACGATGAAGTGCCGGACGCGGCCGCTGCCCCGTCCAGCGCCCCGGTCGTCGAGGAAGCGGCGATCCTGTACGCCAATGACCAGCTCGACGCCGCGGCCTTCCTGCTGCGCACCAGCGTGCGCGACCAGGGCGGCGAACGCCTGCCATGGTGGATGCTGTTCGACCTGGTCCAGATCATGGGTCTCGAACACGAGTTCGAAAGCATCGCGATCGACTACGCCAGCCGGTTCGAGACGTCGCCTCCCACCTATCGCCCCCTCGCGGCCACGTCGCACGCGCCGGACCACCAGTTTGCCGGAGCGATCCCGACGGCCACCCTGTCCGGCCGCCTGGACGACGGCCCTCTCGCCCGCGCGCAACTCGCCCGCGCCACCGCGCCGGGTCCGCTCGTCCGGTTCGAATTCCAGGCGATCACCGCGGTGACGCCGCCGGGCTGCGCCCTGCTGCTGGAATCCCTGCAAACCCTGCGCAAGGCGGGACGCGAACTGGTGCTGGCGGGCGCCGACCACCTCGTCGCGGTGCTGCGCCCGATGCTGGCGATCGGCGACCGCGGCGCCGGCGAAGCGCCCTGGCTGCTGCTGCTGGAACTGCTGCTGCTGACGAACCGCGAAAAGGATTTCGAGGAAACCGCCATGGATTATTGCGTCACCTTCGAAGTGTCGCCGCCGTCGTTCGAAGCCCCCCGACGCGCTGCGACGCGCCTGACGGCCGGTCCGGCGACGGCCGGCGACCGCTTCCTGCTGCCCGCCATGATCCGGGGCGACAGCGCGCCGCTGCTGGCCGCCATCGCCGGCCACGCGGCGCGCCATCCGGCTCTCGTGCTGGACGGGTCCCGGCTCGCACGCATCGATTACGCGGCCGCGAACGCCCTCGCCGCCCATCTGCGCACCCTGGCCCAGGACGGGCGCGAGGTCGTGCTGCGCGACCTGAACCATCTCGTTGCCGCTTTGCTGCGCCTGCTCGGCGTCGGCGACCAGGTCCGCCTGTACGCCCATAAGTACTGAGACCGCCGGATACGGTTCAGTCTTGCAATTTCATATCGCATCCCCACTTGCGGTGAGCAGATCAACCACGAGGCAAATATGGAACAATTTCACGGCACGACGATCGTCAGCGTAAGGCGCGGCAACCAGGTCGCGCTCGGTGGCGATGGACAAGTCACCTTGGGCAACGTCGTCATGAAGGGCTCGGCGCGCAAGGTGCGCAAGCTCTACCAGAACAAGGTGCTGTGCGGCTTTGCCGGCGGCACGGCCGACGCCTTCACCCTGCTCGACCGCTTCGAAGCGAAACTGGAAAAACACCAGGGCAATCTGCTGCGCGCCTCGGTCGAACTGGCCAAGGACTGGCGCACCGACCGCGTGCTGCGCCGCCTGGAGGCCATGCTGCTGGTGGCCGACCGCGAAAAGACCCTGATCATCACCGGCAACGGCGACGTGCTCGAACCGGAAGACGGCATCGGCGCGATCGGCTCGGGCGGCATCTACGCCCAGTCGGCCGCCAAGGCCCTGCAGGAAAACACGGATCTCGCCCCGGCCGACGTGGTCAAGAAAGCGCTGACCATCGCAGGCGAGCTGTGCATCTACACGAACATGTCGCACATCATCGAGACGCTGGAATAACGGCCTCTCCCGCACGAAAGTATTCATGAGCACAATTATGAACATGACCCCGTCCGAAATCGTCTCGGAACTCGACAAGCACGTCGTCGGCCAAGGCAAGGCCAAGCGCGCCGTGTCAATCGCGCTGCGCAACCGCTGGCGCCGCCAGCAGGTCGAGGAACCGCTGCGCCACGAGATCACCCCGAAGAACATCCTCATGATCGGCCCGACGGGCGTCGGCAAGACCGAGATCGCGCGCCGCCTGGCCAAGCTGGCCGACGCACCGTTCATCAAGGTCGAGGCGACCAAGTTCACCGAGGTCGGCTATGTCGGCCGCGACGTCGACACCATCATCCGCGACCTGATCGACATCGGCATCAAGCAGACCCGCGCCAGCGAAATGAAGAAGGTGCGCCAGCGCGCCGAGGACGCGGCCGAGGACCGCATCATCGACATCCTCGTGCCGCCTGCGCGCGACTTCGGCTTCAACGTCAGCAGCGACGCCAAGGATGGCGGCGACGCCACGCGCCAGACCTTCCGCAAGCGCCTGCGCGAAGGCGCGCTCGACGACAAGGAAGTCGAGATCGACGTGGCCGAGGCCTCGCCGCAGATGGAAATCATGGCGCCGCCGGGCATGGAAGAAATGACGGAACAGATCAAGTCGATGTTCGCCGGCGTCGGCGGTGGCCGCAAGAAGCCCCGCAAGATGAAGGTGAAGGAAGCGATGAAGCTGATCGTCGACGAGGAAGCCGCCAAGCTCATCAACGAAGACGAGATGAAGCAGAAGGCCATCGCCAACGTCGAGCAGAACGGCATCGTGTTCCTGGACGAGGTCGACAAGATCGCGTCGCGTTCGGAACACGGCGGCGCCGACGTCTCGCGCGCGGGCGTGCAGCGCGACCTGCTGCCGCTCGTCGAAGGCACGACGGTGAACACGAAGTACGGCATGATCAAGACGGACCACATCCTGTTCATCGCCTCGGGCGCGTTCCACTTGTCGAAGCCGTCGGACCTGATCCCCGAGCTGCAGGGCCGCTTCCCGATCCGCGTCGAACTGGAATCGCTGTCGATCGAGGATTTCAAGAGCATCCTGACCTCGACGGACGCGAGCCTCACCAAGCAGTACGAAGCCCTGCTGGCGACGGAAGGCGTCAAACTCGAGTTCGCCGACGAGGGCATCCATCGCCTGGCCGAGATCGCGTATTCCGTCAATGAGCGCACCGAGAACATCGGCGCGCGCCGGCTGTACACGGTAATGGAAAAGCTGCTGGAAGAGATCTCGTACTCGGCCACCGACAAGTCGGGCCAGGCGCTCGTCATCGACGCGGCCTACGTCAACGAACGGCTGGATGCGCTGGCGGTCAACGAAGACCTGTCGCGCTACGTGCTGTAACGCATCGGAAAGGAGGCGGCGATGGCAAACAAGGCACTGGCAACCCGGCAAAAGATGCGGCTGCGTGTCGAGCCGACGCCGCCGCTCAAACCCCGCAATCCGTTCGCCGGCTTTGCCAAGGCGCGCGCGGCCGGGGCGCATGCGAAACCCGAGGCCAGCGAACGGCTGGCCGCCAAGCGTGCGCTCAAGAAGGTCAAGCTGGAGCCGGACGAGGAGTGACCGGCACCGTTATTTCGCCGGCGTGATCAGCGGCTTGCCCTTCTCGACGAAATAGGTCGCGATGCCCGCCCCGGCCACTGTGCCGGGGTTCCTGGCCGCATGAATGGTACCGGCCGGAATGAAGACGGATTGCCCCGCCCTGAGCACCACGGGCGCTTTGCCGTCGGGCATGTACTCCAGCGTGCCCTCGACCACGTACAGCACTTCATCGCCCGGATGTGTATGCCTGGGCACGCCACGGCCGGGGTCGACCTCGACGCGCACCTCGACGACTTCGCGTCCCGGCACGACGCTGTCGTGCTTCAGCAGGTCGGTGCGGCGCACGCCGGGCGCCTGCGCCGCCCCCTGCGCGAATGCTGCCGCGCCCAATAACGCCAGAACGATCACGCTTATCGTTTTCATAGGCCCTCCTTTGGTATCGATTGGACACCGGCGCAGCGGCGAGGGCACGGACGTTCGCACCTGAACTGATGCGTATCATAACGCTGACCGGACCCAGCAGGCGGTCGTGGCTGGCTGGACTCGACATTTCTTGAACTGGCCTGCCTTCTTCTGTACATTCGTTAGCGCCGAGTTGACGAACGAAAACAGAAAAGCGACCCAATCATGAGCTCCCCCGACATGCTGCTGGACGTGCTGCGCGCCGAACTGCGCGCCGCCGGGATCACCTACAAGATGCTGGCCGACCGCATCGCGATGAGCGAATCGAGTATCAAGCGCATGTTCGGCCAGAAGGACATGACCTTGTCGCGCCTGGCCCAGATCTGCCAGGCGGCCGGCATCGCCATGGAAGACGTGCTGCGGCGCGCAGCCGATGCGCGGCCGCAGGCCGACACCTTGACGCTCATCCAGGAAACGGCGCTGGTCGCCAATCCGCGCCTGCTGCTCGTGGCGATCTGTTGCCTGGGGCACTGGAGCCTGGAACAGATGGTCGAAACCTATCGTTTGAGCGAACCCGAATGCATCGGCTTGCTGGTGGAACTCGACCGCCTCGGCGTGATCGAACTGAAGCCGCTGAACCGTTATACGCTGCGGGTCTCGAACGCGTTCCGCTGGCTGCCGGACGGGCCGGTACAACGCTTCTTCCGCGCCCACGTCGTCGAGGATTATTTTGCCGGGAAGTTCGACGGTGCCGGCGAAACCCTGATGTGCCTGCCCGCACGCCTGTCGCTGGCGAGCGCCGCCGAGCTGGCGGAAAAGATCCATCAACTGGCCGGAGAACTCGCGCGCATGCACCGCAACGACCGCCGCCTGCCCCCGCAGGAGCGCGACGGTTTTACGTTGCTGGTCGGTTTCCGTTCGTGGGAATTTTCCGCATTCACGGCGTTGCGCCGCTGATGTTTACTGCGTATTCATCTGGCCGGCCGGATTTTGCGGCGGCACCTGCTGACCGTTCTGCGCCGGCGTGATCGAATTCGCATTCGGCGGCGGCGGATTGTCGTGCGTGCCGACGTCGCCCGGGTTCGTCATCGACGGCTGCGGCTGCGGCTGGACGGCGCCCGGCGCCATCGGCGGCTCCGGCACGGCCTGCACCGGCTGCGCGGCCGGTGCGGTCGTGATCTGCTGCGGCTGCGGGAAAGTCTGCTGCGGCATCTGTTGCGGCATCTGTTGCGGCATGGCGCCGGGCGCACCGCCACCGGGACCGCCCATCGCCGCCGCGGGCTTGGTGTCGGTCGCCAGGTCGACGCGCTTCATGACGCCGCCATCGGACAGCATCACATAGCGCGGATGGACTTCCGCCAGCGTGATGCCGGGCGCCAGTTCCTTGCCGACCCGCAGCGCCTTCGGCGGCGAACCTTCGGCGACGATGATCGCCACGCTGCTGTTGCCGTCCGCGACGACGCCCGTCAGCTGGTAATTGGTCGCGCTTGCCACCGAGACCTGGCCGCCAAACAAGGTAGCGGCAGCATCGATGGTCGGGTCGGGCATGGCGGACTGGGGCACCGCCGCGATCGGGCGCTGGGGCGGCTGGTACAGCTGCATGATCCAGTACGCGAGCGACACGGCAAACAGGATCACGCCCAGCAGGCTCAGGAGAAAAGGCACGCGCTTGTTCATCAGTTTCCTTGTCACTGCACCAACTGGTTGATTTCAATGATCGGCATCAGCACGGCCAGCACGATCAACAGCACGACGAGACCCATGGCCAGGATCAGCACCGGCTCCAGCAGGCCGGCGATGGTCAGGGTGCGCCGTTCGAGGTCGGCCTGCTGCGAATTCGAGGCCCGTTCGAGCATGGCCGGCAGCTCGCCCGTGATCTCGCCCGCGCGGATCATGTGCACGAGCATGGGCGGGAACAGCTTCTGGGCCGACAGCGCGCGCGCCAGGCTCACGCCCTCGCGCACGCTGGCCGTCGCCTGTTCCACGAGTTCTTTCATCGCCACGTTCGACAGCGTGTCGCGGCTCGTCTCGAGCGCGCGCAGGATGGGCACGCCGGAGCCGGTCGTGATCGCCAGCGTGCTGGCGAAACGGGTCGTGTTCAGGCTGCGCTCGAACTTGCCGTACACGGGCGCGTTCAGCAGCCACGTATGCCAGCGGCGCTTGAGTACCGGATTCTGCAGCGCGCGGCGCCACATGAACCAGGCGGCGATGACGATCAATGCCACATAGATCCCGTAGGCGCGCGTAAAGTCCGACACGCCGAGCATGACGACGGTCAGGAACGGCAGTTTCTGCTTGGTGTTGGCGAACACCGAGACGATCTGCGGCACGACATAGGTCAGCAGGAAGATCACGATCGCGAACGCGACGACGGTGACGATGGCCGGATACGTGAACGCGAGGCGCACGCGCTGCACGAGGGCATTGCGGCGTTCGATGTAGTCCGCCAGGCGCGACAGCACGCGCGACAGCTGGCCGATCTGTTCGCCGGACGCGACGAGCGCGCGGTAGATCTCGGCGAAGTCGCGCGGATGGCGCGCCAGCGCGCTCGAGAACGAGGCGCCGCCCATCACTTCCGAACGGATCGACGCGATCAGGTCGCGCACGTAGGCGCGCTCGGCCTGTTCCAGCAGCGCGGTGAAGGCTTGCTCGAGCGGCAGGCCCGCTTCCAGCAGGCTCGCGAGCTGCCGCGTGAACAGCGCGAGCTCGACCTGGGACAGGCGTTCGCCGAAGCCGCGCGCACGCGCCGCCCCGCTCTCGTCGACCTGGGCCGCGATGGCCTCGACGGCGAGCGGCGTCAATCCCTGCAGGCGCAGGTCGGCGCGCGCGGCACGCGGGCTGTCGGCGTTCAGGACGCCCTTGCGGGTGACGCCGCCCGTGTCGACGGCTTCATAGCGGAAGGCGGGCATCGATCAATCCACCTTCGTCACGCGCAGCAGTTCGGCTTCCGTCGTGATGCCTTCCTGCACCCACCGTTGGCCGTCGTCGTGCATGGTCTTCATGCCGGATTTCAGGGCCGCGTTGCGGATCTCGGCCTCGGCGGCCTGGTTGTGGATCTGCGAACGGATCTGTTCGTTCGTCTCGAGCAGCTCGTACACGCCCACGCGGCCGTGGAAGCCCGTGTGGCCGCAACGGTCGCAGCCGACCGCCACCCACTGCCCCGCTTCCTGGCGCTTGCAGTGCGGGCACAGCTTGCGCACGAGGCGCTGCGCCATCACGCCCAGCAGCGACGACGACAGCAGGAACGGCTCGATGCCCATGTCCAGCAGGCGGGTGACGGCCGAGGCGGCATCGTTCGTGTGCAGGGTCGCCAGCACGAGGTGGCCCGTCAGCGATGCCTGCACGGCGATCTGGGCCGTTTCGAGGTCGCGGATCTCGCCGATCATGATCACGTCCGGGTCCTGGCGCAGGATCGCGCGCAGGGCCTTGCCGAACGTCATGTCGATGCGGGCGTTGACCTGGGTCTGGCCGATGCCGGGCAAGTCGTATTCGATCGGGTCTTCCACCGTCATGATGTTGGTGGTCGTCGAATTCAGGCGCGACAGCGACGCGTACAGCGTCGTCGTCTTGCCCGAACCGGTCGGGCCCGTGACGAGCACGATGCCGTGCGGCTGGTTGATCAGCTTGTCGAACTGCGGCAGCATCTGCCCGCTCATGCCGAGGTGGCTGAGATCGAGCCGGCCCGCTTCCTTGTCGAGCAGACGCAGCACGGCACGTTCGCCGTGGCCGGTCGGCAGGGTCGAGACGCGCACGTCGACCGGCTTGCCGCCGATGCGCAGCGTGATGCGGCCGTCCTGCGGCAGGCGTTTTTCCGCGATGTCGAGCTGCGACATGATCTTGATACGCGAGATCAGCGAGGCGTGGATGCCCTTGCGCGGACGTACGATGTCGCGCAGCGCGCCGTCGATGCGGAAGCGCACGACGGACGTCTGCTCGAACGGTTCGATGTGGATGTCGGACGCGCCTTCGCGCAGCGATTGCGTGAGCAGCGCGTTGATCATGCGGATGACGGGCGCGTCGTCGGACGATTCCAGCAGGTCCTCGATCGCCGGCACGTCCTGCAGCAGCTTCGTAAGGTCGAGGTCGGCGTCGAACTCGTCCGCGACCTGCGACGCGTCGCCGCCGGCCGACTGGTACGCGGCGGCAATGGCCGATTCCAGTTCGGCGCGTTCCATCCGCCGCAGGGTGATGCGCCCGAAACGGCGCGAGACCTCGGCGATCGCCGCCGGCTTGGTCGCATTCGAGACCAGCACTTCGACGGCTTGCGACGGGTCGCCGTTGGAACGCGCCAGCACGCCGTAATCGCGTGCAAATGCGTAGGGCAACAAGTTATTCATCGTCTTCAGTTCTGTTGGGTCGGTGTCGCCGGCCGGTATTCAGGTTGCGCAGGTTGCACCGGACGGAATTCCGGCGTGCCCGGCGCCTTGGGTTGCACGGTGCCCGGCCCGGTGGCGGCGCCCGGACGCGCGGCGGCGGGTGCCGGCGGCGGCATCGTCGCCATCGCGCTGCCCACGGGCGGCTGGCCATTGACCAGGCTCGGCAGCACCGGTGCGCCGAGGTTCTTCAGCAGCACGGTGTCGTCGACCGGTTGTGCCGTCGTGCCGGCGGCGCGCATGAATTCGTAGCGGTCCATCGACAGGCTGTCGTTCTGTTCCTTGCTGCGCACCACGACCGGGCGCAGGAACACCATCAAATTACGCTTGGCACGCGTCCGGGTGCGGTACTTGAACAGGTTGCCGATGATCGGAATATCGCCCAGTCCACGCGTCTTTTCGTTGTTCTCGGATTCGTCGTCCGAGATCAGCCCGCCCAGCACGACGATCTGGCCATTGTCGGCCAACACGTTGCTCTCGATCGCGCGGACAGTGGTCACGATCCCCGACGCCGAGCTGACGGAATTGTCGATCCCCGAATTCTCGTGGTAGATCGCCAGCTTGATCGTACCGCCTTCGGAAATCTGCGGGCGCACTTTCAGCAGCAGGCCCACGTCCTTGCGGTCGACCGTCTGGAACGGATTGCTTGCCCCGCTCGCGCCCGTCGTGAAGGAACCGGTGATGATCGGTATGTTCTGACCGACCTTGATCGTCGCCAGTTCGTTGTCCAGCGTGATCATGTTCGGTGTGGACAAGATGTTGGCGTGTCCCGTACTTTCAAGGGCATGCGCGATCGCGCCCAGGCCCAGTTCGCCATTCACCTGCTTGAAGAGGCCGATCGACAGGCCGGTCGGCGTCGGGATCGAGCTGCCGGTGGTGGTGCCGGAAGCGCCGCTGATGCCCGTCGCCGCGGCCAGCGCCAGGTTGACGATGTTGTTGTTGCTGCCGCCGAGGCTGAACGACTGCAGGCCGCCCACGCGGTAGCTGCTGTTGTTGTTGCCGGTCAGGCCCACCCATTGCACGCCGAACTCGGACGCGTCGGTCGACGTGACCTCCACCACCAGCGCCTCGATGTAGACCTGGGCGCGGCGCACGTCGAGCTGGTCGATGACGGCGCGCAAGTTGCGGTACACGGCGTCCGGCGCCGTGATGATGAGGCTGTTGGTCGACGCGTCGGCCTGGATGAAGCCCGAGCCCTGCCCGCCGCCGGCACCGCCGGCCGTGGCCTGGCCCTGCTGCGAGAACGAGCCGCCCGTGCCGCCCATGCCGACGCTGCTCTGCTGGCCCTGCTGGCCGCCGAGTCCACCGGCGCCGCCGGCGCCACCGGTGGCGGTGGACTGGATCGAGCCGCCCGCCGTGCCCTGCTGCTGCACCGGCACGGCCGACGCATCCTGCGACACGACGGCGCGCAGCGTCTGCGCGACCTTGCTGGCGTCGGCATTCTTCAGGTAGACCACGTGGATGTTGCCGAGTTCCGTCGTCGGCTGGTCGAGCTTGGCGATCAGGTTCTTGGCCATGCTCGCGCGGGCCGGCGACGGGGCGCGCACGATGACGGCATTGGTGCGCGGATCGGCCAGCACGGTGACGCGGCCCGCATCGCCGCCGGCGGCCGGTTCCATCAGGCGCGTGACGAGCGTGGCGACGTCGCTGGCGATGCCGTTGCGGATCGGGACCACGTCGAGGTCGCCGGTGGCCGGCGAATCGAGCGCGGCGATGATCTTCGACAGGCGGCGCAGGTTGTCGGCATAGTCCGTGATCACGAGGCTGTTGTTGCCCGGATCGGCCATGATCGAGTTGTTGGGCGAGATCAGCGGACGCAGCACGGCCGTCAGGTTGGCGGCGGATTCGTGCTGCAGGCGGTAGACCTGCGTGGCGATCTGGTCGCCGCGCACCTTCGAGCCGCCGATGCCGACCTGCGTGGGCGACGATTGCAGCTTCGCTTCCGCTTCCGGCACCACTTTCGCGTAACCGTCGCCCGTGACGACCGCATAGCCCTGCAGGCGCAGTGCCGAGGTCAGCAGCGAGAAGGCCTGGGCGCGGGTCAATGTCTTTTCCGAGACCAGCGTCAGCGTGCCTTTCACGCGCGGGTCGATGATGAACGTCGTCCCCGTGTAGTGGCCGACCGCCTTGATCACGGACTCCATGTCGGCGTTGACGAAGTTGAGCGCGGCGCCACCACCACCCGCTTCCTGGGCGTAGGCGAACGGCGGCAGGACGCTGGTTCCGACGGTGCAGCACAGCATGGCGCCGGCCACGATGCGGCGCAGTGCCGGGAGTTGCTGGATGCTGCGGGTTGGATTTTTTTTCATCATCTGAACTCTAACGCGATTATGTTCTTGCCGTTCACCATACGCCGTTGACCCAGCAGGTTGAGCAGGTTGCCCAGCGTGTCTTCGTACTTGTCGGCCGCCGCTGCCTGTCCCGAGAAATGCAAGCGGCCGTTTTCCAATGCTCCGTTACCAGACAGCAAGAGCGCACCGCTCACCGTACGCAGCACCACGTCGGCCCGCTGGCCGTGCCAGTCCATGGCCATCTCGTAGCTGCCGAGCGGTTTGATCGGGCTCATGCGCGATCCCATGTCGGTCAGCGACAGCACCGTGCGTCCGCTGACCGCCACCGTATTGCCCTGGCGCGCGATGTCCAGCAGGTTCCAGGACAGCTTGATCGTGCCCGTGAGCGCGAGCGTGTTCAACGGCGCGCCCAGTCCGGCCAGGCCTTCGGCCGGCAACAGCAGCTGGCCGGCGCTGACCTGCCATTGCGACCAGCTGCCGCTGATGTGCACGGGCTGCGCCAGCGCCCGGTCGTTGGCCAGGTCCATGCTGACATCCCCGAACAGCACCAGCGGCGACAGCCGCCAGCTGAAACGTCCGGGCAGCAGCGGCGTGACGGATCCGCCCGCGCCCGGTGCGCCGCCCACAAAGGCTGAGCCGCGCCAAAGCGTACCCTGCGCATCCCCCAGAGTCAAACGGCCCTCCGTCTGGCGTTCGACCATCGGACCGAGCCATGCGGCCGGCAGGAACGCCAGCACCGTCAGGATCACCGCGAGCGTCGGCAGCGCGATCCAGGCGAACGTGCGCTTCATTGGCCGCTGCCGGTGTTCTGGCGCAGCGTCAGGCTGGCGTCGACCTGGCCGGCGGCGGGCAGGGACGTGACGACGGCGTCCTGCACGAGCAAGCGGTTGGCGCGGCGCTGCTCGTCCAGCCACGTGGCCAGGTTGGCGAACGCCACGTTATTCAACTGCAGCTTGATGTACTCGCCGTTCACCGACAGCGATTCCGGATTCAGGCCGCGCCCCGACAGGCTGCTGCTGACGGTGTCGCGCGTGAGCGGCACGACGTGCGTTTCCGGCGCCTGCGCCAGCGCGCTCGCTTCCTGGGCCATGGCCTGCAGCTCGGCGGCCTGCTGGCGCAGCTGCGGCAACTGGCGGCGCAGCTGGGCGCGCCCTTCGATGGCCGGGTCGACGAGCAGCAGGTACAGCAGCGCGGCCAGCACGACGGCGCCGCCGACCGCCAGGAAGCGGCGTTCCTGCTCGGTGCGCGCGAGCCAGAGCGCCGTGGCGCGCTCGCGGTACTGGGCGAAGGTGGTGGCGATGCTCATGGTTTGGCTCCCGTGCTGCGGATGACCCAGTTGCCCGGCGACGCTTCTTCCAGCGTGAGCCGGCGCGTGGCCAGGGCCGTGCGCAACTGCCCGGTCAAACCGGGGTCGACCGTTTCAGGTTTGACTTTGACGGTCAACGCGCGTTCGCGGTATTCGATTGATGCAATTCCAACCGGACGGCCGAGCGAGCGCGTCGCTTCACCCAGCGCCGAGGCGAGGTAAGTAAATTCGTCCGGCGCCACGTCGCCCGTGCTGGCGCGCGCGCGCGCGATGTGCTGGCGCATCTGCAACACGGGATCGAGGATCGTCGTCTCGCGCGGATACACGTTGCGGTAGGTCTGGACCATCGACTGGCGCACCGTGTTGGCTTCGCGGCGCAGGCGCAGCCAGTCGACGTTCAGCCCGATCAGGTTGACGGCGATGGCCAGCGCACCGAGCGCGATCGGCCAGCGCCAGCGGCGCCAGTCGCGCGAGGGCGCGCCCGCCGCGCCGAGGCCGCTCACGAGGTCCAGCGCAGTCGTCTTGGAACCGGCGATCCAGTGCGTCCAGTTGTCGGCCTCGATCAGGATGCCGGGGCCGGCTTCCTGCGCCAGCGCCTGGTATTCGCCCAGTTGCGCGGGCGGCACGTACAGCACGAGCGGGGCATCGCCGCTGAACGCGCGCGCCGTCTGCAGCACGACGGCCGGCGTGGCGTCGAGCGCGAGGCCGAAACCCTGGAACAGGCTCTGGCGCAAGGTCAGCTCAACACCGGAAATCGCGGCCGCGACACTGCCCGGCTGCAAAGGCAGGCACAGTTGCGCGGGCTCGGCCATGATGGTGCGCGCGCCCTGCGCCAGCAGGCTTTTCACGATGCCTTCCAGCCAGTCGCGCTCGACGACGGCGATGGGCCGCGTGCCGTCGGGCTGCTCGGGCGCGGCCACGAGGACGGCGTCCATCGGGTCGCCGAGGATGTGTTCTTCGACGAGGGCCGGCAGCGCCGCCTTCAGGCGCGCGCCGGACAGCGGCGGCGCCTGCACCTGCAGCAGGGTCACGTCGGCCGCGGCGAGCAGCAGCACGATGCGGCGGCTCGTGCCGACCAGGTCGCCCAGGTTGCGCAGCGGGCCTTCGCCATGCTGGTCGATCGCGCCGCCATCGGTGACGAGGGCGAAGCGGCACAACGCATGTTCACCTTCGGCACGCGCAGGATGCCGGATATAAAGTGTGCTCAAACTGTCTCGCTTTCTCGATCTCTTGTTGGTCTTTTTAACATGCCCTGCGCTATTCCTCGAGACTTCTTTCCATGTTCAATACTGGCGGATCCATACCACCTTCGGCCCGCCGCCCGCCACCAGGTTCGGCGTGCGCTGGATCAGCGCCTGCGCGTCCAGTGCTGCACGGTCCAGGCGGATGCGGCTGTCGACGAAGAACCAGTCGCTTCTCACGCTCGCCGCACCCTCCGTCAGCTTCCGGTCGTGGATGTCGTTTTGGAAATAATTGAGATCGCGCCACGCCGCCTGCTTGCGCCGCACGATCAGCGTATTCGCTTCCGACACCGACATGTCCGGCACCACGGCCGCCAGCACTTCCGCCGGCGCCGTGTTCACGTTCACCGGCGTCTTCGACACCGGCAGCACCGTCACGAATGGCCGCAGCCGCTCGACGATCGCTGGCGTCACACCCCGCACCGACAACAAATCCTCCACCTGCAAGATCTTCACCGGCGCGCCGACCACGGGTGCGGCCTGCCGCGTCGGATCGTTGCCCTCTTCCATCGTGGCCGGCAATCCGGCCGCGACGAAGTTCGCGATGCGCTGCGCCAGGCCCTGGTCCAGCTGCAGGTTGTTCAGCAGGCGTCTGAAGATCTCCTGCTGCAGCGGATCCGGCAACCCGCGGCTCATCCCCAGATTGCGTAAATTGTAACGCGAGCATGCGTCGGTAATGTTACCGGACAGGCTCGCATCGAACGTTTCTCCTTCGACCCGCTGGCGTTCGACGTACTGGTCGAGGCGCGTTTCCGCCAGCGGCGTTGCCCACACCTGGTCGAGCGACGTGTAGTCGCGGTGGTCGATGCCGTCCTGGAACAGGACCAGCGTCGCCCAGTCGAGCGCGCCGCGCAGGATCCACTTGGTCTGCAAGTGCAGGCGCTGGTTTTCCATCGAACGCACCTGCACCTGCTGCTGCCAGAACAGGCTGGCGACGATCGCGATCGCCAGCGTCGTGAGCAGCAGCGCGGTGATCACGGCCACGCCGCGTTCGCGCGCGGGTCGGCGCTGTCGCGTTCTCATGGTTCCCCCAGCAGGAAGGATTTGACCATCGGCTGTTGCAGGTTCTGGGACTGCAACGCGACCTGCAGGCCGGTCGGTTCGTTGCTCACCTGTGCCGCCGGGTCGGACTGAGGCTGCGTTTGCGGCTGCACCTGGACCGTACCGGCCGCATTCGCGCCGGGATCGACGCCGCCCTGGCGCCACGAGTTGTTGATCCAGGTCGCGGCCTGCATGCCCGTCACGCCCGTCTGCAGCGCCACGGACGGATTGGTGTCGGCATTGCTGGTGACGGCCTGCCACAGCGCGTCGAGCTGCACGAGGTCGCGCACCGGCTGCGATTCGCGCCGCATCAAGGTGCCGTTGACGATGCGGTACGCGACCACCTGCAGCCGCGACGGCTGGTTTTCCGTGAACACTTCGCGCACGAGCGTGAGGCTGTCGGCGCCGACGAGGAGATACGGCCGCTGGTCGACGACGTCGCGCTGGGCGATGTGTTCGCAATCGCTCTGCATCTGGGCGAAGGCCAGCTGCATGCCGCGCGTCGTCTCCATCTGCTGCGTGAGGGCCACGCGCGCGCGCACGATGCCGTCCAGTCCGCGCCAGCCGAGCACGGCCACGATGGCCAGGATGCTGATCGCCACGAGCAGCTCCACCAGGGTGAAGCCGCCGGCCCGGGAATGCGTTCTCATCGCCACGGTTTCAGCACCAGTTGCACCAGCTTGACGATGCGCCGGTTGGGGTTTTCGATGTCGTACACGGAGACCTCGACCCGGCGCAGGCGCGGGTTCGGGCTGGCGATCACTTCTTCCTGGCACACGAGGTGCAGGTCGCCCTGCGGGCAATCGAAGCTGTGCTTGCCGATGTCGGGGAATTCCTTGCCGAGACGGATCTGCACGAGCCGGTTTTCCGCTGACCACGTCGCCATCATCGAGGCGCGCAGGCCGGTGCTGTTGGCGGTCAGGCTGCCGACGGCGCGCAGGCCCGCGCTCAGCGCCGTGCCCACGATGACGAGGGCCACGAGCACTTCGAGCAGCGTGAAGCCGCGTTGCCGGTTCGGGAATCGCATGCCGTTCATCGTTGCCCTCGTCACTCCACCGTGAAGTGCCCGACGCCGTCGGCGCGGATGGCGACACGGTCGTTGCCGCTGGCCAGCGTGAGCACGAACGGCTTGTCGACCGGTTCGCTGCCGAACGTGATCCGCAGCGGATTCAGGGTGCCCGCGCTGGTCGGGTCCAGCAGCAGGGTCAGCGGGGCATTCTTGAAGTCGCGCTCGCGCAGCAGGTCGTCGTTCGTGATCGGTTGCCAGCGCGTTTCGGTGCGCACGAGGAAGTGGTAGCGCTCGGGCGTGGCTTCGAACGCGACGAGGCGGTTGCGCACGATGGCTTCGTCGCGCGCCAGCTGCAGCAGCAGCGCAATGCGCTGCGCTTCCTTCTGCAGGTCCTGGTGCGGGCTGGGAATGGCATTGAGGCTGGCCAGCCCCAGCGTGACGCCGATGATGACCATCACGACCATGATCTCCACCAGGGTGAAGCCGCCGGCGCGGCCCGGCGCGCGCGTGGTCATCGACACACCTACGTTATTTGTTGTCCCACGAACCGACGTCGGCATCCTCGCCGGTACCGCCCGGCTGGCCGTCCGCGCCCAGCGAGAACACGTCGATCTCGCCGTGCAGGCCAGGCGACAGGTACTGGTACGGATTGCCCCACGGGTCCTTCGGCAGCTTGTCGATGTAGCCGCCTTCCTTCCAGCCGTTGGCGGCCGGGCCGCTGGTCGGCTTCTGGACGAGGGACTGCAGGCCCTGCTCCGTGGTCGGATAGCGCTGGTTATCGAGCTTGTACATCTTGAGTGCCGACATCAGCGTGGCGATGTCGACGCGGGCCGCGGTCACGCGCGACTCGCCGGTGCGGCCCAGCAGCTTGGGCACGACGAGCGCGCCCAGGATGCCGATGATGACCACGACGACCATGATTTCGACGAGGGTGAAACCGCCCTGGCGGCGCTGCCGTGCGAAACGATGCTTGAAGTTCTGCATAGATATGATGGATATGGTCGAAAAAACAGTATAAGGCCGAACGAGTCGGGATGACGTTAAAAGTCGTTTGGAAAATGTTCCAACTCGTCAGGAAAATTGTCTAATTGTAAGACGGCCGGCGCAAAAAGACACCTTCCGCGTAAAGGCCGGTGCCGCAGCCCATTCTACGCCGGGCGCCCCGCGCAAACGGGGCAGCACGAATTGCGCGCCACGCCGATCTCCGTCCATTCCATGACGCGCGCATCCAGCATCTGCAGCCGGCCTGCCAGCGAACGGCCGCTTTGGGCCATCAGCTTCAACGCCTCGGCCGCCTGCATGGCGCCGATGATGCCGACCAGCGGCGCGAACACGCCCATCGTGCTGCACGCCACTTCCTCGAACCTGCCATCCTCCGGGAACAGGCAGGCATAGCAGGGCGAAGCGGGATCGCGCACGTCGAAGACCGAGATCTGCCCGTCGAAACGGATCGCGGCGCCCGCGACGAGCGGGACGCCGGCGGCCACGCAGGCGCGGTTGACGGCATGGCGGGTGGCGAAGTTGTCGCTGCAGTCGAGTACGACATCGGAATCGCGCACGAGTTCCCCTAAACGTGCGGCATCGGCGCGTTCACGCAAGGCGACGACCTCGACCTCGGGATTGATCTGGTGCAGGGCTTCGCGTCCGGACTCGACCTTGGGCTGGCCGACGCGCGCCGTCGTGTGCATCACCTGGCGCTGCAAATTCGTCAGGTCGACGGTGTCGTCGTCGACGAGCGTCAGGCGGCCCACGCCGCCCGCGGCGAGGTACAGCGCGGCCGGCGAGCCGAGGCCGCCGGCGCCGATCACGAGCACGCGCGCGGCCAGGAGGCGCTCCTGGCCTTCGATGCCGATCTCGTCGAGCAGGATATGGCGCGAATAGCGGAGCAGTTGCTGGTCGTTCATCGCTTCGGCGCAGCCGGCCTGGCGCCGTCCTTGAGTTCGGCCGGTTTCGGCTCCTGTCCCGGCAGGCTGGCCGGCGCCGGCTTGTCCTCGTCCGGATCGGCCTTGGCGAGCTGCACTTTCAAACCCTTGAAGTGATTCAGGGCTTGGGCCAGCTGGAAATCGTCCTTGCCGCCGAATTCGACCGGCTTGGCATTCTTCAGCGCGGCCATGGTGAACTGCTCTTCCTCGAGCTCGTCGCGGCGCTTCGCGTTCGCGCTCTTGCCGGCTGCCTCGTTCGTCAGGTGGTGGTCCAGGTCGGCTTCGCGCACGCGCACGGCGTTCAGGCCGTCGCCCTCCGGCGTCTCGTCGACCTTCAGGTCCGGCACGATGCCCAGCGCCTGGATCGACCGGCCCTTGGGCGTGTAGTAGCGCGCGATCGTCAGCTTGACGGCCGTGTCGGGCGTGAGCTGGCGCAGGTCCTGCACGGAGCCCTTGCCGAACGTCTGGCTGCCCATCACGATGGCGCGCTTGTAATCCTGCAGCGCGCCCGCGACGATTTCCGAGGCCGATGCCGAGCCCGTGTTGACGAGCACCACCATCGGCACGGTCTTCAGCGCGGCCGGCAACCTGGCCAGCGGATCGGCGCCCGGCTTGACGGCATAGAACTCGCGCCGGCCGTAGTACGTGACGTTCGACGTGGGCATCTGGCCCTTGGTCGAGACGATCACGTCGTTCGCCGGCAGGAACGCGGCGGACACGCCGATCGCGCCCTGCAGCAGGCCGCCCGGGTCGTTGCGCAGGTCCAGCACGAGGCCCTTGATGTTCGGGTTGCGGGCGTACAGGTCCTTCAGCTTGTCCGCGACCTCGTCGACGGTCTCTTCCTGGAACTGGTTGATGCGCAGCCACGCATAGCCGGGCTCGATCATCTTCGCCTTGACGCTGACCACCTTGATTTCCTCGCGCTCGACCGGTACGACCCACGGCGCGTCCGCGCCGCGGCGGGCGATGGTCAGCATGACCTTGCTGTGCGGCTCGCCGCGCATGTGCTTGATGGCGTCGTCCAGCGACAGTCCCTTGACGGGCACGTTGTCGATGCGGGTGATCAGGTCGCCGGCCTTGATGCCGGCGCGGTAGGCGGGCGACTCCTCGATGGGCGAGACGATCTTGACGTAGCCGTCTTCCATCGCGACCTCGATGCCGAGGCCGACGAAGCGGCCCTGCACCTCTTCGCGCATCTCGGCGAAATCCTTCTGGTCCAGGTAGACGGAATGCGGATCGAGCGAATTCACCATGCCGGCGATGGCGTCCGACAGCAGCTTCTTGTCGTCGACCTTCTCGACGTAATCGCTCTTGATGAGGGCATACACGTCGGCCAGCTGGCGCAGCTCGTCCAGCGGCAGGGGCGCATCGCCGCCCTTTTGTGCCAGCGCCGAGTACTGGACCGAGGCGGCCACCCCGGCCACCATGCCGAGGCCGATCAGACCGAGGTTCTTGAGTTTCTTGCCCATGCTGTTCCCTGGATTGTGCTTCCGGAAATTAGAACCTGACCCAACTCGACGGATCGAACGCTTTTCCCAGATGCCTGAGCTCGAAGTATAGCCCCGATTCCTCGTTACCGCCGGTATTGCCGGCACTGGCGATGACGTCGCCAGGCTTGACGGCGTCGCCGGCCTGTTTCACCAAGGTCTGGTTGTTGCCATAGATCGACAGGTACTCGCCACCGTGGTTGATGATGATCAGGTTGCCGTAGCCGCGCATCCAGTTGGCGAACACGACACGCCCCGCCGCGATGGCGCGCACGTCGGTCCCTTCGGGCGCCTTGATGAACATGCCGCGCCACGTCGGACCGTCGCCGCGCTTGGCGCCGAAGCGGGCCGCGATCTTGCCGGAGATCGGCGCCGGCAGCCGGCCGCGCAGGCTTTCGAACGCGCCGCTCGGCAGGTCGGCGGCCAGCGCGGTGTCGGCCGTGCGCTGCGGTGCTTCCGGCTTTTGCGGCGGCTCTTCCGCCACCCGCGTCTCTTCCGGCTCCGGTTTCGGCGGCGGCAACGGTTTCACGGGCTTGCCGGTCTTGGCGGCCTCCTTGGCGGCTTCGCGCGCGAGGCGTTCGCGTTCTTCGCGCTGCGCCTTCGCCCGCGCCAGCGCACGCTCGCGGGCTTCGGCGGCCGCTTTTGCGCGCGCGGCGGCAAGTGCCTGCTGACGCTTGCGCTCGGCCGCGGCCGCGATTTCCTGTTCGCGGATCAGGCGCGTCAGGCGGTCGACGAGGCCGCTCATGCGCTGCTCGTCCTGCTCCAGGCGGCTCGCCTGCTTGCGCTGGTCCGTCAGCTTGCTCGACAGGTTCGCCAGCAGGGTCGCCCGTTTCGCCTTTTCCTTTTCGAGCAGCGCCTTTTGCGACTTCTGCTCTTGTGCAATTTCTTCCAGCTCGTCCTTGGCATTCTGCGTCTCGGCGTGGTTCGCCTCGACGGCCGCCAGGTTCGCGCGCAGGGAATTCAGTAATTTCGCTTGCGCCTGCGATACGTAGGCCATCATCTGCAGGTCGCGGTTGATCCGGTTCGGGTTATCGCCCGACAGCAGCAGCTTGATGCGGTCCTCATTGCCGGCAACATAGTGCTCGCGCAACAGCTTCGCCAGCTGGCGCTTCTGGGCCGCGATGGTGTCGCCCAGTCTCGCCTCTTCGGTCGCGAGATCCTTCAGCCTGGTATTGGTCGCAGCCTGCTCGTCGGCCAGCTCACGCAGCGAGCGGTTGGCGTCGGAGATCGCTTCTTCCGATTCCGCCAGCTCGTCGGCCGCATCTTCCTTTTCGCTCTCGGTGCGGCTGATGTCCTTCTTGAGCGCATTGAGCTTTTGCTGGATACCGGCGCGCGCCGCCTCGGCGGCGGCCTTCTCCTTGCTGCGCGTAGTCTGGCGCGGCGCCGCCTGCACGCTGCCGAAGGCAAACGCGCAGGCCAGCAGGCCGCATACCAGCTTGCCGCGGGCGGACAGGCCCGCGGACGTCGACTTCACGAAGGAAAAACGCAAGACTTACTTCGCCTTCCCTTGGTTGGCCACGGCGGCCATGGCGGCCGCGATCGCTTCCTGGTCGCCCAGGTAGTAATGGCGGATCGGCTTCAGGTCCGCGTCCAGTTCATACACGAGCGGGGTGCCGTTCGGAATGTTCAGGCCGACGATGTCGCTGTCGCTGATGTTGTCCAGCATCTTGATCACGGCGCGCAGGCTGTTGCCGTGGGCCGAGATCAGGATCTGCTTGCCGGCGCGGATGGCCGGGGCGATTTCTTCGTCCCAGGCCGGCATCACGCGGGCGACGGTGTCCTTCAGGCATTCCGTCAGCGGGATCTGGGCCTTGTCGAGGCCGGCGTAACGCGGGTCGGCGAACGACGTGCGCGGATCGTTTGCTTCCAGCGCCGGCGGCGGCGTGTCGTAGCTGCGGCGCCATACGAGCACCTGCTCGTCGCCGAACTTGGCGGCGGTCTCGCCCTTGTCCAGGCCCTGCAGTGCGCCGTAGTGACGCTCGTTCAGGCGCCAGTCGTTCTTGACCGGCAGCCACATCATGTCCATCTCGTCCATGGCCAGCCACAGGGTGCGGATCGCACGTTTCAGGACCGAGGTATAGGCCAGGTCGAAGGTGAAGCCGGCTTCCTTCAGCAGGCGGCCGGCCAGCTTGGCCTCCTTGATGCCCTTTTCGGTCAGGTCGACATCGGTCCAGCCGGTGAAACGGTTCTCGAGGTTCCAGGTGGACTCGCCGTGGCGCATGAATACGATTTTGTACATAGGTGCTTTATAGAAAAAGGTGAGCAAGAAATACCGATCCGACTTCTATTTTATAATGCGATGATTCAGTTCAACCAACGGAACCTTCGTGAATTTCATCATCGACCATTTCATCACTGTTGCGATCGCTGTCCTGTCGGGGGGCGCCCTGCTGTGGTTGTCGCTGGCGCCGCGTGGCCGCGTGGCCTCGCCGCTGCAGGCCACCCAGATGATCAACCGGGGTAAATCCACCGCCGTGATCGATGTGCGCAGCGCCGACGCATTTGCCGCCGGGCACCTGCGCGACGCGAAACACATTCCGCTGGCAGACTTGGGCAATCGCACCGGCGAGCTGGACAAGTCGAAAGTCAAGACTGTCATTATCGTCGACCAGGACGGCAAACACGCCGATAAAGCGGCGCGCCTGTTGAAAGCGGCAGGGTTTGAAGATATCTATGGCCTGGAAGGCGGTATCGCGGCCTGGACGGCTGCCGGCCTGCCCCTGATCAAATAATTTGAAAGGAAATGCCATGACAGCCCATGTTGTCCTCTATCACACCGCAAGCTGCCCCTACTGCGTGCGCGCCGAGCGCCTGCTGGAAGCCAAGGGCGTGACCGACATCGAACGCATCCGCGTCGACCTCGATCCGGAACAGCGCGCCATCATGATGCAGCGCACGGGCCGCCGTACGGTACCGCAGATCTACGTGGGCGACACCCACGTGGGCGGTTTCGACGACCTGTACGCACTCGACCAGGCGGGCCGCCTGGACCCGCTGCTGAAGGGCGAAGCAGCCTGATCGGTGCTGGCTGGTCAGGGCCTCCGGCAAACTATTGAAACCGAATTGGTTTTGATACAATTGCCGGCGCCTTGACAAGTCAAGCACCTCGAATGGCAGGATGTTGCCATTCTTTTTAAAAATTACACGAAAGCGTTCCATGGCTGACGAAAACCTGCAACCCGTATTCCAAATCCAGCGTATCTACCTGAAAGATCTGTCGCTGGAACAACCGAATTCCCCGGCGATCTTCCTGGAGCAGGAAGCCCCGACCATCGAGGTCTCGCTGGACGTCGGCGCCGAAGGCATTGCCGATGGCATCTACGAATCGACCGTCACCATCACCGTGACCGCCAAGGTCAAGGACAAAGTGGCGTTCCTGGCCGAAGGCAAGCAGGCAGGTATCTTCGAAGCCCGTAACATCCCGGCCGAGCAGATGGATCCGCTGCTGGGCATCGGCTGCCCGAACATCATCTACCCGTACCTGCGCGCGAACATCGCCGACGTGATCACCCGTGCCGGTTTCCCGCCGGTCCACCTGGCCGAGATCAACTTCGAAGTGTTCTACCAGCAGCGCCGCCAGGCGCTGGCCGAGCAGGCTGCCGCTGCAGGCACGCCGGCTGGCAACCAGTAATATCCCGGGCGTCCCGCTTCGCCCATCCCGGGCGGGGCCGGACGCCTTGTTTCTTTGACGCGCACGCCGACGTACGGCATGCAGCGTCTTCAAAGGCCCACATGCGCCCCATCCGCTTCCGCCATCGACTCATCGCAGGCAGCTTGCTGCTGCTGGCATCGTGCGCGGCCGCCGCGTTCGATTTCAAGACGGTCGGCGCGCATGCCGCGATCCTGTACGAAGCCCCGTCCACCCGCAGCGGCAAGCTGTACGTCGCCCCCACCGGCATGCCGGTCGAGGTCGTCCTCAGCTATGGCGACTGGGTCAAGGTGCGTGACGCCACCGGCGACATGGCCTGGACCGAAGCCAGGAACCTGTCGGCACGGCGCAACGTCATCGTGCGTGTCGCGTCCGCCAAGGTGCGCTCGGCACCCGACGACAATGCACCCGTCGTGATGACGGCCGAAAAGAACGTCCTGCTCGAGCTCGTCGATCCGGAAGCCGGCACCTGGATACGCGTGCGCCACCGCGACGGTACCAGCGGCTACGTCAAGGCGTCCGACATCTGGGGCATCTAGCTCGTCTTTCCATACCCATGCACGAACCGAAACCACCCCAAAAGATCACCGTCCTCGGTGCCGGCGCCTGGGGCACGGCGGTGGCGATCGCGCTCGCCGCGCGCCACGACGTCCTGCTGTGGGGACGCAATCCCGCGCAAATGGCGCAAGCCGCCGGCGCGAGAGAGAACACCGAATACCTGCCCGGCTTCCCGTTCCCGGACGGCCTCGACGTCACGGCCGACTTCGAAGCTGCCGTGGCGCATGTCGTTGAAGCCGCCGGCGAGGCGCCGCTGCTGATCGCGGCCTGCCCGGTCGCCGGCCTGCGCCCCCTGTTGCAGCAACTGAAGGGCCGCGCCATTCCGAACATCGTCTGGCTGTGCAAGGGCTTCGAATACGAGACCGGCCTGCTGCCGCACCAGGTGGTGCGCGAAGTGCTGGGCGATACCGTGCCGGCCGCCGCGCTGTCCGGCCCGTCGTTCGCGCAGGAAGTGGCGCGCGGCCTGCCGTGCGCGCTGACGGTCGCCTCGACCGACAAGGCGCTGCGCGAGCGCGTCGTCGCGCTCGTTCATGGCGGTAATATGCGTGTGTATTCCTGCGATGACATGGTCGGCGTGGAAGTGGGTGGCGCCGTCAAGAACATCCTCGCCATCGCCACCGGCACGGCCGACGGCCTCGGCCTGGGCCTGAATGCGCGCGCCGCGCTGATCACGCGCGGCCTCGCGGAAATCACCCGCCTCGGCACGGCGCTGGGCGGCCATGCGGGCACCTTCATGGGCCTGACGGGGATGGGCGACCTGATCCTGACCTGCACGGGCGACCTGTCGCGCAACCGCCGCGTGGGCCTGGCCCTGGCCCAGGGCAAGCCGCTCGACACGATCGTCCGGGAACTCGGCCACGTGGCCGAAGGCGTGCCCTGCGCCAAGGCCGTGCGCGAGCTGGCGGCCAGGCTGGGCGTCGACATGCCGATCACCAATGCGGTGGCCGGCGTGCTGTTCGATGGCGATTCCGCCAGCGACATGGTGACCAGGCTGCTGGCGCGGGATCCGCGCGACGAACTGGCCTGATCGCAGCTTATTGCGCCGGACTAGGCGCGGGCGTGTTCCGCGTCGGCCCACCCGTGTTATCGCCCGGATGCAACAGGATGGTCAGCAGCGCGACCGCATCCTGGTTGGCCTGGATCGCATGCGGTTCGCCGCCGGCCAGATAAACCATCTCGTTCGGCCGCAGGATCGTCGTGCGGCCGTGTGCCTGGAACGCGATCTCGCCTTCCAGGCACAACAAGGTCATCTCGCCTTCGACCCAGTGTTCCGGCAGCGGTTTTTCCTTCGGTATCACGAGCCGGATCAATTCCATGTGATCCGTCTTGATCAGTGCGATCGAGGTGAAATTCGCGATGTCGTCTTCGCCCCGCTGGAGTGCGATCCGCTCACCCGAGACTGCGTGGTGCAACGCCATGTGTGACTCCCTTTACTCTTCGAATGTCTGCGGCACCCCGCGCAGCCAGTTGACGAGCGCGGTGGCGTCCTTGAATCCCTGCGCGAGTTGCGGCACGAGCTTGTCCGGGGCGTTGATGTCCAGCTTCTCTTCCTTCCAGACGAAATAGCTCTTGAGCTTCAGGTATTCGACCAGCGGATGGTTCGGATCGAATCCCTTCGGCGGGCGTTGCAGCTTGTCTTCCGGCTGCAGGTCGCCATACGCCTCGCGCAGATGTTTATTCTTCAACATTTTGGCGAAACCTGTCGCATCGTTGACGACGTGCTCGCGGATCGCTTTCAAACGCGCCGCCGGCGGCAGGTATTCGCCGGCGCCGTACAGCAGCGTACCGTCCGCTTCGATGTGGAAGTAATAAGTCGGCCCGCCCCCTTCGCTGGGCCGGCGCTTGTTGCCGGGCGCGATGCCGGCCGAAAAATGGGTTTTATATGGCGTCTTGTCGTGCGAAAAGCGCGTATCGCGCTGGAAGCGGAACATCGCCTTCTTCGGATCGCAGGCGACGACCTGCTTGTCGAACCGGCCGATTTCCTTGATCAGTTCCGTCAGCACTTCCAGGAACTCGACCCGCAGGATGTCGTAGCGGGGCTTGTTCATGATGAACCACGGCCGGGTGTTGTTCTCTTTGAGTTCGCTAAGAAATTGCGTCAGGTCGCGCAGGTGCATGAGGGGTCCAAATGAGGTCCAAATGATTCAGGGGGTCTGGCGCGGACGGCGGCCGACGGTCACGTCAACGGTCGTCTCGCGGTTCTTGCGCATCACCGTCATCTTCGCCTTGCCGCCGGGCGGCAGGTCGGCGATGAGGTTCATCATGTCGTTGGTGCTGCCAACTTTCTTGCCTTCCACGGCCAGCAGGATATCGCCCGGGCGCATGCCGGCGCGATCAGCCGGTCCGCCGCGCACGACGCCGGCGATGATGGCGCCGCGGTCGCGCGGGAGGCCGAAGCTGTCGGCGATGTCGGGGGTGATGTCCTGCGATTCGACGCCGATCCAGCCGCGCACGACCTGGCCATGCTTGATGATGGAATCGAGCACGGTCTTCGCCGTCGACACGGGAATCGCGAAGCCGATGCCGACCGAACCGCCCGTCTGCGAATAAATGGCCGAGTTGATGCCCAGCAGGTTGCCGCGCGTATCGACCAGCGCCCCGCCCGAGTTGCCGAAGTTGATGGCGGCATCCGTCTGGATGAAATTCTCGAAGTGGTTGATGTGCAGGTTGTTGCGTCCCAGCGCCGAGATGATGCCGAGCGTGACGGTCTGGCCGACGCCGAATGGATTGCCGATCGCCAGCACGACGTCGCCCACGCGCGCCTGCCCGGGGTCGCCCAGCACGATCACGGGCAATTTATCCGCCTTGATGCGGATGACGGCGAGGTCCGTTTCCGGATCCGTGCCGACGATGCTGGCGGCCGCCTTGCGCCCGTCGGCGAGGCCGACCTCGATCTCGTCGGCACCTTCGACTACGTGGTAATTGGTCAGGATATAGCCGTCGCCGCTGACGATGACGCCGGAGCCCAGGCTGGCCATCTGTTCCTGCGGCGGCATCTTGTCGCCGAAAAACCGCTTGAAGAATGGATCCTTCAGCAGCGGGTGGGTGTCGCGCAACGCCTTGCTGGTGAGGATGTTGACGACGGCCGGCATGGCGCGGCCGGCGGCGTCGCGGTAGCTGGCCGGCGCCGGACCGCCGCCGGGCGCCTGCAGCACCGGCACTGCCCGCTCCGGGCCGCCGACGCCGACCTGGGTCGGCGCCCGTCCCGTCCACGCCGGCCGCAGCGCCGCGATCACGACATAGATGCCGAGGGCGATCGTGACGGTTTGCGCGAACAGCAGCCAGTAGCGGCGCATCGGGGGGACTCCTCTATCGCTTCAGGGCGTCGCGGATTTCGCGCAGCAGCACGACCTCTTCCGCCGGCGGCGCCGGCACGGCCGCGGCCGCTTCTTCTTCCTTGCTGGACGGGCTGCGCAGGCGGTTCATCAGGCGCACCATCTGGAAGATGACGAACGCCAGGATCACGAAGTTCAGCAGGATCGTGAAGAAATTACCGTACGCCAGCACCGCGCCGGCTTTTTTGGCCTCGGCCAGTGGCAGCCCGTACGCCTGGCCGTTGAGCGGGATGTAGTAGCTGGCGAAATCGAGGCCGCCGAACAGCTTGCCGATCGGCGGCATGATGACGTCCTGCACGAGCGAATCGACGATGCGTCCGAACGCGCCGCCGATGATCACGCCGACCGCCAGGTCGACAACATTGCCCTTCATCGCAAATTTTTTGAACTCTTCCAGCATGGCCATCCGGCACCTCCCTTGTGTTTTTTAAAACCTTGTCAGGTTCACAGCGATGATACAGGAAACGTGAGGCGATCCAATCCAGGGAGATATCCATGTGGTCAAGGGGTCCAAGTCAAAAACGGGCGTTTTGGGAAGACGCCTGACACCGCAAACGTTTTTTCTTTAATTTGCAAAACTGTTCACCTATAATCGACTGTTGCAAAAAAGCCTTTTACTGGTTTGCAACGTATTGCATTGCAACATTTCGCATTTGACGAATGGAGTTGGTATGAGTAATGAGAAGCAGGTCGATTCAGGCCGGCGAGGCTTGCTCGTGGCTACATGCGCGGCGGGTGGCGTTGTCGGTGTTTCAACGGCCGGGGTGCTGGTCAGTACGTTGCAGCCCTCGGAACGAGCGAAGGCGGCCGGGGCTCCGGTCGAAGCGGATATTTCAGATGTCAAACCGGGTGAACTGAAAGTCGTGGAGTGGCGCGGCAAGCCCGTATGGATCCTCCGCCGCACTCCCGAAATGTTGGCCAGTCTGCCGAAGAACGACAACCTCGTTGCCGATCCGAATTCCGATAAACCCTATCAAATGCCGGTGCCGACATACGCGAAGAACGAATTCCGCGCCTACGAAAAGCACAAGGAAGTGCTCGTCGTCGTCGGCATCTGCTCCCACCTGGGCTGCTCGCCCTCCGCCCGCTTTGCCGAAGGCCCCCAGCCGAACCTGCCGGACGACTGGCACGGCGGCTTCCTTTGCCCCTGCCACGGTTCCACATTCGACCTGTCGGGCCGCGTTTTCAAGAACAAGCCGGCCCCTGCCAACCTCGATGTTCCCCCGTACATGTACCTGTCCGACAACAAGATCGTGATCGGCAAAGACGAGAAAGGCGAGGCATAAGATGGGCGCAGCGTTCAAGGACACCAAACTCCCGGCCGACGCGCCGAAAAGCCACAAGGCCCTCGCCTGGGTCGACGACCGCTTCCCGCTGTCGAAGCTGTGGAACGACCAGTGGGGCCGCTACTATGCCCCGAAGAACTTCAACATCTGGTACCTGTTCGGCTCGCTGGCCATGCTGGTGCTCGTGCTGCAGATCGTCACCGGCATCTTCCTGACCATGCACTACAAGCCGGACGCCAACCTCGCGTTCGGTTCCGTCGAATACATCATGCGCGAAGTCCCGTGGGGCTGGCTCGTGCGCTACATGCACTCGACGGGCGCCTCGGCCTTCTTCATCGTCGTCTACCTGCACATGACCCGCGGCCTGCTGTACGGCTCGTACCGCAAGCCGCGCGAGCTGATCTGGCTGTTCGGCTTCGCGATCTTCCTGTGCCTGATGGCCGAGGCCTTCTTCGGCTACCTGCTGCCGTGGGGCCAGATGTCGTACTGGGGCGCCCAGGTGATCGTCAACCTGTTCAGCGCCATCCCGTTCATCGGCCCGGACCTGTCGCTGTGGATCCGCGGCGACTACGTCGTGTCGGACGCCACCCTGAACCGCTTCTTCGCCTTCCACGTGATCGCGATCCCGCTGGTGCTGCTGGGCCTCGTCGCCGCCCACCTGATCGCGCTGCACGAAGTGGGTTCGAACAACCCGGACGGCATCGAGGTCAAGGAAAACCTGGGGCCGGACGGCCACGGCGTCGACACGATCCCTTCGCACCCGTACTACACGACGAAAGACCTGTTCGGCGTGTCGATGTTCCTGCTGATCTACAGCGCCGTCGTGTTCTTCGCACCTGAGATGGGCGGCTACTTCCTGGAATACAACAACTTCCTGCCGGCCGATTCCCTGAAGACCCCGCCGCACATCGCGCCGACCTGGTACTTCACGCCGTTCTACTCCGTGCTGCGCGCGACGACGTCCGACTTCATGTGGGTCGTGATGGCAGGCGTGGCCGCGTACGTCGTGTTCATCTGGCTGCGTTCGCGCCTGTCGTACAAGACCAAGGTCGCGATCACCGTCGTCGCCATCCTGGCCGAGATCGGCATGCTGCCGCAGGTGCTGGACGCGAAATTCTGGGGCGTCGTGCTGTTCGGCTCGGCCGTCGTGATCCTGGCCCTGCTGCCGTGGCTGGATCATTCGCCGGTGAAATCGATCCGCTACCGCCCGGACTGGCACAAGTACGTGTACGCCGTGTTCTTCGTCGCGTTCCTGACGCTCGGCTACCTCGGCACCCAGCTCCCGACCCCGGCCTACACGCTGCTCGCCCAGGCCTGCACCCTGCTGTACTTTAGCTTCTTCCTCCTGATGCCGTGGTGGAGCGCAATGGGCCGGTTCAAGCCAGTCCCGAAGCGCGTTACGTTCACCCCGCATTGATTCCGGAAACTAGCCAAAGGACAACCATGATGTTTTTCTCGAAAAAACTGCTCGCGGTCCTGGCCCTGCTGCCGGGATTCGTGTTCGCGAACGAAGGGACGGTCGCGCTCGACCGGGCGCCCGAACGCACCGACATCTCGTCTCTGCAAAACGGCGCCAAGCTGTTCGTCAACTACTGCCTGAACTGCCATTCCGCATCGTCGATGCGCTACAATCGCCTGCGCGATCTGGGTTTGAGCGAAGACCAGATCAAGAACAACCTGCTGTTCTCGGGCGAGAAGGTGGGCGACATGATGACGATCGCGATGCGTCCCGCGGATGCGAAATCCTGGTTCGGCGCCGTGCCGCCGGACCTGTCGGTGATCACGCGCGCGCGCGCCTCGAGTGCCGGTACCGGCCCCGACTACATCTACACTTACCTGCGCACGTTCTACAAGGACGACACCCGTCCGACCGGCTGGAACAACCTGGTCGTGCCGAACGTCGCCATGCCGCACGTGCTGTGGCAGATGCAGGGTGTGCGCACGGTCAAGATGGTCGAGGAACCGGATCCGCATGAGAAGGGCAAGACCGTGCACCGCTTCGCCGGCTTCGAGCAGGTGACGCCGGGCACGCTGAGCCCGCAGGAGTTCGATTCGCAGGTGGCCGACCTCGTCGCGTACATGGACTGGATGGCCGAACCGGCGCGCGATTTTCGCAAGCGCCTGGGCGCGATCGTCGTGATTTTCCTCGCATTATTCGCTTTCCTGGCGTGGTCGTTGAATGCTTCTTATTGGAAAGACGTAAAGTGACTTGATTGCCCGGTTATAATGCGGGCAATGTCTATTCGGGGTGAGCCGCCTGGCGCTTCACCCCTTTGTTTCTTGAAGGAACTATAAACCATGATGGTTCTCTACTCCGGCACCACGTGCCCGTTCTCCCAGCGCTGCCGCCTGGTCCTGTTCGAAAAGGGCATGGACTTCGAAGTGCGCGACGTGGATTTGTTCAACAAGCCCGAGGACATCTCGACGATGAATCCGTACGGCCAGGTGCCGATCCTGGTCGAGCGCGAACTGATTCTGTACGAATCGAACATCATCAACGAATACATCGACGAGCGCTTCCCGCATCCGCAGCTGATGCCGGCCGACCCGCTCATGCGCGCGCGTGCCCGCCTGATGCTGTTCAACTTCGAGAAGGAACTGTTCGTCCACGTCAACACGCTCGAAAACGAGCGCAACAAGGTGGGCGACAAGAGCCACGACAAGGCCCGCGCCGAAATCCGCGACCGCCTGACGACGCTGGCCCCGCTGTTCCTGAAGAACAAGTACATGCTGGGCGACGAGTTCTCGATGCTGGACGTGGCCATCGCGCCGCTGCTGTGGCGCCTGGACCACTATGGCATCGAACTGTCGAAGACCGCGGCGCCGCTGATGAAGTATGCCGAGCGCATCTTCTCGCGTCCGGCCTATATCGAAGCCCTGACCCCGTCCGAAAAGGTGATGCGCCGCTAAAGCGCCGCCTTCGTTGCACGCCAGTTTACGACGCCGCAAGCGAATCGAAGTACACTGGCGTGTAACATCTCGCATCATTCCGATCACACCATGCCAGACATCTCCACCAAGCCGTACCTGCTGCGCGCCATTTACGAATGGTGCACGGACAGCGGCTACACGCCTTACCTGGCCGTCAAGGTCGACGCCGCCACCACGGTTCCGATGGAATACGTGAAAAAGGGCGAGATCATCCTCAACATCAGCTACGGCGCGACCTCCGGGCTAAAAATGGACAACGACGCGATCACGTTCCGGGCCCGTTTCAACGGCGTGTCGCGCGAGCTGTACATTCCGGTGCAGAACGTGCTGGCCATCTACGCCAACGAAAACGGCCAGGGCATGGCCTTCGACGTGACGACGACGGCCGCCGACCTGCCTCCGTCCGCCCCGGAACCGGCCGCCGCCCCGGCCCCGGGCCTGGCCGCCGTGCCGGCCAAAACCTCCGAGGTGTCGCATGTACCCGACGACGACGACGAACCACCCAAAAAAGGTGGACGTCCCACGTTGACCCGGATCAAATAAGGGTATAATTCTGGCCACATTGCCGGCTTAGCTCATCAGGTAGAGCAGTTGATTTGTAATCATCAGGTGGCGGGTTCGAGTCCTGCAGCCGGCACCAAAATTTAGCTTTGAAAACAATGCCTTAGATGACCTTCATCTAAGGCATTTGTCTTTGTGAATCTTCAATAGGTACACTTTAGGTACACCTACCGATCACAGAGGCTCAATGGCGACATTAGTTAAAACCGACGCAGGCACGTGGAAGGCCATCATCCGCAAGCAGGAATGGCCCATCACTTCCAAGACTTTCCGCACCAAACGCGACGCCACCGATTGGGCGCGCAGCGCTGAAGATGAAATGGTGCGCGGCGTGTACATCTCGCGGGCCGGCGCTGAGCGCCTGACCGTGAAGGAAGCGGTACAGAAGTACTTGAAAGAAGTCACGCCAACCAAGAAGCCGACCACGCAACGCAGCGAGAACATCACGGCCGAACATCTGATCGACTTCCTCGGCAAATATTCGATGGCTGCGCTTTCCAACGACCTGGTAGCCTCTTACCGCGATCATCGCATCACGCTCGGTAAGTCGAACAACACCGTGCGGATCGAGCTGGCCATGCTCAGCAACCTGTTCACTGTAGCGATCCAGGAATGGGGACTTGGCCTCACACATAACCCCGTTGCAGCGATCCGCAAACCCAGCCCAGGCAAGGGCCATGACCGCCGTCTGAGTGCGGACGAAGAAAAGCGACTGCTGGAGGCCGTCGAGCAGCACAGCAATCCCATGCTGGGCTGGATCGTTCGAATCGCCATCGAGACCGGCATGCGCCAGTCCGAGATTTTGAACCTGCGGACGGCTCAGATTGACTTGGCATCGCGCGTCGTGCGCCTAACTGACACCAAGAATAACTCGGCCCGCACGGTCCCATTGACAGCGGAAGCCACTTCCGCGCTGAAGTCCGCCATCGATAATCCGCTTCGTCCAAAGGATAGCGATCTGGTCTTTTTCGGCGAACCAGGTAAGGATGGCCAGCGTCGTCCCTACCAGTTCGTGAAGATTTGGGCCGGCATCAAAGAAACTCTCGGGATCGGCGATCTGCACTTCCATGATCTCCGTCACGAAGCCGTGAGCCGTCTGGTCGAAGGTGGCCTAAGCGATCAAGAGGTTGCATCCATCAGCGGCCACAAGTCGATGCAAATGCTGCGCCGCTACACCCACCTACGAGCCGAAGACCTTGTTTCCAAGCTCGACCGCATGGCCTTGCGCCTAGGCTCCCAATAGGCAAAGCCCTTACAAAACCTGCTACAACTACTGCTTAGCAAAGACATAAAAACGGAGCGGCTGATGCATCTTCCAAGCAGCAGAATCTATCGCGAGATACGCTCAGAAGAGGGCGGGGCGTGGTTCGTTCCCGCAAATGGAGGCAAAGAGACTGCCGTTCTCATCAAGGCGCCGACAAGCACTTTGAAAGCCCTTCTAGCCGGCGCACCGCTCAGCTTTGTGTTCGCGGTTCAGGACAAATACCTGTGCAGCGGCGTGCGCGTGTATGACGTTCCAGAAGCTCCGTTGCTACTCTGTTCCGTGCAGCGACATGAGGAAGAGCATTCCGCGCTACGTCAAATCGCTAGCGCTTGCAATTCCCCGATCTTTCTTTTCAATGAGGTAGACACATGCGTCGCCTGGTCGGATAGCAACATCACTAGCGAAGACAGCGCTGTCCTCTGCGACTTCCTTGCCGCTGATCAGGAGTTTTATGCGGGCGACTTCACTACCGAGGCATCAAGATTCTTGGATGAATTCTGTGCCCTCACAGACCAACAGAAGCGTATAACGGGTACGGCGAGGTTCCGTGCGCAAGAAACGACTGTAGCGCATGGCCCATGGACCTCAAATACAGTCTGGTTTGCAGGCATACAGGATAGCCAAAGAATAATTCTTGGCGATATTGATGAAGGCGGCGTCTTGGAGAGCGCAGTTTGGGCCTCCCTGGAGTCAGCGTTCCCATATAGCCTTCATCGATCACCCCAAGTAACCGTCGGCAAGAAGCAACGAGAGTTAGTTGATGTTGCGGCCTTCTATGAATATGGCAGCTTCTTCATTGAGGCAAAAGACTTGTCGATTCTCGCAGCAGGAATTTATCGCACACGTGAGCGCCGGTTAAGCGGAATTCAAAAGCAAACAAAGAAAGCAATAGAACAGCTTACAGGTGCATCTAAGGCCGCAAAGCGAGGCGAAAAAGTCACGGATCGACATGGTCATCCTATTTCCCTTGTTCTAGACCAACCAATTCACTGCATCGTCCTCCTTTCCGACCTGATGCACGAAGGAGACTGGCGATTGATCGAGGAGTCACTACGAACAGCCATGGATGAAACCCGAGACTTCTTTCATCTCCTCGACCTGCGCGAATTCGTGACGTTACTCAAATGTAGTCGAGGGGATGCTCGTTTGCTGGACTATAACTTGATGAAGCGATGCGAACGATTTGTCGCGACAGGCTCGGTTCATATCCGCAGTCGGCCGGCACCACCCAAAATAGATGCCTCGTAGCCACCAGCCCCTAATCTATATGCCTCCACGAGCGCCTTCACAAAGAACGCGTGGCGGGGGGTGCTGCTTGTTGTTGATCCATGCTTCGAAATAGGTTCGCGCTTCGCCGGCTGTATTATTCTTAGTTCGTCGCCGACGGCACGTATGCGAAAAGCCGCAGAGTACACGTTTGCATTTGTTCGATTCGGCCCAGCCATGAAATCGCAGTACTCCTCGATGGTGGTGCACCTTTTTGTAGGATAGTCACCGGTGGCGCTACGATAAGTAGCCTTGATAACTACACCCTTTTCAAAGCGCTTCTTCTCGTTGCGTATATGTCGGTCGAGCAGTCCCTTGACGAATCCTTCTAGCGCGTGAGCGCGAATCAGCAAGCCGCTCGAATGCACCTCTGTATCGCCATGATGCCTATGTTTTAGTGCGTGTTTTCCCCAGAAACTGACTCTAAAGTCGCTCCTGCAAAATGCAGCGTCATGCACAATGGTCACGTCCTCACAAGAAATATACCCACGCTTAACGAGCTGAATTGCTCGAATCTTGCTGGAGTGGTCATTGCTGCATGATTCGTTACAGAATTCGACGATGCTCAATGCGCTTAGCCACAGTTGGTCGTTCATCCATAGCCCTCTCAGCGGCTCGCAATCGGTTCCGAGCCAATAAAGATTGTGAAGCTCACCCGGGAAATCACGAATGGCCGAAAACGTGCCTATTTCCTTTAGGCTCGGCACAACTAGCTGACTAACTTGAACGGAAGCCATTGGCAATTCGAACGTAAGCAAACCGATTGCATTGGACTTGTTCGGCGATGGCTTCCTAGCCTTCTCCTGCGGCCGAACAAATGGCAGGTACTTCCAATCAAAGCAATTGATGGTAAACCCAAAGGCATCGCCGTTATTGAGCTTGTCGTTGTACTTCGGTTTGAGCGTGTTAATTAGGTATCGCTCTTGAATAGCCATGTCGGATTCGCTAAGGCATTGCGAGTACACGACAATTGCGGTCTCGTCATAGCACTCATCCGGGAGATGTCCGAGACCTGCGAAGTGCGTGCTGCGGATTCGGCCAGTCAAATTCCTAGTCTTTCCGACATACAGGGGTTCCTGATTTTCATCTAGGAACTTGTACACAAAGAAGTTTTCCTTTTTCGAGACATTATTCAATTCAGATCCCTACCTGCAAATTTCTTGGTCTTCGCGTATCCTAGTACTATCGTCTAACTTGGGACATCGCAGTAGCGTTCGAGAGCGTGCATGATCATCTGCGGCACCTCCCTGACCAAGATGTAGTCGTCCTCGTTGTCTACCAAATATTTCTCAACGTACGGATTGCGCGTGCTCATCATAATCAAGTCATGAAACTCTCTTAGCGCGCGCTTTCTAGCAGTCGGCGTCTTCGCATTCTGAAGCTTTGGAAGTAACGCACAGCCTTCGTCATACAGCCAAGGCAGCGAATCACGAAGCAAGCTTAGCGCGACCCGAATTCCCAGGAACGGATCTTTCGATCCGAACATCAATTCCTCGATCATTCCAGGATGGAAGCGGCGACGCCTGCGGGGACTCGTGCGCATTCCTGAGCGCTCAATTCGAGAGGGAAGATCTTGGAACATGATCTTGATTTCCTCAAAGAGCTTCACAGACGAATTCTCTATCTCTTCCGCCTTTGAGCGCTTTGTAGCTTGCGCTGACGATGCATTTGCGCCTGCAAGCGACTTCAGAATTCCCTCAACTGAGGCCCTGAACTTCCCTACTTGAAATCGGATGGTGTCGCGATCCGGCTCAGAACCTGGGATGCGATTCACGAGCTGGAAGACCAGCTTCGTAAGCGATTCCTCATCATCCGCGCAGTTCTGGAACTGTGCAAAAGGTCCAGTCGATGCAGCCTTCAATTCAATCCCTAGCGCCACACCCAAGATCGGTGTATCAAGTTTCCCTTTCGCCATCCCGGCTTCGAAGAGAATCCAAGGCCGGTTCACGCTTCGCTCCGTGAGCAAGCAAACCACATCGGATGCGGACTGAATATTCTTGATGATTTCTGGATACCATTCGACCCCGTACTCGATCCCTTGGTTTCCTCGGCGATCAGAAGTCCGAAATGACTTAAGAACGCCTGCACTTACACTCTTGAGCAAAGTGCTGAATGCTTCCGCAAGTTCGGCGTCGCGCGTGTCATGGCTGATGAATACGAGCGGATTCGCTGCCTTAGCGACAGCTGCTTCAATTTCGACTTTGTCTTCGGCCATGCCTACCCCCCGAACGTTTGCAGCACAATGATGTACAACCACACCAGATCAAAAATCTGATGCCCGACTGGCCATATCGCGCGCAACGATTTGGCGCAGGTCTTCTTTTATGGCTGCGCCAATCCTCTCGGCGGCCGGAATTCGCATGAGGAAGTCGGCAAAAAACTCAGCGCGCCAAGCGACCGGGATCGCTGCGATCTGAGAATAAGTCTTCTCCCTCAACGTCGTTGCGACAGCCATCTTAGCACTTAGCCCAGCCTTTATGGCTGGGCTTTTTGCTTTCTGGGCTTCGTGATTGACGCTGACACTGACTCCGCCAAGTCCATTTACAATTTCTTCGGTCAGCTTGTGCTTGACCCAAAGATGTTTCCCTTCCCGAACTTTATTGATAGGGTTTTGTTAGAGATACTTACAGGGTGTAGACGACATCAAACGTGACAGGCGAGTCTATTGAGTAACATACGCGCTTCTGCCAGCCATACCCAAGCGGTCCACAGCCCGTTTCCGGCGGTCCATGTCAAATGATGCAAAATGAGCGCACTTCCACATCATGGGGTACCGAGATGAGCCGACCGAGCCGATTTGCATGGGGCGTATTTGCCAGTCTTCTCGCTGTTGCCGCTTCCGCCGAGCCGCCGGCGCCCAGTGTCCAGAATCAGCTGCAGGCTGGCGCACAGCGTCTGATCGCTGAGGGCCGTACCGATGGATTAAGCATCGCGATGATCCGTTGCGGGCAAATAACGTTTCTGCCTCTGGGTATCGCCGACCGGCACACGCGACGGCCGGTGACAGCGGATACCGTCTTCGAGATCGGCTCGGTTTCGAAATCCTTGACGGCGTTGCTGCTGGCGCAGGCGGTCGTTGATGGCCGCGCGCGGCTTGAGGACGATGTCCGACACTACCTTCCCGAGCCGTATCCCAATCTGCAGTGGAGCGATGGCACGCCCATCACGCTGGGCCAGTTGGCGGATACCACCTCGGGCTTGCCCGATTATTTACCCGATCCGGCGCCCTTGGCCAAGCTGTCCGCGGACAGGCAGGTCTTTGCCGCATCGAATCTGCTGCGCGCTTACAGCAATCGGGACTTCCTGCGCGACCTGCATGGCATCCATCTAATGGCCCGGCCTGGAAGTGCGTCCCGCCATTCGAATGTAGCGGCCCAACTACTCGGCGTTATTCTGACGCGCATGTTTGAGCAGCCGTTCCAGGCAGCGCTTGCGAGGCATATCGAGCGCCCCGCCGGCATGGGCAGCGGCGTGGCTACCGTCCCCGACGGCAACGCCGCAGTGGGTTACGACAACCGTCATCGCGTAATGCCTACGTTCACGGGCGAATCGATCATGCCGGCGGGGGGACTGCAATACAACGCGCGGGACATGGCTCGCTACCTGAAGTTGCAATTGCAGACGAATGACAGGGCCGTGGCGCTAAGTCAACGCGTCCGCTTTTCGGATACACCGGACAGGCAACTGGCACTGACCTGGATCGTCTCCACCGAAGGCGGCCTACAGAAATACCGCATGTCAGGTGGCACCTTCGGCTCGTCCACTTATGTGGAGTTCTATCCTGCATTGCAGTATGGTGTGGCCCTGATGGCGAATCGCGCCGCACCCGATACCCAGGATGAGCTGCAAGGCGTTGCTGAGGCAGCGTTCGCAGCAGGCGGCCGTGACCTGCCCTCCTGCCCGGGTGCGCAAAAGTGAGCGGCTGAAGCCATGTCGCGCAGCGCTACCGGCACAGCAATGAAGCAGCACGCAGCCATCATCCAACTCGCGAACAGACAGGCCTGGGCTCCTATCGTCGTGAGCTGGGCAACGGCATACCCAGCGTCCGTTACCGGTCTTGCGCACGAGATTCAAGCGGGCCAGGAGAGCATCAGAACGCATGATTCACCCAGTTGTTCGGCCACCCCATTTTGTATTTTTAACGCGGCGCCACCGTACAACTGTCGATACCATCCCGCCTGTCGAACGTGAACCGCACGGGCAGGAACGTCTCGATCACCTGCGCATTGGTGCGCGCATGCATCGACACCTCGTCCAGCGTGAAGCCGCCGACGCCGGCCAGCGCGAGCGGGAGCATCATCTGGTCGGCCAGGTATTCGGCGAATGCCGCCCGCGACATCAGGTACTGGCGCGCACGCTGCACCACCTGGCGTGCCACCTGTTCGGACGCGACGGACTTTTCGCCGAATGCCGTGAACACTTCCGTCCCATGTTCGTAGTCGAGGGTCAGCATCAAGGCATTGCCCGGTCCCTGGTCGGCCGGCAAGTCGCGTACCAGCAACTGGTCTTCTCCCCAGTTCATGGCCCGGCCGACGCATTCCAGTTCGCGCTGTGCTACCCGCCCCGGGACGCCGGCCACGAACGCCTCGGCGTACGCGGCACGGCGTTCGCCGCGCGTCATCCACGTGCGCGGCCGCAGCTCGGCACAGGGCTCGACGCGGGCCATCACGACGCCGCCGCCGGCCGGATAAAAGCCGAAGCGCTCCAGCTGGATGTCGATGCGGGCGCCCATCTCGGCCAGGCGCGGGCACCAGGCGCGCTGCAGGAATTGCACGGGCGGCGCCATCGGGTTGTGCGTGCCGCCCGCGAGCCGCAAGGTCGACGGTTTGTCCGCCTTCAGCAGCGCCGGCAGCACGGTCTGCAGCACCAGCGTGCAGCTGCCCGCCGTGCCGATGGCGAATTCGTAGTCGCCGCCGCGGACCGGGCCCGGCACGAACGCCAGGTCCTGGCTGCCGAGCGCCGCGCCTGTCGCCTCGCCGCCGCACACCTGCAACGCCGCCTGCACGGCCACGAGGTGCTGGCGCATCAGGCCGGGCCTGGCGCGGTTGGCGCGGATGTTCCGGATGCGGAATGGCCGCCCCGTGACCATGGCAAGCGTCAGCGCGCTGCGCAGGATCTGCCCGCCGCCCTCCCCGACTGCGCCATCCAGTTCGATCATGTCGTGTCCTTTCATCCTTTCACGCAGACGATCTGCTTCAGGGTATGCACGACCTCGACGAGGTCGCTCTGTGCTTCCATCACGGCGTCGATGTCCTTGTAGGCCATCGGGATCTCGTCGATCACGCCGGCATCCTTGCGGCATTCGACGCCCTCGGTGGCGCGCACCTGGTCGTCGATCGAATAACGGCGCTTGGCCTCGGTGCGGCTCATCGTGCGGCCGGCGCCGTGGCTGCAGCTGTGGAAGCTCTCCGGGTTGCCCTTGCCGCGCACGATGTAGCTCTTGGCGCCCATCGATCCCGGAATGATACCCAGCTCGCCCTCGCGTGCCGACACGGCGCCCTTGCGCGTGACCAGCACGTCCTTGCCGAAGTGGTGCTCCTTCTGCACGTAGTTGTGGTGGCAGTTCACCGCTTCCACGTGCGTCTCGAACGGCTTCTTGATGACCGTGCGTACGGCCGCGATCAGGTTCTGCATCATCACCTCGCGGTTCATGCGCGCAAACTTCTGCGCCCAACCCACCGCCTCGACGTAGTCGTCGTAGTGTTGCGTCCCTTCTTTCAGATAGGCCAGGTCCTGGTCGGGCAGGTTCGCCAGGTGCGTGCGCATGTCCTGCTTGGCCACTTCGATGAAGTGCGAACCGATCGCATTACCGACGCCGCGCGAGCCGGAGTGCAGCATGAACCACACGAAGCCCTGCTCGTCCAGGCAGATCTCGATGAAGTGATTACCGGTGCCCAGCGTACCCAGGTGCTTGTAGTTGTTCGTGTGCCTCAGCTTCGGCGTCTTCTGGCAGATGACGTCGAATTCGTCCTTCAGCACCATCCACGCCTGGTCGACGGCCTGCGGCGGCGTGTCCCACGATCCCTTGTCGCGTCCTTTGAACCCGCGCGTCTTCGGCGACATCCCGTGCGGCACGGAGCGCTCGATGGCGCTGCGCAGCGGCCCCAGATTATCCGGCAGGTCGTTGGCGCTCAAGGTCGTCTTGGCGGCCATCATGCCGCAGCCGATGTCGACGCCGACCGCGGCCGGGATCACGGCGCCCAGCGTCGGAATCACGCTGCCGATCGTCGAGCCCTTGCCCAGGTGGACGTCGGGCATCGCCGCCATGTGTTTATAGATGAACGGCATGCGCGCCGTGTTGGCCAGCTGGCGCTTCGCTTCCTCTTCGACCGGGACGCCGCGGGTCCACATCTTGACCTGACGGCCGCCTTCCACGTCCAGGACATCGTAGTGTTCGTGTTTCATCTTATTTTCTCCATTCATATCTCGTTTGCTGTACCCCTTCCATTGCAAGCGGCATGCCACTTCCTCGGCGCGTTACGAAGATGACGCTAAATAGCTGATTATCCAGAACATTTATTGTTGACCGACGCTGCGGCATGAGCTGGCTTTCATGATAAATTTATCCTAATTTATAAAAATTTATATTCATGAAAAAGAATACCGTCGTCATCGGCTTCATCGGCACCCAGCTCGACAGCGGCAAAGGCGGCGCGCGCTGGGAAAAATGGCGGCCGACCGTGGCCCTGACGCAGCATGAAGACGTGGTCATCGACCGCCTGGAACTGCTGTACAACGGCGAGCCGACCGCGCTGCTCGACCAGGTCATGCGGGACATCGGCACGGTGTCGCCGGAAACCAGCGTCGTGCCGCGCCGGGTCGACATCGACGATCCGTGGGATTTCGAGCAGGTCTACGGTGCCCTGTTCGACTTCGCGCGCGCGTACCCGTTCGAGCCCGACCGGGAGGACTACTGGGTCCACATCACGACAGGCACGCACGTGGTCCAGATCTGCATGTTCCTGATGACCGAGGCGCGCTATTTCCCGGGCTGCCTGCTGCAGACGTCGCCACCGCGCCGCCATGGGCCCGGTGCGCCCGGCACGCTGGCGCTGATCGACCTCGACCTGTCGAAGTATGACCAGATCGCCCGGCGCTTCTCGCGCGAGCAACAGGATGCCGTGGCCTTCCTGAAATCCGGCATTGCCACCCGCAACGTCCACTTCAACACGATGATCGACGAGATCGAACGCGTGGCGATCAAGTCGCGCGCGCCGATCCTGTTGATGGGGCCGACCGGCGCCGGCAAATCGTTCCTCGCGCGCCGCCTGTACGAGCTCAAGAAGACGCGCCGCCAGGCGGCCGGTCGCTTCGTCGAGATCAATTGCGCGACGCTGCATGGCGACGGCGCGGGCTCGACGCTGTTCGGCCACGTCAAGGGCGCCTTCACGGGCGCGATGTCGGAGCGCAGCGGCCTGCTGCGCACGGCCGACAAGGGTGTGCTGTTCCTGGACGAGATCGGCGAACTGGGGCTGGACGAACAGGCCATGTTGCTCAAGGCGATCGAGGAAAAGCGTTTCCTGCCGGTCGGCGGCGACCACGAGGTGCACAGCGACTTCCAGCTGATCGCCGGCACCAACCGCGACCTGGGCCGCGAGGTCGCCCACGGGCGCTTTCGCGAAGACCTGTTTGCCCGGATTAATCTGTGGACGTACGAGTTGCCGGGCCTCGTCGAGCGCAGCGAAGACATCGAGCCGAACATCGACTACCTGTTGCGCGAATTCGGCGCCGAGCACGGACAGATGGTGCGCTTCAACAAGGAGGCGCGCGACCGCTACATGCGGTTCGCGATGTCGCAGGACGCGCGCTGGACGGGCAACTTCCGCGACCTCTCGGCCTCCATCACACGCATGGCCACGCTGGCCGAGTCCGGCCGCATCAACGACGCGATCGTCGACGGAGAGATCAAGCGTTTGCGGCAGCTGTGGCGGCCCTTCAGCGACGTCGCCCAGGCACCGACCGACCTCGATGCGCTGCTCGGCGCGGACGCCGCAGCGCAGCTCGACCAGTTCGACGCGCTGCAATTGCAGGCCGTGGTGGAGATCTGCCGCCAGTCGCTGTCGCTGTCGGACGCGGGCCGCAAGTTGTTCGCCGTCTCGCGCACGGCCAAGCGCCAGCCGAACGATGCGGACCGCCTCAAGAAGTATCTGGCGCGCTTCGGCCTGGCCTGGGAAGACATGCATGCCTGATGGCAGCATGGCACGGCGATTCCACGGCCTGTACCGCCAATGCTGCGTTCTGTCGCAATCGACGGGTTCCGTGCGGGGTGTTTGCCTATAGTGATTCCATCAGACCACTATTTGGAGACCCCGAACATGAACAACCTGATCAAGAGCGCCTTCCTCGCCACGACCCTGGCCCTGAGCGCGCATGCCGTGGCCGACGACCTCGTCCGCGAAAACCGCACCGTGGATGCGAACGTATCGAAGGTGCGACTGGGCGGCGTGATCCGCCTGAACCTGCACCAGGGCGCGACGCCGTCGCTGGTGGTGTCCGGCGACCGCCGCTATGTGACGAAGGTGACGACCACGCAGCGCGGCGACACGCTCGTGATCGACATGGAGAACAATACCCGCTTCGAAGGCAACAGCAAGAACGAGCTGCGTGCCGACCTCACCGTGCCGAACCTGCGTGAATTCGTGTCGCAGGGCGTCGGCTCGAGCGAGGTCTCCGGTTTCAGCGGCGACAAGCTGAAGCTCGCGCTGGACGGCGCCGGCGCCGTGCGCTTCACGGGGCAATATCGCGACGTCGACGCGCGCCTGGGCGGCGTCGGCGGCCTCACGCTGAATCCCGGCCAGGCCGACCGCATCGAACTGCACCTGGGCGGCGCCGGTCACATCACCGTGGCCGGCCAGACCAAGGTCTTGCGCGCGCAACTGGGCGGCGTCGGCGGTCTCGACGCTCAACAATTACGCGCAGAAACCGTCGACCTGGACATGACCGGCCTCGGCGGCGCCAGCGTGTACGCGAAAACGGCGGCCAACGTCAATCTGAGCGGCATGGGCTCGGCCACCGTCTACGGCAAGCCGGCCACGCGCAATGCGACGACGAATGGCTTCGGGAAGGTGAGCTGGCAATAAGCAGCTGGCAATAAGTCAGCGGATGACGGTGTCGTTCTTGACCGACTTCACGCCCTTCACGCCACGCGCGATTTCCACCGCTTTCTGGGCGGATTCGCGCGAATCGACGAAGCCGCTCAGCTGCACCGTGCCCTTGAACGTTTCCACCTGAACCTGGGTCGCCTTGACCGTCGGATCGGCGGCGAAGGCCGCTTTCACCTTGCCGGTGATCACGGAATCATCGATGTATTCGCCCGTGCCTTCGCGGGTCGGTGTCGGCGCGCAGGCGGCGAGCGAGACCAGCAGCGAGGTCGCGAGAACTGACTGGGCAATGGCGGACTGAAAACGAGTGAGCTTCATGGCGGTTCTCCCGAGTTATCAAGAATTTTATTATTCCGAATTTCGGAGGAGCCTGTCGCCCGCTACTGTTGTGAAAACGGCACTCCAGCGTTCAAGGGGCATCGGCCCGGTCCGCCTGCGCAATGAGCGGGCCCGACGGCGGTTTTGCGACGATGCGCTGCAGCGGCACATCGTGGCCGATGACGAGGCGCACGTCGGCGTGCCCGGCCATGCTCACCTCGACCGGCGCGCCGGTGCCGACATGCCGTGCCAGACGCTCCGCCGCCGTCCGGAACGCCGGCTGGTACTCGACGCGCGTCTGGCGCACGTCGAAACCCTTTTCGTTGGTCAGGCGCACCACCTTCAGTCCCGGATCGCGCAATTGACGTGATACAAGGCGAGCCAACCCCTGACGGCCGTTACCGTTGCTGATCTCGAGCCTGGCGACCGCTTCCGGCACGAGCGCCGGGCCGGCCGCGTCGTCGACGGGCGCGCTGTGCAGCGCGCCCGCTTTTGCCGGCACGCGGCGCAATTCGAGGATACCGTCATCCCTGCGGATCACTTCGACGGATGCCCAGGCGTCGTCGTCGGGACGCCGGTCGGTCTTGACCGCCTGCTCGATGGCCGGCAAGCGCGTGCCGCCGTTCGCCGTCGCATAATCGGCGCGGAAATCGTGCTCGCGCAACGCCTCGGCCTGGCGCAGCATCTGCCGGCCACGTTCTTCCTGGCCCAGCTTGAGTAGCGCCTCGCCCAGGTATTGCCAGGCGCGGTGGTTGAGCGGGTCCAGGAGACAGGCTTTTTCGAGCGCGACCTGGGCCGCATCAAAGTCGCCGCTGAGCAGGTACGCATACCCCAGATTGGAAAACAGGAAGGCAGAGGCGGGGCCGGATGCCAACGCGACGTCGCGGGTCAGCTCGCGCCAGATCGGGATCGCGCGCGCGAAATCGCGCTGCTCGGCATAGGCAATCGCCAGCCCGTTGCGCGCATTGACGTGTGTGGCGTCGATGCGCAACGCGGCCTGGTAGGCGACGATCGCGTCGTCGTAGCGGCGTGCCAGATACAGATCGCGGCCGCGCAGATAACTGTCGTCCGCCGCCGGGACCGCGGAAATTCCGGCGTACGGCTGCAGCGATGGGCTGCTGCAGGCCAGCAGCACGCCGCTGCACAACAATGGCAGGCCGTAGAGGCGGATACGCGAGCGCATGACAATCTCCGTTCGTTCAGTTGGAACCGCCGACGGTGCCGCCGAAGAGCTTGGCGATCTGGATGCCGGCAGGCCCCAGCAACACGATCAACAAGGTGGGGAAAATGCAGAAGATGAGAGGGAACAACAGTTTCAGCCCGATCTTGGCGGCGGCCTCCTCCGCCACCATGCGGCGCTTGCCGCGCAGCGTTTCCGAGTACACGCGCAGGGCGTCGCCGATGCTGGTGCCGAACCGTTCGGACTGGATCAGCATGGCGACGAGCGAGTCGACGTCGTCGAGCCCCACGCGCAGCGCGAAATTGCGCAGCGCCTTTTCCTTGCTGAAGCCGGCACGCATTTCCATCAGCACCAGCTGCAATTCCTGGCCCAGCGTGACGCTCTTGATATGGATCTCGGCGGCGACCTTGACGAACGCACGCTCGAGGCTCAGGCCCGCCTCCACGCATACCGTGAGCAAGTCGAGCGCGTCGGGGATGTTTTCGAAGATCTCGCGCTTGCGGCGCTTGACGACGCGCTCGAGGAGTGTGTTGGGCAGGTAGTAGCCGCAGGTTGCCGCGAACAGCAGCAGGAACAGCAAGCCGAGTTCGGCGATGGTGGCGGGCACGAAGGCCAGCACGATGCCGACCAGCGCGGGCAGACACAGCGCCAGGGCTGTCTTGGAGGCGAAGTACAGCGTCGGCGCCGCCGGGTTGCGCCAGCCGGCGTTCATGAAGCGCGTGCGCAGCGCCGACTTCTCCCAGCCTTCGTCTGGCACCGACAACTTGGTGAGCGGCTTGGCGACGCGCGCCACGCGTTCGACCCAGCCGCTGCGCTCCGCCGTGCCGTCGTCCTTACGGCCCATGAAGCTCGCCAGCCGGGCACGCAGCGCGGCGGGCGCGAACAGCACGGCCGCGAGCCACGCAAGGCAGCAGACGACCGCGAAGACGATCAACAGGAACAGCAGCTGTGCGCGAGTCATCGATGTCTCCTCAGATGCGGATGCGGATCACCTTCTTCAGCCAGATCACGCCGATGATGATCATGACCAGCGCCATCCATAGCATTTTCACGCCCAGCGGATCGGTCCACAGCACCTTGATGTACTTGGGATTCACCAGCAGCAACATGGCACCCACGGCAAACGGCAGCAGCCCGAGGATCCAGGCCGACATGCGCCCTTCGGCCGACAGCACGCGGACCTGCGCCGCGAGCCGCAGCCGGCCGCGGATGATGTGGCCGATGTTGCTGAGTATCTCGGCCAGGTTGCCCCCGGTCTCGCGCTGGATCAGGATGGCGATAACGAGGTAGCGCAGGTCGGTCAACGGAATGCGTGCCGCCATGTTGTGCAGCGCTTCACCCAGCGGCACGCCGTAGTTGATTTCCTCGCGCGCGATGCGGAACTCGCCGCTGAGCGGCTCCGCCAGTTCGTTGCCGACGATTTGCAGGACGTTCGAAAACGAGTGCCCCGCACGCAGCGCGCGCGCGATGAAGTCGGCCGCGTCGGGCAGTTGCTCCTCGATGCGCGCGAGGCGGCGCATGCGCGCACGCCGCACCAGCAGCAGCGGCACATAGGCGCACAACAGGACGATCCCGACGCGGATCGGCAGCGGCAGCGGCCACTGCAAGACGAGGTATGCGGCGGCCAGCATCGTCGCGGCAGAGCACAGCAGGAAACGCTCGACCGACCAGGCGATGCCGGACTGCACGAGGAGCCTGTCGAGGCGGTGCGCGAAGCGGAACCGCTGCAGCAGGCGGTCGACCACTTCGTGCCGGCCGAAGCGCCGCAGCTTCAGGATCGAGATGCGTTCGGCATGACGGCCCTGGTTCCCCGACATCAGTTGCAGCCGGCGCGCGATCCGTTGGGCGCTGGCGCCATGCGTGCTCACCCACCATAGATAGACGCCTTCGATGCCGAGGACGGCGGCGGCGAACAGGAAGACGATGAATCCGTAGAAGAGGATGTCCATGCGTGACTCTCGCGGCGATACGGTTCAGGTGAACACTCGGTCGGGGTCGAACGTGTCCTCGGGCACCGCGGCGCCGAACATGCGCAGGCGGTCGGCGAAGCGCGGCCGCACGCCGGTGGCGCAGAAATGGCCCTGCACCTTGCCGTCCGTGTCGATCCCCGTCTGCTCGAAGCGGAAGATTTCCTGCATCGAGATGATGTCGCCTTCCATGCCGGTGATTTCCTGCATGCTGACGACCTTGCGCGTGCCGTCCGCCAGGCGCGAGGCCTGCAGGATCACGGTGATGGCCGAAGCGATCTGCTGGCGGATGGCGCGCGGCGTCAGGCTCACGCCGGCCATGCCGACCATGTTCTCCAGGCGCGCCAGTGCATCGCGCGGCGTGTTCGCGTGGATGGTCGCGAGCGAGCCTTCGTGGCCCGTGTTCATGGCCTGCAGCATGTCCAGCGCTTCCGGTCCGCGCACCTCGCCCAGGATGATGCGGTCGGGGCGCATGCGCAGCGAGTTGCGCACGAGCGCGCGCTGCGTCACTTCGCCCTTGCCTTCGATGTTCGGCGGGCGCGTCTCGAGGCGCACCACGTGCGGCTGGCGCAGCTGGAGTTCGGCCGCGTCCTCGATCGTCACGATGCGCTCGTTGCCGGGAATGAAGCCCGAGATCAGGTTCAGCATCGTCGTCTTGCCGCTGCCGGTACCGCCCGAGATCAGGATGTTCACCTTGGCGAGGCCGAGGCTCTCGAGCACCTTGATCATCGGCGGCGTGACGCTTTTATAGTCGAGCAGGTTCTGCACCGTGAGCGGCGTCGCGCCGAAGCGCCGGATCGACACCAGCGGCCCGTCGACCGCCAGCGGCGGAATGATCGCGTTGACGCGCGAACCGTCCGGCAGCCGTGCGTCGACCATCGGACTCGATTCGTCCACGCGGCGGCCGACGCGCGAGACGATCTTCTCGATGATCTTCATGAGGTGCGCGTTGTCGTGGAATGACACGTCGGTCAGCTCCAGGCGGCCGCGCCGCTCGACGTACACCTTGTCGCAGGTGTTGACGAGGATGTCCGAGATGGTCGGATCGTTGAGCAGCGGCTCGAGCGGGCCGAAGCCGAGCATCTCGTGCTGGATGTCGAGCACGAGATGATGGCGCTCCTGCTGGTTCAGCACGATGCGCTCGTCCTCGATGATGCGCTGGACCAGCAGCGCCAGTTCGTGCTTGAACTGCTCGCTCGTCAGGCGCTTCAGGCGCTCCAGGTCGATCCGGTCGAGGATCATCTGGTGCATCGTCTTCTTCAGCTCCGCGTAGGCTTGTTGCGCCGCGGCCGCTACCGGCTGATGCTGGCGCTCCTCGTCCGTCACGGACAGGCGTTCACGCAGGGACATGGACGGCTCCTTGAAAGAATCAATCGTCTTCGCCGCGCCCGAACAGGCGGTCGAACAGACCCTTGGCCTCGGGAATGCGGCGCGCGGTCACCACTTCCACCAGGTCGGCCAGGCTGCGCGCGGCGGCGCTGCCGCGCGACAGCTGCAGCACCGGAATGCCCTGGTTGACGGAGTCGGTGACGGCGATGTAATCGTTCGGGACGGTGTGCAGCACTTCCGCGCCCAGCGCCGCGTGCAGGTCCGCCAGGCGCAGCTTGCCGCCCTTTTCGTAGCGGTTGACGATCAGGCGGATGTGGTCGGTCACGTAGCCCAGCGAGCGGAAGATGTCGAGCAGGCGCCGGGCGTCGCGGATGTCCGGCAGGGCCAGCTGCAGCACCGGGTAGATCGCGTCGGTGCTGTCGAGCGCGCGCAGCGATACCGCGTCGATCTGGCGTCCGACGTCGAGCAGGATGTAGTCGTAGTGCTGGCGTGCGACGCGCAGGATCGTGTCGATGTGTTCGGGCTTGGCTTCGATCGTCTGGCCCGGGTCGTCGGCGGCCGCCAGCACGCCGAAGCCGGGTGCCACGTGCACGAGGCACGATTCCAGGAACGGCCCGTCGATGCGCGCGATCTGCTGGCACACATCCGACAGCGTCATGGCCGGCCTCTGGTCCGACACATACAGCGTGGCGTCGCCGAACTGGCGATGGAGGTCGATCAGCAGCACCTTCTTGTCCGCCAGCGTGGCCAGCGCGTAGCCGAAATTGGTGGAGATGAAGGTGGCGCCGCTGCCGCCCTTGCACGCGATGAACGCGAGTATCTTCCCGTCGCGCATCGTGGCCACGCCGGCGCTGGCCGCGATGCGGTCGATCGCCTCGTGCAGCGCACGATGCACCAGCGGCAGTTGCAGCACTTCGCGCACGCCGGCGCGCATGGCGCGGATCAGGACATCGGGATGGTGATTGTCGGTCAACAGCATGAAATGCGCTGCCGAGTAGTGACGGGTCAGGCGCTCGAGCAGGTCGCCGTCGGCGGCATCGGCATCGCTGATGTCGACGATGATCAGGCTGGGACCATCAGGCAGCGGACGTTCGAGCGCATCGCGCAGGCTGGCGCGGCTGGCGGCGACATTCAACGGCGGCACGCGTGCCGCGCCCTGGGAGGCGATCTCCGCGTAAAGCTGGGCGTCGCGGCTGATCAGGAAGGCTTTCACTTGTTGCCCACCCCGCTGACGACCAGCGCCCTGATGGGTTTCTCCGGTTCCTTGAACGAATTCTCGTAGCGCTCGTGGGAGATGATGGCGGCGGCACCTTCCATGCCGGCGGCCGGATTCGTATTGGCCGCGGCGGCCGGATCGAGCACCTGCGCCGCCACGTTGGCACGCACGGACGTGCCGAACTGCGCGTTGAAGCGTGGGGTCGTGCTGCATCCGTACAGCAGCATGCACGACATTGCTGCGCACGCGATTCGCTTGCATCTGATGGCCATCGCTCTCTCCTATTTCAGTTCGAATCCGCCGGAACTTTGCGCGGAAGGTGCTACCGGGGCCGGCGTCGACACGTCGGCTGTCGTTGCCGTCGGCGGCTTGCCTTCCAGGCGACCGCCCAGCATCAACCCCGCGCGCGACGGCTCGCCCACCTTGTCGGTCGGGAGCGAGTAACCATTACCGGACAAGGGCTTGACGAGGTGCGCGGTGATCACGAACACCAGTTCGGTGCGGTCCTGCTGATAATCCGCGCTGCGGAACAGGGCGCCCAGCACGGGCAGTTCGCCCAGGACGGGCAACCCCTTCAGGTTGGCGACCAGGTTGCTCTTGATCAGGCCACCGATCGCGAAGCTCTGGCCGTCGTACAGCTGGACCGTCGTGGTGGCGCGGCGCGTCGTCACGACCGGCAGGATGGCGGTTCCATTGAATCCGGTGGCCGACAGGCCGATGCCTTCGCGCGACAGCTCCGACACCTCGGGCGCGACGCGCAGGTTGATGCGCCCGCCGCCCAGCACCGTCGGGGTAAAGCGCAGGCCGACGCCGAATTCCTTCTCTTCCAGCGTCACCCTGTTGTTGTCCTGCGCGACCGGGATGTAGAACTTGCCGCCCACGAGGAACGTGCCTTCCTGGCCGCTGATCGCCATCACGTTCGGCTCGGCCAGCACGCGCACCAGGCCATCCTGCTTCTCGGCCGCGGCGGAGAAGTTTCGGTCGGCACTCTTGCCCACCGAGAGCGCCCCATGCGCCGTGCCAGTGATGAAATTCGACAGCAGCATGGCGCCCCAACTGCCGGAACTGAAGGTCCATCTGGCGCCGCCTTCCAGGCGGTCGAGCAGGCTCTTCGACACCTCGGCGATCTTGACTTCCAGTTGCACCTGCTGCGGCGCGCGCACAGCCAGCATATTGACGACGCGCGCCGCTGCGGCGTTGCCCTGGTTCTGGCCTTCTCGCTGATTCTGGCTGGCGGCGTCTTCCTTGTCCGGCACCGTCAATCCGCGCAGGGGGCGCCGCACATAGGCAGTGGCCAGTTCGACGGCACGCGCGGCAGCGACGGCATCGCTCACGGTGCCGGTCAACACGAGCGCATCGGATGCGGCCAGCACCTTGATGTCCTGCTCGTCCGGCATGGCGGTGGCCAGCATCGCCTGCAGGGCCGACGGATCCATGGCCACGGTGATGTCGAGTATGCTGCACAGGCCGCTCTTGCCCTGGATGATCATGTTGGTCGTGCCCACGTCGACGCCGGCGATGTACAGCGTGTCGGGCGCCACCATCAGGGCCTGCACGACGAGCGGGTTGCCGACGCTGCGGTGCTGCACGGGTTCCGGCAGGCGCATCAGGCTGGACTTGCCGACCTGCAGGGCCAGCTGGGCCGGCTTCGCGGCCTCGCCCTTGCAGTTGGGCCCGGCTTCGGCACGCAACGGCGCGGCGTCGGCCGGGTTGTCCGCGGCCTGGGCTTTCGATTTGGCGGCCGCGCCTGCGGGGCCGGCAGCCGCCAGCGTCAGGCCGGCGGCGAACAGGCAGCGAAGCAGCGGTGATGGCGTCAAGCATCCGTTCATGGCTTTACCCTGGATGAAGTTCAGAAGCACTCCTGCGACACGCGCAGGCCGTTGAGCACGGTGACGCAATCGCGCCGTACCGGCGCCGCCACCTTGACCACCACCGGCGCGGGGCGCGCCACGGGTGCCGGCTTCGGCGCGGGCTTGCGCGGCGCGGGCGGCGGTACCTCGGGCAGCAGCGTGAGCTTGGTCGCGCCTTCGGTACTGGCCGACTGCGGGTCGACCTGGTTGCGCAGGGCCAGCGACAACGTGCCCACGCTGCGCGCCAGGTCGAGCTTTTCGGCCTGCTCCGGCGTCACTTCCAGCGTGACGGCGTTGACGACCTTCGGCTTGGTTTCGTCACGGTTGACTTCCTGGGCGACGGCCAGCACGAGGATCCGTTCCAGCACGATTTTCGAGATGTTCTGCTGACGGGCGTCCACGCCGGGCGGCACATCTTTCTGGGTGCTGACGATGATGTCGACATAATTGCCCGGCAATGCGAAGCCAGCCACGCCGATCACGTCGTTCACGCGCACCGTGATCGCGCGCTTGCCTTCCGTGATCAGCGCCGACAATCCGCCGAGCGTGCCGGCCGGTGCCAGCCTGGCTTCGCTGACCGGCTCGCCCATCAGCAGGTTCGTCTTGAGGACGCGGCCGCCGAGCTTCTGCGGATCCGTGAAGGCGCCTTTCGGAACGCTGTGGGCGGGCCAGTCGGCCAGCTTGAACATCTCGGGCGTCAGGCGCTGGCCGAGGCTGATGTCGGCGGCGGCCACGAGAATGCGGCCGCTGCTGCTGCCCGGCTGCTTCAGCAGCCAGCGCGACGCGAACACGACGGCCGCGCATCCGAACAGGATTGCGACGGCCATGACGAGGATGGCACGCTTGTTCTTCATTTTTGATTCTCCGTCGCGCAAGCGATGAACATGCTGCGCCAGGCCTGCTCGACCGCCGCGATCGTGAGGCGCGGTTCGGTCCCGGCGAAGCCGGCGAAATCGGCTACCCTGTCGAGCAGTTCACCCGGGTAGCAGGCCAGCAGCGCGCGCCCGGATTGCGGGTGCAGCCGCTCGATCAGGTGGTCGACCGCCGCGTCGTCGACGTCGATGCGACGCAGCCGGCACTGGCGGAGCAGCAGCGCGCGATAAGCATTCGGCGACCAGGCGCCGATGTCGGCCTTGTAGCCGATGCGGCGCAGCGCCGCATCATCGAATACGCTGGTCGGGGCGAGGTTGGTGGCGAACACCACGGCGGCATCGAACGGCACCCCTTCCGCCTGGCCGCCCTGCAGCGACAACTGGTCGGTCCCGGCATCCAGCGGCCCGATGAAACGGTTCAGCAGCTCGGCCGCGGCGATGCGCTGCCGGCCGACGTCGTCGAGCACCAGCATGCCGTTGTTCGCCTGCAGGTGCGGCGGCGCGTGATAGACGCCCTGCTCCGCGTCATAGCGCAGGTCGAGCATGTCGCGCCCCAGCTCGGCACCGACGTGGACGAGCGGACGCTGGCACACGGTCCAGCGCGCATCGCAGCTGCGCCGTTCTTCCTGCTGGCGCGCGACCGGCGGCGGCGCCACGTGCACGGCGGGATCGTACAGGCGGATCACCTGGCGCCCGGCCATCAGCGCATACGGCACCGCGATGGAGCCCGGCAGCAAGCGCCCGAGCTTGCGCGCCAGCGTCGTCTTGCCGCCGCCGGACGGTCCGTACAGCAGCAGCGAACGGCGCGCGTACAGCGCCGCGCCCAGCACGTCGCGCGCGGCCTGCGACAGGCCCTCGTCGCCCAGCGTGCCGGCGACCTGTGCGGACGTGATGCGCTCCGCATCGGCATGGCGCAACGCCTGGCGTTCGACCACGGCGCGGTATGAAGCGAGCGTGACCGGGGCCGGGCCGACATAGCCGCAGCGCGCCAGGGCGTCGACGGCGCCACGCTGGCCGTGCGCGGTCAGCTGGTACTGCATGTCGATGTCCGACTCGCCGCACCACGCCACTTCCACCTGTTGTTCCGCGATCAGCGGATTGAGGACCTCGCGCAGCACGCTGATCGACAGCCGCAATTTGCCGGCCAGATGGGTCAACGGGGTCTTGCCGCCGGCCTGGATCACCTTGAGCACCAGGTCCGTCACGAAGCGCGGTTCGAGTCCGGTATCGCGCACCGTCTTCGCCTGGCGCGGCAGGACTGGCGCGATCTCCGGACCGCCCGCAGCCGTGGGCTGCGCGGTCCGCGGCGCCGCCGAGGTATTGCCTGTCGATAGCGTTTCAAACATCGGAACCCCCTTGCCTTGCTTGTTTTCCGAAACAGGTCAGAATGATTCTAACGACCGGTCTTTTGGCCACCCTTGAGCTTCGCCAAGAGCGGGCTCATCCATATTGAGTGACGAGAACGAAGATCGTGCCGGCCGCGATGGCCAATCCATAAGGCATCGAACCGGCACTCTGCGGGAGCGTCATGTCGGCCAATTTCGTGCCCGGCACGATGAGCCCGCAGAGCAGGCGGCCAATGTTGGCGAAGGCCAGGCGCACGCGGCTGCGCAGCAGGATGAGCAGAAGTGCCATCACGCCGCCTGCGCACCACGTGAAGATGGCGATCTGGAATGCTTCGGCCGGACCGGTGAAGAAGCCGATCACGGCCATCATCTTGACGTCGCCGGCTGCCATGCCGCGCACCAGGTAAAACGGCAGGAAAATGACCAGGCCCAGCAGCATGCCGCCACCTCCCGACAGCAATGCGGCGGCCGGTTCGGCGGACAGCAGGTGCAAGCACAGCGCACCGGCCAGGCCGGCGAGCAGAAGACGGTTCGGGATACGCCGCGTCGCCAGATCGTTAACAGCGGCAATGCTTACCATGAGCAGCAGCAGCGCATCGCGGTATTGTTCGATTTGCATGACAGCCCCCAAAAAAAAGCCCTCCGGGCCCTGAGACCCGGAGGGCTGCTTCACTACATCACGACGCAGCCGGCAGCTTGTCCTTGATGGTCGTGAAGAGGTCGGCCAGGCGTGTGCCCAGGGTTTCCGCTGTGCCAGCCACCACCACGCCGATCAGCGCAGCGATCAGGCCATACTCGATGGCCGTTACACCGTTCTCGTCAGCAGCGAAGGTTTTGACTGCGGAGATGAAGTTGCTCATGACAAACTCCCATATGGTGGGTTAATAAGAACAGCTACCAGCCCGAAACGCCGGTCAAGTCACCACTTCCAGCTGACTTGCTGCGTTCCGTGCCAGTGAGTTCACTATAAGTTTTAATGCCGCATGGCAACTTGACCGTCGACAACTTTGCCTTGCGGAACTATTTTTTGTTCGATGGAATCAAAATCCCCCCAGGCTGGGGGAGCACGTTGCAGTTTGGCTTTGAGAAAATTCACTCAGGCTAAAAAAATTGCATTTGCATAATTGCTTAGAATGCAAAAACGCTATATCCTGTTTCGCTTGCTCTTTGTGAAACGCCTGATACCTGCGAACGCGACGGCGGCTGTGCCCAGCCTGCAGGTCGGTTGATTACATTGCTGAGAACGACATGGATTCGCTTCTGAAACACATGGTGGACATGACCGGCCACCGCGATCACGCGATGCTCGATATTTCCGTGATCTCGGCAGTGCAGGAGCTGGCCGGTGCGGCGCAGACGCGCATACTGTCCATCACGACCGTGTCGGGACAGCAATACCTACGTGCGCGCGCAAGTATCGTGCGGGGCGGCGCGGCCCGCCTGGAAGAATCGCAGGACGGCGTGCTGGGCGATCCGGTGGCCGCCCTCCCCGAACTCAAACGCTGCCTGGCCGAGCATCAGGCCAGCGCGGAAGCGATCGCGGCCGACGGTATGCGTGTGCTGTGGCTGCCGATCTGGTTCGGCGACAAGGCCACGACCTGCCTGGAAATCCGCGACGACAAGGCGTTTTCGCGCGAAACTGTGTACGTGATCGGCGGCATCGTCGGCGTCTACCGGAATTTCCAGAACCTGCTCGACTACAGCGAGCGCGATTCGCTCACCGGCCTGCTCAACCGCAAGACGTTCGACGACCAGCTGGCGCGCATGCTGCAGCATTCCCATGGACGGGATCCGCGCCTGCCGGGCCAGCCGGAGCGGCGCCAGCACCATGCCCAGGAAAAGCAGTGGCTGGCCGTCGTCGACGTCGACCACTTCAAGACCGTCAACGACAAGTTCGGCCACCTGTACGGCGACGAAGTCCTGATCCTGATCGCCAACCTGTTGCAATCGTCGTTCCGCGCCCAGGACCGCGTGTTCCGCTTCGGCGGCGAGGAATTCGTCGTGCTGCTGCGCTCGACCACGCTGGACAATGCCTGGAAGATCATCGAGCGCTTCCGCATCAACGTCGAAAGCCATGTGTTCCCGCAGGTGGGACGGGTGACGGTCAGCGTCGGCTTCGTCAGCATCAGTGCGTACGACTCGCCCGTGGTCACGCTGGGCCACGCCGACCAGGCGCTGTACTACGCGAAAAGCAACGGGCGCAACCGCGCCTGCCATTACGACGACCTCGTCGCGCACGGCCTGCTGCAGACCGTCGCCTCCAACGACACCGCCGAATTCTTCTGAGGCTCAGGCCACCTGCAGGAAACGCAGCGGGTCGACCTGCCATTTGTCGGGCGATTCGTGGCGCACGATCTTGTCGGCGCCGCCGAAGCCCACGCCACGCGCCAGGTCCACCGTCTCCGGTTTGATGTAAGTCTGGCTCTTCGTGCTGTAGAAGACGTTGACCTTGGGCGTGAGCAGGCTCGTTTCGTGCGACTCGACGACCACGGCCAGCCGGCCCGATTCCAGCAGGACGAGTGTCCCGACCGGGTAGATGCCGACGCAGCGCATGAATTCCTGCGTCAGCGCCGGATTGAAATGGAACTTGCTCCACTCATACATCTTGCGCAGCGCCTCGGCCGCCGGGATGCCCTTGTGGTAGCAGCGGTCGGCCGTGATGGCGTCGTACACGTCCACGATCGCGGCCATCTGCGCCAGCTCGCTGATGTCCTGTTCGCCCTGGCGGTCCGGATAACCCGTGCCGTCGCGCCGCTCATGGTGGTGCAGCGTGATGTCGAGCGGGATCGGGCCGATCCCGGGCGAACGGCGCAGGATGTCGTAGCCGTCCCTGGGATGGCGGCGCACGATGTCGAATTCCTCGTCGGTCAGGCGGCCCGGCTTGTTCAGGATGGCGTCCGGCACCATGGCCTTGCCCGTGTCGTGCAACAGGCCGCCGATGCCGGCCTGGTAGGTGGTCGCCTGATCCAGCTTGCGCGAGCCGCAGAAGGCGACCAGCAGGGTGCACACGCTCACCGAGTGCAGGAACGTGTAGTCGTCCTTGGTCTTGATGGCGGACAGGCCCAGCAACGCGGATGAGTTGCGCAGGATCGAGGCGGTGATGTTCTCGACGACCGGCGACACCTTGTCCATTTCCACCGCCTTGCCCAGGCGCGCATCCTGCATCACGGTCTTGACGAGGCCGGCGGCCTGGCGCCGGATCGCCACGGCGCGGTCGAATTCCTCGGCCAGCGTCGTGCGCAGCGGCGCCACCGGTTTGGCGGCGATCGCGGCGACCTCGGCCTCCGTCGCGGCGTCCGCTTCGGCCACCGTGGGGGCATCGGCCACGTCGAGGCCGCGCGTGCAGTCGATCGTCACGGACCGGATGCCCGCCGCCATGATCTTGCGGATCTCATCCTCGGTCGTGATGCTGAAGCGGTTGCGGACGAAAGGATGCTCCATCCAGCCGCAATCGAGGTCATGGATGAACATCCCTACGCGCAACCGGGAAGAAGCAACTTTCTTGAGCATGCGATCGTCCAGAAGGTGTGTGTTAATCTCGCCGCGATCCGGCGTCGTTCAAGTATAACAACTTGATGACAGGAAACTTTCCCATCGTAGACTTCCGGTTATTTTCTGTAGTCATAAAGATACAAATATTTACAAGATGGAACTCCGTCAGCTGCGCTATTTCGTTGCCATCGTGGACCACGGCTCGCTGTCGCGCGCCGCGCTGGTCCTCCACGTGGCGCAGCCGGCGCTGACCCAGCAATTGCGCCAGCTGGAAGAAGAGCTGGGTGTGCAACTGCTGCACCGCTCCGCGCAGGGCGTCCTCAATACCGATGCCGGCAAGGTGTTCTACGAACACGCGCAGGCGATCCTCAAGCAGGTGGCGGATGCGCAGGCCGCCGTCGTGCAATCGGCCGAACGCCCGTCGGGCAGCGTCACGGTCGGCCTGCCGCACAGTATTTCGGACGCCCTCGCGCTGCCGCTGCTGACGGCGATCCGCCGGCGTTATCCGGAAATCACGCTGCAGTTGACCGAGGAAATCACCGGCAGCCTGGCCGAGCAGCTGCGCGCCGGCCGCATCAACCTGGCCGTACTGTTCGACGACGGCCAGCTCGGCAGCTTCACCGCCATCCCGCTCGTCGAGGAAGAGCTGCGCTTCATCTGCCGCGCCGACGCGCCCGCCGCCGCCGGGCACGACAGCCTGACCCTGCGCGATGCGTTGGACACCACCCTGATCCTGCCTGGCCTGCAGCACGGCGTGCGGCCGCGCATCGAAAGCACGGCGCGCGCCGCAGGCCTGGCCACGCGCGACGTCATCGAAATCAACTCGATCGCGATCCTGAAATCGGCCATCCTCGCCGGCATGGGCGCCACCATCCTGCCCGTGGCGCCGGTGCAGGCCGAGGTCGAACGCGGGGCCATGCGGGCGCTGGCCATCCGCGACCCGGCCATCGCGCGTACCGTCGTCCTGTGTACCTCACGCAATATTCCGCTGACCAATGCAGCCGCGGCCGTCAGCCGCCTCGTCGTCCAGGTGGCGCACGACCTGTGCGCCGGGGGCCGCTGGATCGGAGCAACCGCACTGTAAAGCCAGGCCATCATTTTTTCTTATGGCTCCATCCCCAATTCGTATTTCCGTATACGTCAACTTGTCTCTACACTGGGTGTAACAGCCGCCAAAGCGGCACCGGGACCCATTCCGGCCAGCGCCTACCCGGCGCGCCTCCGGCACGGGTCCATCTGAAAACACAAAGTTTGGAGACACCATGCCTGACACCGTCCTGGGCCAGGGCGCACCCGCGTCCACCCCTGCCGCGCCCGCCGTTCCCGCTCCCCTCAAAGACGTCAGCCTCGACGACAAGTACACCGCCACCTCCGGCAAGATCTTCCTGTCCGGCATCCAGGCCCTCGTGCGCCTGCCGATGATCCAGAAGCTGCGCGACGAGAAGGCCGGCCTGGACACCGCAGGCTTCGTCTCCGGCTACCGCGGCTCGCCGCTGGGCGGCCTGGACGAGAACCTGTGGAAGGCCAAGGGCCACCTGGAAGCGAAATCCATCCAGTTCGTGCCCGGCGTGAACGAGGATCTCGCGGCGACGGCCGTCTGGGGCACGCAGACCGTGGACCTGATCGGCCCGGCGAAATACGACGGCGTGTTCGCGATGTGGTACGCGAAGGGTCCGGGCGTGGACCGCTGCGGCGACGTCTTCAAGCACATGAACCATGCCGGCACGGCGAAGCACGGCGGCGTGCTGCTCGTCGCGGGCGACGACCACGGCGCCTATTCGTCGACCCTGCCGCACCAGTCCGACCACATCTTCGCCGCGTGCATGATCCCCGTGCTGTATCCGTCGAACGTGCAGGAATACCTGGACCTCGGTGTGCACGGCTGGGCGATGTCGCGCTTTTCCGGCCTGGCCGTCGCATTCAAGGCGCTGGCCGACACGGTGGAATCGAGCGCTTCGGTCGACGCCGATCCGTTCCGCGTCGACGTGAAAATCCCGCACGACTTCGCGATGCCGGAAGGCGGCCTGAATACGCGGCTGTCGGCGATCCCCCTGGGCCAGCAGGCGCGCAACCAGGAAGCCCTGATGCAGGACTACAAGATCTACGCGGCCCTCGCGTACGCGCGTGAAAACAAGCTGAATCGCACGACGATCGACAGCCCGGATGCGAAGCTCGGCATCATCGCGTCGGGCAAATCGTACGTGGACGTGCTGGAAGCGCTGGAAGAACTGGGCATCGACGAAGCGATGGCGGCACAGGTCGGCCTGCGCCTGTTCAAGGTGGCAATGATCTGGCCGCTGGAGCCGGAAGGCGTGCGCGAATTCGCGCAGGGCCTGGACGAGATCCTCGTCGTCGAAGAAAAGCGCCAGGTCGTCGAATACCAGCTCAAGGAGCAGCTCTATAACTGGCGCGACGACGTGCGTCCGCGCGTGATCGGCAAGTTCGACGAAAAGGGAGAATGGGTCGCGCCGCGCGGCGAATGGCTGCTGCCGCCGAAGGCCGATTTCTCGGTCGCGCAGGTGGCACGCGTGATCGCAGGCCGCATCACCCGTTTGAACCTCGACGACCGCACCCGCGACCTGATCAAGGCCCGCCTCGCGTTCCTGGAAGCGAAGGATGCGGTGCTGATGAAGGCCGTGACCACGCCGTTCCGTCCCGCGTTCTACTGCTCCGGCTGCCCGCACAACACGTCGACGAAGGTGCCGGACGGCTCGTTCGCGCTGGCCGGCATCGGCTGCCACGTGATGGCGACGTCGATCTACCCGGAGATGAACAAGCTGACGACGCACATGGGCGGCGAAGGCGCGCCGTGGATTGGCCAGGCCGCGTTCTCCAAGGTGCCGCACGTCTTCCAGAACCTGGGCGACGGCACCTATTTCCACTCGGGTTATCTCGCCGTGCGCGCCGCCATCGCGGCCAAGGTCAACATCACTTATAAAATCCTGTACAACGACGCCGTCGCGATGACGGGTGGCCAGCCGGTCGACGGCACGACGTCCGTGCCGCTGATCGCGCGCCAGATGGCGGCCGAAGGCGTCAAGCGCATCGCGCTCGTCACGGAAGACCTGTCGCGCTACGAAGACCGTTCCGCGCTGCCGGCCGAAGTGACGCTGTACGACCGCAGCAGGATGGACGACGTGCAGCGCGAACTGCGCGAGATCACCGGTGTGACGGTCCTCATCTACGACCAGACCTGCGCGGCCGAGAAGCGCCGCCGCCGCAAGGCGCGCGCGCACGGAGCGCGTGCCGGAGAATTTCCGGACGTCGCAAAACGCATGGTGATCAATGAAGCCGTGTGCGAGGGCTGCGGCGATTGCGGCGTCCAGTCGAACTGCGTATCGATCCTGCCGAAGGAAACGGAATTCGGCCGCAAGCGCGCCATCGACCAGTCCGCGTGCAACAAGGATTACTCGTGCGCCAAGGGCTTCTGCCCGAGCTTCGCCACGGTCGAGGGGGGCACGCTGAAGAAGAACAAGGCCGGCGCCAGCAAGAAGGACGGCGACGACGGCTGGGGCCCGCTGCCGGCGCCCGCCCTGCCCTCGATCGCGGCGCCGTACAACATCCTGATCAACGGAATCGGCGGCACCGGCGTCATCACCGTCGGCGCGCTGATGGGCATGGCGGCGCACCTCGAGGGCAAGGGCGCGTCCGTGCTGGACATGACGGGCATGAGCCAGAAGAACGGCTCCGTCACGTCGCACGTGAAGATCGCGGAGACGCCGGAACGCCTGCGCGCCCAGCGCATCGCCACCGGCGAGGCCGACCTCGTGCTGGGTTGCGACATGCTGACGGCCGGCGCCGCCGACGCCATCTCGAAGATGCGTCCGGGCCGCACGATGGTCGTCGTCAACCTGCATGAACAGCCGACCGGCACGTTTGCCCAGCAACGCGACTGGGAATTCCCGGCCGACCAGGTCCGCTCGCTGATCGTGGAAGCGGTCGGTGGCGAGGCCGGCGCCGACTTCCTCGACGCGACGAAGCTGGCGACGGCGCTGATGGGCGATTCGATCGCCGCCAACCTGTTCATGCTGGGCTATGCGTGGCAAAAGGGCCTCGTGCCGCTGTCGGAAGCCTCGCTGCTGCGCGCCATCGAACTGAACGGCGTGGCCGTCGCATCGAACCAGCGCAGCTTCCTGTGGGGCCGCCGCGCCGCCGTCGACCTGAAGCGCGTGGAACGCACGGCGATCCCGGCGCAGCCCGTGCTGATCCAGATGCCGCAAAGCCTCGACAGCGTGATCAAGAAGCGCGTCGAATTCCTGACCGGTTACCAGGACGCGGCCTATGCAGCGCAGTACGAAACGCTGGTCGCGCGTGTGCGCGAACGCGAGGCGGCGCTCAAGCTGGGCAACAAGCTGTCGATGGCCGTCGCGAAGTCGTATGCCAGGCTGATGGCCTACAAGGACGAGTACGAAGTGGCACGCCTGTACACGGACGGCCGCTTCGTCGAGCAGCTGCAAAGCCAGTTCGAAGGCACGTTCAGCGTGAAATTCAACCTGGCCCCGCCGCTGTTCGCGAAGAAGGACGCCAAGGGCCACCTCGTGAAGGCCGAATTCGGGTCGTGGATGTGGGGTGCGTTCAAACTGCTGGCCAAACTGAAAGGCCTGCGCGGCACGGCATTCGACGTGTTCGGCTACACGGCCGAGCGCAAGATGGAGCGCGCCCTCATCGCCGAATACCGTGACATGATCGAGGCGCAGCTGGCGTCGCTGGATGCATCGAACCACGCCGTCGCCGTGGAGCTGGCGGCGCTGCCGGAGCAGATCCGCGGTTTCGGCCACGTCAAGGAAAAGGCCGTGGCCGAGTACCGCGTGCGCAAGCAGGAATTGCTGTCGGGCAGCGTGAAGAAACGCGCCGCATGATGCCGAGAACCATTCTTGACGTTTACGTTAACGTCATATACCGTACAAAGAACCCACAGTTCGCTTCCGTTTTCCAGGGAACACCATGAACGACATTACGCCCGCGGCCAAGCTCGACCTGCCGGAGCACGCCAAGCTGTCCAACAAAGTCCGCTTCGTCACCGCCGCCTCGCTGTTCGACGGCCACGACGCCTCGATCAACATCATGCGCCGCATCCTGCAGACGAACGGCGCCGAAGTCGTGCACCTGGGCCATAACCGCTCGGTCGACGAAGTCGTCACCGCGGCGCTGGCCGAGGACGTGCAGGGTATCGCCATCTCCAGCTACCAGGGCGGCCACGTCGAATACTTCAAGTACATGATCGACCTGCTGCGCCAGCGCGGCGGCGCCCACATCAAGGTATTCGGCGGCGGCGGCGGCGTCATCGTCCCGCACGAGATCGAAGAACTGCACGCCTATGGCGTCACGCGCATCTTCTCGCCGGAAGACGGCCAGCGCATGGGCCTCGTCGGCATGATCCGTTCGATGCTGGAAGCGTGCGACGTCGACCTGTCGACCTATGCGCCGACTACCCTCGATCCGCTGCAGACCGATTCGATCGAGCAGCGCCACCGCCCGCTCGCGCAACTGATCACGGCGCTGGAAAACGGCAAAGCGTCCAGCGACCTGCGCAAGCGCATCATGGACACGGCCGAAGGCCTGAAGGTGCCGGTGCTGGGTATCACGGGCACGGGCGGCGCCGGTAAATCGTCGCTGACGGATGAACTCATCCGCCGCATCCGCCTCGATCAGGGCGACCGCCTGAACATCGCGGTGATTTCCATCGACCCGTCGCGCCGCAAGTCCGGCGGTGCGCTGCTGGGCGACCGCATCCGCATGAATGCGATCAACCCCTGGAATGGGCAAGCGCGCGTGTTCATGCGCTCGCTCGCCACGCGCGAAGCGGGGTCCGAAATTTCGCAGGCACTGCCCGACGTGATCGCGGCGTGCAAGGTCGCGGGCTTCGATCTCGTCATCGTCGAGACGTCCGGCATCGGCCAGGGCGACGCCGCCATCGTGCCGCACGTCGATGTGTCGATGTACGTGATGACGCCGGAATTCGGCGCCGCGTCGCAGCTCGAGAAGATCGACATGCTGGACTTCGCCGACTTCATCGCCATCAACAAATTCGACCGCAAAGGCGCCCAGGATGCGCTGCGCGACGTGGCCAAGCAGGTCCAGCGCAACAAGGAATTGTGGAGCAAATCGCCGGACGAGATGCCCGTCTACGGCACGCAGGCGTCGCGCTTCAACGACGACGGCGTCACCGCCCTGTACCTCGGCCTGCTGCCGGCGCTGGCGGAGCTCGGCCTGAAGATCGACACGCCGAAGCTGCCCAGGCCGGCCACCAGATACTCGAGCGGCAAGAACGTGATCGTGCCGCCCGCACGCACGCGCTACCTGGCCGAGATCGCGGATACGGTGCGCGGCTACCACCGCAACGTGGGCAGGCAGGTGAAACTCGCGCGCGAGCGCCAGCAGCTCACGGAGACGAAGCGCATGCTGGCCGCCGCCAACCGTGAAGTGGTCCTCGACGACCTGATCACGGAACGCGAGAACTCGATGGAAGGCGAGGCGAAGACACTGCTCGCGTCCTGGCCGCAGCTGCAGGCGACGTATGCGGGCGACGAGCACGTCGTGAAAATCCGCGACAAGGAAATCCGCACGAACCTCACGTACACGACGCTCTCGGGCAACAAGGTGCGCAAGGTCGCCCTGCCCCGCTTCGAAGACCACGGCGAGATCCTGCGCTTCCTGATGCTGGAAAACGTGCCGGGTGCCTTCCCGTACACGGCCGGCGTGTTCCCCTTCAAGCGCGAGGGCGAGGATCCGACCCGCATGTTCGCCGGCGAAGGCGACGCTTTCCGCACGAACCGCCGCTTCAAACTGGTCTCGCAGGGCATGGACGCGAAACGCCTGTCGACGGCGTTCGACTCCGTCACCCTGTACGGCGCCGACCCGGCGCTGCGGCCCGACATCTACGGCAAGGTCGGTAACTCCGGCGTGTCGATCGCGACGCTGGACGACATGAAGGTGCTGTACGACGGGTTCGACCTGTGCAGTCCTGCTACCAGCGTGTCGATGACGATCAACGGCCCCGCTCCGACCATCCTCGCGATGTTCATGAATACCGCGATCGACCAGCAGATGGACCGGTTCGAGCGAGACAACGGCCGCAAGCCGAACGTCGACGAAACCGCGAAGATCCGCGCCTGGGTGCTGGCCAATGTGCGCGGCACCGTCCAGGCGGACATCCTGAAGGAAGACCAGGGCCAGAACACCTGCATCTTCTCGACGGAATTCTCGCTGAAGGTCATGGGCGACATCCAGGAATACTTCGTCCAGAACCAGGTGCGCAATTTTTACTCGGTGTCGATCTCGGGCTACCACATCGCGGAAGCGGGCGCGAACCCGATCTCGCAACTGGCCTTCACCCTGTCGAACGGCTTTACCTTTGTCGAAGCCTACCTCGCGCGCGGCATGCACATCGACGACTTCGCGCCGAACCTGTCGTTCTTCTTCTCGAACGGCATGGACCCGGAATACACGGTGCTGGGCCGCGTGGCGCGCCGCATCTGGGCCGTCGCGATGCGCGACAAGTACGGCGCGAACGAGCGCTCGCAGAAGCTGAAGTACCACATCCAGACGTCGGGCCGCTCGCTGCACGCGCAGGAAATCGACTTCAACGACATCCGCACCACCTTGCAGGCGCTGATCGCGATCTACGACAACTGCAACTCGCTGCACACGAACGCGTACGACGAGGCGATCACGACGCCGACCGACGAATCCGTCCGCCGCGCGCTCGCGATCCAACTGATCATCAACCGCGAATGGGGCCTGGCCAAGAACGAGAACCCGAACCAGGGCTCGTTCATCCTCGAGGAACTGACGGACCTCGTCGAGGAAGCCGTGCTGCAGGAATTCGAGCGCATCGCCGAGCGCGGCGGCGTGCTCGGTGCGATGGAAACCGGCTACCAGCGCGGCAAGATCCAGGAAGAGTCGATGCTGTACGAGCACCGCAAGCACGACGGCAGCCTGCCGATCATCGGCGTGAACACCTTCCGCAATCCGAAGGCCGCGGAAGCGCCGGCGACGATCGAACTGGCCCGCTCCACGGACGACGAAAAGCAGTCGCAACTCACGCGCCTGGAAGACTTCCACCGCCGCCATGCGGACGAGGCACCGGCCGCGCTGGCCGCGCTGCAGCAGGCCGCCATCGACAACGAGAACGTGTTCGCACGCCTGATGGACGCCGTACGCGTCTGCTCCCTGGGCCAGATCACGACCGCGCTGTTCGAGGTGGGCGGACAGTATCGCCGTAACATGTAAGCCTCGGGCTGCGCGGTAAAATTCGGGGTCAGAGCACATTTTCGGCTCAGCCGAAAATGTGCTCTGACCCCTAAGGAGCCATGCATGCCCATCCAGCCGCAACAACTCGCCGCCCTCATGCGCGAAGTCGAACAGGAAGACCCGATCGACTTCGCGGATCTTCCTTTCCCCGAGGATGACCTGCGCGAACTCGTCGCCAGCCATCTGTGCGAGATGGCCGCCTCGATGGAAAACTTCAGTACCGAAGACCGCTTGATGACCCTGCTGGCCGTCTCGGCCAAGCTCGTGCTCGAAAACCTTGTATTGCACGTGCAATTGTTACGTCGCCACGGCTTGCCCGTCGGCGACAACGTCGAGGCCCTGCTGAGCCGTCTGCGCAAAGGTGAAAACGGACCGGAATAGTAATACGGACGTCATATTGTCGAGAAATGACGTTAAAAGTGACGGACTTCCACCACTTTGGTGGGGGGATTTGCAACAAGACGGCAAACTTGTGCGTCTTTGTTAGTATTCCTTCAGGTATTATTGTTGAAGAGGAATCCGCACAACAATGCGGTTACGATACCTATCTCAAGGAACTGCCAGATGCCGCGTCACCCCAACAAGCTCAAACTTACTGCTGCCATCCTGTCCGGTGCATTCATGGTGGCCGGGCTGTCCGCCTGTGGCCGCTCCACGCAGTCGACCGAGCAGCTGCTGGCTGAAGCCAAACAGTATCAGCAGAAGGGCGACCTGAAGGCAGCAATGATTCAGCTCAAGAATGCCGTCGAAAAGAGCCCGGAAAGCGGCGAGGCGCGCATGGAGCTGGGCAGTCTGGAACTCAGCACGGGCGACTTCGCCTCGGCCGAGAAGGAATTCCGCAAGGCGCGCGCGAACGGCATCCCCGCCGACCGCGTGCTGCCCCAGCTGGCCAAGGCGATGTCGCTGCAAGGCAAGTTCAAGGAAATCCTCGACGAAGTGACGCCGGAGATCGCCGCCAAGTCGGCGCCGCTGCTGGCGCTGCGCGGCGAAGCGCTGCTGGCAAGCGGCAAACCCGACGACGCAAAACAGGCCTATGAACAGGCGCTGGCGCTGAACCCCAATGCGGGTGAGGCCCTGCTCGGTTTGGCACGCTACTATGCCGGCGTCAAGCAGGACAGGGCCACTGCCGAACGTTATATCAACGAAGCGGTCGAGAAAGACCCGAAGAATCCGGACGTGTTCATGGCGCGCGGCACGTTGCTGCGCGCGCAGGGCAAGAACGACGAGGCGCTCGTTGCCTTCGACCAGGCGCTGGCGCTGAACCCGCACCATCGCACGGCGCATATCGAAAAGGCGTACGTCAATATCACGCGCGGCAAGTTCGCAGATGCAAAAAACGAAATCGATGCGGCAGAGAAAAGTGCCCCTGGCAACCTGCTCGTGTCGTACACCCGTGCGCTGTACGAATTCTCGCAGGGTAAATACCAGGCTTCCCAGGACGCCCTGCAACGCGTACTGAAAGTCGCGCCGGACCACATGCCCAGCGTGCTGCTGGCGGGCGCTTCCGAGCTGAACCTCGGCTCGCTGCAGCAGGCTGACCAGCATCTGCGCAAATATCTGGAAAGCTATCCGAACGACGTCTACGCCCGCAAGCTGCTGGCCCAGGTCCAGCTCAAGAGCTCCCAGCCGAACGATGCGGCAGCCACCCTGGCACCGGCACTGAAGAACGCGGCGGACGACCCGCAGGTCCTGGCCCTGGCCGGCGAAACCTACATGCAGGTACGCGACTTCAACAAGGCCAGCACGTACCTTGAAAAGGCGGCGCAAATGGCGCCGAAGGCAGCGACCGTGCGCACCTCGCTCGGCCTGTCCAAGCTGGCGCAAGGTGACCAGGCAGGCGGCTTGAACGAGCTCGAGCTGGCCACCACCCTGAATCCGAAATCGACCCAGGCCACGATGGCACTGGTTCAGGCCGAACTGAACCTGAATCACTACGACAAGGCGCTGGCCGCCGTCCTGGCGCTTGAAAAAGAACAGCCGGACAATGCCCAGACCCAGAACATCAAGGGCGCCGTCTACCTCATCAAAGGCGATACCGCGAATGCCCGTGCGGCTTTCGAGAAAGCGCTGGCGTTGCAACCGACCTATTTTGCCGCCGCCAACAATCTGGCGCGCATGGACCTGGCCGAGAAGAAGCCGGACGCTGCCAAACAGCGTTTCGAAAAGCTCCTTGAAAAGGACAAGAACAATTTCGGTGCGATGGCCGCGCTCGGCGACATCGCCATGGCGCAGAAAAAAACCGACGAGGCGACCTCGTGGTATGAAAAGGGCAGCGCCGCCAATCCGGACGCGGTCGTACCGGCGCTGAAGCTGGGCGATCACTACCTGCGTATCGACCAGCCGCAGAAAGCCTTGACGCTGGCACGCAAGTTCCAGACCGCGAACCCGACCAATCCCGGCCTGGTCGAACTGGTAGGCCAGGCCCAGGTCGCGACCAAGGATTACCCCGGCGCACTCGATTCCTACAGCAAGCTGGTCAATCTGTTGCCGAAGTCGCCGCAGGCCCAGTTGCGTCTGGCCGGCATCCATCTGCTCATGAAGAATGAAGCGGAAGCGGCGAACGATATCAGGCGCGCGATCGACCTGGCGCCCAACTTCATGCCGGCACGCGTGGCCCAGATGGAAATGGCGATGCGCGCCAATCATCCGGAAGAGGCCCTCAACATCGCCCGTGAGATGCAGAAGCTCAATCCGAAATCCCCGCTCGGCTTTGCCGCCGAAGGCGACGTGCTGATGGCCCAGCGCAAGGCCGCGCCGGCAGCCGCAGCCTACGACAAGGCGCTGGCCCTTGGGAAGTCGAGCCCCGCCCTGCTCAAGTCCCTGATGGCACTGAGCGCAGCCGGCAAGGGCAAGGAAGCGCAAGCGCGCGCCCAACAGTGGCTCAAGGAGAATCCGGACGATCAGGCGGTCGGCATGTATGCGGCAGAAACCAGCCTCGTCAACAAGGACTTCAAGTCAGCAATTGCCCTACTGCAAGATTTAACCAAGCGCAATCCCACCAATCCGGTTGTCCTCAACAATCTTGCTTGGGCTTACCAACAGGAAAAAGATCCGCGTGCACTTGAGACTGCTGAACAGGCATTCAAGCTGGCGGGCGATAACCCGGGGGTCATGGACACACTGGGCTGGATGCTGGTTGAACAGGGCAATACCGCGCGCGGCTTGCCGTTGCTGCAAAAGGCCCGGGGTCTTGCGCCGAATGCTCCGGAGATCCATTATCACCTGGCAGTCGGTCTGAACAAATCGGGCGACAAGCAGGGTGCGCGCAAGGAATTGGAAAAACTGCTAGCTCAAGACAAGCCGTTCCCGCAAAGCGCGGAGGCACGTGCATTGCTGAAGACGCTCTGAGGCACTGGTTCATCATAACGTAGCAGAACGTAACTAATTCTTGCAATACTGAAACTGACGCGCCAAAATCAGATATCTGCAAGCCATTTCTCCATCACATCATGTGATTAGCCTGCGATGAATACAGAAGACGACTTTAGCGATGCCAAGGATGAAGCGCCCCCATCCTTATCGGACGCACATGTTCTTGATGAACGAGATAATATAGCCTCCTCTCAATTTGAGGATGTGATCGTGAACCACGATTCATACGGAATCCGGCTTACCGATACAGCGGATGGGCGCAATTCGGCCAGTATGTTGATCAACAAGATGTACGCCTGGCGCGGCTATGCAGGCACGCATCAGCTCACCGACGACCCGAATCGCATCACGCTCACGGCGACTGACAAGGGCGACGTGGTGGGTACGCTGAGCATCGGTATCGATTCCCCCAGTGGCCTGCTTGCGGACCAGCTCTTCAAGGAGGAGCTGGACATTCATCGCGCACGAGGCGCACGTTTATGCGAGTTCACGAAGCTGGCGTTCGATCCGTCGGTACGTTCTAAAACGGCACTTGCCAACCTGATTCACCTGGCGGTCATCTATGCGCGCGATATTCACAAATGCTCGGAGATCGTCATCGAAGTGAATCCGCGCCATCGCCGCTTCTACGAGCGCATGCTCGGTTTCAAACAGGAAGGCGAGCTGAAAACGAATCCGCGCGTCAATGCGCCGGCCTATCTGCTCTACATCAGCCTGGATTACATGTCACAGCAGATCCGGGAACATGGAGGCACTTACGATGGCAAGGGGGAAATGACGGACCGCTCCTTCTATCCTTACTTTTTTTCCCCTCGAGAAGAGTACGGCATTATCAATCGCCTGTTACGCATGGACGAGCATGTGGCGTCCTGACAAGGAATGCCGCCTGCAGGCGGCATTTTCGTTTCATCAACAACCTTTTTTCCCTCTCCATCAATGAGCATGTCGTTCAACTACGAAGCCGCATTCTCGCGCAATATTGGCTGGGTTACGCCCGAGGAGCAGCAACGCTTACGCAATAAACGGGTGGCCATTGCCGGGGGAGGAGGCGTCGGTGGCGTGCACCTGCTGACACTGGTGCGCCTGGGCGTCAGCAAATTTCACATCGCCGATTTCGACCGCTTCGATGTGCCGAATTTCAACCGCCAGGTCGGCGCCATGATGTCGACGCTCGACCAGCCAAAATGCGAGGTATTGGCCCGCATGGCGCGCGACATCAATCCGGAAGTCGAGATCAAACTCTTTCCGGAAGGTGTCAACCAACAAAACCTGCAGGAGTTCCTGCAGGATGTCGACCTGTACGTTGATGCACTCGACTTCTTCGCGTTCGACGCACGGCAACAGACGTTTGCCAAATGCGCTGAACTGGGCATACCGGCGACCACCGCGGCGCCGCTCGGCATGGGCGCCGCCCTGCTGAACTTCATCCCCGGGAAAATGACCTTCGAAGAATATTTCCAATGGGGCGACCTGCCCGAGGTCGATAAAGCGGTTCGCTTCCTCATTGGCCTGTCGCCGGCGGCCCTGCACCGGTCTTACCTGGTCGTTCCCGGGGCGATCAACCTGGCCGAGCGGCGCGGGCCGTCGACGATCATGGCCTGCCAGATGTGCGCAGGCATCATCGGAACGGAAGCGCTCAAGATCCTGCTGGGACGCGGCAAAGTATGGGCAGCACCTTACGGCATCCATTTCGATGCCTATCACAATAAACTGGTGCGTACCTGGCGTCCGGGGGGCAACAAGAATCCAATCAGCCGCTTGATCATCAAAGCCATGACCAAGCGAATCAAACTTCAGTTGGCCAGCCAGACCGCACAATCATGACCATTCCACAAAGCATCTACCGTATCCTGGATCTGGCCCGCTGGGCCCCAAGCGGCGACAACACCCAATGCTGGCGTTTCGAAGTGGTAGCCGCCGATCACGTGGTGGTGCACGCCCACGATACGCGTGCCGATACCGTCTACGATCTGGATGGCCATCCGAGCCAGATCTCGGTCGGCGCACTGCTGGAAACCATGGCGATCGCGGCAAGTGAACAGGGGCTGCGCACGGATATATCGCGCCGTGCCGACAGCCCCGTCGAGGCGCCCCTGTTCGATGTGCGTTTCAGTCCCGATCCCAAGGTTCAGCCTAGCCCGCTCATCGGCGCCATCGAAAAGCGCACGGTGCAGCGCCGTCCGATGAGCACACGTCCTTTGACGGCAGAAGAAAAACGTGCGCTCGAGGATGCGGTCGGACCGGGATTCTCGGTGACGTGGATCGAGGGATTCGGCCCCAAATTGCGGATCGCACGTTTGATGTTCGATAACGCCAAGCTCCGCTTGACCATGCCCGAAGCCTACGAGGTCCATCGCCGCATCATCCACTGGAATGCCGTGCGCAGCCCGGACAAGGTACCGGACCAGGCCCTGGGCGTGGACAACATGACGCTCAAGCTGATGAAATGGGCGATGGCGAACTGGAAGCGCCTGTCGACGATGAACACGCTGATGGGCACGTGGGCGCCGCGTCTGCAGATGGATTTGATCCCCGGCGTGGCCTGCGCCGCGCACTTCGTGCTGAAAGCGCGCCAGGCGCCAAAGGGAATCGACGATTACGTCGAGGCCGGACGGGCCCTCCAGCGTTTCTGGCTCACGCTGACGCAGCTCGGCCTGTTGATGCAGCCCGAGATGACCCCGCTGATTTTCTCCAAATACGTACGCGAAGGCACGCACTTCACCGCCAATACCCGTCTGCATGGACCGGCACGGCGCCTGGCGGAAGAAGTCGGTGCCCTCGTCTTCACCGATGACCTGTTCCCGGTCTACATGGGCCGGCTCGGCGAAGGACCACTTCCCCACGCGCGCTCCGAACGTCTTCCGGTCGAACGCTTGCTGAAATAAGTTCGCCCGTTCCTTGTCGGTTTTTTTTACAGTCGTCGAGATTCCACTTTAGCTTTTTAAGAAAATTCGAGTTAAATCAGTTACTTAAGATCTCTGGCACAGAACATGCTTATATGAAGCCAGCAGCCGGCAGATGAAACTCTGCACAGATCACTACTGATGAACAAGGAGAGTCAGATGAACGCAGTATTTAAAGCAATTGTAGGCGTTGCAGTTTCCGCAACGGTCATGTCGAGCGCGTATGCAGGCGCCCTGATCGACAAGTACACCCTGAACCTGCCGGGTCAGACCGTCACCAACATCGGCGCTCTGGGTTTCAACGGTGAGAGCTATATCAACAACACGTTCGTGGACCCGCTGAACAAAGACAAGTTCACCTTCCTGGACAACGGTATCTTCAACGTCACCACCAACAACGGTGGCGCTTCGCTGCTGGACTTCGGTCAGCTGACCCTCGACTACCAGAACGGCGTCGGCACCGGTAGCCTGTCGGGCGGCACGATCACCTTCGGTGCCGGCGGCACCCTGGACGTCTGGTACAACCCGACCAAGGCCTATGCCAATGCTTCCAAGGGCGCTACCGCAGCCAACCGCTTCGGCGCCGCAACCGGCATCAAGATCGCTACCTTCACCCAGCTGGCAGGTGGCGGCGGCTTCATCAATCCGGACGGCACCCCGTCGTCGAACGGCAACCTGACCCTGCTGTTCGAAGCAACCAACCTGGCTGACGGCATCTGGTTCGACAAGGACGGCAACGAACTGAAAGAAGGCGTCACCTTCGGCTTCGTGACCACGAACGCTTCGCAGGACGTCAACTCGATCGACCCGCTGCTGAAGACGACGCTGAGCGGCTCGAGCGGCACGGGCAACGCACCGCCGGATCACTTCTTCGTGCAGAACGGCGGCCAGCTGAAGCTGGAAGGCGCCGTGCCGGAACCGGCATCGCTGGCTATCTTCGGCGCTGGCCTGCTGGGCCTGGGCGCTCTGCGTCGCCGCAAGTCGTAATCTGGCGATTCGAAAAAAAACCGGCTTCGGCCGGTTTTTTTTCGTCCATGTTTTGATCCGCCGGCACTCACGAGGGCGCACCCCGCTGCAGGCGGCGGTTCAACTGCTCGATCAGTTCGGACGCAGCGCCGACGATCTGGGCCGGCTCGAAACCCGCCCTGGTCATCTCGCTGAAAAACGAGCGCGCCAGGATCTTCGCGACGTCCTCCGGGTTGCGATAGGCAAGCCGCACCGGGTCGCCGGCGTGCGCGCGGGCTTCCTGCAGCAGCGCCATCTGGGCGAAGCGCGAATCGAGCAGGTGCTGCAACTGCTGCACCTGGATCGACTTGCCGATGAACAGGGCCGTCACTTCGAGCAGATGCAGCTCGGTCTCGCCGAAGGCCGGCTGGCCGCGCGTACTGGCAACATTGATCACGCCGACCAGCTGGCCGTCGATGCGTATCGGCGCGCAAATCAGACTGGTTCCGGCCTGTGCATGCCCGCGCGCGAGCGGCGCCAGTTCGGATGTGCCGATGTCGGGCACGAGCAGCGCTTCGCCGCTGGCCAGGACCCGGCCGGCGATGCCTTCGCCACGTCCGACCGAGGCGCGCAGTGCCTCCTCGGGCAGCGGGCCATGGCGCGCATACATGCTCATGCGCGTCCCTTCGTCTTCGTCGCCGCCCAGCAGCATGATCGAACAACTCGATGCGCCGATCAGCGCCGTAGTCATCGCGGCTTGCTGGTCGAGGCTTTCTTCGAGCGTGCCGCTGGCCAGGACGTGCTGCAAGTCCCGCAGGCGCAACAACGGATTACGTGCATCGTCCATGCCATCCTCACTGAACAGGCGTTGTATTAAATTCAAGACGCCAGGGTATGGTATGCGATTTGCGGCGTGGAAACCAGCCGCATCGGCGCCGCGGCTCAGGGCGCGGATTCGGAACGCGGCGTGAGAAAGGCTTTATGGAACAGGTGGCGCGACAGCAGCAACGGCGGCATGCGCAGCCAGTTGCCGCGCACGTAGAGCACGAAGCGCGCGATCGCGCTGGCGGGGGTGTCGCAGCTTGCGTGCTGCGGACGCAGGGCGCGTTCGAACAGGCCGTCCATCAGCTTGCGCAGCACCGGATTCGGACCGTCCTGCGCCACCGCGTCCAGTACATCTTGCGGCACTGTGGTGCCGAGCAACAGACGGCAGTAGCGCAGCGCATAGAACAGCGGCCGCCCCAGCTCCAGCGCGCGTGCGCGCGCCGGCAGTCCTTCCCAGAAGCCCGGCTCTGCGCCGAACTGCTCGAGCAGGCGGTGCAGGTCGAACAGGTCGCGCAAGCCCTTGTCGAATTCGCCGTCGAAGAACAGGTGCACGGCGCTGTGCAGCACCATGTCGTGCGGCGCCAGCACGGCCAGGCCGGGGATGCCGTCGATCGGACGCGCGTGCGCCCGCAGGCTGTCCGGGTCGGGGCGCACCGGCGCCGTCTCCGGCAGGATCGCGTGGTGCACGTCGATCGAGTTGCCGCGCCGCGCGTGCTGCATCGGCGGCAACTCGTGCATCCATTGCCGGTAATAGCGCTGGTCGTAGGCGTCGTGGTGGGTCGTGATCCAGCCATTCATCATGAGGGCTGCTTCGACCTCCGGCAGGCGCGCCTTCGGTACGAGGATGTCGATGTCGGAAAACAGCCGGCCGCGGCCGGCGTCCAGGCCCGCCATCGCATACGCCGCACCCTTAAGCAAGATCAATGGCAAGCCCAGTCCCGCCAATGCCCGGCCGATCTGGCGGACCTCGTAGCGCGCGGCCCGGGCGTGGCTCGCCGCGCCCACGCGCGTCCACTCCAGGTGCGTGCGCGGCGCGGCCGGCACCGTGTCCAGCAGCCCGGCATCTTCCAGCCGCACGAGCAGGAGAGCGTCGAGATTGGCGACATCGGCCTGGCGCAGCAACAAGTCCCAGCCGGCGTCGTCCAGGTCCCGCACGACCGATGGATCGCGCAACACCCGCACCAGTACGGGCAGGCGCTTCATGCCTCCCCCTGCGCCAGGCGTTCGAACAGCGCCATCGCTTCGGGCAGGCTGCTGTAGCGGAACGTATAAGCGTCGCTGGCGTCGACCAGCCGGCCGAGTGCCGTAAAGCCGCGCGCACCCAGCACCTGATAATTGAAACAGTTGTCGGCCACCTGCATGAAGGCGCGCGCTTTCGGCAGCGGGTCAAGTTGCACGGCGGCGCCGGCCTCCCAGCGCGGGAACACGATGCAGGCCGGCCGTGCCGGTTCGACGGCGCGGGCGATGCTCTCGGCCGGCGCCTTCAGGTGGGCGATCGTCCCCTTGGTCGTTTCCTCCACGGGACGGCTGAGTACGGCATCCGGATGGAACGCGCGGATGATGTCGATCGACGTATTCTTGAGGCTGACCGGGCGCGGCAGCGGCACGAGGACGCCGTCATCGAGGTGCACGAGCGTCATCTCGTCCGACAGCAGGCGCCAGCCGTGGCCCAGCAGGGCAGCCGTCAGCGTGCTCTTGCCGGAGCCGGGCGGCGCCGGCAGGATGATGGCGCGGCCATGTTTTTCCAGCACGGCCGCGTGGATGATCAGGTAGCCGTGGGCACGGTGCGAGACGCACCAGTTCATGGTCCATTCCAGCATCGGATACGCCTGCGCCAGCGGCAAAGGCTGGAATGGCGTGGTGCCGTCGTAGGCGAAATGCACCTGCGACCGGTACCAGCGGCGCAGGCCGCCCGAGCGCCGCAGTTCGAGATGGAAATCGACGAAGCCGCCTGTGGGCTCGACGGGATAATCCGCATACATCAGCGCGACGCTGTCGATCAACGGCGCCACGTCGCTGCGGATGCGGTTGGTGAAGGGTCCGGTGCGCAGCACGAGGCCGTCACCGGACAGGCGCGCCACGAGCTCGGCGCGCGGCAGCGAACCGACCGTCAGCATGGCTCGATCAGGTCCAGTCCGGCAAGCGCCGCGAGCATCTCGTCGATCAGGAAAACGAGGTCGTCGTCCCCGGCCTCGAAGCGGTCGGCCAGGCGGCCGGCCAGTGCGGCCGCATCGGCGGGTTCGTCACGCAGGGCGAACAACAGGTCGAGCGCGGCGCCGTCCAGCAGGTGGGTATTGCCCGACAGGTCGTTGTACAGCACGGCTTCCCCATCCCATTCCCGGCAGGCCAGCGCCTGGCCAGGCGTCAGACGCCACATGCGTTTCGCTGCCTTGTTCAGTCGTGAATGGAGGCGAGGTAGTTGGCGACCTGGGCATTGTCCCAGTACACGCCAGCGGTCGGGCAGTAGCGGCCCGTGGTCTGCAGCTCGCTCCACATCGTCTGCAGGTCGGTAAGATCGAGGAAGCCGACCAGTTTCTGCTGAACGTTCAGGTAGGCCGCCACCAGATGCATGCCGACGTTGTTCGTGTCGAACGGCTGCGGGTTCAGCATGTCTTCCAGCTTGGCGCAGCCGTACGAACCCGGGCTGTAGCACTTGCCCGGTTCGTACGACGCAGCGCGCACCGGACAGTTGGTGCCGGGCGTGCCATAAAAAACATCGGTGAACTTGAGGTCGCGCGACACCGGCCATGCGTGCTGGGGCTGTTTCCAGTGGCCCGGCGACAGGCCGTTGCAGGCCGGTGCCTTCGTGCCGTAATGGCTCGTGGCAAGGCCGTTCGACAGCGAGCCCGAAGGTGCTCTGCAGACCATCGACGCCATCGCCGATTTGCTTTCAAGCGTTGCGAGTACCCCCGCGCCCATGCCCGCTTTGGCCAGGCGGCGGCGGGCCGCGCCCCGTTTGGTCAAGGACGGCGCCGTTTCGATTTTGTCGTTATCTTGATGTTCGGTAGCCACGTGCGTTCCCCAAAATGTTGTCGCTCAGTGAGGGCGACCAGTACCAGATCAAGCAAGTTTTGCGCCAGAGTGCTGCCTGGAAGAAAAACTTACGTTAAATCAGGTGCTTATTTTGGCGCTGTACCACCCAGCAACTACTATTGTATGTTGGAACACCGGATGGTGTAAAAAATATCGACGGCCGCTGTTGTCAGAAGAAGCTTTCCGGGATGACCAGAACGTCGCCCGGACGCATCGGCACGTTGGCCGAGATGTCGCCGTCCTTGACCAGGTCGTCCAGACGGACGTTGAACCGTTGTTGTTTGCCGTCCACGTTACGGATCAGGCTTGCGCGATTACCCGCGGCGAACTCGGTGGTGCCGCCGACGGCGATCATCACGTCCATCAGGCTCATGTCGCGGCGATACGGCAGCGCCTGCGGCTTGGTCGCCTGGCCGATCACCCGGATCTGTTCGGAATAATTGCCGACGAAGTTCGTGACGACGACGGTGACGACAGGCTGCTGGATATACTTGGCCAGGGCTTTTTCGATGTCGCGTGCGAGTGCAGTCGACGTCTTGCCGGCGGCCGGCAGGTCTTCGACGAGCGGCGTCGTGATCTTGCCGTCCGGACGAACCGGCACTGCCATCGAGACTTCCGGGTTGCGCCAGACGATGATGTTGACGGAATCGCCGGGCCCGATCAGATACTGGGCATCGGTCACCTGCGTCTCGATCGGCTGTTGGCCGCCGCGCGTTGCGCAACCGCCCAGCGCCAGCGCGCACGCGGCGGCGAGCACGATCGCCGAATATTTCCCCAGATTCGCCTTGTACTTGCCCACGTCAGATCCCTTTCGGTAAAGCCGTTGTTATAAAGCCATTAACAGCTTGGTATTGTATAACATAGTGCCAAACGAACAGACGCCGCACAATATAAATTGTTCTTCGTCATGATGCGCTTGCAGCTTTCCTGCTCATTTTTTCCGCAACAGGTCACGAACATAGTTCGAAGGAACCGCATACGTGATGCCGCTCGGTGCCGAGATCGCCGTCTCCTTCAGCCCTTTGACGAACACGGCATTGATCACGCCGAGCACCTTGCCGGTGGCGGGATCGTAGACGGGGCTGCCGCTGTTGCCTGGATACGCCGTCCCATCAAGCTGGAAGATATTGAAGGGCGCGCGCTGCAGTGCTGCGATCTGGCGCGGGTCGAGGCTGCGCGCGCCGAGCGACGGGCGGACGATGGGCGTGACGGCCGCCAGCGTCGCCCGGTGCGTGGCGGCATGCAGGCCCAACACCATGGCCAACGGGAAACCCGTCAACGCCAGTTCCTGCCCTTCCTCGACTGTATCCGAATCGCCCAGTTCGAGCGCGGGCAGCGGCGTGCCGGACAGGCGCAGGTGCGCCAGGTCGTGTTCGTTATCGCGCGTCACCAGTTCGGCCGGGCGGAAGCGTACGCCTTCGCCATCCGGCAATACAATGCCCAACTGGACTATCTTGCCGTCGGCCGGCGTGGCCGACACGACGTGGGCGTTGGTGATGACGTCCAGCCCGTCGCCGACGACGAACCCGGTACCGTTGAAGATGATCGACGGACTGCGGGTCCGCTCGAACGTACCGATGCCGACGACCGACCGTTTGATTACCGGTACGATGGGCCGCAGGTCGGTTGCCATGGACAGGGTCGGCAGCATACCGGTTGTCACGGCGACGACAGCCAGCAGCCCCCCCACGCACCGGCGCCGGGATCGGAACCTGTTTCGGAACGGCATCAACCGTGCACCCCATTTTGCAATTTAGACATTACAATAAAGCCTTTGAGCTTGAAAAATTGCTGAAACGTAAGTCTACGCGAAGCGATCGCTCAATGTCCGTCATGAGCGTTGAAGGCATACAACGGTTTAACGATTTTTTATTAAATCCATGCTAATAATTCACGGATATTAAGTAAAAACCCCACGGTCCTCGGCTTGCTTGGTGGCATGTGTGTTGCAGATGAGGCACTCCCGAATAAGCTCACCATATTTTTCTCGCGTGTAATTGCAATTGCTCGGGGTACAAGCGATCATGCGAGGTATTTGATTATTTTTTGGGCCCCTCTTCCCCACGGGTAATGGGCTGTTCATGGCGAGACTGACGAGATGGCAGAGATCACAGCCGTACTTTTAAACTTCCTCAAAGCGATTGGCAAATACCGTTGGCATGCCGTCGTCATCACCTGGGTTATCGCACTGATAGGCTGGGCGGTGGTATTGCGACTGCCCAATCAGTACGAAGCGTCGGCGCGTGTCTATGTTGACACCCAGAGCATCCTGAAGCCATTGCTTTCGAGCATGACCACGGTGCCGAACCTGGAACAACAGGTCATGTTCATGCGCCGTACGCTGATCAGCCGCCCGAACGTCGAGCGCCTGATGCGCATGGTTGACCTCGACGTGAAGGCAAAAGACTCCAAGGAACACGACAAGCTCGTCGATGAACTGATGGCGCAGATCAAGGTGACCGGCACGGAGCGCGACGACATCTATACGATCACCTACGTCTCCGACAATGCGAAACTGGGCAAGGACGTCGTGTCGTCGCTGCTCACGATCTTCGTCGAAGGCAGCTTCAGCGGCAAGAAGCAGGATTCCGAGAAAGCGGTCCAGTTCATCGACGACCAGATCAAGACCTATGAGGAAAAGCTGGCCGCGGCCGAGAACTCGCTGAAGGAATTCAAGCTCAAGAACCTGGGCATGCTGCCGCGTGAAGGCGGCGGTGGCGGCGACTTCGGCAGCCAGCTCTCGGCGGCGACCGACCAGTTGAGCCAGGCCAGGCTGGAACTGGCCGAGGCAGAGCAGGCGCGCAATGCGATCCGCCGCCAGATCGACGGCGAACCGGCCAAGCCGGGCACGGTCACGGTCGACCCGACCCTCGTGGATCCGGAACTGGAGGCCCGTATTGGACAGGCCCAAAAGAACCTGGACAACCTGCGCCTGCAGTACACGGAACAGCATCCCGACGTGATCGCCAACCGCCGCCTGCTCGAGCAACTGCTGGCGCAAAAGGCCGACCTGGCCAAGAACAAGAAGCGCAGCCTGGATCCGGGCGCCAGCTACAGCCCGATGCTGCAGCAGCTGAACGTCTCGCTGTCGCAGGCCGAGGCCCGCGTGGCGTCGATGCGTGCCCGCGTCGCGGAATACGAGAACCGCGTGGCGCGCTTGCGTAACCAGAGCACGACGGCGCCGGAAATCGAAGCCCAGTTCGCGCAGCTGAACCGCGACTACAGCGTCAACCGCGAGAACTACCAGAAGCTGGTCGAGCGCCGCGAATCGGCACGCCTGTCGGGCGACCTGTCATCCGCCACGGACATGCTGCAGTTCCGCGTGATCGATCCGCCCACCGTGCCCAACCACCCGACTGGCCCGAACCGCCTGCGCCTGTTCTCGCTGGTGTTCGGCGGCGCCCTCATCGCCGGCCTGGCCGTCGCATTCCTGATGAGCCAACTGCGTCCGACCTTCCTGAGCCAGAGCACGCTGCGCGACGTGACCGGCCTGCCGGTGCTCGGTTCGATCGGCATGAACTGGACGCCGGAACAGACCGTCAAGCGCCGTCGCCGCCTGGTGGCGCTTGCAGGTTCCGTGCTGCTGCTGTTCGGTGCCTATGGCATCGGGATGGCCGCGATCCTGGTCCGCCCCACGCTTTAAGATTAAGGAGTACACCGTGAGCATCATCGAAAAAGCGGCCAGCCGGATCGACCAGCAGCGCCATGCGCCCGCCACCGCCAGGGCGCCGGAAACAGCCGCTGTCGACGCCATCGGGGCGGACGCGCCTGTCGTGCAGGCGGCCGAACCCGCTCCCGCTCCCGCTCCCGCTGCGACCCAGGCATCCGCGGCCGCCGCAGCGGAAGCGCGTCCGGCGCAAAAATTCTCGACCCGGCGCGTCGAACTGGACCTGAACCGCATGCGCGACATGGGCATGGTCACCGCCGCCGGCGGCCGCACGCGCCTGCTGGAAGACTTCCGCGTGATCAAGCGCCCGCTGCTGCAGCGCGCCTTCGCCGAACGCGCGGAAGGCGAGAAGCCGGGCAACCTGATCATGGTGACGAGCTCGCTGCCGGGCGAAGGCAAGACCTATTGCGCGATCAACCTGGCGATGAGCATTGCGATGGAACTCGACCATACGGTGCTGCTCGTCGACGCCGACGTCGCGCGCCCGTCGGTGCTGCGCTCGCTCGGCCTGCCGGCACACCGCGGCCTGATGGACATCTTGCTGGACGACAAGATCGACATGTCCGACGTCATGCTGCGCACCAACGTCGACACGCTGTCGATCCTGCCGGCCGGCACCAGCACCCCGCGCGCGACCGAGTTGCTGGCCAGCTCCGCCATGAGCACGCTGGTGAACGAGATCGCCCACCGTTATCCGGACCGCGTCGTGATCTTCGATTCGCCGCCGCTGCTGCTGACGAGCGAATCGCGCGTGCTGGCCTCGCACATGGGCCAGATCGTCATGGTGGTCGAAGCCCAGACCACGACGCAGCATGCGGTCAAGGAAGCACTGCACCAGCTGGAAGGCTACGAGAACGTCAATCTCATCTATAACAAGACCAGGGAGTTCCCCGGCATCGAAGAAACGTATGATTATCACTACGGCTGATTTGTCCGTCCGCCGCGTGCTCCGCCTCACGCCGCTCGCACTGGCGGCATTGTTGCTGTCGAACGAAGCGCGGGCGGACTGGCGGATCACACCCACCATTCAGTTGCGCGAAACGTATTCCGACAACGCCAGCAACCAGGCCGACGAGCAGGCGCGCGGCAGCTTCATCAGCGAAGCGGCACCCAGCCTGACCGTCGCGGGCACCAGCCCGCGCCTGAAGTTTGCAGGGAGCGCGGAGTGGCGCAAGTACGCGTACAGCAGCGATAACATCCCCAATACGCGCGACAGCGACCGCCGCTACCAGGCGACGGCCGAGGCGATCGCCGTCAAGGAATGGTTGTACGTGGACGCCAGCGCCAGCAGGGCGCGCCAGGCGGTGTCGGCGTTCGGTCCGTTGCCGAACAACTCGTACACGGCCAACAACGGCACCGACATCCGTACCTGGAGCATCAGTCCTTACCTGCGCCACCAGTTCGGCTCGACGGCATCGGCGACGGTCCGTTACACGCGCGACTCGGTCGAGGGCGGCAGCAGCAGCGGTTTCGGCAACAGCCTGTCCAGCTCGAGCGCATTCGACGTGATCAGCGGTCCCGCCTTTCCCGATCTCGGCTGGAACCTGCACTATTCGCACCAGGATATGAGCGCCCAGCGCACGGGCAATACCACGACGGAAAACAGCCTGGCGGGCCTGCGGTACCGGGCCACGTCGCACCTGAGCCTGACGTCCAGCGTCGGCTACGACGATTACGAATACAAAGCGACCGCGCTGGCGCAACGCACGCGCGGCCGCAGCTGGTCGGGCGGCTTCATCTGGCAGCCGTCGACCCGCACGCGCATTGCAGCCACGTTCGGGCGCCGCTACTTCGGGAAGACGGGCTCGTTCGACGCCAGCTACCGCACCGCGCACAGCGTATGGTCGTTGACCTATGCCGACATCATCACGACGTCGCGCCAGCAATTCCTCCTGCCGGCCGCGCTCGACACGGCCGCGATGCTGGACGGCCTGTTCGCCCGCCAGTATCCCGATCCGGTGCTGCGCCAGCAGGTCGTCCAGGCATACATCGCGCAGGCGGGCCTGCCGCCGGTACTGCTCGACAGCATCAACTACCTGAGCAACCGCTACATGCGCAACAAGCGCTTGCAGGGCAGTGCCACGTTCCGGGGCGCGCGCAGCACGCTGCTGTTCACCGTGTTCAAGGACCGCACGAATGCCCTGTCGCTGCAGCAGGAAGACAGCACCCTGCTGCCGTCGCAGGTAAGCTCCCTGAACGAGGACACGAGCCAGCTCGGCGCCAGCGCGAACCTGGATTACCGGCTGTCCTCGCGCGCGTCGGCGCATGCCACGCTGTACGCCGTGAACATCAAATCGCTGCAGACGGGCCAGGCCAACGGCGTCCGCCAGCTGAGCATGGGCATGAGCCGCCGCTTCGACAGCAAGACCACCGGATCGTTCGACCTGCGCCACTCGACAGGCCGCGCCGGCGTATTCGACAACCGCGACTACCACGAGAATGCCATCGTGGCGACGCTTTCCGTCCAGTATTGAGCCCGCGGAGGCATACGATGTACGAGTCTTTTTACGGATTATCCGCCAAACCTTTCCAGCTGCGCCCGGACCCGCATTTCTTCTTCGGCAGCAAAGGCCACAAGCGTGCCATGGCCTACCTCGAGTACGGCCTGTCGCAGGGTGAGGGCTTCATCGTCATCACGGGTGAAGTCGGCGCGGGCAAGACCACGCTCGTGCGCAACCTGTTCAACCGGCTGCCGTCCGACCAGATCGTGGCCGCCCACATCGTCAACACGCACCTCGATCCGGACGACACGCTGCGCATGGTCGTGTCGGCCTTCGGCCTGCCGTACGAAGGCGCCAGCAAGACGGACCTGCTCACGCGCCTGGAAAAATTCCTGTGCGACGTCGACCACCAGGGCAAGCGCGCCCTGCTCGTGATCGACGAAGCCCAGAACCTGTCCGCGCGCACGGTCGAAGAACTGCGCATGCTGTCCAACTTCCAGACCGACGACAAGTCGCTGCTGCAGACCTTCCTGCTCGGCCAGCCGGAATTCCGCGCCACCCTGCACAGCCCCGGCATGCAGCAGCTGCGCCAGCGCGTGATCGCCAGCTACCACCTGGGCCCGATGGATGCGCAGGAAACCCGCGCCTACGTCGAGCACCGCCTCGCCACGGTCGGGTGGAAGAACGACCCGGCGTTCGACGACGGCGCGCATGCCGCGATCTACGCCTACAGCGGCGGCATACCGCGCAAGGTCAACACGCTGATGGACCGCGTATTGCTGATGGGCTTCCTGGAAGAGATGCACGCGTTCGGCGAGCAGGACATCAACACCGTCGTGAAGGACATCAGCGAAGAATTCCAGGTGCCGGATCCGATCGGCACGCCGGCGCCGGACACGCTGCCGGGCCATCTGTCCGAGGACGATGGCGATACCGACTACAAGACCGGCCTGCGTACCCTCGACCAGCGCATCGGCGAACGCCGCGTCAGCAGCGTCGAGGTACTCGACGAACGCATGATGCGCCTGGAGAAATCGATCGTTTCCGTGCTGTCGATCCTGAAGAAGATCGTCGCCACGCCCCACGGGGCGGTAACCCACCCTATGGACAATCAAGAATGAACATGGTCGAACTCGCCCCGCGGCCCCTGCCTGCCCCGGGCCAACGCATCCGCAATGCGATGACGTGCGACGTCGAGGATTACTTCCAGGTCTCCGCGTTCGCGCCCTACATCGATCGCGCCAGCTGGCCGACCCGCGAATGCCGTGTCGAAGCCAACATGGACCGCATCCTCGCGCTGTTCGAACGCCACGGCGTGCGCGCCACCTTCTTCACCCTGGGCTGGATCGCCGAGCGCTATCCGCAGGTGGTCAAGCGCATCGTCGCCGCCGGCCACGAACTGGCCAGCCACGGCTACGGCCACCTGCGCGCATCGGACCAGACCCGCGCGGAATTCGCCAACGACATCCGCTCGGCGAAAGCGCTGCTGGAAGACATCGGCGGCCAGGCCGTGCTGGGCTACCGCGCGCCCAGCTTCTCGATCGGCCGCGACAACCTGTGGGCGCTCGACGAGCTGCTCGACGCCGGCTACCGCTACAGCTCCAGCATCTATCCGGTCGTGCACGACCACTACGGCATGCCGGAAGCACCGCGCTTCGCGTTCTACCCGAACGGCACCGACGGCCTGCTGGAAATCCCGATCACGACCGTGCAGATGATGGGGCGTAACCTGCCGGCCGGCGGCGGCGGCTACTTCCGCCTGCTGCCGTACGCGCTGTCGCGCTGGATGATGGCCAAGGTCAACCGCGAGGATGGCCAGCCCGCCCTGTTCTACTTCCACCCGTGGGAAATCGACGCCGGCCAGCCGCGCCCCGAAGGCCTCGACGCCAAGGCGCGCTTCCGCCACTACATCAACATCGACCGGATGGAACGGCGCATCGAAGCCCTCGCGCGCGACTTCGCGTGGGACCGCATGGACAACATCTTCCTGAACCGCCCATGAACTCCATCATCGAAGCCGCACAGGCCAAGCGGGCCGCTCCCGTATTGGCCGCCTCCCCCATGACGCTGCACGTGCTGCAGGCAGACGAATACGCCCGCTGGGACGCGTTCGTGCGCGCCTGCCCGGACGCCACCTTCTTCCACCTGTCCGGCTGGCAGAAGGTCATCGAAGGCTCGTTCGGCATCAAGACGTGGTTCTATTACGTGCAGCAGGACGGCCAGATCCTCGGCGTGCTGCCGCTCGCGGAAATCAAGAGCCGCATGTTCGGCCACTCGCTGGGCGCGATGCCGTTCTGCGTGTACGGCGGCCCCGCCGCGACGAACGATGCGGCGCGCGGGATGCTCGACCAGGCCGCGCACGAACTCGCGCAACAACTCGGCGTCGGCCACCTGGAATACCGCGGCATGCAGCGCTTCCATCCGGACGACCCTGACTGGCACACGAAGGAACTGTACGTTACCTTCCGCAAGGAGATCACCGGCGACGACGAAGCGAACATGAACGCCATCCCGCGCAAGCAGCGCGCGATGGTCCGCAAGGGCATCAAGCTGGGCCTGCGCGGCGAGGTCGACAACAACGTCGACCGCATGTTCGAAGCCTATGCCCGCAGCGTGCATCGCCTGGGCACGCCGGTGTTCCCGAAAAAATACTTCGCCATGCTGCAGGACGTCTTCGGCGACGAGTGCGAAGTGCGCACCATCGTCACGGACGACAACCGCCTGGTGGCCGCCGTGCTGTCGTTCTACTGGCGCGACGAGGTCGTACCCTACTACGGCGGCGGCACGGACCTCGCGCGCGAAGTGGCCGGCAACGACTTCATGTACTGGAACCTGATGCAGGCGGCGGCCGCGCGCGGCTGCCGCCTGTTCGACTTCGGCCGCAGCAAGCTGGGGACCGGCGCCTACGACTTCAAGAAGAACTGGGGCTTCACGGCGCAGCACCTGCCGTACGAGTACAAGCTGTACGGCTCGACCGCGCTGCCGGACAACAATCCGCTGAACCCGAAATACCAGCTGTTCATCAAGATGTGGAAGAAGCTGCCGCTGCCGGTGGCGAACTTCATGGGCCCCTACATCGTCCGTAACCTGGGATAAGCGATGGAAGACCTGCTGCTGCTGATCCACCGGATCCCGTACCCGCCCAACAAGGGCGACAAGATCCGCTCGTACCACCTGCTCAAGCACCTGGCCCGGCACTACCGCGTGCACCTGGCCACGTTCGTGGACGATCCCGACGACTGGCAGTACGTGCCGCACGTCGAGGCGCTGTGCGCCAGCAGCCATTTCGCCGGCATGAAGCCCCTGCTGGCGCGCGTGCGCAGCCTGCAGGCACTGCTGAAGAACCGCTCGCTCTCGCTCGAGTACTACCGCGACGCGACGCTCGCGCGCTGGGTCGACGACACCGTGGCCAAACACAAGATCGAGCGCGTGCTCGTGTTCTCGTCGGCGATGGCGCAGTACGCCGACCCGTACCGCTCGGCGCGCCGCGTCGTCGACTTCTGCGACGTCGACTCCGATAAATGGCGCCAGTACGCCGAACAGAAATCGTGGCCGATGAACTGGCTGTACCGCTACGAGGCGCGCCAGCTGCTCGCGTACGAACGCCGCGTGGCGCGCGACTACGATGCGTCGCTGTTCGTCTCGGCGCCGGAGGCTGACCTGTTCCGCAAGCTGGCGCCGGAAAGCACGGCCAAGATCGGCCACTTCAGCAACGGCGTCGACACCGACTACTTCTCGCCCGACCAGCCGCATGCGAATCCGTACGCGGCGGGCGAACGCGCCCTCGTGTTCACGGGCGCGATGGATTACTGGCCGAACGTGGATGCCGTGCAGTGGTTCGCGGCCGACGTCTTCCCGCAACTGCGCGAGCGCTACGGCGACGTGAAGTTCTACATCGTCGGCTCGCGGCCGGCGCCGGCCGTGCAGGAACTGGCCAGACTGCCCGGCGTCGTCGTGACGGGCACCGTGCCGGACGTGCGGCCGTACATCGCGCATGCCGCCGTGTCGGTGGCGCCGCTGCGCATCGCGCGCGGCATCCAGAACAAGGTACTGGAAGCGATGGCGATGGCGACGCCGGTCGTCGTGTCGCCGCAGGCACTGGAAGGCATCGACGCCGTGCCGGGCAGCGAACTGGTACTGGCCGGGGATGCCGGCGGCTTCGTCGACGCCGTGGGCACGCTGCTGGCCGGCCAGGAGAGCGCGGCCGCCGCGATCGGCGCCGCCGCGCGCGCCAAGGTCCAGCGCCGCTACAGCTGGTCCAGCAACCTGGCCTGCATTGGGGAGAGTCTCGAATGTTCCTGAAACCGCCGCCCGGCGTGATCAACACCACTTCCGCTCCGATCTCGCGCCAGGGCACGGCCCTGATCGCGCTGGCCCTGCTCGCGCCGTTCCTGCTGTACCTGGGCACGGTGCGCTCGATCGTCTCGGTGTGGAACAGTTCCGAAACCTTCGCCCACGGCTACGTGATCCTGCCGATCAGCCTGTGGCTCATCTGGCGCCGGCGCGAGAATTTCAGCCTGTACCCGCCGAAGCCGTGGCCGCCCGCGCTGCTGCTGCTGGGCGTCCTCGGCGCCGGCTGGCTCGCGGCCCAGCTGGGCGAGGTGCAGGTGGTGTCGCAATACACGTTCGTCGCAATGCTGCCCGTCGCCGCGCTGGCCCTGTTTGGCCCGCGCCTGGCCGGCTCGCTCACCTTCCCCCTGCTGTTCCTGCTGTTCGCGGTGCCGTTCGGCGAAATCTTCGTGGGACCGCTGATCCAGTTCACGGCCGACTTCACGGTGTGGGCCGTGCGCGCCACCGGCATCCCCGTGCTGCGCAGCGGCACCCGTTTCGAACTGCCGACCGGTAACTGGTCCGTGGTGGAAGCCTGCAGCGGCGTGCGCTACCTGATTTCCTCGATCACGCTGGGCTGCCTGTACGCCTACCTGACCTACCGCTCCACGGTCCGCCGCGCCCTGTTCGTGGGCCTGTCCGTCATCGTCCCCATCATCGCCAACGGCCTGCGCGCCTACATGATCGTGATGATCGGTCACCTGTCCGGCATGGAACTGGCGACGGGCGTCGACCACATCATCTACGGCTGGCTGTTCTTCGGCCTCGTCATGTTCGTCATGTTCTGGATCGGCAGCTTCTGGCGCGAGGACACCGTCCCCGCGCCGGCTTCCGCCTCCGCGACTGCGTCCGCGGCATCCGCGCCGCGCGCGGCGGGCACGCCGCCGCGCCTGCCGGCGATGGTGATCGGTGTCCTGGCCGTGTGCGCGTTCTGGCCCGCACTGGCGCTGATGGGCGAACGCGTCAACCACAATCCGGCACCCGTGCGCCTGGCCGAGATCGCCGTGACCGCGCCGCCGGCCGCCGACTTCGCGGACTGGAAGCCCTTCTACATGGAACCGGATGCGCGCTTCCACCGCGCCTACCAGGCAGGCGGCCTGCCCGTCAGCCTGACCGTCCTGTACTACCGCAACCAGAACCCGGGCAAGAACCTGATCAGCTCCATGAACCGCCTGAGCGGCTACGAGGATGCCTGGCACGAGGTCGAAGGCACGTCGCGCGCCGAGACTGTCGCCGGTACGCCGGTGACGCTGCACGAGGGCATCCTGCGCACGCCGCAAGGCGCGATCATGGTCTGGGCCTTCAAATGGGTCGGCGGCCATTACACGGGCAGCGACTACGTCGGCAAGCTGTGGCAGGCCGCGAACAAGGCGATGATGCGCGGCGACGACGGCGCCGCCGTGATGCTCGCCGTCCCATACGACAACGACAAGGAACGCGCGCGCGCGGCGCTGCATCGCTTCCTGGCCGAACAGGGTCCGGCACTGGAGCAGGCGCTGAACGCGACCCGAACCCACAAATAACGCGATAACCAGAACGGAACTACCACCATGCGTGTACTGCACGTCCTCGACCACTCGATCCCCCTGCACAGCGGCTATACCTTCCGCACCCGTTCGATCCTGCGCGAGCAGCGTGCGCTCGGCTGGGAAACCTTCCACGTCACCGGCGCCAAGCAGAATTCCGGCGACATGCTGGAAGAAACCGTCGACGGCCTGCACTTCTACCGCACGCCGGAATCGAAGGGCGCGCTGGCGAAGATGCCCGTGCTGAACCAGGTGAACGTGATCGACGGCCTGGCCAGGCGCCTGGCCGAGATCATTCCGCTCGTGAAGCCGGACGTCCTGCACGCGCACTCGCCGTCGCTGAACGCGATCGCCGCGCTGCGCGCCGGCAAGCGCTTCAACATCCCCGTCGTGTACGAAGTGCGCGCGTTCTGGGAAGACGCCGCCGTCGACCACGGCACCAGCACGGAGAACGGCCTGCGCTACCGCCTCACGCGCGCGCTCGAGACCTATGCGCTGAAGCAGGCCGACGCCGTCACCACGATCTGCGAAGGCCTGCGCAAGGACATCGTCGCGCGCGGCGTCCCGGCCGACAAGGTCACCGTGATCCCGAACGCGGTCGACATCGAAAAATTCTCGATGGGCGGCACGCCCGACCTCGGGCTGAAAGAACAACTGGGCCTGGGCGGCTCGCGCCTGATCGGCTTCATCGGCTCGTTCTATGCGTACGAAGGCCTGGACGTGCTGCTGCGCGCCGTGCCGAAACTCGTCGCACGCATGCCGGACCTGCGCGTGCTGCTCGTCGGCGGCGGCCCGCAGGACGCGCAATTGCGCCAGATGGCGAAGGACCTGAACATCGCCGACAAGGTCGTGTTCACGGGCCGCGTGCCGCACGACCAGGTCAACAAATACTACGACTTGCTCGACGTGCTCGTGTACCCGCGCCTGTCGATGCGCCTGACGGACCTCGTCACGCCGCTCAAGCCGCTGGAAGCGATGGCGCAGGGCCGCATCCTGGCCGCGTCCGACGTCGGCGGCCACCTCGAGCTGATCGCCGACGGCAAGACCGGCGTGCTGTTCCGCGCCGACGATCCGGACTCGCTGGCCGACAAGGTCAGCGCCCTGCTCGCCGCGCAGGATACGTGGCCGCAGCTGCGCCAGGCCGGCCGCCACTACGTCGAGACGGAGCGCAACTGGAAGGTCAGCGTGGGCCGCTATCCGGCCATCTACGGTCGCCTGACGAAGAAAGCGCTGGCGGCATGACCACGAAGGCACGACGATGAATGCACCTGCTCCTGCGCTCACGCCGGCCGGCGTCGACACGCGGCCGCTGGTCGTGCACCTCGTGTATTCGCTCGGCGTGGGCGGCCTGGAGACGCTGCTCGTCGACTGCATCAACCGCATGCCGGCGTGGCGCCACGCCGTCGTCTGCCTGACGACCTACACGTCGTTCGCCGACCGCATCGTCCGCCGCGACGTCGAGCTGCACGCGCTCGGCAAGCCGCCGGGCCTCGGCCTCGGCACGCACCTGACGTTCTGGCGCCTGATGCGGCGCCTGCGCCCGGCCGTGCTGCACACGTATAACCTGGCCGCGCTGGAGTACGCGTTCACGGCGGCCATGGCCGGCGTCCCCGTACGCATCCACGCGGAACACGGCCGCGACGCGAGCGACCCGCACGGCCTGAACCCGAAGCACAACTTCCTGCGCCGCCGCCTCGTCCCGTTCGTCGACCGCTTCATTCCCGTGTCCGAAGACCTGAACCGCTGGCTCGGCGACGTCGTGCGCATCCCCACCGCGAAGACGCTGTTCATCAAGAACGGCGTCGACACGGACAAGTACGCGCCCGGCGGCGCGCCCGCCGCGGATGCGCCGTTCACGGCGGACGACATCGTCATCGGCACCGTCGCCCGCGTGCAGGACGTCAAGAACCACCGCGCCCTCGTCGACGCATTCGCGCGGCTGCGTGCGCAGCTGCCGGCGCTGGCGCCGCGCCTGAAGCTGGCGATCGTCGGCGACGGTCCGCTGCTGCCGGCCGTGCGCGACCAGGTCGCAAGCCTCGGCCTGATTGACGCCGTGTGGCTGCCCGGCGCGCGCGCGGACATCGCGGCCGTGCTGCACACGTTCTCGATCTTCGCCCTGCCCTCGCTGGCCGAAGGCACACCCGTATCGATGCTGGAAGCGATGGCGTGCGGCCTGCCCGTCGTCGCCTCGCGCGTCGGCGGCATCCCGGAAGTCGTCGACGAAGGCGTGCAGGGCCTCCTGGTGCCGGTCGGCGACGTCGACGCCTTGACGGCCGCACTGGCGCGCTACGCGCAGGATGCCGGCCTGCGTTCCAATCACGGCGTCGCTGCCCGCGCGCGCGTGGAAGATCGTTTCAGCCTGCGCGCCATGGTGGCCGCGTACGGCGCGCTGTACGACGGACTGTGCCGAAACAAGGCACACTGACGCGTTACCGTTTCACCCAACGACAAGCAAGAAAGCCAAATCATGTGCGGAATAGTCGGAATCTTTGACACCCAGGGCAACCGGGAGATCGACCGCGAAGCGCTGCGGCGCATGAACGAAAGCCAGCACCATCGCGGTCCCGACGAAGGCGAGCTGTATCTGGAAAAGGCCCTGGGCATGGGCCACCGCCGCCTGTCCGTGATCGACGTGGCCACGGGCCAGCAGCCGTTCCTGAATGCGGCGCGCGACGTGGCCCTCGTCTTCAACGGCGAGATCTACAACTACCGCGCGCTGCGCGACGAACTGGTCGCGCTGGGCCACGTGTTCCGCACGAAATCCGACACGGAAGTCGTCATGAACGCCTGGATCGCATGGGGCGAGGACTGCGTGCGCCGGCTGCGCGGCATGTTCGCGTTCGGCGTGTGGGACCGCAGGAAGCAGACGCTGTTCCTCGCCCGCGACCACGTGGGCGTGAAACCGATGTTCTATTCGCTGCTGCCCAGCGGCCTGTTCGTATTCGGCTCGGAACTGAAGTCGATCATGACCTTCCCCGAACTGTCGCGCAAGCTGAACCCGCGCGCCGTCGAGGATTACTTCGCCTACGGCTACGTGCCGGAGCCGAACACCATCTTCCACAACGCTTATAAACTCAGCCCCGGCCACTCGATCCTGCTGAAGGTCGGCGACCGGGCCGCGACGCCCAAGCGCTGGTGGGACCTCGCGTTCAACGTCGCGCCGGCGCGGCCGGAAGCGGACGTGGAGGCCGAACTGATCGAGCGCGTGCGCGAAGCGGTGAAAAGCCAGATGGAAGCGGAGGTGCCGCTGGGCGCCTTCCTGTCCGGCGGCGTGGATTCCAGCGCCGTCGTCGCGATGATGGCGGGCGAACGTGACGGCACCGTCAGCGAAGGCGTGACGACGTGCTCGATCGGCTTCGACGATCCGGAATTCGACGAGACGCAGTACGCGATGCAGGTGGCGCAGCGCTACCGCACGCACCACCACGCGCAGATCGTCGACAAGGACGACTACGGCCTGATCGACACGCTGGCGCACCTGTACGACGAACCGTTCGCCGACAGCTCCGCGATCCCGACCTACCGCGTGTGCCAGCTGGCACGCCGCCACGTGACGGTGGCGCTGTCGGGCGACGGCGGCGACGAGAATTTCGCCGGCTACCGCCGCTACCGCTTCGCGATGGCCGAGCACAGCGTGCGCTCGAAGGTGCCCGAAGCGATCAGGAAGCCGCTGTTCGGCACCCTGGGCAGCCTGTATCCGAAGGCCGACTGGGCGCCGCGCGTGTTCCGCGCCAAGACGACGTTCGAGTCCATCGCGCGCGACCTCGTCGAGGGTTATTTCCACGGCGTGTCGCGCCTGCCGGACCGCCAGCGCGACCTGCTGTTCTCGGACGCGTTCCGCAGTGACCTGCAGGGCTACCGCGCGATCGACGTGATGCGCGCCCACGCCAAGGAGGCGCCGACCGACGATCCGCTGTCGCTGATCCAGTATCTCGATTTCAAGACCTGGCTGCCGGGCGACATCCTGACGAAGGTCGACCGCGCCAGCATGGCCCACTCGCTGGAAGTGCGCGTGCCGCTGCTCGACCACGAATTCTGCGAATACGCGGCGTCCCTGCCCCCGGGCCTGAAACTGCGCGGCGGCGAAGGCAAGTACATTCTCAAGAAGTCGCTGGAGCCGCACCTGCCGCACGACATCATGTACCGTTCCAAGAAGGGCTTCTCGATCCCGCTGGCGGCCTGGCTGCGCGGCCCGCTGCGCGACGCCGTGCGCGAGGCCGTGCTGGGCGCGCGCCTGGTCGATACCGGCATCTTCAACCGGCGCTACCTGGAAAAGCTGGTGGCCGAGCACCACGCCGGCACGGCCGACCACAGCGTGGCGTTGTGGTCGCTGATGATGTTCGATGCGTTCCTGCGGGTGAGCGCAGGGTCTTAGACGAGAACTTCGAGCGCCGCCGGGTGGCCGAGGAAGGCACCCGGGCTGGCCGACGGGCCGTAGGCACCGGACTGGAACACGACGATCAGGTCGCCGACCTGCGCATGCGCGAGTTCCATGCGGTCGGCCAGGATGTCGAGCGGCGTGCACAGCGGCCCCGTCACGCTGGCCGGGCCGCTGTCCACGGCCGCCACGCGGTTGCCCACGGCGACCGGATAGTTCTTGCGGATGACCTGGCCCAGGTTGCCGGAAGCGGCCAGGTGGTGGTGCATGCCGCCGTCCGTCACGAGGAAGACTTCGCCGCGCGAGACCTTGCGGTCGACGACGCGCGCCACGTACACGCCGCATTCGCCGACGAGGTAGCGCCCCAGTTCGAGCGCCAGCCGCGCCTGCGGCAGCGCGGCCGCCAGCTTGTCCACCTCGGGTGCCAGGCGCGCGGCGATGGGCGCCACGTCCAGCCGTTCCTCGCCGGGGAAATACGGGATGCCGAAGCCGCCGCCGATGTTCACCTGGCGCACGGGCACGGGCGCCGCCTCGGCCAGGCGCAGCGCCAGTTCGATGCTGCGCGCCTGCGCGTCGATGATGGCGTCCGCGCGCAGGCTCTGCGAACCGGCGAAGATGTGAAAGCCCTGGAAGTCGACGGCAAGCGCGCCCGCCGCGCGCAGCAGGCGCGGCACCTCTTCGGCGTCGATGCCGAACGGCTTGGCGCCGCCGCCCATCTTCATGCCGGACGATTTCAGTTCGAAGTCCGGGTTCACGCGCAGGGCAATGCGCGGCGCGATCCCGAACGCGTCGCCGATGCGCGCGAGCGCGATCAGTTCGCGCTCCGATTCCACGTTCACGCACACGCCGGCCGCGACGGCCTGCGCCAGCTCGTCCTCCTGCTTGGCCGGACCCGCGAAGCTGATGCGCTCCGGCGCCATGCCGGCATCCAGCGCCGTTTTCAGTTCGCCGCCGGACGCGACGTCAAGGCCGTCGACGAGGCCCGCCATGTGCTGCACGAGCGCCGGCATCGGATTGGCCTTGATCGAGTAATGCAGCAGCACGCCTTGCGGCAGTTGCGCGCGCAGGTCGCGCACGCGCTGCGTGCACAGGGCGCGGTCGTAGGCGAAGAACGGCGTGCGGCCCACGCGCTGCGCGAGCCGGGTCAGCGGCATGCCGCCGACCTGCAGGACGTCGTCGACGACGGGAAAGTGGATCTGCGGTGCGTGGCGCGGTTTGTTCATGGTGCGTCGTTGGTGTGCAGGGTTTGCCGCAGCAAATTGCGGTCGATCTTGCCGTTCGGGTTGCGCGGCAGCGGGCCGGCACGCAGGTCGACGCGGGCCGGGACCATGTAGGCCGGCAGGCGGCGCTTGCATTCGGCCAGCAGGGCAGCGCTGTCGATGGCGCCCTCTTCCACCGGCACCGCGATCACGGCGATCGCCTGGCCCAGTTGCGGATGGTCGATGCCGAAGGCGGCCACCTCGGCGACGAGGCCGGTCGCGTGCAACACGGATTCGATCTCGGTGGGGCTGATGCGGTAGCCCGACACCTTGATCATGTCGTCGCTGCGTCCGATGAAGTACAGGTAGCCGTCGGCGTCGCGGCGCACCGTGTCGCCCGACCAGACCGCGAGCTCCGGCACGGGCAGGCCCGGATCCTGGCCGGGCGCGGGGCGGAACCGCTGCGCCGTGCGGGCCGGGTCGTTCCAGTAGCCCAGCGCGACGAGCGCGCCGCGGTGCACGAGTTCACCCGGCTCGTCGGCAGCGCACGGCGTGCCGTCCGGGCGCACGACGAGGATCTCGGCGTTCGGGATCGCGCGGCCGATCGAATCGGGACGGCGCGCGACTTCCTCCGGCGGCAGATACGTGGAGCGGAACGCTTCCGTCAGGCCGTACATCAGGTAGATCCGCGTGTCCGGCAGGATCTCGCGCAACGCCTGCACCGTCGGCACCGGCATCGCGCCGCCGGAATTGGTGATGAAGCGCAGCGTGCAATCGGCCGGCCATGCGAGGCGCGCCAGCGCGATCCACAGCGGCGGCACGGCGGCAAGGCCCGTGATGCGCTCGCGCGCGACCATCGTCACGATGTCCTTCGGGAACAGGTAGTTCATCAGCACGACGCTGGCGCCGCGCAGGAAGGCCGTCGTCAGCTGCGACAGGCCGTAATCGAAGCTGAGCGGCAGCACGGCCAGCAGGCGGTCGTCGGCGCGCAGGTCCAGGTAGCCGGCCACGCTCTGCGCGCCCGCGACCATGTTCCGGTGCGACAGCACGACGCCCTTTGGCTGGCCCGTGCTGCCCGACGTGTACAGGATCGCGGCGACGTCCGTGTCGATGCGGCGGTGCGGCGCGAAGGCCGCAGCAGCAGCGGCGCCGGCGCGTGCCGGCCAGGCCAGCACCGGCAGCGCGGCATCCGGCGGCGGCGCGTCGCCGTCGGCCAGCAGCACGGCGCGCAGGTCCGGGCAGCGGCCGAGGACGGGGGCCAGCTGCGCGAGGCGTTCGGCCGTCGTGGCCAGCAGGCGCACGTTGCAGTCGGCGAGGATGTAGGCGACCTGCTCGGGCTTGAGCAGCGGATTGACGGGGACGAAGACGCAGCCGGCGGCCGCCGCGCCGAACAGGGCGGCCACGTTCTCGATGCGCTTTTCCATGTACACGGCCACGCGCGCGCCGGGCTCCAGGCCGGCGTCCAGCAGCAGTGCGGCGACGGCGCGCACGTCGCCGGCCAGCTGTGCATAGCTGCAGCGCCTGTCGCCGTATGCGAGGGCTTCGGCGGCGGGCGTGCGCGCCGCGGTCTCGAACAGGGAGTCGTGGATCAGGTGGTTCATCGATGCCAGGGGGCTGCCCGCAACGGGCAAATGCCCATCTTACCAGTTCGGGCCGCGCACATGAAAACGGTCAGCGGCCCACGGGGACGGCGCCGCGGCGCCCGGCGAACAGCGGGGCAAGCAGCGACCGGTACCAGTTCGTGCGCCGCTCGGTCAGCTCGCCCATGCCCACGACGCCGAGCAGCAGCAGGCCGAAGAACGGCAGCGCCGCGTGCACGCCCAGTCCGTTCCAGATCAGGACCGCCAGCGGCATATGGAATACGTACATGGAAAACGTGAAGCTGGCCAGGTAGCGGATCACCCGTTTGAACTTCAGCACCAGGCCCATCCCGAGCGAGCCGGCCGCCAGGAAGTTCAGCGCGACGATCAGGCCGAGCAGGAAGTCGCCGACGAACTGGTTCGAGCCGCGGGTCAACTCCATCGCGTCGGGCCACATGGCCCGCATGATTTCGCGGATGCGGGCGCCGACGTCGATCCAGAAGAACGCCAGCGCGGCGACGGCCGTGGCCAGGAAGAGCCACAAGGCCGTCCTGCGGTCGAGGACCGTCATTTTGCGGTGCAGGACCACGCCCAGCAGCCATACGGGCATGAGCAGCAGGATCTTCGGCCCGGCGACGATTGCTGCAACCAGCAGCAGCAGGCGGCTGGGGTGGTAGCACCAGATGCCGAACAGGATGTAGTACCAGACTTCGTAGTTCAGCGACCAGAACGGGCCGTTGTACGGCAGCGCGACGTTGCACCACGTTTGCGCGAGGAAGGTCGCGTTCAGTGCCGTGTCGAGCAGGTCCGTCCCGCCCGATCCGGCGTACTGCATCGTGCTCACGCCGAATGCGGACAGCAGCAGGGACAACACGACCGCACCCAGCGTGACGGGATAGATGCGGGCGGTGCGGTGGTGCAGATAGCCGCGCAGGCCGAGTTCGGGCCGCGCCGCGTGCGAAATCACGAAGCCGGACAGCACGAAGAAGACGACGACGGCGGAATGGCCGGGCCACGGCAGGGGATGCGCCGGAAACGCGAGCACCCACAGGTGGGACAGCACGACGACGGACGCGGCACCGAAACGGACCAGGTCCAGGTACACCGACAACCCAAGGGGGATTTCGCGCTTCATGATCGCAATCGTACTAACTTCAGCGTTTCGAGCCCTGTTTCTGCAACAGGGGCTTGGTGTCCGGCTTACCCTGGCCTCGCGAGAACACTTTGCCCAGGATTTGCTGCATGTCCCGCAAGAACGGCTGCGGGTCTTTCCGGTCCAGCACAAAATAATGGCTGCGCGGACGTACGAAGTCGGCCAGGTAGCTCAGCACCTCGGGAATGCGCTTGAACGACAACGCCCGGTCGGGAATCTTGTGCGCGGCAAACAGGACGCGCGCCAGGCGCTTCGTTTCCGGCACCATGTAGCGGCACCGCACCCCGGCGCGATAGGCCGGTGCGTCGGAGACGGGCAGGCCGAGGCCGAACAGGCGGTAGTACAGGTAGGGGAAATGCGCGCCGGCGTGATAGGCCAGCGGCAGGCTGCCCCAGAAGCGGCCGTTGATCTCCATGAGCGCCGTCTCGCCGGTCGCGGGATCGTAGCGGTACTCGACCATCGCCACGCCTTCCCAGCGGAGTGCGCGCAGCAGCGCGATCGACTTGTCCATCAGCGCGCGATGCTGGTCGATCGGGACCGATTCGCACAGGCTGGACGAGCCGCCCTCCGGCGGCCACTCGTGCACGCGGTAATGCTGGAACGTGTAGTGGGCCTGCCCGTCCTTCATCAGCACGAACTGGCCCAGGCCGTTGCCGGCGACATATTCCTGGATCAGGGGATACGTGCCGGCCGGCTCGAACCGGCGCAGGCATTGCATCAGTTCTTCGTGGGTCTGGCAGTAATACGTCTTCTCGGGCGTGACGCCGAACGGCGACAGCAGCTTCCACGCTTCGTGCGGATTGGCCCACTTGAGCACGACGGGGAACCGTAGTTCCGTGCGCAGGCGTTCGGCCTCGTCCAGCCTGGCAATGGTCGCCGTGCGCGGCCCGCGGATCCCGACCTGTTCCGCGACACGGTACGTTTCGGCCTTGTCCAGCACGCTCGCCAGCCGGGGGGCATCGGCAAACAGGCACTTGAAGCCGCCCAGGCGGTCGCGGTAGCGGTTGAGCAGGACGATGTCGGATTCGGAAATCGCGAACAGGCACGCTTCGCCCAGTTCCTGGCCGAGCGCCACGATCTGGTCGATCAGGGCGTCGGGCGTTGCCGGACGGACGAGGCCGCGGCGCAGGAAGCGCGAATGCATGCCCAATGCCGCCGGCCCGCGGCCGATGCCGTACACGGGCACGCCGTGCATGCCCAGGTCGCGCACGACGGTCAGGCCGATCGGTGTGTCGATACCCAATACGATGGCGGGTAGCATAGGTGTGGTCATAGCGCCTGCTCGTGTGCTGGATGGAACGCCCGCGGCGTTTGTTTCAGGTGCGGCAGTTCCGCGGCGAGCCGGCGGACGGCCTGGTCGACGCGGCGGAAATTGGTGTCGAAATAGCCGCTGCTGAGCGTGTGCGGGTCATGCAGGTGCGGCACGATCGGCTTGCACCACATGCCCAGCAGGCACACCTGCACGTCGTCGCGCGGCCCCAGCCTGCGGCGCAATTCGTGCGCCTGGCGGATTTCCATGACGAGCAACAGGTCGCCGGGCAGCACCTTGAAATCCGTCCAGTCGATGGCGCGATGCGCCGTCATGTCGACGTTCAGGCGTGCCGCGGCCGCGACGGCTTCCGCAGGCGACGCGCCGCCGGTATGGGTCGACAGGCCGAACGACGCGACCGGCAGGCCGCATTCCTCGACGATATGATGCGCATAGGCGCTGCGGCAGATATTCCCCTGGCACACGGGCACGACGCGGCGGACGGCTTCCGGATGCTTGAGCATGAACGGACGCAGGCGGCCGGTGGCGAGTTCGAGATACGCCAGCAGCAGGCGCACCAGGCCGCGCCAGGTGCCGAAGCGGCGGTTGATCCAGTTTTTCATGCTGCGGCCCTCGTACGTGCAAGCGCCCAGCGCCCGAAATAATCATAGGCGACCTGTGTGCCCATACGGGGCGCGCTGTGCCAGATCGGCGTGGTCAGCAGCAGGTTGCGTTCGTCGCGGCAGGCCGGATCGTCGGCCGCGCGCACCATGCCGCACGCGTCGAAACGGTCGTCGTTCGCCTGCAGGAAGGCGCACAGCTGGGTCAGGCGCTGCTGGGTGACGCCGTGACGGCGCGCATGGCGGTAGGCCAGGTCGTCCTTCTGCACGAATTCGAACGGGTGCGTCAGGATGACCACCAGGGGCACGCCCGCCGCCTGCGCCTTGTTCAGCAGCACGCGCATTTCCGCGAAGCTCGTACCGGCGATGCTGAGCGCCTTCAGGTGCGTACGTCCGCCGATCTGCCAATCCGAGTACGTGAGCACCGGGCATTCCAGCACGCCCAGCCGTTCGTGCGTCCCGCTGTACAGCTTGTAGTCGGGATGGCCGCTGTGGAACACGGACACGGCCACGTTCGAGCTGTAGGGAATGCCGACCTGGTTCAGCGCCTTGAAGAGATTCTCGTCATGCTGCAGGTTGCCGCTGCGGAAGGCGCGTGGACGCGGCAAATCCCAGTCGGCAAATGTGTCGATACCTTGCTGCAGGAGCCGGACCGAATCGTCCAGGCTGCGGCCGAAATAATTGTCGGGCGCCTTGGCGGTACGGGCGCGCTCGCGCCAGTCGTCATGCTCGAACAGCGACCAGCAGGGATGCGAATGCAGCTGGACCTCGTGCCCGGCTTCGTGAATCTGGCGGGCAATCGCCCGCATCGGATCCGCGCTCTTGAAATAGTAGCGCTGGACCGTTTCGACAAAAAACGTCGCTTCCACCTGGTATTTGCGGAACGTATCGAGCATGAAGCCCAATCCTTCCGAACGTCCTTTGACATTGCACCAGACGTTCTGTTCTGCCACGGGAACACGCGTGGCATCCGCAAAAGCACCTCCGATGGAGAATTCGGTATCGATCGTTATGCAAACCTTGGTGCGCATGGGTGTATGGCTCTACTGAAAACTCGGCGCTATGTCGCGCCGGCAAGATGACATTGTATCAACCATCGACTCAACGATGGAGATAATGCCGCGCAGAAAGATGATGGTCAGGTGAAAGCGCGACAGCCGGCTCGAACAACAGGCGATCGGCGTATTTTCGCGGACATGGCCATGAAGCGAAGGCGGTCCAGGTGCAACGCTTACGGTAGCATAGAAAATTTGCAACTTGCAAGAAATTTTGGCAACGCGGCCGCTTCGCGCGGTTTTATACAACAACGTCTCCCGAGGATCGCACGGCGGCGCGCATGTTATATTTAATGCATGTCGTCAATCATCACGCCGTCATCCTCCCGCCGCGCCATTCCCCACGTGCCCGTGCTGTCGCTTGCCGCATTCGCGGGCGGGCGCCGCGCCGCGTTGCCGTCGCTGCTGGACGGCGCGGACGTGCGTCTCGTCACGAGCGGCCGCATCGCGATTGGTCTCGCACTGCGCGCGCTGGGCGTGGGTGCGGGCGACGTCGTGCTGGTCCCGGCCTACCACAGCCCGTCGATGGTACCGCCCGCGCACTGGTGCGGCGCCGAGGTGGCGTTCTACCGCGTCCGCCCGGACACGGCGCCCGACCTGGCCGATATCGACGACCAGGTTGCCAGGGGCCGGGTGAAGGCGATCATCGCGACGCATTTCTTCGGTATCCCGCACGACCTGGCCCCGCTGCGCGCGCTGTGCGACCGCCACGGCATCGGCCTCGTCGAGGATTGCGCGCATGCGTTCTTCGGCGCACGCGACGGTGTTCCGGTCGGCAGCACGGGAGATTATGCGATCGGCAGCAGCATGAAATTTTTCCCCATCTATGAGGGCGGCTGCCTGGTGTCGCGCCGGCATACCCTGGACACCGCGCTGCGCGGCGCCGGCGCCGGCTTCGAACTGAAAGCCGCGCTGAACGCGCTCGAAGCGGCCTTCGCCTACGGCCGCCTGCCCGTGCTGCGCGTGCTGCTCACCTTGCCGCTGCGCCTGAAAAGCGCGCTGTGGAACGCGCTCAAGTCGCGCGGCAGCGGCAACAGCGGCGCCGCCGCGCCGTCGGCGCCCGCGCTGGCGCCGTCGTCATCGGACAGCAGCTTCGATTTCGATGCGCGCTGGGCCGACAAGCGCTCATCCTGGTTTTCGCGCGCGGTGCTGCGCGGCGTGTCGCCCGCACGCATCGTCGCGCGGCGCCGGCGCAACTATCTCGAGCTGCAGCACGCGCTGGACGGCGTACCCGGCTGCCGTCCCCTGTTCCCCCGCCTGCCCGACGGTGCCTGTCCATGGATGTTCCCGCTGGTCGTGGACCGCCCCGAGGCCGTGGCCGCCGCGTTGCTGCGCGCCGGCGTGCCGATCACGCGCTTCGGCGCGACGCTGTGGCCGGGCGTCGACGCGGGCACGTGCGCCAACAGCGCGGACCTGGGCCGGCGCCTGATCGCCCTCCCCTGCCACCAGGCGCTGGAGGACGACGAGCGGGCGTGGCTGCACACGCAGGTGCGCCATGCGCTGGAAACCAGTGCGGCGGTGCCGGCATGACCTGGACCGTGGTTCCCGCGCGCGACTTCGGGCGGCATGCCGGCCGCTGGCAGCGGCTGCACGCGGCGGGTCCGGCCTCGCCCCTGCTCGCGGTCGACTTCGTGCGGCCCCTGCTGGCCGTGTTCGGCACGGGCCGCGAGATGCTCGCCTGGCATGACAGCGATGGCAACACGGACGCGATGACGATCGTGACGCCCGGCCGCTTCGGCGCGTGGAACACGTTCCAGCCGGCCCAGGCGCCCGTCGGCCTGTGGCTGCAGCGCGATACCGGCCTCGCCGACGGCCTGCTTGCGGGCCTGCTCCGCGCCTTGCCCGGCCCCGCGCTGATGTTGGGCCTCACGCAGTGCGACCCGATGCTGATGCCACGCCCGGGAGGCAGCCACAGCTTCGATTACATCGAGACGGCGCGCATCACGCTGCAAGGCACCTTCGAGGACTACTGGAATGCGCGCGGCAAGAACCTGCGCAGCAACCTGAAGAAACAGCGCAACCGCCTGCGCCAGGAAGGCATCGCGACGCGCCTGGAAATCGTGCGCGATCCCGCGCTCATGGCCGGTGCCGTGGCCGACTACGGCAGGCTCGAGACGGGCGGCTGGAAGGCTTCCGAAGGCACCGCTGTCGCCGCGGACAACGACCAGGGCCGCTTCTACTGCGCGCTGCTGGAAGGGTTCGCGCAGCGCGGCGCGGCCAGCGTCTATCGGTACTGGTTCGACGGTCCCGACGAGGTGGGGCAAAACGCGCGCCTGGCCGCGATGGACCTGTGCGTCGAAGGGGGCGGCTGCATCGTGATCCTCAAGACGGCGTACGACGAGGCACTCGGCCCGCAATTGTCGCCGGCCCTGCTGATGCGCGAGGAAGCGACCCGCAGCCTGTTCGACGAAGGCCGCTTCGAACGCATCGAATTCTATGGGCGGGTGATGGAATGGCACACCCGCTGGACCGACGAGATCCGCACGATGTACCACCTGAACGGCTACCGCTGGCCATTGCTGGGCCGGTTGCGCGCCGGCGGCGTCAAGAACGTTCCGTTGCCCTCCGGTCAGTGCTGACCGGCCCGCAGACGCACGGCTGATCCCTCGGCGCCCGTGCTGTGCCGCAGCGCCTGCTGCAGTTGCGACAGGCTCATGAACTCGCCGCCGACGCGGTCGCGGAACCACGCGCAGTAATCGTGCACCGTCGTGATCAGGTGCTCCAGGTCCGCCTCGCTGCGCACGTACGGCGTATGGCCCGGCATCATCGACGGGCTGTGGTACGTCAGCGAAAACACCTGGCACCCGCCGGCCAGCAGCGCACCGGTGAGGCGGCGCATTTCGGAACCGGTCGCGACTTCCGGGCTCAGGCGTACGCGCTCGAGCGCACGCGAGCGCGCCAGCACGCTGCCCAGGCGCAGGCGCCGTGCCCAGCGGCGCTGGGCGACGTCGTACAGGCGCGACCCGGCATGGCGCAACCAGCCGCAATACCCGGTCGTGACCGGCAATTCGAGCAGCTCGCGCCGCCCCGCCTCGAACCAGAACGGATGTTCGTCGTAGGTACGAAAATCCGGGCCGCCGTCTTCCGTGAAGGCGCTGTACGGGACGACGGACGCGTCGACTTCGTAACCCAGCGACGCGATCAACTCGGCCGTGTGCGGACCGAGGCCGTAGCGGCCGGCCTTGAAGGCGCGCGGCTGACGGCCGAACGCGTCGGCGATGGTCTCGGTCAGCAGGCGCAGCTTGTCGTATTCGAGCTGGCGCGGCAGGTTGCCGCCGTACGAATTGAAGTCCGACAGCGCTTCTTCGTAGGGAGGCGAGACCCAGGGATGCAGGTGGGCACCGATCTCGCAACGTCCGGCATCGAGCAGGCGGCGCAGGGTGGCGACGGCGTCCGGGGTCGTCGCCACCGGCCAGTCGACCATGTAGGTAGGCACGATGCCGAACTTGTCGAACACGCGCGCATGCATCAGCGGCTGGCTGGCGATCGACGTCGTCCCGACCGCGCTGCGATTGAACGGCTGGTCCCAGGCGAATTCGCCCTCGGTGTCGACGATCACGAGCAGGACTGGACGCTGTCCGGGTGCCAGTTGTGCCGGCACATGCTGAGCTTTTCTTAACATTACTTGCGTTCTTGCGCCCCGTGCCCGTTGCCGCGGTAAAAATGGTCGTCGGGCATTCATATTGATGCCGTTAAAGTGTTGCAATCCTAGCACAACAGCTTATTGTTAAGTATCAACCGTGCGGAAGACGGAAAGACGCCGAGAATCGTAACTTTATTGCAACATCAGCGTAAAGCTGTGGCGGATCGCTGCTACATTTTCTGCTCCGCACGTTACAGGTGTTGCACTTTAGATAGCTTATCAATAGGCTATAATTTCGCGCCGGTTGTTGTCAAAGTGAAACTAAAGCCGGCCGAACAACATCATGCCGGAGAACAGGGTGCCCCCAGCGGACAAGCCAGGAATCGTATTCACGATGCGTTATCCCGATGATACGGGCTACGTATGGAATTTCACCGCCGCCGTGCGCGACCGGGCGAGTGCCGACCTGCGCGAACGGGCAAACGTGTACATGGCATTTCCGAAGCTGTCCGGCAATCCCAGCTACCAGCCAAAGAATCTGCAACCCGTAGAGTTGGATTGCTACGACAATTCGCCTGCCGGCCGCGCCGCGATCGAACAATTCGTGCGCACCCATAACGTAAAAGTCATGGTGTTCATGAGCGCGCTGTCGAATACCGTGTGCCTGGACCTGCTGCGCCGCCTGGGCGTGCGCACCATCAACACGGAAAACGACAGTTTTGATCCGCGCCAGCGCGACGGTGCGGCCAAGAAAATCGCGAAATTCGTGCTGCGGCGCGTGCTCCGCATGCAGCAGCACGACCTCCACCTGGCCAATTCCGTCGCCCAGGAAGAATTCCTGCTGAATTACCAGAAGCTGCCGCGCGACAAGGTCATCCTGATGCGCAACTCGGTCGATTCAGTCAAGTTCTACCCGGGCGACCGCGCCGCCGCGCGCGCACAGCTGGGCCTGGACCAGGACCGTTTCTGGATCCTGGCCGTCGCGCAGGCGCGTCCGGAAAAACGCATCGACCGGTTATTACAAGTGGTACGCGACGTCATCGACGCGCGCCCCGGTCGACGTATCGGCTTCATCTACGTGGGCGACGGTCCGCCGGCCGTGCAATGGCAACAGCTCGCGCGCGAACTCGGCCTGGCCGACGTGTGCGTGTTCGCCGGCCGCCAGAACGATCTCGTGCCCTGGTATCGCGCCGCCGACCTGCTCGTGCACGCGGCCGAGCGCGAAAGCTTCGGCAATGCGATCGTCGAGGCGATGGCCTGCGGCATCCCCGTCGTAGCCAGCGCGGCGCTGGGACCGAAGGAAACTATCCTCGACGGCAAGACTGGCGCCGTGATCGGCCTGGACGATTTTGCAAGTTTCACGCAGGCCGTGCTGCACTATGTGGACGATCCGGAAATGACAAAAATGCATGGAAACAACGCGCGTGCGCACGTCGATACCGCATATAATGTTGTGCGTCAAAGCAAGGAGTTCGCGGCACATATCGCGCGGTTCCTTTGATCGCCCAGCAAACGCGTGCTTTGAATTTGATCAGCAGAAGAGGGAGTCCAGAGGAATGTCTTTAGTCGAGAGGGTGGTCCAGCGCATCAGGCGAGACTATTTCCGATGGCAGTACCAGAAAGTCGCACGCCAGATCCTGGACACCCGCCCGGTCAAGCGCGGCGACCTGCCCTTCACGCTGCTGTCGATGGTGCACCAGCGCGACGTGCATTCCTACCTGGTCGCGGTCAAGTCGTTCACGCACTTCCTGAATCCGTCCCGCATCGTCGTCGTGTGCGATCCGTCGATCGACGAGAACGACCGCGCCGTGCTGAAGCATCACCTGCCGCACGTGACCCTGCGCGAGGCGCATGAATTCACCCATCCGGACATCCCGCGCGGCGGCACCTGGGAGCGCCTGTTCGCGATTTCCGGCTATGCGCTGGACAGCTACGTCATCCAGCTGGATGCCGACACGCTGACCATGCAGCCGATCCCGGAAGTCCTGCAAGCCATCCAGACCGGCGCCGGCTTCGTGCTGGGCGAAATCCCGGACACGCCGATCCGCCCGCTGGACGCCGTGCGCGCACACGCGCTGCCAAAGGTAAAGCCGGGCGCGCACATCCAGACGCTGTCGGAAGCCGAGATGGCCAACGTCGGCCTGCCGGGCGACGCCCGCTACGTGCGCGGCTGCTCGGGCTTCACCGGTTTTCCGCCGTCGACGACGATGCGCGAGCACCTGCTCGACTTCTCGCGCCGCATGACGGGCAAGCTGGGCGACGACTGGAAACGCTGGGGCACCGAACAGGTGACCTCGAACTACCTGGTGGCGAACGCGTTCGCCACGAAATCGCTGCCGTTCCCGAAATACGGCACGCCCGACTGCGCCACGGCGGAGACGGCGTTCTTCCACTTCATCGGGCCGATGCGCTTCATCAACAACAAGTACAAGACGACGTCGCGCCAGGCCATCCACCTGATCTCCAACGCGCCGGCCTGATTTTCGGCGCGTTTTTTTCCCTCCCGGTTGCCCTGTCATGGCTGATTTGCGTCGTTCGCTGGTCATCAACTTTTTCGCGACCTCGGGCACCAGGATCCTGCAATTCGTCGTCAGCATCCTGCTGGCCCGGATCCTGAGCCCGAGCGAGATCGGCATCTATTCGATGACGGTCGTGTTCGTCAACTTCGCGCAGGTCTTCCGCGACTTCGGCGTCACCTATTACCTGCAGCGCGAACCCGACCTCGACAACGACAAGATCCGCTCGGCGACGGGCGTCGTGTTCACGACGTCCTGGGTCATCGCGGCCGCCCTGTTCGCGGCCAGCGGCTGGCTCGGCACGTGGTTCAAGGAACCGGGCATCGTCCCCGTGATGCGCGTGCTGGCGATCGGCTTCGTGTTCATCCCGTTCGGCACCGTCACGGGCGCCCTGCTCGCCCGTAACTACGAGGCCCGGAAGCAGGCCATCGTCCACGTGGTCGGCACCGTGTGCTTCTGCGCCAGCACGCTGATCCTCGGCGAGATGGGCTTCGGCGCCATGGCGATGGCCTACGGTAACCTGATCAACATCCTCGCCTGCGGCATCGCCTACATACCGCTGCGCCCGAAAGGCATGCCGTGGCTGCCGGGCTTCCGCCACTGGAAGAGCGTCGCCCACTTCGGCATCGGCTCGCTCGTGACGAACTGCGCGACGACGCTGAACAACTCGATCCCCGACATCCTGCTCGGCAAGCTGGGGTCGGCGCGCCACGTGGGTCTCCTGAGCCGCGCGAATTCCACCGTGTCGATCTTCAGCTACGTGGCCGGGTCGACGATGAACTACGGCGCCATCCCATACCTGGCCCAGACCTGGCACAAAGGCGAATCGCTGGCGCCGATCCTGGCCCGGTCGACCCTGCTGCTGACCGGCATCGGCTGGACCGCGCTCGCGCTGACGGCCGTGCTCGGCCAGGACATCGTCGTCGCCCTGTACGGCGCCAAATGGCTGGAATCCGTGCCGGCGATCCTGCCGCTGGTGCTGGCGGCCGCGCTGACCCTCGCCTTCAACTACATCCCGATGGCGGTGACGGCGATCGGCAAGCCGTACCTGAGCGCGTTCCCGCTGATCGTCACCCTGGCGACCCGTATCCTGTTCGGCGTGCTGCTGTACGACGGCAGCCTGAGCGGATTCGCCTGGGCGCTGCTGCTGGCAACGGTCGTCAGCGCCCCCGTCACCGCGATCCAGCAGAGCCGCTATTTCGGTTTCACGACCACCATGATGCTGCGCGCCCTGCTGCCCAGCGCCATCGTGGCGGCCGGCACCGGCGCCGTCGCCTGGCTGCTGGCGCTGCTGCTGCCGGCGTCCATCCCGGCCATGGCGCGCCTGCTCCTGATGCTGTTGCCGCTGGCCCTGACCTGGTACCTGCTGCTGCGCGCCACCCGCCACGAACTGGCGGGCGAAGTGCACCGCCTGGCCGCACCGTTGAAAGCCCGGCTGGCCCTGTTGCGTCCGAATGTATAATCGACCGCTCGCCCCATCGGGGCGTGGCGCTTACTGAACCGAATGACCATCATGACGTATCTCGACGAAGTCAAAGCGACCCTGATCGACGTGCTGAGCCTGGGCGACGCCGGCCAGCGCCTGAACGCCGATTCCCCCCTGCTGGGCAGCCTGCCCGAACTCGACTCGATGGCCGTCGTCAGCCTGATCGGCGCCCTCGAAGAACGCTTCGGCATCGCCATCGACGACGACGACCTGAGCGCCAGCACCTTCGAAACCCTCGGCAGCCTGGCCGACTTCGTGGCCGCGAAACGCGCCGAATGACACCCGAGCGCGCCGAGGTGGACACGGAACCGTTCTTCCTCGGCGGCGGCGCGGACCGGCGCTTCTGCCTGTTCCACCGCCCCGCGGGCGCCTGCCGCGGCGCCGTCCTGTACGTGCCGCCGTTCGCCGAAGAACTCAACCGCACCCGCCGCATGGCCGCCCTCGGCGCACGCCGCCTGGCCGCGCATGGGTATGGCGTGCTGCAGATCGACCTGCTCGGCACCGGCGACAGCGCCGGCGACTTCGCGGACGCCCGCTGGGACCTGTGGAAGCACGACCTGGACACGGGCGCCGCGTGGCTGCGCGCGCGCGTCGATGCCCCGGTCACGCTGTGGGGCCTGCGCCTCGGCGCCCTGCTCGCGCTCGACTTTGCGCACACGACGGACGTCCCGCTCGCGCCCATGCTGCTGTGGCAGCCGGTGGCCGCGGGATCCACGTACCTGACCCAGTTCCTGCGCCTGCGCACGGCGAACGCGATGTTGGGAGAAGACGCCGCCGCGCAGAGTGGCACGAAGGCGCTGCGTGCCGCCCTGCAGGCCGGAGAGACGCTGGAAATCGCCGGCTACGATCTCACGCCCGGACTCGCGCTGGCCATCGATGCCCTGCCCGCGGCCGACGCGATGGTGCCGTCCGTGCCCGCGCACTGGTTCGAGGTGCTCGGCGCACCCGGCCAGGCGCCTTCTCCTGTTGCCGCACGCGTCAAGGCGGCGTGGGAAGCGCACGGCACACCGCTGCATGTCCACACGGTGACGGGCGCGCCGTTCTGGGCCACGACGGGCATCTCGACCTGTCCCGCCCTGCTCGACGCGACCGTCGGCGCCACCCTGGAGCGCGTCCATGCCGTATGAAGAACGCGCCCTGGCGTTCCGCTGCGGCGACGCGGCGCTGGTCGGGATCGCGTCGGTGCCGGCGGCGGCGTGTACGCGCGGCGTGCTGATCGTCGTCGGCGGACCGCAATACCGCATCGGCAGCCACCGCCAGTTCGCCCTGCTGGCGCGCCACCTGGCGGAACACGGCATCGCCGCCATGCGCTTCGATTACCGCGGCATGGGCGACAGCGACGGCGAGGAACGCGATTTCGAAGCGATCCAGGACGACATCCGCGCCGCACTCGATGCCTTCGTCGAGGCCGTGCCGGGCCTGGCCGAGGTCGTGCTGTGGGGCCTGTGCGACGGCGCGTCGGCGGCCGCGATGTATGCGCCGGGCGATGCGCGCGTGCGCGGACTCGTGCTGCTGAACCCCTGGGTGCGCACGGACGACGGCGTCGCCCGCACGACGCTGAAACACCATTACCGCGACCGCCTGCGCGACCCGGCATTCTGGCGCAAGCTGGCGCGTGGACAGTTCGACTACGCGGGCTCGCTCGCGTCGATGCTGAAACTCGTGCGCACCGCGTTCGCGGGGCGCCCGGCGTTGGAAGATGGACCGGCGCCGCTGCCCGAGCGCATGCGCCAGGGCCTGCACGGGTTCCAGGGCCACACCCTGCTCGTGATCGGCGGCGCCGACCTGACGGGCCGCGAATTCTGCGACGTGGCCGCCTCGACGCCGGCCTGGAAACGCCTCCTCGCCGCGCCGCGCGTGACGTGGCGCCGCCTCGAGGACGCCGACCACACGTTCTCGCGCCGCGCGTGGCGCGACCAGGTGGCCGAGTGGACCCGCGAATGGGTCAAGGCTTTGCCAGGCACTCCGTAAAGCGGGCAAACGCCCCATACACGGCGGGCGTGGCCCGTTTGGTGCCGCACAGGTCGAGCGCCCCCGCCGGCCGTTCTTCCTCGTCCGCTTCGGCGCGCAGCGGCGCACCGTCGCGCCACGTAAAATCGCCGGCTTCGGGCGCCCGGAACAGGCCGCGCACGGGGTGGCTGCCCAGGTAGGCGCGCCACAACGGCGTCGCGCGGTTGTCGCCCAGGTGCACGATGCCGCCGTCGCGCCCGCGGATCGGTCCGTCGACGAGGTTGCCGTCCACTTGCGCGCTGCTGGCCGGATAGCGCACGTCGATGCCCGTCGTGTCGATGAGCGTGTTGTCGAAGACCTTGCTCCCCGCCGCTTCGTTCAGGTAGATGCCCGCATCGGAACAGCCGACGATCAGGTTGGCGCGCACGGTGCTGCCCTCCTGTTCCGTGATGCAGCGGCCGTCGCGGCAGAATTCCGCGCCCGTGCCGCCGCCGCCCAGCGACAGCCCGACGCGCTGACCCGGCAGGCCGCGCAACACCTGCTCGCACCACACGACGTTGCGCTCGAAGACGTTGTTCCTGCCGGCGCCCTTGGCATAGGCGCCGTAGCTGACCTGGTTGCCTTCGCCCTTGACGAAGTCGGTGATCAGGTTCGCGCGCACCGTCCAGCCGCTGGCCGTCACGATGTCGATCGGCGTCACCGGCTTCGTGGTCGTGCGCACGTGCGTGGCGGTCAGGGTCGTGTGCTCGATCAGGCCGTCGTCCGGGAAGCGTCCGCCGGACGCGTTGATCTTGAAGTGCGCGTTGAAGTCGCGGATCGTGTTGTTGACGCTCGCGAAGTGGTGGCCGTCGCCGACGATGTGGAAGGCGTGTTCGCAATCGTCGTCGGCCGGGCACGTGCCGTCGATGTTCAGGTTTTCGAAGCGCCAGTACGGCGCGCCGACGACGAAGCCCTCGAGCGTCTGGAGTTCGATGTGCACGGTGCCCGGCTGCGCCGCGCGCACGACGATGGGCGCATCGGCGCGGCCGGCACGCGGCACGTTGATGCCCTTGCCCTGGAACCGGTAGGTGCCCGGCGCCAGCGTGATGACGTCGCCCGGCGCCGCTTGCAGGAGTGCCGCACGCAAGGCCTCGGGCGTCGCGACCTGGATGCCGGCGCCGTCCTGGCCGGCGGGCCGCGGCTGGGCGCCGGCGACGAGCGCAAGCCGCGCCGGCGCCGCGTCGGCGCTGCCGCGGTCGAGCGACGTCAGGATCGCGGCGACGCGGCGGCCCGTGTGCTCGATGAGCGGATTGTGGCCGCTGCTGCGCTTTTCGATGTACGGCGCGAGCGTGCGCGGCGCGCGGCCGACGTGGTCGATGGCGGCCAGCAGGGCGCCGCCCGACACGACGGCGAGCACGCCCGCGGCCAGCAGGCTGCGGCGCGCGAGCTTTGCCGCCGCGCTCACGCGCTGGCCTTGATGCCGTGGCGTCCCATCAGGTCGTACAGGGTGGGCCGGCTGACGCCCAGCATTTCCGACGCCTTGACGATGTTCCCGTCCGTGCGCGCCAGCGCGCGGGCGATGGCCTTGTACTCGGCTTCGTCGCGCACCTGGCGCAGGTTCAGCGGCTCTTCCTCGGCGACCGTGTCGGGCAGGCCGAGATCGTCGGCGACGATGGTGTTCGCATCGGCCATGATGACGGCGCGCTTGATGCAGTTTTCCATCTCGCGTACGTTGCCGGGCCATTGGTAGGCTTCGATCGCGGCCAGCGCGTCCGGCGCGAAGTGCAGCGACGCGCGCGACTCCTGCGTGCAGAACTTGTTCTTGAAGTGATGGGCCAGCAGCGCGGCGTCGCCCTCGCGCTGGCGCAGCGGCGGGATCGTCACGACGATTTCCGACAGGCGGTAATACAGGTCTTCGCGGAAGCGGCCCTGTGCGCACAAGTCCTTCAGCTTCTGGTGCGTCGCGCAGACGATGCGAACGTCGACGGGGATCTCTTCGTGGCCGCCGATGCGCTCGATGACGCGCTCCTGCAGGAAGCGCAGCAGCTTGGCCTGCAGCGCCATCGGCAGGTCGCCGACCTCGTCGAGGAAGAACGTGCCGCCGTGGGCCAGCTCCACCTTGCCCTTGGTCTGCTTGGCCGCGCCCGTGAAGGCGCCTTTTTCGTAGCCGAACAACTCGCTCTCGAGCAGGTTTTCCGGAATCGCCGCGCAGTTGATCGCCATGAAGCGCTCCTTCGCGCGCGGCGACAGCGCGTGGATGGCGCGCGCCAGCACTTCCTTGCCGGTACCGGATTCGCCCAGCAGCATGACGGACGCGGACGTCGGCGCCACCTTCTCGATGGTGCGGCACACCTTGAGCATGCCCGGGTCGCGCGAGATCACGCCGGCCAGCGGCGAATCGGCCTGCGACTGCTGCATGCGGCGGTTTTCCTGCTGCAGGTTGTGCAGGAAGAAGGCGCGCTGGATCACGAGGTTCAGCACTTCCGGATCGACCGGCTTCTGGTGGAAATCGTAGGCGCCCATGCCGATCGCCTTGACGGCGTTGGCATGGTCCTGGTTGCCCGTCAGGACGATCACGCGCGTGTCCGGCGCGAGCGCCAGGATCTGCTGCAGCGTGGCCAGGCCTTCGGTCGAGCCGTCCGGATCGGGCGGCAGGCCCAGGTCCATCGTGCAGACGGCCGGCTCGTGGCGGCGGATCTGCGCCAGTGCCGCCTCGCGGTCGCCGGCCACCGCCACGTCGTACGCGTCCAGGCTCCAGCGCAGCTGCTTCTGCAGGCCCGGATCGTCTTCGATGATCAACAGCTTGGGTTTTTGTTGGGTCATGGTGTCTTCTTTCAGGCGATCGTCGCGGCGGCCGCGACGCGGTGCAGCGGCAGGACGACCTTGAATGTAGTGCCGATGCCGGGTTGGCTGGTGACTTCCAGCGCCCCGCCCAGCTCATTGATGTATTCGCGGCTCTCGAACACGCCGATGCCCATGCCGGCCGACTTGGTCGAGTCGAACGGCTTGAACAGGCGCTCGCGGATGAATTCTTCCGTCATGCCTTCGCCGGTATCCGTGATCTCGACCTCGACGGCGTGCTCGCGCCCGTCGGCCGGCGGCGCCACGCGGACCATCACGTTGCCGTCGCGCGGCGTCGCCTCGATCGCGTTCTGGATCAGGTGGCCAAGCACGCGCTCCAGGCGCTCGCGGTCGGCCAGCACCCGCAGGCCCGCCTGCTCGACGAGCAGTTGCGGATGCGGTTCGAACGCGCTCTTGAGGGCCAGCGCCTGGCGCACGACGTCGTCGACGGCCAGCGGCTGCGGCTTGTCGGCATTCTCGCTGCGCGACAGCTTCTGCAGCAGCAGCTTCATCTTCTGCACGGAGTGGTTCAGCGTCTCCAGCATGTCGCGCTGGAACTCGGGGTTGTCCTTGTGCTTTTCCGCGTTCGCGTTCATCAGCGACAGCTGGGCGACGAGGTTCTTCAGGTCGTGCACGACGAACGTCGACATGCGGTTGAACGACTCGAACTGGCGCGCCACCATCAGCGCGTTGGCCGCGTCTTCCTGCGCGAGGTAGCTGGCGGCCTGGCTGCCGGCGATCTCCAGCAGGTCGATGATTTCCCAGTTGAGTTTCACCGGGCTGCGCGCGCGCTGCAGCACGACGAAGCCGAACAGTTTTTCCTGCAGCATCAGCGGCACGACGAGCCAGCGGCGCGGGGCGTCCAGCAGCCACTCGGGCAAGGCGAGACCTTCGTATTTGTCGGGGCGCGCGACGTACTCGTCGACGTCGACGACCCACTGGGTGCTTTCCAAAAAGCGGCAGAACGGCGAGTTGGCCGGCTCGCTCACGTGGGTGTCGGCCGTCGGCCAGCCCGCCTTGACGGTGAAGCGGCCGCCGGCATCGCGCTGCCACAGCGTGCCGCCGGGGCATTCGACGAGGACGGCCAGCGCCTGGATCGCGCGCTCGCCCAGGTTCGGGCCGCGCTCGGACAACGTGCGCGTAAACCGCATCCATTCTTCGCGGTAGTCGTAGTTGTAGCGGTAGAAGTGCTTGCTGATCGATACCTTCAGCCAGGAGCGCGCCGTGCCGGAGAACAGGATCACGGCCAGCAGGGAGATGGCGCCGAACAGGAAGCCGGTCTGCATCACCGTGCCCCAGCTGCCGCCCACGTAGCGCAGGTAGTAGCCGACCGACCCCATGGCCAGCAGGTAGATCGCGGAACCGAACAGCGCGGCCGAATGGAAGACGACGCGGCGCGACACGGCGAACGACGTCGTCCACGACTTGCGGCGCGTGATCGACAGCGCGATCAGCGGCACGGTCAGCGCGTTGACGAAACCGCGTGCCGTCCACAGGTCGGCGCTCAGTTTGCGGAACAGCAGCGCGTTGCTGTACATGTAGAGGTCGTAGGCGAACATGCCGCCGATGCCCAGGCAGGCGAACTTGATCGCCCAGCGCTCCTCGATGGTCTTGTTGCGGTAGACCTGCTCGACGAGCAGCATCCCGTACACGGACAGGCCGACGTAGCCGATCAGGATGGGCAGGCCGAGCGCGGGCAGGAATTCCTGGTTCCAGTGGGCGAAGCCCACGCCGGACAGCAGTACCAGGTAGACGCATCCCGCCCCCAGCAGCGCCGGACGCGGCGCGGGGAAGCGTCCGAGTATCAGGCGTGCCGGCGTGCCGTCCGCCGCGCTGTGCCAGTGGCCGAGCAGGGCCACGAGGAACAGCGACCAGGCGCCGTCGCGCAGCACTTCGAGCGCGGCCGTACCCGTGTTCCACAGGATCTCCCGGGTCGCATCCAGCGCCAGCGCCGCGGCCCACGCGGCCGTCGCGAGGCAGGCGGTACCGAGCGTGCCGCGCTGGGCACGGCCGCGCCAGCCCGACAGGACCGACAGGCCCAGTGCGAGGAAGCCGATGGCGGCCAGTGCGTAGCTGGAGACAGCGATATTGATCACGTTACTGGGCACGATTCGGTGGACATCCGCGGCCGGCCGGCATGGCGCCGGCGGCCGCGGGGAACGTCAGCGTCCGCTGCGGAACAGGACGACCTTCAGGGTATCGATCAGGATCAGGACGTCCAGGAACAGGCTGTTGTTCTTCACGTAGTACAGATCGTACTGCAGCTTCTGCAGCGCGTCCTCGGCCGAGGAGCCGTAGCCGTAGCGCACCTGGGCCCAGCCGGTAATGCCCGGCTTGACGCTGTGGCGCACGTTGTAATACGGGACCACTTCGATCAGCTGGTCGACGAAGTACTGGCGCTCCGGGCGCGGGCCCACGAACGACATGTCGCCCTTGAGCACGTTGAGCACCTGCGGCAGCTCGTCGATACGCGTCTTGCGCATGAAATTGCCGACGCGCGTGATGCGCGGGTCGTTCTTCTGCGCCCATTGCGGCTTGCCGCCCTTTTCCGCGTCGGTGCGCATGCTGCGGAATTTGTGGACGAAGAACGCGGCGCCGTCCTTGCCGACCCGCTCCTGCGAATAGAACACGGGGCCGCGGTCTTCCAGCTTGACGGCCAGCGCCGCCAGCAGCATCAGCGGGAGCGTCAGCACCATGATGATCAGGCTGCAGACGATGTCGAAGCTGCGCTTCATGAACGTGCGCACGAAGCTCTGGTCGAAGCCGCCGCCGAACACGAGCCACGACGGTTGCAGCGAGTCGACGCGGATCTGGCAGGTCTCGCGCTCGAAGAAGGTGGCGGCGTCCGTCACCTTGAAGCCTTGCAGCTTGCACTCGAGAAGATCCTTGATCGGGAAGCCGCCGCGGCGGTTCTGCACGGAGACGACGATCTCCTCGACGTTGTACTGGCGCGCCAGCGCGACGAGCGATTCGCCCTCGCGCGACTTCAGGAGACTGGTCGACGGCACGCACAGTTCCTCGGTCGGCGTCGGCACGAAGCCGGCGATGTTGTAGCGGTGGTAGCTGGTGCTCTGCATCGCCAGGTCGCTGCATTCCTTGGCGAGCGGGCCGCTGCCCAGGAACAGGATGCGGGTTTCCAGGAAGCGCAGCTCGGACGACTTGAAGAACACCATGCGCGCCAGGAAGATCCCGCCGGCGGCGATACCGAACACGAGCGCCATGATGCCGCGGCCGAAATACAGGTCCGGCGCCACGTAGAACACCAGCGTCAGGATCAGGAAGCCCATCAGGAACGAGGGCATCAGCTTCATGAAGAACGGATGGCGCAGGCCTTCGTTGAAGTCGAGCTGGTACATGCCCATTGCGCTCATGCTGAAGATGATCGCGGCGGTAAAGGCGATGGCGGATGTAAAGAAGTGATGGTCGAGGCTGGGCAGGGACGCGTTCTGGCCCAGTTCCATGAATCGCACCGTCGCGCCGATGTAGGCTGCGCCAAGCAGCACCAACACTTCGACGAACAGCAGGACGAATACGATCTTCGACACATAGTGATTAGAAATCCTAAGCACAATTGCCTCCGGTGTAGCTGTTATTGCTGACTTTCACAACCAATGGTTGAACCGGGAGACGCGTACGCGTTCCCAAAAGTTTTTGACTCAAGGAAATTAGATAGGGCCAAGAATAGCCAGGAACTGTCATTGTCATCATTGCATGCAAAACGGCAAGGCTCGAAGTCCAAGCGGCCTGCCCTCGGCACGACCCATCGAATAGTCACGGCATCCGCAGTTGCGGATGCCGGCGATACATTACAAACGCCAGAGGCAGTAGCCCGCCTCGCGGATTCCGTTCGGATCGAACTGGGCCTTGACGTCGACGAAGCAGCCACCGTCGTTCAGCTTGGACTGGAAGTCCGTCAGCGAACGCGCCAGCACTTCCTTGTGCGGGACGGCGACGATGAGCGCGTCGGCCTTCGGCAGGTCTTCCCAACGCTCCAGTGCGATGCCGTATTCGTGCTGCGCCTCGTCCGCTTCGGCCACCGGGTCGTGCACGTGCACTTCCACGCCGTAAGACTGTAGCTCGTACACAATGTCCGCGACCTTGGAATTGCGCAGGTCCGGGCAATTTTCCTTGAACGTCAGGCCGATCACGTTGACTTTCGAGCCCTTGACGTGGAAACCCGCCGAGATCATCGACTTGACGGTTTTCTCGGCCACGAACTTGGCCATGCCGTCGTTGATGCGGCGCCCCGCCAGGATCACCTGCGGGTGGTAGCCGATCATCTCGGCCTTGTGCGTCAGGTAGTAGGGATCGACGCCGATGCAGTGACCGCCCACCAGGCCCGGACGGAACGGCAGGAAGTTCCACTTCGTGCCGGCGGCCTTCAGCACTTCCAGCGTGTCGATGCCGATCTTGTCGAAAATGATCGCCAGTTCGTTCATCAGCGCGATGTTCAGGTCGCGCTGCGTGTTCTCGATGACCTTGGCCGCTTCCGCGACCTTCAGGCTGGACGCGCGGTGCACGCCGGCCTTGACGACGGTTTCGTACATCGACGCCACACGCTCCAGGGTCTCGGCGTCATCGCCGGACACCACTTTCATCACGTTGGTCAGCGTGTGTTCCTTGTCGCCCGGGTTGATGCGCTCGGGCGAGAAGCCGACGTGGAAACCTTCCTTCCACTTCATGCCGGAGAATTTTTCCAGGACGGGGATGCAGACTTCCTCGGTCGCGCCCGGATAGACGGTCGATTCATAGATGACGACCGCGCCGCGCTTCATGTGCTTGCCGACGGTCTCGCTGGCGCTGATCAGCGGCGCGAAATCGGGGACGTGGGCGATGTCGACGGGGGTCGGAACGCCGATCAGGATGTAATCGGCCTGGGCCAGCGCGGCCGGGTCGGTGGTGACGCTCAGGTGGCGTGCGGAACGCAATTGCTCAGTCGACACCTCGCCGGCGGGATCGACAAATTTCTTGTAGCTCTCGACCTTTGCCGTCGACAAATCGAACCCGATCGTCGGGCCAAGCTTGCCGAACTCGACAGCCAGCGGCAAACCTACATAACCCAATCCCACTACTGCGATGACCTCGTCTGGCTTCATATTGATTCCGTTCCGCTTGGTTGCTATTACGATAACTTTGAGTCAGCACGGAAAACGCCTGCCCGCTCGACGAGTCACCTCGTCGTGCCGCCAACGGCGCCTTGCGCCATCGTCGTTTGCAGACCAACGTTCACATCGTGGGAGCCCATCTGATTTTCACGAATCCTCACCGCCGTGCTGATGAGATAATAACATTTTATCGATTACAAGTTAGCAACAAGACATACCGTGCGCATGAATCGAAACGCTCCGAGAACAGCAGAATAAGTGGCTGCGGTCAAAACAGGCAAGCACTACCTTGTCTTGACGCTCCGGAGTGTTGTAAGCATGGTTATTGAACGCCCGTAACTTGTCGTAATGTTATGCTTTCCGGGTATGCAGTGCCGCTAGAGGTCTCGAGATCGAGGAAGGCGGCGCGCCCGGTTTTGCTGCGTTCGCGGTTGGCAGCGATGGCCGCCTTGTCGATGCCGGCCAGCAAGCGGATCTTGGCCAGCTGCAGCTTGACATCGTGAATATTCACGCGCGCCAGCGCATAGCCGAGGTGGGCGAACACCGACACCCACTCGCGGCCGAAGGAGAACTGCGTGTTCGGGTTCGAGCTGCGTGCGATGACTTCGCGGCGGAAGGTTTCGCCCGATTCGAAGAATTTGCTGGGCGGACGCTGTTCGCGGTCGTGATAGATGCGCGCCGTGGGCAGGACGCCGAGTTTCAGCTTGTGGAACTGCAGGCGCTGCGTGTAATTGTCGTCCTCGCCGTAATGGAAGAACGACGGGCTGAAGCCGCCCACCTTTTCCAGGCATGCGCGCGTCACCAGCCAGGCGGCGGCATTCACGAAGCCGACGTCGTACACGTCCTTCACCCGGCCGAGGTAGATGTCCGAGTACAGGCTCCGGCACTTGTTCGGCCCGATGTAATTCGAAAAACCGTAATCGAGGCCGTCACCGGCGCCGTTCAGGTGCATCGGGCTGATGACGCCGTACGCGGGATGCCGCTGGTGGGCCTCGACGAGTTTCTGCACCGCGTCCGGATCGATCCAGGCGTCCTGGTTGAGCAGGAAGACATAATCCGCGCCGCGCTGGTACGCCAGCTCCATGCCGATGTTGTTGGCCTTGCCGAACCCGTGGTTCTTTCCGGTATCGACGACCTCCACTTCCGGATACTCGGCCGCGATGCGCGCCAGCGTGTCGTCCTTCGATCCGTTGTCGATCACGATCGTGTGCAGCGGCACGGTCGACTTGCGCAGGCTCGAAAAGCACGGGGTCACCCACTTAGATCCGTTGTAGGTCACTATGACCACAAAAACCTTGGCGCTCATCGTCGTCCTCTTTGAAATGACTGGAAAATCTGCTGCAAGGCCGAATGTTGACACATTTGCAGCAAATCCGAAAGGAAACGGAGCTGTCGCGTGCGGGGAGAGGAAGAAGGCATGGCGCGGCTGGCGGGGATCGAACCCACGACCCTTGGCTTCGGAGGCCAATACTCTATCCACTGAGCTACAGCCGCGCTGGTCGAAGTGATGCGAAGGATACAGTCTTTCCCGTGCGTCGTCTATGGCAACCGGCCGCTCCAGCGGGAAATTGCGTTTCCACCAAGTGTCTTTGGGTCTATAATCGCCCGGCGGCATTGCATATAAATAAGTATTCCACGTATTCCGCAGGGCAGAAGCAGGTTTTTTTAATTTGTATTAAGGAAATCATGAGCGACGCGCACAACGAACACCAATCCTTCATCCGGACCCCCAAGCAACTGATCATCGCAGTGGCTGGTTTTTTCCTGGTCATCGTCATCGGCATCATCCTGCTGGTGATCTTTGCCACCAACAAGCCCCTGGGCGGCGCCGGGTCCGAGAGCCAGAGCGCGCAAGCCGTCGCGACGCGCGTGCGCCCGGTGGCCGAGGAAGGGTTTGCGTTCAAGGATGCGAACGCGCCCAAGGTCCTGCAATCGGGCCAGGCCGTGTATAACGCCACCTGCGTCGCCTGCCACGGCTCGGGCGCAGCCGGTGCGCCGAAGGTCGGCGATGCAGCCGGCTGGGGCGCCCGCATCGCCCAGGGCTACGACACCCTCGTCCAGCACGCCGTGCAAGGCATCCGCGCGATGCCGGCCAAGGGCGGCAATCCCGATCTCGACGATATCGAAGTCGCCCGCGCGGTGGTCTACATGGCCAACCAGTCGGGCGCCAAGTTCAAGGAGCCGGAAGCGCCGGCGGCAGGCGCGCAGGCACCGGCCCAGGCCGCAGCTGCACCGGCAGCGCCCGCCACGCCCGCACCGGCCCAGCCGGCCGCGACGCCGGGTACGCCGCCCGTCGCAGGCGCGATCGCGACCCCGGCCGTGGCCGGCAACAACGAGGCCGGCAAGGCCCTGTTCAATACGGCCTGCACCGCCTGCCACACCGCGGGCATCGCCGGCGCGCCCAAGATCGGCGACAAGGCCGCGTGGGCACCGCGCATCGCGCAAGGCACCAATACGCTGTACGAGCATGCCATCAAGGGCTTCCAGGGCAAGGCCGGCATGATGCCGCCGAAGGGCGGTTCCACGGCACCGGATGCCGACGTGAAAGCCGCCGTGGACTACATGGTCGCGGCCGCGAAATAAGCTGAACAAGCCGAAAAAACCGTCCCGCGGGACGGTTTTTTCATGGATCAGAGAAGGAATCGACGTGTCACCGTTGTACACCCCCGTTACCCGCAAACCGATATTCTCCCTTGCCCTCGCGACGGCGCTGCTGGCAGCCGGCGGCGCAGGCGCCGCCACGCTGTCGGTAGGGCCGGGCAAGACCTATGTCGCCCCATGCGCGGCCTTTGCGGCCGCAAAGGATGGCGACACCATCGAGATCGTCGGCGACTGGACGTACAACGGCGACACCTGCGCGATCGCCCGCAGCAACCTGACCATCCGCGGCGTGCAGGGCCGTCCGGTCATCGACGCGGCCGGACAGCAATTCGGCAACAAGGGCACCTGGGTCGTCACGGGCAACAACATCACGGTCGAGAACGTCGAGATGCTGGGCGCGAAAGTCAGGGACCGCAATGGCGCGGCGCTCCGTCTCGAAGGTACGAATTTCACGCTGCGCCAGGCTTTCATCCACGATAACGAGAACGGCATCCTGAGCGGCGTGAACCGGAACAGCACGATCGTGATCGAGCACAGCGAGTTCGGCCACAATGGCGGCGGCGATGGCCAGACGCACAACCTGTACATCGGCAACGCCAAGAGCCTGACCTTCCGGTACAACTATTCGCACGACGCGGTGATCGGCCACAACCTCAAGTCGCGTGCCATGTTCAACATGATCGCGTACAACCGCTTCTCGAGCACGCCGCCCGGCCGGCCCGGCAGCACCGCCAGCGGCAAGCCGTCGTACGAGATCGACCTGCCGAGCGCCGGTACGTCCTACCTCATCGGCAACGTGATCGAACAGCCGGCCATCAACGACAATCCCGCCATGGTGGCGTATGGCGAAGAAGGCGCGTCGAATCCTGGGCAGGATCTGTACGTCATCAATAATACGTTCGTGAACGACTTTACCAGCGGTACGTTCGTGTTCGTCAGCGGCAAGGTGTCGACGCCCGCCCTCATCCAGAACAACGTCTTTGCCGGTCCCGGTACCGTAAGCACGCAAGCCAGCGCCATCCAGAAAGACAACCGCCGCCTGGAAAAGCCGGGTTTCGTCGACCGCGCCGGCCTCACGTTGCGGCCGCTGGTCAATGAGATCGTCCTGAAGGCGGGTCCGGCAGCGGATCCGTGGACCAGCGGCGCCGGGTCGAAGGACGCCGCCGCCAAAGCCCGGCCGAGCGGTTACCCGCAGCACTGACGCTTATACGCAACAGTTCGCGTCCATCAGCGCTTTTTCTGCTGATTTTCGTCAAAAAGTTGGATTTTGAGGTTTTATGCCTGAATGCTAAGACCTCTTGCAAATCTTTAACTATTGGTTTGTTGCTTCCAGAACTCGACGTTTCATAGGGAGAATAAAAGTTGGGTTGCGGAAACACAAACGGCAGCGTTCCGAATAAAATGTGCAGGATGCCATCAAGATGGAATTTTTGGCATGAAGAATCGTGAACGAAGCGTCCATCGTTTTGTTTCAGGTCTTTTTAATTGAACAATCCCTGTTACATGCCGTTACAAAGCCAGGATGGGAAACCTCGTATTCTGCATCTTGCCCTTGGGAATTACTTCCCGCACAGAAACTTTACGAGGACTCTCATGCACACCTTGCGTAACCAATCACTCCTGGCTGCCACCGTTCTGTTGGCCTGCGCAGGTGTGACCTCCGCGTCCGCAGCCACGCTGTCGGTCGGCCCGGGCAAAACCTATGCCAAACCCTGCGCCGCCATCGCTGTCGCCAAGGACGGCGACGTCATCGAAATCGCCGGCAACACCACTTACAGCGGCGACGTCTGCAGCATCAACCGCCACAACCTGACCATCCGCGGCGTCAACGGCCGCCCGAAGATCGACGCCGCCGGCAAGAGTGCCGCCGACAAGGGTATCTGGGTCGTCAACGGCAACAACCTGACGGTCGATAACGTCGAGATGTACGGCGCGAAGGTCTGGGACGTCAACGGCGCCGCGTTCCGCCTGCAGGGCACCGGTTTCACGCTGCGTAACTCGTTTATTCACGACAACGAAAACGGTATCCTGGCCAATGCCAACGTCAACAGCGACATCCTGATCGAATACACCGAATTCGGCCACAACGGCGCAGGCGACGGCCAGTCGCACAACCTGTACATCGGTCACGTGAAGAGCCTCACGTTCCGCTACAACTACTCGCACGATGCGAACATCGGCCACAATCTGAAGTCGCGCGCGGAGACGAACCTGATCGCCTACAACCGCTTCTCGAGCACTCCGCCGGGCGTGACGGGCAGCACCGCGGCCGGCCAGCCGTCGTACGAAATCAACCTGCCGAATGCCGGTACGTCCTACATCATCGGCAACATCATCGAGCAGCCGGCCACCAACCAGAACCCGACCATGGTGGCCTACGGTGAAGAAGGCGTGACCAACGCCGGCAGCGACCTGTACGTCATCAACAATACGTTCCTGAATAACTATTCTGACGGCACGTTCCTGTTTGTCAGCGGCAAGGTCCCGACTCCGGCGGTGATCCAGAACAATATCTTCGCCGGCATCGGTACCCTCAGCACGCAGGCCAGCTCGATCCTGAAGTCCAACTATCGTTCGGTGGCGCCCGGCTTCGCCGATCGCGACAAAGGGGACCTGCACCCGACCGGCAGTGCGCTCGTGATCAATGCCGCTACGAATCCGGGCGTGTCGCCCAAGGGCGTCTCGCTGACCCCGGTCGCACAATACAAAGGCAACGCTTCCGGCGAAGCACGCCCGGTGGTCGGCCAGCTGGACATCGGCGCGTACGAAGCGACGGGCGATGCGGCGAACGTTGCGGCCGTCACCTGGACGGCTTGCGCCAACGAACTTTCGACCTGCTCGTTCAGCGGTACCCGTGAGGTCCGCTACGGCGCCAACGGCGTCTATACGACGAAGTTCGTGACCGCCTCGACCCCGTGCACGAGCGCCGTGTTCGGCGATCCGATCCGCGGCGTCGCCAAGACGTGCAGCTATTCCAGCACGCTGTCGACCGCCAGTACGGCTGCGGCCCCGTCCTGGATTCCCTGCGCCGGCGAGAACTACCTCTGCACGTTCACCGGCACCCGCGAAGTCCGTTTCGGCGCCGGTACCTCGTTCGTGACCAAGACGTTCACCGGTCCCGTCACCTGCTGGCCGAAGGCATTCGGCAGCGACCCGGCCCAGGGCGTGCTGAAGACCTGCAGCTACTCCAGCAACACGATCGCGACGTCGGGCTCGACGACCACGACGCCCACGGCACCGGCACCGGCACCGGCACCGGCACCGGCGCCGTCCGACACCGGCTGGACGGCGTGTGCGGCCGAGGGCGGTATCTGCTCGGTGACGGGTACGCATCAGGTCCGCTATGGCGCCAACGGCATGTATGCGACCAAGACCGTGACCGGTCCGGTGGCCTGCACGAATGCTGTCTTCGGTGATCCGGCCTACCGGGTCGTCAAGAGCTGCAGCTATAAATAATCCCCGGCGTTCCCGATCCGGCAAAAAACGCGGCCTCGTGCCGCGTTTTTTTATTTTCGGTTATCGGTTTGCCGGGGTATTTTGTGGCGCTAAAGTCTCATTAATTGTCCGCAATTACTCCAGAAACAACCTTTTGTCAGAAAATAGTTTCCATACCTGAACTTTTTCTGTAAATTCCACGAACGTAGTGAAACTCGGCACAACGATCTTGCCCGAAAAAATGCGGCGTGAACGCAACATCGGCTTAATTTCAAAAAATTTTTTTTGAAGCCATTCAGATAACATGCCCCGACATTGGAATTGCCAGAAAGACAGCCACGTTGTCATTCTAGCTTTGTCGATGAATTTTCCAGCGGAAATTAGATTCCATAGGGAAAAACCGTAAAAAACAGTTTCAGGCATCAATTTTTCTTGCGCTCAATGCTAGAAAGAGCAGCCACATAATGTTCTTTCGCTCTACTAAATAAGGCTAAAAGGAACATCAATTAGCCTCTTTTCAGGATTGCTGGTTCATTATTTTCGGTTACACTTCGTTACAGGCCCTCGATCTTAAAACTCGTATTCTGCAACTTTCCAGCAGGAACAACTGCTGACAGGCAATCTGCTTACGAGGATAAATCGACATGCAACAACTGCGTCAAACCGCATCGCGCAACACCCAATTCTCCGCTTCGCACCTGGCTGCTGCCGTCCTGATGGCGTTCGCAGGTGTGGCCACTGCATCCGCAGCGACGCTGTCGGTTGGCCCGGGCAAGACCTACGCCAAGCCGTGCGCTGCGATCGCCGCCGCCAAGGATGGCGACGTCATCGAAATCACCGGCAACACCACGTATAGCGGCGACGTCTGCTACATCCCGCGTAACAACCTGACGATCCGCGGCGTCAACGGCCGTCCGAAGATCGACGCGGCCGGCAAGAACGCGGCCGGCAAAGGCATCTGGGTCGTCAGCGGCAGCAACCTGACCGTCGACAACGTCGAAATGTACGGCGCTAAAGTGCCGGACGCAAACGGTGCTGCGTTCCGCCTCGAAGGGGCCGGTTTCACGCTGCGCAACTCGTTCCTCCACGATAACCAGAACGGTATCCTGGCGAACGCCAACGTCAACAGCGACATCGTGATCGAGAACACCGAATTCGGCCACAACGGCGCAGGCGACGGCCAGTCGCACAACCTGTACATCGGTCACGTGAAGAGCCTGACCTTCCGCTACAACTTCTCGCACGACGCCAACCTCGGCCACAACCTGAAGTCGCGCGCAGATACCAACCTGATCGCGTACAACCGCTTCTCGAGCCTGAACCCGGGCGAGACGGGCAGCACCGCCGCCGGCAAGCCGTCGTACGAGATCGACCTGCCGAACGCCGGTACGTCCTACGTCATCGGCAACATCATCCAGCAACCGGCATCGAACGCGAACGCGGCAATGCTGGCCTACGGTGAAGAAGGCGCGACCAACGCCGGCAGCGACCTGTACGTCATCAACAACACGTTCCTGAACGATATGGGCAGCGGCGGTACGTTCATGTTCGTCAGCGGCAAGGTGCCGACCCCGGCCATCGCCCAGAACAACATCTATGCCGGCGTGGGCACGTTCAGCACGCAGGCATCGACGGTCGACAAGACGAACTACCGTTCGGCCTCGCCGAGCTTCGCGAACCGCGCCGCGTACGACCTGCATCCGACCGGCAGCGCGCTGGTGATCGATGCCGGCTCGGATCCGGGCGTGTCGGCCAAGGGAGTGTCGCTGAAGGCTATCGCGCAATACAAGCATGTCGCCGCCGGCGAAGCGCGTCCGGTGGTCGGCCAGATCGACATCGGCGCGTACGAATCGACGACTGCGCCGACCACGTCGACGACGTCCTGGACCGCTTGCGGCAACGAAGGCTCGACCTGCTCGTTCAGCGGCACCCGTGAAGTCCGCTTCGGCGCGAACGGTGTGTACACGTCGAAAACGATCACGGGCTCCACGCCGTGCACGACCGCCGTGTTCGGCGATCCGATCCGCGGCGTCGTCAAGTCGTGCAGCTACGCCAGCACGACCTCGGCTGCGCCGGTGACCGCCACGCCGACGTTCACGGCCTGCGCCACCGAAAACGGCACCTGCTCGTTCACCGGCAAGCGTGAAGTCCGCTACGGCACCAGCACGATCTACACCTCGAAGGTCGTGACCGGTCCGGTCAAGTGCACCAACGCCGTGTTCGGCGACCCGGCACGCGGCCAGGTCAAGTCCTGCTCCTACTCGAGCGTGACGCAGTAATCGCTTCACCCGCACCATGAAAAAAAGCCGCTTCGAGCGGCTTTTTTTGCGTGCCGGCGTTACGCCTTTACCAGATGATCACGCGCTCCTGCGGCGCCAGGTACATCTTGTCGCCCTGCTTGACCTTGAAGGCGTCGTAGAAGCCCGGCTGGTTGCGCAGCGTGCCGTTGGCGCGGAACTGGCCCGGCGAGTGCGGGTCGGTCTTCACCTGGACGATCTGCTGCTGTTCGCGCATCTTGGTGCGCCACACCTGGGCCCAGCCCATGTACAGGCGCTGTTCGCCCGTCAGGCCGTCGATCACCGGCGCCTTCTTGCCCTTCAGCGAAATCTTGTAGGCTTTATAGGCGATCGCGAGACCCGAGTTGTCGGCGATGTTCTCGCCCAGCGTCAGTTCGCCGTTCACGTGGTAGCCCTTGATCGGCTCGAACTGGTTGTACTGCTTGACCAGCATCTTGGTCTTGGCCTCGAAGTTCTTGTGGTCGGCCGCGGTCCACCAGTCGCGCAGGTTGCCGTCGCCGTCGTACTGGGCGCCCTGGTCGTCGAAGCCGTGGCTGATCTCGTGGCCGATCACGGCGCCGATGCCGCCGTAGTTGACCGCGTCATCCGCATTGGCGTCGAAGAACGGCGGCTGCAGGATCGCGGCCGGGAACACGATCTCGTTCATCTCCGGGTTGTAGTACGCGTTGATGGTCTGCGGCGTCATGCCCCACTCGTCGCGGTCGATCGGCTTGCCCAGCTTGTTCAGCTCGCGGTTGTACTCGACGTCGCGCGAACGCATCACATTGCCCACCAGGTCGTCACGCGACACGACCAGTGCCGAGTAATCCTTCCACTTGTTCGGGTAGCCGATCTTCGGCGTGAACTTGGCCAGCTTGGCCTGTGCTTCCTTCTTGGTGGCCGGCGACATCCAGTCCAGCTTGTCGATGCTCTGCTTGTAGGCGACCAGCAGGTTCTTGACCAGCGCTTCCATGCGCGCCTTGCGCTCCGGCGGGAAGTACTCGGCCACGTACAGCTTGCCCAGCGACTCGCCCTGCGAACGCTCGATCGCGGCCACGCCACGCTTCCAGCGCGGTTCCATCTCCTTCACGCCCGACAGGGTCTTGCCGTAGAAGTCGAAGCGCTCGTCGACGAAGGCCTTGTTCAGGTAGCTCGCGTACGCGTCCACCAGGTGCATCGTCAGGTAGGCCTTCCAGGTGTCCAGCGAGGTCTTGTTGGAGATCTCGGCGAAGCCCTTCAGGTAGGTCGGCTGGCTGACGATCACATAGGTCGCCTTGCCGGCGATACCCGTGGCCTGCAGGTAGCCGTTCCAGTCGTAGTCCGGCGCGACCTTGCCCATGTCGGCCAGCGGCACCTTGTTGTAGGCCTTGATCGGGTCGCGCAGTTCGACCTTGGTCCACTGCACCTTCGCCAGTTCCGTCTCGAAGTCGACGATGGCCTTCGCGTTGGCGGCGGCGTTCTTGTCGCCGGCCAGCGCCAGCGTCTTCTCGACGTGCGTCAGGTACTTGGCCTTCGCGTCGGCCAGCTTGGCGTCGTCCGCCTTCAGGTAGTAGTCGCGGTCCGGCATGCCGAGGCCACTTTGATAGATGTCGGCGACGTACTTGGTCGAATCCTTGTTGTCCTGGTGGATGCCGAAGTCGTACGGCACGTTCACGCCGATCTTGCCGAGGTGCGCCAGCAGCGCGGGCAGTTCGGACTTGTCCTTCAGCGCCGCGATCTTCGCCAGTTCGCCGTTCAGCGGGGTGATGCCCAGCTGCTCCAGCTTCGCTTCGTCCATGAAGCTGGCGTAGTAATCGCCGATGCGCTGGGCGTCGGTGCCCTTGGCCGGGTTGCCGGCGGCGGCTTTTTCGATGATGCCGCGCAGCTGCGGCAGCGTGTCGTCGCGCAGCTTGGCGAACGAACCCCAACTCGATTTGTCGGCCGGGATCTCGACCGTCTTCATCCACTTGCCGTTCAGGTATTCATAGAAATCGTCCTGCGGGCGGACCGCCGGATCGATGTAGTCGGTGGCGATGCCGGCCGACAGGGTCTGGCCCTTCTTGATGGCCGTGTTCTTGGCGGCGGCGCCTTCCGCCGCATGGCCGGCGTTGGCAAGCAGCGCCAGGGTCAGGGCGCTCAACAGGGTGTGCTTCTTCATCATCTCTTCATCTCCCTTGGGTTGTTATGGGTGGGATGGTGGGGCCGGCGGGGGTACCGCCGCCCCTGATTATCGCTGATGGCGATCCGTTTTTGTTACCAAATGGTGACGCGCTGCTCCGGCGGCAGATACATCTTGTCGCCTTCCTTCACGCCGAACGCCTCGTAGAACGCGGCCTGGTTGCGCAAGGTGCCGTTGGCGCGGAACTGGCCCGGCGAGTGCGGGTCGGTCTTCACCTGCACGATCTGCTGCGCCTCGCGCATCTTCGAGCGCCACACCTGCGCCCAGCCCATGAAGAAGCGCTGGTCGCCGGTGAGGCCGTCGATGACGGGGGCCTGCTGGCCGTGCAGCGAGATTTTATAAGCCTTGTACGCGATGGCGAGGCCCGAGTTGTCGCCGATGTTCTCGCCCAGCGTGAGGGCGCCGTTGACGTGGTAGCCCGGGAGCGGTTCGAAAGAATCGTACTGCTTCACCAGCATGTCCGTCTTGGCCTTGAAGCGCGCCTGGTCCTCTGCAGTCCACCAGTTGCGCAGGTTGCCCTCGCCGTCCGACTGGCTGCCCTTGTCGTCGAAGCCGTGGCCGATCTCGTGCCCGATCACGGCGCCGATGCCGCCGTAGTTCACGGCGTCGTCCGCGCTTGCATCGAAGAACGGCGGCTGCAGGATCGCGGCCGGGAACACGATCTCGTTCATGCGCGAGTTGTAGTAGGCGTTCACCGTCTGCGGCGTCATGCCCCACTCTTCGCGGTCGATCGGCTTGCCCAGCTTGTCGATGTTGCGGTTGTACGCGAACGTCGCGGCGCGCATCACGTTGCCGGCCAGGTCATCCTTCCTGACGCTCAGGCGCGAGTAGTCGCGCCACTTGTTCGGGTAGCCGATCTTCGGCGTGAACTTCGCCAGCTTGGCCTGGGCTTCCTTCTTCGTTTCCGGGCCCATCCAGTCGAGCTGGTCGATCGATTCCCGGTACGCGGCGAGGACGTTCTTCACGAGTTCCTCCATGCGCGCCTTGCGCTCCGGCGGGAAGTACCTGGCCACGTATTCGCGGCCCAGCGCCTCGCCCAGCGCGCCCTCGACGACGGACACGCCGATCTTCCAGCGCGGACGGTTGACGTCCGCACCGGTCAGCGTCTTGCCGTAGAAATCGAAGTCGGCGTCGACGAACGCCTTCGACAGGTAGGGCGCGTATTCGCGCAGCAGCTGCCACTGGAAATACGCCTTGACCGTCTCGAGATCGGTGTTCGCAAGCAGCTTGTCCAGGCCCTGCAGGTAGGTCGGCTGGCCGACGATCACGTAATCGACCTTGTTGCCCACGCCGGCGGCGCCCAGCGCCGTCTTCCAGTCGTACCCCGGCGTCAGCGCGGCGAGCTGCGCCACGTCCATCCTGTTGTAATTCTTGTTCGGGTCGCGCAGTTCGACCTTCGTCCACTGCACCTTCGCCAGTTCCGTCTCGAACGCGACGATCGCTTGCGCCTTCGCGTCCGCATCCTTGTCGCCGGAAAGCAGAAGGATCTTCGCGACATGCTGTTCGTACTTCGCCCTGGTCGCGGCCATCTTGGCGTCGTCCGCCTTCAGGTAGTAGTCGCGGTCCGGCATGCCGAGGCCGCCCTGGCGGATGTACGTGGCGTACTTCGTGGAGGCTTTCGCGTCCTGCGCGACGCCGATGCCGTACGGCGTCGCGACGCCGATCTTCGACAGGTGCGCGATCAGGTCCGGCACGCCCTTCTTGTCCTTCAGCCTGCGGATGCGTGCCAGCTCGCCCGTCAGCGGCTTGTAGCCCAGCGTCTCCAGCTTCTTCTCGTCCATGAAGCTCGTGTACAGGTCGGCGATCTTCTGCGCGTCGGTGCCGGCCTTCTTGTGCGGGTCCTTCTGGTCCGCTTCGATGATGCCGAGGAGCTGCGGCTGCGTGTCCTCGCGCAGCTTCATGAAGGTGCCCCAGCTCGAACGGTCGGCGGGGATCTCGGTCGTCTTGAGCCACTTGCCGTTCAGGTAAGTGAAGAAATCGTCCTGCACGCGTACGCTCGGGTCGATGTATTGCGTGTCGATGCCGGCGCGGTCCGCCGCGGATGCGAAGGCGGCCAGCATGGAGAGGGTCAGGGTACTGAGAAGGTATCGTTTCACGAAAGGTCCTTTGTGCTGCAAATGCGGCTTGTGGCCATCGGCGAATGTAACACGGCCCGGTGTGCCGATACACCGGGCCGTCGTGGCAGCGCTACATCGTCATGTCATGGCGGATGCAGGCAGTGCTGAGGTTGCGCAGCGGCACCAATTCTAGCGGGGAAGGATAGTCAAATCGGCGAAGCGCGGCGGATTTTTACTTAACGATACATTGTATGTACGCCTCACCCGCCGAGATTGATCGACGCGCCGCCGGGCCCGCCCATGCCGCCGCGGCCGTGGCCACCCATGCCGCCCGGACGGCCGCCGCCACTGCGCTCATTGCCTCGTTCTCCACCACGCTCGCCGCCCGGACGCCCTTCCGGCACCACGCGCATCAACTGCTCGCCGATGAAGGTCGCGACCTGGGCGCGCTGCCTGTCGTCGAGCGCATCGTTCACTTCCAGCCACGCTTCGCGCAGCTGCTTGTCCTCGGTATTGGTCGCCACGGCTTCCGCCTCGACGGCCCGGTTCAGGTCGCGCAATTCGACTTCCGGCTTCGCCAGCAGCGTCTTCGCCTGTTCCTGCAAGGCCTCGCGACGGCGCTGGCGCTCGCGCAGGATCGAACGCGAACGGCCTTCCATCTGGTTCCACAAGGTCTGCTGATTCGGGGTCAGGTTCAGGGATTTCCTTACGTCGGCGGACATGAACAGCAGGTCCTCGACACGCATGTCCATCAGCGGGACGGCGAACGAAGGGACGGCGCTGCCGATGGCGAGCGCGCACAGGACAGCGCGGGCGAACCGGGTCGTGATCATTTGGGCTCCAGGCAGAAAAAAGCCCACGGTGGGGGAACCGTGGGCAAAGACCACTTCAAGAGTGGAGAGAGAGAGAAAAACTGATAAGAACTATATGCTCCACCCCTCCCCCTGTCCGGGCACTTTACAAATACTTACGCGGTGTTTGTCGGGGGATACAAGGATTAACAGGAACCCCGAAGTTGTACTTACAGCGGCAGGTGCCGGCTCCAGCCATCCGCCATCGCCCGCGCGAGAGCCGCGTAGTCCGCATGCCGGCTGGCGCGGTCACGCTCGCGGCAAAACGTCTCGTCGCGGTTGAACAGCGACGCCGCCAGGCCCCGGCCGGCCAGCGTGATGCCCGCCGTCTTCTGGAAGCGCAGCGCCGTGAAAGCCGCGAGGGCCTGGTCCACATTGCCCGGATGCGCCTCGACGCAGTTCGCCAGGTGCCACGCGTCTTCCAGCGCCTGGCACGCGCCTTGGCCGGACGTGGGCAGGGCCGCGTGGGCCGCGTCGCCGATCATGACCAGGTTGTCCCTGTGCCACGTCGGCACGGGGTCGTGGTCGTGCACGTAGATCTTGTTGATGCGCGCGGCGGGCGTGCCGGCGATGATCCTCCGTACCGGTGCCGGCCAGTCCGCGAAGATGCGCTGCAGCTCGTCCAGGTACGCGTCCGGATCGCGCGCACCGATCGTGGCCTGCGCCGCGCCGCCGGCCCAATACGCCTTGTCGCGTGCGACGGGCACGATGCCGAAGCGTTCGCCCGTGCCCCAATAGTCCGAGATCGTGTCCACGTCGAATTCCCCCTCGCAGACGCCGATCCAGTTGATGAACCCCTGGTAGATGGGCGTATCGTCACCCGTGACGTAGCGGCGGGCACATGACGCCATGCGGCCGTCGGCGCCGACGACGAGGTCCGCCGCCAAGGTCGTCCCGTCGTCGAAGTGGACAATCGCCCCCGGTTCGATACGCGCGACGTTGCGGCCATACCGGACGGCGACGCCCAGCGCCTGCAGCCGCGCCGACAGGATGCGCTGGAAATCGCTTCTGAGGATGGACAGGCTGGGATAACCCATCCGCGCGTCGATCAGGCCGATGTCCAGCGCGCCGAGGTCCTCGCCGGCGCGCGACAGGCGGCGCATCGCGCGCGGACGGCCCGCGACGGCCGCCATGTCGTCCAGGATGCCGAACTGCGCCAGCACGAACGCGGCATTCGGCCACACGACGATGCCCGCGCCGATGTTCGCATCGGCGTCGCGCCGTTCGTGAACGGTGACGTCGTGGCCTGTCAGCTTGAGAGCGATCGCGCTGGCGATACCTGCCACGCCGCCGCCGAGGATGGCTATGTTCATTGGAATAAAAAAGGCTGCCGCAGCAGCCTTTCCGAAAGGAGTCGAATGCAGATCAGTTATTGAGCTGCTTCGCGTCGCCCAGCTTGTCCTTGTACGAATCGAAGATCTTGACCAGCGCGTCGCGCATCGAGACCTGCGGCTTCCAGCCCAGTTCCGAGACCGTGTTCTCGATCTTCGGCACGCGGTTCTGCACGTCCTGGTAGCCGGTGCCGTAGTAGGCGCCCGAGCTCGTTTCGACCAGTTTCACCTGCTTGGCCGTGTCGCGGTATTCCGGATACTCGGCGGCCAGGTCCAGCATCATGCCGGCCAGTTCGCGGATCGAGTAGTTGTTGGTCGGGTTGCCCACGTTGAAGATCTTGCCGGTGGCCTTGCCGTCCTTGTTCTCGATGATGCGCATCAGCGCGTCGATGCCGTCGTCGACATAGGTGAACGAACGCTTCTGCTGGCCGCCGTCGACCAGCTGGATCGGTTCGCCGCGCACGATGTGGCCCAGGAACTGGGTCAGCACGCGCGAGGAGCCTTCCTTCGGCGTGTGGATCGAATCCAGGCCGGCGCCGATCCAGTTGAACGGACGGAACAGCGTGAAGTTCAGGCCTTCCATGCCGTAGCCCCAGATCACGCGGTCCATCAGCTGCTTGGCGCAGGCGTAGATCCAGCGCGGCTTGTTGATCGGGCCGTAGACCAGTTCCGAGTTCTCCGGATCGAATTCGGCGTCGCGGCTCATGCCGTAGACTTCCGACGTCGACGGGAAGATCAGGTGTTTCTTGTACTTGGCGGCCGAGCGGACGATCGGCAGGTTCGCCTCGAAGTCCAGCTCGAAGACGCGCAGCGGCTCCTTCACGTACGTCGACGGCGTCGCGATCGCCACCAGCGGGAGGATCACGTCGCACTTCTTGACGTGGTACTCGACCCATTCCTTGTTGATGGTGATGTCGCCTTCAAAGAAGTGCATGCGGGGATTGTCGAGCAGATGCGCGATCCGCTCGGAATTCATATCCATGCCATACACTTCCCAATCGGTCGTCTCCAGGATGCGCTTGGAGAGGTGGTGGCCGATAAAACCGTTGACGCCGAGGATGAGGACTTTTTTCATTTCAGGTAGGAAACATTTTCACGTATCGCCCGATTATACCACCGCGCAAATTCACGCAAACCCGCCTCCAGTGACGTCGTGGGTTTGTAACCTACCCAGTCCTGCAGCCTGCTCGTATCGGCGTGCGTGGCCGGTACGTCGCCCGGCTGCATCGGCTGGAAGTCCAGTTGCGCCTTGACGTCGAACGCGCCTTCCAGCGTACGGATGAAGTCCAGCACCTGCACCGGCGTCTGGTTGCCGATGTTGAAGATGGCGTGCGGCGGCTTGCCTTCCGGCTTCGTCGGCTTGAACAGCAGGCGCACGACGCCTTCGACGATATCGTCGATGTACGTGAAGTCGCGGTACAGCTTGCCTTCCGCGAACACGGGAATCGCCTCGTTCGCCAGCATCTTGCGCGCGAAGCTGAAGTACGCCATGTCCGGGCGGCCCCACGGTCCATACACCGTGAAGAAGCGCAGGCCCGTCGTCGGGATGCCGTACAGATGGCTGTACGAATGGGCCATCAGCTCGTTCGACTTCTTCGTCGCGGCGTACAGCGAGACCGGTGCGTCGGTGACGTCGTCCTCGCTGAACGGCGTCTTGGCGTTGGCGCCGTAGACGCTGCTGCTGCTGGCGTACAGCAGGTGCTCGACCTTGTGGTTGCGGCACGCTTCCAGCATGTGGCCGAACGCGACGAGGTTTGCCTGTACGTACGCGGCCGGATTCTTCAGCGAATAGCGCACACCGGCCTGGGCGGCCAGGTGCACGACCAGCGCAGGCTTCACGCGCTCGAACAGCGCGGCCACCTGCGCGCCGTCGCCCAGTTCGACGGTCTCGCACGGCACGCCGGCCGGTTTCAACAGCGCCTCGACGCGATGGTGCTTCAGCGCCGGGTCGTAGTAATCGTTGAAGTTGTCGCAGCCGACCACGGTGTGCCCCATGGCGGTCAGGCGCACCGCCACCGCGCTGCCGATGAAGCCGGCGGCGCCGGTGACGAGGATGGTTCCCTTGTTGCTCACTGCTTCCGTCATTGCTCGACTTTCCCCGAACGGCGGCCGATGCCTTCGTAGACGAGGCCGGCGGCGCCGAAGGCGTCCGGATCGTAGATGTTACGACCGTCGAACACGGCCTTCAGTTTCAGGTTCTCGGCCAGGAACGGCAGGTCCGGCGCGCGGAATTCCTTCCATTCCGTGACCAGCACGAGCACGTCCGCGCCTTCGACGGCCTGTTTGGCCGACTCGACGATGCGCAGGCGGGTATTGCACAGCGCTTCGCCATGGTCGGCCACCAGGACACGCTTCGCTTCCGTGCTGGCGACCGGGTCGTACGCGACCACGTTGGCGCCCGCGTCGAACAGCGACTTGATCAGGATGCGGCTCGGCGCTTCGCGCATGTCGTCCGTGTTCGGCTTGAACGACAGGCCCCACAGGGCGATCGTCTTGCCGTTCAGGTTGCTCTCGCCGCCGAAGAAGCGCACCAGCTTCGTGAACAGCACGTTCTTCTGTTCCTCGTTGACCTTCTCGGTTGCGGTCAGCAGGTGCAGCTGCTTCTGGTGGTCGGACGCCGTCTTGATCAGCGCCTTGACGTCTTTCGGGAAGCAGGAACCGCCATAGCCCATGCCGGCGTACAGGAAGTCCGGGCCGATGCGCGGGTCCATGCCGATGCCCAGGCGCACGGCCTCGATGTCGGCGCCCAGCAGTTCGGACAGGTTCGCCAGCTCGTTCATGAAGCTGATGCGGGTGGCCAGCATCGCGTTCGCCGCGTACTTCGTCAGCTCGGCGCTGCGGATGTCCATCTCGACGAATTTCTCGTGGTTGCGGCTGAACGGCGCGTACAGCTGGCGCATCTGCTTGCCGGCGTCGGCATCGTCGAAGCCGACCACGATGCGGTCCGGCTTCATGAAGTCGTCGATCGCGGCGCCTTCTTTCAGGAATTCGGGGTTGCTGACGACGTGGAACGCGACGTTCACGCCGCGTTTCTCCAGTTCGCCCGCGATGGCGCGTTTCACTTTTTCCGCGGTGCCGACGGGCACGGTCGACTTGTCGACGATCACGGCCGGCTTCGTCAGGCGCTCGCCGATGCTGCGCGCGGCCGACAGGATGTGCGTCAGGTCGGCGCTGCCGTCTTCGTCCGGCGGCGTACCGACGGCCAGGAAGATGATATCGGCATGGCTGACGGCGTCGTCGTAGTTCGACGAGAACAGCAGGCGGCCGGCGGCCGCGTTGCGCTGGACGAGGCTGTCCAGGCCCGGTTCGTGGATCGGAATGATCCCGTCCTTCAACATCGTGATCTTGCGCGTATCGACGTCCAGGCACAGTACGGTATTACCGACGTCGGCGAAGCAGGCGCCAGACACCAGTCCGACGTAACCAGTCCCGATAACTGAAATTTTCATGATCTTCTACAGATTGAGGTAAGGGACCATGGGACGCCCGGCGCTGCATGCCGGTTCGCCTCATGAGGGAGCGGGCCGGAGGACTTGCCGCCGGACTAATAACTAGACGAATTTATCACAGATTTCTGACGAGCACGCTACACGTTTGCTTTTTTGCTATTAAACTGGCGCACGTTCCTCCGGAACAGACAAGTATTGCAATCTATTACATAATAGATGCTACGCTCTGCACCACTCCGCCTTGCGCACATCGTCGATGAAGCTCCTTACATTCAGTTCCCTCTTCCCGAACACGGTCAAACCCAGCCACGGCATCTTTGTCGAGACCCGTTTGCGCTACCTGCTCGCCAGCGGCCAGGTCGAATCGAAGGTCGTCGCGCCGGTGCCCTGGTTCCCGTCGCAGCACCCGCGGTTCGGCGACTACGCGGCCTTTTCCAAGGTGCCGGCCACGGAAACCCGCTACGACATCGACGTCACGCACCCCCGCTACCTCGTCATTCCGAAAGTCGGGATGACGGCGGCGCCGTGGCTGATGGCCCAGGCCTGCAAGAAAGAGATCGGGCGCATCATCGACGAGGGCTACGACTTCGACGTCATCGACGCACACTATTTTTATCCGGACGGCGTCGCCGCAGTGATGCTGGGCAAGTATTTCAACAAGCCCGTCGTCATCACGGCCCGCGGTACCGACATTAACCTGATTCCACAGTTCACGCTGCCGAGAAAGCAACTCATGTGGGCGGCAAACAACGCCGCCGGCATGATCACGGTGTGCCAGGCGCTGCGCGAAGAGATGATCGGCCTCGGCATTCCGGGCGACCGCATCGTGTCGCTGCGCAACGGCGTCGACCTGCAGCGCTTCGTCCCGATGGACCGCGCGGCCGCGCGCGCCCAGCTGGGCATCGACGGGTTCACGGTGATTTCCGTCGGCGTGCTCGACCCGCGCAAGGCGCACGATCTCACGATCGGCGCGCTGCCGATGCTGCCGGACGTGAAACTCCTCATTGCCGGCATCGGCCCGGAGCGCAAGAAGCTGGAAGCGCTGGCAGCCAGCCTGGGCGTGGCCGACCGCGTCAAATTCCTCGGCGCCGTGCCCCAAACCGAGCTCAAGCATTACTACAACGCGGCCGATGCGATGATCCTCGCGTCCAGCCGCGAAGGCTGGGCCAACGTACTGCTGGAGTCCATGGCCTGCGGCACGCCGGTCGTCGCGTCGAACGTGTGGGGCACGCCGGAAGTCGTGGCCAGGCCGGAAGCGGGCGTGCTGATGAAGGAGCGCACGGCGAAAGGCATCGCGGAGGCGCTGACGGAACTGCGCCGCAGCTACCCGGACCACGCCGCCACCCGCCGTTATGCCGAAGGTTTCAGCTGGGACGACACGACCAATGGCCAGCTGACGTTGTTTTCGCGCATCATCAACAGCCGCGGCTCCTTGCCCGCGGGCAAGCGCGCCGTCGCCTGACGGCATTCCCGCGCGTTCGGGCGTCGCACCCCGGCCGCGGGACGGTTATACTGGACCGCAGTCCCCTTTCGTCCATCGCCCATGCGCTCCAGCTTCAAGAACGTCGCCCTCGTCACACTCGGTGTGATCCTCGGGGTCGGCGTCACGATGCAATACTCGGCCCTGGCCCACAAGCCGGTGGACGGCATGCCCATCGAGGGCCTGCACCAGCTGGCGCATGCCTACAACACGATCAAGGCCGATTACGTCGAGCCCGTGGAAGACCGCAAGCTCCTCACACAGGCCGTTTCCGGCATGGTGGGCGCGCTCGACCCGCACTCGGCCTACCTGGACCGCAAGGCCTACCGCGAACTGCGCGAAGGGACCGAAGGCAAATTCGTCGGCCTGGGCATCGAGATCAACCAGAGCGAGGAAGGCTATATCCGCATCGTCACCCCGATCGAGGATGCGCCGGCCGCCCGCGCCGGCATCCAGGCGGGCGATCTGATCACGCACATCGATGGCGCGGCGGTGAAGGACATGGACCTCGACGAGGCCATCAAGCGCATGCGCGGCGAGCCGCGCACGAAGGTCGTGCTCACGGTGCAGCGCAAGGATGCCGCGGCGCCGCTGTCGTTCACGATCGTGCGCGACGAGATCGTGCAAAAAAGCGTGAAAGGCAGGATCGTCGCGCCCGGCTACGCATGGGTGCGCGTATCGCAATTCCAGGAACCGACCGTCGAGGATCTCGCCAATAAACTGGCCGCGCTGGCGCGCGAGGAGCCGGACCTGAAAGGTCTCGTGCTCGACCTGCGCAACGACCCGGGCGGCCTGCTGCAGGGCGCGATTGGCGTCTCCGCCGCGTTCCTGCCGAAGAATGCCGAAATCGTCTCGACGAACGGCCAGCTGGAAGATTCGAAGGCCCGCTTCTACGGCAGCCCCGAGTACTACCTGCTCAGCCGCGGCAACGATCCGCTCGACAAGGTGCCGGACCTGTTCAAGACGATCCCGATGGTCGTGCTCGTGAACACGGGCTCGGCATCGGCGTCGGAAATCGTCGCGGGCGCCCTGCAGGACCACAAGCGTGCCGCCATCGTCGGCAGCCGGACGTTCGGCAAGGGGTCCGTGCAGACGATCCGCCCGCTGGCCGGCGACACCGCGGTGAAACTGACGACGGCGCGCTACTACACGCCCAGCGGCCGCTCGATCCAGGCGCGCGGCATCGTGCCCGACATCCCCGTCGACGAGAACGCCGACGGCGACGGCCTGAACGCCCTGCGCATGCGCGAAGCCGACCTGCGGCACCACCTCGCGAACGACACCAGCCGCGCGGCCGAGGATATGACGAACCACGACGACATCGAGGAACAGATGCGCATCCTCGCGCTCGCCCGCACCCGCAAGCCGCTCGAATTCGGCAGCGCCGACGATTTTCAATTGACCCAGGCGCTGCACCATTTGCAGGGTCTGCCGGTGCAGTTGTCCAAACGCGCGACACCCCCCGCCTCGCTCGCCCAACAGGCCCATTAACGCCATCGGTACGATTGTGTAGAATCGCCTGCTTCGGCAGTGTTGCCACCGTTATTGTTCAAGAAAGTCAAGCATGAAATCTGTCGTCATCAGCGGCACCGGCCTGTTCACGCCACCGAATTCCATTTCCAACGATGAGCTGGTGACGGCCTTCAACCAGTACGTCGAGCTGTTCAACGCGGAGCACGCGGATAAAATCGCGGCCGGCGAGATCACCGCGCTGGAACCGTCCAGCAGCGCCTTCATCGAAAAAGCGTCGGGCATCAAGTCGCGCCACGTGATGGAAAAGGAAGGCATTCTCGATCCGGCCCACATGACGCCGCGCATCAAGGAGCGCGCCGACGAGGAACTGTCGCTGCAGGCCGAGATCTGCGTGGCCGCCGCCCGTGAAGCCCTCGCGCGCGCGGGCCGCACGCCGGCCGACATCGACATGGTCCTCGTCGCCGCCAGCAACATGCAGCGCGCCTACCCGGCGATGGCCGTCGAGGTACAGGAAGCGCTCGGCATCGAAGGCTACGGTTTCGACATGAACGTGGCCTGCTCGTCCGCCACGTTCGCGATCCAGACCGCGGCCGCCGCCGTCCAGACGGGCCAGGCGCGCGCCGTGCTCGTGCTCGATCCGGAAATCACGAGCGCCCACCTGAACTTCCGCGACCGCGACAGCCATTTCATCTTCGGCGACGCCTGCACCGCGATGGTCATCGAAGCGGCCGACACGGCCACGAGCGAACACCAGTTCGAGATCCTCGATTCGAAACTGAAGACGAAGTTCTCGAACAATATTCGCAACAACTTCGGCTTCATGAACCGCTTCGACGAAGACGGCGTCGGCCAGCCGGACAAGCTGTTCCGCCAGCAGGGCCGCAAGGTGTTCAAGGAAGTGTGCCCGATGGCGGCCGCGATGATCCGCGACACGGTCGAAGGCGCGGGCCTCCAGATCGGGGACATCTCCCGCTTCTGGCTGCACCAGGCGAACCTGAGCATGAACCAGCTGATCGTGCGCACGCTGCTGGGCCGCGACGCCACGCCGGAAGAAGCGCCGGTGATCCTCGACCGTTACGCGAACACGTCGTCGGCCGGTTCGATCATCGCGTTCCACTCGCACCAGGACGACCTGCCCAGCGGCGCCAACGGCGTCATCTGTTCATTCGGCGCCGGCTATTCGATCGGCTGCGTTGTCGTGCGTAAGAAATAGAGGGGCATTCCGTGCCCACACGCAATGTGGTAGTTCCAGTCCTACACGGGTGCGCTCCCTCTTCCTCTGGAATAGCGCGTTCCCCGCGCGCATGATCTTCCTGTCAGCGCAGCTCACAGGAGGATCAAATGTCGAAACAAAAAGGACCGGACACCACGCATTCGCGCGGCATCGCCAAGGAAAAAAACGTTCCCGTCGCGGAAGGCAGCCAGCAGCCGCGCGCACCGGGCTGGGTGGCGCCGGGCGGGGCCAACGTCCAGTCGGCCAATATCGAACAGCAGGGCGCGTCGCTGCGCGCCCGCGGCTCGCTGCAAGGCAGTATCGATGAGAACCTGGGCAGCCAGCGCGGCGGCCCGGGCGCCCAGCAGGCCGGCTGGAGCGCCCGCCAGAGCGGCCAGCGCATGCAGGCACGGGGCGAGGAAGACCGCCTGAACGCGTCGCGCCAGTCGGGCTACGGCGGCATGGAACAGCAGCAGAAAGGCGGCTCGCTGGAATCCTCGACGGGGTCCCGGCAGAGCGACCTCAACACGCCACGCCAGGGTGACCAGGCGGCACAACCGGCGTCGGACTCCCGCAGCAGGAAGAGCAAGAAACGCGGCAGCTAGGTCCAGGCGGCTCGTCTTATAAACGCGCCGCCAGCTCCGCCCCTTCGCGGATCGCCCGCTTCGCATCCAGTTCGGCCGCCAGTGCCGCGCCGCCGATCTTGTGAAACGCCGGTCCGCCCTGCTGCCCTTCCGGCGGCATCAGTTCCGCCAGGCTTTCCTGCCCGGCGCAGATCACCACATTGTCCACTTCCAGCAGCCTGGCCTCTCCGCCGACGGCGATGTGCAGGCCCGCGTCGTCGATGCGGTCGTATTGCACGCCCGCCAGCATCGCGACGCCGTTGCGCGCCAGCGTGGCGCGGTGCACCCAGCCCGACGTCTTGCCCAGGCCCGCGCCGGGACGCGTCGCCTTGCGCTGCAGGAGCCAGATGCTGCGCGCGGGCGTCACGCCATGCGGCTTCACGAGGCCGCCCGGGGCGGCCACGTCCAGGTCGACGCCCCATTCGCCGGCCCAGTCCGCGACGGGCTGCGGGCGCGGCGCGTTGGCGTCGTGCACGAGGAACTCCGCCGTGTCGAAGCCGATGCCGCCGGCGCCGATGATCGCCACGCGCGGCCCCACCGGCGCGCGGTCGCGCAACACGTCCAGGTAGGACAGCACCTTCGGATGATCGATCCCCTCGATCCGGGGACGGCGCATCGTGACGCCCGTCGCCACGATCACGTCGTCGTACCCGGCCGCGATCAGCTCCTCGCGCGTGACTCGCTGGCCAAGCCGCAGCTCGACGCCCGTCAGCTCCAGCTGGCGGCCGAAATAGCGGATGGTTTCCGCGAATTCCTCCTTGCCCGGGATGCGCATGGCAATGTTGAACTGGCCGCCGATCCGATCAAGCGCGTCGAACAGCGTGACGGCATGGCCGCGCTGCGCCGCCACCGTCGCGGCGGACAATCCGGCCGGGCCGGCGCCGACCACCGCGATGCGCTTGCGCTGGCGCGTGGGCGTGTACACCAGTTCCGTCTCGTGGCACGCGCGCGGGTTCACGAGGCACGTCGCGCGCTTGTTGGCGAACGTGTGGTCCAGGCACGCCTGGTTGCAGGCGATGCACGTGTTGATGCGGTCCGCCTGGCCCGCCGCGGCCTTGTTCACCCAGTCGGGATCGGCCAGGAACGGCCGCGCCATCGACACCATGTCCGCGCTGCCGTCGGCCAGCAGCTGCTGCGCGTCGGCCGGCATGTTGATGCGGTTCGACGCGACGACAGGAATCCTGACCGCCGCGCGCAGCCGCGCGGAGACTCCTGCGAACGCGGCGCGCGGCACCGACGTGACGATGGTCGGAATTCTCGCCTCGTGCCAGCCGTAGCCCGTGTTGAGGATCGTGGCGCCCGCGTTCTCCAGCGCCTGCGCCACCTGCACGACTTCGTCCCACGTGTTGCCGCCGTCGACGAGATCCAGCACGGAGTGACGCACCATCACGATGAACTCGCGCCCGACGGCCGCGCGGATGCGGCGCACGATCTCCACCGGCAGGCGCATGCGGTTTTCGATCGGCCCGCCCCAGGCGTCGGTCCGGCGGTTCGTGCGCGCGCACAGGAACTGGTTGATCAGGTAGCCCTCGCTGCCCATCACCTCCACGCCGTCGTAGCCGGCCTTCTGTGCCAGCTTCGCGCAGCGGACGTAGGCCGCGATGGTCGACTCGATGCCGCGTGCCGTCAGCGCGCGCGGGCGGAACGGAGAAATGGGCGACTTGACGTTCGAGGCCGACACGACGAGGGGCTGGTAGCCGTAGCGGCCCGCGTGCAGGATCTGCAGCAGGATCTTGCCGCCCTCCTCGTGCACGGCGCGCGTGACCTTGCGGTGATTAAAAACGTCGCCGCGGAAGTTCAGCGTGCCGCCGAACGGCAGCAGCCAGCCCTGGCGGTTCGGCGAGATGCCGCCCGTGACGATCAGGCCCGCGCCGCCGCGCGCCCGCTCGCGGTAGAACGCGGCCAGTTTGCCGTAGTTCCAGAAGCGGTCTTCGAGCCCCGTGTGCATCGAGCCCATGACGACGCGGTTCTTCAACGTCGTGAATCCGAGGTCGAGGGGGGACAGCAGGTGGGGATAGGCGGTATCGGGGAGCGAGGCGGTCATGGGCACGGCGATAGTGGTGATCCCGGCATTACACCGGGATTTCGTCGAGCCGTGGTTCTAATCGCAACGCTTACGCGGGATAACTCTCCGGCGTGCGCAGTTCCGCAAACTGCTCGATGCTGCCGATGCGCACCGTGATGGGATTCAGGCTCGTATGCGGCGCCAGCGAGCGCCACGCGAACTTCCACTCCTTTTCGCGCGCGTCGGAGATCGGACGGGAAAAGGCCGAGCCCAGGCGCGAGCGGATGCCGTATTCGACGGGACCGTCGATGCCGGCCCAGTTGGGCAAGGTGCGCTGGACGGCGCGGTGCAGGCGCTCGCCGAATTCTTCCGTGTTGTGGATGACGAGGCAGCTGTCGGCCGGGCCGAGGACGTCGAACAGGCCTTTGTTCCACGCCGTCGAGAACGACAAGGTCAGGAAGCCGTTCTCGGGCTGGAGCTTGAACTGGCCGGTGGACAGCGCCAGTTCCAGCTCGGCGCGCAGGCCATAGCGGTGCAGGGTGGGGGGACGTTGATAGTCGTTCATGATGGTCTCGATTCGTAAAAACTAGTCTGGCCGGACCGGAGCGTCGTGGCGGTGGATGCGCATGTAGCGGAACGAGACGGACACTTCGCGCAGCAGGAAAATGAAACTGGCAATCAGGGCGACCATGGCGACGACGAACATGCCGGCGATATAGCGGTCCAGCGGCAGGTTGGTGGTATCGCCGAGGAACAGGCAGGCGATGATCACGCAGATCAGGAAGCCGCAGCCGGTGCTGGCCGTGATCGCATAATTGATCAGGCGCCAGCGCTGGTACAACACGTCGAGCTCCTCGCTGCAGTCCGGATCCGGTCCCTTGCGCAGTTCGATCTTGAGGTCGCGGGTACGGTCGATGATGCGCGCGAGGCGGTTCATCAGTACCGTGAGCTTGGTCGCCACGCCCGTCAGCAGGAACACGGGCGCGATCGACAGCTGGATGACATGGCCGATGTCGTTGGTCTGGATATTCATGCGGGTAGCTTGTCGTTATTGTAAGAAGCTGGGGACAGTGTAGCAGGCGGCGGCCTCTGTCCGGATTAACACCGTTTCAATCGAAGCGGCCGTGCCGCTTGAACTGTTCGGTGGCGGCGACGAGGGCGCGGGCAATGCCTGCTTCCAGCGCGCCGTGGCCGGCGTCCGGGATCATGCGCAGGCGCGACCCGGCCCAGGCCTGGTGCAGGCGGTACGCGGACAGCGGCGGGCAGATCACGTCGTAGCGGCCCTGCACGATCACGGCCGGCAGGTGGGAGATGCGGCCGACGTCGCGCAGCAGCTGGTCGGGCTCGAGGAAGCCGCCGTGCGCCATGTAGTGCGATTCGAGCCGGCCCACGCCCAGGTCGAGCGTGTCGGACGCGTGCTCTTCTTCCTGCGGCAGCAGGAACACGCGGCGGCCCTCGAAACGGCTCCACGCGCGCGCGGCGGGCCAGTACTGCTGCGGATCGTCGCACAGCAGGCGCTTCGTGTACGCGGTCAAGAGGTCGCCCCGTTCCTCGACGGGGATCGGCGCGACGAACTCGTCGTACAGTTCAGGATAGAACCACTGCACGCCGTACAGGAAGAATTCGATCTCGGCCGGCGTGCACAGGAAGATCCCGCGCAGGACGAAGCCGAGGCAGCGCTCGGGGTGCGCCTGCCCGTAGGCCAGCGCCAGCGTCGAGCCCCACGAGCCGCCGAACACGAGCCAGCGCTCGATGCCGAACATGGCGCGCAGGCGTTCGATGTCCTCGATGAGGAGCTGCGTCGTGTTGTTGCGCCATTCGCCCAGCGGCGTCGACTTGCCGGCGCCGCGCTGGTCGAACAGGATCACGCGGTAGGTGGCCGGGTCGAAGAAGCGGCGGTGCTGCGGCGACAGGCCCGCGCCCGGCCCGCCGTGCAGGAACACGACGGGGATGCCGTTCGGGTTGCCCATCTCTTCCCAATAAATCGTGTGCAGGTCGTCCACGGCCAGCATGCCATGACGGTTCGGCAGGATGGGCGGGAACAGCGACGGCGGGGTGGCGGGCATGATCGGTCAGCGAAAAAACGACAACCGATTGTAGCGTACCGCCCGGCCATTCTAGAAGAAAGTGTTGAGCGCGAAGCGTACGGCGTAATCGTCGTCCACGGCCAGCAGCAGCGGCCAGCGGTCGAACGTCGTGCACGGATGCGAGATGCCGCAGCCGACCAGGTCGCCCACCGCGAGCATCTCGCGCACCGGGCCTTCCGGCAGGCGCAGGTACGCGTGCTGGTCGTTCATCTTGACGATCTCGCAGCCGTCCGGCAGCGCGTGCGCGGCGCCGGGGCCGGGCCGGTGGTGCCACAGCGGCACCGGCAGGCCGGCGTCGTGCGACGCGTCGCGCTTGCCCATCGTGAGGATCGCGAGTCCCGGTTCGGGGCGCGACTGCACGACGCTCCAGATCTCCAGCGCGGCCCGCAATCCCGCTTCCGGCTCGACGCCTTCGCGCGCGTCGAGTGCCGCGATGTGGCGCTGGTACATGCCGTGGTCGCTCGTCAGGTAGCAGCCGCTGCGCAGCACGGACACCAGTGGCCGCGACAACCCGTGCAGCTCCTGGAAGCCGCGCGCGACGAGGTCGAAGTACGACGAGCCGCCCGCCGTCACGAGGATCTCGCGCGTGCCGAACAGGCCTTCGTCGTCGGCCTCGCGCACGAGCGCGCACAGGCGCGCAACGAAGCTGGACACGGCGCGCAGGTCGGCATCGTGGTCGTCCGATACCAGCAAACCTTCATAGCCTTCGAAGCCGGCCAGCACGAGGCCCGGCGCGTGCTCGATGGCACGCGCCACCGTCAGCGCTTCCTCCGGCGTGCGGCAGCCGGCGCGCTTGCCCGACAGGCCCAGTTCGACCAGGACCGGCAAGGGCCGCGTGAGGGGATGCGCATCGACTTCTTCCGCCAGGCGCGCCACGCCCGCGAGCGAATCGGCCAGCACGACGCATTCGAAGCCCGGATCCTCGTGCAGCAGTTGCAGCACCATGCGCACGTCGCTGCGCGCGACGAGCTGGTTCGCGACGAGCACGCGGCGCACGCCGAAGCGGTGCGCCACCCGCACCTGCACGGCGTTCGCCAAGGTGATGCCCCAGGCGCCGTTCGCGAGCTGGGCGCCGAACAGCTGCGGGCACATCGTCGTCTTGCCGTGCGGCGCGATGCGCACGCCGTGGCGATCGCAGAAATCGCGCATCCATTCGAGGTTGTGGCGCAGCGCGGACGTTTTCAACACCGCGACGGGATAACTCGTATCGCCATGCAGCACGTTCCAGCCCTGCACGCCGATCGCGCCCTGGCGCAGCGGCGCCGTCAACGGCAAGCCCTTCACGCCGGGCTGCAGCATCTGTTCTTCCAGGCTGGACAAGGCCAGCGCGCCGTGCGGCAATGCATTCATGGTGTTTCCCTTCGCAACTCGTCCTCGAGGTCGACGCGCAGCAGGCCCGGCGTCGGCATCACGCCTTTCGAACCGGGCGTGCGGAAGATGCCGGGCAGGAGGCCGTCCTGCTGCAGCTGGGGCAGCAGCTCGGACAACAGCTCGTCCAGCGCAAACGCCTGCGGTTCATACCCTTCCCACTCGAATTCCGCGCACAGCCGGGCGAATTCCTCGTCCGGCCACATCGCGAACACGAGCGTACCATCATCCTTCTTCGCCAGCGCCCAGCCGTTGCGGTACAGGCCCCAGACGGTACCCGACGCGGCGACCCGCTTGACGAAATATTCATAGCGCTGCGGCGCCGGCAGGCGCACCACGGCCTTCACTTGTTCAGCATCGATCATTCAATTTTCCCACGCGCGCCCGGCGGCGGCTGTCGGGACGAGCATACGACACATGGCCAGCGCACGGCGCGCAACCAAAATTCGGGGTCAGAGCACATTTTCGGCAAAATTCGGGGTCAGAGCACTTTTTGGAAACATGGTCTTCGAGAAAGTCTGACGGCGTAACGCAGCTGATTCAATGTGACAGCCGCGCGATCGAGCCAACGTCGTCGCTTTCAAGCTCAGCGTGAAAATGTGCTCTGACCCCAAATTTCAGGAAAAATGTGCTCTGACCCCGAATTGGAGAACTAGTCGTCGAGCAGTTGTTCGAGGCGGCGCGGGTAATGGTTCAGGAAGTCGCGCGTGACGGCGTAATGTTCCGTATCTTCGTAGCTGATCTCGGCGATGCCCGTGCCGTCGAAGCTGAGGATCTTCGCGCGCGGGTACGCGAGCAGGATCGGCGAATGCGTTGCGATGATGAATTGGGCGCCTTCCTTCACGAGCCGGTCGATGACGGCCAGCGCGGCCAGCTGGCGGTTCGGGGACAATGCCGCCTCCGGTTCGTCCAGCAGGTACAGGCCGTCGCCGCGGAAGCCGAGCATCACGTCCATGAACGCCTCCCCGTGCGAGCGCAGGTGCAGCGACGGACCGCCGCCGGGCAGCTCGTCGAGGTAGGTGAACACGTTGAACAGGCTTTCCGCACGCAGGAAGTAACTGTTGCGCGGCCACCGCCAGCCCTTGGCCACGCGCAGCAGACGATGCAGCGGCGACACGTCCTGCTGCTGGCGGTGCACGTTCTTCGTGCCGCCCTCCGCCGGCAGCCCCAGCGCCACCGCGATCGCTTCCAGCACGGTCGACTTGCCCGCGCCGTTCTCGCCGACGAAAAACGTGACGTCCGGATGCGGTTCGAGCACGCCCAGGTCGCGCACGGCGGGAATGTTGAACGGATAGCGGTCGAGGTCGATCTCCGCCTGCGGATCGATCTGGACGGAACGCAAATAAGGCTTGGCGGTGAGCGGCGGCATGGTTGCTCCGGAACGAAAAACACCGCCCGGAGGCGGTGTCGCTGTACGGCAAGCGGTAACCGCTTACTGCATGTGCTGGCCGCCGTTGATGGCGATGTTGGCGCCGGTGACGAAGGCAGCCTCGTCCGACGACAGGTACGCGACCAGGCCGGCCACTTCTTCCGGCTTGCCCAGGCGGCCCATCGGGATCTGCGGCAGGATCTTCGATTCCAGCACTTCGGCCGGGATGTCGGTGACCATCTTGGTGCCGATGTAGCCCGGCGAGATGGTGTTCACGGTGACACCCTTGCGCGCCACTTCCAGCGCCAGGGCCTTCGTGAAGCCGTGGATGCCGGCCTTGGCCGCCGAGTAGTTGGTCTGGCCGAACGCGCCCTTCTGGCCGTTGACGGACGAGATGTTGATGATGCGGCCCCAGCCGCGCTCGACCATGCCGTCGGCGACCGGCTTGGTCATGTTGAACACGGAATCCAGGTTGGTCTTCATGACCGCATCCCAATTGACCTTGTCCATCTTCTTGAAGGTCATGTCGCGCGTGATACCGGCGTTGTTGACCAGCACGTCGACGGGGCCGACTTCCTGTACGACCTTGGCCACGCAGGCCTGGGCGGAGTCGTAATCGGACACGTCGCACTCATACGCCTTGAAGTCATGGCCCTGTTCGCGCATCGCGGCAAGCCAGCCTTCCGCTTTCTTGCTGCCCGGCGAGTACGTCGTCACGACCTTGTAGCCGAGCGCCGCCAGCTTGATGCAGATCGCTTCACCCAGGCCGCCCATGCCGCCGGTCACTAATGCCACTCTTGCCATCGTCTTCTCCTAGTTTTTCACTTAAACCGCGTACACCTTGTTGATTACGAACGCACGGCGCCCTCCGTGGCGCCGTGCCGGATTACTTTCAGCGCTCGACCGCCAGGGCCACGCCCATGCCGCCGCCGATGCACAGCGCAGCCAGGCCTTTCTTGGCGTCGCGGCGGATCATTTCGTGCAGCAGGGTCACCAGCACGCGCGCGCCCGAGGCGCCGATCGGGTGGCCCAGCGCGATCGCGCCGCCGTTGACGTTGATCTTCGACGTATCCCAGCCCATCTGCTTGTTGACGGCGACGGCCTGGGCGGCGAAGGCTTCGTTGATTTCCATCAGGTCGACTTCTTCGTGCGTCCAGCCGGCGCGTTCCAGCGCCTGGCGGGCGGCGTCGACGGGGCCCATGCCCATGATGGCCGGGTCCAGGCCGGCCGACGAATAGGCCTTGATGCGGGCGATCGGGGTCAGGCCCAGTTCCTTGGCCTTCGAGGCCGACATCATGATCACGGCGGCGGCACCGTCGTTCAGGCCGGACGCGTTGCCGGCGGTGACGCTGCCCTCCTTGTTGAAGGCCGGACGCAGGCTGGCCAGGCCTTCCAGCGTGGCGCCGTGCTTCGGATACTCGTCGGTATCGAACACGGTGGTGCCCTTCTTGGAGGCGATCTCGATCGGGATGATCTCGTCCTTGAACTTGCCGGCCTTTTGCGCGGCTTCCGCCTTCAGCTGCGACTGCAGCGCGAATTCGTCCTGTTCCTGGCGCGAGATCTCGTACTTGCGCGCGACGTTCTCGGCCGTCACGCCCATGTGGTACTGGTTGTAGACGTCCCACAGGCCGTCGACAATCATGGTGTCGGTCAGCTTGGCGTCGCCCATGCGGAAGCCGTCGCGCGAACCGTTCAGCACGTGCGGCGAAGCGCTCATGTTTTCCTGGCCGCCGGCGATCACGATCGACGCGTCGCCGCACTTGATGGCCTGGGCCGCGAGATGGGTGGCGCGCAGGCCGGAGCCGCATACCATGTTCAGGGTGAAGGCCGGGACCTTGTCCGGCAGGCCGCTCTTGATGACGGCCTGGCGCGCCGGGTTCTGGCCGACGCCGGCCGTGAGGACCTGACCCATGATGACTTCGCTGACCGCCGCCGGATCGATGCCGGTCTTCGTCAGCAGGTGCTTGATGACCTGGGCGCCTAGCTCGGCAGCCGGAATTTTTGAGAGCGTGCCACCGAACTTGCCGATTGCAGTACGGCCAGCGGCCACGATTACGACATCTTCCATATCAATCTCCGGTATCCCGGCCCCAGCGGCCGGGGTTCAATGAGTGGACAGCCCTGCTGTCGGCCTTTTTCTGGCCAGGCCTGGAAGAATTCGAAAACCAGCACAACGCGCGCTTGAGGAATCACAATCTCCGCTCAGGCTTGGACAGAAAGCCAACAATATTAGTGACCTCGCTTAAATCTTGTTTAAGCAAAATCAATCTTATCAGCTTATTCATCGGAAAAAACAGCCTTTTTATTGATTTTGCTTAAGGCTGAGCATCTTTATCAGACATTATTTTTGTTCAGGAAACAGGAGTTTCCGGTCATCCAAACCCGGGCCAAAACCCTTTTCCGTTGAGTGAAATTTCACAGTAGAATGCACGGGCTAAGCCAACCACATTGATTTATGCCCAAAAGCTCGAGCTCCCTGCCCATCGAAATCAAGATCTCCACGGTCGTGGCCATTTCGACCATCCTGCACTCGGCCGATCCGATCGCGATCGATGCCGCGCTGAAGCAGATGACCGGGGGTGTATCCGATTTCTTCGAGGATGAATTCGCCGTCATCGACGTCGCCGGCATCGCCGACGACGCCGCGCACATCGACTGGGAGGCGCTGGTCACGCTGCTCAAGAAGTACCGCCTGAACGCCGTCGCCGTGCGCGGCGCGCCGGCCGCGCTGCACGACGTGATCCGCGCCCACGACCTGTTCCTGGACGACGGCACCAGCGGACTGCAAACGAACGCCGGCCGCGAACGGGAGATGCCCGCGGCGCCGGCCGAAACGGCAGAACCCGCACCGCCGCCCGCACCCGCGTCGGCCTCCGCCGCACCGGCACCGGTGCACGCGATGATCGTCGACACGCCGGTCCGTGCCGGCCAGCGCATCTACGCGCGCGGCACCGACCTGATCGTGACCGCCGTCGTGAACAATGGCGCCGAACTCATCGCTGACGGCAGCATCCACGTCTACGCGCCGCTGCACGGCCGCGCGCTGGCGGGGGCGTCGGGCAATGCGGGCGCGCGCATCTTCGCGCTGCAGTTGCAGCCAGAACTGGTGTCGATCGCGGGCGTTTACCGGACGTTCGACGAAGGTTTCCCGGCAGAGGTCGCACGCCAGCCGGCACAAATCCGTTTGGTCGGCGACCGAATCGATATATCATCGCTGGGTTCGGCGACCCGCAGCTAAGGCGCGCCCCCTGTACCAGCACTGACCAGATACTGAAAAGGACACAATTTTTTCATGGCAAGAATTATCGTTGTAACGTCCGGTAAGGGTGGTGTGGGCAAGACCACCTCGAGCGCTAGCTTCTCGACCGGCCTCGCGCTGCGCGGCCACAAGACCGTCGTCATCGACTTCGACGTCGGCCTGCGCAACCTCGACCTGATCATGGGTTGCGAACGCCGTGTCGTGTACGACCTGATCAACGTCATCAACGGCGAAGCGAGCCTGACCCAGGCCCTGATCAAGGACAAGCACTGCGACAACCTGTTCATCCTGCCGGCATCGCAGACGCGCGACAAGGATGCGCTGTCGGAAGAGGGCGTGGAAAACGTCTTGAACGAGCTGATCAAGATGGACTTCGAGTTCATCATCTGCGACTCCCCGGCCGGCATCGAGCACGGCGCCCTGATGGCGCTGACGTTCGCCGACGAGGCGCTGATCGTCACCAACCCGGAAGTCTCGTCCGTGCGCGACTCCGACCGCATCCTCGGCATCCTGCAGGCCAAGTCGCGCCGCGCCCAGAGCGGCGGCGAGCCGGTCAAGGAACACCTGTTGATCACCCGCTACTCGCCGCGTCGCGTGGAAAACGACGAAATGCTGTCGTACCAGGACGTGCAGGAAATCCTGCGCATCCCCCTGCTCGGCATCATTCCGGAATCGGAAGCCGTGCTGCACGCATCGAACCAGGGCAATCCGGCCATCCACTTCAAAGATACGGACGTGGCCCAGGCCTACCAGGACGTCGTGTCGCGCTTCCTGGGCGAAGAGATCCCGCTGCGCTTCACCAGCTACGAAAAGCCGGGCTTCCTGCAGCGTCTGTTCGGAGCGAAGTAATATGCCTCTGCTCTCATTCCTGTTTCCAAAGAATCAGAAAAGCGCGACGGCCGCCAAGGAAAGGCTGCAGATCATCATCGCCCGCGAACGCAGCGGCCGCGGCGGCCCGGACTTCCTGCCCGCCCTGCACCGCGAGCTGATCGAAGTGATCTCCAAGTACACCAAGGTCAACGCCGAGGACATCAAGATTTCCCTCGACCGCCAGGGCAACCTGGAAGTTCTCGACGTCAACGTCGTCCTGCCGGACGCCTGACTCCACTCTCCAGCCGTGCCGGTTTACGCCGGCGCGGCTGCGACCTCGCGCGCGACGCGCGTGCAGGCCTCGATGTGCTGGTAGCCCATCTGCCTGAATAACGCAAAACCGATCGCGGCCGACGCGACCTGCCCCGCCAGCGGCACGATCTTCGCCGCCGACTTGGCCGCCAGCTTGGCGCCCGACTTCTGCAACAGTTTCAGCACCAGCTCCTTCGTCACGATCTTGCCCACGAGCGTACTGCCGATGGCCGCCACGGCCTGGTAAGTGGCGATGCGCATGCGCGGCTGCAGCCGGTCGATCTGCTCCGGCGACAGGCCGAACGCCCGGTTGATCTCTTCCACCATGACGGCAAAGCTGGACAGGTCGGCGACGATGTCTACGCCCGGCACGGGGATCACGGATACGCCTGCCGAAATGGCCGCGCGCTTGCGCACGAGGCCGCGGCAGCGTTCGCGCACGCGTTCGATGTCCTCGCTGGAGACCGGCAACAGGGCCAATTCGTCGGCCTGACTCTTCTTCTTGAACATGTTAGCTCCTCAACCACAATGTTGAAGTTAGTGTAACCGGGAGTTTGTCTACGGCCCGACACAACTATGACGCAATTTCCCAACGAAAATGTGAATTTATCTGAGGCATCGGTAGCTTTGCGTTTTAAAAGTCTGATATATTTAGTGACATTGTAGGAATGTTCCTACAGTGATGTCCTACAGTCCCACAGCCGAGACAGCCTGAAAATCATGAGAATATCCGTACTGGACAACGACACGACCCAGGCAGAACTCATCTGCCAAGTTCTGAACGGGGCTGGGCACAGCTGCCAAGCGTTTGACAGCGGCAAAGAATTGCTGGGGCAACTCCGCAAGGACAGCACCGACCTGCTGATCGTCGACTGGCAAGTGTCCGACGTCCCGGCGGCGGAACTCCTGCGCCGCGCCAAGGAAAAACTGGCGCCGAATACGCCGACGATGTTCCTGGCCGGCAGCTCGGCCGAGGACGACATCGTGGCCGGCGTCACGGCCGGTGCCGACGACTACCTCGTCAAGCCGCTGCGCCGCGGCGAGCTGGTCGCACGCACGCAAGCCCTGCTGCGCCGGGCGTACCCGTCGCAAAATGGTGCCGAACAGTTACAGTTCGGTCCGTACGTGTTCGAGACCCGTCCGGGCCGCCTGATGATGGACGGCGAGCAGATCGACGTCACGCACAAGGAATTCAACCTGGCGCTGCTGTTCTTCCGCAACCTGGGCCGTCCGCTGTCGCGCGCGTACATCCACGAATCGATCTGGGTACGCGAGACGGCCGTCCCGTCGCGTACGATGGACACCCACGTTTCGCGCGTCCGCAACAAACTGCGCCTGCGTCCGGAGAACGGTTTCCGTCTCGTGCCGGTATATAGCTACGGCTATAGGCTGGAAAAGCTGGGCGCGTGAAACCCTGACGCTGTAGGGGTATAATGGGCGCGCTGCCCAATTTTTGATCACCCATGCAACTGCTCGCCGTCGGCCTCAATCACACCACAGCACCGGTCTCGCTGCGCGAGCAACTGGCGCTGGCGCCCGAGCATCTCGGGGCGGCGGTGCAGGCGGCGCGCGGATGGTTCTCCAAATTCAATACCCGCGGCGAAGACGAAGCGGCGCTGCTCTCGACGTGCAACCGCACCGAGATGTACGCCGCCAGCTGCGCGCCCGATCCGCTCGATGCCTCCGCGCGCTTCCTCGCGGATTACCACAACCTGAATTTCGCCGACCTGCGCCCGCATTTGTACATGCTGCCGCAGCACGACGCCGTGCGCCACGCGTTCCGCGTCGCCTCCGGCCTCGATTCGATGGTGCTGGGCGAGGCGCAGATCCTCGGCCAGATGAAGGATGCCGTGCGCGTCGCCGACGAGGCGGGCGGCCTCGGCACCTATCTGCACCAGCTGTTCCAGCGCAGCTTCGCCGTGGCGAAAGAAGTGCGCACGACCACCGAGATCGGCGCGCACAGCGTGTCGATGGCCGCCGCCGCCGTGCGCCTGTCGGAACGCATTTTCGACCGCGTCAGCGAGCAGAACGTGCTGTTCATCGGCGCCGGCGAGATGATCGAGCTGTGCGCCACGCACTTCGCCGCCCACAATCCGAAGTCGATCACGATCGCCAACCGCACGCTGGCGCGCGGCGAAGCGCTGGCCGCGCGCTTCAACGGCAACGCGATCGGCCTGGCCGACCTGTCCGAGCGCCTGTCGCAGTTCGACGTCGTGATCTCTTCCACCGGCTCCACCTTGCCGCTGATCGGCAAGGGCCTCGTCGAACGCGCCATCAAGGCACGCCGGCACCGGCCGATGTTCATGGTCGACCTGGCCGTCCCGCGCGACATCGAGCCGGAAGTGGGCCGCCTGAACGACGTGTTCCTGTACACGGTCGACGACCTGGCCGAGGTGGTGCGCACCGGCGTCGAAAGCCGCCAGGCGGCCGTCGCCCAGGCCGAGGCCATCATCGAGACGCGCGTGCAGTCGTTCATGCACTGGATCGGCGACCGCGCCGTGGTGCCCGTGATCCGCGACCTGCACGAATCGAGCGAAGCGATGCGCCTGGCCGAACTGGAACGGGCGCGCAAGCTGCTCGCCAGGGGCGAGGACATCGAGACGGTGCTCGACGCCCTGTCGAAGGGCCTCACCGCGAAATTCCTGCACGGCCCGCAACAGGCCCTGCACCGCGCCCAGGGCGACGAACGCGCCCGCCTCGCGAGCCTGCTGCCCCAGCTGTTCCGCGGCCGCCGTTAGCGGCCCGCACTCCTTCGCCGTACCCGCGTGCCGCTTCCCGCGGCTTGTCCGCTGTCATTCCGATAAGAATACCTATGAAACCATCCATGCTGGCCAAGCTGGACCAACTGGCCAACCGCCTCGTCGAGCTGGACGAACTCCTGATGTCCGAAGGCGCCACCGCGAACATGGACAGCTTCCGCAAGCTGAACCGCGAACACGCGGAACTGAGCCCGCTGGTGGCCGTCTATCGCCAGTACCAGACCGCGCAGGCCGACATCGACGCCGCGCAGGAGATGCTCGCCGATCCGGACATGAAGGAATTCGCCCAGGACGAGATCGACGCGGCGAAGGCGCGCATGGCGGAGCTGGACCTCGAGCTGCAGAAGATGCTGCTGCCGAAGGACGAGAACGACGAGCGCAACATCTTCCTCGAGATCCGCGCCGGTACGGGCGGCGACGAATCCGCGCTGTTCGCGGGCGACCTGCTGCGCATGTACACGCGCTACGCGGAGCGCAACCGCTGGCAGGTGGAGATGGTGTCGGAATCGGCGTCCGACCTGGGCGGCTACCGCGAAGTCATCGTGCGCATCGTCGGCCAGGGCGCCTATTCCAAGCTGAAATTCGAATCGGGCGGCCACCGCGTGCAGCGCGTGCCGGCGACGGAGACGCAGGGCCGCATCCACACCTCCGCCTGCACCGTCGCCGTGATGCCGGAGGCGGACGAAGTGGAGGACGTGCAGATCAATCCGGCCGACCTGCGCATCGACACCTACCGCGCCTCGGGCGCCGGCGGCCAGCACATCAACAAGACCGATTCCGCCGTACGCCTGACGCACCTCCCGACCGGCATCGTCGTGGAGTGCCAGGACGACCGCAGCCAGCACAAGAACAAGGCGCAGGCGATGAAAGTCCTGGCCGCGCGCATCAAGGACGTGCAGTTGCGCGAGCAGCAGAGCAAGGAAGCGGCCACGCGTAAAAGCCTGATCGGCTCGGGCGACCGCAGCGAGCGCATCCGCACCTACAACTTCCCGCAGGGCCGCCTGACCGACCACCGCATCAACCTGACGCTCTATAAACTGGACATGATCATGGACGGCGACCTGGCCGAACTGACGAACGCCCTGTCGGCCGAGCACCAGGCCGAACAACTGGCGGCGCTGGGGGATTAGAATTAAGACGGCCCTAAGTTGCCAGAGTGAAAATCCCCTTTTCGATAACGCCACCAGGAAGCCCATGTCCTCGTCCCGCAATCTCCTGCTCGCCATCGCCGCCGTCAGCATCGCCCTGATCGGCGCGGCCCTGTATCTCCAGCACGTGAAGGGCTTGCTGCCCTGCCCGCTGTGCGTGATCCAGCGCTACCTGTACCTCGGCATCGCGATCTTCAGCCTGATCGGGGCCTTCGCCAACAAGATCAAGGCCGGTGCCGGGCTCGCGCTGCTGTGCGCGCTGGGCGGTCTCGGCTATGTCGGCAAGCATTTGTACGTGCTGGCCCACCCGGGCTTTTCGTGCGGTATCGATCCGATGCAGACGACGCTCAACAAGATCCCGACCGCAACCCTGCTGCCCGGCCTGTTCCAGGCCGATGGCCTGTGCGAAGCGGCGCAGGAGACCGTGTTCGGCCTGAACGTGCCGCAATGGTCGGCCGTCTGGTTCACGATCCTCACGCTGGCCCTCGTCTGGGTGCTGGTGCGGCGCGTGCGCTGATGACCATCCAGCCCGGCGCCACCATCGCGGCCGTGCAGGCAGGCCTGCCGCTCGACCCGCTGGAAAACCGCATCCTCCTGTGCGAGGCGACGGGCCTCACCCGCGTCCAGCTGATCACGCAGGGCGACCGCGCCCTCACGCCGGACGAAGCGTCCCGCCTGGACGATCTCGTGGCGCGCCGGCTGCGCGGCGAACCGATCGCCTACATCGTCGGCAGGCGCGAATTCTTCGGCCTCGATTTCCAGGTCGGCCCCGCCGTGCTGATTCCCCGTCCGGACACGGAACTGATCGTCGAACTGTCATTGGAACGCCTGCCGGAGAACGCACCGCGCCTGCTCGACATGGGCACGGGCAGCGGCGCGATCGCCGTCGCCGTCGCGCACACGCGGCCGGATGCCGACGTCACCGCGCTGGACGTCAGCCCGGACGCGCTGGCCGTCGCGCAGGCGAATGCCGTCGCCAACGGCGCGCGCGTGCGCTTCCTGGAAAGCAGCTGGTTCGACGCGCTCGCCGCCGGAGAAACCTTCGACGTCATCGCCTCCAACCCGCCCTATATCGCGGCCGGCGACGAGCACCTGGTCCAGGGCGATCTGCGCTTCGAACCGGCCGGTGCGCTGACGGACCACGCGGACGGCCTGTCCGCGCTGCGCATCATCATCGCAGGCAGCCCGCGCCACCTCGCGCCGGGCGGCTGGCTGCTGCTCGAACACGGCTACGACCAGGCGGCGGCCGTGCGCGCGCTGCTGGCGGATGCCGGCTTCGCGGACGTGCAAAGCTGGCGGGATCTGGCCGCGATCGAACGCGTGAGCGGTGGCCGGTTCGGCTGACGTTGTCCCCGGCGCGGCCCGGATTCTCCCTTTGTTACAATTTCGGGTCCACCACCCGGAAGCCAACACGATGCGTCGACTGTTCGCGACCCTCATCCTGCTGGGACCACTCGTTGCGTTCGCGGCGGACGCCGCCGACCCGGCGCAAGCGCTGTTCGAGCGCGACTGGCAATGGCGCCTCAAGCACCGGCCCGAATTCGCCACGAGCGTCGGCGACCACCGCTACGACGCGCTGCTCGCCGACACCTCGCTCGCGGAACAAACGGCCGCCATCGAGCACGCGCGCCGCATGCTCGACCTCGCGCGCCAGATCGACCGCGCGCAACTGGCCGGCCAGGACCGCCTCTCCTGGGACCTGTTCACGGGCGACCAGGAACGCATCCTCGCGCGCGCCGCATTCGTCGCATTCGATCCGCAACCGGTCAGCGCCCAGGACGGCCTGCAGATCCGCTTCCCGCAACTGGTCGCGCAAATGCCGTTCTTCACGGAAGACGACTACCGCAACTACATCGCGCGCCTGAACGCCCTGCCGCGCCACGTCGACGGCATCATCGAGCAGATGCGCGAGGGGGTTCGTACCGGCTGGACGGCACCGAAAGCCATCATGGCCGCCCTGCCCGCGCAGTTGCGGACCATGCGCGAGCACCTACAGGACGGCGCGCTCGGCGCGCCGTTCCAGCGCCTGCCCGCGACCATCGCCGAGGAGGCGCGCGCGCAACTCGCGGCGGACGGCGCGGCCGCCCTGCGCACGGCGTCAGGTGCGCTGCAAAAGCTGGAAGACTTCGTGCGCACCGACTACCTGCCGGCCGCGCGCACGACCATCGGCGCGGCCAGCCTGCCCGGCGGCGCGGCGTGGTACGCGTATCTCGTCAAGGCCGCGACGACGACGGCGCTGACGCCGGCCGAGATCCACGCGCTGGGGTTGAAAGAAGTGGCACGCCTGCGCGCCGAGATGGAGGCGACGGCCGCCCGCACGGGTTTCAAGGGCAGCTATCCGCAATTCGTCGCGTTCGTGCGCAGCGATCCGCGCCTGTTCCCGACGAGCGCGGACGCGCTGCTGGACCGCTACCGGCGCACCATCGCGCGCGCCCAGGCCCAGTTGTCCACGCAATTCGGCACGATCCCGCAGGAGGAACTGGCCGTCAAACCCGTGCAGCAGGCGGGGGCCGACACACAGGGCGGCGCGTATTACGAAGCGGGCATGCCTGATCGGGTCGCGGCCCTCGCCGTCAACACGAGCCGCCTGGACACGCGGCCGCTGTGGGAAGTGGAGACGCTCGCCCTGCACGAGGGCATTCCCGGCCACCACTTGCAGGTCGCGCGCGCCCACGCCATCGACGGCTTGCCGGCCTTCCGCCGCCACGCCTGGTATCCGGCCTTCGGCGAAGGCTGGGCGCTGTACGCGGAGAGCCTGGGGCCGATGCTTGGCCTGATGCGCGATCCGTTCTCGCAATTCGGCCGCCTGGCGGACGAGCAGCTGCGCGCCGCGCGGCTCGTCGTCGACACGGGCATCCACGCGCTGGGCTGGCCGCGCCAGCAGGCCGTCGACTGGCTGAACGCGAACACGGCCAATCCGCCGTCCGACAACGAGGTCGAAGTCGACCGCATGATCGCCCAGCCGGGCCAGGCGCTGGCGTATAAAATCGGCCAGTTGCGCATCGCCGCGCTGCGTGCGCGGGCGCAGGCGGCGCTGGGCCCGCGCTTCGACGTGCGCGCCTTCCACGACGCCGTACTGGAAAACGGCGCCCTGCCGCTGGACGTGCTGGAAAAGCGCGTCGACCGCTGGATCGCGGCGCAGAATGTCCCGGAACCTGATCTGGTTCATTAACTACAATGTCATATTAGGGGCTGCCCGGCGCGGTCGGCCGATTTCGGTTACTCTCTGCGTCTCATGGCAGTATAAGAAAGGAAACCTCGTGTCGAACCAACTGACCCGCCGCCTGGCCCTGCTGGACGACGATGCCCACCGCGGCCTGCTCCTGCAAGGCCTGCGCGGCATCGAGCGCGAGACGCTGCGCGTCGACGGCCAGGGCCACCTGGCAAGGACTGCGCACCCGGTAAAACTCGGCTCGGCCCTGACCCATCCGCAGATCACGACGGATTACGCGGAAGCGCTGCTCGAATTCATCACCCCGGCCGAACACGACATCGGCCTGGCCCTGCACCGCCTGGACGCGATCCACCGCTACGCCTATTCCAAGCTGGACGGCGAGCTGCTGTGGAGCCAGTCGATGCCGTGCGAACTGCCGGCCGAGGAAGACATCGAGATCGCCTGGTACGGCAAGTCGAACATCGGCATGCTCAAGCACGTGTACCGCCGCGGCCTGGCGCTGCGCTATGGCAAGGCCATGCAATGCATCGCGGGCATCCACTACAACTATTCGCTGCCGGAAGACCTGTGGAAGCTGCTGGCGGAACACGAGGGCATCACGGAAGAACGCCGCAACGCCTTGCGCGACTTCCAGTCCGAGAGCTATATCGCGACCATCCGCAACTTCCGCCGCTACAGCTGGCTGCTGATGTATTTGTTCGGCGCCTCGCCCACCCTGTCGACGGGCTTCCTGCGCGGCCGCGACCACAATCTCGAGACGCTGTCGGACGACACGCTGTACCTGCCCTACGCGACGAGCCTGCGCATGAGCGACCTGGGTTACCAGAACGACGCCCAGTCCGGCCTGCGCCCGCACGAGAACAGCCTGGAAAGCTATGTGACGTCGCTGATGGACGCCGTCAAGCGCCCGTATCCGCCCTACGCGGAGATCGGCACGAAGAAGGATGGCGAGTGGGTCCAGCTGTCGACCAACATCCTGCAGATCGAGAACGAGTACTATTCGACGATCCGTCCGAAGCGCGTGATCCGCACGGGCGAGCGTCCGGTGCAGGCGCTGTGCGCGCGCGGCGTGCAATACATCGAGGTGCGCTGCCTGGACGTCGATCCGTTCGAACCGGTCGGCATCGCGCTGGAGACGGGCCGCTTCCTGGACGCCTTCCTGCTGTTCTGCGCCCTCGAGGAAAGCCCGCTGATCAATGCGATGGAAGGACAAGTCCACGCCCGCAACTTCGCGCGCACCGTGAAGGAAGGCCGCCGCCCGGGCCTGACCCTCACGCGCAACGACCACGAAGTGCTGCTCAAGGATTGGGCGGAAGAGCTGCTGGAACGCATCCGTCCCATCGCGGAACTGCTGGACCACGAGCACAATTACAAGGGCGCGCACATGGACGCCCTGGACGCGCAGAAGGCCAAGGTCGCGGACCCGGATAAGACGCCGTCCGCGCGCGTGCTGCAGGAAGTGCGCACGCTCGGCTCGTTCGCGAAGTTCGGCCTGCGCCAGAGCGAGCTGCACGCCGAGGCGTTCCGCACCGAACCGCTGATGCCGGCCGAGACGGCCCTGTTCGACGAGATGGCGCGGGCGTCGCTGGCCGAGCAGGCGCAGATCGAGGCGACGGATACCGGTTCCTTCGACGACTTCGTGGCGGCATATAACAGTAGTACACTGTGCCGTAACAGCTGACCCGCCAGGTCGGGCTGAACCGGGGCCGCCTTGCTTACCTTCTTCAACGAACACCACGCGCAGCACGCCACGCCGTCGGAACCGCCCCAGCGCATCGACGTCGTGGCGAACGAGTTCACGCGGCGCGGCCTGGGCCGCATCGTCACCCCGCACGGCGTGCCCCTGACGTCGCTGGAACGCACCCACACGCCCCGCTACCTGCACTTCCTGCGCAGCGCCTGGAACGAGTGGCTCTCGCAGGACCCTCATAACGCCAACCGCGATCCGCTGCCTTCCGTGTGGCCCGGCCAGGGCATGCGCCGCGACGTCGAGCCGGACAGTTTTACGGGCCGCCTCGGCCTGTACGCGTTCGACAGTACGACGCCGCTGACGGCCGGCACGTGGACTGCCGCGAAGACCGGCGCCGACTGCGCGATCAATGCGGCGCACGCGCTGCGCCTGGGCGAGCGGAGCACGTTCGCGCTCACGCGGCCGCCCGGCCATCACGCCGGCGCCGATTACTGCGGCGGCTCCTGCTTCCTGAACAACGCCGCACTGGCCGCCCAGCACCTGCTCGACGACGGCCTGCAGCGCGTCGCCATCCTCGACATCGGCTACCATCACGGCAACGGCACGCAGGACATCTTTTATCGCCGCAAGGACGTCCTGTTCGCGTCGATCCACGCCGAGCCGCGCACGGACTACCCGTACTATGCGGGCCACGCCGACGAGACGGGCGCCGGCGCGGGCCTCGGCTTCAACCTGAACGTGCCGCTGCCGCGCGCAACAAGCGCTGCGCAGTGGTTCCTCGCTTTGGAAACGGCCTGCGTGAAGATGGCGGGCTTTTCTCCGCAGGCGCTCGTCGTGTCGCTCGGCGTCGACGGTTTCAGTGGCGACCCGCGTTCACACTTCGGCCTTTCCAGCGGCGACTTCCTGCGCATCGGCGAGCGCATCGGCTTTCTCGGCCTGCCGACCGTCTTCGTGTTCGAAGGCGGTTCGGTCGTGCCCGAACTCGGCATCAACGTGGTCAACGTGCTCGAAGGTTTCGAGACGGCGGCCTGACAAGGAAACGACAATGATCGAATGGCAGTGGAGCGGCTTCGCCGACCTGACGGCTTTGGCCGTGTACGAGATGCTGGCGCTGCGCCAGCAAGTGTTCGTGCTCGAGCAGACGTGCCTGTACCCGGACATCGACGGCCTCGATCCGGGCGCGCACCACCTGCTCGGCTGGCGCACCGTCGACGGCAAGCGCGAACTGGTAGCCACCCTGCGCTGCATGGCGCCGGGTGCGAAATATGACGAGATGTCGCTGGGCCGCGTCGTCACCAGCCCGTCCACGCGCGGCACGGGCCTCGGCCGCGAACTGGTCGCGCAAGGCATCGCGTGCGCGGAACGGCTGCATCCCGGCCACGCGATCCGCATCGGCGCGCAGGCGCACCTGGAAGCGTTCTATGGAAGCTTCGGCTTCGTCACGGTGTCCGCACCGTACGACGAAGACGGCATCATGCACATCGACATGGTGCGTCCCGCTACTTGAGAAGGCCGGCCTTGGTCGGATCGGGCATGCGAATCGCGACGAGGCAGGCCAGCGCGCACATGACGCTGACGTACCAGTAGAAATACGGCTCGTGGCCGGCCTGCTTGAACCACAGGGCCACGTATTCCGCCGAGCCGCCGAAGATCGCGTTGGCGACGGCATACGACAGGCCCACGCCCAGCGCACGCACTTCGACGGGGAACATCTCCGCCTTGATCAGGCCACCGATCGACGTGTACAGGCTGATGATCGCCAGCGCACACACGATCAGGGCACCGGCCGCCAACGGGTTGGAGATTGTCCTCAGCGCCATCATGATCGGCGTCGTAAATATGGCGGCGAGCGCGCCGAAGGCGATCATCGACGTGCGCCGGCCGATGCGGTCGGACAGCGCGCCGAACGCCGGCTGCAGCAGCATGTAGACCAGCAGGCAGACGGTCATGATGCGGCTCGCGGTCTCCGTGCTCATGCCGGCCGTGTTGACGAGGTATTTCTGCATGTACGTCGTGAACGCGTAGAAGATCAGCGAACCGCCGGCGGTAAAACCCAGGACCGTGACGAACGCGCGCCGGTGGTGTTTCAGCAGCGACGCGACGCTGCCCGCGGCCTCGCTCTTGCGCTCGGTGGCGGTGGTCGTCTCGTGCAGCGAACGGCGCAGGTACAGCGACACGAGGGCGGCGCAGGCACCGACGACGAACGGGATGCGCCAGCCCCAGGCCTTCAGTTCGTCATGCGTGAGGAACAATTGCAGGATGCCCAGGACGAGCAGCGCCGCCAGCTGGCCGCCAATCAGGGTCACGTACTGGAACGACGCGAAAAAACCCTTGCGCCCCGGCTCCGCCACCTCGCTCATGTAGGTGGCGCTGGTGCCGTATTCGCCGCCCACGGACAGGCCCTGGAACAGGCGCGCCACCAGCAGCAGCGCAGGCGCCGCCGTGCCGATGCTGGCATAGGTCGGGAGCGCGGCGATCATCAGCGAGCCGCCGCACATCATGAGCACGGAAATCATCATCGCGTTGCGCCGGCCGTAGCGGTCGGCGATGCGGCCGAACAGCCAGCCGCCGATCGGGCGCATCAGGAAGCCGGCCGCGAAGATGCCGGCCGTGTTCAGCAGCTGGGTCGTCGGGTTCCCCTGCGGAAAGAAGGCGGACGAGAAATACAGTGCGCAGAACGAATAGATGTAGAAGTCGAACCACTCGACCAGGTTGCCGGACGACGCGCCGACAATCGCGAACACACGCTGGCGCGATGTGAGATGTTCGATGGCGTGCGGGTCCGCCGTATCCGTCGTGGTCATAGCTATCCTCCGGGTCCGGACCCAGCATAGCAGTTCCTCAATGTCGACGGCGCCACAACAGCACCGGGATGCCTGCGAGCAGCAGCAGCGCCGCTGCCGGTTCCGGCACGGGTGTCAGCAATACGGGCGCACAAAATCCGAAATCGTTGCAGCTGTTGGCCACGATCTGGCCGGCGTCGTTGATGCCGACCGCATCCATGAGCACCTGGATGCCGATGCCTTCCGTGACGGTGTTCAGGTCGACGAGGCTGCCGTCGGCAACCACGAACGCGTGCGAGAAACCGCCGCCGGCGAAGCTCGAATAACCGACCACCACGCCGGCCGCATTGATCGCGTGGGCTTCGCCGAAATCGCCGCCGAAGGAACCGAGGTCATGCATCACGCCCCCGCTGTACAGGAACGGATGCCAGACGGCCTCGGCGCCGATCAGGCTGTAGCCCGCCACCTGGCCGGCATTGTTCACCGCCTCGGCCCAGCTGAAGCCGCCGCCCAGCGTGCCGAGGTCCTGCATGGTGCCGTCGTGGTACAGGAATGCGTGGGCACCGTCGTCCGGGAAGTCCGGGCCCGGCTGGGAACCGCCGACGATCATGCCTGCGTCGTTGATGCCCCGCGCCCGCGCATCCGTCCCGCCCAGGGTGCCGATGTCGGTCAGCGTGCCGCCGCTGTACAGGAACGCCCGGGTGTTGCCGGCCGCATCCGTCGAGTCGCCCACGACCTGGCCGCCCGCATTGATGGCGTACGCGACGCTCTCGCCGCCGTACAGCGTGCCGATGGGCTGGATGCCGCCGGCGCGGTAGATGAAGCCGCGTGTGGTGTCGCCGGTCAGCGAGGCGCCGACCACGGCGCCGCCGTTGATGGCGGTCGCGTAGGCGGACGGGCCGCCCAATGTGGGCAGGAAGGTCGTCGTGCCATCTTTCCAGACGAATGCGCGGCCCTGGAAATCGGCATCGAGGCCGCTGCCGACGACGCTGCCGTCGTTGCCGATGCCATAGGCCATGAAATTTTCGGGCAGGAAGGTCGCGGTGTACAACGGATCGGCCCACGCATGCGCGCTGGCGAGGAATGGCAACAACAGGACGAACAGGCAATGGCGTATCGACATGGCAGCCTCCGAATGACATTCAGGCGTGCCAACGATACGGCCCGACGCACCGCGCGGAACTGAGCCAGATCAGGCGTGCGCGGCCCCGCGTTCAGAACGTGATGACGAAGCGCGCACCGCGGCTCACCGGGCGCGCGTAACGTACCGTGCCGCCATTGCCATGTACTAATTGACGCACCATCGCGAGGCCGATGCCGCCGCCCTGCTTGCGTGTCGTGAAGAAGGGCGTGAAGATGTGCCCCGCCAGCGCGTCCGGCACGCCGGGACCGTCGTCGTCCACCTCGATGCGCAGGCGCGCGCCGCGTACCAGGCGGGCGCCGACGCGCGCGCGGCCGCCCGTGCCCGTGGCCTCGAACGCATTCTTGAGCAGGTTGATCAGGGCCTGCTCGAGCTGTCCCGGGTCGGCCATCAGTTCCAGCGACGCCGGCTCGACCGTAAACGCCACGTCGCCGCCACGCGCGCGCCAGTCCGGCCCCACCAGCGCATCCAGGCGCGCGAACAGGGCGGCCAATTGCACCCGTTCCGGCCGCGCTTCCGGCACGTTCGACAGGCTGCGGTAGCTGGCGACGAAACCGGCGAGGCTGTCGGCGCGGCGGCCGATGGCGTCGAGCGCCGTGCCGAGGTCCGCCGCCACGTCGGCCGGCAGCGCGGGGCGCGCTTCCTCGACCAGGTCGCGCGCGGTGCGCGACAGCGACGCCACCGGCGTCAGCGAATTCATGATCTCGTGCGTGAGCACATGCACCAGCTGGCGCCAGGCGTTCAGGGCCTCGGCTTCCAGCTCGCTCTCGACCGGCATCAGGGCGGCGAGACGCTGCGCGCGGCCGTGCAGGGTCAGCAGCGACACCGTCGCCAGCGCGCGTTCGGTGCCGCGCTCGGTCTCGAACTGCAGCAGGGTGCGGTCGCCGTGCGGCTGGCCGGCCAGCTGGCGGTACAGGGCGGCGGCATCGGTGGCGCGGCCCGGCGCGACCAGCTTGCGCGCATTCGCGTTCAGCGGCTGCACGTGCTCGTCCCCGTCGATGCCGAACAGCGCGACCGGCGCGTGTTCCAGGCGCGCTTCCAGGGACAGGGCATTGTCGACGAGGCTTTGCTGCTCGACGTTCAGCACGGCGCGCGGTTCGAACGCGGGCAGCCCGCGCGGCGCCGCCAGCACGTGCAGGCAGCGCCACAGGACCAGCGCCGGGGCCACGGCCGCCAACGCGCACAGCACGAGGAGGCGCGGCGCATCGCCCGCGCGGCCGGCGCCGAAGGCCAGCGCCGCCAGGCCGGCCGCCGCCACCAGTGCGACCGCCTTCACGCGCGCGTCAGATGCCATGCTTGCCCAGCTTGCGGTACAACGCGGCGCGGCTGACGCCCAGCATGCGCGCGGCGAGGCTGATGTTGCCCCTGGCCTTGTCCAGTGCGGCGGCGATGGTGTCGCGTTCCAGCGCGCCGAGCTTGAACTCTACGTGCACGGGCGCAGGCGGCGCTGCCGGCGCGAGGCCGAAATCCTCGTAGCGGTAGTCGGCGCCGCCGCCCAGGATCACGGCCCGCTCGCACGCATGGCGCAGCGCGCGCACGTTGCCCGGCCAGTCCCACGCGCACAGGCGCTCCAGCGCGGCCGGCGCCAGCTCGCGCACGGGCCGCTGGTACTGGCCTTCGTACAGCGACAGGTAGTGGTGCAGCAGCCCGGGAATGTCGTCGCGCCGCGCACGCAGCGGCGGCACGCGGATCACGATGGTGTTCAGGCGGAACAGCAGGTCGGCGCGGAACACGGCCGGATCGAACAGGCGCTCTTCCGTCAGGTTGGTCGCGCTGACGATGCGCACGTCGACCGGCTCGGGGCGATCCGCGCCGATGGGCGTGACCTCCCTCCGCTCGAGCGCCGTCAGGAGCTTGGCCTGCGCGGGCAGCGGCATGTTGCCGATCTCGTCGAGGAACAGCGTGCCGCCGCGCGCGGCCTGGAAGCGGCCCGCGCGGTCGCTCTTCGCGTCGGTGAACGCACCCTTGCGGTGGCCGAACAATTCGCTCTCGAACGTCGCCTCGGGCAGCGCGCCCATGTCCACGGCGAGAAAGGTGCCGGCGGCGCGGCGCGACGCCTGGTGGACGGCGCGCGCGACGAGCTCCTTGCCGACGCCGTTCTCGCCCAGCACCATCACGTTGGCCTCGGTGGGCGCGACACCGGCGATCATCGCCTTCACCTCGCGCATCGGCGCGGATTCTCCCATCAGGGCCGACGCTCCGGGCACATTCGCGGCCGCGCGGCGCGCCAGCGCGGCATCGACGGCGGCGGCCAGGCGCGCATTGTCCCAGGGCTTGGTGATGAAGTCGACGGCGCCGCGCTTCAGCGCCTCCACCGCGAGCGGCACGTCGGCATACGCGGTCAGCGCGATCACGGCCGGCGGCCGCGCCAGGGTGCGCAGGCGATCGAGCACCGCGAGCCCCTCGGCGCCGTCGACGCGGCCCGGCGTGAAGTTCAGGTCGAGCAGGACGACGTCCGGCACGCCGTCCGCCAGCAGCGCATCGAGGCGCGCGGGATCGTCGAGCGTGGTCACCGCGCCGTGGCGGCGGCGCAGCAGCATCTGCGCGGCGCAGGCGACGTCGACGTCGTCGTCGAGGATCAGGAGGCGGGTGCGGGATTCGACCATCGGGCCATTCTAGCAGCGCGCAGCGCGGCGTTGTACTGCCCGGCGGTCACCTGTCCGGAAGCGCACAGGGGCATATGTCCGGATCCGGACAATCGCCCCCTGAAAGCCGCCCCAAAGCGAGAAAAAACAGCGTGGCACGGGGCTTGCAAACAATGGTGGCATGACTAATCCACCTCCCCACCTCGTTACCGGCGCCGCCATGGACGTGCGCGTGCCCGTCCGGCGCGGCCGGCTCCTTCTGCGCGCCGGCGCGCTGCTGGCCGCCTTCTCCCTGGCGGCCTTCGCCGCGTGGCGGGCCTTGCCGCACGGGCTGCAGGTGGCGGCACGCGACGTGCGCATCGCCCGCGTCGCACCAGGCGTGTTCCGCGACGAGATCGTCGTGCGTGCGAGCGCCGAACCGCTGCGCGCCATCGTGCTCGACTCGGTCGAATCCGGCCGCGTCGAGGAAGTGATCGCGCACGACGGCCAGCACGTGGCGAAAGGCGACCTGCTGTTCCGCCTGTCGAACCCGCAGCGCAACCTGGAACTGCTGGCGCGCCAAACCGAATACGCGCAGCAGATCTCCAATCTCGCAACCCTGCGCGTGATGCAGGAAGCCAGCCGCACCGACCACCAGCGCCGCCTGGCGGAGCTGGAATACGCGCTGGAGCAGGCCCGCAAGCAGCATGCGCGCAACGCCGGCCTGGCGGCGCGCGGCTTCCTGTCGGCGGCCGCGCTGGAAGATTCGGCCGACAGGCTCGCGCAGCAGCGCCGCCTGCTGGAGGACGAACGGCGTAGCGCCGCCACCGAGGAACAGGTGCGCCGGCAAGTCCTGCAGCAGATCGAAGGCGTGATCGCGGGCCTGCAGGCGGGCCTCAAACTCGTGAACGCGACCGTCGACGCGCTCGCCGTGCGTGCCCCGGCGGCCGGCGTGCTGACGGATTTCCGGCTGCTGGTGGGAGAAACCGTGCGTCCCGACCAGCGCCTCGGCCGCATCGACGATCCGCGGCGCTTCAAGCTGGTCGCGCAGGTCGACGAGTTCTATCTCAGCCGCGTCACGGCGGGACTTCCGGGCCAGGCGGTCCAGGACGGCGAACGATATCCCCTGCGCGTCGCCACGATCTACCCCCAGGTCAAGGACGGCCGCTTCACCGTCGAACTGGTCTTCACGGGTGGACAGCCGCCCGTGATCAGCCCCGGCCAGGGCCTGGACGCGCGGCTGACCCTGGGCGAGCCGGCCCGGGCCCTGCTGCTGCCCCAGGGCGCCTATGCCGGCGACGGCGGCGGCGCCTGGGTGTTCGTGGTGGCGCCGGACGGCCGCCACGCCGCACGGCGCGCGGTGCGGCTCGGGCGCCGCAACGACACGCAGGTGGAAGTCCTGTCCGGACTGGCCGCCGGCGAGGACGTCATCGTGTCCGGCTACACGCCGTTCGGCAAGGCCGAGCGGCTGGAATTGACGAAGTAACCCGCACCCTCCAACATCACATCAACCACGAAAGAACGACATGCTCCGACTATCAGGCGTCAGCAAGATCCACACGGCGGGCGAAGTCCGCACCACGGCCCTCGACCGCATCGACCTCGAGATCGCGGCCGGCGAATACGTGGCCATCACGGGGCCGTCCGGCTGCGGCAAGTCCACGCTGCTGTCCGTCCTCGGCCTGCTCGACGTGCCGACGTCCGGCGAGTACTGGTTCGAGGGCCGCAACGTGGCCGGCTGGAGCGAGGCGAAGCTGAATGCGCTGCGGCGCGGGAAGATCGGTTTCATCTTCCAGAGCTTCAACCTGATCGAGGAATTGACCGTGTTCGAGAACGTCGAACTCGCGCTCGAATACACGGGGATGCCCGCGGCCGAGCGCCGGCGGCGCGTGCGCGACATGCTCGACCGGCTGGGCGTGGCGCACCGCGCGGGGCACCGGCCGTCGCAGCTCTCGGGCGGCCAGCAGCAGCGCGTGGCGATCGCGCGCGCCCTCGTGGCCGGACCGGCCATGCTGCTCGCCGACGAACCGACCGGCAACCTCGACACGGCGCACGGCGACGAGGTGATGCGCCTGCTGCGCACCATCAACGCCGAAGGCACGACCGTCGTGATGGTCACGCACTCGCCCACGCACGCGGCGCAGGCCTCGCGCACCCTGCGCCTGCTCGACGGCCGCATCGTCGTCGACGCGCTGCTGGCGGCGTAAGGGGGCCGCGATGAATTTGCGCGATTTCCGCATCGGCTGGCGCCTGCTCGTCAAGGAGCCGGCCTATTCCGCAGTGGTGGTGCTCGGCCTGGCGGTCGGCGTCGCCGTGTGCTTTTTGCTGCTCGGCTACGTGCGCCACTCGTTTTCGTATGACGAACACGTGCCGGAACGGGAGCGTGTGTTCCAGTTGCAGCAGCGCTGGAACCTGGCGCTGCTCGGCAACAACTGGAGCAGCGACGCCAGCCTGCCCGCGCGCGACGCGGCGGTGGCGAGCGGCCAGCCCGTGCTCGCCACCGCCTTCCTCGACCGCGGCGTCAACGTGCGCGTGGACAACCGGGCCCTCGCCTTCGGCGTCGCGCTGGTCGATCCCGACTTCGAGAAGATCTTCGCACCGCGCGTCCTGGCGGGCGACCTGCACGCGGCCCTCACGCGGCCGGAAGCGCTGGCGCTGACGGCGGACACCGCCCTGAAGGTGTTCGGGCGCGTCGACGCAGTCGGGCGCACGCTGCAGGGCGACGGCCAGACCTATGTCGTGGCGGCCGTCGTCGCCAATCCGCCAGCCGCCACCACGATGCCGTACGAGGCGCTGGCCGGCACGGGCAGCGTGATCATGCCGCCCGACCAGCGCAACTTCACGACCGGTGCCTGGGGCTTTTCGCCCGGCCGGGTCTACCTCAAGCTGCTGCCGGGGGCCGATGCGGGCGCGGTGCTGGACGCGCTGCGGCGCGGGCTGCGCGCCTCGGAGCTCGTGCGGCGCGGCTATGCCCAGCAGGTTGCGGCGCTGGGTGGCCGTGACCTGATCGACTACCGCCTGCAGCCGATCGCCGACGTGTACCTCGCCCCCGACCTGAACGACCTGTTCGCGCCGCACGGCAACCGCCACGGCGTGCTCGGCCTCGGCGCCGTCGCCGTGCTGGTGCTGCTGCTGGCCGCGACCAACTACGTCAACCTGGCCACCGTACGCACCCTGGCGCGCCAGCGCGAGATCGCCGTGCGCAAGGTGCTGGGCGCGTCGGCGCCTGCCGTGGCGCGCCAGTTCCTGGCCGAGTCGGTGCTGGTCTGCCTGCTCGCGACGGTCCTCGGCCTGCTGCTGGCGTGGCTGCTGCTGCCGGTCTTCGCCGACCTGGTACAGCGCAAGCTGGACGGCATGTTGGGCGCCACCGCGCTGGCGGCGACGCTGGCGCTGGGCGTGCTGCTCGGCCTGGCCGCCGGCGCCTACCCGACCTGGTCGGCGCTGCGCGTGCGCGCCACCGCAGCCCTCGCGGGACGTGGTGCCGGCGAGACCGCGCGCGGCCTGTGGATCCGCCGCGCGCTGACGGCGCTGCAATTCGGCGTCGCCATCGGCCTGACCGCCACCACGCTCGCCGTCGCGTGGCAGACGCGCTACGCCAGCACGCTCGATCCCGGCTTCGATGCCGCGCCGCTGCTGATGTTCCCGGCCGCGAACGACATGCGCGATCCGCGCACGCGCGCGCTGCGCGACGCGGTCGCGCGCCTGCCGGGCGTGGCCGGCGTGACGGTCTCGCACCTGCCGTTCAGCGTCGGCCACAACATCGCGGTCCTGCGCCGCGCCGGCGGCACGGCCACCGACGTCAACCTGTATGCCGTCGGCCCCGAATTCTTCGACGTCTACGGCGTCAAGCCCGTGGCCGGCCGCCTGTATTCGCCCGCGCTCGACAAATTCGGCGACAACGACCGCGTGGTGCTCAACGCGGCGGCGGCGCGCCAGCTCGGCTTCCCCACGCCGCGCGCTGCGGTCGGACAGATGGTGACCGACAACATGGACGGCAAGCCGAAACAGGTCGTGGGCGTGGCGCCGGACCTGCGCCAGCGTTCGGCGCGCGACGGCCAGCAGCCGAGCATGTTCTTCCTGAACGATCGCGTGGGCGGGTTCACGGTACGGTGCAACGGCGACGTCGACGCGGTCCGGCGCGCCATCGAGGCGCTGTGGCCGCGCTACTTCCCCAACGAGCCCGTGGACGTGGTGCGCATGCCGGCGCTGATCACCGACATCTTCTACGCCGACGACCTGCGCCTTGCCAAGCTGCTGGCGGCGGCCAGCGCGATCGCGACGGCGATCGCCGCCTTCGGCATCTATGTGCTGGCCGCGTACAGCGTACGCCGGCGCGAGCGGGAGATCGTGCTGCGCAAGCTGTACGGGGCCGGCCACGCGGCGATCGCAAAACTGGTGGCGCGCGAGTTCGCCGCGCTGGTCGGCGCCGGTGCCCTGCTCGGGCTGCCGTTCGCGTGGGTGGCCATCCAGCGCTGGCTGGGCGCATTCACCGAGCGTGCGCCGATCGGCGCCTGGACGCTTGTCGCCGCGCTGCTGGTGGCGGGGGTGGTGGCGCTGGTGTCGACCCTGCGCCACGCACTGGCGGCGGTGCGCATCCGCCCCGCTAGCGCGCTGCGGGAGTGAATCAGCAGGCCGCGCTGCCGCAGACTTTCACCAGTTCGACTTCGAACACGAGGCCGGTGTTGCCCGGGATCGCGCCCGGCACGCCGCCCGCGCCGTAACCCAGGCTGCTCGGGATGACGACCGTGCGCTTGCCGCCGACCTTCATGCCCAGCACGCCCTGGCCGAAGCCGGGGATCACGGATTCGCTCGTGCCCACGGCGCCGATGACGAACGTGAACGGCTTGCCGGGCTGCGACGCGTCGAACTTGCTGCCCTTGAAATCGGCGGCGGCGGCGCTGTACAGCCAGCCCGTGTAATTGACCTGCACGCGCGCGCCGTTGACGGCTTCGGCACCGGTGCCGATCGAGATGTCGGTCTTGGTCAGCGCGGCGGGATTGTTGACGACGGGAGGGGTGGTGCTGCCCGAATCGCCACCGCCGCCGCACGCGGACAGGCTCAGGAGGGCGGCGAAGGCGGCGGCCAGCGGGAAGGACAGTTTCATGGGACTCCTACAGGACAGGTTGGTTAGCGGATCGAAAACCGAACCTTACCAACGTGCCCTGCAAGCGTCTGTGGGGGATTTGTATGCCTTTGTAATTCAGATCTCGACCTGCGTCCCGAGCTCGATGACGCGGTTGGTCGGGATCTGGTAATAGTCCGCGGCCGTGCGGGCGTTGCGCTGCATCGCCACGTACAGGTGCTCCCGCCACGGCATCATGCCCTGGCCCGGCACCGAGATCACGGTCTGGCGCGCGATGAAGAACGACGTCTCCATCATCTCGAATTCGAGGCCGCAGGCACCGCACAGGCGCAGGATGTCCGGGATGTTGGCCTCGTCCTTGAAGCCGTACGTCACGTTCAGCTGGTAACAGTTGTGACCCAGCGGGACGACCTCGACCTGTTCGTTTTCCGGCACGTACGGCTCTTCGCGGATGTGCACCGTGAGAAACACGACGCGCTCGTGCAGCACCTTGTTGTGCAGGAGGTTGTGCAGCAGCGCGTGCGGCACGCCGTCCGTTTCGCTGCGCAGGAAGATGGCGGTGCCGGCCACGCGGGCGGGCGGCGCCACGAACAGCGACTGCAGGAAGTCGTCGAGCGGGATCGCGTGCTTTTCCAGGTTCTCGAACACGAGTTCGCGGCCGCGCTTCCAGGTCAGCATGATCGTCAGCAGCACCGCGCCGAGCAGCAGCGGGAACCAGCCGCCGTGCAGCAGCTTCAGCGTGCTCGCCGAGAACAGCATGATGTCCATCACCATGAAGAAGCCGGTGGCGCCAAAGCACAGCCACAGCGGCAGGTGCCAGCGGTAGCGGATCACGAAGAACGTCAGGATCGTCGTCGCGAACATGGTCGCCGTCACCGCGATGCCGTAGGCGCCGGCCAGCTTGTCCGACGAACCGAAGCCGACGACCGCCAGCAGCACGACGATCAGCTGCAGCCAGTTCACGGCCGGGATGTAGATCTGGCCGATCTCGCTCTCCGACGTGTGCATCACGCGCATGCGCGGCAACAGGCCCAGCGCGATGGCCTGGCGCGTCATCGAGAACGTGCCGGAGATCGTGGCCTGCGACGCGATCACGGTCGCCATCGTCGACAGCAGCACGAGCGGCAGCACGCTCCAGCTGCCCAGCTGGTGGAAGAACGGGTTCTCGAGCGCTTCCGGATGCGTGATCAGCAGGCCGCCCTGGCCCAGGTAGTTCAGGGCGAGCGCCGGGAACACGACCATGAACCAGGCGACGCGGATCGGCTTCTTGCCGAAGTGGCCCATGTCCGCGTACAGCGCCTCGGCACCGGTGAACGCCAGCACGACGGCGCCCAGCGCGACGAACGCGATCATGCGCTCGCGCAGCATGAACTCGAACGCGTGCAGCGGGTTCAGCGCATGCAGGATCACGGGCGCCTGCACGATGTTGATGACGCCCATGACGGCCAGCGCGGCGAACCACACGACCATGACGGGGCCGAACCAGCGGCCGATGCCGGCCGTGCCGTGGCGCTGCACGCTGTACAGCCCCACCAGCACGATGATCGTCAGCGGCACCACGTATTTTTCCAGGCCGGGCGTGGCCACTTCGAGACCTTCGATCGCGCCCAGCACGGAAATCGCCGGCGTGATCACGCTGTCGCCGTAGAACATGGTGGCGCCGAACACGCCCAGCACCATCAGCACGTAGTGCCAGCGCGACGTGCGCGTGACGGAATTCAGCGCGAGCGCCATCAGGGCCATGATGCCGCCCTCGCCGCGGTTGTCGGCACGCAGCACCAGCGTGACGTACTTGAGCGAGACGATCATCGTCAGGCCCCAGAAGATCAGGGACACGATGCCCAGCAGGTTCGGCGTGGTCAGGGCCAGGCCGTGGACGGGATCGAAAATGGTCTTGAGCGTGTACAGCGGACTGGTACCGATGTCGCCGTAGACGATACCGACCGCCGCCAGCGTCAGCCCTGCCAGGCTGCTTTTCTTATGTTCTGCCGTCAAGGTTTCACCGTTTTGTTGTTCTGGTGCGTTGCACAATAGAATAACTGACAAGGAAAGACAAGAGTGCGTCCTTTTGCCAGGCCGCCATTTTCTCAAAGTCTGCATCATTGGAAGCAGGCCGAGCGCACGCATCGGCGCCGGAAATGGGAGCCTCGCCAGCAAGGCCGCGCCCGTTCGGGGATAATGTCAGACCGTTCACCCGTATCACACCTCCCCCATGAACACCGGCATCCTGTCCGCCGCCCTTGCCTTCCTGTGCTGGGGTCTGTTTCCGTTGTATTTCCACGCCATCGACGAAGTACCGCCGCTGCAGATCCTCGCACACCGCATGCTGTGGTCGCTGCTGTTCCTCGTGATCGTGCTCGCGGTGCGCCGCCAGTGGGCCTGGCTGAACCTCGTGCGCCAGCCGCGCGTGTTCGGCAGCTTCGTCGCGTCGGCCCTGCTGCTCAGCGTTAACTGGCTCATCTACATCTGGGCCGTAAACAACGGCCACGTCATCGAAGCCAGCCTCGGCTATTTCATCAATCCGCTCGTCAACATCATGTTCGGCTCGATGCTGCTGAAGGAACGCTTGCGGCGCACGCAGTGGATGGCGATCGGCGTGGCGGCGCTGGGCGTTGCCTGGCTGACGTGGCAGGCCGGCAATGTGCCCTGGATCGCGCTGGCGCTGGCCGTGTCGTTCGGCGGCTACGGCCTGCTGCGCAAGACGGCCGCGCTCGGCGCTTTGGAGGGGCTGTCGTTCGAAACGATGGTCCTGTTCCCGCTCGCGGCCGCCTACGTCGTGTGGCTCAGCGTGCATGGCCAGAACACCTTCATCAACACGGATTCGACCACGACGCGCCTGCTGCTCGTCGCGGCCGGGCCGATCACGGCGATCCCGCTGCTGCTGTTCGCGGCGGGCGCGCGAAAAATCCCGCTGTCGATCGTCGGCTTGCTGCAATACATGTCGCCCACCCTGCAATTCCTGCTGGGCGTGTGGCTGTTCCACGAAGCTTTTACTGCCGACCGCCTCGTCGGCTTCGTGCTGATCTGGCTCGCGCTGGCCCTGTTCGCCGCCGAAGGCTTGCTGAACCGGCCGCAGCCGGTCGCCAAACAGGCTTGAGCCACCGCAAACCGAAAATTCGGGGTCAGAGCACATTCCTGGCGCAATTCGGGGTCAGAGCACATTTTCGGACAATTTCTCATCGATGCGGTTAAGCTGTCAGCCACTACCCCGTCGACGGCGCCACACATGAGTGTCTCGCCGTTCAGGTTCTGCTTTTTCTGCCTGAGCAATTTCCCGAAAAAGTGCTCTGACCCCGAATTTGGCGAAAAACCTGCTCTGACCCCGAATTTTCAGTATCCTGTCGTCCTCATTTCAAAATCGAAGCACATTACTAATGGCCAATTACGTCTACACCATGAACCGCGTGGGCAAGATCGTCCCACCGAAACGCCAGATCCTGAAGGACATTTCGCTGTCGTTCTTCCCGGGCGCGAAGATCGGCGTGCTGGGCCTGAACGGCTCGGGCAAATCGACCCTGCTGAAGATCATGGCCGGCATCGACACCGACATCCAGGGCGAAGCGCGTCCGATGCCGGGCCTGAACATCGGCTACCTGCCGCAGGAACCGCAGCTCGATCCGGAAAAAACCGTGCGCCAGGAAGTGGAAAGCGGCCTGGGCGAAGCCTTCGAGGCGCAGGCGAAACTGGAAGCCGTGTACGCCGCGTATGCGGAACCGGACGCCGATTTCGACGCGCTGGCCAAGGAGCAGGAGCGCCTGGAATCGATCATCGCCGCGTCCGACGGCGGCAACCTGAACCTGCAGCTGGAAATGGCCGCCGACGCGCTGCGCCTGCCGCCGTGGGATGCCAAGATCGGCGTGCTGTCCGGCGGCGAGAAGCGCCGCGTGGCGCTGTGCAAGCTGCTGCTCTCGAAGCCCGACATGCTGCTGCTCGACGAGCCGACCAACCACCTGGACGCCGAATCCGTCGAGTGGCTGGAGCAGTTCCTGCTGCGCTTCCCGGGCACCGTCGTCGGCATCACCCACGACCGCTACTTCCTCGACAACGCCGCCGAATGGATCCTGGAACTGGACCGCGGCCACGGCATCCCCTGGAAGGGCAATTACTCGTCCTGGCTGGAGCAGAAGGAAGCCCGCCTGAAGCAGGAAGAAGCGACGGAATCCGCACGCCAGAAGGCGCTGGCGAAAGAACTGGAATGGGCGCGCCAGAATCCGAAGGCACGCCAGGCCAAGTCGAAGGCGCGTCTCGCCCGCTTCAACGAACTGTCCGAATACGAATACCAGAAGCGCAACGAGACGCAGGAGATCTTCATCCCCGTCGCGGAACGCCTGGGCAACGAAGTCATCGAGTTCAAGAACGTCTCGAAAGCCTTCGGCGACCGCCTGCTGATCGACAACCTGTCGTTCACCGTGCCGCCGGGCGCGATCGTCGGCATCATCGGCCCGAACGGCGCCGGTAAGTCGACGCTGTTCCGCATGATCGCCGGCATCGAGCAGCCGGACAGCGGCGAAGTCGTCATCGGCAAGACCGCGAAGGTCTCGCTCGTCGACCAGTCGCGCGACAGCCTCGCCGCGAACAAGACCGTGTTCGAAGACGTCTCCGGCGGTGCCGACATGCTGTCCGTCGGCCGCTTCGAGATGCCGTCGCGCGCGTATCTCGGCCGCTTCAACTTCAAGGGCGCGGACCAGCAGAAGCTGGTCGGCAACCTGTCCGGCGGTGAACGCGGCCGCCTGCACCTGGCCAAGACGCTGCTCAAGGGCGGCAACGTGCTGCTGCTGGACGAACCGTCGAACGACCTGGACGTCGAGACCCTGCGTGCGCTGGAAGACGCGCTGCTGGAATTCGCGGGCAGCGTGATGGTCATCTCGCACGACCGCTGGTTCCTCGACCGCATCGCCACGCACATCCTCGCATTCGAAGGCGAGTCGCAGGTCACCTTCTTCAACGGTAACTACCAGGAGTACGAAGCCGACAAGAAGAAGCGCCTCGGCGAAGAAGGCGCCAAGCCGAAGCGGATCCGCTACAAGCCGCTCACCAGCTGATCGGCTTCACTCCTCCAGAAAGCGCTGGGCATCCAGCGCCGCCATGCACCCGCTGGCGGCGCTGGTGATCGCCTGCCGGTAGATGTGGTCCTGCACGTCGCCGGCCGCGAACACGCCGGGAACGCTCGTGGCGGTCGCCAGGCCGTTGCGTCCCGCGCGCGTCACGATGTACCCGTTTTCCATCTCCAGCTGACCCGCGAAGATCCCCGTATTCGGCTGGTGGCCGATGGCCACGAACACGCCGTGCACGGGCAGCACGCGGATGCCGCCGCGCTCGCCGCGCAGGCGCAGCGTGTGCACGCCGGCCGCGTCGCCCAGCACCTCGTCCAGCGTGTGGTTCCACAGGACGTCCACCTTGCCCTCTTCCACCCGCGCCAGCAGGCGCTCCACGAGGATCGCTTCCGCGCGCAGATGGTCGCGCCGGTGCACCACCGTCACTCGGGACGCGATGTTCGACAGATACAGCGCCTCTTCCACGGCCGTGTTGCCGCCGCCGATCACGGCGACTTCCTTCCCGCGATAAAAGAAGCCGTCGCACGTGGCGCACGCCGAGACGCCGCGCCCCATGAAGGCCTGTTCCGACGGCAGGCCCAGGTAGCGCGCGGATGCGCCCGTGGCGATGATCAGCGCATCGCACGTGTACTCGCCCTGGTCGCCGCACAGGCGCAGCGGCCGCTCGTGCAGGTGGGCCGTGTGGATGTGGTCGAAGACGATCTGCGTCTCGAAGCGCCGCGCGTGCAGCTCGAAGCGGCGCATCAGGTCCGGTCCCTGCACGCCGTCCGGATCGGCGGGCCAGTTCTCGACGTCGGTCGTCGTCATCAGTTGTCCGCCCTGCGCAACGCCGGTGACGAGCAGGGGGTCCAGGTTGGCACGTGCCGCATAGACGGCGGCGGAATAGCCTGCCGGGCCGGAACCCAGGATCAGGACCTTGGCATGTTTTTTCATGATGTCAGGAGGCGAAGTGGCGGGACAGGTGTTCGGAGAAGCGTTCGGGCGCCATGAAGCCGATGACGCGGCTCGCCGGCACCTCCTTGCCCTGCTTGAACAGGATGATGCCGGGCGGCCCGAACAGCCCGAATTTCTTCATCAGCGCGCGGTCTTCATCGTTGTTGGCGGTGACGTCGACCTGCAGCAGGCGCACCTGCTTCATCTGCGCTTCCACCTTCGGTTCGGAAAAGGTAAAACGTTCCATCTCCTTGCACGACACGCACCAGTCGGCATAGAAATCCAGCATCACCGGCGTGGGGGACGACGCGAGCACCTGATCCAGTTCGGCCAGCGTGCGGATGCGCTCGAACTTCTGCGCCTTGCCCTCCGACTCGGCCGCCACCGCAGTCCCGCGCAGGTGCGCCAGCGGCTGCAGCACGTCGTGGCCCGCGCTGGCGGCGCCCACCAGTTCGAACAGGCCGCCCGTCAGCAGCACGAGGCCCAGCGTCTTGCCGGCATAGCGGCCCAGGCCCGCGCCCGCGGCGATCGGTTCGAACACGCGCAGGAACACGGCGCACAGCACGGCGAACGCGCCCCACAGCAGCATCGCCACGGTGACCGGGAACACGGGCGTCACCATCCAGATCGCGACCGCGAGCAGCAGCAGGCCGAACACGCGCTTGACGTGATTCATCCACGCGCCGGCGCGCGGCAGCAGGCTGCCCGCCGAGACGCCCGTCAGCAGCAGCGGCACGCTCATGCCGGCCGCCATCGAGAACAGCGCCCAGCCGCCCGTCCACACGTTTTTCGTCTGGCTGATGTACAGCAGCGCGCCCGCCAGCGGACCGGCCACGCACGGGCCCACGATCAATGCGGACAAGGCGCCCATCACGAACACGCCTGCGAACCGGCCGCCGCTCATGCGGCCGCTCGTCGAGCTCAAACGGCTTTGCAGGCTGCTGGGCAGCTGCAGCTGGTAGACGTCGAACATCGACAGCGCCAGCACCACGAGCAGCGCGCCGAACGTCAGCAGCACCCACGGCTTCTGCAGCGCGCCGGCGAGACCTTCGCCCGCCAGGCCCGCCGCGACGCCGAGCGCCGTGTAGACGAGCGCCATGCCCAGGCTGTAGGCCAGCGCCAGCGTAAAACCTTTACTGCGCGAGACGTTGCCCTCGCCGACGATGATCGACGACAGGATCGGCACCATCGGCAGCACGCACGGCGTGAACGACAACAAGAGGCCGAACGCGAGGAACGCAAGGCCGATGCGCCAGGCGCTGCCCGATTGCAGCGTGCGCTGGGCCAGCGAGCTGTCGTCTTCGTGCACGGGCGCGGGCGCGGGATCCGCCTCTTGTGTCGCCAGTTTCAGCGCACCCGGTGCCGCCGGATCCACCCTGAATGCGACTTCGGCAGGCGGATAGCACAGGCCCGCATCCGCGCAGCCCTGGTAGCCCACGCGCAGCACGAACGGTGCTTTCGCATCCGCCTTCACCGGCAGGTCGACCGCCAGCTGGCCCGCATACGTCTCCATCTCCTTGTTGAAATTGCTGTCGAACTTGCGCACGCCGTCCGGCAGCACGGGCACACCGACCTGCGGCGCGTCGAACACGAGGCGGTCGCGGTACAGGTGGTAACCCGGCGCGATCGCCCAGGTGAGGTGAACGATGCCACCGTCACGCAGTTCCGCGCTGGGCTTGAACGCCTGTTCGGGTGGGAGGAAGTCGTCGGCCGCAACGGCTGTCCGGCCCAGCGTGCTGGCCAGCAGGATGAGCGCGGCCATCCATCGAAAGAGCTGCTTCATGATGCGTAATCTCCTGAAATACTGTGGTGATGCGCTTGTCCCGTACTGTCGATGGCGAAGTACGCAAGCCCGCTGGAAGCCAGGAAGGGCAAGCCGTCGGCTTCCTTCAGCATGGCGATGGTCGACACGCTGCCGCCCAGGACGGCCAGCGGCGCCAGCACGCTCACCGAGCGCCAGTACGGCACGGGCATGCCCGTGCGCGGGTTCAACACGTGGCAATAGCGCTTGCCGTCGACGTCGAAAAACCGTTCGTAGTCGCCGCTCGTCGTCAGCGCGCCGTGGCTTACGGCGATGCTGGCGACGGTGCCGTCCGTCTTGCGCGGGTCCTGGATGCCGATGCTCCACAGGCGCCCGTCGGGTTGCGGGCCGATGAAGCGCATGTCGCCGCCGAGGTTCACGTAGCCGTGCCGCACGCCGCGCTCCTGCAGCAGCGCGCACGCGCGGTCGGCCGCGTATTCCTTGCCGAAGCCGCCGAAGTCGATCTCCATGCCGGCGCGCGGCAGGAAGACGGCGCCATCCTCGCGCTGCACGGCCGGCCAGTCCACCAGCGCCAGCAGCGGCGCCAGTTCGCGGGCATGCGGCACGCGCGGCTTACGAAAATCCCAGGCGCGGCGCAGCACGCCGGACGTGATGTCGAACAGGCCACCGCTGGCGCTGTGGAGGTGGTCCGCGTAGTCGAGCAGCTGCGCCGTCTCTTCGTCGCATTCCACCCGGTAGCGGCCCGCCGCGGCGTTGATGCGGCTGACGATGCTGTCGGCGCGGTAGCGCGAATACGTGCGCTCGATGCGCCGCACCTCCGCGATTGCGGCCAGTGCCAGTTCTTCCGCCGCATGCCCATCCGGCGCGGCCAGCCTCACTTCACAACGGCTGGCCATCGCGTCGAACGGAAAGCGGTAGACCGTGTCTACCATCGCCGCGTCAATCCGACCTGGACGATGCGGGCGCGCAGCGGCGCGAGTCCCGGGCTGCCGTCGTGGAACAATCGCCAGTTGCCGCGCTGTTCGTAGCCTTCGACCTTGACGTCGACCGTCCACAACTTGCCGATCTCGCGCTGCACCTTCAGCCCCGCCGTGACGGCGCCGAAGCCGGACAGGCGCTGGTCCGGCGACGACAGGCGGTTCGGGTCCGCATTCGCAAAGCCGGGCGGGAACGGTGCGCCGAGCGTGCCGTCGTACACGGGGTCGTAATAGAAGTAGGCGGCGCTCTGGGTGTACAGGCGCAGTTCCGGCACGATGCTCCAGCCGCCGCCGAGCGGCTGCACGTATTCTCCGGACAGCGTGTGCGCGCGGATGCGGAACGAGTCGCTGTAGTAGCGGTAGGACAGGCGCGACGTGCCGCCCGTGCTGTCCACAAAGTGGTTCCAGCGCAGCAGCACCGTGTTCTGGCGGCGCGAACGGGGCCGGTTGTCAAACAGTTTATATGGATCGTTGAAATAGCCGTCGCCGTTCGTGCGCGTGAGCGTCAACTGGCCGATGTCGTTCGGCGTCAGCACGCGCGTCACGCCCGCGAGGACGCTGAACGTGCGCTTGTGCTCATCGACGACGACGTGGTTGACCGGATCGATGCTGTCGCGGCTGCCCGCGACGCCGAACGCCCACGTCGTGTTGTTGTCCTCGCTGGACACGGTGCCGTTCAGCGACAGCGCACGCGACACGTAATCGTGCTCCGTCGAATACGCGGCGCCGGCCGTCAGCGTGCCGCGCCGGAAGTAGCGCGTGACGGCGAAGTCGCCGGCTTTTCTCTCGTCCTGCATGTGCGACGCACCGGAGATGGCGGTGTGGTAGCGCGGCGAGGCGCCGGACACGTCGTCGGCCGTCAGCGTGCCTTCGATGGACCAGTCGCCGGCGACGGGCGCCGTCACCGAGATCGACGGCGAATGGGCACGGATGCGATCGAGGCCGCTCTGGCGATCGGCGTAATCGAGATAGCGCAGGCTGATGCTGCCTCCCTGCGGCGGTTCGTCGGCCAGCGCCTGCACGCCGGGCAGCAGCAGCGCGGCGGCGAGCAGCGAGGCCGCCAGGTCCTGGGGAGCTTGCTTGGATGTCGTCATGTAGTCTCCTCAGTTGCACCCGCAGCCGCCGCCACCCACGCCCGCACCGCCGGATGCGGCTTCGCGGCTCGTGGTGATGTGGTCGGCGTAGCGCGTTTCGAGCTTGTCGCCGCCGAAGGTCATTTCCGGCTTGGCCAGCTTGCCTTTCTCCCACGGCTGCACGGTGGCGCAGCCGGCTTGCGCCAGCAGCGCCGGCACAATCAAAAGGAAGAAAATGCGCGCCTTCATTGCGCACCTCCGAGGGCCTTCTTGATCACCTGTTCGAGCTCCGCGCGGTCGGCTTCTTTAAAACCCGCGTGCTCGTACAAGACCTTGCCGTCCGGTCCGATCAGCACGCTGCTCGGCATGCCCTTGATGCCGTAGGCGCGGGGCGTGGCGCCGGCCGGGTCGAACGCGATCGCGAAGCGGGCCGGCGTCTCGGCGAGGAAACGGCGCGCGTCGTCCGTCTTCGCGTCGAGGTTCACGCCGACGACCTGCAGCCCGCGCGCGCCGTATTTCGCCTGCATCTCGTTCATCCACGGGAAGGACTGGCGGCACGGGCCGCACCACGAGGCCCAGAAGTCCACGTAGACGACCTTGCCCTGGTACTTCGCCAGTTGCACCGTGCCGTCCTTGCCCGGCAGGTCGAACGCCGGGGCCGCAGCGCCCTTGTCGAGCGCGGAGGCGCTGGATGCTTCCAGCGCGGCGGCCAGCACGACCGCCATGCGCAGTACGCGTATCGTCAGGGCGCTCATTTGTTCACCTCCTTGCGCGAAGGTTTGCCAACCAAGCGACGCCATCCGAGCACGCCGAACGACAGCACGACCAGCAGCGCGAGCACCGGATCGTTGCCGTTCTTGATCGAGGAGCAGCCGCCGCCGCCGGCGTTCTGCGGCGCTTGCGCGGTCTGCACATTGCCCTTGCCGGTGAGCGCGACATTCCACGCGCCGCCGCCGTCGGCCGTCAGCGCAAGGCTGCCGGCGGCATCGCCCGCACCCACCGGTGTGAAGCGCACGACGAGGTCGCAGCTCGCACCCGGCTGCAGGGTGAACGGCACGGCCGCGCAGGCGCCCGTATCCGCCTGCAGCGCATACGGCCCCGTGAACGTGGCGGCCGTCACCGTGGCCGCGTTGGCGCCCGTGTTGGCCAGCGTGAAGCGATGCGTGGGCGAGGTGCCGTTGACATCGGCGGCGCCGAAGTCGAACGATTGCGGGTTCACGGTCAACATCGGCACGGGCACGGCGACGCCGGTGCCGCTCAGCGCAACGGTGAACTGGTTGCCCGCATCCGTCATCAGGACGAGGGTCGCGGCGCGCTGGCCGGCGGCCGTCGGTTTGAAACCGACGTCGATCGTGCAGCTGGCCGATGCAGCCACGGACACGTTGGTGGCGCAGGTGCCGCCGAGGACGAAGTCGGACGCCTGCGCGCCGTCCAGCACCAGCGACGCGACTTTCAAAGCGGCCGTGCCGCCGTTCGACAGGGTGATCGTGTGCGTCGCGGCGCTTTTACCCACCTGCGTATCCGCGAAGGCGACGGGGCCCGCTTCCGACAGCGCCGGTTTCGCTGCCGGCGCCGTGGTGCCGGTACCGCTGATCGACACCTGCAGCGGCGCCGCGTTCGACGTGACGGCCAGCGTGGCCGCGGCGGTGCCGGATGCCGTCGGCGCGAAGGCCAGCGTCACGGTGCAGTTGGCACCGACGGCCAGGGTCGTGCCGCAGGTTTTATTCGCGATGGTGACGGTGGACGCGCCCGAGACGGCGATGCCGTTCAGCGTGAGCGCCACATTGCCCGTGTTGGCCAGGGTGACGGTCTGCGTTGCCGCCGGTGCGCCGATCGTCTGCGTACCGAACGCCACAGCCGACGGGTTCGCGGTGACGGCCGGCGCCGGTGCGGACACGGTGCCGGACAATGCGACCGAGACGGCGCCATTGGAAGCGTTCGACGCGAGGGACAGATTGCCGCTGAACGCGCCGTTGGCGGACGGATTCGCCGTCACGGTCACGGTGCAGCTGCCGCCGGCAGGGACCGACGTCCCGGTCGCGCATGTACCGCCCAGCGTGAACACGTTCGCGTTGGCGCCGCCGACGGTGATGCTGGAAAAGGTCAGCGCGGCCTGGCCCGTGTTGTTGACGGTGATGTTCTTCGCGGGCGACGCGGTGCCGGCGACGAGGGCGCCGAAGTCGAGCGCGTTGGCCGACAGCGCGACGGTCGCCTGCGCGACCGCGTTGCCCGTGCCGCTCAAGGCCACGGTGCTGGAACCGCCCGTCGCGTTGTGCGCGATGACGAGCGATGCGCCGCGCGCGCCGGCAGCCGACGGTTTGAAGGTGACCTGCACGGTGCAGTTGGCGCCCGCCGCCAGCGACGTGCCGTTGGCGCAGGTGCCGCCGCTGATCGTGTAGTCGCTGGCGGCAGCACCTGAGAGGCTCAGCGTACCGACGTTCAGCGCCGCGTTGCCGGTGTTGGACAAGGTGGTGGCGAGGGCCGACGCCGACTGGCCGATGGTGGTGGCCGCAAAGCTCAGCGAGGCCGGATTGACGGCGGCCGCGGGCGCGGCGGTCACGGTCGGGTTGCCGATGAAGGCGGCGAGGTCCGCGATTTCCGCCGTCGTGAATTTGCCGTTGAACAGCGTGCCCATGCCGCCCTTGTTGGCGCTGAAGGCGCTGGTAATCACGCTCGGGTTATTCGCCGCAGCCAGAATGCCGTTGACGTTGGTGGCGGGCGACGGCCCGTGGCACGACGCGCAGGACGTGCCGCCGCCGGTCGGCCCGTTCAGGTACAGGTTCTTGCCGTTCAGTGCATCGGCCGCGTGCACGGCCGGGACGAACGCGAGCACGGCGAGAATGGAATAGAGACTACGTTGCAGCCCAGTCATAGCGACTCCCAGATTCGTTCAAAGGGCACAGCCACCAAGGGCCAGTGCATTCATCCCGCAGTGCGCCAGCGCGCACCAGCGCCAGTCGCGCCCGCGCTGGTAGAGCAGCGCCAGCGCCAGTCCCGGTGCCAGCACGAGCCCCGCCGCGTGCCAGCCGGAGCCGACGTGCAGCAGTGCGAACGCGGCCGCCGACAAGACCACCGGTACAGGCGCATGGACCGTGCGCCGGATCAGCCACTCCTGCAAGCCGGCACGCACCACCCACTCCTCCAGCACGGGCGCCAGCAACAGCAGGCGCGCGAGCGCGGCGGCGTCGGGCGCAACGAGCTGGCCGGTGCAGACCAGGTGCTGGGACAGCAGGGCAATGGATGGCATGTCAGGTTGCTACTGCGGAAATCGTCCGGTTAATACCGGCCGTTGTGAAAAGGTTCAGTCCGTTTGAAAAAAAAATTCATCGGACGAACCAATAACTCTTGTTGCGGTGTCAAATTTGCCACTTCCGCCATACGGTTTAATGCGCGGAAATGGATCGTCGTCAAAGAGACATCGTGGGTAGAATCGTTGTGGTTGAGACTCTTCAACTCGTGCGCGTTTGCGCCAGATCGACACGGCTTGGCTGCGCCGCTTGGCAGACTACGTTCATGACACATTACCGCGACAACCGGGTCCCGGGCGGGACCTTTTTCTTCACGGTGCGTTTGCTGGATCGGGACAGCACCTTACTGACGGACCATTTCTCGGCTTTCGGCGAAGCGATGCGCCAGGCGCGCATCCGCAAACCGTTCCACGTCGACGCCTGGGTCGTGCTGCCGAACCACGCGCATGCCATCTGGACCCTGCCGCCGGGCGACCACGACTGCGCGTCACGCTGGCGCGCCGTCAAGATCGCCTTTTCCAAGGCGTTACATAAGGCCTGCCTGCCGGGCGGCGCCAAGGCCAGGGGCGATGGCGGCACGGGCGACGGCACCATCTGGGAACGCCATTACCGCGACTATCGCGTGGGCGACGACGAGGAGTACGCCAGCCTCATCGACTACGTGCACGGCAATCCGATGCGCCACGGCTTTTGCCAGCACCCAGCGGAATGGCCGTGGTCGTCGCTGCACCGCTTCATCTCGGCCGGATTCACGCCGCCCGCGCTGCCGCTGGCGCTGCCGCCGTGGATGCGGCCGGCAGGCCAGCATGGGCGGACCGTGCGTCCGTAAAATTCGGGGTCAGAGCACTTTTTGGTGCACGATCCTCAACGCAAGTTCAATCAACCGTTTGTCGGCGGCGGCGAATCCAACGTCGCGCTTATGGCCTGCCGTCGAGGCGCCGCTGCGCAGCTGGAAATTGATCGAAAATGTGCTCTGACCCCGAATTTCGCGGACGAAAAAAAGGCCTGCATTTGCAGGCCTTTGTTCCCAGGAGTAAAGCTGGAAACGCTTAGAAGCTGTAGCGCGCACCAACGGTCCAGACGTCGGCCTTGGCGCCGAAATCCTTGCTCTTGCCATAGCGCTCGTACTCGGCGGTCAGAGCGACCTGCTGGTTGAGGTTGTACTGCACGCCGACCGCGCCGTAGGCACCGGTGTCGGTGTCCTTCAGGTTCAGCGCGGCGCTTTCCAGCTTGCGCTCGCTGTGCTGCAGGCCCAGCTTGCCGTACACGGAGAACTGGTCGTTGACCGGGAGGTTGTACTTGCCGGCGACGTAGTAGCTGTTGCCCTTGGTGCGGCCGCTGCCGTTGACGCCGTTGGCGGTGTAGTTGAAATCGGAGTTGCGGAAGTCGGTGTAGCCGGCTTCGACGCCCCAGTTCTGGTCGAATTCATAGCCGCCGAAGATCTTGCCCGAAGCCTTGTAGCCGTCGCTGTCGAAATTGGTCAGGCCGCCGACCGACGAATTCACGTGGTCCGCCGTGGCGATACCAACGCCGACATAGGCGCGCGGTTGGGTCTGGGTGGTCTGGGCTTGGGCCGCGCCGACGGCGGCAGTGGTGGCGATCAGTGCAACGATGAGCTTTTTCATGTTACGGATTCCCTTTGCGTTGTTTGACTGGTTCGCGATTCGATCGTGAATCGCGATGTGGTCAAGATAGCACCGCAAATTGGTGAAGTCCGTGCTGAACTCGTAAGACTTGTAATCGAATGTAACTTAATGACCCTAAATTCAGTAGTGCTTTAGCGAAAATTGAGCAGAGATAACAACGATTTAGCGCACGTAACGAAAAGTTAGATTGAGCCGTGGTCCAACCACCTTGGCCGTCTTGTTGATCCCGTGGTGCCAGTTGGCCTGGAGGTCACCTGCCATCAACAGCAGGCTGCCGTCCGTCAGGTCGAGTTTCACGGTGCGCCTGGTGCGCTTGTGCCGCAGGATGAACGTGCGCGTGGCGCCGTAGCTGAGCGAGGCGATGACGGGCTGCGGTCCCAGTTCCGGCTCGTCGTCGCTGTGCATGCCCATGCTGTCGGCGCCGTCTCGGTAGTAATTCAGCAGGACGCTGTTGTAGCGCCGTCCCGTCACCTGCTCGACCGCGGCGCGCAATTGTTCCAGCAGCGGGGTCAGAGGCAGCGGCTGCAAGGTCAGACCCGAATACGTATAGCTGGCTTCGCCATACCAGGCCGTCAGGCGCGGCTGCAGGTAGTGTTTGCCGTACACGACGACAGTGTCCGCGCGCCATGGCGTCTCGGCAAGCAGACGCGCCAGGATGTCGGCATTGCCGATCGGCATGGGAAGCTGGGCCAGCATGGCCAGTTCTCCATCCTCGATCGGGATGGGCATCAAATCCATGCCTGTGGAAAACAAATCCATTCGACAATATTGCTATGATGAGAAGATCTTACCAACCAGGCATTTTCTCATGAACAAACGCCAATTCCTCGGCGCCGCGGCGGTCGCGGGCGCCTTTCCGATTGCCGGCCAGGCGGCGCAACCGTCCGGACGCGGCCCAGCCCTGCTGACCGTCACCGGAGACATTACGCACAGCAATCGCGGTCCGCTCGACCCGGCGCTGGACCAGATGATGCACAAGCATCAGGTCACGTTCACGAAAGCATGGGCATTCGATTACGCCAGCCTGCTGGCCCTGCCGCCCGTGACGATCCGCCCGACCCTGGAATACGACGGCAAGCCGCATACGCTGCGCGGCCCGCTGCTGACGGACGTGCTGGCGCGTGCCGGCGCCACGCCGAACGACAAGACGATCCTGGTCTTGCGCGCCGTGGACGGTTACAACGTGGAATTGCCGGTCGCGCAGGCGCGTGCACGGCGCTTCATCGTCGCCACGCACATCGACGGCAACCCGATGCCGCTGGGAGGTCTGGGACCGCTATGGGCCGTGTACGACGCCGACCGGGTAGCGGAGATGAAGGCGCTGCCGCTGCCGCAGCGCTTTGCCGCCTGCCCGTGGGCGCTGTATCACATCGAGGTGAAGGGGTAATCAGGCGTAGGCTTCGGCCAGGCTCATCACGCGCGGCGTGATCTTGATGCCGACGTTGCCGAACAGGGTGTCGATCGCGGCCAGGTTGGCCGCGCATTCCTCTGTCTTCCAGCCGTTGAACAAATCGGTGCCGTTCTTCTGGAAATGCAGGTCGAGGACTTTGCCCTTGTCCTTATGGACATAGGTCTGTTGATAAGTGTTCTCGAATCCGAGCTCGGACAGGGCCGTCAGCACGGCCCGCGGCGGATTGTCGGGATCGGTGGCCAGGAATACGCCGAACGTTTTACCCGGCGGCTTGGCCGCCACGTCGACTTCATAAATGCCCGGTGCCTTGGTGACACTTGTACTTTTCAGGAACAGCATGCTGTCGTCCTCCACGCATGGCGGTAGGGGCACCGCCATTCAATAAATTGAAATCAGACACAGCTTATTGCAGTATGGGAACTTTGTCGACGAATGGTTTTCGAGATTTTGCTCTACTGCAACAAGTCAGGCGGACAGTAGCCCGACCGCACTGCCGGCAACGAGGGCACCGCACGCGACCATGCCGATGATGAAGCCGATCTCGCGCTTGGCCGGATCGCGGTAATAGCCCAGCGCATACAGGATCCGCCCGACGCACCACAACAGCCCGCCCGCTGCCGCCCAAACGTCGCCGAGATAGTGGCCGCACAGCCACAGCGGCGCCAGCACCAGCGGCAGCTGTTCCAGCGTGTTCGCCTGCACCCGTTGCGCGCTCTGGAACGGCAGCGGGCCGTCCATCATTGGGGCCGGGACGTTGTACTTGTTCCTCGCCCAGCCGGCCATCACGCCGGTCCAGAAATACACACCGAGTGCGGCCAGGGTGGCCCATGCGGTCAATACCATTTCAACTCCAGGTTAAACAGCGTTCTTGTGCCGCGCCAGCGCCCACGTCGCGGTGGCGAGGGCGTCGTATAAATCGCCCGTCGGGCCGTCCCAGGCCGTGACGGCCGCGTGCTGGCGCGCCACCGTCGCCGCGTCGCCGCGCGCGATGGGGCCGGACAGCGCCGCTTCCGGGCCAAGCCGCAGCACATTCGACAAGGTTTCGGTCGCGAGCGGCCGCGCCAGCTCGCGCGCCACGTCGGCCGGGATGCCGGCCGCCTCGTAGGCGCGCAACGCGGCATCCATCACGGTCACCAGGTAGTTCGACGCGAACACGGCGGCCGCGTGGTACACGGTCTTGGCGGCCGGGTCGATCCGCACGGGCCGCGCGCCGATCGCCTCGAAGACGGGCAGCAGGACCGCCAGCGCGGCGGCGTCGCCCTCCACCCCGCAGAACGTGCCGTCGAACGCCGCCGCCACGGCCGCCGGGTCCGCGAAGCTGCGCACCGGATGCACGCTGGCGACCAGCGCCCCCGCCCGGCGCAGCGCATCCAGCTCGGTCGAGGCCTTGGCGCCGCTGCAGTGGAACACGACGGCGCCCGCCATCGGCGTGGATTGCGCCAGCGCGGCGGCGACCCCGGCGATCGCATCGTCCGCCACGGCCAGCATCCACACGTCGGCCGCGCGCGGCGCGCCATCGACCGGCGTACCGGCACCGATGAACGCGACGGCGTCGCGCGCGCTGTCGATGCTACGGGTCTTGACGTCCTGGATGGCGAACACGCCGCGCGCAAAAAACAGGCGGCCGAGGACGCGGCCCACGTGGCCGGCGCCGACGATGTTCAGGGTCGTCATCATTAACGGGACTCAGAAACGGGAACCCGGCTGGCGCAGGAATTCCATTTCTTCCGGCGTCGAGGCGCGCCCGAGGATCTCGTTACGGTGCGGGAAGCGGCCGAAGCGCGCGATCACGCCGCGATGACGGTGCGCGTAATCGAGCATCTCGTCGAAGCCCGGGTGTTCGGCCGCCAGCACGCCGAACAGTTCGACGGCGCGCTCTTGCATGTAGGCGTCCTCGGCGTGCTCGAACGGCATGTAGGCGAAGGCGCGCTGCAGCGGCGGCAGCTCGCGGTCGGCGCCGCTGTCGACGAGAGACCGCGCGGCCGCCAGCGCCAGCGAATCGCCGGCGAATGACAAGGGCGTGTTGCGGTGGGCGTTGCGGGTGAACTGGTCGAGCACCAGGAGGCGCGCGAGGGTGCCCTGCGGCCCCTGCGCATCCCATTCGCGCAGCCCGCCGGCCAGCGCCTGCTCGATGGCGGCGCCGAAGCGGTCGCGGATGACGGCGTCGAATTCGTCCTTCTTGACGAACCATTCGCGGCGCGGTTTACCGGCCTCCGGACTGCCCGGTGCGCCGAACCAGAAATCGAGAACGTCCTGGGGTGTCATGTGCTCCTCGTGTCGTTGTTGTCAGTTGCTTCAGTTACGAGCGTGCGAGAGCTGGAAGCCATCAACGCCTTCGAACGTGGACAGCTCGCTGGCCAGCAGCGACAGCGGCGCGCCCGGCTTGCCGGGCAATTCCAGCGCGACGAAATGCCATTCCTGGCAGCCCTTCTCGCTGGAGATGGTCAATGAACCGCCGGCGATCTCGTAGCCGCGCTCCAGCGCCGCCTGGCGCAGCGTTTCTTCCTGCGGATACACGCCGGGCTTGAAGTGCAGGGTGACGGCCACCGCATGGCGCGACGGCAGCAGGCCCACCGCCTTGTTCAGGTAGATCATGATCATCGCGGAGAAGAACGCGAGACCCATCGCGGCCATGTAGAACCCGAGGCCCACGAGGATGCCGATCACGGACGACGACCAGATCGACGCCGCCGTCGTCAGGCCGCTGATGTTGAAGCCCGAGCGCATGATGACGCCGGCGCCGAGGAAGCCGATGCCCGTCACGACGCCCTGGATCACACGCGTGGGGTCGACCAGCGCCACGGACGACCCGTGCCCGCCGAACCAGTGGCTCGGGTAGCCCGTGACGATCGTCAGCGCGCACGATGCCATGCACACGAGGCCATACGTGCGCATGCCGGCCGCGCGGCCGTGGTAGGAACGCTCGTAGCCGACCATGAGGCCCAGCAGCAGCGCGCCCGCCAGGTTCAGCAGGATCAGGGCATTCGTGGCCAGTTCGGCCTGCGACCAGTACGCGCCGACCAGCTCGGGCAGGGTCAGGGCCAGGTCGTTCGATGGGGGAGCCGTCAAGGTTTTTTCCTGACCAGCTGTTTTTCGAATTCGAGATCGTGCTTGCTGACGCGCTTGACCTCCTGCGGACCGAGGCCGTTGACGAACGCCACGAACTCGTCCAGCTCGAGCGGCGCGCACAGCGGCGGCGCGCCTGGTTTTTCGGACAGGAAGAACAGGCCGTCGCCGGTGCGCGCCATCGAATACGACGTCACCCCGGTGCGCCGCTTGAGCCGGTCGACGGCCGCGCTGGCGCGGGTGGAACGTGCTCCCGCCATGTCAGATCTCCTTGGTACGCAGTTCGAGCCAGTCGCGCGCGGCGCCGCTCACGTGCGGCAGCAGGCGCGCGCGCACGCTGCGATGGTAGTCGTTGAGCCACGCGACCTCGTCGCCGCGCATCAGCGACAGGTCGATGCAGCGCGTGTCGATGGGGCACAGCGTCAAGGTCTCGAAGCCGAGGAACTCGCCAAAGCCCTCGTCCCCGACGACGCGCGTCAGCACGAGGTTTTCGATGCGGATGCCCCATTGGCCGGGGCGATAGATGCCCGGCTCGTTCGACGTGATCATGCCCGGCTCCATGGCCGTATGCGGCTCCGGCGGCGCCGACGGCGAAATCACCTGCGGCCCTTCGTGCACGTTGAGGAAGTAGCCGACGCCGTGGCCGGTGCCATGGCCGTAATCGATGCCGGCCGCCCAGATCGGCGCGCGCGCCAGCGCATCGAGCATCGGCCCTTTCGTCCCGCGCGGGAAGCGCGCGACGGACAGCGCGATCATCCCTTTCAGCACCAGCGTGAAATCGCGCTTTTGCGCGGCGGAGGGCGTGCCGACGGGGACGACGCGCGTGATGTCGGTCGTGCCGCCCAGGTACTGGCCGCCGGAGTCGATCAGGAGCAGGCCGTCGCCCTCGATCACGGCGCAGTTCTCGCTTGACGCGCGGTAGTGCATGATGGCGCCGTTCGCGTTGAAGCCCGCGATGGTGCCGAAGCTGGGGCTGACGAAGTGGGGACGGCGCGTACGCGCGGCCGTGATCTGCTCGTCGATGTGGACTTCGTTCAGCGGTGCGCGATGCGTGTCGGCGAGCGTCGACTCGAGCCATGCGAAGAATTCGCACAGGGCGGCGCCATCCTGTTCCATCGTGTCGCGCACGTGGTCCATCTCGGCATCGCGCTTGCGCGACTTGGCCAGCGTCGTCGGGTTGATGGATTCCACCACGCGCACGTGCGCCGGCACGGCGGCGCGCATGCCGGCCGTGATGCGGCGCGGGTCGATCAGCAGCGTGCTGTCGGGCGGCAGCGCGGCCAGGGCCTGCTGCGCCTGGTCGTACGGCGCGACGCGCACGCCGTCCTGTTCCAGGCGCGCACGCACGTCTCCCTCGATCTTGCCGTCGGCGACGAACAGGGTCGCGCCCGTGGCCTCCACGAGCGCGTGCACGAGGAACACGGGATTGAAGCTGACGTCCGCGCCGCGCAGGTTGAACAGATAGGCGATGTCGTCGAGCGTCGAGATGAAGTGGCGTTCGCCGCCCAGCTTCGCCATCGCGTTGCGCGTCGCATGCAGTTTATCCGCGCGATCGAGCACGGCGAACGGTGCCACGTGCTCGTAGACCGGTTCGGGCGGCAGGCCCGGACGGTCATCCCAGATCTCGTCCAGCAGGTCGAGGTCCGTGCGCAGCTGGATGCCGCGGGCGGCCAGCGCATCGCCCAGCAGGCGCGCGACGGCGAGGCCCAGCACGCGCGCATCCACTGCCACGGTCTGGCCTGCGTCGAGGTTGTCCGCCAGCCAGTCGATGTGCAGGAGGCTCGCGCCGGACGGGATCTTCATCAGCCTGATCTCCGTGCCGGCCAGTTCGTTCTCGGCCTGCGTGTAGTAGCGGCCATCCGTCCAGACGCCGGCGAAGTCTTGCGTGGCGATGAACGTGCCGACGGACCCCGTGAACCCGGACAGCCACGCGCGGCCCTGCCAGCGGCCCGGCAGGTATTCGGACAGGTGCGGATCGGCGGACGGTACGATGAAGGCGTCGATCCGGTGGCGCGCCATCGCGGCGCGCAGCTTCTCGAGGCGCTCGGCGCGCACGTGGGTGGAGTCTGGTGCTGGCATGGTGGCTCGGTTGTGGATGATGTGGTTCTCAAGCCGGTATGATACGCCCTCTGAAGCATACCGCCGACCCGCGCCGTCGGGAATCGCGCGCAAGCGCAAACTGACGGATAATCGCACACCCAAGGATTAATCCGATCCTGCAACCGACTCTGAAATATCATGCAAGACTTTCACTACAACCGTGCCCGCGCCCTGCTGGCCAATGCCGAGGAAATCGTCAGCGCCGACAAGGTCCAGGCGGCCGTACGCAACGTCGCCGAGGTGCTGAACCAGCGTTTCGACAATGACGAAACGGCTGAATTTCCCCTCGTGCTGGGCGTCATGGGCGGCGCGGTGGTGTTCACCGGCAACCTGCTCCCGCAACTGACGTTCCCCCTCGAATTCGACTACATCCACGTCACCCGCTACGGCGACCTGGACCGTGGCGGCGAAGTCGTGTGGAAAGTCATCCCGCGCCAGGACGTCAAGGGCCGCACGATCATCATCGTGGACGACATCCTCGACGAAGGCGAGACGCTGGCGCACGTGAAGCAGCGCCTGCTGGACATGGGCGCGGCCGAGGTGATCCTGGCCGTGTTCGCCGACAAGGAACTGGGTAAGGTCAAACCGGTGCAGGCGGACATCGTCGGGCTGACGGTGCCGAACCAGTTCGTCGTCGGCTTCGGCATGGATGCGCACGGGTATTGGCGCAACCTGCCGGGGCTGTGGGTGATCCGCGACGCGGATAAAGTGCTGGGCTGACCGTTCAGGCCTTCAGGCCCAGCCGCTCCCGGGCCGCCTGATACTGCTGCGTCAGGCGCGCCACCATCTCCGCCACGGTGGGCACGTCGTCCATCAGGCCGACGCCCTGCCCCGCGCCCCAGATATCGCGCCATGCCTTGGCGCTGCCGGAACCGAAGCTCATCTTGCTCTTGTCCGACACCGGCAGGTTGTCCGGATCGAGCCCGGCCGCCACGATCGATTTTTTCAGGTAGTTGCCGTGCACGCCCGTGAACAGGTTCGTGTAGACGACGTCGGCCGCCGTCGATTCCACGATCGCGCTGCGGTAGGCGTCGGTGACGTTCGATTCGCGCGTGGCCAGCCAGCGCGAGCCGATGTAGGCGAAGTCGGCGCCCATCGCCTGCGCGGCGAGGATGGCGTCGCCCGTCGCGATGGAACCCGACAGCGCGATCGGGCCGTCGAAGAATTTGCGCACTTCGCCCACCAGCGCGAACGGCGACAGCGCGCCCGCATGGCCGCCGGCGCCGGCCGCCACGAGGATCAGGCCGTCGACGCCCGCCTCCAGCGCCTTTTCCGCGTGGCGGATCGAGACCACGTCGTGCATGACGATGCCGCCGTAGGCGTGCACGGCGTCCAGCATCTCCTTCGGCGGCGCGCGCAGCGACGAGATGATGATCGGCACCTGGTGCTTCACGCACACGGCCACGTCATGTTCCAGGCGGTCGTTCGACTGGTGCACGATCTGGTTGACGGCGATCGGGCCGACCTTTTTATCCGGATGCGCTTCCTGGTAATCCGCCAGTTCCTCCTGGAGGTCCGTCAGCCACGTGTCGAGCAGCGCGGCCGGACGCGCGTTCAGCGCCGGAAAGGAACCGACGATGCCCGCCTTGCACTGCGCGGCCACCAGCGCGGGTCCGCTGGCGATGAACATCGGCGACGCGATGACGGGAAGGGACAGGTCTTGCAGGACGGGAGGCAGCGCCATGGGTTTCTCGCGAGAGTTGATCGGACCCGACGATTATGGATTAGAAAAGCACGACCGTGCTAGATTCAGGGCTCTAAATTCGCGGCGCCGGCATCAATCGAAGGGAATCTGTTCTTCGCGCCGGCGGATTTCCGCCCACACGGCGCGTTTATAGCCGTCGTCGGCGCGGCCCCAGGCAACGATCTCGTCGATGGTGCGCAGGCAGCCCTCGCACAAACCCGTCACGGGCGACATCTTGCACACGTTGATGCACGGGGAAGGCACCGGCGTCTGTTGTTCCGGCGGAAGACGTGTCTCGTTCATGCCGTGGCCTGTGCAAATTTCGGTATTGTGTCGCGCCACCTGGAGCGCGGACTAGTCAGGGATATAGGACACATGGTGCGCAGATTAACCTACCGGAACGAATCGCGCTTGACCGACGAGCCCACCCGCGTAGACTGGGGCTCTTCCGTTGCGCGTTGCGCTTACCCCATCTGTAAGGTTCGCGCAAGCTTCGCCATCAAGACTGAACCCTCGATCGATGCCTCAGCCACGCGCCGGCGCATTGCCGACACACCCCACAAGGAGTGCCGATGTCCCTGAATCACAAGTTCCTGGCGCAAATGCGCGCTGCGACCCGATCCCTGATGCGCCGCGGCCCATCCGTTGCCCGCACCGTCATCCGGGAATCCGTCAAGAATGCCACCGCCGTGCAGACCGCGGCGGTCAAAAGCGTGGAAACCATCACGCCGCCGGCCTCGAATTTTCCGACTTACGACGCTTTTTCCGAGATGCTGGCCGACCTGTCGCGCCTGGGCCAGAATGCCAACCCGTTCAATGTGCCGCCGCTGTCGACGGGCGCGGCCGCGATCGGCCTGCCCGGCCATTTCATCGACGCCAGCTATACGAACGACGCGGGCACCCGCGACTACAAACTGTACATCCCGAGCACCTGTGCCGGACAACCGGCGCCGCTGCTCGTGATGCTGCACGGCTGCACGCAGAATCCCGACGACTTCGCCCTCGGCACGGGCATGAACGCCCTGGCCGAGGAATACGGCTGCCTCGTCGCCTACCCGGCCCAGTCGCAGCAGGCCAACGCGTCGCGCTGCTGGAACTGGTTCAGCGCGGCGGACCAGCAGCGCGGCCAGGGCGAGCCATCGATCATCGCCGGGCTCACGCAGGACATCATGGCGCGCTACGTGATCGATCCGAAGCACGTCTACGTCGCCGGCCTGTCCGCGGGCGGCGCGATGGCGGCCATCATGGGCACGCTGTATCCGGACCTCTTTGCCGCCGTCGGCGTCCATTCGGGCCTGCCGTTCGCGGCCGCGCACGACCTGCCGTCCGCGATGGCGGCGATGAAAGGCGATTTCCGCACCGGCCACAAGCCGGGTAAATCGTTGCCGATCATCGTCTTCCACGGCGACCGCGACACGACCGTGCATCCGGCCAACGGCCACGAACTGATCAACCAGCGCCGGCGCCATCCGTCGGAAGACGTCGTGGTCGAACCCGGCAGCGTGCCCGATGGCCATGCGTATACGCGCACCGTGCACCGCCGGCCCGACGGCAGCATCCATGCGGAACACTGGGAGATCCACGGTTCCGGCCATGCGTGGTCGGGCGGCGATACGCGCGGCAGCTATACGGACGGCAAGGGCCCGAACGCGAGCCGCGAAATGATGCGGTTCTTTCGCACGGCGCGCTGACGCTGCTTCACGTATCCGGCGCCTTGGCGGCCCGTTGCGCGATATGCTGTTCCAGACAGGCGGGGCACCAGCAACCGGCCGCTGCGGCGGGGGACGGGAGCGGGACCACGGGCGGCAGCTTCGTGCACCAGCACGGTGCACCGTCGGTGCCGTCGACCATCGCGCAGCCAAATTCGGTGCCGCATTGTGAACAAGTGCTCATGCAAAGGTGACATCGTGTATCGAGATGTAATCCACCTTAACGGCCGGTGCCAGAAAATACAACATAGAACTTCTATAATGGCCACTGCGGTAGGCTATTGCCTGTAAAATCTCGCAAATTCTTTTCCGGACCCCCAATGAACGCAACGCTGACCAATCTGACGGGCGACGACCAGAATAACGACCTGACTGCGGTCTCGCCGCAGATCAAGGCGCAGATCCTGGCCGAAGCACTCCCCTATATCCGTAATTTCCACGGCAAGACCATCGTCATCAAATACGGCGGCAACGCGATGACCGACGAGCGCCTGAAGCATGGCTTCGCGCGCGACGTGATCCTGCTGAAGCTGGTCGGCATGAACCCGGTCGTGGTGCACGGCGGCGGTCCGCAGATCGACAACGCCCTGAAAAAAATCGGCAAGCAGGGCACCTTCGTGCAAGGCATGCGCATCACCGACGAAGAAACCATGGAAGTGGTGGAGTGGGTGCTGGGCGGCGAAGTCCAGCAGGACATCGTCATGCTGATCAACCACTACGGTGGCCAGGCCGTGGGCCTGACCGGCAAGGACGGCGGCCTGATCCGCGCACGCAGAATGGCGATGCCGGACAAGGAGAAGCCGGGCGAATTCCTCGACATCGGCTTCGTCGGTGAAATCGAGGCGATCAATCCGGCCGTCGTGAAAGCGCTGCAGGACGACGCCTTCATCCCGATCATCTCGCCGATCGGTTTCGGCCAGGACGGCCAGGCCTACAACATCAACGCCGACGTCGTCGCCGGCAAGATCGCGGAAATCCTGAAAGCCGAAAAGCTGATCATGATGACCAATATCGCCGGCGTGCAGGACAAGAACGGCAACCTGGTGACGGACCTGTCGGCGCGCGAGATCGACGAGATGTTCGCGGACGGCACGATTTCCGGCGGCATGCTGCCGAAGATCTCGTCGGCCCTGGACGCCGCCAAGTCGGGCGTGAACACCGTGCACATCATCGATGGCCGCATCGAGCACTCTTTGTTGCTGGAAGTCTTGACCGAACAGGCTTTTGGCACTATGATCCGCTCGCACTGAAATTCTGTGGCGTCTCAACCGCGCCACATAATGACGTTGCCCTTGTAGCTCAGTGGTAGAGCACTCCCTTGGTAAGGGAGAGGCCACGTGTTCAATCCACGTCAAGGGCACCAGGATTTGTCCAGATTCCCGCCTGTTTTGGTATCCCCGATGCCTGACGTAACGGATAAGACAAGCATCTTGTCCACGCTGCGCGTTTGCGCGGCAGGAATGCAGGACACTCGCGGCGCGATGACAAGCGTCAGGATGCGAGAGAGCAGTAAAAGCTGGAGCGGTAGTTCAGTTGGTTAGAATACCGGCCTGTCACGCCGGGGGTCGCGGGTTCGAGCCCCGTCCGCTCCGCCAGAATTCATGAAAAAGGGTCCGATTCGTCGGACCCTTTTTCTTTAATAAATTCTCTCAACGCTCACACCACTCTGCGCCAGCAACTCCGGCACACTCCCGGTCCCCAGCAAGTGCAGCACGCCGATCGCGGCCACCGTCCGGTCTTCCGTACGCAGCAATTGCAGCAGGCGCTCGGCCAGGCCGACGTTTCTCTCCTTCAGCAGCACCTGCGTCACGAAGCGGCCGGACACGCTCCGGTCCGTCTCGCATCTCTCGGCCATCCGGTCGAGCGCCTGCCGGTCCGCCGTGCTCCAGGCCCGCACGACTTCGCGGGCTTCCGTGCGCTGGGCGCCGGATTCGATCGTGTCCATCATCTCTTCCAGGAAACGCCAGCGGTCCGGTATCGGCAGGCGGTCGAGCAGCGCCAGTTGCCCGCCCAGCGATTCCAGCGCCAGCACCCGGACGTGGCGCCGGCGCGCCTGGCGCGCGAGCCAGGCATCGCTCGACAGGTCGGCCCGGTACCCCTGGCGCGTGTATTCGGCCAATGTCAGCATCGTCGCCAGCAGCACCGGTTTGAAACCCAGCATGAAGGAGGCGTCGAGACCGCCCTGCTGCAACAGCACGTCGAGACGCCGCTTCTGCCTGGGCGGCAGGCTGTCGTAGGCGGGATTGCCGGGCGCCAGCATGCCATACGCGCGCAGCGCTTCCTGCAGGTCGGCACGCGGCTGGTCGGGATCGATCTCGAGCGCCAGCGTCGACGCCTCGGCCAGCGCACCCGTGAGGCGGTCTTCGAGTGGATAGAAGTCCGGCAGGCCGACGTGCAAGGTGCCGAACAGATGCATCACATGGCCATCCAGCGTGAGCCGGAACAGGGCACCGCGGTCGGTCCCGTGGGCCATTGGCGTGGCCAGCAGCCACACCAGAATCAGGAGGAAGAAGCGGCGCATACGCATCCTCGCGGAAGTCATCCTTGACCCATTCTGGATCGCCCCGACGGGCCGGCATGCGATCTGGATCAGAGAAGGAAGCGCGCTGCGTCATGCCGATATAATCTGGATTCCCTTGTCCGTTCCGTTCCCACTGTGTCCAAGCTCCCCTCGCCTGTCTGGCTGTTCGACCTCGACAACACGCTGCACGACGCATCGCACGCGATCTTTCCGGCAATCAGCGCCAACATGAACACGTACATCGCGCGCGTGCTCGGCGACGGCGTCACGCCCGCGAGCCAGGAAGCAGTCGACGCGGCCCGCATCGGCTACTGGAAGCGCTACGGCGCGACGCTGCTGGGCATGATCCGCCACCACCGCGTCGACGCGGCCGACTTCCTGCGCCAGACGCACGACATCGGCGCGCTGCACGAGCTGGTGCGCTACGAGCGCGGCCTAGAGCGCCTGCTGCGCCGCCTCCCCGGCCGCAAGATCCTTCTCACGAACGCGCCGACCGCGTATTCGACCGGCGTGGTGCGCCACATCGGGCTGCAGCGCCAGTTCGCCCATCACGTCTCGATCGAGGACATGCACGTGCATCGCCAGCTGCGTCCCAAGCCGTCGAAGCTGATGCTGCGCCGCCTGCTGCGGCGCCATCGCGTGGCGGCGGGACGCTGCATCCTCGTCGAGGACACGCTCATGAACCTCAAGCGCGCCAAGCAGCTCGGCGTGCGCACGGCCTGGGTCACGCAATACCTGCACTTCAGCGATCCGATCGGCAAAGCCCCGTTGCCGAAGATGGTCAAACGCCCCGGTTACGTCGATGCCAAAGTAAAATCCGTGCTCAAGCTGCCCGCGCACCTGCGCCGGCTCGCCCCCAGATACCATACGGAGAACCTCTAACAACATGACAAGCACCAAGCCGGGCCAACGCAAACAGCAGATCCTCCAGGCCCTGGCGGCCATGCTCGAACACCCGAAGGGCGAGAAGATCACGACGGCGGCGCTGGCCGCCCGGCTGTCGGTGTCGGAAGCGGCCCTGTATCGCCATTTCGCCAGCAAGGCGCAGATGTTCGAGGGCCTGATCGAATTCATCGAGGGCACCGTGTTCACCCTGTTCAACCAGGTCGCGGAGCGCGAGGACAACGGCGTCGCGCAGGCGCATGCGATGCTGCAGATCCTGCTGTCGTTCTCCGCCAACAATCCGGGCATGACGCGCGTGCTGATCGGCGACGCCCTCGTCGGCGAAGACGACCGCCTCATCCTGCGCATGAACCAGTTCTACGACAAGGTCGAGCTGGCGTTCAAGCAGGCGCTGCGCGTGGCCAGCACGCAGGGCCACGGCCGCGAGGAAGACGTGGCCGCGCGCGCCGGGATGCTCGTCGCGTACGTGACGGGACGCTGGCACCGCTACGCCAAGAGCGGTTTCAGGCAGCACCCCACCGAACACAGCCCGCTGCAGCTGGCCCTCCTCCTGGCCGCCTGACCATCGCCATGGATGCCACCGTGTTCGCCCTGCTCGACGATGCGAGCCCCGAAGGCCATGCGCAGGCGCGCTCGCGCCTGTACGAGGGCTATGCGGGCATGCTGGCGTGCCAACACGTGGACGACTGGCCGCGCCTGCTGGACGGCGTCCAGGACGCCCTCGCGCGCGGCCTGCACGCCGTGCCGGTGCTGACGTATGAACTGGGCGAGCAGCTGCTCGGCATCGCGCCGCCGCGCGAGCTGCACGCGCCGCTGGCCCAGGTGCTGCTGTTCGAGCGCTACACCATGCTGGATGCGGACCAGGTCGACGCCTGGCTGACCACGAGCGGGCAAAATGGCCCGGCCGGCATCGGGGCCGTGCGCGCCAACGTCGACGAGGCCACGTTCGCGCAGGCCATCGACCGCATCCGCGACTACATCGCGGCCGGCGACACGTACCAGGTCAATTACACCTACCGTCTCCGCTTCGACGCCTTCGGCGACATCCGGCAGCTGTACGCGCGCCTGCGCGCACGCCAGCCGGTGCCCTACGGCGCCCTCATTGCCCTGCCGGATGGACGCGCGGTGCTGTCGCTGTCGCCGGAACTGTTCGTGCGCCACGACGCGGGCCGCCTGCTGGCGCGTCCGATGAAGGGCACGGCGCCGGCGGACACGGACGATCTGCTGAACGCCGTGCGCGCGCAACACCTGGCCGCCGATCCAAAGAACCGCGCGGAAAACCTCATGATCGTCGACCTGCTGCGCAACGACCTGGGACGCATCGCGCGCACCGGCAGCGTGGGCGTGCCGGCGCTGTTCGAAGTGAAGCGCTACAGCAGCGTGCTGCAAATGACGTCCACCGTGCAGGCCCAGCTCGCGCCGGGCACCACGTTGCAGGACATCTTCGCGGCCCTGTATCCCTGCGGCTCGATTACGGGCGCGCCCAAGCGCCGCACGATGGAAATCATCCGCGAGCTCGAACCGGCCGCGCGCGGCATCTATACGGGCGCGATCGGCTGGATCGATCCGCCGGCAGGCAGCGGGTTCGGGACGCTGCAGCATGCGCGCTTCGGCGACTTCTGCTTATCGGTCCCGATCCGCACGCTGACCTTGCTGCCGGAACAGAACGGCGTGCGGCACGGCGAACTGGGCGTGGGCGCGGGCATCGTGTACGACAGCGACGCGGGCGCCGAATATGCCGAATGCCGGCTCAAGGCGAGCTTCCTCACGGGCCTGCCGAACGACTTCGAGATCTTCGAGACCATCTACGCCACGCGCGTGGACGGATGCCGTCACCTGGAGCGCCACCTCGCGCGCCTGGGCGCGTCCGCCGCGTATTTCGGCCATCCGTTCAAGCCGGACCTGGCGCGCAACGCCGCGTTGGAAGCCTGCGCTGCGTTGCCGGACGATGGGCCGCACCGCGTACGGCTCGCGCTGCGTCCCGACGGCGAGATCGTCGTGCAGACGGGCGCGCTGGCACCGCTCGCCGAGCCGGTCGCCGTGCTGCTGGCGGACGCTCCCACGCACGCGCACGACGTCTTCCTGCGTCACAAGACGAGCATCCGCAGCCGCTACGACGCCGCCTGGCGCGCGGCGGAAAGCATGGGCGCCTTCGACACGCTGTTCTTCAACGAACGGGGCGAACTGACGGAGGGTGGCCGCAGCAACGTATTCGTAAAAATCGGCGGCCACTGGTACACGCCGCCGCTGTCGGCCGGCGTGCTGCCCGGCGTGATGCGCGGCGTGCTGCTGGACGATCCGGCCTGGGGCGCGATCGAATGCCCGCTCACGCGCGAAAGCCTCGCGCGCGCGCAGGAGATCGTCGTCTGCAACGCCTTGCGCGGACCGTTGCGCGCCGTGCTGCGCAAATAACTCAGCCCTTCAGCGCCTGCTCGATCTTGCCGACGAGGGTCGGATCTTCCGGCGTCACCTTGCTCGGGAAATAGTCGATGACTTTGCCGTTCCGGTCGATCAGGTATTTGTTGAAATTCCACTTGGGCTGGTTGCCCGTCGCCTTGATCAGTTCCGAGTACAGCGGATTGGCCTTGTCGCCGGACACGACGGTGCTCGTGAACATCGGGAACTTCACGCCATACGTGTTGTAGCAGAGGTCGGCGATCTTCTTCGCGTCCGCGTCTTCCTGCTTGAAGTCATTGGACGGGAAGCCGAGCACGACGAGGCCGCGCGGCGCGTATTTCGCGTACAGCTTTTCCAGACCCTCGTACTGCTTGGTAAAACCGCAGTAGCTGGCCGTGTTCACCACCAGCACGACCTTGCCGGCGTACTGGCACAGGTCCTGCGGCGCTTCGTCCTGCAGGCGGTTGAAGGTGTGCTTCAGCACGGCCGGGCAGCTGGCCGGGTGAGCCGCGGGCTGGGCGGCCGGCGTCTGCGCCAGCGCGGGTGCCGCCGTCATCGTGGAAAACGTCGCGGCGGCGCCGAGGGAAAGCAGCAAAGCGGTGGACTTGAACATGGTCGGAAGATCGCACGGGTTGGTGGATCTCCATTCTATGACAATCTCACCCGTCGACTCAGTTGTCTATCCTTACCTTGGCCATGTCCGCCTTCGGCTCAGGCCACTCGAGCTTCATGCCCTGCATGGTCTCCAGCATCAGGTGGGCGATGATCAGGTTGCGGTGCGTCTTCGAATCCGCCGGCACGATGTACCACGGCGCGCGGTCGGCGTCCGTCGCGTTGATCGCGTCTGCGTAGGCGTTCTGGTAGACATCCCATTTCTCCCGGGCGGTGAGATCGGCCGGGTCGAACTTCCAGTGCTTCTCCGGATCGTCCAGGCGCGCCTGCAGGCGCTCGCGCTGCTCATCCTTCGAAATGTGCAGGAAGACTTTCATGACCGTCGTCCCGGTCTCGGCCAGCATGCGTTCGAAGTCGCGGATCTGGGCGTAGCGGCGGTCGAGGTCCTTCCCATCCAGCGTGCCGAGAATACGCGGTACGAGCACGTCCTCGTAATGGCTGCGGTTGAAGATCCCGATTTCTCCCTTGGCCGGTACGCGCGCATGCACGCGCCAGAGGAAATCGTGGGCCTTTTCCTTCTCCGTCGGGGCCACAAAACCGGTGGCGTGCAGGCCCATCGGATTGATCTGCGAGAACAGCGCACGCACGGTGCCATCCTTGCCGGAGGTGTCCATCCCTTGCAGGATCAGCAGCAGCTTCTGGTCGCGCGCCGCGTACAGCTTTTCCTGCAGCTTGGCCACTTCGGCCGTCAGCTCGGCAGTGAGCGCCCGCTCGCGCTCCTTGATCTCGCCATTCTTGAGCTTGCCCTTCTTGTCGTCGCGCAGCGGGGTATCGCCGGCATCCTTGTCGCGCAATTCCAGGTGCTTGGGCGCGCGGAAGCGTTCCAGCATGCTCATGCGACCTGTTCTCCCAGCTTGCGGTGCTCGATCAGCATGCAGTGGTTCATGACGACGTCCAGGCCGGCGGCCCGGGCCAGGTCGGCGGCGACCTGGTTCTCGATGCCGAGCTGCATCCACAGGCAACCGGCGCGCACGTCGATGGCGTCCTTGGCGATCGGCGGGATCTCTTCCGACTTGCGGAAGCAATCGACGATGTCGATGCGCGTGCCGGACGGCGCAAGCGCATCGGCCGCTTCCTGCAAGGTAGCGTGAACGGTCTCGCCGAGGATCTCCTGGCCGGCGTACGCGGGATTGACGGGGATGATGCGGTAGCCCTGCTGCTGCAGGTAGCTGGCGACTTCCAGGCTGGCGCGTTCGGGCTTGTTCGAGAGCCCGACGACGGCCACGGTCCGGGCGGCGCGGAGGATTTGTTCGATGGTTCGCATGGGGTTACTCATTGTCTTGTCGTTGATGCTAGCTTATCAGGTTTGCATCATCGAACGGCGCAGGATACCCACCGCCAAAATTCGGGGTCAGAGCACATTTCGGCAAAAATTCGGGGTCAGAGCACGTTTTCCATCAATGGTTTCTGAGAACGTTCTGCCGTCGAACGGCCATGCTTGTCGAGCAATCAGTCCGGTGACCGGCGTTTAGTTAAGCACGAGCAATTGCTTCAAAAAGTGCTCTGACCCCGAATTTCGAAAAAAATGTGCTCTGACCCCGAATTTGCCCCGAATTTGAGCAATAAAAAAGGCAGCCCGGAGGCTGCCTTCTTTTTGAGCACTCGAACGACGAGCGATCAGCGTCCTTTATGACGCAGCTTGGCGATGGCCGCCAGCTGGGCGACCGCCGCCGCCAGTTCGGCTTGCGCCTTGGCGTAGTCGATTGCCGAGTCCTTGTTGACCATCAGCTCTTCGGCCTTGCGCTTGGCTTCCTGGGCTTTCGCTTCGTCCAGGTCGGCGCCGCGGATCGCGGTGTCGGCCAGGACGGTCACGCCTTTCGGCTGGACTTCCAGGATGCCGCCGGCAACGAACACGAACTCTTCGTCGCTGCGGCCCGCCACCTTGATGCGCACGGCACCCGGGCGGATGCGCGTGATCAAGGGGGTGTGCATCGGGTAGATGCCCAGCTCACCCGCTTCACCCGGCAACGCGACGAATTCCGCTTCGCCCGAAAAGATCTGCTCTTCGGCCGAGACGACGTCAACGTGAATGGTATTTGCCATAAGTGTCCTTTGAAGAGGCTAGCGATCAAGCAGCCAGCTTCTTGGCCTTTTCGATCGCTTCTTCGATGGTGCCGACCATGTAGAACGCCTGCTCCGGCAGGTGGTCCAGCTCGCCCGACGCGATCATCTTGAAGCCCTTGATCGTGTCTTTCAGCGAGACGTACTTGCCCGGTGCGCCGGTGAACACTTCAGCGACGTGGAACGGCTGCGACAGGAAACGCTGCATCTTGCGAGCGCGTGCGACGACCAGCTTGTCTTCCGGTGCCAGCTCGTCCATGCCCAGAATCGCGATGATGTCACGCAGTTCCTTGTAGCGCTGCAGGGTGCCCTGCACGGCGCGCGCGGTCGTGTAGTGCTCTTCGCCGACGACCAGCGGGTCCAGCTGGCGCGAGGTCGAGTCCAGCGGATCCACTGCCGGGTAGATACCCAGCGAAGCGATGTCACGCGACAGAACGACGGTCGAGTCCAGGTGGGCGAAGGTCGTGGCAGGCGACGGGTCGGTCAAGTCGTCCGCAGGGACGTACACGGCCTGGATCGAGGTGATCGAACCGGTCTTGGTCGACGTGATGCGCTCTTGCAGGCGGCCCATTTCTTCGGCCAGCGTCGGCTGGTAGCCCACGGCGGACGGCATACGGCCCAGCAGTGCCGACACTTCGGTACCGGCCAACGTGTAACGGTAGATGTTGTCGACGAAGAACAGAACGTCCTTGCCTTCGTCACGGAACGCTTCGGCCATCGTCAGGCCGGTCAGCGCGACGCGCAGACGGTTGCCCGGCGGTTCGTTCATCTGGCCGTAGACCATCGCGACCTTCGAGTTGCCCAGGTTGTCCAGATCGACGACCTTTGCATCGGCCATTTCGTGGTAGAAGTCGTTACCTTCACGGGTACGCTCACCCACGCCGGCGAACACGGACAGACCCGAGTGCGCTTTGGCGATGTTGTTGATCAGTTCCATCATGTTCACGGTCTTGCCGACGCCGGCGCCGCCGAACAGGCCGACTTTACCGCCTTTGGCGAACGGGCAGACCAGGTCGATCACCTTGATGCCGGTTTCCAGCAGGTCTTGCGACGGCGACAGCTCGTCGTACTGCGGGGCGGTGCGGTGGATCGACGCGGTACGCTCCTGGCTGACCGGACCGCGCTCGTCGATCGGGTTGCCCAGCACGTCCATGATACGGCCCAGGGTCGCCGGACCAACCGGAACCATGATCGGGTTGCCGGTGTTCTGGATGGTCATGCCGCGACGCAGGCCTTCCGAGCTGCCCAGCGCGATGGTGCGGACGATGCCGTCGCCCAGCTGCTGCTGCACTTCCAGCGTCAGTTCGGAGCCTTCCATTTTCAGTGCGTCATACACCTTGGGCATGGCGTCGCGCGGGAATTCCACGTCAACCACCGCGCCGATACACTGAACGATTTTGCCATCAGCCATTTTCGTTCCTTCAGATATAGTTTTAATGTCGTTTCGTGAGGTCGCTACGCCGCTCAGCTGCTGATCGCAGCTGCGCCCGACACGATCTCGGAGAGTTCTTTGGTAATCGCCGCCTGGCGGGTCTTGTTGTAGACCAGCTTCAGCTCGCCGATGACGTTACCCGCGTTGTCGGTCGCGGCCTTCATTGCCACCATACGCGCCGATTGCTCGGACGCCAGGTTCTCGGCCACCGCCTGGTAGATCAGCGCTTCCACGTAACGGACCAGCAGTTCGTCGATCACGACTTGCGCGTCCGGCTCGTAGATGTAGTCCCACGAGTGGGCGCCGCTGTCCGCTTCCAGGTGACCGGCCGGCAGCGGGAGCAGCTGCTCGATGACCGGTTCCTGGCGCATGGTGTTGATGAACTTGGTGTAGCACAGGTACACCGCGTCCAGCTGACCATCCTGGTAAGCGTCGAGCATGACCTTGATCGGGCCGATCAGCTTTTCCAGGTGCGGGGTGTCGCCGATCTGGGTGACGCTCGACACGACCTTCACGCCGACACGGTTCAGGAAACCCAGACCCTTATTGCCGATTGCAACGGCTTCAATGCGTTTGCCCGCGGTTTCCAGCTCGCGGGACTTCTGCGTCACCTGGCGCAGCACGTTGGTGTTCATGCCGCCGCACAGACCCTTGTCGGTCGTGACGACGATGAAGCCGACGGCTTTCGCCTCGACGTCCTTGGCTTGCGCCATGAACGCGTGGGTGTACTCCGGGTTCGCAGTGGCGAGGTTGGCCGTGATGTTACGGACCTTCTCGCTGTAGGGACGGGCGGCGCGCATCCGGTCCTGCGCCTTGCGCATCTTGGACGCGGCGACCATTTCCATCGCCTTGGTGATCTTCTTCGTATTTTCTACGCTCTTGATCTTGCCTCGTATCTCTTTGCCTGCTGCCATGAGCCCTTACTCCTTAAGTGGACGGGGATTGCTCCCCGTCCCGAGATCCATCAATAAGCCGGTCTTAGAACGACTTCTTGAAATCGGCGACGGCGGCGGACAGCGCTGCTTCGCTGTCCTTGTCCAGTGCCTTGGTCTCTTCGATCTTCGACAGCAGCGCGCCGTGGCTCGACTTCAGGAAGCCGTGCAGGCCCGCTTCGAAGTCCAGCACGCGCTTGACGTCGATGCTGTCGAAGAAGCCCTTGTTCACTGCGAACAGCGAGGCGGCCATCAGCGAGATCGGCAGCGGCGAGTACTGCTTCTGCTTCAGCAGTTCGGTCACGCGTGCACCGCGGTCCAGCTGCTTGCGGGTCGACTCGTCCAGGTCCGATGCGAACTGCGCGAACGCGGCCAGTTCACGGTACTGCGCCAGGTCGGTACGGATACCGCCGGACAGGCCCTTGATGACCTTGGTCTGGGCTGCGCCACCGACGCGCGACACCGAGATACCTGCGTTGATCGCCGGACGGATACCGGCGTTGAACAGCGAGGTTTCCAGGAAGATCTGACCGTCGGTAATCGAGATCACGTTCGTCGGCACGAATGCCGAGACGTCGCCCGCTTGCGTTTCGATGATCGGCAGTGCGGTCAGCGAACCGGTCTTGCCCTTGACGGCGCCGCCGGTGAAGGCTTCGACGTAGTCGGCGTTGACGCGTGCGGCACGCTCCAGCAGACGGCTGTGCAGGTAGAACACGTCGCCTGGGTAAGCTTCGCGGCCCGGCGGACGGCGCAGCAGCAGCGAGATCTGGCGATAGGCAACAGCCTGCTTCGACAGGTCGTCGTACACGATCAGCGCGTCTTCGCCGCGGTCGCGGAAGTATTCGCCCATCGCGCAGCCCGAGTAGGCCGAGATGTATTGCATTGCAGCCGATTCCGACGCCGAAGCGGCGACGACGATCGTGTATTCCATCGCGCCGTGCTCTTCCAGCGAGCGCACGATGTTCTTGATGGTCGAAGCCTTCTGGCCGATCGCGACGTACACGCAGGTGACGCCCTGGCCCTTCTGGTTGATGATCGCGTCGACTGCGACAGCCGATTTACCGGTCTGGCGGTCGCCGATGATCAGCTCGCGCTGGCCACGGCCGATCGGCACCATCGCGTCGATCGACTTGATACCGGTCTGCAGCGGCTGCGACACGGATTCACGGGCGATCACGCCCGGGGCGATCTTTTCGATCGGCGAGGTCAGCTTGGCATCGACCGGACCCTTGCCGTCGATCGGCTGGCCCAGTGCGTTGACGACGCGGCCGCGCAGTTCCGGACCGACCGGCACTTCCAGGATGCGGCCCGTGGTCTTGACGGTGTCGCCTTCCGAGATGTTCTCGTAGGCACCCAGAATCACGGCGCCGACGGAGTCGCGCTCGAGGTTCATTGCCAGACCGAAGGTGTTGCCCGGGAATTCCAGCATCTCGCCCTGCATCACGTCCGACAGACCATGGATGCGGCAGATACCGTCGGCGACGGAGATCACCGTGCCTTGGTTACGAACATCAGCCTGACCTTCGAGGCCCTGGATGCGGCTCTTGATCAGTTCGCTGATTTCAGACGAATTAAGTTGCATGAGTGCTAACTCCTAATAGTTTCTTGATGCGTAGGGCAAGTCCTGGACGCGGCGAGAGTGCTTATTTTCTCGAAAATCAGGCGACCAGCGCGGAATGCATCTGCTGCAGCTTCGCGCGGACCGAGGTATCGAGCACTTCATCGCCGACGACCACGCGCACGCCACCGATCAGCGACGGATCGACCACGACCGTGGGGTTCAGCTTGCGGCCAAATTTCTTTTCCAGCGTGGCGACCAGCGGGTTGAGCTGGTCGGCCGAAAGTTCAAACGCGCTGTGGATCGTCGCGTCGGCGGCGCCTTCCTGTGCATTCTTGAGCACAGCGAACTGGGCACCGATTTCCGGCAGCAGGGCAACGCGGCCATTCTCGGCCAGCATCGCGATAAAGTTCTTCGCTTCAGCGTTCAGCGGCGACTTGACCAGGGACGCAATCGTATCGGCCAGCTGTGCTTGCTTGACGTTCGGATTGGCAGCAAAAGCCTGCACATCCGGATTGGCACCGATCTGCGCCAGTTCCGCGACGGTGGCCGACCAGGCGGCCAGGTCGCCCTGCTGGGCGACGCGGAACAGTGCTTCGGCGTAAGGGCGGGCGACGGTTGCGAGTTCAGCCATGATCAGAGCTCGGTCGACAGGCGGTTCAGCAGGTCGGCGTGGGCCGCTGCGTTGACTTCGCGCTTCAGGATCTGCTCGGCACCGGCGACGGCCAGGGCAGCCACCTGGGCACGCAGTTCTTCGCGCGCGCGGGTAACCTGCTGTTCGGCGTCGGCCTTCGCACCTTCGACGATGCGTGCGGCTTCGGCGCTTGCCTGCTGCTTGGCTTCTTCGATGATCGCTGCGGCGCGCTTTTCGGCGTCGGCGATACGCTTGGTGCTTTCGTCACGCGTCGCGGCCAGTTCGGCGGCGATGCGCTTTTCTGCGGCGGCCATTTCGGCCTTGCCGCGGTCGGCGGCGGCCAGACCATTCGCGATCCTCTCGGCGCGCTCGTCGAGCGCTTTCATCAGCGGCGGCCACACGAATTTCATGGTGACGAACGCCAGGATGAAGAAGACCACGAACTGGGCAAACAAAGTTGCGTTCAAGTTCACGGTAGGTTCCTTCTCACAAAAACGGATGCCGAACCGTGCTGTCGGTTCGGCGCTTCAGATCACTTATCGTGGGAAGCTCTTAGCTGGTGAACGGCTTGGCGAACACGAACAGCATGGCGATACCGACACCGATCAGGAATGCAGCGTCGATCAGACCAGCCAGCAGGAACATCTTGGTCTGCAGGGTGTTCATCAGTTCAGGCTGACGTGCCGAGGCTTCCAGGTACTTGCCACCCATGATCGCGATACCGATACATGCGCCGATAGCACCCAGGCCGATGATCAGACCGCAAGCCAGTGCAACGAAAGAAACGTCAGTCATGAGATTTACTCCAAAAGTTAATTTAAAAAATTGAAAAATTACAACTTCTTTACTACCACTATCTTGGTCGTTCTTGCGATCGTGCCGATCAGTGGCCTTCGTGGGCCTGACCGATGTACACCAGCGTCAGCATCATGAAAATGAATGCCTGCAGCACGACGATCAGGATGTGGAAGATTGCCCAGATCGAACCTGCAATGACGTGGCCGACAAAGCCGAACACGGTTGCCGTGGAGCCGAGCAGTGCAATCAACAGGAACAGCAGCTCACCGGCGTACATGTTGCCGAACAGTCGCATACCGAGCGACACGGTTTTTGCTGCGTATTCGATAATGTTCAACAGGAAGTTGAACGGAGCCATCCAGATGCCGAACGGGGCGGCGAACAGTTCGTGGATCCAGCCGCCGAGGCCCTTGATCTTGACGCTGTAGTACAGCATCAGCGCGAGCACGCCCAGCGACATGCCCAGCGTGCCGTTCAGGTCAGCGGTCGGCACGACGCGGAAATGCGGTTCGCCCATGCCCAGGGCACGGAAGATGCTGGCAAACAGGTCGACCGGCAGGAAGTCCATGGAGTTCATCAGCACGACCCAGATGAACACGGTCAGTGCCAGCGGGGCGATGAACGTACGGTCGCCGTGGACGATGGCTTTCGACTGGTCTTCGACCATTTCGACGATCATCTCGACGAACGCCTGGAAGCGGCCCGGCACGCCGGAGGTAGCGCGGCGCGCTGCCAGCCACATCAGGGTGATACCGATCACGCCCATTGCGACCGACCACAGGATCGTGTCGAGGTTCCACACGCTGAAATCAACCACGAAGGATTGATGGCCCTGCGTCAGGTGCCCCAGGTGGTGTTTGATGTATTCGCTCGCGTTTGGCGCATGCTCCGCCGCGGTTTCTACCGTACTCGTCATTGTTTATGCCCAAATAATAAAATGATGTAACTTTTCAGCGCCACGATGAACCCGCCCAGCAGGGCCAGCCAGTTCAGGCCGTGGTACAGCCGCACCGTTGCGAACAGCAGCGCGAGCGTTAAAGCAATCTTTACAAATTCCCAGATGAAAAATGTGGCAGGGTTTGCACCGCCCATTTTTTGTGAACTGGCGAACAGGCGAAACGCCATGATGCCATTGGGCACGACACAACACATCCCGCCAAGTACCGCCGAAAACATCGCGGCCCACCCCCCAAGCAGTCCGGCGATCACGCCGGCCACAAGTGTTGCCAGGATTTGCAGGGAGACCAAGCGCAGCATTTTTCTGTTCTTTTCGCGCCAGCCGTGGTGGAACCGTGTAACGGTATGGTAATTACATGAATCAGCGGGATTATAAGGTGTTATCGGAGCCATAGTCAAACTCTTCCGTCCTTCCGCTCGCTTATATCGGGTGTAAAAACGACAAAATAAATTACTTGGAAACTGTTAAATTTCCTATGAAATGTTGTGTATTTGCGACTGCTGAGCGAGGTAAACCGATGGTTTCGGCCATGCATATACCGACTGGCGCAGCTTGGTAGCGCGACCAGGGGCACGCTCATCGTGCTGCCCGTTTTGCACCGCGGCAGTGAGGACGCTGTGCGGTGGGAGTGCGCGGGCGCGTCGCCATGGTGCACGCGCCATGAATAAAAAAAATGCCGGGCGCGTGGCCCGGCATCGCTGAAGCGTGCGTGACGTCAGGCGCGCAGTCGTGCGAGGACGGTATCCAGGACGTCGAGGTCGGCGAAATCGATGATCATCTGCCCCCTGCCCTTCGGCCCCATCTTGAACGCGACGGGCGTCGCCAGGCGGTCGGACAATTCTTCCTCGAGGCGCACGATGTCGCCCGACTTTTCCTTCTGGCGCGCGGCGACCGGCGGCGCGTTCTGCTCTTCCAGCGCGCGCGCGACCATTTTTTCCGTCTCGCGCACGGACAGGCGCTTGGCGATCACCTGGTTCGCCAGCGCGATCTGGCTGGCGGCGTCGACGGCCAGCAGCGCGCGCGCATGGCCCATGTCGATGTCGCCCGCCATCAGCATCGTCTGCACGGGTTGCGCCAGATTCACGAGGCGCAGCAGGTTCGACACGGCGCTGCGCGAGCGGCCGACGGCCTGCGCCGCCTGCTCGTGGGTAAAACTGAATTCCGAGATCAGGCGCGCGATGCCCTGCGCCTCTTCCAGCGGGTTCAGGTCTTCGCGCTGGATGTTCTCGATCAGCGCCATCGCGGCGGCGTTCTGGTCGTCCACTTCGCGCACGAGCACGGGGATCTCGTCCAGTCCCGCCAGCTGGGCGGCGCGGAAGCGGCGTTCGCCGGCGATGATCTCGTAGCGCGCGCCGGATGACGATACGTCGATCGGGCGCACGAGCACGGGCTGCATGATGCCCTGGGATTTGATCGACGCGGCCAGTTCGGCCAGCGAACCGTCGTCCATGCGCGTGCGCGGCTGGTATTTGCCGGCCTGGATCTGACCGACCGGCAGCAGGGACGGCGCACCGCTTGGCGCGGCGGGCGTCTCGGGAGCGTCTCCACCCAGCAGCGCGTCGAGACCGCGGCCGAGTCCTTTGAGTTTTTTGGTTGCCATGACGTTGAGAAGTTCTGGTTACATAGTCTTGATGCGCTCGACCATCTCGGCACCGAAGGCGATGTAGGCCTGCGCGCCTTTCGAAGACGGGTCGAACGTGACGCCCGGGATGCCGTACGACGGCGCTTCCGCCAGGCGCACGTTGCGCGGGATGATCGTCTTGAACACCTTGTCGCCGAAATGCTGCTCGAGCTGCGCCGACACCTGCTGCGACAGCGTCATGCGCGGATCGAACATCACGCGCAGCAGGCCGATGATGCGCAGATCATGGTTCAGGTTCGCATGCACCTTCTTGATCGTGTTCACGAGATCCGACAGGCCTTCCAGCGCGTAATACTCGCACTGCATCGGGATGATGACGCCGTGTGCGGACACGAGACCGTTCAGGGTCAGCATCGACAGCGCGGGCGGGCAGTCGATCAAAATGAAATCGTAGTCGGCATCGACCTTGGCCAGCGCTTCCTTCAGGCGGCGCTCGCGGTTTTCCAGCTCGACCATCTCCACTTCGGCGCCTGCCAGTTCGCGGTTGGCGGGCAGCACGTCGAAGCGCCCTGCTTCGCTGCGCAGGCGCGCCGTGGCCACGTCGGCCTCGCCCAGCAGCACCTCATAGATCGACGAGGTCAGTCCCGCCTTGTTGATGCCCGCGCCCATGGTGGCATTGCCCTGCGGGTCGAGGTCGACCAGCAGCACGCGCTGGTTCAGCCTGGCGAGGCCGGCGGACAGGTTCACGCTGGTCGTGGTCTTGCCGACCCCGCCCTTCTGGTTTGCTACGCAAAAAATTTTCGCCATGTATGCCTTTATCAGTCATACGGTTAATACCATTAAAACGATTTATACGGTTTATATGATAGTAACGGTATAAACTGTTTATACAGTTTATCTTATTGTGCGTTGCCGGGATTGTTTCACGTGGAACGTTCGATGAATACCAGATGGCGCTCGGCGCCTAGCCTCGGTACGTCCAGCGGTTCCACCTTGTCGACCTTCCATTCTGCCGGCAGCCTTTCCTGTTCGTCTTTCGGGGCCACCCCTTTCAAGGCGATATAACGTCCGCCGTCTGCCAGCAGGTGCGAAGACCAGTTGACGAAATCCGACAGGTCGGCAAATGCACGCGAGGTGATGACGTCGAATTTGTCGCTCACCTGCAGTTGCTCCACCCGTGCCGTGTACACCGTGACGTTGGCCAGGCCCAGTTCCGCCTTCACCTGCGTAAGAAACGCCGTTTTTTTGTGGACCGTGTCGATCATCGACACTTTCATGTCTGGCCGCACGATTGCCAGCACGATGCCGGGCAGACCGCCGCCAGAACCCACGTCGAGCACGTTTTTCGCGGCCGCGAAGGCCGGCACGGCGGCCAGCGAGTCCAGCAGATGGTGCGTGACCATCTGCATCGGGTCGCGCAACGACGTCAGGTTATAGACCGCATTCCACTTGAACATCAGGGCCAGGTAATTCATCAGCTTGTCCTGCTGGGCCGGACTGACGTCGAGACGCATCGCGGCGATGCCCTCGTCCAGCACGGCAGACAAGGCCGCTCGATCGAAATTCTTCATGCGGCCGATTCCTCGTTCGGGACACTCCCAAAACCTTTGGCGCCACGTTTTTTCAGGTGCACGAGCAGCAGGGAAATTGCCGCCGGCGTCACACCAGAAATGCGCGAGGCCTGGCCCAGCGTTTCCGGACGCTGCTTATCGAGCTTCTGGCGCACTTCGATCGACAACGCCGCAATCTCGAGATAGTTCAGGTTCTCGGGCAGTTTCAGGTTTTCATAGTGATCGTGGCGTTCGACCTCGCGTGCCTGGCGGTCGATATAGCCCGAATACTTCAGCTGGATCTCGACCTGCTCCTTCACGGCCGGATCCTCCACGCCCGGACCGCCCAGCGCCTGGCCGTCGACACCCTGCAGGGTGACCAGCTTGTCGTACTCCACACCCGGACGGCGCAGCAGGTCCGCCAGGTTGTACTCGCGCTCAATGGCCTGGCCGATCACGCGTTCGGATTCGGCTGCGGCGAGGATGCGTGGATTCACCCACGTCGCCCGCAGGCGTTCCAGTTCGCGCGCGACCGCTTCACGCTTGCGCTCGAACGCTTCCCACTGCGCATCGCCGACGACGCCCAGCTTGCGACCGATCTCTGTCAGGCGCATGTCCGCATTGTCTTCGCGCAGGGACAGGCGGTATTCCGCGCGGCTCGTGAACATGCGGTACGGCTCCGCCACACCCTGCGTCGTGAGATCGTCGACGAGCACGCCGAGGTACGCTTCGGAGCGCGACGGCGTCCACGCATCGCGCCCCTGCGTCTGCAGCGCCGCGTTGATACCGGCCAGCATGCCCTGGGCCGCCGCTTCTTCGTAGCCGGTGGTGCCGTTGATCTGGCCGGCGAAGAACAGGCCCTGGATCGCCTTCGTCTCCAGCGATGCCTTCAGGCCGCGCGGGTCGAAATAATCGTATTCGATCGCATAGCCAGGGCGCAGGATGAATGCGTTTTCCAGGCCGCGCATCGAGCGCACCAAGGCCAGCTGCACGTCGAACGGCAGGCTCGTCGAGATACCGTTCGGATAAAACTCGTTCGTGGTGAGGCCTTCCGGCTCGAGGAAGATCTGGTGCGATTCCTTCGAAGCGAAACGGTGGATCTTGTCTTCGATCGACGGGCAGTAGCGCGGACCGACGCCCTCGATCACGCCCGTGTACATCGGGCTGCGGTCGAGGCCGTTGCGGATGATGTCGTGCGTCTGCGCATTCGTGTGCGTGACCCAGCAGGGCAACTGCTTCGGATGCATCGCGGCATTGCCCATGTACGAAAACACCGGAACCGGATCGAGGTCGCCCGGCTGTTCCGTCATGACGGCGAAGTCGATGCTGCGGCCATCGATGCGCGGCGGCGTGCCCGTTTTCAGGCGGCCCTGCGGCAGTTTGAGTTCTTTCAGGCGCGACGACAGCGATACCGCCGGCGGGTCACCGGCACGGCCGGCCGAGTAATTTTGCAGGCCGACGTGGATCTTACCGTCGAGGAAAGTACCAGCCGTCAGCACGACGGCGCGCGCGCGGAAGCGCAGGCCGATCTGCGTGACGGCGCCGACCACACGGTCGCCTTCGACCATCAGGTCGTCGACGGCCTGCTGGAACAGCCACAAATTCGGCTGGTTTTCCAGGCGCGAACGGATCGCCTGCTTGTACAGCATGCGGTCGGCCTGCGCACGCGTGGCGCGCACGGCCGGGCCCTTCGAGGAGTTCAGGATACGGAACTGGATACCGGCTTCGTCGGTGGCAATGGCCATCGCGCCGCCCATGGCGTCCACTTCCTTGACCAAGTGGCCCTTGCCGATGCCGCCGATGGACGGGTTGCAGGACATCGCACCCAGGGTTTCGATGTTATGAGTGAGCAACAGGGTCTTCTGGCCCATGCGCGCAGACGCGAGCGCCGCTTCGGTGCCGGCATGGCCGCCGCCAACGACGATCACGTCGAATTCAGTCGGAAATAGCATGATGGAGTGTGTTGCGAGGAGGATTAAGAAGGGATTATAGATTCTTTTTTCCGTACGGCTTCGGCTCGGCCGCGAAAACGACGATTTGTTTCACGTGAAACAGTGTCGTGTTAGGGTTTTCGCCACACTCACTCGACCTTGCCGCGAGCCCCACTGTCGGCGTGGGAGCTCGCCTGCGACAATACGAGAACGCGCCACGCCGCCGGTTATGCTGACGAAGACGACGGTCCGCATGCCACCATCCTGCTGAAGCGCCTCGCCGGACCGAATCGGCCCCGGTACTGGGTCGTCGACGGCCCGGTGACGCGTGGGGTCTACCAACGCACGTCCGCAAGTCGCGTTGACTGTTCCACGTGAAACAATCACCAACCCAGGCGTTTGAACGTATCGAATGCTGTCTTTACGATCAACAGCCCGACGACGACGAGGAACAGCTTGCGCACGAAGCCGCTGCCGTGCTTTAGCGCCAGTCGCGTCCCGACCAGTGAACCGGCGATCTGGCACACGGCCATGAGCAAGCCCAGTTGCCAGAGCAGATGGCCGCTGTAGCCGAACCAGATCAGCGCGGAGATATTGCAGGCGACGTTGACGATCTTCGCCGCCGCCGACGCGCTGAGGAAGTCGAACCCAAAGAAACGGACGAACAGGAAGATCAGGAAGCTGCCGGTGCCAGGACCGAAGAAGCCGTCATAGAAACCGATCGCGGCGCCGACACCCATCGCCAGCAGCCGCTCCTTCATGCCGCTGTGGGCCGGCGCATGCACGGCGCCCAGGTCCTTCTTCTTGTACGTGTACACGGCCACCGCGACAAGGATCAGCGGCAGAAGACTTCTCACGAAGTCGCCCGGCACACGGGTCACCGTCCACGCACCGATGAACGACAGCGCGAACGCGGCGAGGGCCGCCGGCGCCGCCGTGCTCCAGGCAACTGTCACGCGACGGGAGTATTTGACCGCGGCCACCGCCGTCCCGAACATCGCCGCCAACTTGTTCGTGCCAAGCAAGGTCGCCGGCACCTCCCGCGGGAACATGGCAAACATCGCCGGGATCTGGATCAATCCTCCCCCACCGACGACAGCATCCACGAGACCGGCAACGAAGGCCGCGACGGCCAGCAGGGCAAAATCGAACATGATGAATAGCGCCTAAAAGCGCTATTGTAGTCCGGCAGCCTTGTTGCGACGCAACAAACTCAGGCCGCGGCCGCGCGTCCTTCTTCGAGAAATTGCAGCAGCAAACGGTTGACCTCGTCGGCCGCCGTCAATTGCAGCCAGTGATCCGCGCCGCGGATGCGCTCGAAACGGAATTCGCCGTCGACGTAGTGGGCCGAGTCGCGCATCTGCTTTTCGCCCAGCGCCGGGTCGCGGTCGCTCCACAAGCCCATCACGGGCACTCGCACCTGGCGATGTCCGCGCGGCAGGGCGAGGCTCAGGTTGGCGCGGTAATAGTTCAGGGCGGCCGTCAGCCGGCCCGGCGGCGACAGGTCGCGCTTCCAGTGGTCGGCTTGGCCGGGCTCGTCCGTGAACTGGCGCATGATGAACCAGTCGCCCGCGCGCAGCGTATGTTCCGCGATGCCGGGCATGATGAAGCCGAGGATATAAGTCATGCGCAAGCGCTGCAGGATGCCGGCGCGCGCGATGGCGTACGGGTGGCCGGTGGACATCGCCACGTAGCGGTGCACGCGCTCCGGCGCCAGCGCGGCGATCTGCCAGCCGATGATGCCGCCCCAGTCGTGGCCGACGAGGAAGACCTTGTCGATGTGCAGCGCGTCGAGCAGGCCCAGCATGTCGCCGCGCAGCTTGTCCATCGTGTAGTCGAAGACGCCGCCCGGCGCGTCGCTGCGACCATAGCCGCGCAGGTCCGGCGCCAGCACGCGGAAGCCCGCAGCCGCCAGTACCGGGACCTGCTTGCGCCAGACAATGTGTGTATCGGGAAAGCCGTGTAGCAGCAGCACGGCCGGTCCCTGCCCCGTCGTCGTCGTGTGGATGCGGATGCCGTTGACGTCCAGCATGAGGGATTCGTCGATCACGTTCACCTCCTTGAAACCGGAGCGTGAAGTACCGCAGCGATCTCGCCGACGATACCCCGGCGGAACAACAGCACGCAGGCGACAAAGATGAGGCCGGTGACGATGCCCACCGATTCTCCGAGTGATGCGAACCATTCTACATGCGTCGTCTCGGCCAGGAAGTTTCCCAGGTCGCCCAGCTTGTTCTCCAGCGCGACGACGAGGAAGGCGCCCAGGATCGGGCCCGCCAGGGTGCCCATGCCGCCCACGAGCGTCATCAGGATGACGAGGCCGGACATCGTCCAGTGCACGTCCGTCAGCGTCTCGAAGCCGAGCACGACGGTCTTCGTCGCACCCGCCAGGCCGGCCAGCGCGGCCGACAGGACGAAGGCGACGAGTTTATAGCGGTCCACGTCGTAGCCCAGGGACATGGCGCGCGCTTCGTTTTCCTTGATCGCCTTCAGCACCTGCCCGAACGGCGAATGCACCGTGCGCACGATCAGGGCGAAGCCGGCCACGCAAATCGCCAGCACGACGTAGTACAGGGTCAGGTCATTGCCCAGGTCGATGCTGCCCAGCAGCTTGCCGCGCGGGACGCCCTGCAGCCCATCCTCGCCATGCGTAAATGGCGCGCGCAGCGCCGCGAAATACACCATCTGCGCGAGCGCCAGCGTGATCATCGAAAAATAAATGCCCTGGCGGCGGATCGCCAGCAGTCCCATGACGAAACCCAGCGCCGCGGCCGCCAGTACGCCCAGCACGAGCGCCGCCTCGAACGGCAGACCGAGCACGGCCAGCGCATGGCCCGTGACGTAGCCGGCGCCGCCGAAGAACGCCGCATGGCCGAACGACAGCAACCCGGTATAGCCGATCAGCAGGTTGAAGGCGCAGGCGAACAGGCCGAAGCACAGCAGCTTCATGAGGAAGACCGGGTAGCCGACGAACGGCGCCGCCAGCGCCACCACCAATGCGAGGCCGTAGCCGAGGGTTCTGTTCATGATCATGGCCTCATTTCTCCTTGCCGAACAGGCCGGCGGGACGCAGCAGCAGCACGATCACCATCACGACGAACACGACGACTTCCGACGCTTCCGGGTAATACACGCGCGTGAGCCCTTCGATGACGCCCAGCGCCAGGCCCGTGACGATGGAGCCGAGGATGGACCCCATGCCGCCGATCACGACGACGGCGAACACGACGATGATCAGGTTGGAGCCCATCAGCGGCGTGACGTTGATGACGGGCGCCGCCAGCACGCCCGCAAAGCCCGCCAGCGCGACGCCGAAGCCGTAGGTCAATGTCACCATCAACGGGACGTTGACGCCGAACGCTTCGACCAGTTTCGGGTTTTCCGTGCCAGCGCGCAGGTAGGCGCCCAACCGCGTCTTTTCGATCGTGAACCACGTCGCCAGGCACACGACGAGCGAGGCGAACACGACCCAGGCTCGGTAGTTCGGCAGGATCATGAAGCCGAGGTCGGTGGCGCCGGACAGCGCTTCCGGCACGTCCAGAGTCTGACCGGACACGCCAAAGAACGAGCGGAACAGGCCTTCCAGCAGCAAGGTGATGCCGAAGGTCAGCAGCAGGCCGTACAAATGGTCGAACTTGTAGAGCCAACGCAGCATCGTCTTTTCGATCAGGATGCCGAACGCACCGACGAGGAGCGGCGCCAGCACGAGCATCGTCCAGTAATTCAATCCGAACGACGTGACGCCGATGTACGCGACAAACGCGCCCATCATGTACAAGGCGCCATGCGAAAAATTGATCACGTTGAGCAGGCCGAAGATGACGGCCAGGCCCAGCGACAGCATCGCGTAAAACGAACCGTTCACCAGGCCCAGCAGCAGCTGGCTCATCATCGCCTGCAGGGGGACGCCGAAAATTTCCATGGGCACGTGCTTACGTCAGGCTCACTTCCAGGCCGCGCACTTGGTCTCGGCCTTGGTCGTGTATGCCTGGGCACCCGGGATCGTGGCCACGACCTTGTAGTAATCCCATGGCGCTTTCGATTCGGCCGGCGTCTTGACCTGCATCAGGTACATGTCGTGCACCATGCGGCCGTCCGGACGGATCTCGCCGTTCTTCGTGAACATGTCGTTGATCTTGGTCTTTTTGAGTTGGGCCATGACCTTGTCGCCATCGTCCGTGCCGATCGCTTTCACCGCGTTCAGGTAGTTCATCGCGGCGGAATAATCGGCCGCCTGCAGCGACGACGGCTCCTTCTTCATCTTCGCGAAGTATTTTTTCGCCCACGCGCGGGTGTCGTTGTTCATGTCCCAGTACCAGGCGTCCGTCAGGTAGAGTCCCTGCGTCGTCTGCAGCCCGAGGGTGTGGATATCGTTGATGAACACGAGCAGGCCCGCGATCTTCATCTTGCTGGTGAGGCCGAATTCCTTCGCCGCCTTGACGGAGTTGATGAAGTCGCCGCCGGCATTCGCCAGCCCCAGCACCTGCGCTTTCGACGACTGCGCCTGCAGCAGGAACGACGAAAAGTCGGACGCCCCCAGCGGGTGCTTCACGCTGCCCAGCACGGTGCCGCCATTGGCCTTCACGACGTCCGTCGTGTCCTTTTCCAGCGACTGGCCGAACGCGTAATCGGCCGTGAGGAAATACCAGCTCTTGCCGCCCTGCTTCACCATCGTGGCGCCCGTGCCGCGAGCGAGCGCGACCGTGTCATAGGCGTAGTGCACGGTGTACGGCGAGCACTGTTCGTTGGTCAGCTGCGCACTGCCGGAACCGATCGCAATGAACACTTTTTTCTTTTCCGCCGCGACCTTGGCCATGGCCAGGGCGGCGCCGGAGTTCGTGCCGCCGATCAGCATGTCGACGCCCTGCTGGTCGAACCATTCGCGGGCCTTGCTGGCGGCGATGTCCGGCTTGTTCTGGTGGTCGGCGACGATGAACTGGATTTTTTTACCATTGATGGCGCCGCCCGCATCGGTGATCGCCATGCGCACGGCTTCGGCGCCGCCATTGCCGTCGATGTCCGAATATACGCCCGATAAATCCGTGATCATGCCGATTTTGACGGTGTCGCCCGAGATCTGGGCCAGCGCCGGCATGGACAAACCGGCCGCGAAGGCGGCGGCGGCAAAAGCAATCGCTGTTTTCATGTGGTCTCCGTTGTCGATGATCAAACGCCCAGCAGCTCGGTCAATGCCGGCATGCTGGCCTGCAGTTCCGCGGCCGCGATCGTCGTGGCGATGCGGCCGTGTTCCATGACGTAAAACCGGTCCGCCAGCGGCGCCGCGAACCGGAAATTCTGTTCCACCATGACGATCGTGTAGCCCTTTGCCTTGAGGGTCGTGATCATCTTCGCCAGCGCCTGCACGATCACGGGAGCGAGTCCTTCCGAGATCTCGTCCAGCAGCAACAGGCGCGCGCCCGTGCGCAGGATGCGCGCGACGGCCAGCATCTGTTGTTCGCCGCCGGACAGCCGCGTGCCCTGGCTGTGGCGCCGTTCGTACAGGTTCGGGAACATCTCGTAGATCTCGGCGACGCTCATGCCGCTCATTTTCCCATCACGACCCGTCAGCTGCGGCGGCAACATGAGGTTTTCCTCGGCCGACAACGACGCGAAAATGCCCCGCTCTTCCGGGCAATAGCCGATGCCGAGGTGGGCGATGCGGTGCGTGGGCAGGCGGATCGCCTCGACGCCATTGACCTTGATCGACCCGGTGCGCGCACCCGTCAGCCCCATGATCGCGCGCAAGGTGGTCGTGCGGCCCGCACCGTTGCGGCCCAGCAGGGTGACGACTTCGCCCGGCTGCACGGACAGACTGACGCCGTGCAGGATGTGCGATTCGCCATACCAGGCTTGCAGGTTCTCGATCTCCAGTGCCGGCGTCATCCGTGCGCTCCCGCCAGATTGTTGTCGGCGCTGCCCATGTACGCCTCGATGACCTGCGGGTTGCGCGATACGTCCGCGTAACTGCCTTCTGCCAGCACGGCCCCCCGCTGCAGCACGGAGATGCGGTCGCAGATGCCTGAGACGACGTTCATGTTGTGTTCCACCATCAGGATCGTGCGGCCGGCTGACACTTTTTTGATCAGTGCCGTCACGCGATGCACATCTTCGTGGCCCATGCCTTGCGTCGGCTCGTCCAGCAGCATGAGTTCCGGCTCCATGCCGAGTGTCGTCGCGATCTCGAGCGCGCGCTTGCGGCCGTACGGCAGGTCGGCCGTGATGGTGTCGGCAAAGTTCTCCAGGTCAACTTCGTCCAGCAACGCCATGGCGCGATCATTGAGCTGGTTCAGGGTCTTTTCGCTGCGCCAGAAATAAAAGCTGGTGCCGAGGGCGCGCTGCAGGCCGATGCGCACGTTTTCCAGCACGGTTAGATGAGGAAACACGGCCGAGATCTGGAACGAGCGGATGATGCCCATGCGCGCGATCTGCGCCGGTTTTAGCGAGGTGATGTCGGTGCCGTTGAACAGGATGCGTCCGGCAGACGGCGCCAGGAACTTCGTCAGCAGGTTGAAGCATGTCGTCTTGCCGGCGCCATTGGGTCCGATGAGCGCGTGGATATGGCCGCGCTGCACCTGCAGACTCACCTGGTTGACCGCCGTAAAACCCTTGAATTCCTTCGTCAGATCACGTGTTTCCAGAATGACGTCCGGCATTGCGTCTCCCCGCTTTCGTCCATTCAAGCTTTACAAATCATACACACTTTTGGAACTCGTCAAGATACAGCACGTGCGCCGCGTATCGCCCTGCGTTACGTCATGACGAAGCGCAAACCCATTGTGCAAAAACGCACTACGACCACGCGCGGTCGATCAGCGCGGCCGTCTTTTCGGCAATCATCAACGTGGGTGAATTCGTGTTGCCGGACGTGATCGTCGGCATGATGGATGCGTCGACGACGCGCAGTCCCTTGACACCCTTGACCCGCAGTTCGCTGTCGACGACGGCGAGCGGATCGTCCTGCTTGCCCATGCGGCAGGTGCCGACGGGGTGGAAAATCGTCGTGCCGATGAGGCCGGCCGCTTCCGCCAGCTCTTCCTCCGTGCGGTAGTGCGGGCCCGGCTTGAACTCTTCCGGCCGGTATTTCGCCAGTGCGGGTGCCGCGACGATGCGCCGGGTCAGCGCCAGCGCGTCGGCCGCCACCTTGCGGTCTTCCGGCGTGCTGAGATAGTTCGGAGATATTTTCGGCGGCGCGTAGCTGTCGTTCGCCGCGAGCCGGACGTGGCCCCGCGCCGTCGGCCGCAGGTTGCACACGCTGGCCGTGAAGGCGGGGAAACCGTGCAGCGGATCGCCGAATTTTTCCAGCGACAGCGGCTGCACGTGGTATTCGAGGTTCGGCGTCGCCTGGCCGGGATCGGACCGGGCAAACGCGCCCAGCTGCGATGGCGCCATCGACATCGGCCCACTCTGGAACAGCAGGTATTGCACGCCGATTTTCATCTTGCCGTACCAGGAGGCGGCACTCGTATTGAGCGAGCGGGCGCCCGTGATGCGATACACCATGCGCAGTTGCAAATGATCCTGCAGATTTTCGCCCACGCCGGGCGCATCGACGACGGGCGTGATCCCGTGCTGATGCAGCAAAGCCGCCGGTCCGATGCCGGACAACTGCAGGATGTGCGGCGAGCCGATGGCGCCGGCGGCCAGCAGGGTTTCGCGTCGCGCCGTGGCCGTGAACGCGCGGCCGCCGCCCGTGAATTGCACGCCGCGGCAGATCGCGCCCTGCTCCGTCTGCTCGATCAACAGCTTTTCGACGTGACAACCCGTCATGATCGTCAGGTTCGGCCGCGAGGAGGCCGGCCTGAGAAACGCCTTGGCCGTATTCAGCCGGATGCCGCGCCGCTGGTTGACTTCGAAATAGGCACAGCCGCCGTTGTCGCCGCCATTGAAATCGTCGACTTTCGGGATGCCCGTCTGGTGGGCCGCGTCGCGGAAGGCGTCGAGGATTTCCCAGGACAGCCGCTGGCGCTCGACTCGCCACTCGCCGCCGCTGCCGTGGATGGCGCTGGCGCCGCCGTGATGGTCTTCGCTTGCCTTAAAAATGGGCAGGACGTTATCCCAGCGCCAGGATAGGTCGCCCGTGATGGCGGCCCAGCGGTCGTAGTCGTCGGCCTGGCCGCGCATGTAGATCATGCCGTTGATCGACGAACTGCCGCCCAGGACCTTACCGCGTGGATAGATCAGCGCCCGCCCCGCCAGGCCGGGATCCGCTTCCGTTTTGTACAGCCAGTCCGTGCGCGGGTTGCCGATGCAGTACAGGTAGCCGACGGGGATGTGGATCCACAGGTAATCGTCCTTACCGCCCGCCTCGATCAACAGCACGTGCACGTCGGACCTGCGCGTGAGGCGGTTGGCCAGCACGCAGCCGGCAGTACCGGCCCCGACAATGATGACATCGAACTCCCCTGCGGACTCCATGGACCCTCGCATCGTGATTCGTTGAGGCAAGCTTACCAGATGATCAAGCTCAACAAGGGATCCCAGGACTGTGGATAAGCGTATGAATATCCACAGGTACGAAATGTGAGGAAGATCGGTTTTTCGCACAGCCCGGATTTTTATCCAGTTTTGCCACAAGGCACATACAAGACCAGCCCACCGCCTTATGCGAACCGTAAACGTTTGATGTTGTGGAAAAAACCCGGCTTATCCACAGAAGAGTGGCACCGTTAACTATTACCATTATTCTGTATACAAGCTTTTGGTTGTAAACCTGACGACGCGCTTCGAAGACTGCGGTCCTGCCGAAAAAATTCTTATCGTCGGCCACAACGCATCTTCGACATCGTCCTGTCCTGCCCGACAAAAAAAATCGACCGACTCCGGATACGTTCATGACCACGACACCTGCTCGACGTCGACCAAGCCCGCTTTCGGCAGCCCAAATCGCCCTGTTTGCTATCCTTTTGTGGATAAGCTGCTGAATATCCACAGGATCGAATGTGCGGAACTGCCATGAAACGCGACCGCGAATTTTTTCTCCAGTTTTGGTCCTCTACAGAAACAAGGTTTGTTCGACCGCTTTGAACGCACGTAAACCCTTGAGCTTGTGGAAAAAATCCCGCTTATCCACAGTTCAGGCGACGTTTACTATCATCACTATCCTTTCTTTCTCTCCAAGTTAACTAAAGAAGGACAACTCGCCCGACAGCGCTGAACGGCGAAGCCGACACGACGCAAACGCTCTTTTGTCTTCAAAAAAAAAAAGAAACTGCGCACCGTCCCATACAAAGCTGACGCAACCACTGTTCGACTGCCGTTTGTCTACAGGAAGAACGTGATGCCAACGTCGCAGCGGGAACACCGTCCGCATCCTGCAGGCCTGGTGAGCATGCAAAACCAGCTGACGCAACCACTACTCGACGTTTGTACTGTCTACAGAAAGAACTTGATGCCAACGTTGCAACCGGAACAACGTTCGCAGCCTGCAAGTGTCCTGTTGGCAGACAAAATCAGCTCGACTGTGGAAAAGCTGCTGCATATCCACAGGACCGGATGTGCAGAACGACCGCTTTTTCTGCTCGCCGGGTTTTTGTCCAACATCGGTTCAGCATCGATACAATGCTTGTCCAGCCGCTCCGTGAGCACGTAAACCGTTGACGCTGTAGACAAATTCCGTCTTATCCACAGCTGGGAACGCGTTTACTATCACTACCATTTTTTATATACATCTTTGTTTTATTAATACAAAAGCAGCGGGAACAGCGTGAACAAGCCGCGAGAACCCTTCATAAACCGCTTCAGAACAAGGCAGAAACATGCGATTAGGGATCATCAGTGCGTTGCACGAAGAACAGCAGGGGCTCGTGGAGGCCATGGAAGGGCCCTACAAGCTCACGCACGGCATGCGCGAGTACTTTGTCGGGCGACTGTGGGAAATCGACGCTGTGTGCGTTTTATCGCGTATAGGCAAGGTTGCAGCGGCATTGACGACCGCAACGCTTGTGGAGAAGTTCGGTGTTACCCACATCCTCTTTACGGGCGTGGCTGGCGCTGGAGACGCTTCGATCCGTGTCGGCGACATCGTCGTGGCCGAATCGCTCGTCCAGCACGACATGGATGCAAGTCCTTTGTTCCCCCGCTATGAGGTACCGCTGACGGGTTTGACGCACTTCCTGTCGGACCACCACATGGCGCTGCAACTGGCCAATGCGGCACATCGGTTCCTGGAAGACGACTTCGCGTTGGCCGTCGACCCCGGAGAAAGGGCCGTATTCGCGCTCAGCGGGCCGCGGCTGCATCGTGGGCTCATCGCCAGCGCCGACCAGTTCGTGAGCGACAGGGACCGTCTGCACGCGTTGAATGCGGCATTGCCGGGTCTGCTGGCGGTGGAGATGGAAGGCGCCGCCGTCGCGCAGGCCTGTTTCGAGCTGGGCATCCCGTTCGGCGTCATCCGGACGATTTCCGACAACGCCAATGAACACGCGGCCACGGATTTCATGCGTTTCGTGAAATCGGTGGCCGCGCGTTATGCCTTTTACATCGTCAGGCAGTTCTGCCTGGGCTGGCAGAATCAGGCCAGCAGGGTGTCCGCCGGTACGTAGTCGTAGCCAAGATCCTTCGCGACGGCCGCGTAGGTCACCTTCCCTTCGCAGACGTTCAGGCCATTCTTGAGGTGGACGTCGTCGCGCATCGCCTGCCGCCAGCCCTTGTTCGCCAGTGCGACGGCGTGGCCAATCGTCGCGTTGTTCAGCGCAAACGTCGACGTGCGGGCCACCGCGCCCGGCATGTTCGCCACGCAGTAGTGAACAACGCCGTCCACGACGAACGTCGGATCCGCGTGCGTCGTTGGATGCGACGTTTCGAAGCAGCCGCCCTGGTCGATCGCCACGTCGACGACGACGGATCCCGTTTTCATCCGTGACACCATGTCGCGTGTGACGAGCTTCGGCGCCGCGGCACCGGGCACGAGCACGCCGCCGATGACGAGGTCGGCCGACAGCACCGCTTCCTCGATCGCGTGGGCGTTCGAATACAGGGTCGAGATCCGGTTGCCGTAGACGAGGTCGAGCTGGCGCAGGCGGTCGACGTTCTTGTCGAGCACGGTGACGCGCGCACCGATGCCGACCGCCATCTGCAACGCATTCGTGCCGACGACGCCGGCGCCGATGATGACGATGTGGCCCGCCGCCACACCCGGCACGCCGCCCAGCAGGATGCCGGCGCCGCCCTTCGATTTTTCCAGGTGGCTGGCGCCGGCCTGGATCGACATCCGCCCCGCCACCTCGCTCATCGGCGCCAGCAGCGGCAGGCCGCCGCCCGGACCCGTGATGGTTTCGTACGCGATGCACACCGCGCCGGATTTCACGAGGGCCGCCGTCTGCTCCGGGTCCGGCGCCAGGTGCAGATACGTGTACAGGATCTGCCCCGGACGCAGCATCGCGCATTCCTGCGGCTGCGGTTCCTTCACTTTCACGACCATCTCGGCCTGCGCGAAGATCTCTTGCGCCGACGGGACGATCGTGGCGCCGGCGGCCGTGTACTGCTCGTCCGTCAACCCGATGCCGGCACCGGCGCCGGTCTGCACGATGACCTTATGGCCGCGCGCGGCCAGTTCGTGCACGCTGGGGGGCGTCAAGCCCACCCGGAATTCATTGTTTTTGATTTCTTTTGGTACGCCTATCAACATGTCTGCCTCCAGGTTTAATTACCTACAAAAACAAAACGCCGCAGCGCAGGTGTGAACCTACCGCCGCGGCGTCGAAGCCATCTGGACCCGGATTACAGACCGAGCGTCATCAGGCTTGCGTTACCTCCAGCCGCGGTCGTGTTGACGCACAGGGCGCGTTCCGCCACCAGGCGCCACAACGCCACCGGTTCGCCCGCACGGGTATCGACGATGCCGACGATCGCGCCCGGACGGGCCGCCAGCTGCGCCTGCAGATTTCCTTTGAGACCCTGCTCGACGAGAGCCATGGCGAACTCGCTGCCGTCCAGTTCCTGCGCGGTGATGAAACGCACGCGTTCCCTGACGGCGATCGGCAATGCCGGGAGCGCTTCCGCCAGCACGAGCGCGCGATTGCCCGTCGCGAATGCGGCCGCCAGCTGGTTCAGCAGGCTCGCCGTGCCGTTCGGCGCACACAGGACGGTGCCGCGTGGGACGAAATCGAGCTCGTTGCGCTCGCCCGTCGGGCCCGGCAAGTCGATGCGCACGCCGTCCAGCGTCGTTTCCATGTAACCGTGCGCGAGGTCGGCGATGTCGCCGTGGCCGTTCGCGCACGCCCAGGCGAGCAGGCCGTCCAGCGCGTTATTGCTGCGGCGTGCGTGACGCAGCAGCGGCGCCGCATCCTTTTGCAGGCGCTTCAGGTACAGCGGACCGCCTGCCTTCGGACCGGTGCCGGATTTGCCTTCGCCGCCGAACGGCTGCACGCCGACGACGGCGCCCACGATGTTGCGGTTCACGTAGATGTTGCCGACGTGGGCGCGCGTCGTGATGAATTCGATCGTCTCGTCGATGCGCGAATGCACGCCCAGGGTGAGGCCGTAGCCGGTGGCGTTGATCGTGTCGACGACCTTGTCCAGCTCGGAGCGGCGCCAGCGCACGATGTGCAGCACGGGGCCGAAGACTTCACGCTTCAGTTCGCTCATCGAGCCGATCTCGAGCACGGTCGGCGGCACGAACGTTCCCTGCGACAGCAAGGCATCCGGCAGGACCAGCGAGAAATGCTGCTTCGCCGCTGTTTTCATCCGCTCGATGTGGCCGAGCAGGTTCTGCTGGGCTTCCTTGTCGATGACGGGGCCGATGTCGGTGGACAGGCGGTCCGGCACGCCCACGCGCAGTTCCTGCATCGCGCCCTTGAGCATCTTGATCGTTTTATCCGCGATATCTTCCTGCAGGAACAGCACACGCAGCGCGGAGCAGCGCTGGCCGGCGCTGTCGAATGCGGAACTGAGCACATCCTGCACGACCTGTTCCGGCAGCGCGGACGAATCGACGACCAGCGCGTTCTGGCCACCCGTCTCGGCGATCAGCGGGATGTCGGCGCCTTCCTGTGCGGCGCGGACGGCCAGCGTGCGGTTGATCAATTGCGCGACTTCCGTTGAGCCCGTAAAGATCACGGCCTTGACGCGGGCATCGCCCGTGAGCGCCGCACCGACGGTCTCGCCGCGGCCCGGCAACAGTTGCAGCGCGCCTGTCGGCACACCGGCTTGGTGGAACAACTGCACGGCGCGGTGGGCAATCAGCGGCGTCTGCTCAGCCGGTTTTGCCAACACGACGTTGCCGGCGGCCAGCGCGGCCGCAACCTGGCCCGTGAAGATTGCGAGCGGGAAGTTCCAGGGGCTGATACACGTCACCGGTCCCAGCGCGCGGGCTTGCGGGGCATTGCGGATCTCGGCCGCGTAATAGCGCAGGAAATCGACGGCTTCGCGCACTTCCGCGATCGCGTTCGGCAGTGATTTGCCCGCTTCGCGCACGGCCAGGGCCATCAGTTCGCCGCGGTATTGTTCGAACAAATCGCCGACGCGGGCGATGATGTCGGCGCGGGCCGCATTGCCGATGCCTTCCCAGCCGGGCGCGGCGTTCACGGCGGCCTGCAGGGCGGTGTCGACATCGGCGGTGGTGGCTTCCGTCACCTGGCCGACGATGTCCGCCGACTGCGCGGGATTCACGATGTTCAGCACGCCGGCGGCGGCGACCGCACCGTCGACGAGCGGCGCGGCCAGGTAGTGGCGCGGCGTGCCGAGGTCGGCGGCCAGTTCGGCCAGCACGTGTTCATTGGCGAGATCGAGGCCGGCGGAGTTGCGGCGGCCGTCCGGGAACAGAGCCAAAGGCAGCGGAATGCGCGGGTGCGGCAGGCAGTGCGCGGCACGCGCGGCTTCGAATGGATCGGTCAGCAGGGTGTCGATGGGCACGCTCTCGTCGACGATCTGGTTCACGAACGACGAATTGGCGCCGTTTTCCAGCAGGCGGCGCACGAGGTAGGCGAGCAGCGTCTCGTGCGAACCGACCGGCGCGTAGATGCGGCAGGCTTTACCCAGGTTCTCCTTGCCGACGACCTGGTCGTACAAGGTTTCGCCCATGCCGTGCAGGCACTGGAATTCGTAATTGGTGACGTTGTCGGCCTTTGCCCACGTGTAGATCACGGACAGCGAGTGCGCATTGTGCGTGGCGAACTGGGCATAGATGACGTCCGTCGCGGCCAGCAGCTTGCGCGCGCACGTGAGGTAAGACACGTCCGTGTAAATCTTGCGCGTATAGACCGGATAGCCCGGCAGGCCGTCGACCTGGGCGCGCTTGATCTCCGCATCCCAGTACGCGCCCTTGACCAGGCGCACCATGAACTTGCGGCCGCTGCGGCGGGCAAGATCCACGACGAAATCGATCACGAACGGGCAGCGTTTCTGGTACGCCTGCACGACGAGGCCGATGCCTTCGAAGCCGGCCAAGGATGGATCGAAAGCCAGAGCTTCCAGCATGTCCAGCGAGATTTCCAGGCGGTCCGCTTCCTCGGCGTCGATATTGATGCCGATGTTGTACTCCTTGGCGAGCAGCACGAGCTTGCGCACGCGCGGCAGCAGCTCGCCCATCACGCGGGCGTACTGCGCGCGGCTATATCTCGGATGCAGGGCCGACAGCTTGATCGAGATGCCCGGACCGTCCTTGATGCCGCGGCCGTTGGAGGCCTTGCCGATCGCGTGGATGGCCGCTTCGTACGAGGCGTAGTAATTGTCGGCGTCGGATTCCGTCAGCGCCGCTTCGCCCAGCATGTCGTAGGAATAGCGGTAGCCGCGGGTTTCGTTCTCGCGGCTGTTCTTCAGCGCTTCATCGATGGTCTGGCCGGTGACGAACTGGTTGCCCAGCATGCGCATCGCGAGGTCGACGCCCTTGCGGATCAGCGGTTCGCCGCCCTTGGCGATCATGCGGGTCAGCGCGGCGCCCAGGCCCTTCTCGCTGCTGGACGACACGAGCTTGCCGGTGACGAGCAGGCCCCAGGTCGCGGCGTTCACGAACAGCGACGGCGATTCGCCCAGGTGCTTCTTCCAGTCGCCCTTGCTGATCTTGTCGGCGATCAGGCGGTCGGCCGTTTCCGTGTCGGGAATGCGCAGCAGCGCTTCGGCCAGGCACATCAGTGCGACGCCTTCTTCCGACGACAGCGAGAATTCGTGCATCAGCGCATCCACGCCCGACGAACGCGTCCGCTTTTCGCGCACGGCAGAGACGAGGCGGTGCGCCAGCATGTAGGCGTCGCCGTTGGCGCAGGCCCCCTGGGCCAGCAGCCATTCCACGGCGGTGGTCTCGTCACGGCGGTAGGCGGCGGTGATCGCGGCACGCAGCGGCGTCTGTTCGCGGCGGGTTTCGGCCTGCAGGGCGTCGAAAGGGACGTAGGTGGAAGCCGGGAAGGCGGCAATGTTCATGAACGGTCTGGAAAAAATGGATGAGGACGAGCACCGGCAAACGCCGGCTTGGGGTGCGGATCAATGATTCGATTGTAGAAGGAAATCTTCTGGATTAATTCTGTTTTTACAGAAGACTAGCAATAGATAGTTTTTGGTGAGAGAATTTCACCAAATAATATTTATAGTGGAGAGAGAAGACATGCTGGACAAGATCAGCAAGAAAATCCTGGCCGAGCTGCAGAGCGACGGGCGCATTAGCAACGTCGAGCTCGCCGCACGGGTCAACCTGTCGCCCGCCGCCTGCCTCGAGCGGGTGCGCAAGCTGCACGAGTCCGGCTACATCATGGGCTACACGGCCCAGTTGAATCCGCAGCTGCTGGACGTGTCGCTGCTGGTGTTCATCGAAGTGGTGCTGGACCGCACGACGCCGGAAGTCTTCGACGCGTTCAAGCAGAGCGTGCAGCTGATTCCCGAAGTGCTCGAATGCCACATGGTGGCCGGCGGTTTCGATTACCTCGTCAAGGCGCGTGTAAAAGATATGGCAGCTTACCGCGAATTCCTCGGCAAGACATTGCTGCAGAAAGGCGTGCGCGAGACGCACACGTATGCGGTGATGGAAGAGGTCAAGAATACGACCAAGCTGCCCATCAAATGAACAACGCCCCGGCAGGCGGGGCGTTGTATCTTCAGGCAATCTTTTCCATTTTCTCCGACGCTTCCGACTTCTGCGGAACCATCTTTTGCGCCGTCGCGGACAGGCTTTCCAGGTTCTTGCGCAGCCAGCGGTGCGCCGGGCTGCGGCCGTCGCGTTCGTGCCACAGCATGTCCAGGTGCACGGCCGGCAGCTGGAACGGCAGCTCACGCCAGATCAATTGTTCAGCCGCACCGGTCGAGGCGATCAGGTGCTTCGGCAGCACCGTCACCAGGTCGGAGTTCGCGACCACGCGGCCGGCCGTGAAGAACTGGTTCACGGTCAGCAGGATGCGGCGCTCGCGGCCGATCTGCGCCAGCGCTTCGTCGACGAGGCCGTGGGCGCGGCCCGAGAAGCTCACGAGCAGGTGGTTCGCCTTGCAATAATCGTCGAGGGAGAGCGTGCCCTGCGCCAGCGGGTGATTCTTGCGCATCACGACCACATATTCTCCCGAATACAGGCGCTCGTGGCGGATCGGCGAGCCCGTTTCGTACGACAGCTGGGCCGCGACGCCGGGGAAGAAGCCGACGGCCAGGTCGATGTCGCCACGCAGAAGCATCGGCCGCGGTTCGCGCGTGGTCAGCGGCACCATGCGGATGTTGACGCCCGGCGCTTCTTTTTCGATCGACCGCACGAGGGACGGCAGCCACAGGGCGGCGGTGGCGTCGGCCATCGCCATGCGGAACGTCGCCTGGGCCTTGGACACGTCGAAGGTTTCCGGCATCACGGCCGCTTCCAGCGCCGCCAGCGCCTGGCGTACGGCGGGCCACAGCGCTTCCGCGCGCGGCGTCGGCTTGACGCCGTAAGCGGTGCGGATCAGCAGCTCGTCGCCGAGGCTTTCGCGCAGGCGTTTGATGGCATTCGAGACGGCCGGCTGGGTCATGGCGAGGTGACCGGCGGCGCGTGTGAGGTTTTGCTCGGTCATGACGGCGTCGAAGACGCGGAGCAGGTTCAGATCAAGCGTGAGGAAGCTCATGGGACTCCGTTCAGGACTGGCAGTAAATGGTTTGTCGGTACGGTAAGTGTACCCGATTTCCATTCACGATCAATATAATAGCTATTACTAAGTGTAATTAGATTTATATGTTGCGTTGCACTATAGTGACATCGAACGAATAGATCAGCTTGCCACTTAGACTTCCCATGTCCTTCTCCGCCACCCTTTTCCAGACCCCGGTGCTGGCTCTGCCCTTCACCCATCTGCTCTTGTGCATGGTCCAGCTGACCCTGCTGGGCGGCGTCCTGATGTTCTTCCGCCCGCTGCTGGTCGGCATCGTACGCGCGCTGGTGCTGGTGGTACGCCCCCGTCCGACGAAGGACGAGCTGGCGGCACGCAGGCAGCGTGCGCAGGCCGCAGCCGTGGGATCGCACTGATCCTTACAGTCTAGTCTACACAGCTTCTTTCCCGAAAGCGGCGCCCGGATTACCGGGCGCCGCTTTTTTTTCGCCCCTACTCTTACCCGTCGCCGGTAACTCGTGGTCGCTCGAGTTGTCAGGCGCTTTTTTTTGCCGATTTCATTTAACAATTGGTCGATAAAGATATTGGTATCAAAAAATCGATGATTTATGAACTGATGAGTTATCGATAAGTTGCCAGAGGATAGCATCAGATTGATGAGATATGAAGAAATTCGCCGAACTGGTGGCATGACAGGATCAGACAGCATTATAACGATGAGTTAGCGATGGTATCGCTGTCGTTCACGCCGATATCGTTGCAAAATATGAGAAGTTCATAATTGGTTGTGCTATATGGATGAGTTGAGGTAATTATCGATCTGATCGAATGCATGCGGCGCCAGAGGCCTCGACGTGCGGGCTGGCACCCCACCTCATCCAAAAATCCGGGACGTACGCAGTCAAAAAACGAGGGGCGAAAAAAAACGCGGCCACCGGTTGCCCGGGGCCGCGTTTCAGGGGGAAACGGGAGGCTTACTTGGTGTCGCCCAGCAGCGCCGGCTTGAGCGAGCGGTCGACGGGCTTGTCGCCCAGCCAGATGCGCAGGATCGCGTTGTAGAAGTTGATGTCCGGGATAGGCCCGCCCAGCTTCTGGCCGTTCAGCTCGGCCTGGGTGCCGGTACCCGGGATCCAGTCCAGGTGCAGCACGTCGCCCTTCTTGAGGCCGTCTACGGAGGCGAAGATCTCTCCGATCTTGCTGATCTGGGCCACGATGCGCTGTTTTTCCGCCTTGTCGATGTTTTCGTTCAGGCCATCCATGAAGGCCTTGCCGAAATCTTCGGACGAGATGTCGCGCGCCATCTGCAGCGTCACGCGGCGCGGGCCCTCTTCCTTCAGGATCTCGGCCGTGTTGTTCTTCTTCTCCGGCAGGTACAGGCCGGCCGCGTAGACCTTGACGATGAACTTGGTGCGCATGCCGGCGCCGTTCAGTTTCAGGTCCTTGCCGGCGACCTTCGTCATGTCGTCGAACTTGTAGCCGTTCACGTCGACGACGGCAGCGGCCGCCGGCAGGCTGGCGGCCAGGGTCAGGATGGCGCCTGCGAGCAGGCCCTTGATGGCAAAAGTCGGGGTAGTCATGGTTGTCTCCTTGATGGGAAGGCTATCGTTGTGAAAATCGTCGGCCGCGATTCAGGCTGCGGCCAGTGCCAGGGTAGGTTGGGCAGTCTGCAGTTTGAACACGCTGACGGCGCGCGCCAGGCGCTGCGCCTGTTCCTGCATCGATGCGGCCGCGGCGGCGGCCTGCTCGACGAGGGCGGCATTCTGCTGGGTCGTCTCGTCCATCGCGACGATCGTCTGGCTGACCTGGGCGATGCCGGCGCTCTGCTCGAGGCTGGCAGCCGTAATTTCACCCATGATGTCGGTGACGCGGCGCACGCTTTCGACGACCTCTTCCATCGTCACGCCGGCCTGCTCGACGAGCGTGCTGCCTTCCTGGACCTTGTCCACGGAATCGCCGATCAGCAGCTTGATTTCCTTGGCGGCCGCGGCCGAGCGCTGCGCCAGGCTGCGCACTTCGGATGCCACGACGGCAAAGCCGCGCCCCTGCTCGCCCGCGCGAGCGGCCTCGACCGCCGCGTTCAGGGCAAGGATATTCGTCTGGAAGGCGATGCCGTCGATCACGCCGATGATGTCGACGATCTTCTTCGACGACGCCGTGATCGATCCCATCGTCTCGATGACGTGCGCGACGACGGAACCGCCGCGCGCCGCCACTTCCGACGCCTGGGCCGCCAGCTGGTTCGCCTGGCGCGCATTGTCCGCGTTCTGTTGCACGGTGCCGGTCAGCGCCCGCATCGAGCTCGACGTTTGCGCCAGGGACATGGCCTGGGATTCCGTGCGCGTCGACAGGTCCTGGTTGCCGGTGGCAATTTCTCCGGATGCGCAGGACATCGATTCGGTACTCGTGCGTACTTCGCCGACGATGCGCGTCAAGCTGGCATTCATGTGGCGCAGCGCTTCCATCATCTGGCCTGCCTCGTCGCGGCTGTCGACGGCGATGTCGCTGGTGAGATCGCCGTCGGCGACGCGGCGCGCGATGTCCACCACCTGCCCCAGCGGACGGGTGATGCTGCGCGTGGCGAGCCAGGCGACGCCCAGCGACAGCCCGGCCGCGATCGTCGTCAGCGCCAGGATCAGCATTTCCGTGCGCTGCGTGACGGCGGCCGTGTCGTCGCCGGCCTGGCGCATCGCGGCGTTTTGCCAGGCGACGAATTTATCCAGTTGTTCGAAGTAGCGCGTCTGCTGGGGACGCAGCGAGAACATGAATTTCATCATCGCCTCGTCCTTGCGGTCTTCGTTGACGAGCTTGATGAACGCCGTTTGCGCCGGCAGGAATTTGTTCTGGATGGTGGCCAGCGCCTTCAGGATGTCGGCCGCCTCGGCATCGCCCGTGCTCTTCGCCAGTTCGGCGACCTGGGCCGTGGCGCTGGCGCTTCTCGCTTCGGTGTTCGCCAATTCCTTCCTGATCTGTTCCGGGTCGGTCATGATGAGGACGTTGAGCATGCTGCGCGTCGCTTCGCTCACGTCTTCCTTGATGTGGTTGGCCGCGACGGTCTTTGCGTAGCGCACTTTGACCAGGGTCTCCATTTCCTTGTTCAGGCTGGCAATCCTGACATACGACAGCCCCGCCAGCAGCACCAGCAAGGCAATCACGACCCCGAACCCGACGGCCAGACGCTGGCCGATACTCATATTTCTAATCATTATTGTGAGTCTCCCCGTCCGAAAAAAGAATGGGCGTGCTAATTTTGCAAGATAAATATAGCACCGATCAAATTGGCAAGATTAGAGACTCAAAACTATTTCAATGCTGCAAGAGCACAATGTCGGGCGTCATATCAGCGGCATGTGAATGACAAAGGCGGGCGCTGTGCACCAGGATCGGGCATCCCGAGTGTTGTGTTTTGGAACAACGTTGGCCGCGATCCAGCCGACGATGCACAGGATGTTCGCCGTCACATAACCGAAGCGGGCAAGCGGGCACGGGAAGCGGAATCGTCGCTCATGAATCGAGCATGGCATGAGCATCCGGATCGCCGCGGACGCGAAAAAAAACCGGCTCGAGGCCGGCTTTGCGATTCAGGCCACCTTGGCCTTGTCCGCGGTCAGGCGTTCGTATTTCGCCTGGAGCTGTTCGCGCGTTTCGCGCCATTCGGGATTGAACGGAATGCAGGCGACCGGGCACACCTGCTGGCATTGCGGCTCATCGAAATGGCCGACGCATTCCGTGCATTTGTGCGGATCGATCTGGTAGAACTCCGCGCCCATCGAGATCGCGTCGTTCGGGCACTCGGGCTCGCACACGTCGCAATTGATGCAGTCGTCGGTAATCAGTAATGCCATGACTAAATAAGACCTCAGGCTTTCGGTGCGGCCGCCATGTCGGCGATTTTTTTCTGGAGCCAGCGGTCGACCGAGGGGAACACGAATTTGGATACGTCGCCGCCCAGCATCGCGATCTCGCGCACGATGGTGCCGGAGATGAACTGGTACTGGTCGGACGGCGTCAGGAACAGGGTTTCGACGTCGGGCAGCAGGTAGCGGTTCATGCCCGCCATCTGGAACTCGTACTCGAAGTCGGACACGGCGCGCAGGCCGCGCACGATCACCCGTGCATCGTGCTGGCGGACGAAATCCTTGAGCAGGCCGGAAAAGCTCTCGACCTTCACGTTCGGATAATGGCCCAGCACTTCGTTGGCGATTTCCAGGCGCTCGGCGAGCGAGAAGAAGGGGCGCTTGTTCTTGCTGTCGGCGACCCCGACCACCAGGGTGTCGAACAGACCCGATGCGCGACGCACCAAATCCTCATGGCCGCGCGTGAGCGGATCGAAAGTTCCTGGATAAACGGCTACAACCATTGCGACTCCCTGGAGAATGCACCTGAATAGACGCGCATTATGCCTGAAAATTCGGCAGCCGCCCCGGGGAGGGGCACCCTTTGCTTATTGATTAGGCAGTTTTACCCAGAAAAGCGGTGTTTTAACGCAACTTTAACAGGTGGTAGTGCACCGTGCCGGCCTTGTCGGCGCGGACCAGCTGCCAGGGCTGCAGCCAGTCGGGCACGTCGTCGGTGGCCGCATCCGTCTCCGCGAACGGCAGGCGCTCGCCCGATTCGGCGTACACGAGGCCGCCTTCGTTCAGCAGTTGCGCGCACAGCGGCAGCGCCTGGACCAGGAAATCCTGCTGGTACGGCGGGTCGAGGAAGATCACGTCGAAACGCTGGCCGCGCTGGATGCAGTCGCGCGCCACGGCCAGGGCGTCGGCGCGCACCACGCGCACGTTGTCCGCCTTGAGCTTGTCCTTGATCAGTTCGAGCTGGCGCACGACGGGGCCGACGGTGTCGATCATCGTGACGGACCGCGCGCCGCGGCTGGCCGCCTCGAAGCCGAGGGCGCCGCTGCCGGCGAACAGGTCGAGGCAGTCGGCGCGGTCCCAGTCGCCCGTCATCTGGTGATTGATCCAGTTGAAGACGGTTTCGCGGACGCGGTCGGGCGTGGGACGCAGGCCTAGCGCATCGAGGACGGGTAGTGGAGTGCGCTTCCAGGCGCCGCCGATGATGCGGACTTGCTGCGGCGGGCCCGGACGGCGGGCATAGGTAGGGGCGGACTTCTTTTTTTGCATGGGCGCGAATATAGCACGCGCTCCCGATCATTTCCCGGCTGCCAGCGCGTTGAAATCGTTGATCCAGCCCTGCATGCGTTTCTGCGCATGGGCTTTCTGGTCCGGCGTCGTCAGGCGGATCGCCGTCAGGATGAACTTCGACGTGTTGTCGACATAGGCGTCGAAGAAAGCCTTGCGCTCCGGGGCGTCCATGCGGTCGAAGAGGTCGCGCAGCAGGTCGTGGATCGCCGACATCGTCTGTTCCTTGTTCAGCTTGTCCCGCTGAATACGCTGCAGCAGGGCGATGATCTTTTTCTGGCGCAGTACGCGTTCCTGCAGCCAGGTCTCGTTGTCGAGCGGACGTGCATCGGACGCTTTGCGCAATGCCGCTTCCTGGTCGCGGCTGAAACTGCCGAACCACAGTTCGAGCTGTTCCATCGCCTTTTTATAGCGGGCCTTGTGCTGGTCCTCGACGCTGCCGCTCATGAATTTCTTGCGGAAGTCTTCGTTATTCTTCGCGAATTTCTTTTCCATTTGCGCGATCTGGTCCGGCTTGATCGACATCGCCAGGTCGGCCAGGTCCGGCAGCGCCTTAAAGGCCAGCAATTCCGTTCTCGCCTTGACGTCGCGGTAGTCGGACAGCAGTTCGTCCTGCGTGACATTGCCGTCGCCGAGCTGGCGCTGCATCTTGGTCAGCAGGCCGGCGTAATCGCGCAGCTGCGTCGTTCGATGCCACTGGAACAGCTTGTCGATATCTTTCTTGACCCAGTCGGACTGGTCGCTGTCGAGGTCGAGATACGCGTTCAACCACCAGTACAGCAATGTGTCACCGTGGTTATAGGTAAAACGGATCGTGCTGCACGCGCTCAGCAGCGCCACGAAGGCGATCAGGAACAACATGCGTGCCCGCAGGAACACCGTAGGGGGCGTGTTAAACTTTTTCATCTTTTTTAACTCGTTTGAGAACGGCCTATGAACGTAGTCATCCTCGCCGCCGGCATGGGAAAGCGCATGCAATCCGCACTGCCGAAAGTCTTGCATCCACTGGCCGGCAAGCCGCTGTTGCAGCATGTTATCAATACGGCGCGCAGCCTGAACCCGAGTAAATTATGCGTGATTTACGGGCACGGCGGCGCAGCGGTGCCGAGTGCGGTTCAAGCCTGGTCCGCCCAGGGCGGCGTTGCGATCGACACGGCCCTGCAGGAACCGCAGCTGGGCACCGGCCACGCCGTGATGCAGGCCCTGCCGCAGATCGACGAGAACGCGCCGACGCTCGTCCTGTACGGCGACGTGCCGCTGACCACGGCCGCCTCGCTGCGCCGCCTGGTCGAGGCTGCCGGCGACGACAAGCTGGCCATCCTGACCGTCGAACAGGCGAATCCGTTCGGCCTGGGCCGCATCGTCCGCGAGAACGGCAACATCGTGCGCATCGTCGAAGAAAAGGATGCGAACGAGCTTGAACGCGCGATCAAGGAAATCAACAGCGGCATCATGGTGATTCCGACCCGTCACCTGACGGCCTGGCTCGGTTCGCTGAAGAACAACAACGCCCAGGGCGAATATTACCTGACCGACATCGTCGCGCAAGCCGTCGCGGCCGGCGTACCGGTCGTGTCGGCCCAGCCGTCGGCCGAATGGGAAGTGGCCGGCGTGAACAGCAAGGTGCAACTGGCCGAGCTCGAGCGCCGTCACCAGCTGAACATCGCCACCGCCCTCCTCGAACAGGGCGTGACCCTGATGGATCCGGCCCGTATCGACGTGCGCGGTGAACTCGTCTGCGGACGCGACGTCACCATCGACGTTGGTTGCGTGTTCGAAGGCCGCGTCGTCATCGGCGACGGCGTGACGATCGGCGCCCACAGCGTGTTCGTGAACGCGACGG
>CBIHQW010000008.1:0-290046 GCA_966212285.1 Massilia kyonggiensis
AGCGCGCCGTCCGCATCCTGGCGCGTGCGCCCCAGGCGCCCCGCGGCCCGGGGGGTTGCGTGGGAAGGGGGGGGGGGGGGTGTTTCTGTATGGGCCCGCCCGCGTACCCGCCAACGAAACACCCCCCTGTCCCCCTTTTGGTCCCGGCCGTGGCGGGAAACGACGTTTCGGGTCAGGCAGGATCGTGCTCCTGCTGCGCCGCCTCCCCGGAATCCTCATCCAGCGCCGGTGCGTCCTCCCCCTTGTGCTGTTTGGCTTCCTGCTTCTTGCGCGCCTTTTCGTCCGCCTTGCGCTTCTTCTCCAACTCCCGCTGGCGTTTTTCGTACTGGAAATTCGTCTTGGCCATGCTCACCTCTTGCTATCGTTGGAAAGGTCGTACCGGTCCATTATGGACCAGTCATCCCACCCCGTCTTGAGAATTAACCACGCGGGTGGTGCCGGGCGTGGAGGTGCTTCAGCCGCTCGCGCGCGACATGGGTATAGATCTGGGTCGTGGAAATGTCGGAATGGCCCAACAGTAACTGCACCACGCGAAGGTCGGCGCCGTGGTTCAGCAGATGCGTGGCGAACGCGTGGCGCAAGGTGTGGGGCGACAGCGGCGCCGTGATGCCGGCCTTCGCCGCATGCTTCTTGATGACGACCCAGAACATCTGGCGCGTCATCGGGCCGCCGCGGGCCGTCACGAACAGCGCGTCGTCGACCTGGCCGTCGAGGATGATGCCGCGCGCCTCTTTCAGGTAGCGCTCCAGCCAGTGCCGCGCCTGCTCGCCGAACGGCACGAGACGCGTCTTGCTGCCTTTACCGGTAATGCGCAGCACGCCATCGTTCAGGCTCAGCTCGACCATCTTCAGCGCGACGAGTTCCGACACGCGCAGGCCGCTGGCATACATCAGTTCCAGCATCGTGCGCTCGCGCAGGCCGAGCGGCGTCGAGACGTCCGGCGCGGCCAGCAGCGCGTCGACCTGCGCCTCGGTGAGCGTATGGACGAAGCGCTGCGGCTGCTTCGCGGACGCCATCTTCAGGCACGGGTCGGCATCGATGCGGCGGTCGCGCAGGGCCAGCTGATAAAAACGCTTCAGCACGGACAGCCGGCGGTTGGCCGAGCTGGGCTTCGTGTCTTCGTGGCGCTCGGCGAAATAGGCGGCGATGTCCTGCGGTTCGACGGCGTACAGGTCGCGCCGCTCCGGCCGCTTGACGTCGAGCCAGCGCGCGAACAGGCGCAGGTCGCGCCGGTAGGCGTCGAGGGAATTCTTCGCCAGTCCGTGCTCGAGCCAGAGCGTGTCGCAGAACGCGTCGATCAGGGGAAGATTGACTGTTGCTGCCATGGCATCTCGAGCGCCAGCGCGCCTTCGTGGCGCAGCAGCCAGCGCTTGATCCCGAGCTGGAATCCGTGTTCGTCGTCGCTGCTGGAAAAACCGCCCAGGCCGCCGGACGCCGTCACGCGGTGGCACGGGATCACGAGCGGGAACCAGTTCGCGCCGCACGCTTGGCCGATGGCGCGCGGGGCCGATTCCAGCTGCTTGGCGATCTGGCCGTACGTACGGACGCTGCCGCGCGGAATCGCGCAGATGGTGTCCCACACGCGCCGCTGGAATGCGCTGCCGGCTTCCTTCAGCGGCAGGTCGAAGCGGAAATCGGGATCCTCGAAATAGCGCGCCACCTGGACGGCGGCCTGTTCGGCGACGGCATCCTGCGCCGGCTTTTCCTGGTAATGCGACGGCAGGTAGACCAGTTCGCGCAACCGCCCGTCTTCGGTACGGATGCCCATCGCTCCAAACGGCGCCGCGATGATGGCGCTGAAAATCTCGCTGCCTTGTTGTGTGCTCATCGACGCAGTGTAAGACCCGGAGGGCGGGTTCGCAAGAGCGTCCGCCACGGGCAAAAAAAAACGCACCCGTGGGTGCGTTTCTAATATGGTCACGTTTTCGGCTGCCTGGTCATTGCCGGCTGCATCATGTAAAACGTGTGTCTCCTCCTAACTGTTTTACGGTAAAGTTTGTGTTTACCGCTTTCTTTTCCCTCTCCCAAATCGTATTCGGTCGCTTTATCGCACCAGGTTGGTGCCAAAAGGTGCCCCATCATAACGCAATCGCATAAGAAAAGCGTAGTTTTTTATATACATTCACGAAATATATTTCGGTCATAAGCCCCCATGACATGTCATAAAAATGCTAGTGCCGGCGTTTCATTGATTACAGGCAACTAATACAATTTACCCGCACCGAATGAGGGAGATTCTCACCGCGCCTGGGCCGTCGTGACGGGCGCCGTGGCGCGCGACGTCGTACGGTTGATGGCGTCGATGAGATCCTTGCCGATCCGTCCCTCCACCTGCTTCTGCACGGGCAACATGGCACGGCGCCAGTCGGCCTGCTCCTGCGGGGTCAAGGTATAGATCTTCGTCTTGCCGGTCTTGCGGATCGCTTCCAGCGCGGCGTCGTTGTCGCGCTGGGCAATGGTCTTCTCGAACGCCGTCGCTTCGCGCATCGCCTGCTCCAGCTCGGCGCGGATGTCGCGCGGCAGGCCGTCCCAGAACTTCTTGTTGACGATGACGGCATAGCCCAGGTAGCCGTGGTTCGACACCGTCACGTACTTCTGCACCTCGTGCATCTTTTGCGTGTACATGTTCGACGGCGGGTTTTCGGTGCCGTCCACGATGTGGGCCTGCAGCGCGGGATAGACTTCGGAAAACGCCAGCACCTGCGGGATCGCGCCGAGCGCGCGCATCTGCACGTCGAGCACCTTGGAACCCTGGATGCGCATCCGCAGGCCGCGGAAATCCGCCGGGCTGTGCAACGGGCGGTTGGCCGACATCACTTTAAAACCGTTGTCCCAGTACGCCAGTCCCGTGATGCCCTTGGCTTCCAGCTTTTCTAGCAGGCTCTTGCCGATCGGTCCTTCCGTCACGGCATACAGCGCCGCCTTGGTCGGGAAGATGTACGGCAGGTCGAACGCCTCGAATTCCTTCACGCCGAGCGGCCCGAACTTCGCGAGCGACGGCGCCAGCATCTGCACGGCGCCCAGTTGCAAGGCTTCCAGCTCTTCCTTGTCCTTGTAGAGCTGGCTGTTGGGATAGACTTCGACCTTCACCCGGCCGTGCGTCCGCTGTTCCGCCAGCACGCGGAAGCGTTCGGCCGCCAGGCCCTTGGGTGCGTCCGGCGACACGACGTGGCTGAACTTGATGATGATCGGGGCCTGGGCGTGGGCGCCGGCGCTGGTCAGGACAGCAAGCGCGGCCAGCATGGCTTTGATGCGCATAAATTTAATGTTCCCGCAGTGTATATTCGGTTACCGACCGCCAGTGTGCCGGTTCCGTCCCGCGTCCGCTATCGTGGAAAACCACGACAGACAGTCGCTGGAAAAAGATGAAACGTTATCACATGAAAACTCCGTTCACCCTGCCCCGCCCCGTCAAGCAAGGTCCGTGGCGCTGGCTCGTGCCTGTATTGCTGGTGCTGCTGTTCCTGCTCGTCCTGCTGTGGCTGCCCTGGCAGGCGCGCCAGATGGAAAGCAACGAACGTCAGGAACAATTGATCGCCGATACGCTGTGGGTCGAGCAGACCTTGCGCTTCGAACTCGCGCGCAGCGAAGAGGCGCTGGCGGCGCTGGGCAACGACCTCGCCATCGAGACGCCGGCGCCGGCCGCGCTGCAGGCCCGTTTCGCGCAGATGTTCAAGAATGGCCACGAACTCCAGCGCATCATCTGGTACGACGCGCAGGGCCAGGTCAAGGCGAGCCGCGGGATGGAATTGCCGCCCGAAGGCCTCACGCAATCGTCGCGCGACGCCGCCGCCATGTCGCGCAGCACGCGCCTGGGACGCTACAGCGAGCCGTATGGGGCCACCGGCCTCGTGCACGGCCTGATCGATTTCCATTTGCCGCTGTACCACGCGGGCAAATACATGGGCAGCCTCGTCGCCACGTACAACCTGCAGACCTTGCTGGACGAGAACGTGCCGTGGTGGTTCGCCCAGGACAACGCGCTGGCGCTGCTCGACCGCGACGACCGCGTGGTGGCGCAGCGGGCGGCGGGCGGACCCGGCCGCGGCGTCTACACGCACAAGCGCGCGCTCGACCTGCCGGGCTCGCAGATCGTGCTCGCCACCGACAGCGTCAAGGCCGCGCCCAAGCTGCTGCCGAACCTGCTGGTCGGTTCCGTGATCGTGCTGGCGCTGGGCCTCGTGATCTCGCTCGTCGCGCTGTGGCGCCACATCGCGCGCACGATCGCGGCGGAAAACGCGCTGCGCCAGCAGATGGCCTTCCGCACCGCGATGGAAGACTCCCTGCTCACGGGCCTGCGCGCGCGCGACCTGGAGGGCCGCGTCACGTACGTCAACCCGGCGTTCTGCCGCATGGTCGGTTATCCGGCGGAAGACTTGCTGGGCAAGAAACCGCCGATGCCCTACTGGGCGCCGGAAGCGATGGCGGAGTATGAAGGCCGCTTCCGCATGGTGCTGTCGGGCCAGGCCACGCCGCAGTTCGAGACCGTGTTCCAGCGCTCGGACGGCGTGCGCGTGCCCGTGCTCGTGTTCGAAGCGCCCCTCGTCGACGCCCACGGCCGCCACACGGGCTGGATGAGCTCCATCCTCGACATCACCGACCGCAAGCGCGCGGAAGAGCTCAATCGCCAGCAGCAGGAAAAGCTGGAGACGAGCGCGCGCCTGGCGACGATGGGAGAAATCTCGTCGATGCTGGCGCACGAGCTGAACCAGCCGCTGGCCGCCATCTCCAGCTACACGGCGGGCGCGCTGAACGTGCTCGCGCGCGAGACCCATGCGGCCCCGCTCGACACCGGCATGCTGAAGCGCGCGCTGGAACAGGCGAACACGCAGGCGCGCCGGGCCGGCCAGATCATCCGCAGCGTGCACGAATTCGTGAAAAAGCGCGAGCCGCGCCGCGAGACGGTGGCCATTCCGAACGTCGTCGACGGCATCCGCGCCCTGGTCGAACTGCAGGCGCGCCAGAGCTATGTCGCGCTGCAGGTGGACGTCCCACCCGACCTGCCGCCCGTCCTCGCCGACCGCGTGCTGATCGAACAGGTGCTGCTGAACCTCACGCGCAATGCGATCGAGGCGATGCAGGCCATCGACCCCGAGCGGCGCGTGCTGCGCATCACTGCGCACACGGGCGAACAGGGGCAAGTGGCCGTGTCCGTGATCGACAACGGCCACGGCATCCCGCCGGAAGTGGCCGAGCGCCTGTTCTCGCCGTTCTTCTCGACGAAGGCCGAGGGCATGGGCATGGGCCTGTCGATCTGCCGCACCGCCATCGAATTCCACGGCGGTACCCTCACCCACGCGGACAATCCGGGCGGGGGCACCGTGTTTACATTCACCTTGCAGCAGGCCCAGGAAGCACCCGTCACCTGAACGGTGATTTACAATAAGCCGAAAAAAGGAGACCGCATGCTGCATATCGTCGACGACGAAGACGTCATCCGCGACGCCCTCGAATGGCTGGCGCAATCACGTGGGCTGCCGGCGCGCGGCTATGCGGGCGGCCAGGCCTTCCTCGACGCGCTCGGCGACCGGTTCGCGGCGGACGCTTCGCACGGCGACTGCGTCCTGCTGGACGTGCGCATGCCGGGCATGAACGGCATCGCCGTGTTCGACCAGCTGGTGGCGCGCGGCCTGCTGGCGCGCCTGCCCGTGATCTTCCTGACCGGCCACGGCGACGTGCCGATGGCCGTCGACTCCCTCAAGCGCGGCGCCTTCGACTTCTTCGAAAAACCGTTCAACGACAACCAGTTGATGGACCGCGTCGAGGAAGCCCTCGCCGCCTCGCGCAAGGCCGCCTCGCGCGACGCCATCCATGCCCGCCTCGCCACCCTGTCGGCACGCGAGCGCGAAGTCCTCGATCTCATCCTGGCCGGCAACATGAACAAGGTCGTGGCGGACAAGCTCGGCATCAGCATGCGCACCGTCGAGGTACACCGGGCGCATATCTTCGACAAGATGCAGGTCAAGACGGCCGTCGAGCTGGCCGGCTTGTTAAAGTAACACGCGCGCACGACTGCCCACGCGTCCTGTGCCGCGCGGGGTTCGCTTGTAAAATCAGCCTGAACATGGAGTGGTCGAACTCACCACGTCGAAACATTCTTTAGGGAACGCAGATGAGCGAGAAGACGATAGCCGACAAAATGTTCTTGAGGACCGCGAAATCGATGCTGATCCTGAACGGGACCGTCCACCCCGGCATGGTGTCGCAGATGCCGGCCAACCTGCTCAGGAACGACGAGGACAAGGTGGACGTCGTGCTGCTGTTCGCGATGAACCGCAAGGAACTCGAACAGTATTTCCCGGTCGCCAAGGAACGCATGGGCGACAAGGGCTCGCTGTGGGTCGCCTATCTGAAACAGACCGCCTCCAAGGCCACCGACATCAACCGCGATTCGATCAACGCCTATGCCAAGGAAAACGGCATCACGGGCGTGGCCATGATCTCCATCGACGGCGACTGGTCCGCGCTGCGCATGAAGCGGATCGAACTCTAGACAGTCTGACCGTGGCGCGCGAGCGCCCACGCGACGTGTTCGCGCACGAGCGCCGACGGGTAGTCCGCGCGGGCACGCAGCGCGGCGACGATCTCGTCCGACGTTGCCGCATTGCCGAGCCCGACCGCCAGGTTGCGCAGCCAGCGCTCGTGCCCGATGCGGCGGATCGGGCTGCCTTCGAGGCGGCGGTTGAACTCGTCCTCGCTCCAGCCGAACAGCTCGATGAGCCCCGCCGTGCCCAGGCCATTGCGTTCATCGAAATCCGGCACGGTCGCCCGCTGCGCGAACTTGTTCCACGGGCAAGCCAACTGGCAATCGTCGCAGCCGTAGATGCGGTTGCCGATCAGCGGGCGGAACTCTTCCGGGATCGCGCCCTTCAGCTCGATGGTCAGATAGGAAATGCAGCGGCGCGCATCCAGCCGGCCCGGGCCGAGGATCGCGCCCGTCGGGCAGGCGGTGATGCAGGCGCTGCACTGGCCGCAGTGGGCGCCCGTCGGTTCGTCGACGGGCAGCGGCAGGTCGACGAGGATCTCGCCGATGAAGAACGTGGAGCCGGCTTCGCGGCTGAGCAATAACGTGTGCTTGCCGCGCCAGCCGAGGCCGGCCTTCTGCGCCAGCGGCAGCTCCATCACGGGTGCGGAATCCGTGAACACGCGGTAGCCGTACTCGCCGACGGCCGCCTTGACCTTCTCGGCCAACGCCCGCAGCCGGTTGCGCAACACCTTGTGGTAATCGCGGCCGCGCGCATAAATCGAGACGACGGCCGCCTGCGGGTCGTCCTGGCGCAGGCGTTCGCGCGCGCGCCAGTCGGGCGGGGTTTCCATCGGCAGGTAATCCATGCGCGCGCTGATCACGCGCACCGTGCCCGGCACCAGCTCGGCCGGCCGGGCGCGCTTCATGCCGTGGCTTGCCATATAATCCATCTCGCCGTGGTGGCCGGCGTCCAGCCAGGCCTGCAGGCCCGCTTCGTGGCCGGCCAGGTCGATGTCGGCGATGCGTACGTCGGCAAAGCCCAGTTCCGCGCCCCATGCCTTGATGGCCTGGGCGAGTGCGGGAAGATCGGGCTGGACGGGAAGCTGGGCGGACATTGGCGGACCTACAAACCTCATATTTTATTCGATGCAGCAGCAACCGAAACAACAACTGAGCGCTTATCTTCCCGACGAATCGGCCACGCAGGCGCTGGGCGCCGCCCTCGCGCGCGCGCTGAGCCCGGGCCTCGTGATCTACCTGCACGGCGACCTGGGCGCCGGCAAGACCGCGCTCACGCGCGCGCTGCTGCACGCGGCCGGCCACAAGGGGGCCGTCAAGAGCCCGACCTATACGCTGTCGGAGCCGTACCGCATCGACCTGGATGGCCAGACAGTCAACCTGATCCACTACGACCTGTACCGCATGTCCAGCCCCGAGGAATTCCTCGACGCGGGTTTTCGCGAAGATTTCGACGGCAACAACATCTGCATCGTCGAATGGCCGGAAAAGGGAGAGCCGGTGTTGCCGCCGCCCGACGTTAAAGTGTTGCTTAAGGTCAGCGGTCTCGGGCGTGAGGTAGAATTGCAGGCGTTGTCCGACTTGGGCCTGCTATGCCTCGAACGCCTGCACTACCCCCCGACTCCCTGATTCCCGGTTCCCCGAAGCGTCGCACGATCCTCAAGGCCGGCGGTACGCTGCTGCTGTCCGTCGTCGCGCCGCTGACGGCATCCGCCGCCCAGATCATGGCCGTGCGCGTATGGCCGGCCGACGAGTACACCCGCGTCACGCTGGAAAACGACGGCGAACTCAAGACGACGCACTTCATGGTGCCGGATCCGCCACGCCTCGTCGTCGACATCGACGGGCTCGCGCTGAACGACACGCTGAAAAGCCTCGTCGCCAAGATCGAATCGAACGACCCGTACATCAGGCAGGTGCGCGTGGGCCAGAACCGGCCGAACGTCGTGCGCCTCGTGTTCGACCTGAAGGAAGAGGTCAAGCCGCAGGTGTTCAACCTGGCGCCCGTCGCCGGCTATCACCATCGCCTGATCTTCGACCTGTATCCCGTCAGGCCCGTCGATCCGCTCGCGAACATGATCGCGAAGGAAAACTGGACGACGGACGCGGCCCCCGCCACGCCGACCCCGGCCGTGCAGCCGGGCGAGCCGACCGTCGGCCAGGCCGGCCCGGACGCCATCGCCAAGCTGGAAGCGGACGCGGCCCGGGCCGGTTCCACGCCCGCGCAGCCGCAGCCGACGACGCCGCAACCGGCGCAGCCTACAGCGAAAGCCGCGCCGGGCCAGAAGGTGACGCGCATGGTGACCATCGCGCTCGACCCCGGCCACGGCGGCGAGGATCCCGGCGCGACGGGCACCACGGGCGTGCACGAGAAAGACATCGTGCTGGCCGTGGCGAAGCGCCTGAAGGCCAAGCTGGAAGACCTGCCGAACACGCGCGTGATGCTGACGCGCGACGCCGACTTCTTCGTCCCCCTCGGCCAGCGCGTGGAAAAAGCGAGAAAGGTGCAGGCGGACCTGTTCGTGTCGATCCACGCCGACGCCTTCGTCGAACCGACGGCGCGCGGCTCCTCCGTGTTCGTCCTGTCGGAAAAAGGCGCCAGCTCGAGCGCGGCACGCTGGCTCGCGAACGACCAGAACAAGGCCGACCTGATTGGCGGCGTGAATCTCGGCACCCACGACAGGCAGCTGGCGAGCGTGCTGATCGACCTGTCGCAGACGGCCCAGATCAACGACAGCATGAAGCTCGGCAAGGCCGTGCTGACGGAAATCGGCGGCATCAACCGGCTGCACCGCGGCGTCGTCGAACAGGCCGGATTTGCCGTGCTGAAGGCGCCGGACATCCCCTCGATCCTCGTCGAGACCGCGTTCATCTCCAACCCGGAGGAAGAAGCGCGGCTGAAGGATGATGCTTACCAGAACCAGCTGGCCGACGCGATCACGAAAGGCATCAAGCGCTACTTCGCGTACAATCCGCCGCTGGCGAAGAGCCGCATGACTTAATGGGACGCCCGCGGGCGTCCCCCTGAGGAGGATTCTCGTGAGCGCAACGACCGTCAACTTCGGGCAATTGCCCGCCCTGCAACTTCGCGCGCCGGACGGCGCCGAGGCGACCATCACGTTGTACGGCGCCCACCTCGTGTCGTGGAAAGCCGTCACCACGGCCGGCGGGCCCGCGCAGGAACGCCTGTTCATGAGCAGCCTGTCCGCGCTGGACGGCCAGAAGGCGATCCGCGGCGGCGTGCCCGTCATCTTTCCCCAGTTCGCCGAACGCGGCACCGGGATGCGCCACGGCTTCGCGCGCGTGTCGACCTGGCGCGTCCTCGACCAGGGCGAAGCGGATGGCGCGGCGTTCGCCGTGCTGGGACTGGGCGCCTCCGACTTGCCGCAGCAGGTGGCAGCCGCCTGGCCGTACGCCTTCGAACTGCTGCTGCGCGTGGCCGTGCGCGGCGCCCAGTTGGACATGTCGCTCGACGTGCGCAACACGGGCACGCAGACCTTCCCGTTCGCGGCCGCGCTGCACACGTACCACCTCGTCGAAGACGTGGAAGCCGTCCGCATCGACGGCGTGCAGGCGGACACGCTCGCCATCACCGACAAGCTCGACCAGGTATTCGAACGCATCGGCGGTGCGATCACGTTCGACACGGGCGCGGACAAGGTGACGCTGGAGCAGACAGGCTTCAACGACGCCGTCGTGTGGAACCCGGGCGCGGCCGATGCGGCGGCCCTGTCCGACATGGAAGACGAGGAATACCGCCGCTTCGTCTGCATCGAACCGGCCCTGCTGGGGGATGCGGCCGCCCGACCGCAGCAACTGGAGCCGGGCGGGATCTGGCGCGGGACGTACCGGGCGGTTGTCCAGGCAGGATGAACAACGACGCCGGCGTTTGCCGGCGTTTCATTTTGTAGCAAAAAATGAATGGTGCACCTCGCCACGCGGCCTAAACTACAGGCTACACGCATGGGAGGACACGCGATGAACTCATTGGTGAAACGGCTGGCACTCGTGCTGGCGGCGGGGTCCGCCCTGTCGGGCTGCGCCGTCTATGCGCCGCCTTATGCGGCCTACGACGCGCCTTATTCTCCGTACGGCTACGGCCCCACGTATGTCGGGCCGCCCGTCTCGCTCGACTTCAGCTACCGGGAGTACCGCGGCGACCGCGGCTGGCACGGACACCGCGGCGGCCGCCGCTGGCGCTGAATCAGTTCGATTCCTTGATCATGCGTCCCGCGGTCGACTGGACCGGCCGCGCGTTCAGCGGATACAGGCGCGAGAACAGGGCCATCTGCGCCGGCGACGCCTGCATCGGCTGCTTGAACACCATCCACAGCACGCCTTCCGTGCACGGCGGTTCCGTCAGCGAGCCCATGTACGTGAAATAGTCGCGCCGTTCCGGCAGCGCGTCGGTCGGATCGATCACGATCGACGGCGACACGGTGTCGAATTTTTCCAGCGGCAGATTGTCCCAGATCGTCTGCATCAACCGGTGCGGCTGGCCGCGCTCCAGCAGCACGGCGACGATGGCGATCTTGCCTTCGGCACTCCTGTGCACGAGGTGGATGACCATCTCCGTGCCCTTGCCGTTGATCTTTTCTTCCGACGGACGGTGGAAATGAAATTCCTGCAACTCGTACACGGTGTTGCCGACCGTGATGAAATTGCCGCCGCCCACCGTCACCTGGATCGTGTGGCCATTGTTGACCTCGCTGAACGACGACGGGTGATAGTCGAAGCTGATCTGTTCGAGATTGACCTTGATGCCGTCGCGCAGGTCGATCGGCGACTGGCGGTTGCCCGTGCCGCACTTGGCCCAGTCACTATTGATCTTCGACCAGTTCGCCGGTCCGGTCTCGCCCTCATACGACCACACGGTGCCGCGCTTCGGCGCGGCGGCGACGGCGACGGCGGCTGCCGCGGCGGCGGCCTGCTCCTCCTGCCTGCGCTTCGCATCGGCGATTTTTTTCGCGCGCGCGGCGGCCGTCGCGCGGGCCTGCTGGCGCTCGCGCAAGGCGGCCAGGCGCTGGGCGATCTTGGCCGACAATTCGACCTCGGCATCTTCCTCGCTGGTCGAGCTGGCGGACGCGGCCGGCTCGGCTTTCGGTTCGGCTTTCTTTTCCGCGGGCTCGGCCTTTTTCGTCACGGCCGGCACCATGGCCGATGCCGGCCGGGACACGGAAGCCGCGAGCCTGGCTGCTGCTGCGGCGTTGGGATCGTTCGCGGCGCTTGCGCTCAGGGCGACGCAGCTGCAAGCGAACAGGGCGATCAGGTTACGCATGGGAATCCAGTAGTGTTACTCTCCCCTGCCTTATCGGCGTGACCGACAGTAAACTTGAGCCTGAGGAACAATTCCGTGCATCAATAGCCGCTGTAAACAAAAAACGCGCCGTCATGCGGCGCGTTTCATATGATCACATTGTCAGGCTTTAGCGGCTCATCATGCGCCGTCCAACCTTGTACAGGCCGCCCAACGCCAGCGGCACGACAGCCGCGCCGACGCCCACCAGCACGATGACCGTCAGGTGATCGCGGACCACGGGGATATTGCCGAAGAAGTAACCACCGGTCACCAGGCTGACCACCCAGGCCACGGCGCCCGTGACGTTGTACATCTGGAAGCGGGTATGGGTCATGTCCGAAATGCCCGCGACGAACGGCGCGAACGTGCGCACGACGGGCACGAAGCGGGCCAGGATGATCGTCTTGCCGCCGTGGCGTTCGAAGAATTCGTGAGTGCGGTGCAGGGCGTCCTTGTTCAGCCAGCGGTAATCGTGCGTAAACACGCGATGCCCGATGGCCCCGCCGATGTAATAGTTGAGGGTATTGCCCGTTACCGCCGCGATGATCAACAGGATCGTCAGCAAGGCATAACTCATCTCGCCGGTGGCGCAGAAGGCGCCGGCAATGAACAGCAGGGTGTCGCCAGGGAAGAAGAACAGAACCACGAGGCCGGTTTCGCAGAACACGATGGCGAACAGCACGACATACACATACACCCCGTATTGCGCCAGCAATGTACCCAGGGTTTTATCGACATGAAGAATCATGTCGAAGAATTGCATCAGATCCATAATTTTCCTAAATGGTAGCGCCGAATCATACCATCAGTCCGACCGTGAAAATGCGCGCCGGCTCATCCTGATTGCGAATTTTTCTTCACCGGCAAATAGTTTTAATTCTATTATTTTCCAGATTACAATCGTCATGACACCATCCAATGACCCGGCCCGCCACAAGCGGCCAAGGAGACGACATTGAAGACGGCTTATACCTCCCTCCGGCGCACGATTCTCGCCGCCACCTGTGCCCTTTTCGCGGCGACCGCCGGCGCGAAAGAACTCCCGCCGAAGCCCAGCGTTGCCGACATCGTCAAGGCGTCGAAGCCGTCCGACTGGCGTCCCCTCGATCCGGACAACACGCTCTATATGGAACTCCCGTTTGGCCGCGTCGTCATCGAAATGGCACCGACGTTTGCGCCGAACCACGTGAAGAACATCAAGGCCCTCGTGCGCGAGCATTATTTCGACGGCCTCGCCATCGTGCGCGTGCAGGACAACTGGGTCGTGCAATGGGCCGATCCGAACGAGGACAACGACAAGGTCCGTCCGGTAAAAGATGCGCAGAAGACACTGAAGGCCGAGTTCACCGTCCCCCTCAGGAACGACACGCATTTCACGCGCATGAAGGACGTCGACGGCTATGCGCCGCAGGTCGGCCACTCGAACGGCTTCCCTGTCGGCCGCGATCCGAAGACGGGCGAGACCTGGCTGGCGCACTGCTACGGCATGGTCGGCGTGGGCCGCGACAACGATGCCGACAGCGGCGGCGGCACGGCGCTGTATGCCGTCATCGGCCCGGCGCGCCACCTCGACCGCAACATCACGGTGGTCGGCCGCGTGATCTCCGGCATGCCGCAACTGTCCGCCCTGCCGCGCGGCCCGGCGCCGATGGGCTTCTACGACAAGCCGGAGATGCGCGTGCCGATCACGTCGATCAAGATCGCGGCCGACGTCCCGGCCGACCAGCGCAGCCGCTTCGAAGTGATGCGCACCGAGAGCGCCACGTACCAGGCCGTACTCGACGCCCAGCGCAACCGCGGCGGGCCGTGGACCAAGGTCGCGGCCGGTCATCTCGACCTGTGCGCGGCGCCGATTCCCGTGCGGGAACAATAATTTAGTGTTTTGGCAAAAATCAAACAGCGGCAGTTCCGGGGCGTGTCGCGAGCTATAATTTACGGATGAACGCCCCGGCCCCCACCCACCGCCCCATCCAGCAGCTTCCCGACCAGCTCATCTCGCAGATCGCCGCCGGCGAGGTCGTCGAGCGGCCGTCGGCCGTAGTGAAGGAGTTGCTGGAAAACGCGCTCGACGCCGGCGCCACCCAGGTCACGGTCCGGCTCGAGGAAGGCGGCGTCAAGCGCATCGCCATCACCGACAACGGCCGCGGCATCCCGCCCGAGGAATTGCCGCTCGCGCTGGCCCGTCACGCGACGTCGAAGATCGCGTCGCTGACCGACCTCGAAAACGTGAACACGCTCGGCTTCCGCGGCGAGGCGCTCGCGTCGATCGCGTCCGTCGCCGCCGTCAAGATCACGTCGCGCACACAAGGTGCCGCGCACGCGTGGGAGATCGTCGGCTCGCACCAGGGCACGGTGTCGCCGTCGTCCGGTCCGTTCGGCACGACGATCGACGTGCAGGACCTGTATTTCAATACGCCCGCGCGCCGCAAGTTCCTGAAATCGGAGCAGACGGAATACGGCCACTGCGCCGAGGTCGTGCGCCGCATCGCGCTGGCGCGGCCGGATGTGTCGTTCAGCCTGTCGCACAACGGCCGCACGATCGACCACTGGAACACGAGCGAGGCGGCCAAGCGCAGCGCGCAGATCCTCGGCGGCGACTTCGCCGAGGCCCGCCTGCAGCTCGACGAGAGCGCCGGCCCGCTGCGCCTGCACGGCTACGTCGGCCTCCCGACGGCGTCGAAGGCGCGCGCCGACAACCAGTATTTCTATGTCAACGGCCGCTTCGTGCGCGACAAGCTGCTCGTCCACGCGGTCAAGGCCGCGTACGAGGACGTGCTGCACGGCGACCGCTTCCCGTCCTACGTGCTGGCGCTCGAACTCGACCCGGCGATGGTCGACGTGAACGTGCACCCGTCGAAGATCGAAGTGCGCTTCCGCGACAGCCGCGCCGTCCACCAGTTCGTGTTCCACGCCGTGCAGCGTGCACTGGCCCGCACGTCGGCGACGGCGCACGGCGACACGCCGGCGCCCGTCAGCGCCGCCGAGATCACGCCGTCGTCCACGTCGCTGGGCGACACGCCGTCGTGGCGCCGGCCGCACGAGCAGACGTCGTTCGGTTCTCAACTCGCATCGCCCGCCTGGACCTCGGGATCGGGCGGCGGTGGCGGTGGCGGCGGCTCGCGCGCCTCGTCGACGTTCTCGCCGTCGCCGTTCCCGCCCGGCAGCCGCTGGGATGCGCCGACGGGTGCCGGCGTCCCGCAACGCACCGCGGACTATGGCGCGCTGTTCACCGGCGCGCCCAATCCTTCATCGCAACCGCTGGGCGTGCAGGAAGCCCCGCTGCCGGAGACGACCAGGCCCGCCTCCGACGACGACTTCCCGCTCGGCTTCGCGCTCGCCCAGCTGCACGGCATCTACGTGCTGGCGCAGAACCGCAAGGGCCTCGTCCTCGTCGACATGCACGCGGCGCACGAACGCATCCTGTACGAGCAATTGAAGAACGCGCTCGACGCCCAGGCCGGCGGCGTGCAGATGCAGGTCCAGCACATGCTGATCCCCGTGACGTTCTTCGCCGACGCCATCGAAGTGGGCACCGCGCAGGAAGAACAGGAGACGCTGAAGGCGCTCGGCTTCGACATCGCCGCCGTGTCGCCAACGACGCTCGCGGTGCGCGCCGTGCCGACGCTCCTCAAGAACGCCGACGCGCAGACGCTCGCGCGCGACGTGCTGCGCGACGTGCGCGAATTCGGCGGCTCCCGCGTGCTGATCGAGCGCCGCAACGAACTGCTCGGCACCCTCGCCTGCCACACGGCCGTGCGCGCGAACCGCATCCTCACGCTGCCCGAGATGAACGCACTGCTGCGCCAGATGGAAGCGACCGAACGCGCCGACCAGTGCAACCACGGCCGCCCGACCTGGGTCCAATTGGAGATCGCCGCCCTGGATAAACTGTTCCTGCGCGGCCAGTAAAGAATCACATGACATCGCAACACAAACCGCTGGCCGTGGCCATCATGGGCCCGACCGCGTCCGGCAAGACGGCGGCGGCGCTCACCATCGCCAGGGAGATTCCCGTCGAGATCATCTCGGTCGACTCCGCCCTCGTCTACCGCGGCATGGACATCGGCACCGCAAAACCGTCGGCCGAGGAACTGGCGAGCGCGCCGCACCACCTCATCGACATCATCGACCCGCTCGACGCCTATTCCGTCGCCCAGTTCCGCGAGGACGCGATCCGGCTCGTGGCCGAGATCCAGGCGCGCGGCCGGCTGCCGCTGCTCGTCGGCGGCACGATGATGTACTTTAAAGGCCTGAACGACGGCCTCGACGACCTGCCCACGGCCGACGCCGACGTGCGTGCGCGCCTCGACGCGGAAGCCGCGCGCATCGGCTGGCCCGGCATGCACGCGAAGCTGCGCGAAGTCGACCCCGTCACGGCCGACCGTCTCGCGCCGAACGACGCCCAGCGCATCAACCGCGCGCTGGAGATCCACGCACTGTCGGGCAAGCCGATGTCCGCGCTGCTCGCGCGCCGCGAGAAGCCGGAACTGCCGTTCGACCTCGTGCCGTTCGCGCTGGAGCCATCGGACCGCGCCGTGCTGCACGAGCGCATCGCGCTGCGCTTCGACCAGATGCTGGGCAAGCGCGACGACACGGGCATCGTGGCCGAGGTCGCGGGCCTGCGCGCGCGCGGCGACCTGCATCCGAACCTGCCGTCGATGCGTTGCGTGGGCTACCGCCAGGCGTGGGAATACCTCGACGGCACCATCGACCGCGCCCAGCTGCGCGAGACGGGCATCATCGCCACGCGCCAGCTGGCCAAGCGCCAGTTGACGTGGCTGCGGGCCATGCCGGAGCGGATCGTGATCGATTGCCTGGGGCCGGATCCGGCGCCGCAGATGCTTGCTCATCTGGCCACGTTGCGGCGGTGAGACGATTCGTGCGAGGCTGGACAGGGTGATCCGGAGCGGGTAGCCTTGACACTTCCGGGTGCGGACGGCATAATGCACCCCGTTCTGGTGATATAGCTCAGTTGGTTAGAGCATAGCATTCATAATGCTAGGGTCGGTGGTTCAAGTCCACCTATCACCACCAAGATTCAAGCGAGATGGCTTGGCACTCAGCTGAGCCATTTTGTTTTAGCAGTGTAACAAGCTGGTGATATAGCTCAGTTGGTTAGAGCATAGCATTCATAATGCTAGGGTCGGTGGTTCAAGTCCACCTATCACCACCAGATTCGGAAAGCCGCCGGTTCGCAAGAGCCGGCGGCTTTTTCCATTTCCGGCCTACCCGCTTTCACCCAGATGCTCGACCAGGAAATCGATGAACGCCCTTGTGCGCGCCGCCTGGTTCCTGCGGTTGAGGTAATAGACGAACAGGTCGGCCGCCGGCAGCGAATACTGTGGCAGCACGACGCGCAACCGGCCGCTCTTGACGTACCTGGCGAGATCCCATTCCGAGCGGATCAGGATGCCGTGCCCGTCCAGCGCCCAGCCCAGCACGATGTCGCCGTCGTTGCTCGACAGGGCGCCATGCACCTTCACCACTTCGCTGTCGTCGCCCGCGTTGAACCGCCAGATGCCGTGCGCATCGTCGTTCTGGCGGTGCAGGATACAGCGGTGGCGAGATAAATCCGCCAGCGTCTGCGGCTCGCCGTGCTGCTGCAGGTACCGCGGCGACGCGCACAGGAAACGCCGGTTCGACAGCACGCGGCGTGCGGCCAACCGTTTATCGGGCAGCGCGCCGAAGCGGATGGCGAGGTCGTAGCCGTTTTCCACGAGGTCGACGGGGCGGTCCGTCACGTCCAGCTGCACCTCGACCTGCGGATGGCGCTTGCAGAACGCCGAGACGATCGGCGCGATGGTCGTGCGGCCGAACCCGAGGCTCGCATTCACGCGCAGCAGGCCGCGCGGTGCGGCACGGTTGCTGGCGACCGCGTCTTCCATCTCGCGGATGGATGCCAGGATGCGCGTCGCGTGCGCGAGGTACGTTTCGCCTTCGCTCGTCAAGGACAGCCGCCGCGTCGTGCGGTTGACGAGCCGCACGCCCAGCCTTGCCTCCATCTGCGCCAGGCGTTTCGTCGCCGCCGGCGGCGTGAGGTCGAGCGCGCGGGCCGCCGCGGCCAGCGAGCCGTGGCGCGCGACCAGCACGAAGAATTCGAGTTCGGAGGCAGTGTCGGTATTCACTGGGATTCAATAATCAATTCACATGTGGCGAATTATAGGATCGCCCCGCGGACTTACCCTGCACGCTTGGACAACACAAAGCGAGGCCGCCATGAGAATCGTCGAGATCCGCGAACAGACACTCCCCATCAGCTCCCCCATCCGCAATGCCTACATCGACTTCAGCAAGATGACCTTGAGCCTCGTGGCCGTCGTCACGGACGTCGTTCGCGACGGCAGGCCCGTCGTCGGCTACGGCTTCAATTCGAACGGCCGCTACGGCCAGGGCAAGTTGATGCGCGAGCGCTTCATCCCGCGCATCCTCGAGGCCGATCCGGCGTCGCTGCTGAACGACGCGGGCGACAACCTCGATCCGCACCGCATCTGGGATGCGATGTTCACCAACGAAAAGCCGGGCGGCCACGGCGAGCGCTCCGTCGCCATCGGCACCATCGACATGGCCGTGTGGGATGCCGTCGCGAAGATCGCGGACAAGCCGCTGTTCCAGCTGCTGGCCGACCGCTACGGCGACGGGCGCCCGCACCGCAACGTGTTCGTGTACGCGGCCGGCGGCTATTACTACCCCGGCAAGGACCTGGACAAGCTGAAGGACGAGATGCGCAGCTACATCGAGCGCGGCTACAACGTCGTCAAGATGAAGATCGGCGGCGCGCCGCTCGACGAGGACCTGCGCCGCATCGACGCCGTGCTGTCGGTGCTGAAGAACGGGCAGAAACTGGCCGTGGATGCGAACGGCCGCTTCGACCTCGACACCGCGATCGCGTACGCCAAGGCCCTGTCGCGCTACGATCTGTTCTGGTACGAGGAAGCGGGCGACCCGCTCGACTTCGAGCTGCAGGCCACCTTGCGCAACTACTACGACAAGCCGATGGCGACGGGCGAGAACCTGTTCTCGATGCAGGACGCGCGCAACCTGGTCCGCTACGGCGGCATGCGTCCGGACCGCGACTGGCTGCAGTTCGATTGCGCCCTCTCCTACGGCCTGGTGGAATACCTGCGCACGCTCGACATGCTGCGCCAGCACGGCTGGTCGAGCACGCGCTGCATCCCGCACGGCGGCCACCAGATGTCGTTGAACATCGCGGCCGGCCTGGGCCTGGGCGGCAACGAATCGTATCCCGACCTGTTCCAGCCGTTCGGCGGCTTTCCCGACGGCGTGCGCGTGGAAGACGGCTTCATCACCATGCCGGACCTGCCGGGCATCGGCTTCGAAGGCAAGGCGGACCTGATCCGCGAAATGCGCAAGCTGTCGGCCTAGGATCCGCTCACGTCCGCATCCTCGCCGAGTTCGAATTCCCCGCGCGCGAACGCCTCCAGCACGGCCTGGGCCTGCTGCAGATGGTCTTCCGGGACGAGGATGCGCACGCCGCCCAGCGCGGGCGCCAGCAGCAGGTCGGTCTGCACGAGGTGCGCGTCGGCCAGCACGGCCGGGATGCCGGAGGCGACGAAGCAGCCCTGCACGAGGCTCGCTTCCAGCGGGATCAGGTAGCGCGCCACCTCCACCAGGTCGCGGCCCGGCAGGCGTGCCAGTTCGGGGACGCCGGTCAGCAGTCCGTCCAACGTATCGTTCGATGCTTGCATGACGAGCTCCTTTTACGCCAGCGCGGACAGCAGGTACAGCACGACGCCGATCAACCCGCCCACGATGGTGCCGTTGATGCGGATGTATTGCAAGTCCTTGCCGATATTGATTTCGACCTGGTGCGACATCTCGCCACTGTCCCAGTGTTTCACCGTGTCGGCGATGTGGCGCGTCAAAAAGCCCGCGAATTCGGGCGCGGCACCGCGCGCGGCCAGTTCCAGGTTCTCGTTCAGCGCTGTGCGCAGTACCGGATCCTCGGCGAGCGTCCGGCCGATCCACGCGCCCGTCGCGACGATCCGCCGGCGCAGCACCGAGTCCTCCTTGTGCAGGTCGGCCTTGATCCAGCCTTTCAGGTCGCCCCACAGCGAGCCGATGTAGCCGTTCACGGCGGCGTCGCCGATCAGGTGGCGCTTGATGTCCTCGCCCTTCTCGATGAACGCCGGGTCGGTCTTCAGCCGTTCGATGAAGTCGTGCGTGAAGACGTCGAAGCGGCGGCGCAGCGGGTGCCCTGGGTCTTCGCTCACGCGCTTGAGGATGCCGGCCGCGAGCCGCACGGAGATGTCGGCCCCCTTGCGGCCAATGAGTTCCGACGGCAGCATCTTTTCCATGAACGCGTACTCGTGGCGCAACCAGTCGACGATGCCCTGCGCGATGAAATCCTGCGTCTCCGGGTTCGCCAGCAGGTTCGCCAGTTGATCGATGCCCTCGTCGAGGATCTGCTGGTGGCGGCCGTCGCGCGTGAGGCTTTCCAGGATCGTGCCCGCCGTCTGCGACAGGTCGACGCTCTTGACCACGCCGTGCACCCCGCGCCGGATGAAATCCTGCACGGCCGCGTCCTCGATGACGTCGAGCGCGAAGCCGGCCACGCGCACGAGCGTGTCGCCCAGGCGCTCCGTGTTCTCCGCCTTCGTCAGCCAGTCCGCGACTTTCTGCGCCGGGTCGTGGCGCTGGATCAGGCGCACGATCGAATCCGTGTCGAGGAATTTGTCGCGCACGAACGCAGCCAGGTTGTTCGCGATGCGCTCCTTGTTGGCGGGGATGATCTCCGTGTGGCGCGACACGAACGGGATCGGGATCCGCTTGAACAGCGCCACGACGGCGAACCAGTCGGCCAGCGCACCGACCATCGCCGCTTCGGCGAACGCCTTCAGCAGCCCGATCCACCAGTTGCCGGGCCACCGGGCGGACAGCAGCAGCGCGACGACGAACAGCACGGCGGCGCCGATGAAAAAGCCCAGCGCCAGACGCTTGGACTGGCGCAGCTCGAGTTCCTTGTGAGGCATGGTGTCCATGCCGCCATCGTAGCCCAGCCTAGACGATATTGTCGCGCCGCAGCGTGGCGATGACGTCCTGGCTCCAGCCCCAGTCGGCCAGGATGGCCGGCCCGTCCTGCCCCGGCGCGGCCACGGTGCCGGCCTGGCCCGGTGTGCGCGAGAAACGTGGCGCCGGCGCCGGCTGCGTGACGCCGTCGACGTCGACGAAGGTGGCGCGCGCCGCGTTGTGCGGGTGGCGCGGGGCCTCGTCCATGTCGAGCACGGGCGCGAAGCACACGTCCGTTCCCTCCAGCAGCGCGCACCAGGCGTCGCGCGTGCGTGTGGCAAACAGCGCCGCGAATTTTTCCTTCAGCGCCGGCCAGTCGTCCCGGTCCCATTGCCGCGCGAACGCCGGGTCGGACGCCCCCGTCAACGCCAGCAGCTGCGCGTAGAACTGCGGCTCGATGGCGCCGACGGCAATGAACTTCCCGTCCGCGCAGGCATACGTGGCATAGAACGGCGCACCGCCGTCGAGGAAATTCGCGCCGCGCGCGCCCGACCACGAGCCATGCGCGCGCAGGCCGTACATCATCGCGCCCAGCAGCGCGGCGCCGTCCGTCATCGCGGCATCGACGACCTGCCCGCGGCCCGACGTCCGCGCTTCCAGCATGGCGCAGACGACGCCGAATGCCAGCATCATGCCCCCGCCGCCGAAGTCGCCGACGAGGTTCAGCGGCGGAGAAGGCGGCCGGTCGGCCTCGCCCATCGCATGCAGAATGCCGGACAGCGCCACGTAGTCCAGGTCGTGCCCGGCCGCCGGCGCCAGCGGCCCGGTCTGGCCCCAGCCGGTGACGCGGCCATACACAAGACGAGGATTGCGCTCCATGCACATGTCCGGACCAAGGCCCAGTCTCTCCATCACGCCGGGCCGGAAGCCTTCCACGAGCGCGTCGGCCTTCGTCACGAGATCGAGCAGCAGCTGGCGCGCACGCGGGTGCTTCAGGTCCAGCGCGAGCGAACGGCGGCCGCGCGCCATCACGTCGTATTTCGTGCCCAGCGTCGGGTACGGATTGGGCGCGTTCGGATCCGGCTTGCGGTCGATGCGAATCACGTCCGCCCCCATGTCGGCCAGCATCATCGCGGCGAACGGACACGGGCCGATGCCGACCATCTCGATCACGCGCAGCCCCGTCAACGGTCCCTTGTTCATCACAGCGAGCGGGCGATGATTTCTTTCATGATCTCGTTCGCCCCGCCGTAGATGCGCTGCACGCGGGCGTCCAGGTACATCTGCGTGATGGGGTATTCGAGCATGTAGCCGTAGCCGCCGAACAGCTGCAGGCAGCGGTCGACGATCTTGCACTGCAGGTCCGTGATCCAGTACTTGGCCATCGACGCGCGCACCGTGTCCATGCGGCCGGCGACGAGGTCGTCGATGCAGCGGTCGATGAACACGCGCGCCACCGTCGCCTCGGTCTTGCACTCGGCCAGCACGAAGCGCGTGTTCTGCATGTCGATGAGGGCCTGGCCGAACGCACGGCGCTCGCGCGCGTGCGTGATCGTCAGGTCCAGCGCGCGCTCGATGCACGCGACGCCCGCCACGCCGACGATCGTGCGCTCGTACGGCAGTTCCGTCATCAGCTGGGCGAAGCCGCGGCCTTCCTCGCCACCGAGCACGTTCTGCAGCGGGACGATGGCGTCGTCGAAGAACAGTTCGCACGTGTCCTGGCCCTTCTGCCCCATCTTCTCGAGGATGCGGCCGACGCGAAAGCCCGGATTGTTCGCCGTTTCCAGCAGCATCAGCGAGATACCCTTCGCGCCCGCGGCCGGATCGGTCCTGGCGACGACGAGGACCAGGTCGGCGAGATAGCCGTTCGAGATGAAGGTCTTGGAACCGTTCAGGCGATAGCCCAGGTCAGTGCGCGCGGCCGTCGTGCGGATGCCTTTCAGGTCGGATCCGGCGCCCGGTTCGGACATCGCGATCGCGGCGATGATGTCCCCGCCCGCGAGGCGCGGCAGGTATTTGTATTTCTGTTCTTCCGTGCCGTGGTTGAGCAGGTAGTGCGCGACGATCGCGTGCACGTGCAGGCCGAACGCGGTGTCGCCGGCCAGCGCGAGTTCCTCGAACACGACGGCCTGGTGCGCGAACGTGCCGCCCGAGCCGCCGAAGTCGTCGGGGACGTCCGCGAGCAGCAGACCGAGTTCGCCGGCCTTTCTCCACAGCGCGCGGTCGACATGCTGCTGTTCGCGCCAGCGCTGCTGGTGCGACACGACCTCCGCGGCCACGAAGCGGCGCACGGCGGCGCGGAAGGTGTCCAGTTCCGTTGTCATCGCCGGCCCCTCACACCTGATACAGAGTGACGACGCAGGCGCCGCCCAGGCCCAGGTTGTGCTGCAGCGCCGTGCGCGCGCCCTCGACCTGACGCGCGCCCGCCGTGCCGCGCAACTGGTGCGTCAGCTCGAAGCATTGCGCGAGGCCCGTCGCGCCGAGCGGATGGCCCTTCGACAGCAGGCCGCCGGACGGATTCGTGACGACCTTGCCGCCATACGTGTTGTCGCCGTCGCGGATGAATTTGTCCGCGCCGCCTTCAGGGCACAGGCCCAGCGCCTCGTACGTGATCAACTCGTTGTGGGCGAAGCAGTCGTGCAGTTCGACGACGTCCAGGTCGTCCGGGCCGATGCCCGCCTGCTCGTAGACTTTACGTGCCGCTTCCCGGCTCATGTCGTAGCCGACGAGGCGCATCATGTCGTTCGAATCGAAGGTGCCGGGGCGGTCCGTCGTCATCGCCTGCACGGCGATGTGGACGTCGGCACGCAGGCCGCGCCTCCTTGCGAAGTCTTCGGACACCAGCACGGCCGCCGCCGCGCCGCACGTGGGCGGACAGGCCATCAAGCGCGTCATCACGCCGGGCCAGATCGCGGGCGCGTCGAGCACGTCCTGGCTGCTCACCTCCTTGCGGAACAGCGCCAGCGGATTGTTCGCCGCATGGCGGCTGGCCTTGGCGCGGATGCGCGCGAAGGCTTCCAGCGGCGTGCCGTATTTTTCCATGTGCGCGAGGCCGGCGCCGCCGAAGTAGCGCAGCGCCAGCGGGATCTCGGGCTTGCCGACGAGGCGGTCGGTGACGGCGTCGAAATCGTCGAACGGCGCCGGACGGTCCGTGAACACGGACGCCAGCGCGCCGGGACTCATCTGCTCGAAGCCCAGCACGAGCACGCAGTCGGCCGCCCCGCCCTGCACGGCCTGGCGCGCGAGGTAGAGCGCCGTGGAACCGGTCGAGCAGTTGTTGTTGACGTTGACGATCGGGATGCCCGTCATGCCCACGCCGTACAACGCCTTCTGGCCGCAGGTGGAATCGCCGTAGACATAGCCGGCATAGGCCTGCTCCACGTCCTCCCATCCGATGCCCGCATCCTCCAGCGCCGCGCGCGCGGCCAAGGCTCCCATCTCGTGGTACGGGGCGCTCGTCCCCGGTTTGGCGAACGGGATCATCCCCACGCCGGTCACATGGACTTTGCGGCTCATCGTCGTCTCCTTGTTATTAGGTCAGCCGACCTATCCGACCGATTATAGGTCAGTCGACCTGCTTTTCAAAGCATGCCGTGCGATAATGCCGGGCATGAAAGCAACGATCGACCAGACCCTGCGCAACAAGCCCTCCCTCACGACCGAAAAAGGTTGGGAGCGGGTGCACGCGATCCTGCAGGCCGCGCGCCGGCTCCTCGCCGCCGACGGCTATGCCGGGCTGTCGATGCGCAAGGTGGCGGCCGAGGCGGGCATGACCCTGTCGAACGTCCAGCACTATTACAGCAGCAAGGACGTCTTGCTCGAGGCGGCCCTGCTGTCCACGATGGATGAGTTCCAGGCCAAGATGGACCGCATCTCGGCCGAGATGCGCGACCGCCCGCGCCTGGACCAGTTCCTGTCGACGACGGACATGTTCCTGGAAGAGATCACGGACCCGGTCACGCACGCGCTGTTCTTCGAGATCTGGGCGCTGGCGTCGCGCAACGCGTTCGCGTCCAGCCTGATGGACCGCATGCTGGCGCGCGAGCGCAAGACCGTCTACAACCTGATCCGCGGGCTGAATCCTGCCATTTCCGACGACGAGTACATGCAGCGTGCGATCCTGATGGTGGCGCAGATCGAAGGCTTGATGTTGTTCCGGCTGGACCGCGAGTCGCGGCGCGAACAGTTCCTGGCCGTGCGGGCGGCGGTGCGCAAAGCCTTGCTGAACCTCGCCACCGTGCCGTAAGCGTCCATCATTCGTCGTGTCGCGTATACTGGCCCGGTTCAACATATAAGGAGCCGGGATGCAGCACGACATCAGCCTGATCACTACCATCGCCGCTGCCCTCGGTCTCGGCCTGCTGTTCGGCATGCTGGCCGTGCGCCTGCGCCTGCCGGCCCTGGTCGGGTATCTGGCCGCCGGCGTCATCATCGGCCCCGCCACGCCCGGCTTCGTCGCCGACGTGCACCTCGCCTCGCAGCTGGCCGAGATCGGCGTGATGCTGCTGATGTTCGGCGTCGGACTGCATTTTTCGCTGGACGACCTGCTCGAAGTGAAGGGTATCGCCCTGCCCGGCGCCGTGCTGCAGATCACGGTGGCGACCCTGCTCGGCATCGGCCTCACGTACCTATGGGGCTGGGATCTCGGGGCCGGCCTCGTGTTCGGCCTCGCGCTGTCGGTCGCGAGCACCGTGGTGCTGCTGCGCGCGCTGGAAGACCGGGGTGAACTCGATTCCTTCAACGGCCGCATCGCGGTCGGCTGGCTCGTCGTGGAAGACCTCGTGACGGTGCTCGTGCTCGTGCTGCTGCCCGCCCTCGCCGGGCCGCTGGGCGGCAAGGGCGAAGGCGGTTCGCTGTGGTACTCGCTCGGCAAGACCCTGCTGCAGGTGGGCGCGTTCATCGCGTTCATGCTGCTCGTGGGCCGCAAGCTGTTCCCGTGGTTCCTGTGGCGCGTGGCGAAGACCGGCTCGCGCGAGCTGTTCACCTTGTCCGTGATCGCGGCGGCGGTCGGCATCGCCTACGGGTCGTCGCACCTGTTCGGCGTGTCGTTCGCGCTGGGCGCCTTTTTCGCCGGCATGGTGCTGCGTGAATCGGAACTGAGCCACCGCGCGGCGGAAGAGACGCTGCCGCTGCGCGACGCGTTCTCCGTGCTGTTCTTCGTCTCCGTCGGCATGCTGTTCGACCCGCGCGTGCTCGTGGAGAGCCCGCTGGAAGTGCTGGGCGTCGTCGCCATCATCCTGGTCGGCAAATCGCTGGCCGCGTTCTTCCTCGTGCTGGCGCTGCGCTATCCGCTCAACACGGCCATCACGGTGTCGGCCAGCCTCGCGCAGATCGGCGAGTTCTCGTTCATCCTCGCTGCCTTGGGCATCTCGCTCGGCCTGCTGCCGGAGATGGGCCAGAACCTGATCCTCGCGGGCGCCATCATCTCGATCGCGGTGAACCCGCTGATGTTCAAGCTGGTCGGCCCGCTGCAGAACTGGGTGCTGTCCAAATCCGACCACGCGCGCAAGATGGCGCGCTCGCCCGACCCGCTGGCCGAGCTGCCGATGACGGTCACGCACGAGCGCCTGACGGGCCAGGTCGTGCTGGTCGGCTACGGCCGCGTGGGCAAGCGCATCGCAGCGGAACTGGACCGCGAAGGCATCCACTACGTCGTCGCGGAACAGAACCGCGACATCGTCGAAGACCTGCGCCGGCGCGACCAGCCGGCCGTGGCGGGCAACGCGGCGGAACCGGCGGTGCTGATCCAGGCCCACATCGCGCGCGCATCCATGCTCGTGATCGCGACGCCGGATACCTTCCACGTGCGCGCCATGGTCGAAACGGCCAAGGCCCTGAACCCCGACATCCGCTGCGTGGTCCGCACGCACAACGAAGAAGAGGCGCGCCTGCTGCGCGAAGAGACGGGCGGCACGGTGCTCGTCGGCGAGCACGAACTGGCGCGCAGCATGACGCGACACGTGCTGGACGGGCTGGCGCTCGCGCAGGCGCACTGAAGTCGCCAAAAAAAACGGCGGACATCGCTGTCCGCCGCATTAACTTGAGTGCGACCTCAAGACCATCAAACAACCACCAAACTTGTTCAGGCCACCGCCGCCTCTTCGGCGCACAGCTTCAGGCTGGCGTGGCGCGGTGCGTTCAGACCGGACATCAGCGCTTCCTGGTGTTCTTCCAGCAGGTCGAACACGGCATCCTTCGACAACACGTACTGTTCCAGCAACGTGTCCTTGATCGACACGATCACATCCTTGTAGTCGCGGATCGAATTCAGCGTGTAGTTATAAAGCTCGTCCGATTTCTCCTCGACCTGGCGCAGCGTGTGCTCGCCGGACGCGTCGTTCTGCAACTGGCTGTAGTCGATCTTGGCGCGCGAATACATCGACAGGCGGCCCACCATCAGGTTCAGCATCTTCGTGATCTTTTCGATGTCGTTCTGGCTGCCCACCGAGATACCGCGTGCGCCATAGAACAGTTCTTCCGCCGCCACGCCGCCGTACAGGCCGATCACGTCGCGCTCCAGTTCTTCCAGCGTGCGCAGCGACATGTCTTCACCGGACTGCAGCACATAGCCCAGCGCACCGATCTTGGACACTGCTTCCGTGCTGATCTTCAGCAGATGCGACTTTTCCTTGACCTCGCTCAGGCTCATGCCGGCGCGCAGGAACGGGTCGATCTGCATGAAGAAGTGACCCAGTTCGTGCACGGCGATGCGCTCGCGCTGCTTGAGCTTCTCGGCCGTCGTGGCGCGGTCGGTCAGGCCGATCGTGGCGCGCTCGTAGGCGCGGAACAGCAGGTCCGTATTGATGATCGCCTTTTCCTGGATCGAGAGCATCGACGCGCGCTCGACCACGGTTTCCAGCAGCGCCGGGCTCAGGTTCTGGGTGATTTCCGCGACCTGGTCCAGGTCGAGGTCGTTCCAGTCCACGAGACCTTCTTTCTTGCGTGCCAGGAAGCTGCGCAGGAGTTCCTTGCGCTCGCCCTTGTTCGGCAGGCGGAAATTGATCTTCACGGAGAAGCGGCGCAGCATCGCTTCGTCCATGTCCGTCGACGCATCGTCGAAGTTCGAGGCGACGACCCAGATCACGCCCTGGCCCTTGTCGCTCTTGACGCCGTCCAGCAGGCCCAGCAGGGTGTTCGCTGTGTCGTCTTCCCATTTCTTTTCGCTGCGGCCGCGCGGCATGAACAGGCTTTGCGCTTCATCGAGGAAGATGATGCAGCGGCCCTTGCTTGCGGCCTTGCGGTACAGGGCGTTCAGCGCCTTCGAACCGCCGCCGACGTAGCCCGATTCCAGCGCCGAGCCGGATGCCTGGATCAGCGGAATGTCGAGGCGCTTGGCCAGGTAGCCCACCAGCTTGGTTTTACCGGTACCGGCCGGGCCCGTCAGCATGACGTTGAACGGCTTGTCGATGTTGTGCTCTTTGTACAACTCGCGGTTGCGGATCATGTCTTCCAGGTGCAGCACTTCCTGCTTGATGTCTTCCATGCCGATCAGGTCGTCCATGCTGCCCTTCAGCTTGTCCGGGGTGATCAGCTGGCTGCTCATGCCCATGCCCGGGATGCCGAATTTCATGGCGTACAGGATCACCAGCAGCACAGTGATGTCGAGCGCGTGGCGTTTCAGGAAGTCGAGGATGTCGGCACCGACGCCTTCGCCTTCATCCTGCAGGACGGCCTTGTGCGACGCCAGGTATTCATCCTTGGCGATGGAATACGGGATCGCGTTCTTCAGCAGCACTTCGCGCTCCAGCGACAGGTGCGACGTGCTCGGCACCTTCACCACGTGCAGTTGCGGCGCATTCTTGTACTTATAGATATAGCGCGGCGAATCCGACAGCGGCTTCGCGACGAGCAGGTAGTCGAGACGGTCCTTCTGGGCAGCCAGTTGGGTGATCTCGGAAATGTTCTGCGAGTAAACGACCGGCGACGGATCTTGCGGGATATCGGCCTTGTAGATTGCCCAGCCCGCCAGGACGCCGAGCAGTACGGCGGTCAAGATGCGGACATAGACATTCTTAAAGGCAATTTGAAGTCGGGCAAAATTGGGCATATCGGTACTCGTACAAGTCGAAGGTGCGTGATACGGCAAGTTTTACTGCATGCCTTCCGGAGTGCCGAGTGGACGCGAAAGGCGGCGGTGCGGGGACCGCGGGGTATTCAAACGTGTGCGTTTGATATTGTTTTGATGCCCGAAGGCAATGGGGATATGGAGACTATACTCGCAAAGAAAAGCGACGTGTATACCGTGCGGCGAAAAAATTTTGAATCGCAACACGGCTGATCAAATTGACATCGGTTTTCATTGTCCATCTCATACATTCAATAAATAAATCGCAATAAGTCGTTGCGTATTTAGCGTTTTATCAATAGTCAACTCATTAATTAATTGCATTTGTTTTATTTAAAAATGATTAACTTTGCCATCTGTTTATCGTACTTTAACGGCACGTAACGGACGCAATGCATGGCGCATTTTTGCTATGCTGGGATCATCCGCATGACGCCGCCAACGGTCGTGCGGGTTACGTACCCCACAGTCAGACAATGCATGGATAAGGAATGACCGTGAAACGATACGCACTTGCCGCAACGCTCAGTCTCTTGATGGGCGGCGCCGTCCAGGCTGCCGCCATTGACCTCGACAACAGTCATACCGTGCTGCGCATGCGCGGCGTGACCGATCTGTCGACGGTAAATCACAACGAAGTGGTGGCACCACCCTCCCCTTCGATGTCCGAACTTCCGGAACCGGAAGTGTTTGCCATGATGCTGGTCGGCCTGATCCTGATCGGTTACCGGGCCAGCCGTGACAGCAGCGAAAAATTTAAATAAGGATGAAAACTTTTCCGCATGACGCGGAAATGTTGACCGACGGCGCCGCGAGGCGCCGTTTTTCTTTTACCTGCCGCTCAGGCCGGCAATTCCTGGCATAGCGCATGGAGCTTGCTCAATGTCGCCCAATTGCGCGCCGTCGTCGCATCGCCCAGCTGCTTGCCCAGCGCCGCGGCAGCAGTGCTGTCGAGGATGCCGCCCGGACACCAGACATAGGCCGCCCGTTCGCCCAGCGCCATCGCCCCCGGCTGCCAGTCCTGGCCGCACAAGGCTTCGACGGCGTCGCGCGAATGGGGGCCGGCGAGAATGAACGTCAACAGGCGTGAATGGTCCGTCGCGAGGTCGAGCAACGGGTTGGATGAGATGATCGCATCGAGTTCGTCGCAGCTGAGCACGACGGTGCGGGCGGCCACGCCGAGCTTGAGCACAAGTGCTTCCTCGATCTCGGCCGCAACCATGTCATGCGCCCTGGCCGGACCGGTGAACACGACGTTGCCGCTGTTGAGGAGACTGCGCACATCGTCATAGCCAAGATCCGCGATCAGTTTGCGCAGGTCGGCCATGGCGATACGTTTCGCCCGCCCGACATTTACGCCTCTCAACAAAACTATGTAGCGTTTTCTCGTCATCCGGACATGGTACGGGGCCCGAATTAGATAAGCATTAAGGGACTGGCTTACAACACCCGAACCGGCGGGCGCTCACACCCTCCTTACCGGATGGTAATATTCAATACATTGTAAAAATTAAATTAAATGAGGGAAGCATGAGCGGTCCTTTCCACCTGACGCCGCTGGCCGAAACCCGACCCGGCATGGTGTTGTCCGACGTCGTGCGCGACGGGAAAGGCAATGTATTACTGGCACAAGGCATCGTGCTGACCGAATCCATGCTGGCGTCGCTGGGACGGCATGGCATCGACATGCTGCCGATCCTGCAGGCCGAACCGGCGCCGCCGCCCATCGATCCGGCGGCGATCCAGGCACGGCTCGATCACGTGTTCCGCAAGCACGACCGCGAGGACCTCGGCGACTGGGCCACCGGCATCCTGCGCCGCTACGTGGAAGACTACCGCCTGCAGCGCGAGGTGAACCCATGAACCGCCTGACACCCGAACAACTGGCCGCCGGCGTGCAAGACCTGCCGTCGCTGCCCGCCGTCGTCATGGAACTGCTCAGCAGCATCGAGCAGGAAGACATCGACATCTCGGTGCTGGCAAAAAAAGTGTCGTACGACCAGGCCCTGACGGCAAAAACGCTGCGCCTGGCCAATTCCTCGACCTACGGCCTGCAGGTGAAAGTCACGACGATCCAGCAAGCCATCACCTTCCTCGGCTTCCAGACGACGCGCAACCTGATCACGGCGGCCGCCATCACGGGTTGCTTTCCCAGCGGGCGCTGCGCCGGTTTCCACGACAAGGGATTCTGGCGCCATTCGATCGCCACGGCCGCGTGCGCACGCGCGCTGGCGCGCCGGATGCGCTTCAACCAGGACATCGCCTTCACGGCCGGCTTGCTGCATGACATCGGCCGGCTCGTGCTGGTGACCGGCCATCCGGACGCCTATGCCCAGGTCGTGGCCTGGCATGCGCAGCACGGCGGCGACTGGCAGGAGGCCGAACAGGCCGTCCTCGGCATCGATCACGTCGACGCGGGCGTCGCGCTGGCCGACCACTGGAATTTCTCGAGCACCATGCGCCAGGCGATCGCCTACCACCACGCGCCCGACATCCATGGCGCGGGGTTCCTGGCAACGATCGTGCACGTGGCTAACGCCATCGTGCACGCGCTCGACCTGGCCGGTGAAGACGACGAACTGGTGCCGCGCGTATCCAGCGTGGCCTGGGATGCGATGGGATTGAATGAAGAAGCCTACCTGCACCTGTTCCGCGAAACGGAACTGCAGTTCGGCGAAATGTCGACCATCCTGATGGCTTGAAAAGGGCTGCTCAAGCCCAGGATGATCGAGTGTGACGGCAGCGAAGGGTTGCTTCGCTGCCGGGTCTGGCCGGTGGCATGACAGGACCGGCTGTCATGCCCACGGCATCAGTGCGCATAGTTGCCCGACTTGGTCGAAGACGATGCCTCGTTCGATTGCGGTTGCTGGCCTTGCGGCTGAGCTTGTTGCTGTTGCGCAGCCTGCTGGGCAGCTTGCTGTGCAGCTTTTTCCTCAGGCTTCGGGCGGCCCTGGGCATCCGACAGGCGATATTTGGTGCGGCGGTCGCCCATCAGGTCACGCAGGTCGCGGATGCTCATGCCGGTCACTTCGTGCATGCGGATCAGCAGCGAGGCGCCGACCGGCAGGCGGTGGTGACGGATCTTGCTGATCACCGGCGGTGCGACTTCCAGCATGCGCGACAGCGCAGCATCGTTCTTCAGTTGCATCTTACCGAGCAGAATGTCCAGCAGATGGTTCGGGTTGTAGCTTTCCTGTGATGACAAAGCGTGATGTGCCATGATGACCTCGTAAATGGTTAAAATAGTTCTCTTACGAACCGTGTTTAATGACTAAGTTTCATCAACATAAGTTCCCGGATTGCGTGCCCGACTGACCAGGTATCCACCTGACATATCGGCCGGCGCGTTTCCGGACCGCGTGCGCTCCCTTGGCGGGAAGCGAAAAAACGAATGCAGCGTTGGAACCCTGTCCGGGCGCCGCGACCGGAACTGCCGTCGCCGCTGCGGTTTTTGCACTCCCCGCTTCCCACATGCACTTGTCTTTCGGACAAATTATCAAACTCATATGTCGGGCTCACACTCGACCTGAGCACGAAATTCATTGGCCGAAATCAAGCTAACCGGTGGAAAGCTTGTCACATAGTCATTTCAGCACATGGTGACAAATTGTGGCGCACGCAAGTGTTTTTTTGGACTAATTTTGCAATTGCCGAGCTACACGATCTCCTTGATTTACAAGAAGAAACTAATTCGAGTCGACTTGGCAACTTTAAAGATAACAGCTAGAAAGAAAAATTCAAGATTTAACAATGTAACCGACTGTAGAAATATTTCCCTCGGAAAATCCTGAATTCCGCGCAGCACGGAATGTCGGCGCGCACGACCACACGCACCCGCTTTTTTCGGCGTGTTTCCGATTTACGGTAAACTGGACTACCACTTGTCAAAGCATCAGGGAACATCGAAAAACCTGCTGCGCGTTGCGCTGGCGCACTGCGATGCTCACTGTACTCTCGTACAGCTGCGCTTCTCCTGCACCAGCGCGGCCGCTCGTGACGGTTTTTCGAGGTCCCCCAACAGCACTTAGAAGCATTCCATGCAGAAAAAAGTATTCATCAAGACCTTCGGTTGCCAAATGAACGAGTACGACTCGGACAAGATGGCGGACGTGCTGGGCGCGTCCGATGGGCTCGTACGCACCGACACGCCGGATGATGCCGACGTGATCCTGTTCAACACCTGCTCCGTGCGCGAAAAGGCGCAGGAAAAAGTGTTTTCCGACCTCGGCCGCCTGAAGGAACTCAAGCGCGCGAAGCCCGACCTGATCATCGGCGTGGGCGGCTGCGTGGCGTCGCAGGAAGGCGAAGCCATCGTCAAGCGCGCGCCGCACGTGGACATGGTGTTCGGTCCGCAGACGCTGCATCGCCTGCCGCAGATGATCCAGTTGCGTCGCCACACGGGCGCGGCCCAGGTCGACATCAGCTTCCCGGAAATCGAAAAGTTCGACCACCTGCCGCCGGCCAAGGTCGAGGGCCCGGTCGCCTACGTGTCGATCATGGAAGGCTGCAGCAAATACTGCAGCTACTGCGTGGTGCCTTACACCCGCGGCGAGGAAGTGTCGCGCCGCTTCGAGGACGTGCTGACGGAAGTCGCCGGCCTGGCCGCGCAGGGCGTCAAGGAAATCATGCTGCTGGGGCAGAACGTGAACGCCTACCGCGGCGCGATGGAATCCGGTGAAATCGCCGACTTCGCCCTGCTGCTGGAATACGTGGCCGAGATCCCCGGCATCGAGCGCCTGCGCTTCGTCACGAGCCACCCGAAGGAATTCACCCAGCGCCTGATCGACGCGTACGCGAAGATCCCGCAGCTGGTGAACCACCTGTACCTGCCCGTGCAGCACGGCTCCGACCGCATCCTGCAGGCGATGAAGCGCGGCTACACGGGCCTGGAATACAAATCGATCATCCGCCGTATCAAGGCGGTGCGGCCAAGCATCTCGATCTCGTCCGACTTCATCGTCGGCTTCCCGGGCGAGACGGACGCCGATTTCGAAGCAATGATGAAGCTCGTCGAGGACGTCGGCTTCGACAACAGTTTTTCCTTCATCTTCAGCAAGCGCCCCGGCACGCCGGCCGCCAACCTGGAGGACGACACCCCGCACGAGGTCAAGCTCGCGCGCCTGCAGCGCCTGCAGGCGCAGATCGACGCCAACACCCGCAAGACCAGCGCGACGATGGTCGGCACCGTACAGCGCATCCTGGTGGAAGGCCCCTCCAAGAAAGGTGGGGGCGAATTCCAGGGACGTACCGAGAACAACCGCGTCGTCAACTTCTTCCCGGGCGACGACAGTGCCGCGCTCATCGGCCAGCTGGTCGACGTACGCATCACCGAAAGCCTGGATTACACCCTGCGCGGCGACCTGGTCGCCAGCATTGATACGATTGCCAAAGCCAGTTGAAAACGCCTACCCAGCCTTCGTACTTCATTCCCGAGCCGCTCGATAACACGCGGCTCGCCCACCTCTGCGGCCCGCTCGACGAAAACCTGCGCCAGATCTCGGCCGCCCTCGACGTGACCATCTTCCGGCGCGGCGAGAAATTCATCGTCAGCGGGACCAATGCGGAACGCGCCGTCGAGCTGCTGGAACGCTTCTACAACGTGGCCGACAAGGTCGTGCCGATCGAGGAAGTGCAGCTGGCGCTCGTCGAACAGCGCGCCGGGCTGAAACCGAAAGAACCCGGCGCCGAGGCGCCGCCGCCGAAGGAACCCGGCGCCTCCGTCACGGAGGAAGTCGAGCCCACCGACGACGAGGAACTGGTCAGCCCGATGCTCAAGACGCGGCGCCACGACCTGCGCGGGCGCACGCCGCACCAGATCCAGTACCTGAAGGCCGTGCTCGAACACGACATCAGCTTCGGCATCGGCCCGGCCGGCACCGGCAAGACCTATCTCGCCGTCGCCTGCGCCGTGGACGCCCTCGAACGCGACGCCGTCAAGCGCATCATCCTCACGCGACCCGCCGTGGAAGCGGGCGAACGCCTGGGCTTCCTCCCCGGCGACTTCGCGCAAAAGGTCGACCCGTACCTGCGCCCGTTGTACGACGCGCTGTACGACCTGCTCGGCTTCGACCGCACGCAGAAACTGTTCGAGAAGCAGGTGATCGAGATCGCCCCGCTCGCATTCATGCGCGGCCGCACTCTGAATCACGCGTTCGTGATCCTCGATGAGGCCCAGAACACGACGGCCGAACAGATGAAGATGTTCCTGACCCGCATCGGCTTCGGCAGCAAGGCCGTCGTCACGGGCGACGTCACCCAGGTCGACCTGCACAAGACGCAGCGGAGCGGCCTCGTCGACGCCATGCACGTGTTGAAGGACGTGCGCGGCATCGCCTTCACCCAGTTCTCCAGCGCCGACGTCGTGCGCCACCCGATGGTGGCCCGCATCGTCGACGCCTACGAAAAGGCCGCGTCGATGCAGGAACTCGGCGCACTCCCGGGCACTCTGACCAAACCAGCCGCTACCCGCCATGCAAGAAAAAAAGCATAACCTCGAACTGGACGTCCAGTACCCCGACACCCGCCTCGAAGCGGACCTCACCCCCGAACTGGTGGAGCGCTGGGTGCGCGGCGCCCTCCTCGGCCCCGCCGAGCTGGCGATCCGCTTCGTCGACGCCGAGGAAGGCCAGACCCTGAACCGCGAATACCGCGGCAAGGACTACGCCACCAACGTGCTCACCTTCGCCTACAACGAGGGCGCGGAAATCGCCGACGACGAACCGACGCAGGCCGACATCGTCCTGTGCACGGACGTCCTGCAGCGCGAGGCCGACGAGCAGAAAAAAACGGTCGAGGAACACGCGGCGCACCTCGTCGTGCACGGCGTGCTGCACGCGCAGGGCTTCGACCACGAGACGGACGAGGAAGCCGAGGAGATGGAACAACTCGAGCGCGACATCATGGAAGCGCTCGGGTATCCGGATCCGTACGCGGAGAACGAATAGAAGGCAGGTTATGCCTTCCTGAGCTGCTCCCCGATCGGCAGCTTGCGCACGCGCTTGCCGGTCGCCGCGAACACCGCATTCGCCAGCGCCGGCGCGATCCCCGCGGTCCCCGGCTCGCCGATCCCGCCCGGGTCGTCGTGGCTGTTCACGATATACACCTCCACGGCAGGCGACTCCGGCATGCGCATCACGCGGTAGTCGGAGAAGTTCGACTGCTGCACCCGACCCTTCTCGACCGTCACCTCGTCCCACAGCGCCGCGCTGGCGCCGAACACGATGCCGCCTTCCATCTGCGCGACGATGGTGTCCGGGTTGACGTTCTGGCCGCAGTCCACCGCGCACACGACGCGGTGCACGCGCACGTCGCCGTCCGGCCCGACCGACACCTCCGCCACCTGCGCCATATAGCTGCCGAACGCGAACTGCGTCGAGACGCCCCGTCCCAGCTTGCGGCCCGCGATGGGTTTCAACGGCTTGCCCCAGCCGGCCTTCTCGGCCGCCAGGTTGAGCACCGCCAGCGTGCGCGGCGATTTCTGCAGCAGCGCGCGGCGGAACGCGACGGGGTCCGTCTTGCTCGCGTACGCCAGCTCGTCGATGAAGCTCTCGACGACGAACACGTTGTGCGTGGGCCCGACGCCGCGCCAGAACGCGGTGGCGAGACCCGGCGGTTCGTGGCGCACGTATTCGACGCGGATGGCCGGGATCGAATACTGGATGTCGGCCGCGCCCTCCACCGCGTCGGGATCGACGCCGTTCTTGACCATCGGCGGCGCGAAGCGCGACATGATCGACGACCCGGTCACGCGGTGGAACCATGCCACCGGCATGCCCTTGTCGTCGATGCGCGCCGACATGCGGTCGACGTAATAGGGCCGGTACATGTCGTGCTGGATGTCTTCCTCTCGCGTCCAGACGATCTTGATCGGGCCCTTGGCGAGCTTCGCGAATTCCACGGCCTGGATCACGTTGTCGACTTCGAGCCGGCGCCCGAAGCCGCCGCCGATGTAGTGGTTGTGCACGCGCACCTTCTCGAGCGGCAGGCCCGTGATCTTCGCGGCCGCGCCCTGCGCCAGCGCCGGCACCTGCGTGCCGACCCAGATGTCGCAGCCGTCGGCTTTCAGGTCGACCGTGCAGTTCATCGGTTCCATCGTCGCATGCGCGAGGAACGGGACTTCATAAATGACGTCGATGCGGCGCCCCGGGCCGGCGTCCAGAGCCTTCAGCGCATCGCCCTTGTCGGCGGCGATGGCGCCCGTGTTCTGCGACACCTTCATCATGTCGGCGACGATGCCGGCCGTGCTGACGTTGGCATTGGCGCCGTCGTCGAAGCGCGGCGCGGCCGCAAGCAGGCCCTGTTTCGCGGCCCAGAAGTGGTCGGCCACGACGGCAACGGCCCCTTCGATGCGCAGCACCTGGCGCACGCCCTTCACGGCCATGGCCTTCTGCTCGTCGACCGCGGCAACCTTGCCGCCCAGGACGGGCGACGCCGCCACGGCCGCGATCCCCATGTTGGGCAGGCGTGCGTCGATGCCGAACTGCGCGGAACCGTTCACCTTCGCGGGCGAATCCAGGCGCTTGACCGCCTTGCCGACCAGCGTGAACTGGGCCGGATCCTTCAGCTTGACCTCGGCAGGGAAGCTCAGCTTCGACGCGGCTTCCGCCACTTCGCCGAAGTGCACCTGCCGGTTCGACGCTTCGTGGCGGATCGTCCCGCCCACGACTTTCAGGTCGCCCGGCTCCACGTTCCAGTTCTTCGCCGCGGCCTGCACGAGCACCGTGCGGACCTTGGCGCCCGCCTCGCGCAGCGGTTTATAGGTGGCGCGGATCGACGTCGAGCCGCCCGTCACCTGGCCGCCCAGCAGCGCGTCGGCATACAGCGAATTGTTCGCGGGCGCCTGCTCCAGCCTCACCTTCGACAGGTCGGCACCCAGTTCCTCGGCCAGCAGCTGCGGCAGCGAGGTAAACGTGCCCTGCCCCATCTCGACCTTGTGGATGATGAGGGTGACGAGGCCCTCGCGGTCGATGCGGATGAACGCGTCGTGCGCGAGGCCCGGCTGCTCGTTGGTCATGGCGGTCGACGCCTGGCCGACCGCCTTCTCGGACGGCGGCTCCTTGCGGTCGTTGGCCGGCGCGCCGCCCTGTTTCGTACAGCCGAACAGCGAGAAGCCGAACAGCAGGCCGCCACCGCCGACGGCGCCCGCTTTCAGCAACTGGCGGCGTTTGTTCGAGAGCTGGTCCATGCGGTCATCCCCGTTCATGCCTGGCCCGACGCGATCTTGATCGCCTTGCGGATGCGGTTATAGGTGCCGCAGCGGCAGATGTTGCCGGCCATGGCGTTGTCGATGTCGGCGTCGCCCGGCTTCGGCGTCGCGTGCAGCAGCGCCGTGGCGGACATGATCTGGCCCGACTGGCAATACCCGCACTGGACGACGTCGATCTTGCGCCACGCGTCCTGCACCTTCGCCCCGACCGGATCGTTGCCGATCGCCTCGATGGTCGTGATCTTCTTGCCGGCCGCGGCCGACACGGGGGTCACGCACGAGCGGATGGCCTGGCCGTCCAGGTGGACGGTGCAGGCGCCGCACAGGGCGACGCCGCAGCCGAACTTGGTGCCGGTGAGGCCCATCACGTCGCGCAGGGCCCACAGCAGGGGCATGTCATCGGGGACGTCGAGGTTGGTGGTGGTGCCGTTGACGTTCAAGGCGGGCATGGGGATTCCTTTCCTTAGCGAATGATCAACTATAGGACGAAGCCTAACAGCAATGGCGCACGGCTGCTTGAACGTGGATGTCTGCATAAAAATCAGGCATTCCGGCTTTTGGTGTATCCTATGGCCCATCGCAACAACGGCTTCACGCCAACTATGCCCGAGCACCCTGCTGACGTCCGTTCGGACGTTAAAACCCACCGGTCGCTGTTCGAACGGTTGACCGCACTGATTTCCCCCGAGCCCGAAAACCGCGCCGAACTGCTGGAAGTTCTGCACGACGCCCACGAACGCAACCTCATCGACGCCGACGCACTCTCCATGATCGAGGGCGTGTTCCAGGTGTCCGACCTGTCGGTGCGCGACATCATGATCCCGCGCTCCCAGATGGACGTGATCGACATCACCAAGCCGATCGAGGAATGGCTGCCCATCGTGCTGGAAACGGCTCACTCGCGCTTCCCCGCCATCGAGGGCGAGCGCGACAAGGTGGTCGGCATCCTGCTCGCCAAGGACCTGCTGCGCTACTACGCGGAAGAATCGTTCGACGTGCGCGACATGCTGCGCCCGGCGATCTTCATCCCGGAATCGAAACGCCTGAACGTGCTGCTGCGCGACTTCCGCGCGAACCACAACCACATGGCCATCGTCGTCGACGAGTACAGCGGCGTGGCCGGCCTGATCACCATCGAGGACGTGCTGGAACAGATCGTCGGCGACATCGAGGACGAGTATGACTTCGACGAGGAAGAAGACAACATCCTCTCCATCAAGGAAGGCCAGCACGGCTCGCGCTGGCGCGTGAAGGCGCTGACGGAGATCGAGCAGTTCAACGAAGAGATCGGCGTCGACCTGCCCGAGGACGACGTCGACACCATCGGCGGCCTCGTCGCCAGCCACCTGGGCCGCATGCCGCACAAGGGCGAAGTGTTCGACCTCGAGAACCTGCGCTTCGAGGTGCTGCGCGCCGACGCGCGCCAGATCCACGTGCTGTTGGTGGAAAAACTCCCGGCCCTCGACGACGAACACGATTGACGCGGGTCCTGCATTGATCGAATCCAGCCTGAACCTGCGGCGCCGCCGCAAGCCCGCCGTGGCGCCCGATCCCGCGTTGCGCGGCACGCGGCCGAGCGCCGCGGGCCTCGCCGTCGCGGCGCTGGCCGGCGCCCTGAGCCTGTTCTCGTTCGAACCGTTCGGCTGGTGGCCCGTCCAGTTCCTGTCGCTCGCCTATTTGTTCTACCAGGTCGGCATGGGCAGTTCCGTGCGCCGCGCCGTCTTTCTCGGCTGGGCGTTCGGCTTCGGCTGGTCCGTGGCCGGCATGCACTGGTTGTATATCGCGCTGAACCGCTTCGGCGGCCTGGCCGCGCCGCTGTCCGCCATCGCCATCGCGCTGCTGGGTCTTTACATGGGCCTGTTCGGCGCGTTCGCCGCGGGCGTGTCGTCCTGGCTGCGCAAGCGCTGGTCGCTGCCCGTCCCCGCCTTCCTGCTGCTCGTGTTCCCCGCCTGCTGGGGCGTCTCCGAATGGATGCGCGGCTGGGTCTTTACCGGTTTTCCCTGGGCGGCGTCCGGCTATGCGCACGTGACGGCGCCCTTGAGCGGCTTCGCGCCGATCCTCGGCGTGTACGGCATCGGCGTGCTGGTCGCTGTCTGCTCGGCGTGCATCGTGATGCTGACCCAGCGCCGCAGGCTGCCGGCGATCGGCCTGTTCGCCGCGCTGCTGCTGGCCGGCTGGGGCCTCAAGCACGTCACGTGGACGCAGCCCGCCGGCAAGCCGCTCAGCGTGCGTCTCGTGCAGGGGAACATCCGCCAGGACGAGAAATTCAGCGCCGAGCACCTGGGCATGATCCTCGCGCGCTACCGCGACATGATGACGGCCGCGCCGGCCGACCTGGTCGCGGCGCCGGAGACGGCCATCCCCGTGTTCCCGAACCAGCTCCCGCCCGACTACCTGCAGACGTTCCGCGACTATGCGGCCAGGACGGGCAGCGCGTTCCTGTTCGGGATCCCGCTGGCCGACAGCATGACCGTGTACGCGAACAGCGTGGCCGGCATCGGCCCGCAGGGGCAATCCTACCGCTACGACAAGAACCACCTCGTGCCGTTCGGCGAATTCATCCCGACCGGCTTCCGCTGGTTCACGGACCTGATGCAGATCCCGCTGGGCGATTTCACGCGCGGCCCTGACGTGCAGGCGCCGTTCGCCGTGAAGGACCAGCGGGTGCTGCCGAACGTCTGCTACGAAGACGTGTTCGGCGAAGAGATCGCGAAGAACCTGCGTGCGCAGGCGCAGCCGGCCACCATGCTGCTGAACGTGTCGAACCTGGCATGGTACGGCGAGTCCGTCGCGATCCCGCAGCACCTGCAGATCTCGCGCATGCGGAGTCTCGAGACGGGCCGCCCGATGCTGCGCGCGACGAACAACGGCGCCACCGCCGTCATCGACGGCCGCGGCAACGTCGCCGCGCTGCTGCCGTTCTACAGCCAGGGGACGCTGGCGACGACCGTGCAGGGCATGTCCGGCAGCACGCCGTACATCCGCTTCGGCAACCTGCTGTTCCTCGCGCTGGGTGCCCTGCTGCTGGCCGCTGCCTGGTTCGCCGGCCGCCGGCGGCAGTCGACCGGCTAAAATAGCGAGCGATTCACTTCAAGCCATTCCGTAAAACCCGCTAGAATTGGTGTTTTAGCAAACTCACCGTGTTCGCGCCACCGTGCGCGCGAAGCCAACAAGATGCTCACATTCCAACAAATCATCCTGACTCTGCAAACCTACTGGGACAAGCAGGGTTGCGCCCTGCTCCAGCCGTACGACATGGAAGTCGGCGCGGGCACCTTCCACACTGGCACCTTCCTGCGCGCGATCGGACCGGAACCGTGGCGCGCCGCCTACGTGCAGCCGTCGCGCCGCCCGAAGGATGGCCGCTACGGCGAGAACCCGAACCGCCTGCAGCACTATTACCAGTACCAGGTCGTGCTGAAACCGGCACCGGAAAACATCCTGGACCTGTACCTGGGTTCGCTGGAAGCGCTGGGCCTGGACCTGAAGAAGAACGACGTGCGCTTCGTCGAGGACGACTGGGAAAGCCCGACGCTGGGCGCCTGGGGCCTCGGCTGGGAAGTCTGGCTGAACGGCATGGAAGTCACCCAGTTCACGTACTTCCAGCAGGTCGGCGGCCTCGATTGCAAGCCGGTGCTGGGCGAGATCACGTACGGCATCGAGCGCCTGGCCATGTACCTGCAGGGCGTCGAAAACGTGTATGACCTCGTGTGGACCGAGTGGGAAGAGAATGGTGAGAAGAAATCGCTGTCGTATGGCGACGTCTTCCACCAGAACGAAGTCGAACAGTCGACCTACAACTTCGAACACTCGAACACGGACCTGCTGTTCCAGGCCTTCAATAACCACGAGAGCGAAGCCAAGCGCCTGATCGAACTGGCGCTCACGCTGCCCGCGTACGAGCAGATCATGAAGGCGTCGCACAGCTTCAACCTGCTGGATGCGCGCGGCGCGATCTCCGTCACCGAGCGCGCCGCCTACATCGGCCGCGTGCGCACCCTGTCGCGCCTCGTCGCCCAGGCCTATTACGATTCGCGCGAGAAGCTGGGCTTCCCCATGCTCCCGAAAGCTTGAGTCCAGAAAAGAATAGAACGACACCATGAATCAGACATTACTCGTCGAACTGCAGACCGAAGAGCTGCCGCCGAAGGCGCTCGTGAAACTGGGCGCCGCTTTTGCGAACGGCATCGCGAACGGCCTGAAGGCCCGTGACTTCCTCGACGCCGACAGCGTCGTCACCACCTACGCCACCCCGCGCCGCCTGGCCGTGTCGATCACCAACGTGCGCGCCACGTCGGCCGACAAGACCATCCGCGAGAAGATCCTGCCGGTGACCGTCGCCCTCGACAAGGACGGCAACCCGACCGCGCCGCTGGCCAAGAAGCTGGCCGCCCTCGGCTTCCCCGACCTCAAAGTCAGCGACCTCGAACGCGCCCAGGACGGCAAGGCGGAAAGCTTCTTCTACACGTACACCGCGCCGGGCATCGACCTCGCCGAAGGCCTGCAGCCGGTGCTGGAAGAGACGGTCGCCAGGCTGCCGATCCCGAAGGTGATGAGCTACCAGCGTCCGGACGGCGCCACCGTGCAGTTCGTGCGCCCCGTGCACACGCTGCTGGCGCTGCACGGCGAGACCATCGTGCCGCTGTCCCTGCTGGGCCTCAAGGCCGGCCGCAGCACGCTCGGCCACCGCTTCCTGTCGAACGGCCACGCCTTCGATATCGGCCATGCGGATGCCTACAACGAACTGCTCAAGGTCTTCGGCAAGGTCGTCGCCAATGCCGAGGAACGCAAGGAATCGATCCGCACCCAGCTGCTGGCCAAGGCCGGCGGCGACCAGGTGCTGATGCCGGAATCGCTGCTGGATGAAGTGGCGGCGCTCGTCGAATGGCCCGTCGTGTACGAATGCCAGTTCGAAGACGTGTTCTTGTCCGTACCGCAGGAATGCCTGATCCTGACGATGCAGACGAACCAGAAATACTTCGCGCTGACGGATACGAACGGCAAGCTGCGCTCGCGCTTCCTGATCGTCTCGAACCTCGCGACCGACGACCCGTCCGCCATCATCGGCGGCAACGAGCGCGTCGTGCGCCCGCGCCTGTCGGATGCCAAGTTCTTCTTCGAGCAGGACAAGAAGAAGTCGCTGGAATCGCGCCTGCCGCTGCTGGCGAACGTCGTCTACCACAACAAGCTGGGCACGCAGGCCGAGCGCACGCAGCGCGTCACGCGCCTCGCCGGCGCCATCGCCCGCCGCCTCGGCTACGACGTGCTGCTGGCCGAACGCGGCGCGCAGCTCGCGAAGGCCGACCTGCTGACCGACATGGTCGGCGAGTTCCCGGAGCTGCAAGGCATCATGGGCACGTATTACGCCCGCAACGACGGCGAGCACGAGGAAGTGGCGCTGGCCGCGTCCGAGCACTACCAGCCGCGCTTCTCGGGCGACGCGCTGCCGACCACGAACACGGGCCTGGCTGTCGCGCTGGCCGACAAACTCGAAACGCTGGTCGGGATCTGGTCGATCGGCCTGCAGCCGACCGGCGAGAAGGACCCGTTCGCGCTGCGCCGCCACGCGCTGGGCGTGATGCGCATGCTGGTCGAGAAGCGCCTGCCGCTCGCGCTGTCCGACCTGCTGAAGGATGCAGCCGGCGTGTTCGACTACATGCCGACGTTCAAGGACCCGACGGCGGAAGTGACCGCGTTCATGCTGGACCGCCTGCGCGGCCTGCTGCGCGACCGCGGCTTCGCGCCGAACGAGGTGGAAGCCGTGCTGGCGCAGAACCCGGACCGCGTGGACGACGTCGTGCAGCGCCTGGAGGCCGTGCAGGCCTTCGCCGCGCTGCCCGAAAGCGCCTCGCTGGCCGCCGCCAACAAGCGCATCTCGAACATCCTCAAGAAGAACGAGGAAGCGCTCGCACAAGCCGGTAACGTCGATGCAGCCCTGCTGCAGGATGCCGCCGAGAAGGCGCTGTACGCCAGCGTCCAGCGCGTGCAGCCGGAGGTCGACGCGGCCTTCGAGCGCGGCGACTTCACGGGCACGCTGAAGACGCTGGCCCAGCTGCGCGACGACGTCGACGCGTTCTTCAACGACGTGATGGTGATGGCCGACGACGTTGCCCTCCGCAACAACCGCCTGGCCCTGCTGTCCATCCTGCACCGCATGATGAACCGCGTGGCCGACATCTCGAAGCTGGCGGCATAAGCAACATGAAGCTGATCATCCTCGACCGGGACGGGGTCATCAACCATGACTCCCCCGAGTTCATCAAGTCGCCCGCCGAATGGATCCCGATCCCGGGGTCGCTCGAAGCGATCGCGCGCCTGAACCAGGCCGGCTACCGCGTCGTCATCGCGTCGAACCAGTCGGGCATCGCGCGCGAACTGTTCGACATCGCGACCCTCAACGCGATCCACCAGAAAATGCACGCGAGTGCCCAGCTGGTGGGCGCGGACATCGACGCGATCTTCTTCTGCCCGCACGCGGCCATCGACAACTGCGACTGCCGCAAGCCGAAGAACGGGATGTTCGAGGAGATCAGCAAGCGCTTCAAACTCAGCCTGAAGGGCGTGCCGACCGTCGGCGATTCGCTGCGCGACCTGCAGGCCGGCTTCATCAGCGGCTGCGTGCCCTACCTGGTCCTGACCGGCAAGGGCGAGAAGACCCTGGAGACGGGCGGCCTGCCGCCCGGCACGCAGGTCTTCCCCGACCTCGCTGCCATGGTCGACGCCTTCCTCAAAACCACGTCCGCGCCTGCCAACGCATGATCGTTACCACCGCCACCCCAGACCTGGAGACCACGCCTTTGCGTACCGCCGCCCTGTTCCTGCGTTCCCTGTTGTTCGCGATCGTCATGCTCGTCGCCACCGTCGTCTGGGCCTGCGTCTGCTTCCTCGCGGCGCCGTTCCCGTACAACACGCGCTTCTGGGTCACCTCGCGCTGGAACGTCTTCATCATCTGGTGCGCGCGCGTCATCTGCGGCATCCGCTACCAGGTGAAGGGCTACGAAAACCTGCCGGAGCAACCCGCGATCCTGCTGTCGAAGCACCAGTCGGCATGGGAGACCATCTTCATGCTGCCCAACATGAAGCGGCCGCTCGTCTACGTCTTCAAGAAGGAGATCCTCTACATCCCCTTCTTCGGCTGGGGCATGGCGCTGCTGCGCATGATCCCGATCGACCGCAGCAAGGGCAAGCGCGCCTTCACGCACGTCGTCAAGATCGGCAAGGCGCGCCTCGCGGACGGCCAGTCGATCATCATGTTCCCCGAAGGGACGCGCATCCCCGTGGGCCAGAAAGGCCAGTACAAAAGCGGCGGTACACGCCTCGCGATAGAAACTCGTGCGATGGTCGTGCCGATCGCGCATAATTCAGGTGAGTGCTGGCCCAAGAACTCGTTCATCAAGCGGCCTGGCCTCATCACCGTCTCGATCGGCAAGCCGATATCGCCGGAAAACCACACTGCCGACAGTCTGATGCAAGAGGTCGAAAATTGGATAGAATCGGAAATGCGCGTCATTTCGCCCCACGCCTATTCAGGTACTTGAACGAACTGGGCGCGCAGAACCAAGCATCATCGAAGCCGCCCACCATGACCTCCCCCAAGATCGACGCGAACCAGCTGGAGCTGTTTGCCCAGGAACTCGTCGCGGCGCTCAAGCCCTCGCCCGCACCCGCGCCCACGCCGGCGGCCAGACCCGTGCCGCCGGCCCCGCTGTTCAAGGCACCGCCGGTGCCGACCTGCACGCTCCCCATTCCGCCCGTCGGCCCGAACGACCCGCCGCTGCGCAAGATCCAGCTCGGATCGCACACCGTGCACTACGTGCTGCGCCGCTCCGCGCGCCGCTCGCACGGCTTCATGGTGTGCGACGACGGCCTGTTCGTGACGTCGCCGAACCGCGCGCCGCTGGACGACATCGAGCGCGCCATCCGCGCCAAGCAGCGCTGGATCCTCACCAAGCTGTTCGAACGGGGCGAGCGCCGCGCGCAGCGCGCCGAACGTCCGCCCGTGGAATGGGTCGACGGCGCGCAACTGCCCTACCTCGGCGCCGACATCACCCTGCGTCTGGAACCGGCTGCGCGCAGCCACTGCGTCTACGATGCCGACACGCGCACCTTGCATCTCGGCGTGACGCCGGGCCTGGAGACGTGGCAGGTCCGCGAGCGCGTGAAGCTGTGGTTCCAGGACGAAGCCAGGCGGATCTTCGGCGAACGCCTCGACCTGTACGCGCCGCGCGTGGGCGTGACGTACAACGCGTTCGCGATCTCGTCGGCCGGCACGCGCTGGGGTTCGTGCACGGTGGCGGGGAACATCCGGTTGAACTGGAAGCTGGTGCACTATCCGCTCGCGCTGCTGGACTACGTGGTCGTGCACGAGCTGGCGCACCTGCGCGAGATGAACCACAGCCCGGCCTTCTGGGCCGTCGTGGGCGAGGTGTTTCCGGATTACGATGGCGCCAAGGCGGCGCTCAAGAAGCGGTCGGTGGAGATGCCGGTGCTGTTCCCCGACGAATAACCACCGACTCCTCAGTTGCCAACCTTATGAGGCGCGGAACTGCAGTTCGCCCGCAGCACGCGCCTCGACGATCCCGCGCATCGCGCTGACCTCGTCCTTGTTCAGGCACCGGAACGGAATGGGCAGGGTGCCCCGCTTCAGGATCATCATGAAGCCGTTCGAATACGTGCGGATGCGCTGCACGTCGCTCCAGTCGATCAGGCTCACGCCCGTGTCGCTGGTGCGCACGATGCCGTGCTGGTCGATCTGGAATTCGTACGTGCGCTTCCCGCGCTGCAGCAGCACGAAGTGCGCGGCCGCGGACAGCGTACTTTTCAGGCGCAAATAGACGCCCATCGGCCAGCGGACATGGCGGCGGCGGATCAGGTAACCGCCATGCTCCCACATGAAGCGCACGTACTCGGCGAACGAGTAGCGCACCCAGAAATGAAGACTGTAACGTTCCGCCGGCGGATGCACGACCGGGATCGTGGCTGCCGGCATCGCGTCGGCACCGAGATCCTCGGCGTCAGGCTGGTCCAGCAACGCGGCCCCGCCATCCGAGTGGCCGGCCGCTCGCGAGCGATTTGACCACAACATGTGCATCCCCTTTCGTTTTCTAATCTAAAGAGAATGGTAGCAAAAGCTAAGCGATAATTTGTTGCAAGAGTTCAACAGTGCGCACTGTTGCGCCACGATGGCGGGCCGCGAAGGCCTGTGCGTGGGCGCCCATGGCGGCGCGGCGGGCATCGTCATCGAGCAGACTGCCTGCCGCGCGCAGCAGCGACGGGGCATCGGGCAGGCGCAGTGCGGCGCCGGCGGCGACGGCTTCCTCGGTCGCCTGCAGGAAGTTGAAGGTGTGTTCGCCCACCAGCACCGGACGTCCCAGCGCGCAGGCTTCGATCAGGTTCTGGCCGCCCAGCGGCAGCAGGCTGCCGCCGATGAAGGCGCAGTCGCATGCCGCGTAATACGCGAACATCTCGCCCATCGAATCGCCCAGCAGCACGTCGGTGTCTACACGATCCGGCAGCGCCGACCTGCGCGCGAGCGTCAAACCGCGCTCGAGGGCCATGCGCGCCACCTCGTCGAAGCGCTGCGGGTGACGGGGCACCAGCACGAGCAGCATGTTCGCCGGGCGCTGGTCCATCGCTTGATAGGCGTCGAGGATCAGCGCCTCTTCGCCTTCGCGCGTGGAGGCGCACAGCAGCACGGGGCGCTGCGCGAAACGCGCGCGCAGCATCGCGCCCGTGTCCAGCGCGGCCTGCGGCGGCACGACGTCGAACTTGATGCTGCCCGTGACGGCGACCTTCGGGGCGCCCAGCGAGGCGATACGTTCGGCATCCGCGTCGGTCTGCGCAGCGACCAGCGTGATCGCGCGGGCGGCATCCGTCATCAGGGCGCCGATCTTGCGGCCGCGGCGCAGCGATTTTTCCGACAGGCGCGCATTCACGAGCGCCACCGGCACACCGTGTTTCGCGCAGCCGTGGATCAGGTTCGGCCACACTTCCGTCTCCATCAGGATGCAGATCGCGGGCTCGAAATGGCGCAGGAAGCGGCCGACCATGAAGCCGGTGTCGTACGGGAGGAACGACTGGATCACGCGGTCGCCGTGCTTGCCGAACAGTGCCTTGCCCGTGGCGCGGCCGGTGGGCGTCATGTGCGTGAGCAGGATGCGCGCGTCGGGGCGCGCGGCCAGCAGGGCTTCGATCAGCGGTTCCGCCGCGCGCGTCTCGCCGACGGAGACGGCGTGCACCATGATGGTCGGACGCTTTTCAGGTTGGCGGCCGTAGAAGCCCAGGCGCTCGCCCAAATGCGTGCGGTAGCCGGGCTCGCGGCGTCCGCGCCACCACAGGCGGCCCAGCACGAGCGGCAGCGCCAGCCACCACAGCAGCGAATACAGCGCACGCATCAGCGGCTCTCCAGCAGGCGGCGCGCGGCCGCCACGACCTCGTCGACGGTCGGCGGCGCGCCCGTGTCGCCCAGGTTGACGATGCGCGGCGACCAGTTGCCCTCGGTCTTCCAGCGCGGCGAATCGGCATAGATCTCGACCGTCGGCCGCACGAAGGCGGCGGCGATGTGCGTGAGGCCCGTGTCGACACCCACGGCGAGCGCCGCGTGGCGCGCCAGTTCCACCGCATCCATCATCGACAGTTTCGGCAGCACGCGCGCATGCGGCAGCGCGGCCGCGAGACGCTCGGCCTCCTCCTTCTCGCGCGGAGATCCCCACGGCAGCAGGATCGTCATGGGCGCGAGCGCCTGGCCGAGCGCGATCCAGTGCGCCGCCGGCCATTTTTTCGCGTCGCGCGCGGTCCCGTGGAAGAACACGGCGTAGTCTTCAGCCGGCATCCACGCGGGACGTGCCGCCCCGTCGGGTGCCGGCAGGCCGAAGTCGGGCGGCGTGTCGACGGCATAGCCGAGCGCCGCGGCCACGACCTGGCGCCCGCGCGCCACCGCATGCGTGCGGGGCTCGACGGGGATGCTGCGGCTGTGGAAGATGCGCGAGACGCCCTCGTAGCCCGAATCCTCGGTGCCGTTGGCCAGGCCGATTTTCTGGCCGCCGCGGGCGCAGGCCATCACGATGCCCGTCTTGATCAGGCCCTGCGTGTCGAACACGTAGTCGTACCGTTCGGCGCGCAGGTCGGCAAAAAAGCCGCGCAGCTCCGCGCGCACGGCCGCCTGGCCGAGTCCCTTGCGCCAGCGCCGCAGCGCGAACGGGATCACCTTGCGCACGTGCGGGTTGAGCTGCACGAGGCTCACATAGCCCTCTTCCACCACCCAGTCCACCTGGGCATCCGGAAAGTGGCGCCGGATGTCGGCCACGATCGGGAGATTGTGCAGGACGTCGCCCAGCGACGACACCCGCACCAGCAGGATCTTCATCAGAACGGCAGTTTTGCGTCAGGCTTGGCGGCGAGGATCACGCGGGCGAATTCTTTCTGGATGCGGTCCAGCGCTGCCGGATTCTCGCCCTCGAAGCGCAGCACGACGACGGGCGTCGTGTTCGAGCCGCGCGCCAGGCCGAAGCCGTCCGGGTATTCCACGCGCAGGCCGTCGATGTCATTGACGCGATCCGCGCCCGGGAATTCCGCTTCGGCGCGCAGCTTGTCGATCAGCGCGAAGTTCTCGCCTTCCTGCAGGTGCAGGTGCAGCTCGGGCGTGCTGGACGCGATCGGCAGGGCATTCAGCAGTGCCGACGGGTCGGTTTCGCGCGTGAGGATCTCGAGCAGGCGCGCGCCCGTGTACAGGCCGTCGTCGAAGCCGAACCAGCGGTCCTTCCAGAAGATATGGCCGCTCATCTCGCCGCCCAGCGGCGCACCGGTTTCCTTCAGCTTGGCCTTGACGAGCGAGTGGCCCGTCTTCCACATCAGCGGACGGCCGCCGTGCTGCTCGATCCACGGGCCCAGGTGGCGCGTGCACTTCACGTCGTACAGGATTTCGGCGCCCGGGTTGCGCGACAGGACGTCCTTGGAGAACAGCATCATCTGGCGGTCCGGGAAGATGATCTGGCCATCCTTCGTGACGACGCCCAGTCGGTCGCCGTCGCCGTCGAACGCGAGGCCGATCTCGGCATCCGTCGTTTTCAGGCATTCGATCAGGTCCTGCAGGTTTTCCGGGTGCGCCGGATCCGGGTGGTGGTTCGGGAAGTGGCCGTCCACGTCGCAGAACAGTTCGATCACGTCGCAGCCCATCGCGCGGAACAGGTCGCCCGCGACCATGCCGGCCACGCCGTTGCCGCAGTCGACCGCGATCTTGATCGGGCGTGCGATCCTGACGTCGCCGACGATGCGTTCGACGTAAGCGGCCTTGATGTCGTGCGTCGAATAGCTGCCTTGCCGGGCGGCCGGCTGGAAGTCGTCGCGTTCGATCGCCTGGTACAGGCCCTGGATGGCATCGCCGTAGATCGCCTCGCCGGCCAGCACCATCTTGAAGCCGTTGTAGTCCGGCGGGTTGTGGCTGCCGGTGACCATGATGCCCGAGCGCGCGCCCAGCACGTTGGTGGCGAAATACACCATCGGCGTGGCGACCAGCCCTAAGTCGATGACGTCCACGCCCGCGGCCTGCAGGCCTTCGGCCAGCGCCCCGGCCAGTTCCGGGCCGGACAGGCGGCCGTCGCGGCCGATAATCACGGTGCGTTCTCCCCTGGCCAGCGCGGCGGCGCCGAACGCCTGGCCGATGCGGCGCGCGATCCCCGCGTCGAGCGTACTGCCGATGACGCCGCGGATGTCATAAGCCTTGAAGATCGTTTTCGAGAGAGAAACCATGGATTATCTACCTTGCTGGACGGGGCACCGGAATGCGCGCACGGGCATTACGAACGCCGGTTGGTTCGGATGTCGGAAAAAGGGATATTGTAGCGGCAAGAGGACCGACGGTGTCGGATTGCCGCTATATTGAATGCGCAAACAAGCGCAGTGAGGCGCACAGAACGTGCGCACTCGGAGCGATATGATACGGAATCAGACGCGCAGTTTGTCCAGCGATTTACCGCCTTCAACCCATTCCTTGACCCATTTCGGCTGGCGGCCACGACCGGTCCACTGTTGCGACGCATTGTCCGGATTGCGAAAACGAACGGCGACGGAGCCGGTATTCGCGCCTGCCGATTTGCCGCCACGGCCGCTGGCGCTGATCAGGTCTTTCAAAGGCACGCCGACGCTCTGTGCGATGGCCATGATCTGTTCACGCGCCTTTTGCACTTCCTGCACCTCGCGTTTCTTCATTTCCTGCTTGATCTGCTCCTGCAGGTTGCGCAAATCGCCCAAGGACAAATTAGACAGATCCATCTTGATTCCTTATATGTAGAGTCTAGGTGTAAGGGATTTTATCGAATATTCACCAATGCTCGCAATATACTACAACTTAAATTTCTTCAGTGTTTTTTGTGCCAAATCAGCCAGCGCGGCGACTTGAATCTCACGATACGCGCGTACAACCATACGTAGCTGATAATGAACAACAGGCAGAAGAATATCAGGATTCCCGTATTCCGCCAGAACACGGTTGCGGGGATAACGGCCGTGAGGGAAAACAGCCACAGGTATGGCGAGGTGCGCGCATTCCTTTTCATGAGTGCGCGGGCCTCTTTGCGGCCAACGGTCCATTGCACGATGCGCCGGAAAATCAGGCTGTGCAGGTGGATTCCATCCGGCATTGTAGGAGATTTCCCACGCACAAACATCCGCCGATAAACGGAAAATATGGTTTCGAATGCCGGATAAATCAGCAGCAAAGCGGCATACCACGTCGATACCTGGGGATTGCGCATCACGAGCAGCAGGGCCAGTTCGCCCAGCATGAATCCGATGAAATAAGCGCCCCCGTCGCCGAGGAAGATGAGGCCGACGGGATAATTCCACACGAGGAAACCGGCCGTCGCGCCCGCGACCGTCAGCGCGGACACCAGCACGAACATATCGCCCACCTGCCAGCCCACGTAGGCGAGCGACAGCAGCATGAAGATCGTGACGACGCTGGCCAGGCCATTGAACCCGTCGATGATATTCACCGCGTTCGCAATGCCGGCGACGGCCAGTACGGTCAGCGGCAATATCAGCCACAGCGAATCGAGGTTCCAGCTCACGAAAGGCATATCGAGGCGGGCGATTTTCGCATCCAGCACGAGATAGCCGAGGAACGCGGCGGCCATCGTCAAAATCAGGCGGCGCGAGGGACGCACCTTGCCCGTATAGTCTTCGACGATACCGCCGGCAAATGCGATCCCCGAACATCCCAGCAGCCAGACCAGCCAATAACCGAGGTCGGGCACGCGCCATACGGAAATGCCGGCACTCAGGGCCACCGCGAGGAAGATCGGCAAACCGCCAATCCGCGCCACCGCATGCAGATGGACCTTCTGGACGCCGTCGAAATTATTGTCGAGTGCGGGGCCGTGCAATTTCGAATGCTTGACGACGAGGAGCGTCAGGAGCGCGGACACGACAAAACTTACGATGAAGGAAAACATTTTATTATTTTTTAAATGCAACCCTGCGGATGGCAATCGCAGGGCCGAGGGAATAGGTGGTCATGCGAAATTCACGCCGACGTCCGCCCTTGCCAACAATCCATTGTACCGGATTAGTCCACGGCAAACCGGACCTGGGCAGTGTACGCGCGTACGTCCCGACTTGATTGAGGAATTACGAAATACCGAAACTTTGACTGAGGAGCAAGACAATTTACAATCGGTAATGCGTACAGCGGGGCCCGCCGCGCGAAACCTGCGGGAATCCATTAGTATCGATCCTGCAAAAACGAATATGAGCGAGATGAAAACCTATGTAATCGGCGACCTGCAAGGGTGCGCCCATGAAGCCGGGCTGCTGCTGGAACGCATCGGCGCGACCGCCGGGCCGGGCGCGCGCATCCTGTTTGTCGGCGACCTGGTCAATCGCGGTCCCGACTCCCTCGGTGCGCTGCGCCGCATGAAGGCGCTGGCGGAAGCGAGCGATGGCCGCGTCGACGCCCTGCTCGGCAACCACGACCTGCACCTGCTGGCCGTGGCCGTCGGCGCGCAGAAGATGAGCCGGTCGGATACGCTGGACGAAATCCTGGCCGCGCCCGACCGCGACGCGCTGATCGACTGGCTGCGCCGGCGCCCGCTCGCGATGTTCGTCGATGCGCACCTGCTCGTGCACGCGGGCGTGGCACCGCAGTGGACGGCCGCGCAGACGATGGCGCTGGCGGCCGAAGTGGAGGCGGTGCTGCGCGGCGACCAGTGGATCGACTTCCTCGGCCAGATGTACGGCAACGAGCCCGATCGCTGGGACGACAGCCTGACGGGCATCGCCCGCCTGCGCTGCATCGTCAACGCGCTCACGCGCATGCGCCTGTGCTGGCCGGACGGCCGCATGGATTTCCATCACAAGGAAAGCGACAAGGGGCCGGAAGGCACAGACCTGCAGCCGTGGTTCGACCTGCCCGACCGCCGCACGCTCGATGTCACCGTCGTGTTCGGACACTGGTCCGCGCTGGGGCTCGTGCTGCGGCCGAATCTCGTGGGGCTGGACAGCGGCTGCGTATGGGGCGGCAAGCTGACGGCCGTGTGCCTGGATGACCGGTCGTTGTTGCAGGTGGATTGTCCCGAATACCGGGAGCACAGCGGGAAGAAATAATCAGCCCCGCCCCAGCGCCCGAGCGATCGCATCATGCGCCGCCTGCGCCAGTTCGCGCCGGTGCGCGCCCGCCGCCGGGATCGGCGCCAGGCAGGCCAGCCGCGCGACGACCGGCTCGCCACCCAGGATGCGCACGATGCTGTCGACGAACGTCGTCTCGCCCGTGTAGTCGACGGACGGATGCCACGCGCCGCCCGCATCGACATAGGCCAGCGCGACCGGCTGCACGGGCACCGCGGCGTCGATGGCCGCTTCGAACAGATTCGCGTGGAACGGCAGCACCGTGCCCTGGCTGGCCGTCGTCCCCTCGGGGAAGAACGCCACGCGGCGGCGGCGGCCGAGCGCCTCCACGATGCCTTTGAAAATGTGGCGCAGGTCGCGCCGGTTGCCGCGCGCGATGAACACCGTGCCCGCCTGCGCGACGAGCCAGCCGACGACGGGCCAGGCGCGGATCTCGGCCTTGGCGACGAAGCGGCACGGGTGCACGGCATTGATGACGAAGATGTCGAGCCACGAGATGTGGTTCGCGACGATGAGCGCGTGCGCCAGCGAGTCCTCGCCCGGCACGCGCTCGAGGCGCACGCGGCAGATGCCCAGCAGGCGCGCCGACCAGCGCTGGATCAGGCGCTCGCGCAAGGCATCGCCCGCCCAGGGGAACACGAGGGCGCAGGTGGCCAGGCCCTGGACGAGGTGGAGGACGAGGCGCGCGAGGCGCCACGCAAGCCGAATCTTCAATCAGCGTTCGAACGCGACGTGGCCGGCGACGATCGTCGCCTTCACCTGGCCCGCCAGTTCGTAGCCGAGGAACGGCGTGTGCTTGCCCTGGCTCGCGAGGGCGGCCGCGTTGACGGTCCAGCGCGTGTCCGGATCGAACAGCACGACGTCCGCGCTCGCGCCCTGTGCCAGCGTGCCCGCGGGCAGGCCCGCCATGCGCGCCGGATCGCTCGTGATCTTCGCCAGCGCCGTCGTCAGCGCCTTCGCGTCGTTACCCTGCTCCGCCGCCCATTTCAGCATCAAGGACAGCAGCAGCTCCAGGCCGGTGGCGCCGGGCGACGCTTCCGCGAACGGCAGCAGTTTCTCGTCGTCGTCGACCGGGGTGTGGTCCGAGCAGACGGCGTCCGCGGTGCCGTCCTGGACGGCCGCGCGGATCGCGTCGCGGTCGCGCTGGCTGCGCAGCGGCGGCGTGAGGCGCGCGTTGGAATCGAAGAAGCCGATGTCGGCATCCGTCATGTGCAGGTGGTGCACGCCGACGTCGCACGTGACCGGCAGGCCTTCCTTCTTGGCGGCGCGGATCAGGTCCAGCGCGGCGGCGGACGAGATGCGGCACAGGTGCACGCGCGCACCGGAGGCGCGCATCAGTTCGAAGATCGTGTGCAGCGCGATGGTCTCCGACATCACGGGCACGCCGGACAGGCCCAGGCGCGACGCCAGCGGCCCGCTGTGGGCGACGCCGCCGCGGCCGATGTACGGGTCCTGCGGGCGCAGCCACACGGTGTAGCCGAACGTCTTCGCGTACTGCATGGCGCGCAGCAGCACCGTGGTGTCCGTGATCGGTTCCTCGGCCTGCGCGAAGCCGATGCAGCCGGCTTCCGTCAGTTCGGCCATCTCGGTCAGCGCCTTGCCCTTCAGGCCGACGGTCAGTGCGCCCAGCGGATGCACGTTGGCCTGGTTCAGCAGGCGCGCGCGATGCTTGAGCATTTCGACGAGGCCCGGCTCGTCCAGCACGGGGTCGGTATCGGGCGGGCACACGAGCGTCGTCACGCCGCCCTGCACCGCGGCCTGCATTTCCGATTCCAGCGTGGCCTTGTATTCGTAGCCCGGCTCGCGCAGGCGCGCGGAGAGGTCGACGAGGCCTGGCGCGACGACGAGGCCCGCGGCGTCGATCGTGCGCGCGGCCGTGAAGCCCGCGGGTGCGTTACCGATGCCGGCAATCTTGCCGTCGGCGATGTAGAGGTCCTGGACGGCGTCGATGCCGGCCGACGGGTCGATCAGGCGCCCGTTCTTGATATGCAGATTCGTCATGCGTGACTTCCAGCCAAAATACTCATAACCGCCATGCGGACGGCGATACCGAAGGTGACCTGGGGCAGAATCACGGCCTGGGCGCCGTCCGCCACGGCCGAATCGATCTCCACGCCGCGGTTCATCGGGCCCGGGTGCATGACGATGGCGTCCGGCTTCGCAAGGGCCAGTCGCTCCGGCGTCAGGCCGTAGCTCTTGAAATACTCGCCGGCCGACGGCAGCAGCGCGCCCGACATGCGCTCGTTCTGCAGGCGCAGCATGATGATCACGTCGACGTCCTTCAGGCCCTCGTCCATGTTCGTGAACACCCGCACGCCCATCTGTTCCAGGCCGCCCGGCAGCAGCGTGTGCGGGCCGATGGCGCGCACTTCCGGCACGCCCAGCGTCGTCAGCGCGTGGATGTCCGAACGGGCCACGCGGCTGTGCAGGATGTCGCCGACGATGGCCACGCGCAGGTTCGTGAAATCCTTCTTGTAGTGACGGATCGTGTACATGTCGAGCAGGCCCTGCGTCGGGTGCGCGTGGCGGCCGTCGCCCGCGTTCACCACGTGCACGTGGTTCTGCTGCGTGTCGTTCAGGTGCTTGGCGATCAGGTACGGCGCGCCCGACTGCGCATGGCGCACGACGAACATGTCGGCGTGCATGGCCGAGAGGTTGTCGATCGTGTCCAGCAGCGATTCGCCCTTGCTCGTCGACGAGGCGGCGATGTTCAGGTTGATGACGTCGGCCGACAGGCGCTTCGACGCGATCTCGAACGTCGTGCGCGTGCGCGTCGAGTTTTCGAAGAACAGGTTGAAGACGCTTTTCCCGCGCATCAGCGGCACCTTCTTGACCTCGCGGTCGGAGATGCTCACGAAGCTCGAGGCGGTGTCGAGGATGTGGTTGATGATGGCCTTGGGCAGTCCCTCGATGGTAAGGAGGTGCTGCAGTTCGCCGTTCTTGTTCAGTTGCGGGTTATGCATTGTCGTCTTCGATCGTGAGCGAGAGTTGGCCGTTTGCCGCGCGCGCCAGCGCGAGCGAGCGGCCAGGGGCAAGCTGTGCGTGCGCGCCGACGAAATCGGCGGCGACCGGGAGTTCGCGGCCGCCGCGGTCCGCCAGCGCGGCCAGCATGATACGCTGCGGACGGCCAAAATCGAACAGCACGTTGATCGCCGCGCGCACCGTGCGGCCGGTGTACAGCACGTCGTCGACGAGCACGATGGTCGCGCCGTCGACGTTGAATTCGATCCGGGTCGGCTTCACATCCGGATGCAGGCCCTTGCGGGCATAGTCGTCGCGGTAGAACGAGACGTCGATGAAGCCCAGGCGGGATTGCAGTCCCAGGTCGGCGGCGAGACGCTCCGCGAGCCAGGCGCCGCCCGAGTGGATGCCGACGATGGCGGCATCCTGTACGCCGGCCAGGCCGGCGCGCACCTGCGCGAGCAGGTCGCGGTACAGCGCCTCGGCGTCCAGGCTGTCCGCGTCGTTAATATGAGTTGGCATGATCGTCAAAGTATTGTTGCAAAATGATGGCGGCGGCCTTGGCGTCGATGATCTCGCCGCGCTTGGCGGGGATGACGGCCGACGAATAGCGCTCGTCGACGAGTTCGACGGGCAGGTTGAAACGGCCATTGAGCTGGTTGGCGAAACGGCGCGCGCGCAACGTCATCTCGTGTTCCGCGCCGTCCGGATGGCGCGGCTCGCCCACGACGAGGCGCGCGGGGCGCCATTGTTCGATCAGGTCGCCGATGACCTTGAAGCGGGTCGCATTGTCGACCGCCTTGATGACGGACAGCGGTTGCGCCTGTCCCGTCAGGGTATTCCCCATGGCGATCCCGATGCGCTTGATGCCGAAATCGAAGCCTAGGACGATGTCGACCATTACCTGCGTCGACTCCGGGTTGTTTCGCAACGATCAAGCATGACCGGCCTCGGAAGCCAGCATGAGGGGATCGATCCCCAGCAGCTTGATGGCCGCGTTGTAGCGCTCCTCGATCGGCAGGTCGAACAGCACGCGCGCGTCGGCGCTCACGGTGAGCCAGCCGTTGCGGGCGATCTCTTCTTCCAGCTGACCCGGGCTCCAGCCGGCATAGCCGATCGAGACGAGCATGCGGCGCGGGCCGGTGCCGTTCGCGACGGCTTCCAGCACGTCGATCGACGTCGTGAACGCGACGTCGTCGGTGACGGAAAGCGACGAGGAATAGCGGCCGCCGGGCGAATGCAGCACGAAGCCGCGGTCGTCCTGGACGGGGCCGCCGAACATGATCGGCTCGTCCTCGACGCTGGCGCGCAGGCCTTCCGCCACTTTCAGGTCGATGCGGTCGAACAGCACGTCCATCGTCATGTCCGTCGGCTTGTTGATGACGACGCCGAGCACGCCCTTCTCGTTGTGCTCGCAGATATACACGACAGTGCCGCCGAAGATTGGGTCATTCATGGACGGCATGGCAATCAGGAAATGATTAGCCAGGTTCAGCTGTGACGTGGATGCGCTCAACGTGCCGAGGAGAGGCGTGTCTTCCTGGGGCATCCCGGGCATGGTTAGAGGCTTGCCGACCTTACTTTTTTTCATGCTCATACTCTCTGTTGGCTCACTCTCTGGGGTTACCGCGGCATTGCTACGCTGAAAAGCTGGACTTTTCGCTAGTTTACACCGAATTGCCCGACCGGCCACGGAAGCCGCTCGGCGGGGCAAACCTGAGAGATGGTAGACAGTAAAATTCTGGACTGCATTGACTCAACACACAGAAGATGACTCTGAGAAACTCCCTGGTCTGGTTCCGGCGCGATTTGCGCGTGGACGACCATGCCGCGCTGCATCACGCCCTGCTCTCCTCACGCCGGGTGGTTGGCGTGTTCGTGTTCGATACGGACATCCTGGCCGGCCTGCCATCCGACGACCGGCGCGTTCAATTTCTGCTCGGCAGCGTGCGCGAGCTGGATGCGCGCCTGCATGCAATGGGAGGTTATCTCATCGTGCGGCACGGGCGCGCCACGCAGGTGATCCCGGCGCTGGCGGCCGAACTGGATGCGGAGTCCGTGTTAGCCAACCGCGACTACGAGCCGCAGGCCATCGCGCGCGACCGCGCCGTGCAGGACGCCCTGCGCGCGGCCGGGCGCAGCCTGCAGACGTTCAAGGACCAGGTCATTTTCGAACAGGACGAGGTATTGACGCTGGCCGGCGGCCCCTATTCCGTCTTCACGCCGTACAAGAACGCGTGGCTGAAACGCCTCGCGCGCGAGCCGGAGGCGCTGCGGCCGTACGAGACGGCGCCCCACGCCGGGGCGCTCGCGCCGCCGCCTGTGGATCACACCCTGCCCGCGCTCGCGGATCTCGGCTTCGTCCCGAACGCCGCGCCCATCGCGCATCCCGGCATGTCGGGCGCGGAGACACTGCTGGCGCGGTTCGGCGAGCGCCTCGCCCGCTACGGCCACGACCGCGACTTCCCGGCACTGGACGCGACGTCGCGCCTGTCGATCCACCTGCGCTTCGGCACACTCTCCGTGCGCCGCCTCGTCGCCATGCTGCAGGAATGCATCGCCGACGGCAGCGGCGGCCCGGGTGCGCCCGTGTGGCTGTCGGAACTGGTCTGGCGCGAGTTCTACATGATGATCCTGGCGCGCCATCCGCGCGTCGTCACGCAATCGTTCAAGGCCGCCTTCGATGCCGTCGCGTGGGATGATGGGCCGGAGGCTGACGCGCTGTTCGACGCGTGGTGCACGGGCCGCACGGGCTACCCGCTCGTCGACGCCGCGATGCTGCAGCTGGAACGGACGGGTTTCATGCACAACCGCCTGCGCATGGTGACGGCCAGCTTTTTGACCAAGGACCTCGGGATCGACTGGCGGCGCGGGGAGCGCTGGTTCGCGCTGAAGCTGAACGATTACGAACTGGCGTCGAACAACGGCGGCTGGCAATGGGCGGCGTCGACGGGGTGCGACGCGCAGCCGTGGTTCCGCATCTTCAATCCGGTGACGCAGTCGAAGCGGTTCGATCCGGATGGAGAGTTCATCCGGCAGTACCTGCCGCAACTGGCCGGCTTGAGCGGGGCGGCCATTCATGCGCCATGGCTGGCGAAGCCGGAGGTTTTACAGAAGGCCGGGGTCGTGCTCGGGAAGGATTATCCGCTGCCGGTGGTGGACCACGAGGACGCGCGGGAGAAGACGCTGGCGCGGTTCAAGGCGATCCGCGCCGCGTAGTCAGCTTGCGCGCGCTTCCAGCAATCCGGATATCGCCGCCAGCAGCGCCTCTTCCTGGTACGGCTTGCCGAAATAGGCATCGACGCCAAGCCCCAGCGCCACGTTGCGGTGCTTGTCCGCCGTGCGCGACGTGATCATGATGATCGGCAGCGCCTTTGTTGCGGCATCCCCGCGCACGTGGCGCGTGAGGTCGAAGCCGTCCATGCGCGGCATCTCGATATCGACCAGCATCAGGTCGGGCCGCGTCTCCTGCATCTGCTCGAGCGCATCGACGCCGTCCTTGGCCAGCAGCACGCGATAACCTTCGCGCTCCAGCAGGCGCTGCGTGACCTTGCGCACGGTGAGCGAATCGTCCACGACCATGATGGTCGCGACGCGCGCGGCCGGTGCGGATGCAGGCATCTCCGCGGCACGGCCGGGACGCGCACCCTGCCCCGCCAGCTGCACCGGGTCGAGGATCAGCACGATCTCGCCCGAACCGAGGACGGTGGCGCCGGCGATGCCCGGCATGCGCGCCAGCTGCGGTCCGATGTTCTTGATGACGACCTCGCGGTTGCCCAGCACCTCGTCCACCCGCACGGCGACGCGCGTGTTGCCGCTCCTGAGCACCAGCACCGGCGACGAGCGCTGGCCGCTCGCGCCACCCTGCTCGTGCAGCAGCGCGGGCAGGTAGTGCAGCGGGACGCTCTCGCCGTGGACGTTGATCGCCCCGGCCGCGAAGGCCGCGTCGAGGTCGGCCTCGCGCACCTGCAGTACCTGCTCGACCAGCACGGCCGGCAGCGCGTGCGTGCGCGTGCCGCTGGCGACGAGCACGACCTGCGTGACGGCCAGCGTGAGCGGCAGGTGGATGGCGAAGGCGGCGCCGCGGCCCGGCGTCGTCTCGACGTCGACACGGCCGCCCAGCGCGCGCGCTTCCGAACGCACGACGTCCATGCCGACCCCGCGTCCGGCCAGTTCCGTCAGCGTGTCCGCCGTCGAGAAGCCCGGCTCGAACACCAGCTCCGCCGCGTCCTGGTCGGACACGTCCTCGCCGTCCGCCAGCAGCCCGAGGGATGCCGCCTTGGCGCGAATGCGGGCGAGATCCAGGCCCGCGCCGTCGTCGGCGAAGCGGATCTCGACCTCGTTGCCCTGCTGGCTCACCTGCACGAGCAATTCGCCCGTCTCCGGCTTGCCGGCCGCGAGGCGCTGTGCGCGCGGCTCGACGCCGTGCACGATGGCGTTGCGCAGCAGGTGTTCGAACGGCGCAGCCATGCGTTCCAGCACGCTGCGGTCGATCTCGACGCCGCCGCCGCGGATGTCCAGGTTGACGCGCTTGTCCATTTCCTTGGCGGTCTGGCGCGCCACGCGGAACAGGCGCTCCGAGAGGCTCGCGAACGGCACCATCCGCACCCGCATCAGGTCGCGCTGCAGGTCGCGCGTGAGGCGCGACTGGGCGGCCAGGTCGTCGGACGCCGCCTCCACCGTGCGCGCCAGGCCGTCGTGGAACGAACCGACGTCGTTCACGCTCTCGGCCATCATGCGCGTCAATTCCTGCAAACGCGTGAAGCGGTCGAATTCGAGCGGATCGAATCCCCGTTCGCCCGCGATCGACAGGCGCGACGCGATCTGCGATTCCGCCTGCACCTCCACTTCGCGCAACTGGCGCCGCAGGTTGGCGAGGTTGTCGGAGAATTCGACCAGCATGCCCTTCAGCGTGCCGACCTGGGTCTCCAGCTTCGAGCGCGTGATCGACACTTCGCCCGCCTGGTTGACGAGACGGTCGAGGATGTCGGCGCGCACCCGCACGAGCGGCGCGCGTGCAGCCTGATCGTCGGCGGGCGGGGCCGGCAGCGCGGCGGGTTCGGGTGCTGCAGGTTCCCCGGCCGGCTGCTGCAGCTGTTCGAACAGCAGTTGCGCCTGGTCGTAGTTGGCCAGCAGTTCGTCGAAGGCCGCCGGATTCGTCGTCCCCGCGTGCAGCATGTTCTCGATCTGCGTTTCCAGCGCGTGCGTGTGCTGGCCGAGACGCATCGCACCGGCCATGCGCGCGCTGCCCTTCACCGTGTGCAGGGCGCGCAGCAGGCCTTGCGCGACGGCCGCGTCGGCCGGGTTCTGCTGCCACTGGCGCAGGCCGTTGCCGATCTGCGGCAGCAGGTCCGCCGCCTCTTCCATGAAGACGGGCAGCAGGTCCGGGTCGAGGTCGTCGACGAACACCGGCTCGGCGGCCAGGACGGTGTCGGCTTCCGGTTCCGGTTCCGGTTCCGGTTCCGGTTCCGGCTCCGGTTCGGGCGCGGGGATGTCGAACAACGCATCGACGTCGATGACCTCCTGCGCCTCCGCGGGGGCCTGCTCCAGCGTGGGCGCGGCGAACGGATCGTCGAAATACGTATCGAACAGATCGTCGACGGCGCTCACGGCCGGATCTTCCTGGCGCGGTGCCGGCGCGCGCGGCGCCAGTTCCGTGCTGGCGGGCAGCGACGGCGTGCCGGTGATGAGCGGCGGATCGGCCAGGATGCTGGCGTAGGTGGCGGCGAACAGCGCGTCCAGGCGCTGCGCCAGTTCCGGCTCGGCGTCCTCGATGACGGCGTCGGCGCGCTGGCGCCCCAGCTCGTCGCGCAGCGCTTCCAGCCGCGCCAGCAGTTCCGGCTGCGCGGGCGCCAGTTCGCCCAGCGCGAACACCTGCAGCATGATGCGCACGCGCTCGACCGTCTCGTCGAGCAGGTCGAACCGGGCAGCGTCCAGCGGCGGGACGGCCACCTGCAGCGCTTCTTCCAGCGCCACGGCCAGTTCGCGCAGCGCGTTGAAGCCGACGGTGGCCGATGTGCCGCCCAGCGTGTGCGCCGCCTTCAGCGCCTGCGCCGACACGGCGCGCAGCGGTTCCGCGCGCCAGCCGGCGAAGTCCTCGGCCAGCGTGCGCACCAGCTCCTCGGTCTCGCCGAGGTAGATGTTGTACAGCGGGAGCGGGATCTCCAGGTCGCCCACGTGCCGCACGTTCGTTTCCGACACGGGGAACGCGAGCACGTTGTCCGGCAGCTCTTCCGTGGACAGGGCCGGCAGCGGCGCGGGCGCCTCGTCCGGTGCGACCTCGAAGCCGGCGGCGGGCTCGATCGGTTCCGCCGCCGCCGCGGCATCGAATGCGCCGACCGTCTCGGGCGCCAGTTCCGCAGGCGCGTTCACGACCGGCACCTCCGCCGCCGACTCGAGCGGCCCGCCCTCCTGCACCCGGAGGGCGGCCTCGACGAGCGCCGCGCCATCGCGCTGCGATCCGCCGGCCGCCAGTTCGTCGACCCACGCGCCCAGCTCCGCATGCGCCTGCGCGAGCAGCGCCAGCAGGTCCGGCGTGGCGGCCCGCGCTTCCGCCAGCCACAGGTTCATGACCTTCTCGACGGCCGCCGCCGCAGCGGCGAACTGCTCGAGGTTCACCATGCGGCTGCTGCCCTTGAGCGTGTGGAAGCCGCGGCGCAGGCGGGTAAGCGTGTCCTGGTCGGCCGGATCGGCCCCCGCTGCCGGCAGCGCGGTGCCGACGACGTCCAGCACGTCGCGCGCCTCGCCGATGAAGATCTCCAGCAGTTCGGCGTCGACGGCGTCCGGTGCCGCCACCGGCGCAGCCTGCGGTTCCGAAGGCGCCGGTGCTTCGAGCGGCAGCTCATGGAACAGCCCCGTCGCGGCATCGAAGCGGTAGCGCCGGCGCGCACCGTCGACGTTCTGCGCCAGCGCGTCCGTGAAGAAGCCGAGCGCGCCGATGTTGCGGGCCAGGTTGTCCAGCACGGCGCCGCGCTCCACCTCGTCCGGCGCGCCGTCGATCAGCGTGCGCACCCGGGCACGCACGTGGTCGACGGCCTGCGTGGCCTGCTCCTGGTCGAGGATGGCCAGCGCGCCCTGCAACTGGTGCAGCAGCGGGTCGACCTGTTGCAGGGACGCCTTGCGCGCGGAATCTTCGTAATAGTCGTCGATGAGTTTCTCGACCTGGCGCAGGCCCGTGCGGATCTCGCCCGCCAGCACGGCCACGGTCTGGCCCTGCTGCAGCTCGCGCGCCATCTCGCCGTGCCAGGCCGGGGCGTCCGGCGGAGTCTCGCCATGCGCCAGCGCGAGCAGGCGCTGGCCGACGGCTTCCGCATGCTGGCCGAAGTCCTCGGGAAGCTGGCGCACCTGGTCCAGGCCGTGCTCGACGAACAGCATGGCCTCGGCCATCTCGAGACTGAACTGGTCGCTGCGGCCGCCCGCCATCGATTCGCTGGCGGCCTGTCCCAGTTCGCGCAGCAGTTGCGCGAGCTGGGGCGCACCCAGCTTCTCGCTGGCGCCGGCCAGTTTCGCCAGCGCGTCGTTGAAGCCGCCGCCCGTGACGTCGCTGCCTTCCGTCGCCACGCGGTCCCAGCCCTGCTTGGTCTCGATCAGCGCTTCCTTGGCATCCTTCAGCACGTCCGGGTCGACCTTGCCGTAGCGGCGTTCCAGGTAGTCCGCCGGCACCTGGCCGCCGACGTGGTACGCGTCGCGCAACTGGCGCGCTTCGGGGTTCGGTTCGGGCGCGGCCGAGATGAAGAACAGCGCGTCGCGCAGCAGCGCTTCCGGCAATTCCGTATGCCCCTGCGCCTGGCGGCGCAGCTGCAGGTTGATCTGGCCGAACAGCTGTTTCACGTACAGGTCGGGTGCGACCTGGCCGGTCGCCACGAGGTCGGCGACGGCCTGCAGCGCGAGCCAGAACGCGTGGCTTTCCGCCTGCGGCTGGCCGTGCACGACGCCCGCCAGCGCGTCGCGCATGGCAGCCGCCTGGGCGCGCTGGGCGTCGACGTCCTGGCTGCGCAGGAACGGCAGCAGCGCCTTTTCGAATGCGGCGCGGGTCGCGGCGTAGTCCGGCATCGGGCCGGCGCCGCCGGCCGGCAACAGGGCCGGGGCGAGGTCCAGCACGAGCATCTGGCCCGGGTGCACCCGTTCCACGCCCAATAACTCCTGCAGCGCGCGGTAGTACGGGAACAGGCGCACGGGCTGCGGCGCCGCGCCGGCCAGCAGCTCTTCCAGGTATTCGACGAGCGCCCGGAACGCCTCGCCGACGGCGCCGGCGCGCTCAAGCTCGAGCGCCAGCGTGCCGTCCTTGAAGCGGTCGATAACCTGTTCGGCCGCTTCGCTCAGGCGTTCGACGCCGGCCACGTCGACCATCTGCAGGGCCCCGTGGGCCTGGTGCAGGTGCGACTTGGCATGCAGCAGCAGGGTCGGCCGGGCTTCCGGACTGCGGCCGGCCGCGTCCTGCAACGCCCTGGCGGACCGCCCGAGGGCGTCGCGGATTTCACCGATGACCCAGGACAGGGGGCCGGTGTCGAAAGGCGGTGCGGCGGAGGCGGACGAAAACTGGGTCATGTGGGCAAAAGTCGGATGCTCAGGCGGCGACGCGGAAGCGCGACACCGAATTCTTCAGTTCCTGCGCGAGCTCCGCCAGTTGCCGGATCGACTGCGCCGTCTGCTGCGTGCCGCCCTGTGCCTGTTCGGTGATCGCGAGGATGTGCTGCATATTATGCGCCACGCCGTTCGCGGACGTCGCCTGCAATCCTGCAGCGACGGCCATCCCCTGGATCAGCTCCGCGAGACGGTTCGACACGCGCGAGATGTCGGCCAGCGCCGCGCCGGCCGCGTCGGTCACCCGCGCGCCCTCGACGACGCCCTGCGTCGACTTTTCCATGGCCGCCACGGCGTCGTGCGTGTCGGTCTGGATGGTGCGCACCAGCGCGCCGATCTGCTTGGCCGCCTCGGCCGACCGTTCCGCCAGCCGCTGCACCTCTTCCGCCACGACCGAGAAGCCGCGCCCCGCCTCGCCGGCCGACGCGGCCTGGATGGCGGCGTTCAGCGCCAGCACGTTGGTCTGTTCCGTGATGTCGGAAATGAGCTCGGTGATCTCGCCGATCTCCTGCGACGATTCGCCCAGGCGCTTGATGCGCTTGGAGGTTTCCTGGATCTGCTCGCGGATCTCGCCCATGCCGCGGATGGCGTTCTGCACCGCCGTCGCGCCCTGCTCGGCCGCCGCCACCGACTGGCGCGCCACCTCGGCCGATTCCTTCGCGGAGCTGGACACGTCCGTGATCTCGCCGGCCATGCGGAACATCGTGGCCGACGTATCCTGGATCTCGCGCGCCTGCTGGCCCGCCGCGACGAGCAGCCGACTCGACACCTGCTGCGCGTCGTTCGACGCCTGCGTCACCTTTTCCGCCGTATCGATCACGCGCACGACGAGGCCGCGCAGTTCTTCCACCGTGTAGTTGACGGAGTCGGCGATGGCGCCCGTGATGTCTTCCGAGACGGTGGCATAGACGGTCAGGTCGCCATCCGCCACTTCCTGCAATTCGTTCATCAGGCGCAGGATCGCGGCCTGGTTCTGGTCGTTGGTGGCCTTGGCTTCCTCTTCCTTGGCCTGGGCCTGCAGATGCAACGCTTCCGCTTCCTGGCGCCGTGCCTCGGCGCCGCGGGTGCGGTTGCGCGAATCCTGCAGCATCACGCGCGAGATGCTGCCGGCCGTGACGAGGGTGAAGATCGATGCCGCCACGAGCACCCACAGCCACATGCCCGTGCTGCCCGCGCCGGCACGGTACGACGCCTGCAGGTCGGTCAGCTGGCGGCGCAGCGCCTCGTTGTCGCGGAAGATGGTCTGCTCGGCGGCCTTGGCGGCCGTCATGTCGGACAGTTTATCGAGGAAGGTCGAGATCAGCTTCTGGCAGATGTCGAATTTCGACTGCACTTCTTCCAGCCTGGCGCGCAGGTCCGGGTCGCGCAGCGGGGCCAGGCCCAGCGCGGCGCTGCCGTTCAGCAGGCCGTCGACGGTGGCGCGGAACGTGGTCGTGTCGCGGCCCATCTGGAACGCGGTCTCGGGACGGATGCCGCCCGAGGTGAGGAATTCGCCGGCGCTGCGCGACAGGCGCTGCGTCAGCATCATCATGCGGCCCAGCGCCGCCAGCTCGCGCGCGCTGCCGCCGCGCGCCGTGCGCTCCGTGAGGATGTCTTCCGTCAGCGCCAGCATTTCCGGCGCCAGCACGTCGAGCTGCTTGAGGTTCCTGTCGAAGGCGATCAGCTCCGGCTTCATCTTGAGGATGCTGGCGGCGGCCGCGTCGGATACGTTCCATTTCTTGCGCACGGCGGCCAGTTGCGCGGCCAGGTCGTCCGTCGACGCGGGAATTTCATTGCCGTTGAAGTCGCCGCCCCGGGCCAGCAGGTCGAGGTCGCGCGACAGGGCGATGCGGCTGTCCTGCAGCTGCGTGAAGGCATCCGGCACGCCCTGCATCGCGTTCGGCGCGGCCTTGCCCACGCGCTGCGAGTGCATCAGCGCCTCGCTGGCGATCTGGGTCTGGCTGCTGGCGATCGCGCCGCTGCCGGCATTGCGCCACAGCGACAGCAGGGTGACGAGGATGCCGATGACGAAGGCGGCGAGCAGGATGCGCAGCTGGCGCGGCAGGGACAGATGGCCGATCAGCGGCAGGCGCAGGTCGTCGTCGCCGCCGGCGGCCGCGTTCGACGCCTCCGCCGCGTGACGCCGCTTGCGCCGGGCGAGCTGGCCGAGGCGCAGCGCGGCGTCATCGGCGGAACCCGTCGGTGCCGTGCCGCTGACCGGGCCGGCCGGAATCGTGCCGGCGCCGAACTGCGTGTCGGGCGAGGCCAGCACCGTGCCGGGCGCCTGCGCGTCGCCGCCCCCGCCCTTGGGGAAGAAATTCATCGACAGTTTGGATACGAATCCCATGCCAGCTCCAGTACAGAACCTGTGTTTGATTGATTTAGCGTGCGACGTGCAGGAAGCGGTCCTCGCGCGCGAGGGCGGCCAGCGACAGCGGCGTCCATTCCTGGCCGTCGGCGTCGCGCAGGCGGGCATCGAGCGGTGTCATGTCGGCCGCGTGGCGCAGGCCGACGACCTTTGCCACCAGCAGCGCGCACGGGAAGCCGAGGCCGGGCGCGAACGTCACGAGCCGCGTGCCCGGCGTTGGCCGGGCCTGCGGATCGAGATAGCGCGCCAGGTCGACGACGCCCAGCAGGCTGCCGCGGACGTTCGCGAGGCCGAGGTACCACGGCTGCGTGAGCGGCACGGCGGCGAGCGGCGGCAGCGGCACGATTTCTCCCGCTTCGACGAGGTCGAGCAGGTAGCGCATGCCGCCGATCTCCACGCCCAGCTGGTGCGCACGGGCGCCGCTGCTCGTGCGCGCGGCCTGCATGCGCTCGAGCAGCTGTTCCTGGTACTGGCGCAGGCGCGCGCGCCTGGCCGCGCCCTTCTGTCCGGCGGCGTCGCTGACGTCCATCTCAGGCGCCGAGCGTGGCGATGGTGGCCAGCAGCTTCGCCGGATCGACCGGCTTGACGAAATAATCCTTCGCGCCCTGGCGCATGCCCCAGATGCGGTCGGTTTCCTGGTTCTTGCTGCTGCAGATGATGACGGGGACGGACGCCAGTTCCGGATCGCGCGCGATCGAGCGCGTGACCTGGAAGCCGTTCGCGCCGGGCATCACCACGTCCATCAGGATCAGTTCCGGGCGCTCGGCGCGGATCTTGGCCAGCGCCTCCTCGCCGTTGTCGGCGGTGGTCACGGTAAAGCCGTTGCGCACGAGGATGTCGGTCAGGTAGTAACGTTCGGTCGGGGAATCGTCGACGATCAGGATTTTTTGTATGGCCACGGCGGGCTCCGCATCGTTGAAATCAGGCAGCCGCGTCGGTCCGGCCCTGCGCATGGTCGCGCACGGCCGCCAGCAGGCTGTCCTTGGAAAAAGGTTTGGTCAGGTAGGCGCTCGAGCCCACCATCGCGCCGCGCGCACGGTCGAACAGGCCGTCCTTGGAGGACAGCATGATGACCGGCGTGGCATGGAATTTCGCGCTCTTCTTGATCAGCGCGCAGGTCTGGTAACCGTCCAGGCGCGGCATCAGGATGTCGCAGAACACCAGGGACGGATGGTGGTCGTTGATCTTGGCCAGCGCGTCGAAGCCGTCTTCGGCCAGCACCACCCGGTAGCCGGCCTGCGTCAGGAAGATTTCGGCGGACCGACGGATCGTGCTGCTGTCGTCGATCACCATGATCGTCAGGCCTGTCGGTTGCGTCGTCATATTCGTTTCACTTCAGCATGAACACGCAAGATAGCATAGGGTCTGCCGCTTGTGCATGAAGTGTTGCGATACGTCAACTTGCTGAAAACCAGTTCATTAACTAGACGACATGAAACATTGGCGGGACGTTATTTCCCGTTGATGAATCGACAAACGGACCGCTCAGATCGCGGTCATTTCGAAGTCGTCCTTGCGCGCGCCGCATTCCGGGCACGTCCAGTTCATCGGGACATCGGCCCAGCGGGTGCCCGGCGCAATACCGTCGTCCGGTGCGCCGGCGGCTTCGTCGTAGACCCAGCCGCAGATCAGACACATCCACGTCTGGTACACCTGTGTTTCAGTACTCACTTCGATTTCCTCTTTTCGGTTCAGATAAAATGGGGGGGAAAGGTATAGTATTCTACCCGCTGTGCAAAACCAAACGTCTCCACTCATCCTCACGTTCGGGCCCGCCGACCCGGTCGGGGCGCTGGGCATCCAGTCCGACGTGACCGTCTTCGCCATGCATGGCTGCCACGCCCTCTCGGTCGTGACGGGACTGCTCGTGGCCGACTCCGCGCGTGTCGACGACATCCAGCCGACCGACCACACGCTCGTCGTGGAACAGGCGCGCATGCTGCTGGAGGACATGCCGGTGGCCGCCATCAAGGTCGGCACGCTGGCCAGCCTGGAGCAGATCGCCGCGGTGGCGGAGATCGTGTCCGACTATGCCGACGTGCCCCTCGTGCTCGACCCGTTCACGTCGTCGCTGCCCGATTGCGGCCCGCGCGACGACGACATGATGACGCTCATCCACCAGTTGCTCGCGCCGCAGGCCAGCGTATTCATGCTGTCGCAGCCGGAACTGGCGCGCTTGGCCGACTGCTGGCGCGACCCGGGCAGCATCGCCACCGTCGCCGAGGACGCGGCGGAGCTGACGGGCGTCGGCTGCGGCCACGTGCTCGTGACGGGCGTCGGCGGCGGCGACGGCAGCCGCTGCAACGAGTTGTACGAACCGGACGGCCTGGCCACCGCCCTGCCCTGGGCCCAGCTCCTGCCCGGCCCGTTCGTCGGCGCCGGCAACACGCTGTCGGCCGCTTTGGTGGCGCGGATGGCGCGCGGCGCCGGCGCGGCGGACGCCCTGCCCGGCGCCCAGGACTACGTCACCGGCACCCTCGCCCACGCCTGCCGCTTCGGCATGGGCCGGCTGATTCCGAACAAGATCTTCCGCGCTCCCGGCGCGGCCTGCTAACCCCGCCGGCGCCTCCCGCCCGGGATTCATCCAGACAACCATGACCGCTACGTCCGACACCACATCGAAAAACGACATCCTGTTCGCCCGCGCCCAGCAGACCACGCCGGGCGGCGTGAATTCGCCCGTGCGCGCCTTCCGCTCCGTCGGCGGCACGCCGCGCTTCATCACCCGGGCCGAGGGACCGTATTTCTGGGATGCGGACGGCAAGCGCTACATCGACTACATCGGTTCCTGGGGCCCGGCCATCGTCGGCCACGCCCATCCGCAAGTGATCAAGGCCGTGCAGGATGCGGCGGCGCGCGGCCTGTCGTTCGGTGCGCCGACCGAGGGCGAGATCGAGATCGCCGAGGAAATCTGCCGCCTCGTGCCGTCGATCGAGCAGGTGCGCCTCGTCTCGTCCGGCACGGAAGCGACGATGAGCGCGCTGCGCCTCGCACGCGGCGCGACGGGCCGCGACAAGATCGTCAAGTTCGAAGGCTGCTACCACGGCCACGCCGATTCCCTGCTCGTGAAAGCGGGTTCGGGCCTGCTCACGTTCGGCAACCCGACGTCGGCCGGCGTGCCGGAAGACTTCGTCAAGCACACCATCGTCCTCGACTACAACAACATCCCGCAACTGGAAGACGCGTTCCAGTCGATGGGCGACACCATCGCCTGCGTGATCGTGGAAGCCGTGGCCGGCAACATGAACCTGATCCGCGCGACGCCGGAATTCCTGCACCGCATGCGCGAACTGTGCACGGAATACGGCACCGTCCTGATCTTCGACGAAGTGATGTCGGGCTTCCGCGTCGGCATCGGTGGCGCGCAGGCGCTGTACGGCATCACGCCGGACCTGACGGCGCTCGGCAAGGTCATCGGCGGCGGCATGCCGGTCGCCGCGTTCGGCGGCCGCGCCGACCTGATGCAGAAGATGGCGCCGATCGGCCCCGTCTACCAGGCCGGCACGCTGTCCGGCAATCCGGTCGCCGTCGCCGCCGGCATGACCACCTTGAAGCTGATCCAGCAGCCGGGCTTCTACGAGCACCTGACGGCGCAGACGAAGAAGCTGATCGACGGCCTGGCGGCCGCCGCGAAAGACGCGGGCGTGGCCTTCTGCGCGGATGCGGTCGGCGGCATGTTCGGCATGTATTTCGCGGACACCGTCCCGTCCAGCTACGGCCAGATGATGGCCGGCGACAAGGAGCGCTTCAACCGCTTCTTCCACGGCATGCTGGACGAAGGCGTGTACTTCGCCCCGGCCATGTTCGAAGCGGGCTTTGTCTCGGCCGCGCACGACGATGCCGTGATCGCGGAGACGGTCGAGGCGGCGCGCCGCGTGTTTGCCCGCCTGGCGTGATCGCGCCCGGCACGACATGCCGCTGAAGCTGCTCCGCCGCCTCACCGACAACGCCACGCTGAAATCGCTCGGCCCCGGCCTGATCACGGGCGCGGCCGACGACGACCCGTCCGGCATCGCGACGTATTCGCAGGCCGGCGCGCAATTCGGCTTCAACACGCTGTGGACGCTCGTGCTGACCTATCCGTTCATGGTCGGCATCCAGCTCGTGTCGGCACGCATCGGCCGCGTGACGGGACGCGGGCTCGCGGCCAACATCCGCCGCGCGTATTCGCCGTGGCTGCTGTACGCGATCGTCGCGCTGCTGCTCGTCGCCAACGTGATCAACATCGCGGCCGACATCGCCGCGATGGGCGAGGCGCTGCGCCTCGTGACGGGCACCGGTTCCAGCCACCTGTATGCGCTCGGCTTCGGCCTGCTATGCCTCGCGCTGCAGGTCTTTTTGCCGTACGCCACCTACGTGCGCTACCTGAAATGGCTGACCCTGGGCCTGCTGGCCTATGTCGCGACGGCGTTCGCCGTGCACATGCCGTGGACGGAAGTCTTCGCGCGCACCGTGTGGCCCCACTTCGCGTTCACGAAGGATTCCGTCGCGCTGATCGTCGCCGTGTTCGGCACGACGATCAGTCCCTACCTCTTCTTCTGGCAGGCATCGCAGGAAGTCGAAGAGATCCGCAACGACCATCACACGCGCGCCCTGCGCACGCGCCCGCGCGACGCCGCCGCGCAGCTGAAGCGCATCAAGTCGGACACCTTGATCGGCATGGGCTTTTCCAACCTCGTCGCCTTCTTCATCATGCTGACGACGGCCGTCACCCTGGGCGCGCACGGCGTCACGGACATCCAGTCGTCCGCGCAGGCGGCCGAGGCGCTGCGCCCGGTGGCGGGCGAGTTCGCGTTCCTCGCATTCGCGCTGGGCATCATCGGCACGGGCATGCTGGCCGTGCCCGTGCTGGCCGGGTCGGCCGCGTACGCCGTCACCGAGAGCTTCCGCTGGCGCAACGGCATGGACCTGAAGGTCGTCGAGGCGCGCGAGTTCTACGGTATCATCGCGCTGGCCACGCTGGGCGGCGTCGCGCTCGACTTCGCGCCGGTCGACCCGATCGCGGCGCTGGTGCTGTCCGCGCAGATCAATGGCGTCATCGCCGTGCCGATCATGGCCGTCATGATGCTGCTCGCGCATAACCGCAAGATCATGGGCGACTACACCTTGTCGACACGGCATACCGTGATCGGCTGGATCGGCGTGGCCGTGATGCTGGTGGCCGTCGTGGCCATGTTTGCAACGATGTGAGGTCCCCCACGCGTGGGGCTGCACCGGCGCGATAACGGTATGTACGATGCGCTCCACATCGACCCTATCGTCAGGAGCCCCACCATGCAAACCACGACCGTCCATCCCCTGCCGCAACCGCAGTTCTCCCGTGCCGGCATCGTCTGGATCAAGCTGTCCGTCCTCTACCTCATCTTCGGCATTTCGCTGGGCATCGCCATGGGCGCCAGCCAGAATTTCACGCTGCGCCCCGTGCACGCCCACGTCAACCTGCTGGGCTGGACGACGATGGCGCTCGCCGGCCTGATCTACAGCGTGTTCCCCAAGGCGGGCGAAAGCCGTCTCGCGCGCCTGCATTTCTGGCTGCTGAACCTGGCATTGCCCGTGATGATGGTCGCGCTCTCCATGCTGCTGCTGGGCCACATGGCCTTCGCGCCTGCTCTGGTGATCGCGGAAATCGTCGCCTCGCTGGCCATCCTTTCGTTCGCCGCGAATCTGTTCCTCAATCTAAAGCAATGAGCTGAAGCAATAACGCCATCCTCTCCGGTTATACTTGCCGGATAATAAAACCGGAGAGAGACACTCATGGCTGTGCGTATCATCCACTGTTCCTGCGCCGTGCTCATCGCGGCAAGCGCATTGTTCGCCGGCCCGGCCGGCGCCGCAACGACCAACCCAGGAACCAGCATGGACAAGAAAACCGTATCGCTCGACACCATCCGCCGCCAGGAGCAGGCGCTGCAGTTCACGTCGTTCGACAACGACGCGGCGCTCGCGATCGGCAACAGGATCGTCGAGCAGGCGAAGGCGGCCAAGGTCGCCGTCACGATCGACATCACCATCAACCGCAATCCGCTGTTCTTCTACGCGATGGCGGGCACGAGCCCGAACAACGTCGACTGGATCCGCCGCAAGAGCAACCTCGTGAACCGCACGGGCCACGCGTCGTTCTACGTGCACACGGAAGCCGTCAACGCGGGCCGCGATTTCGACAACCTGCCCACGTTCGATTCGAAGGACTATGCCGCGCACGGCGGCTCGTTCCCGATCGTCGTCAAGGGCACCGGGCAGGTCGGCACGATCACCGTGTCCGGCCTCGCGGGCGTGGACGACCATGCGATGGTCGTGCGCGCGCTGAAGTGGTATCTGAAAGCGGACGACGTCGCGCTTTGATTATTTCAGCCAGCCCCGGTGCCGGAAGTACAGGAACGGGGCGATCGCGCTGACGACCATCAGCCCCAGCGACCAGCCGTAGCCGAACTTCCAGTGAATCTCCGGCAGGAATTCGAAGTTCATGCCGTAGATGCTGGCGATCAGCGTCGGCGGCAGGAACGCGACCGACGCCACCGAGAAGATCTTGATGATCTTGTTCTGGTTGATGTTGATGAAGCCGACGGTGGCGTCCATCAGGAAGTTGATCTTGTCGAACAGGAACGACGTGTGGCCGTCGAGCGATTCGATGTCGCGCAGGATCTGGCGCGCCTCCTCGAACTGTTCCGCGTTCAGTAATCGTCCCCGCATCAGGAAGCTGACGGCGCGGCGCGTGTCCATCATGTTGCGGCGGATGCGGCCGTTCAAGTCTTCCTCGTGGGCGATCGCATTCAGCGCGGAGGCCGCGTCCTGGTCGGTGAATTCCTTCTGCAGCACGCGCTGGCTGACGTCTTCCAGGCTCTCGTAGATGCCTTCCAGCGCGTCGGCCGAGTACTCGGCGTCGGTTGCGTACAGGTCCAGCAGCACGTCCATGTAGTCCTCGATCGAGCCGGGCCGCGAGCGCGCGCGCAGGCGCACGAGGCGGAACACGGGCAGGTCGTCCGTGTGGACCGAGAACAGGATCTTCTTGGCCAGGATGAACGCGACCGTCACGATGCGCGACGGTCCGTCCTCTTCCTCGCGCAGGAAGTCGGTGCGCAGGTGCAGGTCGCCGTTTTCCGCTTCGTAATAGCGCGCGGACGCCTCGATGTCCTGGACTTCGTCCTCGCCGGGCAGGATCACGTCATAGGTCGACTTGACCCAGGCACGCTCCTCGTCGGTCGGGTCGAGCAGGTCGACCCAGACGGCAGGCGCGTTCTCCAGATCGGCGCGCGACGCGATGGGTATCTGGTTCAGTCGGCCATTTTGTAGGACAAATACGTTGATCATGCGCTGCTTTCTCGGCCGGATTCGGAAACAGCGCAAGTGTACCTGTAAGCCCTGAGGCCGGCCAGTCCGAACGCACGTTTTCCCAGGCAAATTCCCAAATTCGGGGTCAGGTCCAATTTCGCCGCAAATTCGGGGTCAGAGCACTTTTTGTGGCAATAGCCACGCGGCATGTTTGAGGCATTAGCGCAACGAAAGCACCGTTAAGGCACCGGCATGAACGGCAAAAGCGGGACCGAGCGCTGGGGATCGAAATGTGCTCTGACCCCGAATTTTGACAAAAATGTGCTCTGACCCCGAATTCGCTGACCCCGAATTCGTCCCGTCGTCTGGTCCGTTCGTCCCTCGACCGCCCCGCGGCCACGGCGGTTGTCGAATAATCCATCCATGCACATCATCCGATCCGGCGGCGCGGCCGCGCTGCTGCTGGCCGTCCAGGCCGGCCCCCATGCGCAAACCGCGCCCATGCAACAGGTGGTCGTCAGCGCGGACGCGAATGCCCTGCGCGCGCAGTCGACCACGACCTCCATCGTCGTCGGCCGCGACGAGATCCTGCGCCACGGCGACGGCACGCTGTCCGACGTGCTGAAACGGCAACCCGGCATCACGGTCGACGCCAGCCCCGGCAAGGCCGCCGCGATCCGCATGCGCGGCATGGGCGGCGGCTACGTGGCGCTGCTGCTCAACGGCTTGCCGGCACCGGCCGGCTTCGCGCTGGAGTCGCTCGGTCCCGACGTCATCGAGCGCATCGAGATCCAGCGCACCGCCACCGCCGAGACGTCCAGCCAGGCCGTGGCCGGCACCATCAACGTGATCCTGCGCCGCGCCGGTCCGGTCCGGGGCGCTGCCGCGACCGAGATCAAGGCGGGCAGCGCCGTCGTGGACGGCTATCTCGCGCCGCAGCTCGTTGCCCAGCACAGCGGCCGCGCGGGCGCGCTGGCCTATACGCTGGTCGCCACGCTCAGGCACAACGAGAATCCCGTCACGGCCGTCACCACGGAAGCGGGCAGCCATCCCGGCCTGCTGCGCCGCATCGCCTGGTCCGACCACCAGACCGAGGCGCTGGCGGAACTGGCGCCGCGCCTGACCTGGCAGCCGGACGCCCGCGACGCCGTCACCGCCCAGGGCTATGTGCGCAAGCGCCGCTTCGACAACACCAAGCGCGAGACGGAGACCACCGAGACCGGCAGCCCGACGGCGTTCCCGCATGCCGTCCAGCGCTTCGCGGCCGATCCGCTGCACGCCTATGCCGACGTGGCGTGGACCCGCAAGCTCGACGGCGGCGCCCGCGTGACGGCCAAGCTGTCCGGCTATTACACGGCGCGCGATGCCGGCTTCGTCTACCGCGGCATGGACCTGCGCGACGACCTGCTCGAGACCCATCGCGTCGCCTCCGGCCCGACCGAGCGCGAATGGACGTTCAACGGCAGCTGGCGCCGTCCCATGTGGCGCGGCCACCTGCTCGCGGCCGGCTGGGAACTGGGCCGCAAGCGGCGCAGCGAATACCGGCGCGAACGCCAGACGGATGCGGACGATGCCCTGCTGCTGGCCAGCGACGAGGACTACCGCGCCGGCGTCGCCCGCAGCGCCTTCTTCATACAGGACGAGTGGGATATCGACGACGGCTGGTCGGCCTACGTCGGCCTGCGCCGCGAAGACCTGCGCACGACGGGAGAAGGCAATGCGCACGCCGCGGTCGACGTCCACGCCGGCGCGTGGAGTCCGATCCTGCAAATGCTGTTCAAGCCGGCGGGCACGCGCGACCAGTTCCGCCTCGCCGTCAGCCGGACGTACAAGGCGCCGAACATCATCCAGTTGATGCCGCGCCGGTACACGGTCGACAACAACAACAGCGCCACCAACCCGGACGAGCAGGGCAACCCGAACCTGCGGCCCGAACTGGCGCTCGCCGTCGACCTGGCGTGGGAGCGCTATATCGGCAAGGACGGCCTGGTGAGCGTCAGCGCGTTCCACAAGCGCATCCGCGACGTCACGCTGTTCCGCACTTCCCTGGCCGACGGCGTGTGGACCTCCACACCGGAGAACCTGGGCGGCGCGACCGTGCGCGGCATCGAATTCGAAGGCAAGGCGACGCGGGGCCCGCTGGCGGCGCGTGTGAACCTGGCGCGCAACTGGTCGCACGTGGACAGCGTGCCGGGACCGGACAACCGTATCGAGGGACAGCCGGCGTACAGCGGCAACGTCGGCCTCGACTACGGCGCCCCCCGCGTCGACCTGGGCGGGACCTGGAGCTACCGTGGCCGGGTGGCCGGCCGCACGAGCGCCGTGCTGTCCAGCGACGACGGCATCGAGCGCCAGCTCGACCTGTACGCGGTGTGGAAGCACGACGCGGCGTCGCGGCTGCGACTGTCCGTGGCGGACCTGCTGCACCGGGACTATCGCGAACGGGTCGCCTACGATGGCGCCAGCCCGCTCGCGCGCACGACGGTCTACCGCGTGCGCACGACCTGGCGCCTTGTATGGGAACAGGCGTTGTGAATCAGGGCAGTTCGGCCGCGTTCATGCGGCGCTGGATGATCGCCGTGCGGCGCGCGAGGTAGTTCGTGTCGCGGTGGCGGTCGTAGTAGCGCGGGTTCGGCAGCATCACGGCCAGGCGGGCGGCCTGGGCGGCGTTCAGGTTCGCGGCCGACGTGCGGAAATAGTGGCGCGCGGCAGCCTCGACGCCGAACACGCCGCGGCCGAATTCGACCACGTTCAGGTAGATTTCCAGGATGCGCTGCTTGTCCATCACCGCTTCCAGCATGTAGGCGATGACCAGTTCCTGGCCCTTGCGCAGGTAGTTGCGCGAGCCGGACAGGAACAGGTTCTTGGCCAGCTGCTGGGTGATCGTCGAGCCGCCGCCCACGACCCTGTGCTTCTTGTTGTTGCGCTCGTACGCCTTTTCCAGCGCATCCCAGTCGACGCCGTCATGCTCGCTGAAATTGGCGTCCTCGGACGCGATCACGGCGCGCTTGAGGTTGTTCGAGATACGGGAATACGGCACCCACACCTGTTCCAGCTTCGCGTTCGGATTCTGCTCGCGCAGCGCCGACAGCTGCTGGCGCATCATGCTCGTGGACGACGGGTTGAACTGCGTCCACCAGCACACCATCGCGAAGAAATACAGCTGCACCAGGACGACGAGCAGCAGCGGCCCGAGGATGAGCCATTTCAGCCAGCGCCGCCCGCCGGTTTTTGCGCGCGTCGGGGCGCCCGCCTTGAGCGTGCCGATGCCGCTCATGATGCGCGCATGCGGGACAGCAGGGCCGACGTCTCCGGCCGCACGCCGCGCCAGGTGAAGAACGCTTCCGCCGCCTGCTCGACCAGCATGCCGAGACCGTCGCGCACGGTCGCGCCGTGCGCTGCCGCGAACGCCATGAACGGCGTCGGCTCTTTCCCGTACATCATGTCCAGTGCCAGCGTGCCCGCGCGGAAGGCCGACGCGGGCACGGGCGGCAAATCGGCCGACAGGCTCGCCGACGTCGCGTTGACGACGACGTCGAACGGGCCGGCGATATCGGCGAAGCCGCAGGCGCCGATCTGCCCCGCATACGCCACGTGGCCGGCAAAGTGGTCGACGAGCGCATCGGCCGTCGCGCGCGTGCGGTTGGCGATCACGATCGCTTCCGGTTTCTCGTTCAGGAACGGCAGGATGACGCCGCGCGCCGCGCCGCCCGCGCCCAGCAGCAGGACGCGCTTGCCGGTGAGCGGCACGCCGGCATTCTTCACGATGTCGGCCACGAGGCCCGGCCCGTCCGTGTTATCGCCGACGATCTCGTTGCCCTCGAAGCGCAAGGTGTTGACGGCACCCGCCAGGCGCGCCCGCTCTTCCAGCCGGGTGGCCAGCGCGGCCGCTTCCAGCTTGAACGGGACCGTCACGTTGGCGCCGCGGTAGCCCTGCGCGGCGAGGTCGCGGACCGTGTCGGCAAAACCGTCCAGCGGCGCCAGGCAGCGTTCGTACGAGATGTCCTCGCCGGTCGCGGCCGCGAAGGCGGCGTGGATGTCCGGCGATTTGCTGTGAGCGATCGGGTTACCGATCACGCAATATTTATCCGTCATTGGGTCTCCTGTTATCCTTCGCCGCGCAGTTCCGCCTGCAGTTTTTCCTCGCGGGTGAATTTGAAGCGGGTGACGACGATCCAGAGGTCGTCCTTGTCGGTCGAGCGCATATTGGCCGGGAATTTGCCGAATGGCGCGGCGCGACGCACGATCGCCAGCGCGGCCTTGTCCAGCGCCGGATTGCCGGAGCCGCGTTCGATGCGCGGTCCGCCTTCCTTTTCATAGAGCGTCCCATCCTGGAAGATCGGGATGTAGACGACCAGCTCGCCGTACAGTTTCTTGCCGTTCTGCTGCGGGAAATTCAGCGTACCCACTTCTTCGACGCGCTTCTGCATCGCCTTGTAATACATGGCGTAGCCGACCTCGCGCGTGCTGGGGCTGATGAACGTCTTCTTCGGGCGCTTGTTCTCGTCGGCGATGCGCTGGGTGATCTCGGCCGTCATGCGCGCGATGGCCTTGGTGGAATCCAGGTTGTCCTCGCCGGTGCGGCTGGGGTCCGGCCTCGTCTGCTCGGAGACGGGGGCGCTGTTGAACTGCGACTGGCGCATCTTCGTCAGCACGCTTTTCTGCTGCTGTTCCAGTTCGGCGATGCGGCGCTGCAGCGCCTTGATGCTGTCGCCGTTCTCGACCTTGCGCAGGTCCGGCAGTGGCGACTGGGCGCGGCCAGCATCGGCATTGCCGCCGCCGTCCAGGTTGGCCTGGGCCAGCGCGTCCGCCTTGACGGGCGCGCGCGCATGCTTCGCGTTGACCAGGATGACCTCCAGGCCCGGATCGGCCGGCTGCAGCCGGAACGCATCCGGCGCGGCGAAGCGGACCGCCAGCAGGGAGGCGTGCGCCAGCACCGAACAGGCGACGGCGATCATCAGGGGACGGTTGTGTCGGAGGGTGTTCACGCGCTGCGGGGTGGGACGGTTGGGGTCATGGAACTCCCCATTCTACCGTGCAGGCCGGCCGATTTGCGAGCCTTGTGGAAAGACCCGACCGCTGACGTAACCACTAACGCAACAAGATCTTGTCGACGTGTCAACGATCGGTATCAGTCACACATCATGCGGCCTGTTCGCCCGTGACGTCGGTCTGCGTCTCCGGATCGGTCACGGCGACCGCACCCTCGGCTTCGGCCGCTTCCGCCGCCGCTGCCTCGCCCGTGTCTTCTTCCTCGTCCAGGCCCAGCTCCTCGGCCGCCTCCGGCGCCACGGCCGCCACTTCGAGGAGGCGCGCCTCCAGCGCCAGGTCGACCTCGTCCCAGCGCACGATGTCCAGGCGAACCTGCGCGCCGCGCGCCGCCTGCGGCATGCCCGGCAGGCGGATCACGAGCGGGATCTCGACGAGGCGCAGCACCTCGTCCTTCAGCACGACCGCATCCACCTGTTTCGCCTGTTCCTGCGCCAGCCAGCGCAGGCACCAGTAACGCTCCATGTTCTGCTGGAAGTCGTTATAGGCCGAGTACGCGGCGTCGAACGCGGAGACGATCGAGAACAGCGTCGCGTCGCGGTGCTTGAACGGGGCGACGAGCGGCGCCGTCACGCCGTTCGTCGCGCACGCGAGGATCTGCCACTGGTTCACGAGGTCCGTGTAGCGGCGCAGCGGCGACGTCGACCAGGCGTATTGATCGACGCCGAGGCCCTGGTGCGGTGCCGCGTGCGTGACCATGCGCACCTGCATCTTGGCCGCCCAGCCGCCGGCACCCGGTCCCTGCGAGCGGTAGATGCCCGGCACGCCGCAGTCGTGCAGCAGCTTGCCCCACGTGCTGTTCGCGAAGATCATCAGCTCGGCCACGATCTTGTCCAGCGGCGCGCCGCGCTTGCGGCGCACGATCGTGACGACGTCGTCCTCGACGTAGAAATTGAAGTCGACGCGGTTGGCCTGCTCCGGTTTCAGGCCGAACGCTTCGCGCTTCTTCATGCGGCCCGCTTCCAGCTGCAGCGCCCACTGCCACAAGAGGCCCAGCTCCATCTTGTGCGGGTAGTCGCCATCGCCGTTGTTCAGCGTCTCCTCGTTGACGACGTCGTCGAGGTCGTTGTGGCGCAGGTTGTTCTTGACGGGCACGCGCTCGGCGCGGGTCGTCGTCGAGATCACGGTCCACGTGGCCGGATCCAGCACGGCGTACAGCGACAGCGCCGGACAGTCGTTGCCCTCGGCCAGCGTATAGGCGTCGACGACGTCGTCCGGCAGCATCGTGATCTTGTCGCCCGGCATATACACGGTCGACATGCGTGCACGGGCGATCTTGTCGATGGCGTCGTCCGGACGGATGCCCAGGCCCGGCGCCGCGATGTGGATGCCCACGCGGACGGTGCCGTCATCGAGCTTCTCGACGGAGAATGCGTCGTCGATCTCGGTCGTCGTCACGTCGTCGATCGAGAACGCGGCCACGTTCGCCAGCGGCAGGTCGGCCGGCGGGGTCGGCACGGCGACCGGCGGGAAGCCGGCGCCGCGCGGGAAGTGTTCGAACAGGAAGCGGCCCATGTGCAGCTCTTTGGCCGACGCGATGCCGCCCGTGGACAGCATCAGGCGCGGCGCCGTCGTCTGCAATTCGTCGGCCGCCGTCTCGAGGGCTTTATATTCGATGCTGTTCTTGTCCGGCTTGAACAGCAGTTGCTGGACGAGCGGCTGCATCGCCTGCGGCAGCGTGCCGGCCTTCAGTTCCTCGACATACGCGGCCTGGACGATGGCCTGCTGCTTCTTCTTTTCGATGCCGGCCAGCGCCGCGCGCAGCGATTGTTCCGGCGCCGCCTTGTAGCGGCCGCGGCCCTTCTTGTAGAAGTAGATCGGCGCGCCATGCAGCGCCAGCACGAGGCCGGCCGCTTCGAACGGCAGCGGCGCGTGGCCGAAATATTCCGCGCCCAGTTCGGCGAACCCGAATTCTTCCTGGCCCGCGACTTCCCACAGGAATTCCAGATCGACGTCCGCCGCGACGGCCTTTGCCTGCTCCAGCAGGGTGGCGGGATCCGGCTTGTCGAACTGCAGCATCACGTCGCGCGCCTTGACCTTGGTACGTTTCCCGCTCGGCATTTCGACCTGGTAGGCCTCGCCCGCCTGCGACAGCACGGTGCCGACCTTGAAATCGCCGGACTCTTCGAAAAATAAGTTCATTTTGTATTCGTATTCATATTAAATGCGGTCGCCTCGAGATCGAGCACCTCGGGCAGGAAGATCTCGGTGACCAGCAGCAGTCCCTGGCGGCGGCGATACACGCAGCGCCGCGCAAAATATGTGTCGCGCGCCGGCTCATTCCGGCCCAGCGCGGCATGCACGCGGGCCAGCAGCGGATGGCCGGGACGCAGCCGCGCGAATTCCAGCGCGCCGCGCGTGACCCGCGGATCGTAAAACAGCGTGGTGCCGAGCGACCGTTCGCCCAGCGCCGAAAACAGGGGCCAGTCGCTCGCGCTGGCACTCATCGGCACGACGGTGTGGCCGTACACGACCGGCTGGCCGTCGCAGCGCAGCAGCACTTCGCGCTCCCACACGCGCTGGGGCCGCGCCAGGCCGATCGCGCCGGCCTCGTCCGCCAGGCAGACATTGCCCGCCTGGCGCAGTTTCTGTACCCGGAAATGCCGGCTGTGCGCGATCAGGCGCGCCGTCAGGGAGCCCGGCGTCGTCAGCCAGTCGCGCATGGCGGCCGGCGCGCCCGTGCCGTCCGGATGCGCCAGCCAGCGGGCCCGGCGCAGCGACGCCGGCCTCACTGACGATGGTCCGATCCGGCAGCGCCTTGTACTCCGCAGAAGGCCAACACCTCATCGACATACTGCTCGAATTCCGACACCGCGTGGTCGCTGCCCTGGATGACGTGCTGGTGCGCGCCCGCGTAATGCGCAACCATGTCGCGGTAGTCCAACACCTCGTCGCCCGTGGCGGCCAGCAGGAAATAGCGCGCCGGCCGGGTGATGGTCCCGACTTTCAATGCGGCCAGTTCATCGATGTACTCGCGCTTGAATTCGAACGGCTCGCCGGTATGCCACTCGGTCGTGATGCCGACGTGCTTGTCCAGGTCTTTCAAAGGATCGACGGCCGGATTGATCAGCGCGGCGCGGCAGCCGAAGCGCTCCGCCAGCCAGGTGGCGTAGAAGCCGCCTAGCGAGGAGCCGATGATCGCGAGATTGCCCGAGTAGCGCTCGACCAGCGTGAGCACGAGGTCCATCGCGGCCTTCGGCGAGGCCGGCAGTTGCGGGCAGGTCAGGTCGCCGGCGCGGCCGGCCGCTTCCATCCGCTGCTGCACCACGCGCGCCTTGAACGAGCGCGGGGACGAGCGGAAGCCGTGCAGATAGAGAAGGTGCGAGGCGCCGCTCATGCCGCCATCGCCTCCAGCAGCTTCTGGTGCACGCCGCCGAAGCCGCCGTTGCTCATCACGAGGATGTGGTCGCCCGGCTGCGCGGCCTGGACGATCGCCTGCACCATGTAGTCGAGCTGGTCGAAGCTGTGCGCGTTGGCCCCCAGCGGTTTCAGGGCGTCGGCCAGCGACCAGCCCAGCGCCTGCTGGCTGCCGAAGCCGAACACGAGGTCCGCATCCTTCAGGCTGCCCGGCAGCGCATCTTTCATCGCGCCCAGCTTCATCGTGTTCGAGCGGGGTTCCAGCACGGCCAGAATCCTGCCCGACGTGCCGATCTTCTGGCGCAGGCCGCCGACGGTCGTCGCGATCGCGGTCGGATGGTGGGCGAAGTCGTCATACACGGTCACGCCATTGACGACGCCGCGCACTTCCATGCGCCGCTTGACGTTCTGGAAGCGGGCCAGCGAATCGATCGCCTGCGCGGGCGGCACGCCGACGTGGCGCGCGGCGGCGATGGCGGCCATGGCGTTGCTGCGGTTGTGGTGGCCGGTCAGGTCCCAGTGGACGGTGCCCTGCTTGTCGCCTTTAAAAAAGACGTCGAAGCTGGAACCGCCCGGATGCTCGACGAGGCTCCAGTCCACGCCTTCTGACGAGCCGAAACTTTCCTTCTCGCTCCAGCAGCCGCGCTTCAGGACGCGCGCCAGCGACGCTTCGTCGCCGTTCACGACGATGCGGCCGACACCGGGCACGGTGCGCACGAGGTGGTGGAACTGGGTCTCGATGGCGCCGATATCGGGGAAGATGTCGGCGTGATCGTATTCGAGGTTGTTCAATACCGCGGTCTTGGCGTGGTAGTGCACGAACTTCGAACGCTTGTCGAAGAAGGCCGTATCGTACTCGTCCGCCTCGATCACGAAGAAATCCGAATCCGTTTCGCCCGACAGGCGGGCCGACACGCCGAAGTTCAGCGGCACGCCGCCGATCAGGAATCCCGGCGAATAGCCGGCATCTTCCAGGATCCACGCCAGCATCGACGTCGTCGTCGTCTTGCCGTGCGTGCCCGCGACGGCGAGCACCCATTTATTACGGAGAATGTGGTCGCCAATCCATTGCGGGCCGGAGACGTACGGCAGGCCGCGGTTCAGGATTTCCTCGACGAGCGGATTCCCGCGCGTCATCACGTTGCCGACGACGTACAGGTCCGGGTTCAGGCTCACCTGTTCGGGCCCGTACCCCTGGATCAGCTCGATGCCCTGGGCTTCGAGCTGGGTGCTCATCGGAGGGTAGACGTTGGCGTCGCACCCGGTGACGCGGTGGCCGGCCTCTTTGGCCAGCACCGCGAGGCCGCCCATGAAGGTGCCGCAGATGCCGAGGATATGGATGTGCATGACGTGCCGAAGGGATCTCTGTAATAGCGAATACGCGATTCTACCCGACGCGATGCCATTTTCCTTTCAAGAGTATGATCTCGGACATGATGCCCAATTTAAATGACGACCTCCAACAGGTGCGCGCACGCATCGCCGCGACGGCCGCCCGCATGATCGCCCAGGATGGGGCCGATTACTCGACGGCCAAGGCCAAGGCGGCGCGCCAGGTGCTCGGCGTCGACCGCCCTTCCCCGAATTATCTGCCGGATAATCTGCAAGTGGAAGACGAGGTGCGCCGCTACCAGGCGCTGTTCCATGGCCCGGCCCAGGCCGCGCGATTGCAGCACATGCGCAGCGCGGCGCTGGAAGTCATGGAACAATTGGCCGAGTTCCGCCCATATATTACCGGTGCGGTTTTGAACGGAACGGCGGGCGAACATGACGACATCCACCTGCAATTATTTGCCGACAGCGCGAAAGATGTCGAAATCTGGCTGTTGAACCGCAACGTCAATATCGAGATTTCGGAAACTCCCCACTTCAAAGGGGGACGCCACGATCCGGTGGAAACGGTAAGCTTTACGTGGCAAAAAGAAATGGTGCACGCCGAGCTGTATGACATGAACGATTTACGCGGTGCGCTGAAACCCCGCGCGGACGGCAGCCTGCAGCGCGCGGATGCCGCCACGCTCCGTACTTTGATGAATAACGACTCTCTCGAACAAGATGAATAAGAAACACCTGGCCGGCTATGTGATCCTGGCCGCCGCCTTTACCGTCCTCGGCGCCATCGCCGGCGTCAAGCAGGATGCCAAGGGTCCGCTGACGACCACTTATACGCCCACCGACGGCCGCCCGCATACCGCGGTGACGAATCTGTATGCAACGTCGCTGAACGACCTGGCCGGCAAGCCGCAGCCGCTCGCCCAGTGGAAGGGCAAGCCGCTGCTCGTGAACTTCTGGGCGTCGTGGTGCGCGCCGTGCGTGTCGGAGATGCCGGAACTGTCGGAACTGGCAGCCAGGGACGGGGGCAAGCATTTCAATGTGATCGGCATCGGCATCGATTCCCCCACGAATCTCGCCGAGTTTGCCCGCAAAATCAAGATTTCCTACCCATTGTACGTAGGCGGCATGGGTGGCACCGACCTCGCGCGCGGCCTCGGCAACGCGAACGGCGGGCTGCCATTTACGGTGCTGATCGGCGCAGATGGGCAGGTCCGCAAGACTTACCTGGGCCGTCTGAAGTTCGATCAGGTGCGCGCCGACCTGGCCAAGTTGTAGTTCAGGTGAACGGTCGTTCACTTATTTTCCGACTTCTTTTTATCGCTTGCCAACACGTAACGTTGGCGGCAAAATGCCTGTCTTTCGGGCAAACAGACGGTTGAATATGGCGAAAAAGCTACTGCTGCTCAATGGCCCTAATTTGAATTTGTTGGGGACACGTGAGCCTGCGGTGTACGGCGCGACGACGCTGGCCGACATCGAGCAGGCCGCCACCGCCCAGGCACGGGAAGCCGGGGCGGAGATTGTCTGTTTCCAAAGCAACCATGAAGGCGCGCTGATCGACCGCATTCACGCCGCACGCCAGGAAGGCGTGGACGCGATCATCATCAACCCGGGCGGATTGACCCATACCAGCGTGGCGCTGCGCGATGCGCTGGCCGGGGTGGACATTCCGTTCGTGGAAGTGCACATCTCTAATATTTACAAGCGCGAGGAGTTCCGGCACCACTCTTTCCTGTCGGCGATCGCGCTGGGCACGATCTGCGGGCTGGGAGCGGATGGATATCGCTTTGCCATCGACTTCGCGCTGAAACAACGTTAATCTACGTCAACTTCACGCATTCGCGCGTAAGTACCTACCGCCGACGCGCCGTATGCTCTTAAACAAATAATTCCAAGGGGTTTCACATGGATCTAAGAAAACTCAAGACACTGATCGACCTCGTCGCCGAGTCGGATATCGCCGAACTCGAAGTGACCGAAGGCGAAAGCAAGGTCCGCATCGTCAAGTCCTCGGCAATCCCGCAGAATCAGGTGGTCATGGTGCCGCAGCAAGGCGTCCAGCAATACTCGGCACCGGCCGTGTCGGCGCCGGCCGCCGCGCCCGCGGCAGCAGCCCCGGCCGCACCGGCCGAACCGACCGGCCACGTCGTCAAGTCGCCGATGGTCGGCACGTTCTACCGCTCCTCGGCACCGGGCGCCCCGGCGTTCGTCGAAGTGGGTTCGACCGTGAAGGAAGGCGACACCCTGTGCATCATCGAAGCGATGAAGCTCCTGAATGAAATCGATGCCGATCTCTCCGGCACCGTCACCAAGATCCTGGTGGAAAACGGCCAGCCCGTCGAATTCGGCCAGCCGCTGTTCGTGATCGGCTAAACGTCTCCGGCGCGGTCGTCCGACCGCGCCCTCCCGGCACGCTGCCGGCACTCAAAGAAACACCGAACTTACCATGTTTGAAAAAATTCTTATCGCCAACCGTGGTGAAATCGCGTTGCGTATCCAGCGCGCCTGCCGTGAGATGGGTATCAAGACGGTCGTCGTGCACTCCGAGGCGGACAAGGACGCCAAGTACGTGAAGCTGGCCGACGAGTCCGTCTGCATCGGCCCGGCCCCGTCCGCGCAAAGCTACCTGAGCATGCCGGCGATCATCAGCGCGGCGGAAGTCACGGACGCCGAAGCGATCCACCCCGGCTACGGCTTCCTGTCGGAAAACGCCGACTTCGCCGAACGCGTCGAAAAATCGGGCTTCGTCTTCATCGGTCCCCGTCCCGAATCGATCCGCCTGATGGGCGACAAGGTCTCGGCCAAGCAAGCCATGATCCGCGCCGGCGTGCCCTGCGTGCCCGGTTCGGACGGCGCCCTGCCCGACGATCCGAAAGAGATCATCCAGACCGCGCGCCGCGTCGGCTACCCGGTCATCATCAAGGCCGCCGGCGGCGGCGGCGGCCGCGGCATGCGCGTCGTGCACACGGAAGCCGCCCTGCTGAACGCCGTCGCGATGACCAAGACGGAAGCCGGCACCGCGTTCGGCAATCCCGAAGTCTATATGGAGAAATACCTGGAGAATCCGCGCCACGTGGAAATCCAGGTCCTCGCCGACGAACACAAGCAGGCCGTCTGGCTGGGCGAGCGCGACTGCTCCATGCAGCGCCGTCACCAGAAGGTCATCGAGGAAGCGCCGGCACCGGGCATCCCGCGCAAGCTGATCGAGAAGATCGGCGACCGCTGCGCCGAAGCCTGCCGCAAGATCGGCTACCGCGGCGCCGGCACGTTCGAATTCCTGTACGAGAACGGCGAGTTCTACTTCATCGAGATGAACACCCGCGTGCAGGTCGAACACCCGGTCACCGAAATGATCACGGGCATCGACATCGTGCAGGAACAGATCCGCATCGCCTGCGGCGAGCGCCTGCGCTTCCGCCAGCGCGACATCATGCTGTCGGGCCACGCGATCGAGTGCCGCATCAACGCGGAAGACCCGTTCAAGTTCACCCCGTCGCCGGGCCGCATCACGGGCTGGCATCCGCCGGGCGGCCCCGGCATCCGCGTCGATTCGCATTCGTACGCCGGCTATTACGTGCCGCCGCACTACGATTCGATGATCGGCAAGGTCATCGCCTACGGCGCCACGCGCGAGCAGGCGATCCGCCGCATGCAGATCGCGTTGTCGGAAATGGTCGTCGAGGGTATCCTGACCAACATCCCGCTGCACCGCGAGCTGATGGTCGACGCCCGCTTCATCGAGGGCGGCACCAACATCCACTACCTGGAGCAGAAGCTGGCCCACAAGCCGGACCTGCCGAAGGATGGCGCGATCGGCGCCAAAGCCGAGGTTGAATGATGGGCTGGACGGAAGTTGTCATCGAGATCGCACGCGAGCACGCCGAAGGGCTCTCTGATGCCCTGATGGAGGCGGGCGCGCTGTCGGTCTCGGTGGAAGATGCGGATGAAGGCACGGAAGACGAAAAACCCCTGTTCGGCGAACCGGGCATGGTGCCGAAGGAAGCCGCGTGGGACCACAGCCGCGTCGTCGCGCTGACGGACGAGGATGCCGACCAGGCCGCGATCGTGGCCGAGGCAGCAAGCGCCATCGGCCTGCAGCAGGCACCTGCATTCACGACCCGTTCCGTCGCGGACGCCGACTGGGTGCGCCTCACGCAATCGCAGTTCGAGCCGATCCACATCGGCAAGAACATCTGGGTCGTGCCGAGCTGGCACGAAGCCCCGGATCCCGACGCGCTGATCCTCGAAGTCGACCCGGGCCTCGCATTCGGCACGGGCAGCCATCCGACCACGCGCCTGTGCATGGAATGGCTGGAAGCCCACCCGGCGCCCGGCAAGTCGGTGCTGGACTACGGCTGCGGTTCGGGCATCCTCGCGATGGTCGCGAAGAAGCTCGGCGCGGCGGGAGTCTCTGGCGTCGACATCGACGAGCAGGCCATCGAATCCGCCAGGCTGAACGCGGAACGCAACCGCTGCGAGATCGACTTCTACGTGCCGGACGACTTCGTCGCCTCGAAGCACGGTGAAGAACGCTTCGACATCGTCGTCGCGAACATCCTGTCGAGCCCATTGAAGCTGATGGCGCCGATGCTCTCAAGCCGCGTGGCCGAGGGCGGTTCGCTGATCCTGTCGGGCGTGCTGGCACGCCAGGCCGAGGAAGTGGCCGCCGCGTACGCACCTTTCATCAAGCTGGGCGTCTGGGCCGAGTTGGACGGCTGGGTCGCTCTTCACGGGCAGCTCGGTCGCAATGAGGCACCAGAAGCGCGCACCGTCGCCAAGACAGACGGCAGCAAATAAGGCATGGCGCTCGCCACCCAGTGCCCGCATTGCCATACCACGTTCCGCGTCGCCGCGGACCAGCTCAAGCTCCGCGGCGGCATCGTCCGCTGCGGGTCTTGCCAGCGCATCTTTGACGGCAACGCCCACCTGATCGACCTGGACAAGCCGGCCGCGCCGGCGCCGTCCGTTCCCGCACCTGCTTCCGCGCCCGTCGAGGAAGACGACGCGCTGCCCGTCTACACCCTCGACTTCGACCACACCTTCGATCCGCTCGGCATCCTGCCGAAGCCTGCCGACGAGGCTCCCGAGCCCCCGCGCGCGCACGTGTGGCGGCGCGCGCCGGAGGCGGAGGAAGCACCGGAAGCGGCCGTAGTCGAGGAGCCGGTTGTCCACGCGGCGCCCGATACCGCGCCGGAGCCCGTCCCCGAGCCACCTGAAGACACCGTCGCGGAAGAGCCGCCTGCGAGCGCGTATGCGCCCGCCGACCGCATCGAACCGAGTTTCGACCTGCCGGTGGCCGAGGAAATCGTCGCCCAGCCGCTGCCGGATTACGAACCGGAGCCGGAGCCCGTCCCGGAACCGCCGGCGCCGGTCTCCGACGCCCCGCCCTTTTTGCCCCTGCGCGCATCGGCCGCGAGCGAACCGCCCGCGCCGGCGCCGGCGATGATCCCGCCCGTGGTGAAGCCGGCGCGCAGCAAGGCCGCGCGCGTGTCCGAGGCGCGCGCACGGCGCTCCAAGCTGACGCCGACGAAGATCGAACCGCCGAAGCTGCGCCTCGCGGCCGAGGGGGACGCCGACGAGCCCGAATTCGTCAAGCGCAGCCGCCGCCAGGAGCGCATGGGCCGCACGCAGCGCATGCTGATGGCCGCTGGCGCCGTCGTGCTGCTGCTCCTGCTGCTGGCGCAGGCGGTGCTGGGCTTCCGCAACACGCTGGCCGCGCAGCATCCGGGCCTGAAACCGGCCTTGGCCGGCGCGTGCGCCGTGCTGGGCTGCCGCGTGGAGCTGCCCGCGCAGGCCGAGAACCTCGTCATCGAGACGGGCGAACTGACCACGCTGGGACCGAACACCTACGCACTCAATACGCTGCTGCGCAACCAGGGCAGCCTCGTGCTGGCCTGGCCCAGCATCGAGCTCGAGCTGACCGACGCCGGCGACAAGCCGGTGCTGCGCCGCGTGCTGGCGCCCGCCGACTACCTGCCGCGCGGCGCGTCGGCGGCGACCGGTTTCGCGCCGCATTCGGAGCAACCTGTCACGCTGCATTTCACGCTGGACGGCCTGCAGCCGTCCGGCTATCACACCTTCGTTTTCTATCCTTGAGGCTTCCCATGACCAAGACGTCGCTGATCTGCGGCTCGATCGCCTTCGACAAGATCATGCAATACCACGGCCGTTTCGGCGAAACCCTGCTGGCCGACCAGCTGCACCGCGTGAACGTCTCGTTCCTCGTGCCGACCTTGCGCACCGAATACGGCGGCTGCGCCGTCAACATCGCGTACAACCTGAAGCTGCTGGGCGGCGAGCCGCTTATCATGGGCACCATCGGCCAGGACGGCGGCGACTATCTCGACCGCATGGAACAGCAGGGCCTCGCCACCAACGCCATCCGCACCATCGCCCACGCGTACACGGCCCAGTGCTTCGTCACGGCCGACCTGGACGGCAACCAGATCAACGCCTTCCACCCTGGCGCGATGCAGTTCTCGCACGAGAACAGCCTGGCCGACTACCTGCCGCTGCGCGTCGCGATCGTCGCGCCGGACGGCCGCGACGGCATGATCAAGCACGCGCGCGACTGCGCGGAACGGGGCGTGCCGTTCATCTTCGACCCGGGCCAGCAGCTCCCGATGTTCAACGGCGACGAGCTGCTGACCTTCATCGGCCAGGCCAGCTACCTCGCCTGCAACGACTATGAATTCGAGATGGTGATGGACCGCACGGGCCTGCCCCTGCAGGACATCGCGGCGCGCCTGGACGCACTCATCGTCACCCGCGGCGAGCACGGTTCGGACATCTACGCCGGCGGCGAGCATCACAAGATCCCGGCCGTGCCGGCAGCCAGCGTGGTCGATCCGACGGGCTGCGGCGACGCCTACCGCGCCGGCCTGCTGTTCGGCATCGCCAACGACCTCGACTGGCCCACGACGGGCCGCCTGGCCAGCCTGCTGGGTTCCATCAAGATCGCCCACCAGGGCGGCCAGAACCACAGCTTCACGTCCTCGGAAATCGCTGACAAGTTCGAGGCGGCTTTCGGATACCGTTTCTAAAAGCGTCGGACAAATGAAAAGCGCGCCGGTCCCGCGAGGGACGGCGCGCTTTTTTATCGGCAGTCGCGAGCGTCAGATATAGAACACCTGGCGCAGCAGGTACTGCGCGATCTGGATCAGGATGAACGCCACGAGCACCGACAGATCGAGGCCGCCGACCGGCGGGATCACGCGGCGCAGCGGCCGCAGCAGCGGGTCGTTGAGCGCGTGGATGAACGGCGCCAGCGGCGCATGCGGATTGACCCAGCTGAAGATCACCTCGATGATCAACAGGCCCATGAAACCGTACAGGATCCAGTCGAGCAGGCGGACCACGGCGATCAGCACGACGGCCTGGCCGCTCGTGCCGGCCAGCAGCAGGATCGACGACGCTGCCAGCACGACGAGGAACGCGCCCAGCAGGCTGGCCCAGTCGTAACCACCCATGCCCGGCACGATGCGGCGCAGCGGGCGCACGAGCCAGTCGGACAACGTGAACGTAAATTGCGCGACGGACGCCGGCGGACGCACGCGGGTCACCTGCATCCAGAAACGCAGCAGCAAGACGCCACCCAGCACACCGGCCGCGGTATCGACGATCAATTTAAGAATGGGCAGCACGAGGACTCCTTAGAAAAAAAAACCGCTGTGTGAAAGCTCACACAGCGGTATTTTGCCTGAACCAGGCAGGAATGGCTTACGGACGGCTGCTGGTCGGGAACGGCCATGCCGCCGGTGCGATCACCGACTTGGCTGCCGGTGCCGGGGCTGCAGCTGCGCCGCTGTCCTTGCCGTCGGTCTTGGCTTCGGCTTTCGTCTCGGCCTTGGTGTCGGCCTTGGCTTCAGCTTTCGACTCGGCCTTGGCCTCCGGCTTGGCTTCGGCCTTCGCTGCGGTCTTCGTCGCGGCTTTCTTGGCGGCCGGCTTCTTCGCAGCAGCAGCGGCTTCCGGCTTCGCTTCAGCCTTGGCGGCCGGCTTGGCGGCGGCCTTCTTCACTGCCGGCTTGGCTTCGCTTTTGGCGGCGGGAGCTGCGGCCTTGGTGGCTGCGGTCTTGGTCGCTGCGGTCTTGGTCGCTGCAGTCTTCTTCGCAGCCGGCTTGGCGGCGGTGGTCGACTTGGCGGCGGTCTTGGTTGCAGCCGGCTTGGCGGCAGCGGTCGACTTGGCAGCGGTCTTGCCTGCTGCTTTCTTGGCAGCCGGTTTGGCGGCGGCGGTCGATTTGGCAGCGGTCTTCTTGGCAGCCGGCTTGGCGGCGGCGGTCGACTTGGCGGCGGTCTTGCCTGCTGCTTTCTTGGCAGCCGGTTTGGCGGCAGCGGTCGACTTGGCAGCAGTCTTCTTGGCAGCCGGTTTGGCAGCAGCGGTCGACTTGGCAGCAGTCTTCTTCGCAGCCGGTTTAGCGGCAGCGGTCGACTTGGCGGCAGTCTTGGTTGCTGCTTTCTTGGCAGCCGGTTTAGCGGCGGCGGTCGACTTGGCAGCGGTCTTGCCTGCCGCTTTCTTTGCAGCCGGTTTGGCGGCGGCGGTCGACTTGGCGGCAGTCTTCTTCGCAGCCGGCTTGGCGGCGGCTTTGGTTGCGGTCGACTTGGCTGCGGTCTTCTTCGCTGCCGGCTTGGCGGCGGTGGTCGACTTGGCTGCAGTCTTCTTCGCAGCCGGCTTGGCGGCGGTGGTCGACTTGGCGGCGGTCTTGGTTGCAGCCGACTTGGTCGCGGTCGACTTGGTTGCAGCGGCTTTCTTTGCTGCCGGTTTAGCGGCGGCGGTCTTGGTTGCTGCAGCTTTCTTTGCAGCCGGTTTAGCGGCGGCGGTCGACTTGGCGGCGGTTTTGGTTGCTGCCGATTTAGCCGGAGCTTTGGTTACTGCGGCTTTTTTCGCAGCCGGCTTCGCAGCGGCTTTAGCGGCTACGGTTTTGGTTGCGGGTTTATCTGCTGCTGCCTTAGCGGCCGGTTTGGTGGCGGCTTTTGCAGCCGGTTTTGCTGCTGGTTTTTTCGCGGCGGTTGCCATTTTCTGTTCTCCTTCTCTGCGATGAGAAATTACGCTACATGGTTTGAACCCGTCCAACCCGGTCTGCTTGGTCGGGCGAATTATTCATCGGCGCAAACGCGGCGTTTGCGTCAATGAATCCGGCACCAGCCGGACTGCCGCGGCGATTCGATAAAACCCGTAAAACATCCGGGCATTCATCGCCGATTTACGCTATACTGTATTTTCATACAGTAGTCGCTCAATCGGCATCCGCGACTCTCCGGCTAATCGTCGTCGCCGACGACCGAAACGACTAAAGTCCGATGGCTCACTGCGCTGTCCACATCGCAGCCCGCGGGCCGCGAAAAGAAAAAGCCGCCATGCCCGACATTTATCAGGCAATGCGGCTTGTTCTTTTCGCTAAGCTTACGTGCATACTGAATGAATCAGCGTCCCATTTTTGATCGGTTTGTTTCCCGTTCAGAGCCCCGAAAATCGGCCTCTTCACGTTTTGACAAATTCAATCACGTAAAGTACACGAAAACCTTGTCAGTGCGCAACCCGCACACAATATTTTTCATGTGTTTTACTCGGTGAACCAGCGATTGCATCAACCGAAACGATCGCTGCGATAACGTTTGATTCCTTCCTCGTCTTGCTTGGTCTCCAAAAACAAGCGCGCAAATCGATGCGCATTACGTTACTACCATTTCGCATAAAGCCTTTAAATAAAGGCGATATTCAAAATCAGTCCGCTGCCGCAGTGATGCGCAGCAAGTCCATCTTGCACAACCACGCGAGTCCGCGCAGCAAAGTCGGCCGGTCGCATGGTCCGAGCGCGTCGAGCAGCTCGTCGACCTGCGTCGGCCGCGATTCGATCGATCCGAAGATCTGTCCAAACTCTTCCAGCGTCGGCAGCGACGCGTGCGCGAAGCGGTTGATCGCGAGCTCGCGATACTGGCGCAGCAGCGCGAGCGACGCGTCCGGCGCGAGTTCCACCATCGACGCCGGCGTGATCCGCATCGTCGGGTATGTGGTGAACAATTCGAACGGATCGAGCCGGTCCGGCACGACCGCGGGCAGCGCGGGACCCAGCGCCGCATCGGCGCGGCGCCGTTCGTCGAGCTCGCGCCACAACGCGCGGTAGCGCCCGAACACGACGGCCCAGTCGAATTCCGCGCGCGCGCGCCGGCGTGCGTTCTCGCCCAGTTCGCGGCGCAGCGCGGCATCGCCGGCAAGGCGCGCGCAGGCCTGCGCGAGGGCCGGTCCATCCACCGCGACCGCCTGGCTCGTGTGACCGCAGTACGCGTCGTAGCTGTCCACGCCGTCGTCGTAACGCTGCGCGAGATCGAGGCCGGCGCCCGCATCCGGCATCACGGTCGGAATGCGGTAGCCGTCCACGCCGTCGCGCACGGTGTCGCGGTAGCCGTTCCAGTCGCTGACGATGCACGGCAGGCCGGCCGCCATCGCTTCCAGCGGCGTCAGGCCGAAGGTCTCCTGCACGTTGTCCGCGAGCGAGATGAAGACGTCGGCGGCGGCCCACGCGTCGAGCTGGTTCGCGGCCACGCGGCCGTCCAGCACCGCCAGCGTCACGGACGGGCACAGTTGCGCGGCCGCCTCGTGGAAGGCCTTGTCGATGGCCTCGTTGGCGAACCAGCCGCACAGCACCAGGTGCACGCGCCTGCCGCCCCGCGCCGCCGCTTCGAGCGCCGCGAACATCTGTTGCGGATGCGCCTTCGCGTGGAACGACAGGCGGCCAAGAAACAGGAAGGCGACGTCGCCGTCCTCGATCCCCAGGTGCCGGCGCACGGTGGCGCGGCGGGCGGCGTCGACGTCGAAGTCGGCTGCGTGCACGCCGAGCGGGATCAGCGGCAGCTGCGGCAGCTCGAAGCGCTGGGCGCCGAGGCGCGCACTCAAATACTCGGCCTGGCGCTCGAGCACGCGGCGCACGCTGTCGCGCACGACGCGCGACGTGCAGATCACGGCATCCCAGCTGCGCACGGGCGCCACGAGCAGATTCGCGAGGCTCGTCATCACGGCGTGGCTGGCCGTCGTGTGCGTGATGCCGCACAGGCTGTAGCGGCGCTCGCCGACGCCCTGGCGGCGCCACGCGAGCCGTTCGATGCCGGGTGCGGGGTGATACAGGGTGCCGTAGCGCTCCAGGTCCTGCGGGCGGCCCTGCGCGATCCAGTCGACCTGGCCCTTGTAGCCGTGTTCGCGCAGCAGGCGCTCGCCTTCCGCCGCGTGGGCCTGGGCGCCGGCGAAGCAGCCGACCGTTTCCAGGCCGGGCGCCGTCGCGATCGCGCGCAGCAGCCCGGCGCCGGCGGCCTGGCGGCCCATCAGGCGCGGGCCTGCCGTCGAGTAGCCGTCGGGGGCGTAGTGGAAGGCGAAGCGGTCCGTCATGCGCCCTCCTCCGCGCGCATGCACTCGTCCATGCGCTCATCCAATGGCTTGAGCAAGCCGAGGTAGACCGGCAGGCCCACCGTTTCGAAATCGTAGCGCGTGCGCACCGTCTCGCGCCCGGCCATGCCGACGTGCGCGATCTCGTGGCGGCGCGCGATGAGGTCGAGCGCGCGGTCGGCGAGCAGCGCCACGTCGAAGAACGGCGTCAGGAACCCGTTCCCGCCGTCGCGGATCACTTCCCGCACCGGCGCGGTATCCGAGCCCAGCACCGGCACGCCGACGGCCATCGCCTCCAGCATCGACCAGGACAGCACGAACGGATACGTCAGGTAGACATGCAGGCTCGCCACCTGCAGCGCGCTGCGGTAGGTGGCGTACGGCACCTTGCCGAGGAAGTGCACGCGCGACCAGTCGACGGTCTCGCCGCGGCCGTCCAGCTCGGCCTTGAGGGCTTCGCGGTAGCTCGCGTGGCCCTGCGGCGGACGGCGGCCGTAGCTGACGCCGTCGCCGCCGATGACGACGACCTGCAGCTCGGGATTCCCCGCGAGCAGCCGCGGCAGGCTGCGCATGAAGACGTGGAAGCCGCGGTAGGGTTCGAGGTTGCGCGCGACGAACGTCAGCACCGGCTGCGCGCGCGTGAGCACGGCGCCGCCGGGCAGCTCCAGCCGCGCATGCGGGTCGGGGCTCAGCTGCTGGGTGTCGATGCCCTCGTGGACTTCGCGGATCTTGCCGCGCAGTTCGGGCGGGTGCACGCCGCGCTGCCAGGCCGTGGGCGCGACGCCGTCGTCGGCCGCCAGCAGCGACTGCATCAGCACGGAGTTCTTGATGCGGATGCGCAGGCGATCGTCGAAGCTCACCGGATACTCGGGATCGAAGCCGACGTCCAACCCGCTTGCCGCCCACCAGAATTCGCAGAACACGACGAGGCGCGCCTGCGGGAACACGTCCTTGACGAACAGGGCCTCGCCCCAGCCGGGGTGGCACACGACGACGTCGGGCACGAAGCCGTCCTGCTTCAGCGCGACGCACACGCGCGCGACGGCCTGGCCGCGGCGCACGCAGCCTTCGAAGTGGCGCAGGTAGTGATGGGTCTTCTCGCCCGGACCGTCCGGCCTGGCGTAGCCGATCGTCCGGACCTTCGGTCCCGCGTTCTCGCGCCGCACCGCGGTCTCTTCGCCGATCGCGACGACGTCGAAGTCGGGCCGCGTCTGCAGATACCGCATCAGCCGGCGGAACTGGCCCGGCAGATTCTGGTGGATGAAGAGGACTCGGGTCATGACGTTCGGTTCGCGTGACGACGACGACAAGTTGGAATTGAACGCATGATAGCCTCAGACTTCACGTCGTGGCGCGACGCACGTACAAAATCGTGAAGAATGCGTGCGTTGGACCACGCAAGATGGCATCAACGTATCGTCGAAGGTACGGACTACCGGTCCGCGATCGCGATCGCGGACCAGTGCACATCGACCACGGGCGTGCGCGTCGCGCGGTCGCGGCGGTAGCTGTGGAAGGTCCAGCGTCCATCGGCGCGCGTGTGGCACATCGTGCATTCGTCCCGTGCCGCCACGGCCTCCACGCCCGCGCGTTCGAGCTGGCGGCGCACGATCGCAGGCAGGTCGAGCCGGCGCGGCCGCGATGCGACGAAGGCGGGCGCGAGGTCCCAGCGCTCGACGAAACCGTCGATCACCTCCTGCCCCACTTCGTAGCAGCACGCGCGCGCGGCCGGACCCAGCGCCGCGATCCAGTCGCCGGGATCGCCGCCGCGCGCGCGCGCGAGGTCCGCGAACGCGTCGACGATGCCGCCCAGCGCGCCGCGCCATCCCGCGTGCAGCGCCGCCACTTCGCGCCCGTCGCGCCGCGCCAGCAGCACCGGCACGCAGTCGGCGGTGGCGATGGCCAGCAACAGGCCGGGCCGGTCGGTCAGCATGCCGTCGGCCTCGCCGCAGTCTTCGTTCGCCGCCGTCGCGACCGCGATGTGCGTGCCGTGGCGCTCGCGCTGGATCGGCCGGCGCGGCCAGTAACCGGGCAGCAGCGCGGCCATGTCGTCATGACGCGTGCCGAAGCCGTGCACGATGGCGGGATGGTCGAGGAGCGGGCTGGTGAACATGACGGACTGCGGCGGGCAAGGTCGAAATGGCGGCAGCATAGCACGGCGTTGTACCATGGGCGCTCCTTCACAACGCCGCCACCGCCATGCTCCCCTTGCTCAATCCGCAGCCGCGCGTCAGCGTGGTACCGATCTTCGACGACCACCGGTGCGTCATCATCGACGACTTCATGCTGGAGCCGGAGGAGCTGGTCAACTACGCGGCGAACAACCACATGCATTTCCAGGACCTGGCGGGCAATTATTATCCGGGTCCGGAGCTGCCGATCGGCGGCGCGCTCGCGGCGCGCATCCAGGACAGCTTCCTGCAGCACGCGCGCACGCCGCTGGGCGCGCGCCGCATCCTCGACATGAAGAGCCGCCTGTCGCTCGTGACGCGCCGCCCGCAGGACCTGCTGCCGGGCCAGCGCCTGCCGCACCGCGATTTCACGGGCCTGCCGGCCGGCGTCGGCGTGGGCGCGATGGTGCTGTACCTGTTCCGGGACGAGCGCTTCGGCGGCACCAGCTTCTTCAGGCCGAAGGTGCCGGAGCACGAGATCACGGCCCTGGAACACGACCTGAGGCGCCGCGAACAGGCCGGCGCGGCGATGCCGGACGTGCCGCCGACCTTCGCGGTCGCGTCGAGCCGCTGGTTCGAGAAGGTGCTGACGGTCGAACCGCGCTACAACCGGGCGATCTTCTACAACGGCGGGATCTTCCATTCGGGGCATATCCACATGCCCGAGCTGATGACGGGCGACCCGCGCACGGGGCGGCTGACGGTGAATGCGTTCTTCCGGCTGCGCATGGCGGCGGGCTGACGTTGGTGTTGCCCAAATAAAAAAAGCCCGCCGGGTGGCGGGCCTCGTTGCAGCGTGTGCCTGGATCAGTCCCAGTTCAGCGCACCACCGGTCTGGTACTCGGTCACGCGCGTCTCGAAGAAGTTGCGCTCCTTCTTCAGGTCGATCATCTCGCTCATCCACGGGAACGGGTTTTCCTCGTTCGGGAACAGCGCATCCAGGCCGATCTGGACGGCGCGGCGGTTCGCGATGAAGCGCAGGTAGCCCTTGAACATGGCCGCGTTCAGGCCCAGCACGCCGCGCGGCATCGTGTCTTCGGCGTAGCGGTATTCCAGCTCGACGGCCTGCAGGAACAGGCCCTTGATCTCTTCGCGGAATTCCGCCGTCCACAGCTGCGGGTTTTCCATCTTGATCGTGTTGATCAGGTCGATGCCGAAGTTGCAGTGCATCGACTCGTCGCGCAGGATGTACTGGTACTGCTCGGCGGCGCCCGTCATCTTGTTCTGGCGGCCCAGCGCGAGGATCTGCGTGAAGCCGACGTAGAAGAACAGGCCTTCCATCAGGCAAGCAAACACGATGATCGAACGCAGCAGCTTCTGGTCGTTTTCCAGCGTGCCGGTGTGGAACGTCGGATCGTTGATGACTTCGATGAACGGGATCAGGAACTGGTCCTTGTCGCGGATCGACGGGATCTCGTTGTAGGCGTTGAAGATTTCTTTCTCGTCCAGGCCCAGCGATTCCACGATGTACTGGTACGCATGGGTGTGGATGGCTTCCTCGAATGCCTGGCGCAGCAGGTACTGGCGGCATTCCGGCGCCGTGATGTGGCGGTAGGTGCCCAGCACGATGTTGTTGGCGGCCAGCGAGTCGGCGGTCACGAAGAAGCCGAGGTTGCGCTTGACGATGCGGCGCTCGTCTTCGGTCAGGCCGTTCGGGTTCTTCCACAGCTCGATGTCGCGCTGCATGTTCACTTCCTGCGGCATCCAGTGGTTCGCGCAGCCGGCCAGGTATTTGTCCCACGCCCATTTATATTTGAACGGGACCAGCTGGTTGACGTCGGTCTTGGCGTTGATGATGCGCTTGTCGTCCGCGTTCACGCGCTTGGCGACGTCGGCGGCGCTGGCTTCAGGATTGACGGCGGCGGCGGCGGGGGCCGGTGCGGCGGCCGGTTCATCGTCCCAGGAGAGAGCCATGATGTTTTTCCTTCTTGAATTCTTTTAGCGGCATCGCCCGGGAAGCCGGGCGATGCGTGGTTACGTTAGGGTTTATCTAGTTACTGGCAGGCTTCGCACTCGTCGAAGCCCGCGTCGCCCGGCCGCAGGTAGCAGGCCGCGCCATCCACGACGTCGGGAGCGGCGGCTGCCACCGGTGCCGGTGCGGCCGCCGGTGCGGCGGACAGGCCGCCGTCGACCGGCACGGCGTTCAGCGCGCCGGTACGGGTGGTCGACTTCTCCATGTGCGTCGCGGCGATCGTGCGCAGGTAGTAGGTCGTCTTCAGGCCGCGCAGCCAGGCCAGTTTATAGGTCTCGTCCAGTTTCTTGCCCGAGGCGCCGGCCATGTAGATGTTCAGCGACTGGGCCTGGTCGATCCACTTCTGGCGGCGCGACGCGGCTTCCACCAGCCACTTCGGCTCGACTTCGAACGCCGTGGCGTAGATGTCGCGCAGGTCTTGCGGGACGCGGTCGATGCGCGACAGCGAGCCGTCGAAGTATTTCAGGTCGTTGATCATGACCTCGTCCCACAGGCCGCGCGCCTTCAGGTCGCGCACCAGGCAGGCATTGATCTCGGTGAATTCGCCCGACAGGTTCGACTTCACGTACAGGTTCTGGAACGTCGGTTCGATGCAGGCGGACACGCCAATGATGTTCGAGATGGTCGCGGTCGGGGCGATCGCCACGCAGTTCGAGTTGCGCATGCCGAACTGCCTGATACGGTTACGAACCACGGACCAGTCCATCGACTCCGACGTGTCCTGCTCGAGGTAGCCGCCGCGCTCTTCGGCCAGCAGCTTGATCGAGTCCTGCGGCAGGATGCCGCGGTCCCACAGCGAACCTTCGTACGACTGGTAGCGGCCGCGTTCCTCGGCCAGCTCGGTCGACGCCAGGTAGGCGTAGTAGCAGACGGCTTCCATCGAGCGGTCGGCGAATTCCACGGCTTTATCCGACGCGAACGGCACGCGCATCATGTGCAGGCAGTCCTGGAAGCCCATGATGCCCAGGCCGACCGGACGGTGGCGCAGGTTCGAGTTCTTGGCCTTGTCGACGGCGTAGTAGTTGATGTCGATGACGTTGTCGAGCATGCGCATCGCCGTGCGAATGGTCTTCTGCAGCTTGACCACGTCCAGGCCATCGCCCTTCATGTGGGCCGGCAGGTTCACGGAACCCAGGTTGCAGACGGCGATTTCGTCTTCGTTCGTGTTCAGCGTGATCTCGGTGCACAGGTTCGACGAGTGCACGACGCCCACGTGCTGCTGCGGCGAGCGGATGTTGCACGGATCCTTGAACGTGATCCACGGGTGGCCCGTTTCGAACAGCATCGACAGCATCTTGCGCCAGAGGTCGAGCGCCTGGATCTTCTTGTGCACGGTCATCTCGCCGCGCGCGGCCTTTTCCTCGTACTTCAGGTAGGCTTCCTCGAACGCCTTGCCGACCTTGTCGTGCAGGTCCGGGGCTTCCGACGGCGAGAACAGGGTCCACTCGCCCTTTTCCATCACGCGCTTCATGAACAGGTCCGGAATCCAGTTCGCGGTGTTCATGTCGTGCGTGCGGCGGCGGTCGTCGCCCGTGTTCTTGCGCAGGTCGAGGAATTCCTCGATGTCCAGGTGCCAGGTTTCCAGGTAGGCGCAGACGGCGCCCTTGCGCTTGCCGCCCTGGTTGACGGCGACGGCGGTGTCGTTGGCGACCTTCAGGAACGGCACGACGCCCTGCGACTTGCCGTTCGTGCCCTTGATGCGCGAGCCCAGCGCGCGCACCGGGGTCCAGTCGTTGCCCAGGCCACCGGCGAATTTCGACAGCAGCGCGTTTTCCTTGATGGCGTCGTAGATGCCTTCCAGGTCGTCGGCGACGGTGGTCAGGTAGCACGACGACAGCTGCGAGCGGCGGGTGCCCGAGTTGAACAGCGTCGGGGTCGAGCTCATGAAGTCGAACGTCGACAGCAGGTTGTAGAACTCGATGGCGCGCGCTTCGCGGTTCTCTTCACGCAGGGCCAGGCCCATCGCGACGCGCATGTAGAACGCCTGCGGCATTTCGATGCGGGTTTCGCGGATGTGCAGGAAGTAGCGGTCGTACAGGGTCTGCAGGCCGATGTAGCCGAATTGCAGGTCGCGGTCGGCGACGATCGCCTTGGCCAGCTTCTGCAGGTCGAACTTGCCCAGTTCCTCGTCCAGCAGCTCGGCGTCGATGCCCTTGGCGATGTATTGCGGGAAGTAGGTGACGTATTCGGCGGCGGCGCCGGCCTGCGGCACGTCCTTGCCGAAGATCTCCTTGCGGATCGAGTGCAGCAGGATGCGCGCGGTGACCTGGCTGTAGGCCGGGTCCTTTTCCATCAGCGCACGCGCGGCCAGCACGGCCGACTTGTGCAGTTCCTCGACCGGCACGCCGTCGTACAGGTTCTTGACCGTCTCGGCCAGGATGGCGTCGGCGTCGACGTGCTTTTCCAGGCCGGCGCAGGCGGCGTTGATCAGGGCCGACACTTCGTTCATGTCGAGCAGGCGGCGCGCGCCGCCGTCCACCACGTGGATCTGCGGAGCGGCGATCTGCGTCGTGCCGGCGGCTTCCTTGGCGGCGCGGCGCTCTTCCATGCGCTTGGCGCGGTACAGCACGTATTCGCGCGCGACGTCATGCTCGCCCGAACGCATCAGGGACAATTCCACCTGGTCCTGCACATCCTCGATGTGGAAGGTACCGCCGTTCGGCTGGCGGCGCACGAGGGCCGCGACCACGTTGTTCGTCAGCTGCGCGACCAGCTCGCGGATGCGCGCCGACTCGCGGCCCTGTTCGCCGTTGACGGCCAGGAACGCCTTGGTCATCGCGACGGCGATCTTGCTCGGCGCGAACGGCACCACGGCGCCGTTACGGCGGATGATGCGGTAGTCGCTGCCCGCGACCAGTTCGTCCGCGCTCTTGCCGGCCGTCGTAGCTGCCGCGACGGTGTTGATGGAAATGTCCGAAGATGTTTGCATTGAGCCTCCCAGCATTGGCGTCACAGACTGCCACCGCCTTCACGAATTAGGTAGATATGGACCCCTCGGAGTGAATCCAGGGAACGCTGCCAACTCATCAAAATTGGCAACTCGATAACTTTCTGCCGATAAAAAATAGGAGCAGCAATGTTGAGAAACCGCAGTGGCGCCCCTACTGAGCCTGTTCGGCATTAAGGCCGTTGACCACTAGATGTAGTAGACAACGGCCTTACAGACCTAATTGTAGTCGATGTCCGCGATTTTTATGAGCTCTGCGACTAAGATTTTTTTCTTGACATCGATCAGTGCCGATACCTGAAGCCTCCACGGCGAAGTAAGCACTAACATTGAATTTGTAGCGCGAATTCGCGTGCTTATTAATCGTGCAAAATCCGCCCCTTTCGCGTTGCTGCGTTGGCGAAAAGACCACGTCGCTCACACTTTCAACATCAAGGTTCCGGCGCGTGGATATCCAGTTTCTGCATCTGGTAGCGCAGCTGTCGGACACTGATGCCGAGCAGGCTCGCGGCCTGCGTGCGGTTGAACTGGGTCTGGTTCAGCGCGCGCAGGATGATGTCGCGCTCGACCTGGCTCAGGTAGTCCGGCAGGTTGCTCGGCAGCGCGTCGTCGGCCGGCGGCGGTGGCGGCGCGGCCTGCTCCAGCTCCGATGTCGGCTCCGGTGCCGCGCTCACCGGCGTCTGCGGCACCTGCGGCACGACGGCCGCATCGCCCAGTTTCGCGCCCTTCAGCAGCAGGTCCCCGACTTCGATCACGCCGTCGTCGGCAAACGCGAGCGCCCGTTCCAGCACGTTTTCCAGTTCGCGCACGTTGCCCGGGAACGCGTAGCCGTGCAGCGCGTCCAGCACGCCGGGGCCCAGTCGCGCGCCGCCCGGCCCAGCCAGGCGCGCGAGGATGGCATCGACCAGCAGCGGCAGGTCGTCCAGGCGCTCGCGCAGCGGCGGTAGTGTCAATTCGATGACGTTCAGGCGGTAGAACAGGTCCTGGCGGAAGCTGCCATTTTCCACACACTTGGCAAGATCCTTGTGCGTGGCACTGATGATGCGCACGTCGACCGGCTCCTCGACCGTGGCGCCGATCTTGCGCACGCGCCGCTCCTGGATCGCGCGCAGCAGTTTGACCTGCATCGCGAGCGGCAGGTCCGCGACCTCGTCGAGCATCAGGGTGCCGCCGTTGGCGGCCTGGAAGAAGCCGTCGCGCTCGTCGTTCGCGCCCGTGAAGGCGCCCTTGCGGTAGCCGAAGAACTCCGCCTCCATCAGCGCCTCGGGGATCGCGCCGCAGTTCACGGCGACGAACGGCTTGCCCACGCGCGCGCTCTGCGCATGGATCTCGCGCGCCGCGAGTTCCTTGCCGCTGCCGGATTCGCCGTTGATGGCGATCGGCGCCTGCGAGCGGGCCAGCCGCGCGATCTGCGCGCGCAGCGCCTGCATCGCGGGCGATTGCCCGATCAGGCGCGACGTTTCTCCGGCCTGGCTGGCGGCCGGCGCGGCCGCGGGGTCGGACAGTTTCAATGCCGAGCGCACCATCGCGCGCAGGTCGTCCAGCACGACGGGCTTCGACACGTAGTCGAACGCGCCGGCCTTCAGCGCCACGACGGCATTCTCGGCGCTGCCGTACGCGGTGATCACGGCGATGGGCGTGCTTTTATGGTGGGCCGCCACCTCGCGCACCAGTTCCAGGCCCAGGCCGTCGGGCAGGCGCATGTCGGTCAGCACCAGCGCATACGCCTTCTGACCGAGCAGCGCGCGCGCCTCGCGGACCGTCGCGGCGCTGTCCACGTCGAGCCCCATCTTGAGCAGGGTGATCTCGAGCAGCTCGCGCAGGTCGGGTTCGTCGTCGACCACCAGGATGCGGGGTGAGCTCATGCCTATCTTTCCGTAACGTTAGATGGAGGCGCCGAACGTGATCACGAAGCGGCCGCTGGCCTCGCCCGTGCCGGCGGCACTCGCGCCGGGCCGCACGTCCTCGGTGCGGTATTCATAGTCGAGCATCGCGCCGTTGTTCAGGCACAGCTCGCGCGCCAGGTACAGGCCGAGGCCCGTGCCCTTGCTCGACGTCGTGTAGAACGGTTCGAACAGATGCGCCCGCACTTCCGGCGTGATCCCGGGACCGTCGTCCTGCACGTGCAATTCCATGCGGCCCGTCGCGTCGAGCACCGGGACCACGCGGATGCTGGCCGGCTTGCCGCTCGCGTAGCGGATCGCGTTGCCGAGCAAATTCACGAGCACTTCGCGCAGGTGCAGGCCGTCGAAACGCACGGACCGCCCGCCCGCATCGCCCACCCACACTATATCACCGGCCATGTCGTGCATTTCCGTGAACTCGGCGCGCAGCTCCGGGAGGAATTCGTCCAGCGCCACGGGCGTGCCGTTCGGCTGCACCTTGCGCGACAGTTTCAGGATGTCCTCGACCATGCGGTTCACGCGCGCCACGTTGTCGTTCACGATGCGCAGCAGGCGCACCTCGGCCGGCCCGTGCAGGTCCTCGGCGAGCAGCGACGTCGCATGCCCGATCGCGGACAGCGGATTCCTCACCTCGTGCGCGATGCTGGCCGTCAGGCGTCCCATCGACGCGAGCTTGAGTTGCTGCGCCTGGTTTTCGATGGCGCTCACGTCCTGCAGGAAGACGAGACCGCGCCCGGCCGTGCCCTCCGGCGTGTCCACGCGCGCGAAGCGCAGCTTCAGGTGCACGGGCTGGTCGAGGCGGCCGCGCACCGGGCCGTCCGTCTCGTGCCAGCGCTTGACGGTGACGTAGCCGCCCGTCGCCGGTCCGTCCATGCCGTGGCCGACCCAGTCCGCGAAGCGCTGCGCCACCGGCTCCAGCGCCGGCACGTCGGCCAGCAGGAAGGTGTTGCCGTCCTCGCCCGGCTGCGTCTCCAGCCCGAGCATGCGGCGCGCCGCCGGATTGCCGCCGAACACGGTGCCGTCGCGCCCCAGCACGAGGATGCCGTCGTCCACGTCGTCCACGACGATGCGGTAGATCGCCTGCTGGATGCGCAGGTCGGCGCCGTGCCGCGCGGCCAGTTCCTCCTGCTTGATGAGGCGTGCGGCCAGGCGGTTCACCACCAGCACCACCGCGAAGAACGCGGCGCCGGTGAGCCCGGCCTGGGTCAGCGGCGGCTCTTCCGCGCGCACGAAGATGCCCCAGGCGCTCTCGCCCAGCACGAACAGCGAGGCCAGCGCGGCCGAGAACAGGGCCAGCACCAGCGGCGCGAGGATCGCGGCGCCGGCCAGCGGAAACAGGTACAGCAGCGCAAGGCCGCTGCGCATCCCGCCGGCGGCAAGGTACAGCAGCGAGATCGCGACGATGTCGACGATGACCTGGACCGACAACTGCCACAGGAAGCGCCGGCGCCAGCGCTGGGCGACCACCGCGAACAGCAGCGCCGCCAGCACGTAGATGATGCACGTCTCGGCATAAGCGCTGCCGTTGACACGGCCGCGCCGCACGTCGATCGACAGGTACAGCAGCAGCACGAGCGCGATCACGATGCGCGTGACCGTCAGCGTTTGCAGCGAGCGCCAGAACGTCGAGCGCGACTCGGCGGAAAGCGGCAGCCTGGTCGCCATGCGGCCGCTTACCGGGCCTGCTGGTGCGCCTCGCGCGCGTGCGCCGTGCCGCAGTAATCGCGGCCATCGGCCCGCACGGCTTCCGACGCCGGGAAATAGATGCCGCAATGGGCGCAGCTGAGCATCGTCTCGGACTGGTCCTCGACGCGGCGCCAGGCCTTGGCGTCCCCGCCGGCGGATGCCGGTGCCGGCCCGGAGGCCGGATTGACAGCGGGGCCCTGTTGTGCGCGCGTCATCGCGGCGCGCAGTTTGCTGCGGATGGCGGCCACCACGAGGATGACGAGCGCAATCCAGAAAAGCAGTCGCGTCATACGAACCCCCGGTGCAGAACGACTTCGAAAACGAACCGGCTGCCGACGTAGGCCAGCGCCAGCGTGGCGAATCCCGCCAGCGTGAAGCGCAGCGCGGTTTTGCCGCGCCAGCCGCGCCAGCGGCGTCCGGCCAGCAGCGCGGCGAACAGGAGCCACGACAGCAGCGCGAAAAAGTTTTTATGGTCCCAGCGCAGCGCGCGGCCGAACAGCTGTTCGGAGAACACGATGCCCGACAGGACGGTCAAGCTGAGCAGCACGAAACCGATGCCGATCATGCGGAACAGCAGCCGCTCCATCGTCAGAAGCGCCGGCAGCTGGTCGAGCGCGCCGGTGAACCAGCCCTGCTTCGCGCTCTTCGTGTGCAGGCGCGCCTCCTGCAGCGCCATCAGCACGGCGTGGAAGGCGGCGATCGTGAGCGTGCTGTACGCCGACACGGCAACCGCGACGTGCCAGCCGAACGCGGGCGACTGGGCCTGCACGGGCATCAGGTTACCCGGGAACAGCGGCGGCAGGATCGCGGCGACGGCCGCACAGGGCATGACCATGCGGCGCATGCCGTCCAGCGCGAAGTTGCGGTTTTCGATCCAGTAGGCGGCGACGGAAATCCACAGCGCGGCCGACAGCATGAAGGCAAAGCCGACGCGCAAGGTGCCGTTCGACACGATGTCCGGCCACAACGCGGCGCCGTGCACGGCCCAGGCCACGGCAGTGACGGCCGAAATGGCCGAGCCCTGCCGCGACGGCAGCAGGGCGCATACCGCGTACAAGACGGCCGCGGCGATGAATAGGGTAAGTTGCATACGCGCGAGTCTACACCATCCCACCAAAGCGGGAACAGCTTGGCATTTTATTAATCGACGGCCGCGGCCTTGATTTCCGCGTCGTGGTGGCGCTGCTGCTCCTCCATCACCATCAGCCCCAGTTCCCGCTTGAGCGCATTGAACTCGGGCGCCGCCGGATCGCGCAGGCGCGGCAGGTCGACGAGGATATCGCGCTTGATCGTGCCGGGCCGGTACGTCATCACGACGATGCGGTCGGCGAGATAAATCGCTTCCTCGATGCTGTGCGTGACGAAGATGACCGTCTTCTTCAGTTCCGCCCACAGGCGCAGCAGCTCGTCCTGCAGGTTGCGCCGCGTGAGGGCGTCGAGCGCGCCGAACGGCTCGTCCATCAGCATGATCGGCGAATCCAGCGCCAGCACGCGCGCGATCGCCACGCGCTGGCGCATGCCGCCGGACAGGTCCTTCGGATAGCGCTTCGCGAAATCCTCCAGCGACAGGAGTTTCAGCAGCTCGCCCACGCGCGCCGCGATCTGCGCGCGCGCCATGCCCTTGATCTCCAGGCCGAAGCCGACGTTCTGCTCCACCGTCATCCACGGGAACAGCGCATATTCCTGGAACACCATGCCCCGCTCCGGCCCCGGTCCGGCGACGGGCACGCCGTCGGCCAGCACCCGGCCCGACGTGGGTGGGGCAAAGCCGGCGATGGCGTTCAGCAGGGTCGACTTGCCGCAGCCGGACGGCCCGAGCAGGCAGACGAACTGGCCATGCGGGATCTCGAGCGTGATGTCCTGCAGCGCAACCATCCTGCGGCCGTCGCCGTCGAACACTTTACTCACGTTGTCGATCACGATGTGGGCGGTCATGTTCAGTGCTCCAGGCCGCGGTGCCAGCGCAGCAGATAGTTGTTCAGTTTATTCATGCCGGCGTCGATGGCGAGACCGAGCAGGCCGATCGTGATCATGCCGGCGATGATCTTGTCCGACCAGAAGTACTCGCGCGCCTCCGAGATGCGGAAACCGAGGCCGTTGTTCACGGCGATCATCTCGGCCACGATCACGACGATGAACGCCGTGCCGATGCCGATGCGCATGCCGGTCAGGATGTACGGCACGGCCGCCGGCAGGATCACGCGCAGGAACATCGTCGGCCCGCTCGCGCCCAGGTTGCGCGCCGCGCGCAAGTAGATGCCGTCGACCTGGCGCACGCCCGCGATGGTGTTCATCAGCACGGGGAAGAAGGCGCCCAGCGCGATCAGGAAGAAGGCCGGCGGGTTGCCGAGGCCGAACCACAGCATCGACATCGGGATGTAGGCGATCGGAGGAATGGGCCGCAGCAGCTGGAACAGCGGATTCAGCCAGGCATGCGCGATGCGGCTCGCGCCCATGGCGAGGCCGATCGGCAGCGCCAGCGCGGCGCCGACGAGGAAGCCGACGATCACGCGGTACATGCTGCCGATGGCGTCGGTGATCAATTCGCCGGAGACCATCCACGCCAGCCGCCCGCCGCCGTTGGCCTCGTGCCAGGCCGGGTAGTCCTGCAGCGGCAGCAGGTACGCGATCCACTTGTGCCAGACCTGCAGCGGGGACGGCAGGACGTGCTCGTTGACCCATCCCATGCCGGCGACCCACTGCCAGATCGCGATCGCGACGACCGGCACGACCAGGCCGATCGCGATGTCCTGCCACCTGCGTTTCAGCATCTTGGCTCCTTGCGTGGTTTACTTGATGTTCAGGCTTTTCTTCGCCTCGTCCAGCAAATCGGTCTTGACCCAGTCCTTCGCGACCGGCGGCTTGGCCATGCGGCCGACGCCCGTCTTGACCATGATGTCGGTCGTGGTCTGGATGTGTTCCGGCGTGATGTCGTAGGTATAGGGCGAATTGCTGATCGCGTCGTCGAAGTCGTCCTTCGTGATCTGGCCCTTGAACACGACTTCGCGCACGTACTTCTCGGCCAGCGCGCGGTCGCGGATGAAGGCGCTCGTGGCCATGACGAAGCAGCGCATGAATTTCTCGGCCACGGGGCGCTTCGTGTCATGGAATTTCTCGGTCATGACCATCGTCCGCACCGGCTCGCCGATCGGCGTGTCGTACGGTTTCAGGACCTCGACCCCGAAGCCCTTGTTGATCGCCTGCGACGACTGGGGTTCCGACTGCATCATGGCGTCGATGTTCTTGCCCAGCAGCGCCTGGTTGAGGTCGGCGTACGCCAGGTAGACGATCTGCACGTCCTTGCCGGGCGCCGGGTCGGCGGTGAGGCCCGCCTTCTGCAGTTCGGCCATCAGGAGCACTTCCTGGATGCCGCCGCGCGTCACGCCCACCTTCTTGCCTTTCAGGTCGCGGACCGACTTGACGTTGGCGTCCGCCCGCGCGACGAGCCGGGCGCCGCCCTTCGCGAACCCGGCCACGACGTAGATCGGGGCACCGCCGGCGCGGCCCGAGATCGCGGCCTCGGACGCCGTCGTGCCGACGTCGAGTTCACCCGCGATGATGGCCTGCATCACGTCCAGGCCCTTCGCGAAGATGCGTTCCTCGACCTTGATCCCGCACTTGGGTGCGATTTCCTTGATGTATGACACCGCGCCGTAGTGCGCGAACTTGAGGTTGCCGAGGCGGACCACGTCCTGCGCCTGGGCGCCGCTCGCGGCCAGCAGCGCGGCGATGGCGAGGGTCTTGCCGAACACGTGTGCTTTCATTGCCTGTCTCTCCGATTGGGGGTAGAACTTTTATTGGAATGAACTGCGTGACGCCTCTGGAACATAAACTCGAAGCAATACATTGTCAAACCGTCCAATCAGGTTTTACCAAGAATCAAATAGCCAGGTTGACTGGGCGCGTTGCGAATGGCTGAATTGGGGTCTTGACGGGGGAAAAGCCGCCCCGACATGCGGTAAAATGGCGTGTTGCGCGCCCGCCGCTTATATATATCAGTACAAAAGGTAGAACATGCTGGATAACCTGACACAACGCCTCGCCAAGGTCGTCAAGACGATGCGTGGCGAGGCCCGCCTCACCGAGGCGAATACCGCCGAGATGCTGCGCGAAGTGCGCCTGGCCCTGCTCGAGGCCGACGTCGCGCTGCCGGCCGTGCGCGAATTCATCGCCAAAGTGAAGGAAAAGGCGCTGGGCGAGGAAGTCATCGGCTCCCTGTCGCCGGGCCAGGCCCTCGTCGGCGTCGTGCAGAAGGAACTGGGCGCGCTGATGGGCGCCGACCTCGGTCCGGACGCGTCGCAGCTGTCGTTCGCGCAGCAGCCGCCGGCCGTGATCCTGATGGCCGGCCTGCAGGGTGTCGGTAAAACGACCACCACCGGCAAGCTCGCCAAGTACCTGAAGGAAGAGAAAAAGAAAAAGGTCCTGACCGTCTCCGCCGACGTCTACCGCCCCGCCGCAATCGCGCAGCTGGAATCGGTGACGAAGCAGGTCGGCGCCGACTTCTTCCCGTCCACCGCCAGCGACAAGCCGGTCGACATCGCGAAGAACGCGATCGACTGGGCGAAGAAGCACTATCACGACGTCGTCATCATCGACACGGCCGGCCGCCTGGCCATCGACGAGGCGATGATGCAGGAGATCGCCGCCGTGCATGCGGCCGCGAATCCGATCGAGACGCTGTTCGTCGTCGACGCGATGGTCGGCCAGGATGCGATCAACACGGCGAAAGCCTTCAACGACGCGCTGCCGCTGACGGGCGTGATCCTGACGAAGCTCGACGGCGACTCGCGCGGCGGCGCGGCGCTGTCCGTGCGCCACGTGACGGGCAAGCCGATCAAGTTCGCCGGCGTGTCGGAAAAGCTGGACGGCCTGGAAGCGTTCGACCCGGCCCGCATGGCCAACCGCGTGCTGGGCATGGGCGACATCCTTGCGCTGGTCGAGGAAGCGCGCAAGGGCGTGGACATGAAGGCCGCGGCCGACATGGCCAACAAGATCAAGTCGGGCGGCAAGTTCGACATGAACGACTTCCGCGCCCAGCTCGCGCAGATGAAGAAGATGGGCGGCATGGCCGGCCTGCTCGACAAGCTGCCGGCCCAGTTCCAGCAGGCCGCGAGCGGCGCCAACATGGACCAGGCCGAAAAACAGGTGCGCCGCATGTGCGGCATCATCGATTCGATGACGCCGCTCGAGCGCGCCAAGCCGGAACTGATCAAGGCCAACCGCAAGCGCCGCATCGCGGCCGGCGCCGGCGTGCAGGTGCAGGAAGTGAACCGCATGCTGACCCAGTACGAGCAAATGAACACGATGATGAAGAAGCTCAAGGGCGGCGGCCTGATGAAGATGATGCGCGGGATGAAGGGCATGATGCCTGGTATGCGCTGATCCTTGATCCATCCCTATAAAGCCGTGCGCGACCACCGTCCCGCACGGCTTTTTTGTGCTTGGGACGGCTGTTTTTTCGCTCTAGGGAGGGCCGGGTAACACAACGGGCCGTTTTAGGGCTTGTAAGAGTGAAAAAATTTCGAAAAAGACTTGCACGAACACTAAAACCCTACCAATATAAGCCGGGTGCGCTCACGCGCAAATTTCCATGTGTTCCGTTTAGGAGGCTCGAAGATGGCAACAGCCAAAAAAACCACCGCAGCGCCCGCCAAAAAAGCCGCTGCCAAGCCTGCTGCGGCGGCGAAGCCGGCAGCGAAGAAGGCAGCAGCTCCTGCCAAAGCAGCAGCACCGAAAGCAACCGCCGCAGCAAAGAAGCCGGCAGCGGCACGCAAGCCGAACGCCGCTTTCATGAAAGAGATGACCCCGTCGGCACCGCTGGCCGCCGTCGTCGGCGCGAAACCGCTGCCGCGCACGGAAGTGACCAAGAAGGTCTGGGACTACATCAAGGCACAGAACCTGCAGGACGCGGCCAACCGCCGCATGATCAACGCCGACGACAAGCTGAAAGCCGTCTTCGGTGGCAAGGCGCAGGTGTCGATGTTCGAAATGACCAAGCTGATCTCGGATCACCTCAAATAAGAACATCTGGCTGGCTGCCCCATGGCCCCATACGAAAAGCCCCGGCGAGCCGGGGCTTTTTGTTTTGCATGACATGTCTCATATGCGATTCGACCTGACCGACCTGCAGTTGTTCCTGCACGTGCTGGACGCCGGCAGCATCACGGCTGGCAGCCGGCGCGCGCACCTGGCGCTGGCGTCCGCGAGCGAGCGTATCCAGCACATGGAAGAGACGCTGGGCGTGCCCCTGCTCGTGCGCGGCCGGCGCGGCGTGCAGCCGACGGCCGCGGGCCTCGCCCTGCAGCGCCACGCGCGCCTCGTGTTCCAGCAGCTCGCGCGCCTGCGCGCGGAACTGGGCGAACATGCGGCGGGCCTCAAGGGCCAGATCCGGCTGCTGTGCAATACGGCGGCGCTGTCGGAGTATCTGCCGGAGCGGCTGGCCGGCTTCATGGCGCGCCATCCGGACGTCGACATCGACCTGGAAGAACGCACCTCCAGCGATATCGCGCGCGCCGTGCGCGAAGGCGGCGCGGACCTCGGCATCGTGGCCGACACGGTCGACCTGTCCGGCCTGGAGACCTTCCCGTTCTGCACCGACCGCATCGTGGCCGTCGCCCAGCCGGCGTAGGCGCGCACGCTCGTCGCGCAGGAAGGCCAGGCCGTGACGTTCGCGCGCCTCGTGGACTTCGACCACGTCACGCTGACGGGCGACAGCGCCCTGTTCCGCTATCTGAGCCAGCTGGCCGAACGCGCCGGCCGCACGTTGCGCGCGCGCGTGCGCCTGCGCAGCTTCGACGCCGTGTGCCGGATGGTGGAGAGCGGGGTCGGGATCGGCCTGGTGTCCGAACCGGCCGCGCGGCGCTGCGCCCGCACGATGGACATCGCCGTGCTGGAACTGGCCGACGCGTGGGCGGTGCGCCAGCTGTCGCTGTGCATGCGCAGCTTCGAAGGATTGCCGCGCCATGCGCAGCAGCTGATCGAGGAGATCAGGGCGTAAAGCGTCAGCGGCTGGACACCATCACGTCCTGCTTGAACTCCCAGTTCTTCCACGCCGCCAGCACCGCATTCGGATACTCGGGCTTCCCGCGGCTGCCGTTGTAGCGGCCGAGGGCGAGGTACAGATTGCCGCCTTCCATGTCGATGTACATGCGCAGGATCGAGCAGCCGTAGCGCAGATTCGTCTGCATGTCGAACAGCGCGCGGCGGTTCGAATCGCCGATCACCTTCGTCCAGAACGGCATCACCTGCATGTAGCCGCGCGCACCGACCATCGACACGGCGTACTTGCGGTACGCCGATTCGACCTGGATCAGGCCCAGCACGAGCCCCGGATCGAGGCCCGCGCGCGTCGCTTCGTACCACGCGATTTCGAGGAATTCCGTGCGCGTCTGGTCGTCCGGCACGCGGCGCTTGAGGCGCGCCGACATCGCATCGAACCATTGCTGGTAACGGACGCGCGCGACCTCGTCGCGGAAGGCCGGCTTGGGCGGCCGGCCGTCGCGGATGGCATTTTCGAGCGCGAGCCGGACCGAATCGGCCAGCGCTTCTTCTTTCTGGTTGCCGGCCTGCGCCGCGCCGCTGCTCATCAGTGCAGCGGCGAGCAAGACCGGGCCGAGCCGGGCGGCTGCCCGGGCAATCAACCGTCGTGCCATCACTTGCCCAGCTTGCCCTTGATGAAGCCGACCATGTCCGCAGCCGGGACGGCGGTAGCCTCGGCATCGCGGCGGCCCTGGTATTCCAGGTTGCCTTCCTTGAGGCCGCGCTCGCCGATCACGACGCGGTGCGGCACGCCGACCAGTTCCCAGTCGGCGAACATGGCGCCCGGACGCAGGCCGCGGTCATCGACGATGACGTCCACGCCGGCTGCCTGCAGCTCGGCGTACAGGCGATCGGTTTCGGTCTTCACCAGATCGCTGCGGTCATAGCCCATCGGGCACAGCACCAGCTCGAACGGCGCGATGGCGTCCGGCCAGATGATGCCCTTGTCGTCGAAATTCTGTTCGATGGCGGCGCCCAGGATGCGGGTCACGCCGATGCCGTAGCAGCCCATCTGCATCGGGGCCGGCTGGCCCTTCTCGTCCAGGTAGACGCAGTTCATCGCGGCGGAGTACGCGGTACCCAGCTGGAACACGTGGCCCACTTCGATGCCGCGCTCGATCGCGAGCGTGCCTTTGCCGTCCGGCGACGCGTCGCCTTCGACGACGTTGCGCAGGTCGGCGACGACGGGTTCCGCCACGTCGCGGCCCCAGTTGGCGCCCGTCAGGTGGTATTCGGCCTCGTTCGCGCCGCACACGAAGTCGGCCATGTTGGCGACGGTGCGGTCGGCGACGACGTTCACCGGCTGCTTCGTGCCGATGGGGCCGAGGTAGCCCGGCACGGTGCCGTAGGCTTCGAGGATCTCGGCTTCGCTGGCGAAGCGGAAGTCCTTCAGGCCCGGCACTTTCGTGACCTTGACTTCGTTCAGTTCATGGTCGCCGCGCAGCAGCAGCAGCCAGTTTTCCTTGACCTGTTTGCCGTCGACGTCCTTCTCGACCGTCAACGCGATCGATTTGACGGTCTGGTCCAGGCCGATGCCGAGCAGCTTGGCCACGTCTTCGCACTTGGTCGTCTTCGGCGTGGAAACCTTCGTCAGCGGCTGCGTCGCGGCGCCGCGCTGGGCGATCAGCGGCAGCGCCTCGGCCGCTTCCATGTTGGCGGCGAAGTCGGAGTTCGGGCAGTAGACCAGCGCGTCCTCGCCGGTGCTGGCGATCACGTGGAATTCGTGCGAGCCCGTGCCGCCGATGGCGCCGTTGTCGGCCGCCACCGCGCGGAATTTCAGGCCGAAGCGGTTGAAGATGCTGACGTAGGCGTTGAACATCGTCTCGTAGGACTTCTGCATGCCTTCGACGTCACGGTCGAACGAGTACGCGTCCTTCATCGTGAATTCGCGGCCGCGCATCAGGCCGAAGCGGGGACGGCGCTCGTCGCGGAACTTGGTCTGGATGTGATAGAAGTTCAACGGCAGCTGGCGGTACGACTTGACTTCCGTGCGCACGACGTCGGTCACGACTTCTTCCGAGGTCGGCTGCAGCGCGAAGTCGCGGCCGTGGCGATCCTTGAGGCGCAGCAGTTCCGGCCCCATCTTGTCCCAGCGGCCCGTCTCCTGCCACAGCTCGGCCGGTTGCACGAGCGGCATCAGCAGTTCGATCGCGCCTGCCTTGTTCATCTCTTCGCGGATGATGCCCTCGACCTTGCGGATGACGCGCAGGCCCAGCGGCATGTACGTGTAGATGCCGGAGCCGAGTCGCTTGATCATCCCGGCGCGCATCATCAGTTTATGGCTGACGATCTCGGCATCGGAGGGCGCTTCTTTGAGCGTTGAAATAAAAAATCGTGAGGCGCGCATATCGGTGAATTCTTTTTAAAAAGAGAGGGTTATAATCGACCTAATTTTAAAGGATTAGCTGGCTGATGCATCCAATCTTTATACAAATGGGTCCTAAACACGTGGTGCATGCTGTTGTTCCTGTGCAGGTTGCACGACAAACGTATCTGGATTGCTAGGTAAAAATGTAAGAGGGATCGGCCGGCAGAAAGTTTCGAGGTGAATTATGCTCGATCGTGAAGGGTTTCGCCCCAACGTCGGCATCATCCTGCTGAACGCCAACAACGAGGTGTGGTGGGGCAAGCGGGTGCGTGAGCATTCTTGGCAATTTCCGCAAGGGGGTATCAAATACGGCGAGACGCCGGAACAGGCGATGTACCGCGAGCTCGAGGAAGAAATCGGCCTGCGCCAGGAGCACGTCAAGATCGTGGGCCGGACCCGCGACTGGCTGCGCTACGAAGTGCCCGATCACTTCATCAAGCGCGAAGTGCGCGGTCACTACCGCGGCCAGAAGCAGATCTGGTTCCTGCTGCGCATGGTGGCACGCGACAACGACGTCAACCTGCGCCTGACCGACCATCCCGAGTTCGACGCCTGGCGCTGGCACGATTACTGGGTCCCGCTGGACGTGGTCATCGAATTCAAGCGCGACGTGTACCAGCGCGCCTTGCAGGAACTGTCGCGTTTCATCACGTGGCCCGCGAACGGGGAACGCCGCCACAGCTCGCGCTACCTGCGCCAGCCGCACGAGCGGCGCAGCCAGGGCGGCAATGGCAACAGCAACGGCGGCAACAAGGCCGTGGCGACTGGCGCCAACGCCAGCAAGGCGGTGGCGGCTGCCAGCAAGGCCATCGCCGACGCGGCCGGCAGCTCCAAGATGGTGTTGGCGCAGCAGGGTGTAACGCGCAAGGAGTGATCTGCGCAAGTAGCGCGGAAGCAACACAACAAAGGCAGAGCAGCCGTGCGAACGGTTGTCTTTGCCTTTTTTACATTTTGGTCGTGTAATTTTTACAAAATTGCGAAGTAGAATCATCACCATGATGATGCCGACTTTGCCGATTTGCCGTGCCCTCCCCTTCCTGCTGGCCGCGCTGTGTGCCTCCGTGCACGTCCACGCCGAGGACACGCCGCCCAAGTGCACGTACGTCGAAGTCGCGAGCCTGCCCATCCGCTACGTCGGGCAGAGCCTGGCGCCCGCGGTCGACGGCACGATCAACGGCACCCCGGCCACGATGCTGATCGACACGGGATCCGACCAGACCCACATGACGATGAACGCCGCGACCCGGCGCGACCTGAACCTGTCCATGACGGGGCGTTACGTCGAAGGACTCGGGGGCCTCTCGCGCCTGTACGCGGTACGGCTGAAGGATTTCGCCATCGGTCCGGCGCACGCCGGCCGCCGTCCCGAACTGACCGTAATCGGCAGCACCGCGGGCACGCCGGACTTCGACGCCATCGTCGGCGCCCCGTTCCTGCTGCAGGCGGACCTGGAGCTCGACCTGCGCGCGAAGCGGATGAAATTCTACCGCCCGCTCGAATGCCGCAAGACGGACCTGTTCCTGTGGAAGGAAGACACCGTCGTGCTGCCGTTCGGACGCAGCTACGGCCGCAGCCCGAACCCGCATTTCACGGTCGTCGTGAACGGCAAGGAGATGGACGCGCTGATCGACTCCGGCGCGCACCGCAGCTTCATGATGCTGGACGCCGCGAAGAAGGCCGGCATCGACGTCAATGGCCCGGGCGCGGTCCGCATGGGCGACGCCGGCGGGATCGGCGCCGACCGCGCGCCGCACTGGATCGCGCCGGTCAAGACCATGCAGATCGGCCAGGAGAGCATCAGCAACGTCGAACTGGGCATCATCGACTCGCAGGGTTCGCGCACGGCCGACCTGTACCTGGGCCAGGACTTCCTGCGCACGCACCGCGTGCTGTTCGCGATGAGCCAGGAAAAACTGTACATCGCCTACCTGGGCGGCGACGTGTTTACGCGCGGCACGGGACTGGAACCCTGGATGCGCGCCGAGGCCGACGGCGGCAATGCGGATGCCCAGTACGCGCTGGCCCAGATCTACAACACCGGCCGCGGCGTACCGCGCGACCCGCTCCAGGCCGGCGTCTGGCTGGACATGGCGGCCAACGGGGGCCAGCCGAACGCCAGCCTGCTGCGCGGCCGCCGGCAAATGCTGGCCGGGCAGGTGGACACGGCGATCCCGCAACTCAGGCGTGCGCTCGACCAGCTGCCGGCCGACCGTCTCGGCCCGCTGTGGCTGTACATCGCGCGCGTGCGCCACGGCGAGGCGGACCTGGCGAAGACCGAACTCGAAGCGGCGCTGAAACAGCAGAAGGAAGACGACTGGCCCGCGCCGATCGCCGACTTCTACCTCGGCAGGACCAACGCGGCGCGCCTGCTGGAAGAGGCGGGCAAGGACGCGAAACTGGCGCATGCGCGCACGTGCATGGCGGACGCCTACATGGCGGAATGGTATGCGGCGCAGGGCGATAACGATCATGCCGATACGCTGAAGGCGACGCTGCGCGCCGATTGCAATGCGCCCCGGGCCACGGCTGCCAGACCATGACGCGCGGACGTGGACGCCGCTTTTTGTTGCAAATGGGAAATATTTGTTAGTATAATTTTTGACATTCCCATTTCCCCGATGAGCCATGATTCCAGTCCGTCTGCGCCGCCTGTGGCGTGCTTTGCCCTGCCTTCTCGCACTGTCGGCCGCCCACGCGCAGGAACCGGCGCAATGCACGTTTGAAGAAGCGGCCGTCTATCCGGTCCGCTACGTCGGCACCGGCCTGGTACCGGCCGTGGACGGCAGCATCAACGGCAAACCTGCCGTGATGGGGGTCAACACCGATTCCGACCGCACGTTCCTGACGTTGAACGGCGCCATGCGGCGCAACCTGTCGCTGCGCGCGGACCGCGTTACGTCGCTCTGGACGACTCGTGTCGCAGAGTTCTCGTTCGGTCCCGCCCGTACCGGCAACAACACCAAGCTGTATGTCCTCGACGACGGCCCGGGGTCGTCGGTGGACGCGGTCCTCGGCGCGCAATTCCTGTTCCAGTCCGACGTCGAACTCGACCTGCCGGCCAAGCGCATGCGTTTGTTCCGCTCCAGCCATTGCGACGGCGTGACATTGCGCCCGTGGGCGCAAGACACGGTCGTCGTGCCGGTCGATGCGCGCCACGACAGGCGCTGGAACCCGCACTTCACGGCTCTGCTCGACGGTAAGGAAGTCGATGCGGTCCTCGACTCCGGTGCCGAACGCAGCTCCATCGAACTGGACGCCGCCCGGCGCGTGGGTATCGACGTCGCGGGACCGGGCGCCGTGCAGCTGGCCAGCGCCGGCGACAGCCGGAACCCTCGGACGCCGCGCTGGAACGTTCCGCTGACGACGCTGGCGATCGGAGAGGAGGTGATCCAGGGTGGCCGGATCGACGTCATCGATACGCAGCGTCGGCAACGCGCCGAACTTCATCTGGGACGCGATTTCCTGCGGACGCACCGGGTGCTCTTCGCCGTCAGGCAAGGCAAGCTGTATTTCGGCTATGTCGGCGGCACCGTGTTCGAACACACGCCCGGTGTACCCACCTGGGTGCTGCTGGAAGCGGTGAACGGCAATGCCGATGCCCAATTCAGGCTCGCGCGGCAGTATGGCGCCGGCGACGGCGTCAAGCAGGATCAGGCCCAGTCCGCCATGTGGCTGAAGAAGGCCGCAGCGCTGGGCCAACCGTCCGCCAGCCTGGAGCTTGGAAGGCAGGAGATGCTGGCTGGACACGCCGCGCAAGCGATTCCCCTGCTGCGCACGGCACTCGACCAGGCGCCTGCGGATCGCGCCGCCGCACTGTGGCTGTACAACGCCCGGGTGGCAAACGGCGAGCGCGACCTGGCGCGCAACGAACTCGCGGCCAGCCTGGACAAGCAGACCGACGACGAATGGCCGGTGCCGATCGCCCGTTTTTATCTCGGCAAACTGAACGCGGCCGACGTACTGGCACAAGCGGGCAAAGACCCGCAGCTGGCGCGCCAGCGCACTTGCCAGGCCGGCACATACCTCAGCGAATGGTACGCCGCCCAGGGCGACAAGGCCCAGGCCGCTGCGTTCGAGTCCACGGCACACGCGCAGTGCGCCCCGCCGGCCCCTGTCGTCTCTTCCGTCGGGACCGCGCCATGAGCCGCGCTCCAGCGCGTGGCCTGCGAACAGCCTTCGCCACGTACTCACCTGCACGGCCAGGGAATACATGAGCGACTGGTATGATGCTCACGGCGATCAGGCACGGGCTGCGTCCCTGCTGGACGCCTGGAAGAACGAATGCAGATCCGACAGCGCCAATGCCAACCGGAGTGCCTCCGAAAAGAAATGAAACTGATCGTCATCCGCCGCGGCCGCACCGATAAATACGACGACCTGCTCTGCGTGCGCCGCGACGGCAGCACGACCGGCTGCGCGATGCCGCGCCAGGGTATCCTGCCGCACGACCTCGTGCACTACGTCGTCGAGTCCACGCTCGGCTGGCGCCACGCCTTCTTTGGCATGATCGCGGCGGGCGTCGACATCGGCCCCGCGATGGAGCAGGCGCACGACCCGGGCAATGCGGCGCTGGTGGACCAGGCCATCCATGCGGAAGCCGTCGTCGAGAGCCTGCAGGCGCAGCTGTGGAGCGGCACGTTCGACGCCGCGATGTTCGACGAAGGCGTGCGCACGGCGTGCACGGGACGCGGCCGCAGCGTGCCGGCACTCCCCGCGGACGCGGGCCGGCGGATGTTCGACGCAGTCCTGGCGCTGGACGGGCGCTGGCAGCAGGTGCCCTGGCACGGCACGCTCGAGCTGGAACTGCCGGACCCGTGACCGCGCGGGCAGGGTGTGCGCCATCGCGCTACAATGGCGCCATGTTCACACCTTCCTCCAACGACGTCCGCCGCTTCTTTTGCGAGGCCTTGCGCAAGCGCCGCGCCGGCGAGATCCTGACCCCGATGGACGCCATCGCCGCCGACTGGATCGAACAGCATCCCGAATACCACGACGAGCTGACGGACGCGGATGCGGCGGTGGCGCGCGACTATTCCGTCGAAGGCGGCAAGCCGAATCCGTTCCTGCACCTGTCGATGCACCTGTCGATCACGGAACAGGTATCGATCGACCAGCCGCGCGGCATCCGCGCCGCCTACGAGGCGCTGGCCGCGCGCGTGGGCGAGCACGAGGCCCACCACGGCATCATGGAATGCCTGGGCGAGATGATCTGGTCGGCGCAGCGCCACGGCACGCAGCCGGATACCGACGCGTACGTGGAGTGCGTGCGCAAGCGCGTCCGCTGATCAGTCCAGCTTGTCGTCGGCCACGCGGTAGCGCGGGTCTTCCGGCAGGTTCACCTCGATCATGTCCTTCGCGCGCTCGAGCAGCGCGCGGCAGTCCGGGCTCAGGTGGCGCAGATGCAGGCGCTTGCCGAGGGCGCGGTAGCGTTCCGCCAGGCCGTCGATGGCCTGGATCGCCGAGTGGTCCGCCACGCGCGCGCGGCGGAACTCGACGACGACGTCCTGCGGATCGTCCTTCGGCGCGAACAGCGCCTGGAAGCCGGCCACCGACGCGAAGAACAGCGTCCCCTCCAGTTCATACACCTTCCAGCCGTTCGCATCGTGCGCCGTCGCGACGCGGATCTGCTTCGCGTGCTGCCACGCGAACACCAGCGCCGACACGATCACGCCCACCAGCACGGCGGTCGCCAGGTTGAAGACAAGCGTCACCCCGGCCACCAGCACGATCACGAGCGCGTCGGCGCGCGGTACCTTGCCGAACAGCCGGAACGTGCCCCATTCGAAGGTCTTTTCGCACACGACGAACATCACGCCGATCAGCGCGGCGAGCGGAATCCGTTCGATCACGCTCGCGCCGAACAGGATGAACGACAGCAGGAACAGCGACGCGCAGATGCCGGACAGGCGCCCGCGCGCGCCGTTGCCCACGTTGATCATGCTCTGGCCGATCATCGCGCAGCCGCCCATGCCGCCGAAGAAACCAGTGACGACGTTCGCGACGCCCTGCGCGAGGCTTTCGCGGTTCGGCTGGCCGCGGGTGTCCGTGATCTCGTCGATCAGGGTCAATGTCAGCAGCGTCTCGATCAGGCCCACGCCCGCCAGCACGAGCGAGTACGGGAACACGATTTTCAAGGTCTGCAGGTCGAACGGCACGTCCGGCACGCGGAACGCCGGCAGGCCGCCCGCGATGGAGCCGAGGTCGCCCACGGTCTTCGTCTCGATGCCGGTGAAATGCGCGAGCAGTGCGACGGCGAGGATGCCGACCAGCGTGGCCGGCACGGCTTTCGTGAGGCGCGGCGTGATGTAGATGATCGCCATCGTCAGCGCGACGAGGCCCAGCATCGTCCACAGCTGCGGCCCCGCCATCCAGCCGCCGCCCGCCTTGAAGTGTTCGAACTGCGCGACGAAGATGACGATGGCCAGGCCGTTGACGAAGCCGAGCATCACGGGATGCGGCACCATGCGAATGAATTTGCCGAGCCGCGCGGCCGCGAACAGTATCTGCAGCACGCCCATCAGCACGATGGCGGCGAACAGGTATTGCGCGCCGTGCTGGACGACCAGCGCGACCATGACGACCGCCAGCGCGCCGGCCGCGCCGGAAATCATGCCGGGCCGGCCGCCGAATGCAGAGGTGATGAACGAGACCAGCACGGCGGCATACAGGCCGGTCAGTGGCGAGACGTGGGCCACGAGGGCGAAGGCGATGGCCTCCGGGACCAGCGCCAGCGCGACCGTCAGGCCGCTCAATACATTGGTCTTGATGTGGGAAGGGGATACGTCGGACAAGGCGGGGCTCCAAAAGACAAATCCCTCCGGCCGGCACGCGGCAGGAGGGATTCCGGACAATCCGGATGGGCCGTTATTGTAACGGCCCGTGCGGATCAGCGCTTCGTGACGAGTGCCGCCGGCAGGTTTTCCAGATAGGCGGCGATGTCGGCCATGTCGCGGTCGGACAGCGGCTGGGCCATGCCGGCCATGATCGGGTTGTTGCGACCGTTGGCGGCTTTGTTGCCGCGCTTGTACGCGACCAGCGCATGCACGAGGTAGTCGGCATGCTGGCCGGCCAGCTTCGGATAGCTGGGATCGATCGGGGTCTTGTAGTCGGCGCCGTGGCAGGACGCGCAGTTGTATTTTTTCGCCAGTTCGGCGCCGTTGGCGGCATTGCCGGAAGCCAGTGCCTGGCCGGACAGGGCCAGCGTGGCGGCGCCCAGGGTCAGCGCGACGATCAGTTTATTCATGGCGCGCTCCTTACCTGGACGGGGTCTGTTGCGAATAATACGCGGCGATATCGGCGATGTCCTGGTCGGACAGGCTGGCCGCGATACCACGCATGGACGGATGGTTGCGGTCGCCTTTCTTGTATGCCTGCAGCGCGGCTTCGATGTACTTCGCCGACTGGCCGCCGATCTTCGGTACGCGATAGACTTCAGGGAACGTGCCCTTGTACTCGGGGATGCCGTGGCACCCGATACACTGCTCGATCTTGTTGGGTGCTGCCTTGGGATTGCCGACGATATCGGCTGCGCTGGCCGTGCCGGCCATCGAGGCGCCGGCGGCTAGCACGAGTAATGCGGTTGAAATTTTCATGGATGACCTATCGTTGGGTTGAATCGATAGGGCGCCTTGCGACCCGTGCGGCGGCAGCAGGTTTTCTAGACCCCCGGTACTGCAACTGCAATGGCATTTTTGCCACGATCCAATCGATTCTATCCGAAGAATATAGTCGAGTCCATTGGGCAGCGCAGCATGGACGTCCCGCCCGCCTCGGCGTTCTGGCATATACTCGATGGCATTTCCACATGATCTGCCCAGGCCCATGCACGCACCCCGACGCTTCGAAGGCAGCGACAACTATGTCGCCACCGCCGACCTGAAACTGGCGGTCAACGCCGCCCTCACCCTCGCCCGGCCCCTGCTGATCAAGGGCGAACCCGGCACCGGCAAGACGATGCTGGCCGAGGAAGTGGCGGCCGCGCTGGACATGCCGCTGCTGCAGTGGCACATCAAGTCGACGACCAAGGCCCAGCAGGGCCTGTACGAATACGACGCCGTCTCGCGCCTGCGCGATTCGCAGCTGGGCGACGAGCGCGTGCGCGACATTCATAACTACATCGTCAAGGGCGTGCTGTGGCAGGCGTTCACGGCGCCCGAGCCGGTCGTGCTGCTGATCGACGAGATCGACAAGGCCGACATCGAATTCCCGAACGACCTGCTGCGCGAACTGGACCGCATGGAGTTCTACGTGTACGAGACGCGCGAGATGGTCGTGGCGAAGCACCGCCCCCTCGTCATCATCACGTCGAACAACGAGAAGGACTTGCCGGACGCCTTCCTGCGCCGCTGCTTCTTCCACTACATTAAATTCCCCGACCGCGACACGATGGCGGAAATCGTGAAGGTCCACTACCCGACATTGAAGGCCGACCTGCTGTCCGCCGCGCTGCAGAGTTTTTATGAGCTGCGCGACGTGCCGGGCCTGAAGAAAAAGCCGTCGACGTCGGAATTCCTCGACTGGCTGAAACTCCTGCTGGCCGAGGACATCCCGGCCGAAGTCCTGCGCAGCCAGGACGGCAAGACGATCGTGCCGCCGCTGGCCGGCGCCCTGCTCAAGAACGAGCAGGACGTGAGCCTGTTCGAGCGGCTGGTCGCGATGGCGAGGCACAACCGATGATCCACGTCGATCCCGTCACCCTCGAATTCAACGGCGTGCGCCTGGAGCCGCTCGGGCTGCACCACCTGGACGGCCTGCGCGCGGCAGCCGCGGACGGCGAACTGTGGAACCTGCGCATCACGTCCGTGCCGGAGCCGCAGGACACGGAAGCGTATATCCGCATGGGGCTGGAGACGCCGAACCGGGTCGCCTTCGCCGTCGTCGACGCGTCCAGCGACACCGTGATCGGCACGACCAGCTACCACGACATCATGCCCGCGATCGACCGCGTGGAGATCGGCTACACGTGGTATGCGAAGAGCCGCCAGCGCAGCCACGTCAACACGAGCTGCAAGCTCCTGCTGCTGTCGCACGCGTTCGACACGCTGGGCTGCGCCGTCGTCGGCCTGCGCACCGATAATTTCAACTACGCGTCGCAGGCCGCCATCGAGAGATTGGGCGCGAAGAAGGATGGCGTGCTGCGCCACCATGCGCCGCGCCGCGACGGGACCGTGCGCGACACGGTCATGTACAGCATCGTGCGCGGCGAGTGGCACGAGATCAAATCGCACCTGCACTACAGGCTGGCGCGCCACGCGGAGTAAAGCGCGATGCTGATCGACTTCTTCTTCACCCTGCGCGACGCGAAGGTCCCCGTCACGATCAAGGAATTCCTCACGCTGCTGGAAGCGCTGCAAAAGCAGGTGATCGCGCCGTCGCTCGACGAGTTTTACTATCTCGCGCGCCTGACGCTGGTGAAGGACGAAGCCCATTTCGACAAGTTCGACCGCGCGTTCGGCGCCTTTTTCAAGGGCATCGAGACGGTGTTCGATGCCAAAGCGGACATTCCGCTCGACTGGCTGATCAAACGGCTGGAGCGCGAGCTGACGCCCGAGCAGAAGGCGGAGCTGCAGAAGCTCGGCTACGACAAGCTGATGGACCGCCTGCAGGAACTCCTCAAGGAACAGAAGGAGCGCCACGAAGGCGGCAACAAGTGGATCGGCACGGGCGGCACGTCCCCGTTCGGCAACGGCGGCACCAATCCGGAAGGCATCCGGATCGGTGGCAAGGGCGGCAACCGCAGTGCCGTGAAAGTCTGGGACCAGCGCACCTACCGCGACTACGACGGCGAGCGCGAACTGGGCATCCGCAACATCAAGGTCGCGCTGCGCCGCCTGCGCCGCTTCGCGCGCCAGGGCGCGCCGGACGAGCTGGCGCTGGACGAGACGATCCGCTCCACCGCCAACAACGCCGGCTGGCTCGACATCAGGATGCAGCCGGAGCGGCGCAACCGCATCAAGGTGCTGATGCTGCTGGACGTGGGCGGCACGATGGACGACCACATCGAGCGCACGGAAGAACTGTTCTCGGCGGCGAAGGCCGAGTTCAAGCACATGGAGTTCTACTATTTCCACAATTGCGTCTACGACCACCTGTGGAAGAACAACCGCCGCCGCCACGCCGAGCGCTTTCCGACGTGGGACGTGCTGCGCACCTACCCGCCCGACACGCGCCTGATCTTCGTCGGCGACGCGACCATGAGCCCCTACGAAATCCTGGCGCCGGGCGGCTCCGTCGAATACGCCAACGAGGAACCGGGCGCGGAATGGCTCGCACGGTTCTGCCACGCCTTCCCCAAATTCGCGTGGCTGAACCCGGAACCGGAACACCTGTGGCAGTACCGGCAGTCGATCGCCGTCATCCGGCAGATCATGGGCAACCGCATGTTCCCCGTGACGATCGACGGGCTCGAACGGGCGATGCGCCTGCTCAGTAAGTAATCACCGCACGCGTGCCGCCGCGCGCACGATCAACAAACCGGTGATGTCGATCCACAGGTGCACGAGCACCGCCGCGATCCAGCCGACGTACTCATAAATCAGGCCCAGCGCGACGCTGCCGCCGAACACGCCGGCCGCCTGCGCCAGCGTGGCGAAGTCGAGCCGGCGGAAGCGGTACGCCGGCGTGTGCGTGACGACGAAGATCAGCGACGTGATCCAGATGCCCAGCAGCGGCTGCAGCGCCGCGCGGAACAGCGTCTCTTCGCCGATGGCGGCGGCCAGCGCGATCCACAACGGATTCAGGCCGCGCAGGTCCAGGCGCGCATAGCTCGCGATCGTGTCGGTGGTCGACTTCGCCCGCGCCGTCAGGCGGAACATGACGTACGAGCCGACGGCGGCCAGCAATGCGAGACCCTGCCCGATCAGCAGCTGCCACAGCGGCGCCATCGGGCCGCCGAACGCGGCCAGCGGATCGCGCTGGCCGAACCAGATGATGGGCGCGGCCAGCATGCAGAACATCAGGCACGTGAGTACCTGGGCCGTCAGGCGGATCGGGGGGCGCGGGGCCGGGACGGGAATCGATTGGGTCATGCGGCATTCTACCTTCCGCAATTCCTACATGTAATCGTGCGCACATCACCCTCTTGTAGAATCGGTTGCAGGTCATAACATTTTGACAAAGGAGCGGGCATGCAGGATTTTCTGGCCATCCTCACGAGCCTCGCCTGGCCCTTCGCGATCACGCTGGCCTGGCTGGTCGGCGAATTCGGGCAGCGCTGGACGGGCCTGCCGCGCATCAGCTTCTATGGCCTCGTCGGCTTCATCCTGGCCGCGCCCCAGCTCGGCGTGCTGCCGCTGCCGCCGTCGGGGGGCGGTACGACGCTTCTGCTGGCCGACGTCGGGTTCGGGTTGATCCTGTTCGAGCTGGGCTACCGCATCAACCTGCGCTGGCTGCGCACGAATCCGTGGATCGGCGTCACGGGCCTCGTCGAAGCGGGCCTCACCTTCGTCGGCGTCTACCTCGTCGCGAATGCGTTCGGCGTGGCGTTGATCGACCGGCTGATGCTCGCGTCGCTGTCGATGGCGACGTCGCCCGCGACCGTGGTCCGTGTGATCAACGAACAGAAAAGCTCGGGGCAGGTGACGGAACGGGCGCTGCACCTGTGCGCGCTGAACTGCGTGCTGGCCGTGTTCGCGTTCAACGCCACCGTCGGCCTGTGGATCTTCCGCACGTTCGAGGACGTCGGCGACGCGCTGTGGAACAGCTTCGTCGTGCTGGGCGTCTCGGCCTTCACGGGCGCCGTGTTCGGCCTCGTCGTACCGGGCGTCCTGCGCCTGCTGGGCAAGCTGGCGCAGGATGCCACAGTCGCCTTCGCGCTGGCCGTGATCCTGCTCGTCGCGATCACGTACGCACTGGGCCTGTCGCCCGTCGTCGCGGCGCTCGCGTTCGGCCTGACGGCGCGCCACCGCCGCGTCGCATTCAGCCAGGCGCAGCGCAATTTCGGCGCGCTGGGCGAGCTGCTGACCGTCGTGCTGTTCGTGTTCGCGGCGTCCACGCTCGACTGGCGCCGCGTGTGGGCCGGCGCGGCGCTCGCGGTCGCGCTCGTGGTCGTGCGCCTGATTGCCAAGACGGCCGGCGTGACGGCGTTCGCGCACCTGTCCGGCATCTCGTGGCGCAAGGGCGCGCTGACGGGCGTGGCGCTGACGCCGTTGTCGGTATTCGTGATCCTGTTGATCGAGCATGCGCGCCACGCGGGCGTGCAGGTCGTCGAGGAGCTGCGCGCCGTGGCCGCCGTGACGATGCTGCTCGAAGTATTCGGTCCCATCATCCTGCAGCGTGCCCTCGTGTGGGCGCGCGAAGCGCCGGAGATCAACCATGCCTCTTGAACCCTTTGCCACCTCGGCACCGCTGACGTTCGGCGTGGAGCTGGAACTGCAGCTCGTCAGCCTGTCGGACTTCGACCTCACGCCGGCCAGCCCGGACCTGATGCACCTGCTGAAGCGCAAGCCGTTTCCCGGCAACGTCACGCCCGAGATCACGGAGAGCATGATCGAGATAAATTCGAGCGTGCAGACGGACTACCGCACGCTGCTGGCCGAGCTGCTGGAGATCCGCGACACGCTGGTCGCCGCCAGCGACGTGCTGAACATCGGCATCGCCGGCGGCGGCACGCATCCGTTCCAGCACTGGTCCGAACAGCGCATCTCGGCCAAGCCGCGCTACCAGGAATTGTCGGCGCTGTACGGCTACCTGGCCAAGCAGTTCACCGTGTTCGGCCAGCACGTGCACATCGGCTGCGCCAGCGGCGACGACGCGCTGTTCCTGCTGCACGCGCTGTCGCGCTACATCCCGCATTTCATCGCCCTGTCCGCGTCGTCGCCGTTCGTGCAGGGGCACGACAGCGGCTTCGATTCGGCGCGCCTGAATTCCGTCTCCGCGTTTCCATTGAGCGGCCGCGCGCCATTCACGCTCAGCTGGGCCGATTTCGCCGACGTCTATTTCGCCAAGATGGAGCGCACGCGCATCATCAGGAGCATGAAGGATTTTTACTGGGACCTGCGGCCGAAACCGGAATACGGCACGATCGAACTGCGCGTGTGCGATACGCCGCTGACCGTCGAACGGGCCGCCGCGCTCGCGGCCTACCTGCAGGCGCTGTGCCGCCACCTGCTGGAGCGGAAGGAGGCGCCGCCGCTGGAGGACGACTACCTCGTCTACAACTACAACCGCTTCCAGGCCAGCCGCTTCGGCCTCGACGGCGTGATCACGCATCCGAAGACCTATGAACAGATCCCGCTGCGCGAGGACATCATCGCCACGCTGGACCTGATGGAACCGCATGCGCAGGCGCTGGGCAGCCTGGACGCGCTGCTGCACCTGGCCGCGACGGCCAGCGACGGCGGCGACGCGAGTTTTCTTCGTGGGCAGTACGAACGCCAGGGCAGTCCCGAGGGCATGGTGGATGCGGCGATCCGGCGCTTCCGCGGCCGTTAGAAAATTTTTTATGTTGCGTGTCGATCCGGTTGGCTCCCGTTCGTCGTAGGATCAGAGGGATGTCCTCTTCCACTTACGCCAAGGAGACCGATCATGTCCACGAATACCGTCGAGTTGCACCGCGTCCTGAAATCCACCGCCGACCGCGTCTACCGCGCGTTCGTCACGCCGGCGGCCGTCGCCAAATGGCTGCCGCCGCACGGCTTCACCTGCACCGTGCACGAGCAGGATGCCCGCGTCGGCGGCCGCTACCGGATGTCGTTCACGAATTTCACGACGGACGGCAGCCACTCGTTCGGCGGCGAATACCTCGAACTGGAACCGGGCAAGCGCCTCGTCTACACGGCCGAATTCAACGATCCCAACCTCCCCGGCCGCATGCAGACGACCGTGCAGCTGCGCGAGGTGTTCTGCGGCGTGGAGATCAAGATCAGGCAGGAAGGCATCCCGGCCGCGATTCCCGCCGAGATGTGCTACCTCGGCTGGCAGGAATCGCTGCAGCTGCTGGCGCAACTCGTCGAGCCGGAAATCAAGGAGTAACCAGGTCGGGCGGCACCTCGTCCCGCTCGTGCAGCCCGTAGTCGCGCACGACGGCGGCCACGCGCAGGCGGTAGCCGGCAAAGAGACCGGCCCGCCCCGCCGCCTGCATGGCGCGATGCGCGGGCAAGGTGCGCCAGCGTTTTACCGCTTCCTCGTCGCGCCAGAACGACAGCGACAGCATCTTCTCCGGCCGCGCCAGCGAGGCGAAACGTTCGATGGAAATGAAGCCGTCGATCGCTTCCAGTTTGGGACGCAGCGCCGCGGCCGCGTCCAGGTAGTCCTGGCGCTTGCCGGGCGCCGGCTCCACTTCGAAGATCACGGCGATCATGCGACGTTCTCCAGGAACGTGCGTTCCTCGCGCAGGATGAAGCGTTTTTCGCGCGCAAACCGGAAGTTCGCCACCGCTTCGTCGTCTTGCTTCAGGCGCAGCCGATAGGCTTCGTAGTCGGCCAGGCTGTCGAAGCCGACGAGACCCCATGCCTCGTAATTGGTGCCTTCGTGCGGCAGGAAGTAGCCGAGCAGGCGGCCGCCCAGCCTTGGGATGATGCGGCCCCAGTTCTCGGCATACTCGCGGAAGGCGTCGCGCTGGATGGGGTCGATCTCGTAGCGGATGAAACACGTGATGGGCATGATGGCTCCTCGTAACGTTGAAGCCTCATGGTAGTTACTGGCCCTGCCCCGATGCTTCGGCTAAGATCGAACTATGAGAGACGGACCGAACATCGCGAACATCGCCGCCCTGATCGGCGACCAGGCGCGCGCCGAAGTGCTGAACGTGCTGATGAGCGGCATGGCGCTGACGGCGACCGAACTGGCCGACGCCGCCGGCGTCACGCGCCAGACGATCAGCACGCACCTGGCCAAGCTGCGCGAGGCGGGCCTGCTCGCCGTGGAGGCGCAGGGCCGGCACCGCTATTTCCGCATTGCCGACGCCGACGTCGCGCACCTGCTGGAATCCATGATGGGCATCGCGTTCGGCACGGGTGCCGTGCGCGTGCGCTCCAGTCCCCGCGAGCCGGCGCTGCGCAAGGCACGCGTCTGCTACGACCACCTGGCGGGCGAACTCGGGGTGCTCGTCTACGAAAGCCTGGCGCGGCGCGGCGCGTTCGCGCTGGATGCGGGCGGCGTCGCGCTCACGGATGCGGGACGTTCAATCGTCGCGGCGCTCGGCATCGATCCGCTGCCGTCCGCCACGCGGCGGCCGCTGTGCCGCCATTGCCTGGACTGGAGCGAGCGCCGCCATCACCTCGCCGGCGCCCTCGGGACGGCGCTGCTGGACCGCTTCCAGCAACTGGGCTGGGCGCGCCGCGTGCCGGACTCGCGCGTGCTCGCGTTCAGCGCGGACGGCGAAGCGGCGCTCAGGGCCTGGCTCGACTGAGTCAGGCCATTGACGGCCGGCCCTGCCCCAGGATATTGACCGTCGTGCTGTTCGTGTTCGCCGCGTCCACGCTCGACTGGCGCCGCGCGTGGGCCGGCACCTCGACGACCCGGTCGGCGATGCCGTGCAAGGCTGGCCCGTGGCTGACCGCCAGCACGGTACAGCGTCCCTTCAGCCGACCCAGGTAGCGCACCAGATGCGTCAGTGTCGCCTGGTCGAGATTGTTCTCCGGTTCGTCGAGTACGAGAAGCACCGGCCGATGGACAACCGCTCTCAGCAACGCGATCTTTTGTTTCTGTCCGCCGGACAGATCCCGGCCTCCCTCGAGTATCACGGTATTGAGGCCACTATCCCATCCGTCGAGGAAAGACGACAGGCCCAGCTCGTCGCCGGCGGCACGGATCTGCTCGTCGCTGATGTCGCGTCCGAGGGTGATGTTCAGGCGTAGCGAGTCGCCCAGGATCAGGGCTTGTTGCGGCAAGTAGCCGATCCGGCGCGCCAGATCGGCAGCAGGCATGGCGTCGATCGGGATCCCGTCCACGAGGACCGCCCCTGACGAAGGCGACTCGAGCCCGCACACGATGGCCGCAAGCGTGGACTTGCCGCAGCCGTTCGGACCGGCGAGCAGCGTACAGCGACCGGTCGGCACATCGATGTCGATCGCGTCGAGGATCGGCTCATCGCCATACCCGAACGACACGGCGCGCAGCGCCAGTGCCGCGGGACCGGCGCCCTGTGCGGATGGCAGCGCCTGCTGGCGCCGAGCCGCCGGCAGCCGCTCCGGCGCGCCCGCTGTCCCGTCGAACAGGTTCGCCACACGCTCAAATGCCGCCCATTCGAACACGTAGCCCGCCGCCACGCCGAACAGTCCATTGATCGGTGCATACAGCAAGGACAGCATGAAAATGAACGACACCAGCTCGCCCACCGTCAGTTTCCCGGTGCTGATCTGCCAGGCGCCGACCGTCCAGATCAGCGCGGTGACGATGATCGGAATGATCGACAAGGCGCCGAACATGAGCGCGCCATACCTTCTTGCATCGAAAAACCGCACCTCGCTCGCGGCAAGCGACGCGTGCAGGCGGGTACGATGAAAGGCGTGCGAGCCCGTCACACGGGATTCGCGCAATCCCACGAGCGCTTCGAGCATGGTCGCGTTGCCCAGCGCCGCGCTGGAATGCGCCTCGTTCGCGAGCACCCCCTGCCGCTTGCTGGTGAGCCTGAAGACCAGCGCGGCCAATGGCAGCAGCCAGGCGATGCCCGCCACGACGGCCGGGCTCAGGCGGATGAGCATGACGCCGTAGACGAGCACGCAAGCCACGTGGCGCGCTGCACTCGCCAGTCCGGCAGGCGACAGGTGGTTGATCGCGCCCAGGTCGGCGGTCAGCCGGGCCTGCAGGTCGCTGACGTTGAAGCGTCGCAGGAACGATGCCGGTGCGTGCTGCAGCGCCTCGAACACGGCCATGCGCGCATCGAGGATGAAGCGCCGGTGCAGGTCGGCACCGGCGATCTGGCCAACGGTGGAAGCCGCCAGCGCGACAAGCGACAGACCAACGATCGCCGCGATCTGCGGCGCCACGTCGGGCAATGACGCGCCCAGCGTCAGGCTGTCGATCACGCCGCTGATGAGAAATGGCACAGGCGCCTGACCGGCCAGCGCCAGCAGCAACAGCACGAGATATGCCAGTGCGCCCTTCCATTGGCGCTGCAACAGGTGAACGTGAAACCTGCGCTCCGGAGACTCCGCCCGGACGGACGATCGGATCATCGCTGCCCCTCCCTCAGCAACAGCCTGGCCTTGTAGTAGGCGATGCCTTCCTCGCGCTTTTCCACTTCCAGCTTCTGCACGCCGACATCCCGTTTGTCGATCCGGGTGACCGCTGCGTCGGCCCGTCCCAGCCCCAACTTGACCTGGTTGATCTCGGCACGTTTTTGCATCATGGCCAGCCGGCGCCTTTCGAGCTGCTCCTCTTCCAACATGTCGGCCAGCATCCTGGATACTTCATTGACACGGCGGGTCTGTTCCTGCACGGCCAGGTCGCGGTCGACCTGGGCGGATGCCATCCGCAGCGCTGCCGCCCGCACCTCTCCGGTCGTGTCGAAACCGTCGAACAGGTTCCAGGTCATGTTCACCCCGAACAGCCGCTTGTCGCGTCCCTGATCGTGGAAGGCGTCATGCAGGCCATTTTCGCTCACCCCGCCGTAGGTGGTCCTGTAGAACAGGTCGATGCGGGGGAAATAGCGGTTGCGCGCACGCTTGATTTCGAATTCGGCCTGCCGTACACGTGAAGCGTGGATGTCCACCTCGTTGGCGCGCGCGCTGACATCGATCCCGAGCCGGGCCAGCACGGCATCGTAGGCCGGACGGGTGGCGTAGGCAGCCGGGCCGGGGGCGCCGGCCTGTTCCGGCCCGATCGCGTCCAGCAGATCGCGTCTGGCGTTGGCATAGGCGCGCTGCCTGCCCGCTTTGGTCAACTCGGCCGACTGCACCTCGTATTCCGCTTCCGATACGGCCAGTGCCGATTGCCTGCCGAGTTCGAAGTCCTCGCGTGCCTGCGCTGCCTGCGCGATCCACGAGTCGTGGCGCAGGGTCGCAATGCCCAGCTCGATTTCCGCCTGGCGCAGCGCGTGGTAGCGGTCGAGAACGAGGGTAGCCAGCGCCGTCCTCTGGATCTTCAACTGCAGTCGTGCTTCCTCGCGGCGTTCCCCGGCCGCGTGCAGGCTCGCCACGTCGGCGCCGCCGTTGAGCACATTCAGCCCTACGTTCAGGATGCTCGAGGCGTTGTAGACACGGTTGCGGCCACTGAGCAGCAGCGATTCCAGGCCGGGGATGGTGCCGAAGGCTTCGATCTGCTGGGTCGTCGACGTGAGGTCCACGTGCGGCAGGAACGCACTGCGCGCGCGCACCACTTCCTGGCCCGCGATGTCGATGCCCAGTCCGTACTTCCTCAGCTCGGGGCTGTTCGACATGGCCCGCTGCAAGGCCTGTTCGAAACTGATGGGCGCGCCCGTTTCCGTGGGGTCCACAGCCGCGCAGGCAGCCGCCGCCAGGCACAGTGCCGCAACGAACACAATGCTTTTATTCATGGCGCAGCGCCTCCACCGGGGCAAGCCGCGACGCGGTCAATGCCGGGTAATAACCCGACGCAAGGCCCACCGCGACCGTGCTCGCCAAGGCCAGTGCCATGCCGTCGAGCGACAGACGCAACGGCTGCGCCGACAACAGCGCCATGACGTGTACGGTCGACCAGCCCAGCAGGATACCGATGCCGCCGCCGATCGCGCTGATCAGCAAGGCCTCCATCAGAAATTGCGCACGAATGGATACCTGCGGCGAGCCCAGCGCCCGCCGCACCCCGATTTCCCTGGTTCTCTCGATGACCGACGTCGACATGATATTCATGATTGCCAAACCTCCTACCAACAGCGATACCCCGGCCGCGACAATACCGATGAGCGCGACGCCCGCGAGGATGCGGTTGGCCGTCGCCACGTAGGTCGCCATGCTTTCGCCCTTGTAGCGGAACATGCCGCCGTGCCGGGTTGTTAATACTTCCCTGACTTGTTCGATTGCCTCGCCGGCCCGATTCAGGTCGGTCGCCTGCCCTTGGATGAAGCTGACAATGTCGGTGTTGCCGGCCATCTTCTGCTGCGTCGTATAGGGAATCAGGATGCGCGCGCTGGTCTCTTCCGACCGTGCGGCTCCCAGGCTGGTGATCAGGTCCCGGCTCTTTTCCCGCAGGATCCCCACCACCACGAACCAGTTATCACCGAGGCTGAACTTCTGGCCCAGCGCGTCCATGCCCAATTCCGGGAACAGCTGCGTGGCCACGGCCGCCCCGATGACGGCCACGTTCGCCCGCCCGGCAACATCGTCGCGCGACAGGAAACGGCCAGCGGCAAGCACGTCACCATTGATCTGGTCGAAGTCCTCGTTGACGCCTTGCAGGTGCACCCGCATGGTCTTGCCGTTCTTCATCGCCAGCGTCTTTTCGCCACCAAGCTCCACCACTGGCGAAAGCCGCGCGATCGCGGTCGCCTCGCGGCGCTGAAGCTGCCTGTAGTCCGCTGTCGCGATGCCGCTGCCGACTGCGTCTTTTTCGAGCCGGTCGTCCGACGAGAAGGTACGGAATACCCAGAACGTCCGCAGGCCGAATGTCTCGAGCTCGCGGAACACCATTTCCCGCCCCGATGCGGCAATGCTGCTGACCACGATGACCGACGCGATCCCGATCGTGACCCCGAGCAAGCTCAGTGCCGAACGCAACCGGTTGTCGGCCAGTGCCTCGAATGCCTCGCCCGCCAGCGCGCGCAGCGACAAGCCCAGAATTGGCCGGCTCATGCGCTCACACGTCCATCGGCGAGGTTGATCACGCGGTCGGCGAACGCGCCCGAGCCGGGGTCGTGCGTGACCATGACGACCGTCTTGCCTTCCCGGCTGAGATTGCGCAGCAATCCCATGATGTCCTGTCCGGTCGCTGAATCCAGGTTTCCGGTCGGCTCGTCGGCAATCAGGATGTCGGGGCGCGCCACCAGGGCGCGGGCAATGGCCACCCGCTGCTGCTGCCCGCCCGACAGCTGGGACGGCAGATGGCCGGCGCGCTCGGCCAGGCCTACCCGCTCCAGCATCTCGGCGGCGCGGCGCCTGCGCTCGTCCGCTTCCACGCCCTGGTAAAGCAGGGGCTTCTCGACATTGCGCAGGGCCGTATTGCGTGCAATGAGATTGAAACTCTGGAAGATGAAACCGATCCGCTGATTACGGATGTCAGCCAGCGCCCGGTCGTCCAGCGCGGAAACGTCGGATCCGGACAGCGTGTACCGGCCCGCCGAAGGCGTGTCCAGGCACCCAATGATGTTCAGGAGCGTCGATTTCCCCGAGCCGGATTTGCCCATGATGGCAACGAATTCGCCCTTCCCGATCCGCAGGTCGATGCCGCGGATGACATCAAGGGTGCCGCCACCGACGGTAAAACGCTTTTCGATCGCCTGTAACTCGATCATTGCGCACCACCCGTCGCCGTGGGCCTGCGCACCAGTTGGTCGCTGGCGACGACGCCGGCCAGCACGCGTTCGAAACTGGCGTCGCCACGCGCAGTTTTCACGGGGCGTCGTTCAATGCCCCGGGGCGTGACGACATGGACGAATTTCTCGCTGCCCTGGAAGCTCACGTAATCCTTGGGCACGCGCAGGACGTGTGCCTGGTCGAGCACGATGAATTCGACATACAGCTGCTGCGAGATGCGCAGGTCGTCGAGCGGATCGAGCGCCTCCGCCACGACCTTGACAGTGTTCTGCCGTTGGCCGCTGGCAACGGCCCGGCCGATTTCCTTGATCCGGCCGCGGCGCCGGACGTCGCTGTCCTCCCGGTCGCTGAACTCCACCGCCTGCCCGACCGCGAGCCGCTCCAGGTCCATCGCATCGACATACGCGACCACGGTCCTTGCCGCCCCCCCGGTCACGGTGAGCAATTCGTCGCCGGCATGGACAAACTGTCCCGCCACGACCGGAACGGACACCAGCATGCCATCTACCGGGCTCGTCAGGGACGACTGCGCCTTCATGTCGACGAATCGTGCCAGTTCCAGCTCGGCCCGGCTGATATCCTTGCGCGCGAGGTCGACCTCGAGCGTTTTCTGCTCGAGTTCATGCCTGGGCGAGCTACCGATCTCGACCAGCCGTTGCGTCACGTCGAGTTCTTTCTCGAGTGCCGCCAGTTTGGCCTTACTGCGCTGCAATTCAAGTCTGCGCAATTCAAGATCGGCGCCATCCTGCGTGTCTGCGATACGGAGCAGACTCTGCCCCTTGCGGACATCGCTTCCCTCATGCACCGTGAGCCCGGCAATGCGTCCGCTGGCCGGAGCGCGCAGCGTCAGCTGATGGTCCAGCGCGACCGTTCCCTTCGAGATGATCACGTCGCGTACCGGTCCGACCGTGGGATGGACGACGTTGGTGACCACGGCTTGCGACGCGTTCGCGGTACGCCAGAACGGCGCCTTCCAGGCAGCCACCGCGAGCACGACGGCAAGCACGCCGGCGGCCTGGAAGAATGATTTATGATTTTTCAATGGCATACCCGTTAATTCCGATTAGGTAATTCCTGACGGCATGCGTCAGAGTGATCAGCAACAGATCGGCGGTAGCGAAAAACGCCCACCCCTGTATCAACGAAAACGAAAACAGTTCGGCCACCAGGAGCACGTTGCTGCCCGTCCGGTGCCGGTGCCAGAACGTGAACATGGCGGCCACCAGCACCACGGCGCCGGTGGCCGGCAGCACCGCGCACAGCATCGACTGGGCCGCCAGCCGCCAGACGGCCTCCTCGTAGACCGCGGTTGCGGCGGCCCACGCCGCGACGCGCAGGTGGTATCCCGGCGGCTGGTGGCGGAACGACCGGGCCAGGCCGCGCAAGTACGCCACGGGCGCCACCGTCGTCACAGCCACGGACGCGGCGAACACCGCCAGCGCCAGCGTTAGGTAGGCCGGGCTCCACCGCAGCGAGCGCGCCAGCGGGGCCAGTGCGCCAACGCTCAGCATGGATGCTCCCAACCCGAGCATGACGGCATCCAGCAACCAGCCGCACCAACCCACGGCCAGCGTGCGCAGGAACATGAGCGCAACCACGGTCATTCGGGCCGCGTATGCCTGATCAAGCTGCGTTCGATGTGCTTTTTCAGCAGCGTATGAGCGTGCCGGCCCACGAAACCGCTGAATTCGCGCCGGCTGATGGACAGCACGTGCACGTCGATCGACTTACCGTCCAGCACCTTGTGTCGCCGCAGCGTGCCATCCTGGCTGCCGCCGAACGCATTCATGCGCAGCGATGTCGTGTTGGTGGCAAAGACGTAGCCGTACACCTTGTTGAGGTTGAGCTCGTTGAAAAAATAGTTGTACAAGACGACGTTGATGTCGCCGGCGGTCAGGCGCACGCGGTAATTGCTGTCGCCGACGATGTACGCGAACTCGGCATGCCGGTTCTTCCAATCGATCTTGCACAGCATCGCCAGGCCGACGGGGGTACCGTTGAAGCGGTCCTCGATCAGGTAGTACTTGTCCGGCGCATAGTCATCCGCGTTGCCCTGAAGCATAGCCTCGGCCTTGCGCCGGTATTGTTCGTCCTCCATGCCCTTGGCGCCGCCGATATTTGCCACGTAGGCGTCGGAGGCGAGCCACCCGGCGATGGTGTCCAGGTCACGGATTTCCGGCTTGCGGATCTGGATGACCAGTCCCTTGAGAAGGAAGATCACGTTTCCTCCCCGATCAGTCCATACACGATCACGTCCCTGTAAGCGCCGTCGATGTACACATGTTCGCGGAACACAGCCTCGCGGACGAACCCGAGCGCCGACAACAGGCGGCCTTCGTCGTCCTCGGTGGGGAACACGAACGAATACAGACGCTGCAGACCCAGCGATGTCATCAGGTTGGCGAGGAACGCCTGCAGCGTGGCGCAGCCGGTGCCACGGACCTGCACGCGCGCATGCCCCTGCTCGTAATCGACCGCCTCCAGCGACACCAGCGTGGACGGGGACGCCTCATCGTCGGCGAACTGGACGCTCATGCCGCTCGCCAGCAGTTCCACCAGTTCGGATTCCGAATAGCCGTGCACCGAGGACAGGCAGAAATAGCTGGATGCCTGCTGGCCCTTGTATTTCTCGATCAATGTTGGCAAATGTTCAGCCGATAACCGTTTCATCTTCAGCGCTCAAACCTCGATCTCGTAACCCAGCTGCCTGAACGCATCGACCAGCTCCGCGATCGTCGACAGTCCGCTGAGCTTCTCCAGATAAGCCTCGTCGATCTGGACATTCAGTTTTTCCTCGATTGCAAACAGCAGGGTGGCGAAACCCAGTGAATCGATCCCGATTTCGGCCAGGGTGCTGTCCGGCCGTACCGTGTCCAACTGGACTTCGGTCACGTTTTCCTTGATCAGCTGCAAAAACTCGCTTTTATCGATCTTCATTGATAAGCTCCAAAAACCAGGCTGACATTGTTATTCCCGAATCCAAAGGAATTATTCACGGCATAACGAATCCTGCGCGGACGGGCTGCGCCGGTCGCGATATTGAGCCGGTCGGTTCCGTCGTAATGCACGATCGGCGTCACGCTGGATTCGGCAATCGACTTGACGACATGCACGGACTCGATCGCCCCGGCGGCACCCAGCAAATGCCCGGTCAACTGCTTGGTCGGCACGACCGAAATGTCCGGCAGGTGCGCACCGAACACGGCCTGCATGGCGGCGACCTCGGCCTCGTCATTGAGTTTGGTGCCAGTGCCGTGGGGGTTGATCAGATCGACGTCTTGCGGCGCGATACCGGCTTGCGACAGCGACCGCTCCATGACCTTGACCAGGTCGCTGCCGTCCGGCCGCGGCTTCACCGGGTGCCAGGCCCCGCCCGTGCTCGCATAACTCAATACCTCGGCGTAGATGCGCGCGCCCCGTGCCCTGGCCGACGCCTCGCTTTCCAGCACCAGCATCGCGGCCCCTTCTCCCATCACGAAACCGTCGCGGTCGGCGCAAAACGGACGGCACGCCGTGCTGTCGCTGCCGGAGCGCGCCGACATGGCGCGCAAGCGGTCGAAGCCGGCAAATATCAGGGGCGACATGGTCGCTTCCGCGCCGCCCGCCAACATCACGTCGCAACGGCCGTCCTGGATCGACTCCAGTGCCAGGCCGATGGCATGCGCGCTCGAAGAACATGCCGTCGATACCGTGAACTGGCGTCCCATGATTCCCCACTTCATGGCGATCTGGTTCACGATGCCATTCGGATCCACGAACGGAACCGACATCGGACTGACGCCGCGTGGCCCGGATTCGGCCAGCGCGCGCAGGGCATCCTCGCTGAAATAGAGCCCGCCCAGGCCGCTCCCCAGGCAAATGCCGAACCGGCCCATATCGCCCGGCGCGGCAAGCACGCCACTGTCGCGCAGTGCTTCGTCGGCCGCCGCCACCGCGAACTGGGCGCTGCGCGACATGTTCCCGACGTGAAATCCGGTCAGTGCCGACACATCGTCGTTAATCTCTGCGCCGATTTTCGTCCGGTATCCCGTCGTGTCGAAACGGCGTAGCGGTGCGATCGCCGAGCCGGCCGTGCTCATTGCTGCCCATAATTTTTCCAGACCGAGGCCGACCGCAGTCAATGTCCCCATTCCTGTTACAACAACTCTTCTCGCCATGGGTGTCCTTGTATTACTTTGTATTAATTTGATTCTCTTCGAGACCGCGCGACCTCGTTTCGTTGATCGTGATACCGGAGGTTGGCAACTCGCGTTCCTTCTTTTTCCGGTTGATCAACACACTGCTGGTGGAAGATGTCTCGACCGGATCGGAACAATTCCGCGTGCAGCGCAGGTAGCGGTCGTCGCACTTGCGCGTCCGTTCGCTAAGCCTGTTGCGGTAATCGTTCTGCCTTTCGGGCAGCAGATCGGGCACGGCCGTCGGTCCCTGTTGGGAGAGTGCATAGGGATTTTTTTCCCCCATCGACAGGATCGGCGCCGTATCGTCGCGGCTTTGGGTCACGGCCATGCCGCGGCATTCGCGCTTTTCGGCATCGCATCCGGCCTTGCAAAAGGCCACATCCTCGCCGCGGCAAACGTTTGCCAGCAACGCGGCGACAAGCAAAATCGGGAACCGCAAAGATCGCTTCATGCTTCAACTCCTTGTGACGTCGTGGCTGTGGCAGCGCGGGCGGCCGAGGTGACGCCGACTGTCGCGTCCTGGCGCTGGTGCATGGTCCAGGCGAGATCGCCCCAGCGGTGAAATTGTTCAGGATCGATGCGGATCCATTGCTCCATGAGGGTCGCAATGTTTTGCATCAACCGCGCAACGACATCCTGCGCGGACGTTTCGCCGACGGCGCGGCGCGAGCACAACGGCTCTTCGATCCGGAGAATCCGCTCGCCGGATGGCGAAGTGAAATTGATCACGGGCACAATGATCGCGTTGGTCGTCAGGGCCAGCCGCGCCACGCCGCTTTGCATGAAACACTCCTGGTCGAACAACGTGACCGATTCACGCGACGAGACACGCACTTCGACATCCGACATCATTGCCACCACGCCGCCGCGCCGCAGCGCCAGATAGGCGTTTTTCCCGACGTCGTCGTCGAAACGCAGTGTCTTGATGGCGCCAAACTTGTGCTCCGCGTGGCGGTGCAGGGCGTTCTCCTGCTCGCTCGCCATGGCAGTCTTCATGACACTGACTTCACGCTTGGCATTGACGGCCAGGGCAAGCTTCAGGAAACCGAAATAGAAACTGCCCATGTGGATGGACAACAGGATGATGGGCCGTCCTGAATCGACCACCGCTTCCAGCCGGGAAAGATGCTCGATCCGCAACTTAGCGAGTTTTGCGAGCAACTCGTCCGGCGTGGCGCGCGCAATCCAGGCGTAGTCGACCTGGAACGCCAGTTCGCTTTCGATACTCTTGCGCAGGACGCGCCTTGCCGCCTGCGGGCGCAGGCCCAGCGCCGACGCCATCTTGGCGGTGATCCACGCAGTGTCGTTGCGCATGCGCCGCAACGTACGCGCGGCGTACACGGGCACGCACAGCGTCCTGGTGGCGGCCTCGCCGATCCACGGCATCCACTTTGCAATCATCATTCGTCTTATCCCATTCGCTCATTGCCAGCCGCGGCCAGCGCATGCAAGCCTTTCCGTACCCCGGCCAGGACCTGCCCCCATTCCCCGGGGCGTGCCTGACGCAACAGCGTCGCGCCCGCGTACCAGGGGCTGTCGCTGCGCTCGAGGAGCCAGCGGAAATCCGGAACGAAAGGCAGCAGCAGCCATACCGGTTTCCCCATTGCCGCCGCCAGGTGTGCGATGCTGGTATCGACACTGACGATCACGTCCATGTGGCTGCACAGCGCGGCGGTGTCGCCAAAGTCGCGGATAGCGTCGCAATAGGTAGCGACCCGGACAGGCGACGTTGCCAATGCGGCGGCGTCGGCAGGACGGATTTCCTTTTGCAGGCACACGTAATCGATCCCGCCGGGCAGGCAGGCCAGCAATTCCTGGAACGACATGCTGCGGTTGTGGTCGTTCAGGTGCGCCTGTGCACCACTCCAGACCAGGCCCACACGCAACCCGTCGCGCTTGCCCAGGCGCTGCGACCAGGAGGCCACGGCGGCGGGATCGGCACGCAGGTAGCCCTGCTGCAGCGGCACGCGCTCCGGGAGCGTATCGAACACATGCGCCAGCCGCATCAAGGAGCAACGAACATCCGCCCGGCGCGGCATGGCGCTCACAAACGAGACGCGCGGCCCGAAATCCTGGCCGCCCAGCAGGCGCAGCAGAGCCGGATACACCAGCACGATGACATGCGCCCCCGTCTGCGCCACCAGCGGGACATAGCGGCAGAACTGCAGCGTGTCGCCATAGCCCTGCTGGCTGTACAACAGGATGGTTTTTCCCGCCAACGCCGAGCGTCCATCCCATGCCGGGATGCGCTTCAGTGCACGAGGAAGCTGTTCCAGCCGTTGCATGCAGGCCGCGTATTCGGACCAGCCGCGCCCCCAGTCCCCGAGCGTCAACCAGACGAGCGCGCGGTTCAGGCGAATGTCCGCGCTGCGCGGCCTGATGTCCAGTGCCTCGTCGAGACAGTGCAGGGCATCCATATAACGGCCCTGCTCGAGACGGACCATCGCCAGGTGGAACCAGGCATTGAACCGGCGCGGGGAACGCTCGATGGCGCGGGTGAAATCCTGAGCAGCCTCGTCCAGCCGGGTCAGCTTGCGCAACACGCTCCCTCGCCGCTCGTGCAGCCTGGCAGCGCCCGGGCGCAGGACGAGCGCCCTGTCCAGGCAGGTCAACGCCTTCTGGTGATTGCCGACACGGTGGTACGCCCGCGCCAGCCCGGACCAGGCTGGCCAGGCGCGGGCGTCGCGGCGCACGGCCTGCCGGTAATGCCGGCAGGCGCGGGCACGGCGCCCCGTTGCTTCGGCCAGGCGCGCCAGTCCAAGATGAACTCGCGCGCTCCACCATGTTGCTCGACTCAGCATTGACAGCTTCCTGCGGACATCAGAACTGGTAGGCCACTTTCACGCCTGCTTCCATGGTCCGGTTACGAGGCTCCTGGATAAACACCTGCCCGTTGCCGTCCCTGGCCGGCTGGCCATTGACGAGCAAGGGAGCCGTGCGCGACGCGCCGATGTGCCAGTAATCGACGTACGGCTGGACCTTCCAGTGTTCCGTCGCATAAGCCACGTGCAGTTTGATGCCGAAGCCGACGCGCTGCGTGTTGGACACATCGCCGTAATCGGGCCGCGCGTCCGACAGGCGGGAATCCTGGCGACCGTGCAGCAACTGGTCCCACTCGATGCCGGCCTCGGCCCGTGCGTCGTCCTGCAGGGCGTGCGCGAGCGTGACGCCGACGGGCAGGTAGAACATGGCATTGGTGCGCCGGTTGCCGGCCTGGCCCAGGCTGTTCGTTCCGCGCAGGTCGTTGTACAGGTAGCGATAGCCCAGGCCCGCATACGGCGCGATATCTAGGCTGCCGTATCGCACCAGGCGTCCGGCCAGGGCGCGCACTTCGACGTAGTAGTCGCGCTTGTCGCTTTCGCTGACGGACGCGTAGCGCGCGTCGGGGTGGTAGTCGACGTTGCCCGTCACATAGCGCAGCGTGGCCGCGCCGAAATAATCCGGTGAAAGCCCGCCATTCACGCCAAACTCGACGGCGACTTTGTTGCCTTTGGTCTTCATGATGCCGGGCTCGCGGTATTCATAAGACGCAATGCCGATGCCGGCGCTGAACGAGGGCGCCGCGGTCTGGCCGTTTTGCGCATGCGCTTGTACGGACAGGAGCGCAAGCAGGCCGGAGATAAACAATGTACTCTGTTTCATGGAATCGTCGATAGGTTCAAGGAAGAGCGTCAGCCATGTGATTGGCCGTCGCGGTGTCAAAACAGGTAATAGCCGAGTTCGTAGAAATCGAAACCGCCATCCGATCCACCAAGGCAGCGTGCAAAAAACTGCTCGCTCTTGCGGTACAGCTTGAGCATGGACTTCCAGTCGGTGAACACATGGCCGGCGCCCGGCACCGCCCAATACTCGAGCGGCTTTCCGGAGCGCTGCGCCGCCCGCGCGAAGGCGTCGGCCGTGGCCGCGCTGATCCGGTCGTCTGCGGTGCCCTGCACCAGTAGCAGCGGCCGGGCGAGGCGATCCACGAGGAACGCCGGGGACCGCTCTTGAATCGTCTGGCGCTGTGCGCTTTGGGACGGATCGCCGATATAGCGCCGCACCAGGGGAGCATCGAAATTCCACGCGGGTGGCAGGTTCTCGACGAGTTCGACCAGGTCGAGCGGGCCGTTGATGGCAATCCCGCACGCAAAACGTTCGGGCGCGGCAATCACGCCCATCGCGGCTGCGTAGCCGCCATAGCTCCCACCCATGATGCCCACTTTCCCCGGGACGGCCAGGCCCTGCGCCAGTGCCCAGGCAGCCGCGTCGTCAAGATCGTCCTGCATCTTGCCGCCCCATTCGCCAAACCCGAGCGCTTCGAACTGCCGGCCGTATCCGGTTGAGCCGCGAAAATTAATGTCCAGCACGGCGTAGCCACGATTGGCCAGGAACTGTGTCCGCGCGTCGTAGCCCCAGACAGTCCTGTCCCATGGCCCACCATGCGACAGGACGATCAATGGATGCGCCCCCTCGCCATCGGGCCGGGTCAGGTAGCCATGCAGGCGCGTGCCGTCGCGGCCCGGCAGTTCGACAGGCTCCATGCGGCGCAAGGCCTGGCGGAATGGCCTGGTACTGGCGGCGCCAATCAGTGTCGTTTGTCCCGTGGCGAGATCGGCCAGGTAAAACTCCCTGCCGGAATCGGTCGTCAGACTCAGCACCAGCTTGCGTACCGCATCATCGGTATTTTCGATGCCCAGCCGCACCGGTCGCCGCGCAGCGACGAAGTCCTCCACCTTGCCGAGCCGGGAATCCAGGACCATGTTGCGCGGATAGTCCGGCTCGCTGACGGCGGCCAGCGGCGCGCCGCTGACGGGATCGGTATAGACGGTCGAGATGTCGACGGCGGGATCCTCATGGATCGGCCTCGTCTTCCCGGAATCGATGTCCAGGGCGATCAACGCCACCCGGTCGGCGTCCTTGTTGCTCAATAAATAGGCTTGGCGCAGCGTGGTCGACACGCTGAGCACGGTCACCCGGTCATTGTCGCTCCACGTGTACACGTCCGCGTAGCCCCCATCGGGCGTCAGGACCTGGAACGTATTGCGCCCCTGATCAAAACGGATCCTGCCGGCCAGGCGGCCGGACGCATCGGTCAGCCACGTCCGGGTAGTTCCGTCGTTTTCAGCGGTTAATTCATGCTTGCCGGAAGCAAGGCTGATTTTGAATAAATCGAAATAGCGCTGATCACGCTCATTATTCTCGACGAGAATGTGATCATCATCGCCGGCAATCTGACTGACAATGCGCGATGTCCCTTTTTGCCCAGGGGTATATATTGAAAGCGTATCCACGCCTTCTTTCGCGCTCAGCACGGCAATAACGTGGTTTGACGTACCGGTTATCGCCAGCGAATCGCTCACCAGATGCTGGCTGTCGCGCGTCCAGTCGAAACTCCAGATCTCATGAGAATTTTTCGAGAATACGCGGCCGCTTTCCAGATCCTTGATAAACAAGGCCAGGGAAGTTCCTTTGACGGCAAGCCACGCAATTTTGCTTCCGTCCGGAGAAATCTTGTAGGCGAAATTCGAATCGCGATTAGTGGCAAATTCGTGAGTCGCGATTAATCGGCGGGCATTATCTTCCGACGCGTTCGCGCGGAGAGTGGTACATCCATTGAATAAAACAAGCAAACCCAGGAAAACAAACAGCTTCCACAAGCACTTCACATTTCCCTCACCACTTCAACTTCATGCCTGCCGGATTCGTGACATCGCACCGGCTCTGACAGCCATGGCAAGCGGGAGAGCGCCCTCTCGCATGACAGCCCCTCCCAGCCAGACAAACCTTACCTGCTGCAGCAGGCGGCCGTCATTCCGTCATCAGCAGCTGCAGGGCTGCTTGTAGGTGACGGTCGCCGACGGCTTCAGGTTGCCGGTTACATTGACGCAACCGTCGCCAGCGTTCGTGCCGTTGATGCCACATGCGTGACCGGAGCTGTCCGAACCTTTTGCCAGAACCGGGCCTTGCTGAATCTTGTTCAACTGGATTTTCATAATATCCCAAAGACGAAATAGCGGAATTTTTATGCCATAAGGCGTTCCCTCGGGCTCCGCGTTACCCAAGGACAACAACACTTTATCATGGCAATTTCATTTTCGCAATTATGTGTAATGGAATATTTACACTTAGCGACATTCAACCAATTGAATATCGTTGAAATGCGCGCTAACGTTACCGTGGATATTGGATAGATTATCTCTGACCTATTTTTTATGGATTATTTATTGCGATAATTGGATAGATTATCTTTTGTGCGCATGGAGTGAATTATTAATCCCCAAATCGGATCTCATCACGTGAAATAAACGTGCGAAGCCGGCGAGCTGACTATGTTGGAAGGGGATCTCGTTGGATCATCGCCGCTTGCTGGAATCACTCGGCGATATACCGGCGGCAGTAATTGAGGCAACTATTGTGTCCCGCGGGACGGCGCTGCTGGACCGCTTCCAGCAACGGGGCTGGGCGCCGCGTGCCGCAGTCGCGCGTGCTCGCGTTCAGCGCGGACGGCGAGGCGGCACTGCTCGTCTGGCTCGACTGAGTCAGGTCGCCAGCGAAGGCCGGCCCTGCCCCAGGATGCGCGCCAGCAGCGGACGCTTGACGGGTGCCGGCAGGGCGCGGTCGACGAGGCCCGCCCATTTCACGCTCAGTTGTTCGCACGTGGCGCGCAGCACCGGATCGGCATCCGGCAGGCGCGCCAGCGCATTCAGGTGGCGCTCGATCACGGAGGCCAGTTTCACGCATGGGCCCTCGCCGCTCGCGCGGTCGCAGGCATCCGCATTGTTCACCGTGTATTGCGACATCAGGTGCAGCAGCGCCGCCACGAGCAGTTCGTGGCGCGTGGTGCGCCGCCCGTCCGGCGTGTTCAGTTCGTCCAGCAGATCGTCGTCCATAAGACCTCCTCGCAAGTTTTGAGAATGATTCTCATTTGCGATTATGAATCGGGCCGCCCATGAACGCAAGCGCTATCTGCTCATTGCCGCACCAGCGCCATGAACCCCGCCGCAACAAGCACCATACCGCCGGCCGAGCCATCGATCACCCGGCGCCGCTTGTCGCTGAGCTTGCCTCGGCCCACCCGGCCCAGGGCAATGCACAGCGAGGCATACACGACCGCGCACCAGAACATGAAGACGGTCGACAGGACGATCGCCTGCACGGTCGCGTTGCCGCCGTGCCGGTCCATGAACTGGGGCAGGATGGCAACGTACACCATCATCCCTTTCGGATTGAGCAGCGACGTGAGAAACCCCTTGTAGAGCTGGTTGGCCACCTGCCCCTGCGGTACGACGAGCTCGCCGGAGCGCAACGCCGCCCGGATCATCTTCGAGGCCAGGTAGACCAGGTACGTGATACCGGCCCAGCGGATCGCCTCGAACAACATGGGCGACGCCGCCACGACGGCGGCGAGGCCGAGCGCGACGAGAAAGGAATGGACGCAGTAGCCGAGCAACACGCCCGCCGTGGCGCGCAGCCCGGCCGGCGTGCCGCCGGACATCGCTTGGGACGCAATGAACAGGATGTCCGGGCCAGGCGTGCACACGAGCGGCAGGACGGTCGCGGAAAACAGCAGGAGCGTATGTGTATTCATGACGACAGCGTACTGCGCCACGCCAAAAATGTGCTTCCTGACTCTTGTCAGAAAACGCGTATATCAGGCAACATCTTTCACATGGACGATTACGACCGAAAGATTCTTGCGGAACTACAGAAAGACGGGCGACTTTCTCTCACCGACCTGGCGGAACGCATCGGCCTGAGCCTGTCGCCGTGCCACCGGCGCGTGCGGGCACTGGAAGAGGCGGGGATCATCGCCGACTACCGGGCGACCATCGCTCCGGCGGCCGTCGGACTCAATTTCGCGGCCATCGTGTTCGTCACGCTGCGCGCGACCGACCGGGACAGCGTACGTGCCTTCGAAGAACGCGTGCCCGGTGTTCCCGAAATCATCCAGGCGCAGCGCCTGTTCGGCGACCCGGACTACATCCTGAACGTCATCACGACGGACCTGGAGGCGTACCAGAAACTGTGGGACGACAGCCTGTCGACCTTGCCGAACGTATTGCGGCTGACGTCGACGCTCGTGATGAAGAGCGTCGTCCAGGGCCGGCCCCTGCCGCTTTGATCAGAGACGTGTTTCGCGCGCCGCGCGCAGGAATTCGTCCAGCACCGGCGTGCAGTCGAGCAGGTCGCCGCCGGTGGCGCGGTGGAATTCCGGATGCCACTGCAGGCCCATCACGAACGGCGCGCGCTGGTAGCGGATCGCCTCGACGACGCCGTCCGGCTCGGACATCGCTTCCACGTGGATGTCGCGCCCCAGGTCCTTGACGGCCTGGTGGTGGATCGAGTTCACGACGGCGCGCTCGTGCTTGGGGAACATCTTGCGCAGCGACGACCCGTGCGGGAACACAATGGCATGGCGATGCGCGTCATAGATGTCGTGCACGTGCGGCTGGGCGCCGGGGATATTGGTCGCGACATCCTGGTGCAGCGTCCCGCCGAACGCGACGTTGATCAGCTGGCACCCGCGGCAGATGCCCAGCACGGGCTTGCCCGCGTCGACGAATTCGTGCAGCAGTTCCAGTTCATAGACGTCACGCGCGCGGTCGCCGCTCCATTCGGGCCGGGTCGGCGTTTCGGAATACGTCATCGGCGACACGTCCGCCCCGCCCTGCAGCACGAGGCCGTCCAGGTGGCGCGCGTAATGGCGCATCGTGATGTTGCTGGGGTGGAGGAGGCCATTCGTATTGACGGTCGGGACCATGAACACGAGCACGTCGCGCGACATCACCCATTGCGCGATCGATTCCTCGAGGTATTGCAGGTTCTTGCTGCGCAGGCCTTTCGCGCCCTCTTCCGGGTGAAAAATCCGCGCAGACACGCCAATGCGCAGCGTGCGCCGCATGAAGTCGCGGTTGAACTTGTCGGCCAGGGCGCGCCAGCGCGAGCGCAGCACGCGGCCGGCCAGGTTCAGCGGCGTGTCGTCGGTACGCAGGTAGCGCGACGCGTTGCCACTCGCTCGCCGGTCGGGCACGCGCGGCGGCGGGCCGGCGTCCGTTGTCTCATTAGCCTGCTTGTCATTGTCCTCAGCCATGATCTCAATATATCCTTGCGACGGTCGCGCACGATTCGTTTTAAAAAAAATATCGTTTTAGTAATGAAATCCCCGCCCCCACCCGCATATGCACAGGATGCCGGGATGCCGCAGACTTGGCAATCCGTGCAACGAACACTTGCAAACTTGCGCTTAACAGGCAAAAATACTGTATTTCCATACAGTTGTTTTGACCGCACAGCGCGCCCTGTCCCCTGGAACCCACCGCGTGAAGTCGCTTATTTTCCGCGCGACAAGATAGAATGCGCAGCATTCGAATGATTGAAGATCAAGCATGGCCACCAAGAAACCCGCACCCGATTACAGCGAATCATCCATCCGCGTCCTGAAAGGACTGGAGCCCGTCAAGCAGCGTCCGGGCATGTATACCCGCACCGAGAATCCGCTGCACATCATCCAGGAAGTGATCGACAACGCCTCGGACGAGGCGCTGGGCGGCCACTGCAAGAATATCGACGTGACGATGAACGCGGACGGTTCCATCACCGTCGAGGACGACGGCCGCGGCATCCCGGTCGGCCTGCATCCGGAAGAAGGCGTCTCGACCGTCGAGATCGTGTTCACCCGCCTGCACGCCGGCGGCAAGTTCGACAAGGGCTCGGGCGGCGCCTACGCGTTCTCGGGCGGCCTGCACGGCGTCGGCGTGTCCGTCACGAACGCGCTGTCCAAGCGCCTGGAAATTACCGTGTGGCGCAAGGACGACGACGGCAACGGCATGCACAAGCTCGTGTTCGCCGACGGCGACGTCATCGAGCCGCTGACCTCCGAACCGTTCGAACGGGGCGGCAAGAAGAACGGCACGCGCGTCACCGCCTGGCCGGACGGCAAATACTTCGACTCGCCGAACATCCCGATGAGCGAGCTGCAGCGCCTGCTGCGCTCGAAGGCCGTGCTGCTGCCGGGCGTGACCGTCACGCTGACCAACGCGAAGACGGGCGACAAGCAGACGTGGCGCTACGACGAAGGCCTGCGCGGCTACCTGACGGAAGCGCTGGCGCAGACGGCGGGCGGCGGCCAGACCCTGATCCCGCTGTTCGAAGGCGCGCAATACGCGGCCGCCGGCGATGAAGGTTTCGCGGAAGGCGAAGGCGCGGCATGGGTCGTCGCGTGGACGGAAGAAGGCGCCGTCGTGCGCGAATCGTACGTCAACCTGATCCCGACGCCGAGCGGCGGCACGCACGAATCCGGGCTGCGCGACGGCCTGTTCGGCGCCGTGAAGAACTTCGTCGAGATGCACTCGCTGCTGCCGAAGGGCGTCAAGCTGCTGCCGGAAGACGTGTTCGCGCGCGTCTCGTTCGTGCTGTCCGCGAAGGTACTGGACCCGCAATTCCAGGGCCAGACGAAGGAACGCCTGAACTCGCGCGACGCGGTGAAACTCGTGTCGACGTTCACCAAGCCGCCGCTCGAACTGTGGCTGAACCAGCACGTCGAATACGGCCGCAAGCTGGCGGAACTCGTCATCAAGCAGGCGCAGTCGCGCCTCCGTTCGCTGCAAAAAGTCGAGAAGAAGAAGTCGTCGGGCGTGGCCGTTTTGCCGGGCAAGCTGACCGACTGCGAATCGACGGACATCACCCGCAACGAGCTGTTCCTCGTCGAGGGCGATTCGGCGGGCGGCTCCGCCAAGATGGGCCGCGACAAGGAATTCCAGGCGATCCTGCCGCTGCGCGGCAAGGTGCTGAACACGTGGGAAACGGACCGCGACCGCCTGTTCGCCAACAACGAGATCCACGACATCGCGGTGGCGATCGGCGTCGACCCGCACGGCCCGGACGACAGCCCGGACCTGTCGGGCCTGCGCTACGGGAAGATCTGCATCCTGTCCGATGCGGACGTGGACGGCTCGCACATCCAGGTCCTGCTGCTCACTTTGTTCTTTAAACATTTTCCGGCCCTCTTCAAGAACGGCCACGTGTGCGTCGCGCGCCCGCCCTTGTACCGCGTGGACGTGCCGGCACGCGGCAAGAAGCCGATCCAGAAGCTGTACGCGCTGGACGACGGCGAACTGCTCGCGATCGAGGACAAGCTCAAGAAGGAAGGCCTGAAGGAAGGCGTGTGGAGCATCTCCCGCTTCAAGGGCCTGGGCGAGATGAACGCCGAGCAGCTGTGGGAAACGACGATGAACCCGGACACCCGCCGCCTGCTGCCGGTGGCATTCGGCGACTACGGCCTGGCCGAATCGTCGGCGCGCTTCAACATGCTGATGGGTAAAGGCGAAGCCGCCGCCCGCCGCGCGTGGCTGGAAGAGCACGGGAACGAGACGGAAGCGGATATCTGACAGCCGCCGAACACGAACATAAAAGATCATGACGCAAGCAAGCCTCTTCGAACAAACCACTCCCCCCGGCGGCGGCGACGACGCCGAGACGCTGACCCTCTCGACCTTCGCCGAGCGCGCGTACCTGGACTATGCCGTCTCGGTCGTGAAAGGCCGCGCGCTGCCGGACGTCTCGGACGGCCAGAAACCCGTCCAGCGCCGCATCCTGTACTCAATGAACGAACTGGGTCTCGGCCCGACCGCGAAGCCGCGCAAGTCCGCGACCGTCGTCGGCGACGTGCTCGGTAAACTCCACCCGCACGGCGACCAGTCGGTCTACGATGCCCTCGTGCGCATGGCCCAGGACTTTTCGCTGCGCTATCCGCTGATCGACGGCCAGGGCAACTTCGGCTCGCGCGACGGCGACGGCGCCGCGGCAATGCGATACACGGAAGCCCGTTTGACGCCCGTCTCGCGGCTGTTGCTCGACGAGATCGACATGGGCACCGTCGACTTCCAGCCGAACTACGACGGCTCCAGCGAGGAACCGCGTACGCTGCCCGCACGCCTGCCGATGCTGCTGCTGAACGGCGCATCCGGCATCGCGGTCGGCATGGCCACCGAGATCCCGTCGCACAACCTGCGCGAAGTGGCCGCCGCCGCCGTCGCGATGATCCGCAATCCGAAGATCACGCACGCCGAGCTGATGACCTTCATGCCCGGTCCGGATTATCCGGGCGGTGGCCAGATCATCACACCGGCATCCGCCATCGCCGACATGTACGCCTCGGGCCGCGGCTCGATGAAGGTGCGCGCGCGCTGGAAGATCGAGGAACTGGCGCGCGGCCAGTGGCAGGCCGTCGTCACGGAACTGCCGCCCGGCGTGTCGTCGCAGCGCGTGCTGGAAGAGATCGAGGAACTCACGAACCCGAAGATCAAGGTCGGCAAGAAGACCCTGCTGCCCGAGCAGCTGACCCTGAAGCAGACGATCCTCGGCGCGCTGGACGCCGTGCGCGACGAATCCGGCCGCGAAGCGCCGGTGCGCCTCGTGTTCGAGCCGAAGTCGAAGAACCAGGACCAGACCGAATTCATGCTGATGCTGCTGGCGCACACGTCGCTGGAAACGTCGGCACCGATCAACCTCGTGATGATCGGCGGCGACGGCCGTCCGCGCCAGAAGGGTCTCACCGAGATCCTGCAGGAATGGATCGAGTACCGCTTCGTCACGGTCCGCCGCCGTACGGAATTCAGGCTGGGCAAGGTCAACGACCGCATCCACATCCTGGAAGGCCGCGAGACCGTCCTGCTGAACATCGATGAAGTCATCCACATCATCCGCAACTCGGACGATCCGAAGGCTGCCCTCATCGAGCGCTTCCGCCTGTCGGAGCGCCAGGCCGAGGACATCCTCGAGATCCGCCTGCGCCAGCTGGCACGCCTGGAAGCGATCAAGATCCAGCAGGAGCTGGCCGAGCTGCGCGGCGAGAAGGAAAAGCTGGAAGACATCCTCGAGAACCCGAACTCGATGAAGCGCCTGATCATCCGCGAAATCGAGGCCGATTCAAAGCAGTACGGCGACGACCGCCGCACGCTGATCGAGGAAGCGCAGAAGGCCGTGGCCGAGCAGAAGATCATCGACGAGCCGGTGACCGTCATCGTGTCCGAGAAAGGCTGGGTGCGCGCGCGCACCGGCGTCGGCCACGACCCGGCCCAGTTCACGTTCAAGGCGGGCGACTCGCTGTACGGCGCGTTCGAGTGCCGCACGGTCGACACGCTGCTGTGCATCGGCGACAACGGCAAGGTGTATTCCGTGCCCGTGGCCGCCCTGCCCGGCGCGCGCGGCGACGGCGTGCCCATCACGACCCTCGTTGATCTCTCCGGCGGCGGTCGCATCCTGTACTACTACGTGGGCCCGGCCGAGACGCGTCTGCTGCTCGCAACGTCGACCGGCTTCGGCTTCATCACGAAGGCCGGCGACATGATCACGCGCCTCAAAGGCGGTAAATCGTTCATCACGCTGGACGACGGCGCCGTGCCGCTGCCGCCGCGCGTCGTGGTGGACAACGCGGGCGCCATCGCCTGCCTGTCCGAGAAGGGCCGCGTGCTGGTGTTCGGCATCGACGAAATGAAAGTGCTGCAGAACGGCGGCCGCGGCGTGATCCTGATGGGCCTGGAGCCGAAGGAAAAGCTGCTGGCCGTGCAGCCGATCAGCCAGAAGGGCCTGAACGTGGTCGGCACCTGGGCCGGCGACAAGCCGCGCACGGTGGAGTTGTTCGCGTCCGGCCTGGAACCGCACTTCGGCAAGCGCGCCAACAAGGGCAAGCCGCTGTCGGCCAAGCTGAAGGCGAAAGACCTCGCGATGCGCCAGACGGACGGCGGTTGACGACAAAAAAAACGGACCCGCGGGTCCGTTTTTTCATGGGCGCGCCAGATTACTTGGCGGCGTCCTTGTGGGCTTCGGCGGTAGCTTCGGCACGCTTTTCGTTGGCCTTGGCGTGGGCCTTGGCTTTATCGGCGTTGGCGTCCACGATTTTCTTCTGGGCCTTTTCGTCGGCCTTGATCATGGTCTTCTGGGCGTCGTAATTGGCTTCGGCGGTCTTTTCCTCGGCCTTGGCAGCAGCCTTGGCCTTGTCTTCCGGATCAGCCTTGGCAACCTTCTCGTTGGCCTTGTCGACTTTCTTCATGGCCTTGTCGTGTGCCTTGGCTTTCTTTTCGTTGGCCTTGTCGACGGCCTTGTTGATTTTCTCGTCCTGCTTCGACATCTCCTTGGCTTCCTTCTCGTTGGCCTTGGCGATCTTCTTGTCGGCATCCGCGTTGCCGGTCGAGGTCGTACCAGCCGTGCCGCTCTGGCCCGACGACATGGTGGTGTCGGTGGTGGTCGTAACCGGCGTTGCCGGTGCGGTCGTGGTCTGGGCGTAGACCGAGGTGGCGAACAGGCCGGCGATCAGGGTGGCGAGCAGTTTATTCATCGTAGTTCTCCTGAAGATTATGGTGGGGCGCGCCGTAACGCGCCAATATGTTTTTGTTAAGTCAGGGCTTCAGAATATGCTTGCGACAACTTCCGCTCTGTTCGGCAGCGCACGCAGTACATACTGGTCATCATCCAATTTGTGACAAGATTTTTCAGCGCTCGGCCGCCTTCTCGGCACCCTTCCGTTTCGACTCGGCATGTTTTTTCTTGCTTGCCTTTACGGACGCTTCGGTCTTCATGCGGCTGCCCGGCGGCTCTTTCACGGCGCGCGCATTCGCCTGCATGACTTCGCTCTCGGCCTTCGTGCCGGCCTTGCCGCGCCCGCCGGTGGCGGCCGCATCAGCGTTCGTGTTGTTGGGCGCCGTCGTGTTGGTGGCCTGGGCATTCACGCTGTCGGCCTTGCCCGGCGCCGGATTGATGACCGCCGTGCTCTTGCCGACGACCTGTCCGGCATGGTTGACGCCGGCCGCCTGGCGGCCCGTGGCGTCATGCGCGGAACCGGTGTTCGCCGTGCCGTCCGTGCGCAGGCCCGTGCCGGACACGCCGGCGGCCGTGGTGTTGTGGCCGGACACGGCCTGGCCGATCGGTGCCGTGTTGGCGGTGGTCTGTGCCCAGGCCGACGAAGCCAGCAGGGCGCACGCGAGGGTGGGGAGGAATTTTTTCATGATGATCTCGTTTCGAAGGTGGTTCGTCGAAACGAGGATAGGTGCGCCGCCCGGGTGACTCTGTTCGGCAGCGCACCCGCCGGTACTACTTCCTGGCCGGGCGGCCCGCGTACAGGTCGATGATGTCGCTGATGCCGTCCTGGCAGACGGGGCAGAATTCACCGCTGCGGTCGAACATGATGCATTGCATGGCCGGACGGTAATAGCCCGTCGCTTCGTAGTTCGCGCCTTCGAATGCGCCGATCGCCTTGCGGTATTTCGCCTGCGCAAACAGGGCGTTCGTGTGCGCCAGGTCTTCGCGGAACAGCGCGCTCATCTCCGCCTCCGGCCGGTTGGCCGCCCGCAACGCCGCACGCTTTTTCTGGTACTCGCGCGAATACGCTTCGTACTCGGCCTTGGGCCACGGCGTCGGCAACGGCGTGCCGGCCTTCACGTATTGTTTCCATTTCAGGTGAGCGGGATCGCGCAGCGCCGTCACGTTCGGCTCCCACGGTTCCATGCGCGCCCCGCTGGACTGGTACGCGACGGGCGACGTGTAGTACTCGTCGGCCAGCCCGGCGAAATGGTGGCCGAACTCGTGCACGAACAGATAGTCCGCCCAGTCGTTGTTCGCGGCCGCCGTGCTGAACTGGCCAAAGATGCCGCCGCCGCCATACGTGTCGTTGTTGACGAGGATCTCGATGAATTCGTACGGCGCGTACTGCGCGATGTCGCGCAATGCCCGGTTGTCCAGGGTCAGCACGTAGCGTTCGCTGCCGAAGATGTCGTAGCGCGTGCCCAGCGCGGACGCGTGGTGCACGCCCGTCGACGGCCGCGACACGCCCGATTCCCGCGTCGGCACGGCCAGCGCCCACACGTTGAAATCGTTCGCGCGCTCCTTGAACGGCGACACCTCGAACAAATGCTGCGCGAGGCGGCGCACGGCCGCTTCGAACTTCGGCATCTCGGCCTGCGTGTAACCGTCGCCCAGCACGAGCAGGTCGACCTTGTGCGGCGACGGTCCGCTGACCTTGATTGGAATCGGCCGCGCGGGCGCCGGCCCCTGCGCGCGCACGACGTCCTGCGCATCCGTGTCGACATCGACGCTCCACGCGACGGAGAACTGGTTGCGCTCGTCGCGCTTCAGGATGCGCACGCGCACGGGACGGTCCGGCTTGGGAAAGCGCACGGACTCATGGAACCCGCGGCTGAGTTTATTGGCCTCTTCCGTCGTCTTCCACTCGCCGAACACGGTGGAAAAGTCGCGCGAATACAGCACGTCGCCCGTCTTCGCATCGGCCACCTCGACGCGGTTGTTGCCGCGGTTGGTATCGTCGAACGGCCGCGACATGTCGCCCGGCCACGGCAGCGGTTCGACCAGCACGCGCTCGATCGCGTACTGTTCGGACAACGCGTTGCCGCTGTGCATATAGTCGACGCGGACGGTGGCGGGCTGGGCGGCCAGGGCCAGCGCGGGGAAGGCCCAGGCGGCCAGCAGGGACAAGAGCGATCGATTCATGGTGCGCTCCATCGTCAGTTTGGCAGGCTCTTCAGCAAGCCCTGCAGGTTGCCGTCGATGCTGCCGTAGGCGCTGCGTATCTGGGTCAGCGTCTTGAGCATCTGATGCGGTGTCGCGATGCCCGTTTCGAGGTCGCTCAACATGTCCATCATGCGCGGGCCGTCGAGGAAATTCGCACTGCCGGCGCCCGTGAGCGTCTGCACGTCACGCATGTTGGCATAGGCCGTCACATACCGCTGCAACTGCTCGTCCTGCATCCATGTCACGGCCTGGTTGGCGACGGCGGCGTCCCATGCTTCGTGGCGCAAGGTGGGCACCTGGATGCCGAGGGTGATGCCATCCTTCCAGTCGGCCTTGAAGCGCGCCATCAACACATCGTCGGCCACCTTGTCGCGGATGCCCTGCAACAATTCGGCACGAACCCGTTTGACTTCCTTCAGGTCGCTCTCGTTATGCGCAAGCACGGTCTGGACGTCCTTCGCGTTGAGACGCAATTCGGCCTCGATCTTCTCGGCCGCCTCGTGCGCGAGGTGCTTGTGGTGGATGCTTTGGACGGTGTGCTCGAGCGCCAGGGCGGTGAGGATCGAGATGACGATCATCACGTACTCGCCGCCGAACTCCTTCAGCTTCTTCGACTTCGGAACCTCGAAATGCATGGTGCACCTTGCGCTAAATGTAAAACTTGCAATCTAGCGCAGGTTTGGCTTTCTGACAATCGACGATCAAGGTCCCTGGTCCAGCTCAAAGCCTTCGTCAATCCAACCCGTGATCCCACCGATCATCAACTTGACGGGCCGCCCCAGCTTCGCCAGCCGGTACGCGGCGCGGTGCGCGCCATTGCAATGCGGGCCGGCACAATAGACGACGAACAAGGTGTCCAGTGGATAATCGCGCAGCTTCGCCTCGACGATCTTCCCGTGCGGCATGTTGATCGCCTGCGGCACATGGCCCCGCGCATAGAGCTCGGGGCTGCGCACATCGAACAGGACGAAATCCTGCGTGCCGCTGGCGATCGCGTCGTGCACGTCCCAGCAGTCCGTCTCGAATTCGAACGCGGTACCGAAGTGGTCCATGGCGCGGTCGCCGGATGCGGCGGGGATGGCGGATACGGATGAAGTCATGGGTCTCTCCTGTCTGTGAGGCGCCAGTGTCGCAGCGCCGGCGCGCTGGCGGCAGTGCCTTGCGCGACAGAAATTGGTAACATCGTGCCATGTCCCATCACGTCTCCATCATCGCCTACGACGGCCTGTGCACCTTCGAATTCGCCTGCGCCATCGAGCTGTTCGCCCTTGAGCGTCCGGAACTGGGCGTCCATTGGTACAGCCATACGGTGTGCGCCATCGAGCCCGGTCCCCTGCGCGCCAGGGGCGGCCTGACGGTGCAGGTGCCGCACGGCCTCGACGCGCTCGACCAGGCCGATACGATCGTCATTCCCGGCTGGCGCGACCTGGCGGACGTGCCGCCGCCCGCCCTCGTCGACGCGTTGCGCGCCGCGCATGCACGGGGTGCGCGCATCTGCTCGATCTGCACAGGCGCGTACGTGCTCGCCTATGCCGGCCTGCTCGACGGCCGTGTGGCGACCACGCACTGGCACTACCTGGACGACATGCGCGCCCGCTTTCCCGACGTCGCGATCGATACGGAGGCGCTGTATGTCGACGCGGAGCGCATCGTCACGTCGGCCGGTTCCGCGGCCGGCCTGGACATGCTGCTGCACATCGTCCGCTCCGACTACGGCGCCGACATCGCCAACAAGGTCGCGCAACGCCTCGTGATCCCGGCGCACCGCGACGGCGACCAGGCACAGCGCGTCGCGTGCCCGGTGCCCGACGCCGGAGTGGACACCATCGCCCGCCTCATGGACCACGTGCGAGAAACCATCCGCGCCGATCACACGGTGGCCTCGATGGCGGCCGAGGCACGCCTGGGGACGCGCACTTTCCAGCGTCGCTTCAAGGAAAGGACGGGCCTGGCGCCGCTCGGCTGGCTCGTGCGCGAACGGGTGGCCCTCGCCACGCAATTGCTGGAGTCGCGGCCGTCGCTCCCCATCGACGCGGTCGCCGACCTGGCCGGGCTCGGCTCGGCCGAATCGCTGCGGCGGCATTTCCGCGCGCACGGCCTCGCGCCGCCGGGACGGTATCGCCGCCAGAGCAGCGAGCGGGCCATGTCGTGACTTTTGGAGAGACCGGTCGAGAATTTCGTCATTACAATTAAAAGTCTTGTCCATTCGACCGGAGGATCCGATGTACGTGGTGCTTCTGAAATTTGCGGAAAACAAGAGCCGGGCCGGCGACTTCATGCAGGACCATAATGCGTGGATCCGGCAAGGCCTCGACGACGGTGTCTTCCTCCTCGTCGGCAGCCTTCAGCCGGGCCTGGGCGGTGCGATCGTGGCCCATGGCGTGTCGCCGGCGGACCTGGAGGCGCGCGTGGATGCCGATCCGTTCGTCGTCCATGGCGTCGTCCGGGCCGAGATCCTCGAGATCAAACCCGGCAAGGCCGATCCGCGGCTGGAATTCCTGCTCGCATGAGCACGCTGTTTGTCGCGGCGGACGGCCAGCCGCGAGCCGGACCCGGCCGAGCTCGCCGCGCCGCAGACGGCGATGGGGCTGATCAACGACCATGCCGGGCAATGCGTCGTCCGGGCCAAGGCCGCGCAGGCACGCGGGCAATTCGAACGCCCGCGCGGCGCTATTTGTACTGGTATAGCGGACGGCGGATGAGGATCGGCCGGATGTCCAGGCGCACGTTGTAGATCGAATAGGATTCCATCGACGACGACTCGTAACCGACACTGTCGTCCGTGCGTGTAAAACGGAATTCGAAGCCGAGGTCGGGCTGGACGCCGTTCGGGCTGCCGAGCGTGATGCCGATGGCGTCCTGCTGGTCGCTGTCGATCAGCTTGCTCATCAGGTCGACGACGGTGGTATTGCCGAGGATGTCGGCGGTGAACAGCGGCTCGCGGTAGTACGGCCGCGACGGGTCGAGCTTGTTGTCGGCCTTGTCCTCGGACGGTATGCATTCGCGGCTGACGATATTGAAGTGGTCGCCGTTGTCGAGGTAGCTGACGCGCACATTGGTCACGTTGAACGCACCCTCGTGCACGATCGCGTTCGACAGGTCGAGCACGAGCGCGCCCTTGTAGCCGATCACCTCGACGTCGCGGTTGGGCAGCACGACCATTGCCGTGTCCTCGTCGATGCCGAGGCCCAGCTTGTATCCCTTCTTGAGCATGGCCGGCAGCATGCGCGCGAAACGGCCGCGCACGAGCAGGTGCTGGTCGATGAAGACGTCGTCGCCGACGAAGCCGAGCCCGTCCGTGATCTCCTCGCCCTCTTCCACGCCCAGCTTGAGCGTGGCCAGCACGGTCCTGGGCCGCCCGAACATCGTGCTGCTCATGATGGCGGCGCCGGCGCTGGAGCCGGCGATCACGCCGCCGCGCCGGTACATGTCCCACAGCGCGTCCAGCACGCGGGTATTGCTGCCGTCCTCGCGGCGCAGCGCGCGCGTGATCCGGCTCTGGTCGCCGCCCGCGAAGAACGCACCGTTCGCGTTGCGCACGGCCTCGGCCAGGCCGCGGTCATCGGCCGCGGTCTGGTAATTGCTGCCGGACAGCTTGACCGCGACCGGGACGAAGAAGGCCTTGGCGCCATAGCTGTTAAGACGTTCGACGAGGCTCTTGCCGGACCGTTCCGGCGTGCCCGACGCCGATGCGAACACGGCGATGCGCGCCCCCTTCCCGCCCGCGAGCTGGATGATGCGTTCCCACACGGGACCATTCGAGGGGCGCAGATTGCCGCCAATGATGACGAGGGATCCCTTGGGCTGCGCCACCGCATCGGCGGCGGCGCACCAGGGCGCGCCGGCCAGCAGCAGCACGGCCAGGAAAAGACGCAACGCGAACCGAACCATAAAACCCTTCCCAGCTTCAACAAACAGTAAGACTGATTGTAGAGGACCGGCGGCGTGTTGCGTCCGGTCAGGAAAGATATATGTTCGGGTAGTAGCGTTCCATCAGCGAATCCGGCCGCTCCGACGGCGCAAAACCGAAGCGGGCAAACAGGCTGTGCGCGTCGTTCGTGTTGAGGGTGAAGCGGCGCAGGCGCTGCAGGCTCGGGTGCTCCATGACGATGCGAATCAGCTGCTTGGCATAGCCGCGCCCGCGGTACTCGGGCACGACGAACACGTCGCACAGGTGGGCCATCGTCGCATAGTCGGTGACGACCCGCGCGAACGCGATCTGGCGGCCATCGAGGTAGCCGCCGAAGCACAGCGAATTCTCGATCGAGCGCTCGACCACGGTGCGCGAAATGCCGACCGCCCAAGTCGACTGCTCACTCAGGAAGCGGTAGATCATCGGAACATCGAGCGTCGTCCGGTCCGTGCTGACCTGGAAACTGGAATCGTTGGTGGTTGGAATCATGGACACGCCAAACCGTCAATCTGGTAAAAAAACCAATTCTAGCCCCGTTCGGGCCTGCATGGACGTTTCCGTCAATCGTGCGTGCATGAACCCGTTCAGCGCCCGGGCAGATAGCGTTCCGGCAAGCGCAGTGACGCATCCTCGGCACGCCACAACAAGTTCACGATCCACCAGCGCTTGCCGTCGTTGTACAGCTGGATACTGTTGATGCCGCGCTGGAACGGTTCGGCGTCCCCGCGCGCGTGCCGCGACTCGTACGTGCTGAACACGTGGACGATCTGGCCGAACGTCTCCGTGCTGCGCGCCGCCTCGCGCTCGAAGAAACCCATCGTCGCGAAGGCCTTCGAGTTACGGGCAATATAGTCCTCGACCGTCATGGCGCGCAAGGCATAGACGCCCTCCGGCCGCGCGCCGACGGCCATCAGCCGGCCTTCCGGTGCAAACAGCGAGCGCATCCGGTCCCAGTCGCGCGGCTGGCCGGCCGTGCCGGAGATCACGTCGTACAGCGCCGCGACGATGCCGTCGACGGTGGCGACGTCGGCCGGACGAGCGGCCGAGGTTGCGGCCGGGGTTGCAGCCGGGGTCGCGGCCGCCGTGGTCGCGGCAGCCGGCGGCACCTGTCCCGGCTGGGCATGCGCCCCGCTCACGATCGCCATCGCCGCCATCCAACCCATCCAGTGTCTCGCTGTCATGTCCGTCTCCTGTCGTTATGTTTATGTATTGCCAAGAACAGCGACATGATCGGACATTTGCGGACGAAAGTCACCGGGACGCAATCGCCGGGCGTACGTCTGCACAGTTTATAATCAGGAATTCAAGAAAATCCCGTCACCCGTCTCCCATCATGACTGATCAATTTGCCAAAAAAGCGGAAGCCTGGTCGGCCCGCTTCTCCGAACCCGTCTCCGACCTCGTCAAGCGCTACACCGCGTCCGTCTTCTTCGACAAGCGCCTGGCCCTGTTCGACATCCAGGGTTCGCTCGCCCACGCCGAGATGCTGGCCGCCCAGGGCATCATCAGTGCCGCGGACCGCGCCGAGATCGAGCGCGGCATGGCCCAGATCCGCGGCGAGATCGAAGCCGGCCAGTTCGAGTGGCTGCTCGACTTGGAAGACGTGCACCTGAACATCGAAAAACGCCTGACGGAACTGGTCGGCGACGCCGGCAAGCGCCTGCACACGGGCCGTTCCCGTAACGACCAGGTGGCGACCGACATCCGCCTGTACATGCGCGCCGCCATCGACGACATCCTCGCCCTGCTGAAAGGCCTGCGCGGCGCCCTGACCGACCTGGCGGAACGCAACGCGGACACCATCATGCCGGGCTTCACGCACCTGCAGGTGGCGCAGCCGGTGACCTTTGGCCACCACCTGCTGGCCTATGTGGAAATGTTCGGCCGCGACGCCGAGCGCATGGCCGACACGCGCCGCCGCGTGAACCGCCTGCCGCTGGGTGCCGCCGCCCTGGCGGGCACCACCTTCCCCATCGACCGCCTGCGCGTGGCCAAGACCCTCGGGTTCGAAGACGTCTGCCACAACTCGCTCGACGCTGTGTCTGATCGCGATTTCGCGATCGAGTTCACGGCAGCCGCATCGGTCTTGATGATGCACATCTCGCGCATGTCGGAAGAGCTGGTGACGTGGATGAGCCCGCGCATCGGCTTCATCGACATCGCCGACCGCTTCTGCACCGGCTCGTCGATCATGCCGCAGAAAAAGAACCCGGACGTGCCGGAACTGGCGCGCGGCAAGACGGGCCGTGTCTACGGTCACCTGATGGGCCTGCTGACCCTGATGAAGGGCCAGCCGCTCGCGTACAACAAGGACAACCAGGAAGACAAGGAACCGCTGTTCGACACCGTCGACACCGTGCTGGACACCCTGCGCATCTTCACCGACATGGCTTCGGGCATCACGGTGAAGCCGGAAAACATGCGCGCCGCCGCCCTGCAGGGCTATGCGACGGCGACCGACCTGGCCGACTACCTCGTCAAGAAAGGCCTGCCGTTCCGCGACGCCCACGAAGCCGTGGCGCATGCCGTGCGCGCGTGCGACGACGCGAAGTGCGACCTGTCGGAGATGTCGCTGGAGCGCCTGCGCGAGTTCTCGCCGCTGATCGAGCAGGACGTGTTCGCCGTGCTGACGCTGGAAGGTTCCGTCGCGGCGCGCGACCACGTGGGCGGCACGGCGCCGAACCAGGTGCGCGCGGCCATTGCACGCGTGCGGGCACAATTGGCGGAATAAGGACGCCGAAGGGTGTCCGCCACGGAGGACACCCATGCAACGCTACGGCAACCAGAGCCGCGAATCCGGCGTCGTCGCCTACGACATCGACGCCGGCCAGATCATCGTCCAGTTCAGGAACGGCGACCGCTATCTCTACACGGAAGACAGCGCCGGTGCCGCCAACATCGCCAGGATGCACGAACTGGCCCGGGCCGGCCGCGGGCTGTCGAGCTTCATCAGCCAGCATGTCCACGACCGCTACGCCCGCAAGATCAACTCACGCCGACTGTAACCCACAAGAAAGATCCATGACCGCAACGCCAGCCCTGCCCCAACGCGATTTCGCCGCCTTCCTGTTCGACATGGACGGCACCATCCTCACTTCCATCAAGTCCGCCGAGAAAGTCTGGGGCAACTGGGCCGCCGGGCAAGGGCTCGACGTGGCCGCTTTCCTGCCCACGATTCACGGCAAACGCACCGTGGAAACGATCCGCGCGCTGGAACTGCCCGGCGTCGACCCGGTCGTGGAAGCAGAGCGCATCACCCGCGCCGAGATCGAGGACGTGACCGGCATCGAAGCCATCGCCGGCTGCGCCGACTTCATCGCCAGCCTGCCGGCCGGGCGCTGGGCCATCGTCACGTCCGCGCCGCGGGCGCTGGCCGAAGCGCGCATCGCCGCGGCCGGGCTGCCGCTGCCGGCCGTGCTGGTGGCCGCGGAAGACGTCGAACGGGGCAAGCCCGCGCCCGACCCGTTCCTGCTGGGCGCGCGCAAGCTGGGCGTGAAGCCGGAAGACTGCCTCGTGTTCGAAGACACGCTGGCCGGCCTGCGTTCGGCTGCCGCTGCCGGCATGGACAGCATCGTCGTGACGGTCACCCACGCGCATCCGCTCGACACGGATGTCACCGCAGTCCTTGACTATGCGGATCTGCGCGCCGTGACGACGGCCGACGGCCTGCTGCGCGTGCAGCGCCGGGCGTGACCTCCAACAGGGGCCGCTAGCGGGGCTCGTCCGGCACGATCCCGGCCTGCTCCCCGTGGTCGGCCCGGAATACCCGCGGATCCAGCGTCTTTTCGTCCGTTTCGATAGCTGCGCCTTGCGCCGCGGCCGGCATCGACGAGGTACGCGTGTCCCGCTTGGGATACGGCGTGCCGTCGCGGTGGGCATAGCTGCCGGTCTTGCCGTCGTACACAAGGTCGACGTCCGGGTACTCGGCCCGGTCCTCGGGAATGCGCGAACCGACGCACAGGAACAGCGCATTGCCCCAGCCCCGGTTGATGAGATGGTGGCCGTTCGGCCGCCCGGCCGGGAAGGCCGCGCAATCGCCCGCGCGCATCAGGGTCTCGCCTTCGTCCGTGACGAGCGTCAGCTCGCCGGAGACGACCATCACGAATTCGTCCTCGTGGCTGTGCCAGTGGCGCTGCGACGAGGCGGCGCCCGGTAGCAGTTCGACGAGGTTGACGCCGAACTGGGTCAGGCCGCCGGCATCGCCCAGCGCCTGCTTGCTGCGGCCGTTGACGGCTTCGGCAAAGGGATCGGGATACCCGGTACCGGTCAGCACGGGAATACTGCTCAGGTCTAGCCGCGACATGACTTTCTCCTTATCAGGTTCACGCGCGGCCTTGGCCTTTCCTCAGCCGCGTTTTTGCACCAGCGTCAGGATATCGTAACTTGCGACGAGTTCGTCGTTCTGATTCGTCACCTGCACGTCCCACGCCACCACGCCCTGCCCCCGCCCCAGGTCGTCCGTGCGGTTGCGGTCGACCTTGCGCTTGCACGTGAGGCGCGCGCGGATCGTGTCGCCGATCGCCACCGGTGCCACGAAGCGCAGGTTATCGAGGCCATAGTTCGCCAGCACCGGGCCGGGCGCCGGCGACACGAACAGGCCCGCCGCCGCCGACAGCACGAAGTAGCCGTGCGCGATGCGCTTGCCGAATTGCGTGTCTTTCGCCGCGATCTCGTCGAAGTGCATGTAGAAGTAATCGCCCGAGACGCCGCCGAAGTTGACGATGTCCGCCTCGCTGACGGTACGGCGGTGCGTCAGCAGCGAGTGGCCGATCTCCAGGTCTTCGAAGTAGCGGCGGAACGGGTGCACGTCCGATTCCTTGACCGCCGCACCACGTACATACTCTCCCGTGACGGCGGCCAGCATCGTCGGCGAACCTTGCACCGCCGCCCGTTGCAGGAAGTGTTTGACCGCGCGGATACCGCCGAGTTCCTCACCACCGCCGGCGCGACCCGGACCGCCGTGCTTGAGCATCGGCAGCGGCGAGCCGTGGCCCGTGGAATCCACGGCCGCGACGCGGTCGAGGATATGAACGCGGCCATGCGACGCCGCCGCCACCGGCACCGCGTGCGCCGCGATGGCCGGGTCCTTCGTCACCAGCGTCGTCACGAGGCTGCCCCTGCCGCGCGCGGCCAGCGCCAGCGCTTCGTCGATGTCGCGGTAGGTCATCATGGTGCTGACCGGGCCGAACGCCTCGATGTCGTGCACGGCATCGTTGACCATCGCGTTCCGGCACAGCAGCAAGGTGGGCGCGAAGAACGCACCGGCCGCACAGCCATCGCCGACAGGATTGAAACCGTCGCGGGCGCTGAACAGCACCTCGTTGCCGCGCGCGAGCATCTCCACGCGCTCGCTGACGTCGCGCTGCTGGTCCAGCGACGCGAGTGCGCCCATGCGCACGCCCTCCACTTTCGGATTGCCGACGACGATCTTCGCGAGGCGCGCGCGCAGGCGCTCGCCGACGACGTCCGCGAGGTGCTCGGGCACGATCACGCGACGGATCGCCGTGCACTTCTGGCCCGCCTTGCCCGTCATCTCGCGCGCCACTTCCTTGACGAACAGGTCCAGTTCCTCGTCGTCGGGCGTGACGTCCGGCGCGAGGATGGCGGCGTTCAGCGAATCCGCTTCCGCCGTGAACGGCACGGATTCGCGGATCAGGTTCGCATTGCCGCGCAGTTTTGCCGCCGTGTCGGCGGATCCCGTGAAGGTGACGGCATCGAAGCCGTTCAGGCGGTCCAGCAGGTCGCCCGTCGAGCCGATGACGAGCTGCAGGCAGCCTTCCGGCAGCAGTTCCGACTCCATCATCATCTTGACCACCGCATGCGTGAGGTAGCTCGTCGCGGTGGCCGGCTTGGCGATGCAGGGCATGGCGGCGAGGAAGCTCGGCGCGAATTTTTCCAGCAGCCCCCAGATCGGGAAGTTGAACGCGTTGATGTGCACCGCGACGCCGCCGCGCGGCACGAGGATGTGCGTGCCCGCGAAGCCGCCCCGCTTGCCGAGCGCCATGGCCGGGCCTTCGTGCAGCACGTTCGACGACGGCAGTTCGCGGCCGCCGATGCTGGCATACGCGAACAGCGTGCCGATGCCGCCCTCGACGTCGACCCAGCTGTCCGGCCGCGTGGCGCCCGTCAGGTGCGAGATCTCGTACAGCTCTTCCTTCCGCTCCATCAGGTAAGCCGCGAGGGCCTTCAGGCGCTGGGCGCGCTTCTGGAAGTCCATCGCCATCAGCGCCTGCACGCCCGTCTTGCGGGCATACGCGACGGCTTCGCCGAAGTCGATCCGGTCGGCGTGCGTGTGATAGATCAGCTGGTTGTCCAGGGCGCTGTGCAGCGGCTGGTGCGCTTCGGTGCCGAGCCAGCGGCCGGCGATCAGGCTTTGCAGGGTGGTTGGGGTGTGCATCCTCGTCTCCTTATCGTTTTGGCTTGTGCGGCTCGTCGAACACGATGCGCGGCCGGTCCGGCTCCACTTCCGTGTAAGCCTCGACTTCGCGCATCGTCCGCATCGACCGCACGTTCAAATCGTGGTACTGCCGCGTCCCGTAACTCTTCCACGCGATCTCCTCATCCGACACGGCCCGCACGATCTTCGCCGGCGCGCCCAGCACGAGGCTGCGCGGCGGGATCACCATGCCCGCTTTCACGAACGCGGCCGCGCCGACGATCGATTCCGCGCCGACGACGGCCTTGTCCATCACGACCGCATTCATCCCGACCATCGCATTGCGTCCCACGCGGCAGCCGTGCAGCACGGCGCCGTGGCCGATGTGGCCGTCCACTTCGACGACCGTGTCGTCTTCCGGAAAGCCGTGCATTACACACGTATCCTGCACGTTGGCGCCCTCTTCGAGGATCAGCCGTCCGAAGTCGCCACGCAGCGACGCGAGCGGCCCGACATAGCAGCGCGGGCCGACGATCACGTCGCCGATCAGCACCGCCGTCGGATGCACGTACGCCGTCGGGTGCACGACGGGACGCAGTCCATCGATTTCATAGACCTTCACCATCTCACACCCGTTCCACGATCAGGGCGATGCCTTGACCCACGCCAATGCACATGGTGCACAACGCATAGCGGCCACCCGTGCGGTGCAGCTGGTTGACGGCCGCCGTGACGAGACGCGCACCGGAGGCGCCCAGCGGGTGGCCGATGGCGATGGCGCCGCCGTTCGGGTTCACGTGCGCGGCGTCGTCCGGCAGGCCCAGGTCGCGCAGCACGGCGAGGCCCTGCGACGCGAACGCTTCGTTCAGTTCGATGACGTCCATCTGGCCGATGGAGAGCCCGGTCATCGCCAGCAGCTTCTTCGTCGCGGGGGCGGGACCAAAACCCATGATGCGCGGCTCCAGCCCCACCGTCGTCATGCCGACGATGCGGGCGCGCGGCGTCAGGCCGAACTTGTCGACGGCCGCGCCGGATGCCACCAGCACGGCACAGGCGCCGTCGTTGACGCCGGAGGCGTTGCCCGCCGTGACCGTGCCGTCCGGCGTCACGACGCCTTTCAGCCGGGCCAGCGATTCCAGGCTCGTGTCGGGACGCGGGTGCTCGTCCGTGTCGAACACGTGCGACTCGCCTTTGCGCCCGTGGATCGTCACCGGCACGATCTCGTCCTTGAAGACGCCGGCCGCGTGCGCCGCCGCCCAGCGCTGCTGGCTGCGCAGCGCGAACGCATCCTGGTCGCCGCGTGCGATGCCGAACTCGCGCGCCACGTTCTCCGCCGTCTCCGGCATCGAATCGATGCCGTACTGCGCCTTCATCTTCGGATTCACGAAGCGCCAGCCGATCGTCGTGTCCTCGATCTTCGCCGTGCGCGAGAAGGCGCTGTCGGCCTTGGCCATCACGAACGGCGCGCGCGTCATGCTCTCGACGCCGCCGGCGATGACCAGGTTCGCCTCGCCGGCACGGATGGCGCGCGCTGCACTGCCGACGGCGTCCAGGCTGGAGCCGCACAAACGGTTGATCGTGGAGCCGGGCACGGATGGCGGCAGGCCGGCCAGCAGCGCGGCCATGCGCGCGACGTTGCGGTTGTCCTCGCCGGCGCCGTTGGCGCAGCCGTACAGCACGTCGTCGACCTGCGACCAGTCGATGCCGGGATTGCGGGCGATGAGCGCGGCGATGGGCAGCGCGGCCAGGTCGTCCGCGCGCACGCCTGCCAGGGCGCCGCCGAAGCGGCCGAACGGGGTGCGGATGGCGTCGACGATGAATGCGTCAGTCATGCTGGAGTCTCCTTATTGATTTTTCGGGCGCTTGTCGACCACGCGGCGCGCCTTGCCCGTCAGCGAGCGTTCGATGCCTTGCGCGGGCAGCAGGGTCACGGTCGTCGTCACGCCGATATACGTCTTGATGCGGTGCTGCAGGTCGCGGGCCAGCGCGTCCACGTTATCGGCCCCTTCTTCGCGCAGTTCGCAATGCACGGCCAGCGCATCGAGGTGGCCGTCGCGCGTGACGACGAGCTGGTAATGCGGCGCCAGTGCAGGCATCTGCAGGATCAGTTCCTCGACCTGGCTGGGGAATACGTTCACGCCGCGGATGATCAGCATGTCGTCCGAGCGGCCGTTGATGCGGCCCATGCGGCGCATCGAGCGTGCCGTCGGCGGCAGCAGTTTCGTGAGATCGCGCGTGCGGTAGCGGATGATCGGCAGCGCTTCCTTCGTCAGCGACGTGAATACGAGCTCGCCCTCCGCGCCGTCCGGCAGCACTTCGCCCGTGTCCGGGTCGATGATCTCGGGGTAGAAGTGGTCTTCCCAGATTACGGGGCCGTCCTTCGCTTCGATGCATTCGCTGGCGACGCCGGGGCCCATCACTTCGGAGAGGCCGTAGATGTCGACGGCGTCGATGCCCGCGCGTTCCTCGATCTCGCGGCGCATGGCGTCCGTCCACGGCTCGGCGCCGAAGATGCCGACCTTGAGCGAGGACGCGGCCGGATCGAGGCCCTGGCGCCTGAATTCCTCGACGATGTTCAGCATGTACGACGGCGTCACCATGATGATGGAGGGCTTGAAATCCTGGATCAGCTGGACCTGTTTTTCCGTCTGCCCGCCCGACATCGGCACGACCGTGCAACCGAGGCGCTCGGCGCCGTAGTGGGCACCGAGGCCGCCCGTGAACAGGCCGTAGCCGTAGGCGATGTGCACCATGTCGCCGGGACGCCCGCCCGCCGCGCGGATCGAACGGGCGACGACGCCGGCCCACGTGTCGATGTCGCGCCGGGTGTAGCCGACGACGGTCGGCTTGCCCGTCGTGCCGGACGACGCGTGCACGCGCACGACCTGCTCGCGCGGCACGGCGAACAGGCCGAACGGGTAGTTGTCGCGCAGCGTCTTCTTTTCCGTGAACGGGAACTTGGCCAGGTCGGCCAGCGTTCTCAGATCGTCCGGATGAACGCCCGCTTCATCGAATGCGCGGCGGTAGTGCGGCACGTTGTCGTAGGCGTGCTTCAGGCTCCACTTCAGCCGTTCCAGTTGCAGGGCCTGCAGTTCGTCGCGGCTGGCGCGCTCGATCGGGTCGAGTTCACCCGGTTGCGGGATACGTTGGACCATCGTTGTCTCCTCCGTTTTACATGTCGACGACGTGCCCCGCGACGCGGTGCGACTTCCCGCGGAACAGCGCGACCTTGCGCCCGTCCTGGTCCATCACGACGACGTCGTAGACACCCGTCTTGCCGGCAAGCGCCTGCTCGACCGCTTCGGCCACGAGCACGTCGCCCGCGCGTCCGGGCGCGAGGTAGTCGATCGTGCAGCCGGCACCCACGGTATTGAAATTGTGGGAATTGCAGGCGAACGCGAACGCGCTGTCGGCCAGCATGAAGATGTAGCCGCCGTGGCAGGTGCCGTGGCCGTTCAGCATGTCCTCGCGCACCCGCATGCGCATGCGCGCGTAGCCGGGGCGGATCGTATCGAGCGTCATGCCCAGCGCCTGGCTGGCCGGGTCGCGTTCGTACATCGTCTTGCCGGCCAGTTCGGCCAAGGCTTGCTTTTGCTCCATGTTTTGATCGCTATGCATGGATGCATGCTCCCTCGGGGTTGGCGGCGAGCTTGCGGCGCAGCAGCGGCGACACGCGGTAGCGGTCCTCGCCATACGTGGCGCCCAGGTTGGCCAGCACGGTGAACACGTGGTGCAGGCCGATCGCATCGGCCCACGCCAGTGGACCGCGCGGATAGTTCACGCCCTTCTGCATCGCGATGTCGACGGCGGCGGCGGAGCACACGCCCTGGTTGACGGCGTCGAGCGCCTCGTTGGCCAGCATCGCGACGGTGCGCATCACGGCCATGCCCGGCACGTCGTCGAGGCGCGTCACCGTGAAGCCGGCCTGCTGGAACAGGCCGACGGCGGCGTTCCACGCGGCGTCGCTGCACTGGTCCGCGCGCGCCAGCGCGACGCGTGTGGCCTTGGCCGGATCGAGCAGCAGGTCGAACAGGATGGTGTCCGGGCGGTCCTCATCAAGCGCGCGCTGCGTGGCGCTGCGGCCGTCGGTCAGGAAGATCGTGGCGGCGCCCCCGGCCGCAGTACTGACATCATGCAGGCGCGCCTTCAGGGCAGAGGTCAGCGGATCGGCCCCGCCAAGCGTCGCCTGTGCGCCCCCCTGCTGCGCGGGCTCGGCCTGCGCCTGCGGCGGCGCCACGTCGTCACCGTAGCGGTAGAAACCGCGGCCCGTCTTGCGGCCCAGGAAGCCGGCATTCACCAGTTCCTGCTGCACGACGGACGGCGCGAAGCGCGGATCGCCGTAATAGGCGTGGAAGACGGATTGCGTGACGGAGTAATTGATGTCGTGGCCGATCAGGTCCATCAGCTCGAAAGGGCCCATGCGGAAGCCGCCGCAGTCGCGCATCACCGCATCGATCGTGGCCGGGTCGGCGGCCTGTTCGAGCAGCAGGCGCAGCCCCTCCGCGTAATACGGACGGGCCACGCGGTTGACGATGAAGCCGGGCGTGGACTTCGCGTGCACCGGGTTCTTGCCCCAGGCCGCGGCGGTCGCATACACCGTGTCGGCGGCGGTCTTGTCGGTGGCGACGCCCGAGATCACTTCCACCAGCGCCATCAGCGGCACCGGATTGAAGAAGTGCATGCCGACGAGGCGTTCGGGGCGCTGCAGTCTGGCACCGATCGCGGTGACGGAAATCGACGACGTGTTCGTGGCGAGGATGCAGTCCGGGCCCACGATGCCTTCCAGGTCGGCGAACAGGGCGCGCTTGACGTCGAGGTCTTCGACCACGGCTTCGACCACGAGCGCGGCACCCTTCCCTTCGTCCAGTGCGCGCATCGCATGAATGCGCTCGCGCGCGAGATCCGCTTCCGCGGCGCCCATGCGGCCTTTTTCGACCAGCCGTGCGAGGGCTGTGGCGATGCCGGCGATGGCCTTGTCGACGGCTTCCGGCCGGGTGTCGAACAGCCTCACGGTATGACCGGCGACGGCCGCCACCTGGGCAATGCCGGAACCCATCGCGCCGCTGCCGATCACGGCGACGACGCTATTCTTTTCCAGTGCGTCGACCATTCACTCCCCCTTGAACGCAGGCTGGCGCTTGGCGATGAACGCGGCGACACCTTCGCGGTAATCGTGGCTGTAGCCCAGTTCGCGCATCATCTCCGCTTCCAGCTGCAGCTGCTGTTCCAGCGTGTTGCCCCAGCTTGCCTGCATGGCCCGCTTCGTGAACGCGAGGCCCTTCGTCGGCGCGGCGGCGAAATGACGGGCCATGGCCAGCGCTTCGTCCATCAGCGACTCGTCCGGCACGCAGCGCCAGATCAGGCCCCATTGTTCGGCCTTCTCGGCCGGCAGCTTGTCGCCCAGCAGTGCAAGGCCCAGCGCGCGCGCCGGTCCGACGAGGCGCGGCAGCGCCCACGTGCCGCCCGTGTCCGGGATCAGGCCCAGCTTGCAGAACGCTTCGATGAACGACGCCGACTGCGCCGCCAGCACGATGTCGCACGCGAGCGCCAGGTTGGCACCGGCGCCCGCGGCCACGCCGTTGACGGCGCAGATCACGGGCAGCGGCAGGTTTTTCAGGGTGAGCACGAGCGGGGCATAGAATTTTTCGACGGATTCGCCCAGGTCGACGCCCGGTGCGCCCGGCTCCACGGCCCGGTCGTTCAGGTCCTGTCCGGCGCAGAAACCGCGGCCGGCGCCCGTCAGCAGCAGCACACGGATGCTCCGGTCTTCTTCCACGCGCTTCAGGGCGTCGCGCACTTCCAGGTGCATCGCCTGGGTAAAACTGTTCAGGCGCTCGGGGCGGTTCAGGGTCAGCGTGGCGATGCCGGCGTCGATCGTGAACTTGATGGTCTCGTAGGTCATCCGGGTCTCCTGTTATTCAACGATGTCGAAATCGACGACGACCTTGTCCGTCACCGGGAAGCTCTGGCAGCTCAACACGAAGCCGCGCGCGACCTCGTAGTCTTCCAGCGCATAGTTCACGTCCATGTCGACCTGCCCTTCGCGCACCTTGCAGCGGCACGTCGAGCACACGCCGCCCTTGCACGAGTAGCGCATGTCGATGCCGGCGCGCAGGCCGGCGTCCAGCAGCGATTCCTTGTCGCGGTCCATCGTGAAGGTGGCATGGTTGCCGTCCATGATCACGGTGACTTCCGTGTGGTGGTGCACCTCGGCCGCCGCCTGGCGGCGCGCCTTGCGCGGCGCCGATGCGGCGCCGGCGGCGAACAGTTCGATACGGATGCGCTCCTTCGGCATGCCCGCTTCCTGCAGCGCGGCGGAGACGCCGTGCATCATGTCTTCCGGTCCGCAGATGAACGCGTAGTCGACGTCTTCCACGCGCAGCCAGCGCTGGAACAGCTGGCGGCATTTGTCCTGCGTGATGCGGCCGTTGAACAGCTCGATGTCCTGCTGCTCGCGGCTCATCACGTAGACGAGGTTCAGGCGTTCCAGGTACTGGTCCTTCAGCTCGGCCAGTTCGTCGCGGAAGATCACGGACGACGACGCGCGGTTCCCGTACAACACGGTGAAGCGGCTGTGCGGCTCGGCGATCAAGGTCGTCTTGATGATGGAGAGGATCGGCGTGATGCCGCTGCCGGCCGCGAAGGCCAGGTAGTGGCGGCGGCTGTCCGGCTCCAGCGGCAGGTTGAAGCGGCCTTCCGGCGGCATCACGTCGAGCGTGACGCCGGGCCGGATGCACTCGTTGGCCCAGGTCGAGAACAGGCCTCCCTGCACGCGCTTGATGGCGACGCGCAGCTTGTCGTCCTGCACGGCCGAGCAGATGGAGTAGGAGCGGCGCACGTCCTCGCCGTCGATCATCGCGCGCAACGTGAGGTGCTGGCCCTGGCGGTACTGGAACGCCTCGCGCAGCGGCGACGGGACGTCGAACGTGACGGCGATCGCGTCGCGCGTCTCGTGCTTCACGTGCGCCACGGTCAATGGGTAGAACTTGCTCATGTGGGCCTCAATGGCATTTGAAGTAGTCGAACGGCTCGCGGCAGTCGAGGCACTGGTACAGCGCCTTGCAAGGCGTGGATCCGAACTGGCTGGTGAGACGGGTGTGCATCGAACCGCAGTGCGGGCAGGCCACGTCGGGCTGCCGGATCGCATGGCGCTTCACGCCGCGCGCCAGGCCGCTGATGTCGATCACCTGCTGCACCGGCGGCGCGATGCCGTAGCCCTTCAGCGCGGCCTTGCCGGCGTCGCTCATCCAGTCCGTCGTCCATGCGGGCGACAGCCGGGTGACGATGCGCAACCGGTCCACGCCCCGCGTGCGCAAAGCCTTGTCGATGTCTTCGGCGATCACGTCCATCGCGGGGCAGCCGGAATACGTCGGGGTGATCGTGACGACGCATGCGCCGTCGCCGGCCACCGTCACGTCGCGCACGATGCCCAGGTCCACGACGGAGATCACGGGGATCTCCGGGTCCGGGACCTCGCCCAGCCAGGCCCACACCCGGCCGGCCGTGATCGGTGACGTGGCCGCGGTCATCACCATTCCACGCCCGGGTAGGCGCGTTGCAGGAACTGCATCTCGGCCAGGATGTAGCCGAGGCGCTCCGTGTGCCGGCCCTGCTTGCCGCCGCGCTGGACGTACGCATCCACGGGCGGCATGGCCAGCGTCGCTTCGTCCAGCACCTCGGCCACGTGGGCCAGGAAGGCATCGCGCAGCGGTTCCACGGCGGGCGCCACGCCCTGTTCGACCATGGCCAGGTCGACGTCGTCGTAGATGAACATCTCGCCGGCATACGTCCACAGCTCGTCCAGCGCGTCCTGCATCTTGCGGTGGCTGACGTCCGTGCCGTCGCCCAGGCGCACGACGAGGTCGCAGCTGCGGCGCAGGTGGTACGTCACTTCCTTGATCGATTTTTCCGCGATCTCCCCGATGCGGCGGTCGCTGGACGACAACAGGCCGCGCATCAGGAAGTAGTGCCACGTATCGAACAGGAACTGGCGCGTCAGCGTCTGCGCGTAGTCGCCGTTCGGCTGCTCGACGAGCAGGCAGTTGCGGAAGTCGCGCGTGTCGCGCAAATAGGCCAGGCGGTCCTCGTCGCGGCCGTGGCCTTCGATCTCGCCCGCATACGTCAGCCACATCCTCGTCTGTCCCAGCAGGTCGAGGGCGACGTTGGTGAGCGCCATGTCCTCTTCCAGCGCCGGGCCCTTGCCGCACAGTTGCGACAACTGCTGCGACAGGATCAGCGCGTTGTCGCCCTGGCGCAGGAGGTATTCGAACTTGTTCGCGTCCATGAGCCGCTCACAGGTTCTTGACGTCTTCCGGCATCGGGAAGAACGTCGGGTGGCGATAGACCTTGCTGTTCGACGGCTCGAACAGGGCGTCCTTGTCGGCCGGGCTGGACGCGACGATGTCGGCGGCCTTCACCACCCAGATCGACACGCCTTCGTTGCGGCGCGTGTAGACGTCGCGCGCGTTGTTGATCGCCATCCCGGCATCCGGCGCATGCAGGCTGCCCACGTGCTTGTGCGCGAGGCTGTGCTGGCTGCGGATGAAGACTTCCCACAGGGGCCATTCCTTGCTCATTGCTGTCTCCTTCATGCTGCGGCTTGTTTTGCGGCCTGCTTGTCGGCATGCGCGACGAGCGCCTCGCGGAACCATGCGCCATCCTCGTACGCCTTCACGCGGGTCCGCAGGCGCTCCTTGTTGCACGGCCCGTTCCCTTTCAGGACGTTATAAAACTCTTCCCAATCGATCTCGCCGAAGTCGTAATGACCCCGTTCCTCGTTCCACTTGAGGTCCGGATCGGGGACGGTGAGGCCGAGGAATTCGGCCTGGGGCACGGTCTGGTCGACCATGCGCTGGCGCAGCTCGTCGTTCGAGAACAGCTTGATGCGCCAGGCGGTCGATTGCGCGCTGTTGACGGATTCCGCGTCGGACGGGCCGAACATCATCAAGGAAGGCCACCACCAGCGGTCGAGGGCATCCTGCGCCATCGCCTTCTGCTCGGGCGTGCCCTGGGCCAGCTTCATCATGATGTCGTAGCCCTGGCGCGCGTGGAACGATTCTTCCTTGCACACGCGGATCATCGCGCGGGCATACGGGCCGTACGAGCAGCGGCACAGCGGGATCTGGTTGATGATCGCGGAGCCGTCCACGAGCCAGCCAATGGCGCCGATGTCGGCCCACGTCAGCGTCGGGTAATTGAAGATGCTCGAGTACTTGGCCTTGCCCGAGTGCAAGGCAGCCAGCAGCTCGTCGCGCGACACGCCCAGCGTCTCCGCCGCGCTGTACAGGTACAGCCCGTGGCCGGCCTCGTCCTGGATCTTGGCCAGCAGGATGGATTTGCGCTTCAGCGTGGGCGCGCGCGTCACCCAATTGCCCTCCGGCAGTTGGCCGACGATCTCGGAATGCGCATGCTGGGAAATCTGGCGGATCAAGGTCTTGCGGTACGCCTCGGGCATCCAGTCCTTGGCTTCGATCTTCACGCCGGCGTCGATGCGCGCCTGGAACGCCTGCTCCTCCTCGCTCATGTCGGCGCGGGTCTGGACCTGTTTCAGGCCGGTATCCACCATCTGGGCATACATGATCAGTCTCCGATTGTGCTCTGTCTCAAACCATAATACGATACAAGAATCTCGATGTATAGAGAAATTTTGAATCATATTGAGACGCGGTAAAATCGCCCACCATGACCCAGCCCAGCAGCCACGAGTGGATCAACCACTTCCTCGAGACCGACCCGCCGCGTTCCAAATCGCTCGTGATGACGATCTTCGGCGACGCCATCGCGCCGCACGGCGGCCGCCTGTGGCTGGGCAGCCTGATCGAGCTGGTGGCGCCGCTGGGCGTCACGGACCGGCTCGTGCGCACGAGCGTGTTCCGCCTCGTGCAGGAAGGCTGGCTGGTGGCGAACCGCGAGGGCCGGCGCAGCAGTTATGCGCTGCAGCCGGACGCCGCGCCCCGCTTCGCGCGCGCCAACCGCCGCATCTACGCGCCGCCCGGCATCGACTGGGACGGCCGTTGGACCCTGCTGCTGGCCCCCAACGGCAGCATCGATAGTGCGCTGCGCGCGGCCGTGCGCAAGGAGCTCGAATGGGAAGGTTTTGCCATGCTGGCGCCGGGCCTGCTGGCGCATCCGGCGGCCGACCTGGACGGCGTGGCCGAGGTGCTGCGGCGCGTGGATGGCGAGGACAAGATCTTCGTCTGCGCCGCGACGGAACTGCCGGGCGTCGGCGCGCGGCCGCTGGCCGAACTGGTGCGCGAAGGGTGGGATTTGTCCGCCGTCGTGGCCGGCTACCGCCGATTCATCGATCAATTTACGCCGCTGCTCGACCTGCTGCAGGGCGAGCCGGAACCGGATCCGCAGCAGGCCTTCATCGTGCGCACCCTGCTGATCCACGCCTACCGCCGCGTCCAGCTGCACGACCCGATGCTGCCGCTCGCGCTGCTGCCGCAGCCGTGGCCGGGATCGGAGGCGTATGCGCTGGCGCAGGCGATCTACCGGCTCGTGTGGGCACCGGCCGAGCGGCACCTGATGGACGTGCTGCGGCGCGAGGATGCCGGCGCACCCGCGGCGGATGCGGGGCTGGCCGAGCGGTTCGGCGGGCTGGGCTGATCAGCAATCCAGCGCAAACTGCGCCGCCGCCATGGGATGGCGGATACGGTCCAGCGCCAGTTCCAGGTCGAGCCCGGGCCAGTACAGGCATTCCACGCCCAGGGGTTGGATGTGGCACAGCTGCGCCACGGTGGCGTGCTCGAACCACGGGAACAGCGCGAACGGCAGATACAGCTCTTCGTCGCGCCAGCGCAGCCAGAAGCCGCGCCGGTCGATGGTCGTGATTTCCGGGCGCGCCACACGGATATTCATCATGTTCCCTCCCCCTCGATGAAGCCAAGCAGGAACAGTAGCAAACCATTCGGCATCGTCCTTTAAGCGTTATCATGCCGCCTCACACCCAACAACAACAGGACGCACCATGTCTATCAAGATCAGCAGCCAGTTCGACGCTGGCGCCATCGACGTCGTGAACGCCACGAGCGCCAACGCCATCGACCTGAACATCCGCAAGGACTCCCACGCCGACATCACCCAGTGGTTCTACTTCCGCCTGCAAGGCGCGCAGGCGCAGCCGTGCACGATCCGCCTGCTCAACGCCGGCAAGTCCGCGTATCCGAAGGGCTGGGAAGACTATCACGCGATGGCCAGCTACGACCGCGTGAACTGGTTCCGCGTGCCGACCGGCTTCGACGGCCAGGTGCTCACCATCGAGCACACGCCCGCGATGGACAGCGTCTACTACGCCTATTTCGAACCGTATTCGTGGGAACGCCACCTGGAGCTGCTCGACCGCGCCCAGCTATCCGAACACGTGCGCATGCTGGACCTCGGCTCGACCGTCGACGGCCGCGACCTGAATATGCTCGTCATCGGCGAGGACGCTCCCGGCAAGAAGAAGGTCTGGGTCATCGCGCGCCAGCACCCGGGCGAGACGATGGCGGAATGGTTCGTCGAAGGCATGCTCGACGCCCTGCTCGACCCCGCCCACCCGTTCGGCCGCCAGCTACTGAAAGAGACCGTGTTCTATGTCGTGCCGAACATGAACCCGGACGGGTCCGTGCGCGGCAATTTGCGCACGAACGCGGCCGGCGCCAACCTGAACCGCGAATGGCTGAATCCGTCGCTGGCACGCAGCCCGGAAGTGTTCCTGGTCCGCAAGAAGATGGAAGAGACGGGCGTCGACCTGTTCCTTGACGTGCATGGCGACGAAGGCCTGCCCTACGTCTTCATCGCCGGCAGCGATGCCCTGCCGACCTTTACGGCCGAGCAAGCCGCCGCGCAGAAGGCATTCTCGGACGCCTTCATGATCGCCAGCCCCGACTTCCAGGACGTGCACGGCTACCCGAAGGAGCCGTACACGGACGAGGTGCTGACGATGGGTTCGCCGTACGTGACGCACGCGTTCGGCTGCCTGTCGCTGACGCTGGAACTGCCGTTCAAGGACAACGCCAACGACCCGGACCCGCAGGTCGGCTGGGACGGCGCCCGCAGCGCACGCCTCGGCGCCGCCGTGCTGCAGCCGGTGCTCCAGGCAGTCCGTCAGCTCGAGAAGTGACGTTTACAGGAAGGTAAATACCTGTTCCTGCGCCAGGCGCGATTTCGGCAGGGATGCATTGAAATCGCTGTCGGCGTGGTAGCCGAAGCTCAGCAGCACGAGGCTGGACAGGCCCTTCTCGTGCAGGCCCAGTTCCGCGTCCAGCGCGGCCGGGTCGAGGCCTTCCATCGGGGTCGTGTCCACGCCCAGCGCGCTGGCCGCCAGCATGGCGTTGCCCAGCGCGATATAGGCCTGCTTCTCGAACCACTGCGGCAGGTCCTTCAGCGTGTAGCGGTGCAGGTTGACGTAGCCCAGGCGGCCCTTGGCCTGGCCAGCCTTCGCGGCATCGTCCTTGAAGCGGCCGTCGCGCTGCTCCTGCTCGAGCAGGCGCTCCAGGTGACCGCCTTCGGCATCGACGCGGGTGCAGAACAGGATCACGTGCGACGCATTCAGGATCTTCGCTTCGTTGTAGCTGTACGGACCCTGCACGCCCTTGGCCAGGCGTGCCTTCGCTTCCGGCGTGCTGGCGACGATGAAGTGCCAGGGCTGCGAATTCACCGACGACGGGCTGTTGCGCAGCACTTCGTAGATCTGCTGCATCGTCTCTTCGGGGACGCGGCGCGTCGGGTCGTAGGCCTTGGCGGTGTAGCGCTTGCGGGCGGCGGCGAGAATGTCCATCGGGTTCCTTTCAAAAATGCGTATGTGCACATTATTGCAGGAACCCGAAAAACGCGTGCGTCACATGGTCATGATGGGCGTGTCGAACACGAGCCCGCTGCCGATCAGCTGCACGCTCAGGTCCACGTTTTCCTTGCTCTCGCTGATGGCGGCCAGCACCTCGGCGTTGGTGGCGGCCTTGCTGTCCAGGACGCCCGTCCAGAAGTCCAGCCCGGCCTGTTCCGGCGCGCGGTGCAGGATGTGCTCGTAATACTTGCCCACGAGGTCGCGGTTGGACAGGCCGGTGCCGTACAGCTGCTGGTACTCCGCCGACTTGATGAACGCGTCGGCAATCGTCGCCAGCTTCGCGCCCCCCGTATCGATCTGGTGCGTCCAGTAATCCAGTCCCGCCTCGTCCGGCTTGCGGTCGAGTGCCGCCTGGTACATGCGGAATACCTGGCCGCCCGTGTCGTCCGGGCTGATGAGCGCCACGTCCTTGTCGATGAAATACACGCGCTCGACGTTCTTCAGGGTGTCGCTGCCGCCCGTGCCCTTCTGGTCCGCGATCGTCCACCCCTCGCCCGTGCGCTCGATCCGGTAGTTGGCGTAGGCGTCCCTGTAGATGACGGTGTCGAAACCGGTGCCGCCGTCGATCACGTCGCTGCCCGCATCGGCGCCGATGCGGTCGTCGCCGGCACCGGCCCGGATGATGTCGCTGCCCGCGAAGCCTTGCAGGATATCCTTGCCGGCGCTGCCGACGATGGTGTCGGAGCCGGCCAGCAGGGCCGCATAGATCTGGCTGTCGGTGGTGGCCTTGACGACCGTATCCACGAACTTCGTGGCATCAATGGTCAGGTCTGTTGCCTGGAACACCGGGAGGCCGGCATAGCCGATCTGATACAGGTTCACGGCGGTCGCGGTGCCGCTCACCTCGCCGGCCGGGCCGATCGCGAAGTTACCCAGGACGGTCAGTTGCTGGAGTCCGTTTTCCAGCGTGACGCTGCCGGACGAGGTCGAGATGAGTTTCCATTGCACGGCCGTGCTGCCGATCAGGTCGAGATACGGGCCGAAGGTGCTGAATGTCGCCATGGCGTCTTCCTTGAAACCGAAAGTCACCAATGTAACATATAGTTAATGCGATTTTTGCAATGGATTGTCGCGAACTGTCGAGAAGATGAAATCAGTTACCCGCGACGACCATCTTCTCGATCAGGATCGAACCCGTCGACTTGTTCCCGCGCGTGAGCACGTCGTTGCCGATGCCGACGATGGCCTGGAACATGTCTTTCATGTTGCCCGCGATGGTGATCTCCTCGACCGGGTACTGGATGACGCCGTTCTCGACCCAGTAGCCGGACGCGCCGCGCGAGTAATCGCCCGTCACGTAGTTCGTGCCCTGCCCCATCAGTTCCGTGACGAGCAGGCCGGTGCCCATCTTGCGCAGCATGCCCTCGAAGTCGTCGGCGATCTTCGTTTCCTTCGAGAGGATTTCCAGGTTGTGCGAGCCGCCGGCATTGCCCGTCGTCTGCATGCCCAGCTTGCGGGCCGAGTAAGACGACAGGAAATAGCCCTGCAGCACGCCGTCGCTGACGACCTTGCGGCGCTGGGTACGCACGCCTTCTTCGTCGAACGGGGCCGAACCCACGCCGCCGATCAGGTGCGGGTCTTCGACGATCTGGATGTGAGACGGGAAGATGCTGCTGCCCAGCGAATCGAGCAGGAAGCTCGACTTGCGGTACAGCGCACCGCCCGAGGTTGCCTGGACGAAAGCGCCCAGCAGGCCGGCGGCCAGCGGCGCCTCGAACAGCACGGGGCACGTGCGGGTGTCGAGCTTGCGCGCGTTCAGGCGCGCGAGGGCGCGTTCGGCGGCATAGCGGCCGATCTTTTCCGGATCGCCCAGTTTGTTCGGATCGCGCGCCGACGAATACCAGTCGTCGCGCTGCATGTTGGCGCCCTTGCCGGCGATCGGCGCGACGGACAGCGTGTGGCGCGAGAACGGGTAGCCCGCGCAGAAGCCGAGCGAGTTGGCCGCCACGAAGTGCGACTGCTGCACGTAGACGCTGGCGCCCTCGCTGTTGGTAACGCGCTTGTCGACGGCGAACGCGGCCGCCTCGCAGCGCTGGGCGATGGCCACGGCGTCTTCGGCGCTAATGTCCCATGGGTAGCACAGGCGCAGGTCGCGCGGGTTCGTCTCCAGCAGGTCGGCGTCCGGCAGGCCGGCGGCCGGGTCCTCGGCCGTGAAGCGGGCGATGTTGTACGCCGCCTCGACGGTGGCGCGCAGCGAATCGCGCGAAAAGTCGGACGTATTGGCATGGCCGCGGCGCTTGCCGCTGTAGACGGTCACGCCGATACCCTTGTCCTTGTTCTGCTCGATGGTCTCGATCTGGCCCTTGCGGACCGTGACCGCCAGCCCGCTACCCTCGCTGATCTCGACCGACGCATCGCTGGCGCCCGTTTCTTTTGCAATGGCAAGCACGTCCTGTGCAAGCTGCTTGAGCTGATCCTGGGTATGGGTGAAGACGGAGTCGGTCATGTGCGTTTTTCGTAGCGAGCCCTAAAACAGTTATCATAGCAGCCGTTTACTGTTTTTACCGGCCGGCCGTGCGCCAGTCGAATCTAGATCATCATGCCAAATGCCAACCGCGGCTCCGTCGGCTTCCGCTCCGACGAGTTCGACCAGGAATACGAGCGCCCTTCCAAGTCCGAACTCAAGCGCCAGAGTAACGAGCTGCAGAAGCTCGGTGAACAGCTCATCGAGGCGCCGCGCGACCGCGTGAAGCGCGTCCCGATGCCGGACGAAGTCCGCGACGCCATCCTCATGTGCCAGACCATCACCAACCACGAAGGCCGGCGCCGCCAGCTGCAATTCGTCGGCAAATTGATGCGCTCGCTCGACGAGGAAGAAGTCGCCGTCATCCAGCGCACCATCGAAAGCTGGAAGGGCACGTCGAAGGCCGAAGCGGCCGCGCTGCACGCGCTGGAGCGCCGCCGCGACAAGCTGCTGGCCGACGACAAGGCCCTCACCCAGCTGCTGGAAGAACACCCGGACCTGGACGTGCAGCACCTGCGCACGCTGATCCGCAATGCGCGCAAGGAACAGGCGGAGAACAAGCCGCCGAAGGCCTACCGCGAAATCTTCCAGATCCTGAAGGATTTGGCGAAGCAGCCGAAAGCGGCCGCCGCCGAAGAATCCGACGAGGATGGTGACGATGAGCCTGACGAATAAAGTCGACGAACTCGCGGGTGAACTCATCATTGGCCTGGTCTCGGTCTCGGACCGCGCCAGCACTGGCGTCTACGAAGACAAGGGCATTCCCGCGCTGCGCGAGTGGCTGGAAGCCGCCCTCGTCACCCCGTTCCGCGTCGAGACTCGCCTGATCCCGGACGACCGCGCCAGCATCGAGCAGACGCTCGTCGAACTGGTCGACACGGTCCGCTGCCACCTCGTCCTGACGACGGGCGGCACGGGCCCCGCGCGGCGCGACGTCACGCCGGAAGCGACCGTCGCCGTGGGCACGAAGGAGATGCCCGGCTTCGGCGAGCAGATGCGCCAGATCAGCCTGCACTTCGTGCCGACCGCGATCCTGTCGCGCCAGACGGCCGTGATCCGCGAGACCACGGACCACGCCGCGCTGATCATGAACCTGCCGGGCCAGCCGAAGTCGATCAGGGAAACGCTGGAAGGCCTGAGAGATGCGGACGGCAACACGATCGTCGGCGGAATCTTCGCGGCCGTCCCGTATTGCATCGACCTGATCGGCGGTCCGTACGCCGAGACCGACCCGGCCGTCTGCAAAGCCTTCCGGCCGAAGTCGGCGCAACGACCAAAGGACCCCGCATGAGCGACCTGCTCGAACACATCCAGATCGAGACCAACGACCACCCGGACATCGCCATCATCTGGATGCACGGCCTGGGCGCGGACGGCAACGACTTCGTGCCGATGGTGCGCGAGCTGGACCTGACCGGCCTGCCCGGCATCCGCTTCATCTTCCCGCACGCGAACACGATGCCGGTGACCATCAGCAACGGCTACGTGATGCGCTCCTGGTACGACATCACGGGCCTGGAACTCGGGCGGCGCGAAGACGAGAACGGCCTGCGCGCATCGCAGAAGGACATCGAGGCCTTCATCGAACGCGAGAAGGCACGCGGCATTCCCGCCTCGCGCATCATCCTGGCCGGTTTCTCGCAGGGCTGCGCGATGGCCATCCAGACGGGCCTGCGCCATCCGGAACCGCTGGCCGGCCTGCTGTGCCTGTCCGGCTACGTGCCGCTGTCGGCCAACGTGGCGACCGAACGCTCCGACGCCGGCAAGTCCACGCCAATCTTCATGGCCCACGGCCGCTACGACAACGTGGTGCCGTTCAACCGTGCGGAAGCGTCGCGCGACCTGCTCGTCTCGCTGGGCTACCAGGTCGAGTGGCACGAATACGCGATGCAGCACACGCTGTGCCTGGAAGAAGTCCAGCACATTTCGGCGTGGCTCAAGAAAGTACTGGGCTGACCATGGCAAAGAAAGAGCAACTCGACGACGAGACGCTGGCGCTCATTCACTGGTGCATCGAGGTCGAACATCACCTCGTCGCCGGCGGCGCCACGCAAAAACAGGCGCAGGAACACATCGAGGAACAGGTCGAGTGGTTCACCGACATGTTCTACGAAGGCCTCACGCCGGAACAGGCGGCGAAGGAAGCGCTGGCGTAAGCCCGCTCACTCGGGCGCGCAGCGCGGTGAATGGGCTGCAGCCCATTCCGCGGCCGTCCTGAGCGATGCCTCGACCGGCTCTCCCTTCGGCGCCGGCTGCATGGGCGCGATGCCGCCGCGGAAGACCGGACCGTCGGCCAGCGCGGAGCGCGCCTGCGTCAACACGAACAGCGCGCCGTCCGGCAGCGTATACGTCATGTTCGCCGTCGACATCCCGGCCGACGTTTGCCCGAACGTCCGCACCCTCGCCTCCCCCATCAACGCGACGAGCAGCATCTCGCCGGCACTTGCCGTCTTCGCGCCGACCAGCACGGCCAGCGGATCCGTGGCGAAGGAAGCGAACGGATTCACGTGGCCGGGCGCATCGCGACCAGCCTTCGATTCGAGGTAGCCGCGGTGCACCAACGGAATCGCGTTGCCGTCACGCTCCACCCAGCGCGCCTTGTTCGCGTCGCCGAACAGCGGATACATCGCGATCAACGGCGGCCACCCGTTGCCGCCCGTCTGTTCGCTCAGGTCGACGACGAGGGCGCAGGCCCCACGGATGCCGGGAAGCGCAACCGCCTCGTCGTACACGCCTTGCACGTAGGCCGACATGGCTTCGGGCGTGGAGGTCGTGATGGGCGGAGGCACGAAGCGCAACACCGTGCCGCGGGCCGCCGCGACGAGCTGGAACATCGGCGCACGCGGGCCGGCCGGCGCGGCGCCGGCGAACTGTCCCGGCGCCACGGGCGGCATCACGAACGAATGCTTGTCGGTGTCCAGCGTGGCGAGTAGGCCGTTGATGCGCGCATACAGGTCGACCCGGTCGACATCCTGCGCCTTGCCGTCGACGATCGCCAGCAAACGCTGCTTCGCCTGCGCATAGTCTTCCTGCCGCAGCGGATACATGCCCTTGCTCTCGACCAGTTCGATGGCCCGCGTGGTCACATCGCGCGCCAGGGCCAGGGGTAGGGTCTCCGCGGCGCCGGCGACGCCGGATGCGGCAAACGACAGGGCGCAAACGGCCGCCCGCAACAGGTTGCGATGCATGGTGTCTCCTTGTTGGATGATGCGGCTACATGCCGCGGAACAGATATTGGAAGCGCTGGCTGACCGGCAGTCGCGCGGAATGCCCGCGCAGGTGCACCCACCAGGCGCCATCCTCGGCACGCGCGGCGCTGGCGATGCGGCGCACGGCGACCATATAGCCCCGGTGGATCTGCCAGAACGCGGCCGGGTCGAGCGACTCGGCCAGCTCCTTCAAACTCAAACGGATGTGGGCCTCCAGCCCGTCCGTGACGACGCGCGTGTACTTGGCGTCGGCGCAGAAATAGACGACGTCGGCCAGGTCGATGAAGTGGATCGTGTTGCCGACCGTCGCCTGCAGCCAGGCCGGCGCCTTCGCTGCGGGCCGCAGGCGCGACACGAGGTGCGTGAGGTCCGGCGGCGGCGATGCCAGGCGCGCCCGCACGCGTTCGACCGCGCGCGCGAGGCGTTCCAGCGCAATCGGCTTCACGACGTAATCCACGGCCCCTTCGTCGAACGCGGCCAGCGCATGTTCGCCGTAGGCCGTCACGAACACGACGTGGGTGCGCGCACCGAACACGCGCGCCAGTTCCAGGCCGTCCAGGCCGGGCATGCGGATGTCGAGGAAGGCCACGTCGGGCATCCACTCCCGGCCCCGCCGCAGCGCCTCGATGCCGTCCTGCGCGGTGGCGACCTGCGCCTCCGGCCACAAACGTTCCAGGGCCTCGACGAGTTCCGCAAGCAGCAGCGGTTCATCGTCCGCGACGAGGATGCGGGGCGCCGTCATGCCGCCACCTCGATCGGGGCGGTCGCCGGCAGCGTCAGCACGGCTTCCGTCAGGCCGCCGTCGCCGCGGCGCAGGACGAAGCCGGCGCGTGTGCCATACAACGCCTGCAGGCGCTCGCGCAGGTTGCGCAGGCCGACGCCGCTGCCCAGCGTGGTCTCGCCGATGCCGGCGCCGTCGTCGGCGACGACGATGGTCAACACGCCGTGCTCCCGGCCGACCGTCACCGCGATGCGCACGGTGCCCGGCTTGGGCTCGACGCCGTGGCGCACGGCGTTTTCCACGAGCGTCATCAGGAGCAGCGGCGGCATCGGCACGGCCGCCAGATCGGATGGGCAATCGAGCCGGTATTGCAGCCGCTCGCCGAAACGGATCGCCATCAGCGCCAGGTAGTGGCCGGCCAGCTCGAATTCGCGGCCCAGGGTCGACGCCTGGCTGCGCATGTCCGGCAGCGCGCTGTGCAGGTAGGCGATCAGGTGTTCCAGCATCTCCACGGCGCGCGGCGGCTGGTGACGCGCGAGATATCTCGTGTTGGCGAGCGTGTTGTACAGGAAGTGCGGTTCGACCTGCGCCTGCAGCGCTTTCAGTTCGGCCGCCAGCGCCGCGTTGCGCAGGTCCGCCAGCTGCTGTGCGCGGGCGCGGGTGCGGGCGAACCACAGCGGCAGTCCGAGGACGGCCACGTTCACGCCGAACACGCAGGCCAGCAGTTGCTGGTCGGGCAGCGCGTGGACGTCCCACGCCGCGAGTACGCTTTTGTATGCCGGCAGCACGGCCCAGGCACCGGCGCCGGTCGCGGCCAGCAGCAACGCCACCGCGCCGGCCCAGCGGAGCCAACGCGCAGCCAGCAGCAACGTCGTGCACGCGACGAAGCCCGGTACCATGATCGCGACGAACAGGGCGAGCAGGGCGTAACGCTGCAGCAGCAGCGTGCCGCCCGCGACGAACGCCAGGCACAGGAGGCTGAGCAGGCCCTGGCGCCAGGTGCAGCCGTACAGGCGGCGGATGGCGCCGGCGCAGTCGTCGTCGATCATCGCTGCGGTCACAGGGACGGCGTGGTCGGGATGGCGGTCTCCGGCGGCATCTGGTCCGCCGGTACGTTGCGGCCGACGGTTTCGAACGCGACCGGCTCCATCCACACCTGGCCCGTGCCCGCGCCGATGGCGCCGAACAGGATCAGCGCCGCATCGGCCGGCACATCCAGCACGATACTGCGCTCCTGCCAGCCGGTGGTGCCCTTGACCGGCTGGTTCTGGGTGTTATGGAAGGCGAGCATCTTGCCCTCGCGGCTATCGACACGCATCCACAACCCGCCCCATTTGCTCATCGACTCGGTACGCAGGCGCGCCCGGAAGCGTACGCGCTGGCCGAGATAGCGCTGCGCCTGGACGGTCTGCACCAGCCCCGCCCACGCGTCGGGATCGTTCGTCTTGCTGCGCAAGAACTTGGCCCCGCGCCCTTCCGGCGACGTGTCGACGCCGGCCGTGTATTTGTCGGGATTGTGGCCGGTCATGTGCCAGCTCGGCGGCAGCGGCGCCGGCGTAGCGGCCAGCGCCAGCACGGTGGTGGCCGCCGCCGCCGCGGCGAGGATGTAATGGGGTTTCATCGGTTTGTCTTTCAAGCGTGGTTGGGAGCCGTCACTATGCCGCCGGCGCGATCTCCGCGCGGGGCCATGCGACGGACGGCCGCCGCGCCGCGATGAACGCGGCCCGGCGCCGACGGGCTAATCGGGCAGCGGCGCCGCACTCGACGCCGGCGCTTCCGTGCGCGCCGTGTTCATCACCATCGCGAGGAATGTGTAGTAGCCGTTCACGCCCATCAGGTCGACGACGCCCTGCTCGCCGAACAGGGCGAGCGCGTCGTCGTAGACGCGGTCCGACACGCGCTTGTGGCGGTGCAGTTCGACACAGAAGTCGTACACTACCGCTTCGTCGACGAGCATTGCGGCGGGCCGCTCGCGCCGTGCGATGGCGGCGATGACGTCCGGCGGCACGCCCACCTGCTGCGCGATCGGCGCGTGGATCGCCCACTCGACCTGCTGGTCCCATTCGCGCGCCGTGACGAGGATCGCCAGCTCCGACAGGCGCACCCCGATGGCGCTGCGGTAGCGCAGGTACTCTCCGACCCGCTGCGCATGGCCCATCAGTTCGGGACTGCGCAGCAGCGGCACGAACGGGCCGTACAGCGCACCGCGCGGCCCATTGATGATCTCCTGGGCCGCGGCGCGTTGGGCGTCGGTCCAGTCTTCCGGCGGAATCGGGCGGAGGCGGTCTGTCATGACGAAAATATTCGCATGCCTTGAGGCAAAAATCAAAAGAATCCCGACGGTTACCGCTTATTGTCAAACGTCAACTTTTTCGGGGAGTTTCGAATGACGCGTATCCTGCATCGCAGCCTGCGCCAGACGCCGCCCGTCGCGGTGGGCGGCGCGGGCGTCTACCTGTACGACAGCCACGGGCGCAGTTACCTCGACGCCAGCGGCGGCGCGGCCGTGTCGTCGCTCGGGCACGGCCATCCGGACGTGATCGCGGCCATGCACCGCCAGATCGACCAGTGCGCCTATGCCCACACCGCCTTCTTCACGACCGAGGTGGCGGAGCAGCTGGCCGACCGCCTCGTGGCGAACGCGCCGGCCGGCATCGAGGGCGTCTACCTCGTCTCGGGCGGATCGGAAGCGATGGAGACGGCGCTGAAGCTCGCGCGCCAGTACTGCGTCGAAGGCGGAGAATCCAGGCGCTCGCTGTTCATCGCGCGGCGCCAGAGCTACCACGGGAATACGCTGGGCGCGCTGGCCGTGGGCGGCAACGAATGGCGCCGCCAGCCGTTCGCGCCCCTGTTGATCGACGTCGAGCGGGTGTCGGCCTGCTATGAATACCGCGGCCGGGCCGAGGACCAGACCGCCGACCAGTACACGGCCATGCTGCTGGACGAACTGGAAGCGGCGATCCTGCAGGCGGGCCCGGAACGCGTGATCGCGTTCTGCGCCGAACCCGTCGTGGGTGCGACCGGCGGCGCGATCCCGCCCACCCCCGGCTACTTCCGCGGCGTGCGCGCGCTGTGCGACAAGTACGGCATCCTGTTCATTGCCGACGAGGTGATGTGCGGGATGGGCCGCACCGGCACGATGTACGCGATCGAACAGGACGGCGTGGCGCCCGACCTGATCGCCGTGGCCAAAGGACTGGGCGCCGGCTACCAGCCGATCGGCGCGGTGCTCGTAAACGGCGCCATCATCGAGCGCCTGCGTGCCGGCAGCGGCGCCTTCCTGCACGGGCACACCTATATCGGGCATCCGGTGGCGGCGGCGGCGGCCCTCGCCGTCCAGCAGGTCATCGAGCGCGACGACCTGCTCACCCAGGTGCGCCTGCGCGGCGCGCAGCTGCGGGCAATGCTGGACGAGGAATTCGAAGACCACCCGCACGTGGGCGACATCCGCGGGCGCGGGCTGTTCCTCGCGCTGGAACTGGTGCGCGAGCGCGCGACGAAATCGCCGTTCGCGCCGGAGCTGAAGCTGCACGCGGCCATCAAGGCACGCGCGATGGAAAACGGATTGCTGGTGTATCCGATGGGCGGCACGATCGATGGCCGGCACGGCGATCATGTGCTGCTGGCGCCGCCGTTCGTCGTCACGCAGGGCGATCTGGGCGAGATCGTGGGGCGGCTGAAGGAATCGGTGGAACAGGCGTTGAAGCAGGTGGCAACGTAATCGTCGCCACCGTGTGCGGATTACGCCTTGGGGTACGCGAGCACTTCCTGCTGCTGCTCGCCCAGCCCCGCGATCCCGAGGCGCAGCTTGTCGCCCTTCTTGAGGAAGCGCTGCGGGCTGCGGCCGAGGCCCACGCCCGGCGGCGTGCCCGTGGTGATGATGTCGCCCGGCTCCAGGGTCATGAAGCGCGACAGGTAGCTGACGATCTGCGCGACCGTGAAGATCATCTTCGACGTATTCCCGGTCTGCACGCGCTTGCCGTTCAGGTCGAGGTACAGGTCGAGGTCCTGCACGTCGAAGATCTCGTCCTTGGTGACGAGGAACGGGCCGACGGGGCCGAACGTGTCGCAGCCTTTGCCTTTATCCCACTGCGAACCGAGTTCGAACTGGTAGGCGCGTTCCGAGACGTCGTTGACGACGCAATAGCCGGCCACGTATTTCAGCGCATCCTTTTCGTCGACGTACTGCGCGCGCGTGCCGATGACGACGCCCAGTTCGACTTCCCAGTCGGTCTTCTTGGAACCTTTCGGCAGCTGGATGGGATCGTCCGGGCCGTTCAGGCAGGACGTCGCCTTCATGAACATGATCGGTTCCTTCGGGATCGGCGCCCCGACTTCGGCCGCGTGGTCGGAGTAATTCATGCCGATGCCGATGAACTTGCCGACGCCCTTGACCGGCACGCCGAAGCGGGGATTGCCGCGGACGACCGGCAGCGTTTTCCAGTCGACCTTGGCGAGCTTGCGCAACGCCTTTTCCGACAGCACCGACGCGTCGATGTCGCCGATGACGCCGGACAGGTCGCGCAGGCGGCCTTCTTCGTCGAACAGGCCCGGCTTTTCCTTACCGGGGCGACCGTAACGAACCAATCTCATATTCTTCCTTCTGGGTGAGCATAACGATGCCGCATTTTACTTGACGGCGCCGAAGGAAGTCGTGGAAGTACCCGAGCAGGCCAGGCATCTGCAGCGCCACCAGCACGCCGAATGCGACGCGGTAGGCAAGCGCCGGGAAGTGGCCGGCGGCGTCGGGGCGCCACAGGCCGACGATCAACCCGAACCCCGCCTGCACGAGGAACGCGCCGATGAAGATCAGGAGATTGAGGCACGTGGCGGCACGTCCCGTCAGCGTGCGCGGCAGGCTCTGGGCCACGATCGCGTATTCGATGCCGGTGATCGTCCCCACGAGCGTGAACAGCACCGACAGTAGCTGCAGGCTGGGACGCCAGTTGAATACGATGACCACCTGCACGAGGATGAAGAGGAACACGCCGACGGCGGCCACGTCCAGCGCTTCGATGCCGCGCCGCCCTGCCCACTCCGTGATCATGCCGACGGCGATGGCGCCGAAGATCACCGACGCCATGCCCATGTACAGCAGGTAGGCGACGGCGCCATCGGGGAAACGGGCCACGTCCGACAGCCAGCGCCCGATCCACAGGCCCTGGATGCCGAAGAAGATCGCATGCGGCACGAGCACCAGCGAGATCGTCGCGCGGAACGCGGGCGCGCGGTACACGTCCAGCACCGAGCGCACGGTCGGCAGCGCGCCGCCGGGTGCCTGCGACCTGGGCGTGATGAGCCAGATCAGCAGGCCGCTGCAGGCCGTCAACGCCGCGAGCAGCATGAACAGGCCGCGCCAGTCCGTGTGCTGCAGCAGCATCCGCACCGGCATGGTGGCCGACGCCGCACCGAGTCCGCCCACGGCGATGAGGTAGCCCTGCACGGACGGCAGGCGCTTGGGCGAGATCCAGGTGGAGATCGCCTTCACGGCGGACATGAAGCACCCGCCGAGGCCGCAGCCGATGACGGCGCGCGCCAGCACCAGCTGGCCGAACGAGCGGCCGGTGGCGAACAGCAGCGCGCCCGTCGCCGCCAGCATCAACAGCACCACCTGCACCTTGCGCGGGCCGTAGCGGTCGAGCGCGATCCCGACCGGCAGCTGGACGAGGGCGAACGCGAAGAAGAACGCGCTCGTGAGAAGGCCGAGCTGGCCCGGCGTCAGCGCGAGCGCGCCGACCAGATGCGGTGCCAGCACGGCGTTCACGTTGCGCAGCAGCGAGGACAGGTAATGCCCCAGCGCGAACGGCAGGAACACGTAGAAAAACACTGCCACCCCGTTGAGGCGCGACTGGCTCTGGTCGGTTTCCATGGAGTTCTCCCGCAGGTCAGGCCGCGTCGGGTTGACTGTCGCTGGCACGCCGGTCCTGCGCGTGGACAGCCTGGATCGGGATCACGCGGCCCGCCGCGCCAAACGTGTCGTGATCGTCCTCGCCGCCCTCGAAGAAGAACTTCTTGCGGCCGAACGCGGGCTTCAGGTGATCGAGCCAGGTGGCGTCGGGATCGTATTTCGCGAAGAACGGCCGCCGCACCCAGTCCGGATTGCGCGCCTGCAGGAACTGCAGCGCGAACAGCTTTTCGCCGTTGATGGTGACGACGCCGTCGATCACGACCTTGCCCGGGAACGCGCTCATCGACGGTCCGCGCACGGTGCGCGACAGGCCCGACACCATGCTGTACGCGGCCTGGAAGATCTCGTGCGCGCGCGCCAGCGGCAGCGCGAAGTAGTCGCGCGGCCCTGTGTCCCGCTCGACGAACATGTAATAAGGGATCGCGCCCAGGCGCACGCCCGTCGTCCACAGTTCGGCCCAGCTGTTCGGGTCTTCGTTGATGTGGCGGATCAGCGGGCCCTGCATGCGCAAGGTGGCGCCGGTGCCGACGATGCGCTTGACGGCCTGCTGGGCCACCGGCTGGCGCAGCTCGACGGCGTGGTTGTAATGCCCCATCAGCGCGAGGTTCTTGCCGGCCTTGACGACTTTTTCGAACAGGCGCATCAGGTCGTCGCTGTCCTTGTCCGACACGTAGCGCTGCGGCCAGTACGCGACCGACTTGGTGCCGATGCGGATGTTCTGGATATGCGCCAGCTCGGGCGCCAGCAGCGGTTCGATGAACTCGGCCAGCGAGCGCGTATTCATGATCATCGGATCGCCGCCCGTGATCAGGACGTCCGTCACGTCTGGATGCGTGCTGAGGTAGGACACCAGTTCCGAGCATTCGCGCGCATCGAACTTCATCTCTTCCATGCCCACGAACTGCGGCCAGCGGAAGCAGAAGGTGCAATACGCGTGGCACGTCTGGCCCGCGCTGGGGAAGAACAGCACGGTTTCCTTGTATTTGTGCTGCAGGCCCTTGAGGGGCGCGTCGTTCACGCGCGGCACGTTGTGCGTCATCTGCCCGGCCGGGTGCGGGTTCATGCGCATGCGGATCTGGTGCACGAGCTGTGCGATGGCGGCGTCGTCCTTCTTGTGCAGCACGAGGTCGCGCAACTGCTCGTATTCGCGTGCGGGCAGCATGTCGCGGTGCGGAAACGTCAGGCGGTAGATCGGATCGTCGGGAATGTTGTTCCAGTCGATCAACTGCTCCATCACGTATTCGTTCGTGCGGAATGGCAACACATGGGAAACCACCTGCACCGCTTCCTGCAGATCAGGGCTCAGCCATTGCCATTGGCGGGCGTTCTGGATCGACTGGCGGGTATAGGGCTTGAACTTGGCGGGGGTTGCGTCGAGGGTCACGGGATTTCTCCTGAGGGAAGTGGTTGGTGGCAGCAAAAGGTGACGCACGGAAATAATTGCCGACAGGAACCGATGGTAGGGAGACGGCCGTCCTTTTGAGTTGCCCGTAGTCAAGTTCTAATTCCGTTTCTCACTGAATTCCACATGCACTGCGAAAGATCAGCGTTGCCGTTGCGGCCGCACATCGGGCGCTACTTGCGTTAGCACAACAGCCCGGCTGGGGCTGCGGCGTAGAGTACGAAATGCAAATAGGCAACATTCAGACCTATCTCTTTCCCCCTTCCCGAAAGGACATCCTATGAAGCTGACCGCAACCGTAGTCGCTACCGCCCTGACCCTGTCCTGCGCCGGCGCGCTGGCGGCCGAACCGACCGAGAAAGATGCGATCGCCATGGCCGAGCGCGGCGCCGCGATGGTCAAGGCCAAGGGCAAGGAAGAAGTCATGAAACGCATCACGGCCAAGGATCCGGACTTTGTCCAGGGCTCGCTGTACATCGACATGCGCGACGTCAAGAGCGGCATCGTGCTGGCCCATCCGTACAACCCGTCGATCGTCGGCAAGGACTTGACGGACGTGCCCGATGCGAACGGCAAGAAATACCGCCGCGAGATCATCGAACTGGCCGCCGCCAAGGGCAAGGGCTGGGTCGACTACCAGTACAAGAATCCGACCACGGGCAAGATCGAGCCGAAGACGACGTACATCCTGCTCGTCGACGGCGTCGTGCTCGAGGCCGGGCTATACAAGAAACAATAGGTCGTGCGCGCGGGCGGCATGCCCGCGTTCATTTTTGGAGCGGGAGCGCAACATGCTGAAAAAACTACGGATCGGTCCGAAGCTGCTGCTGGCGCCCGGCATGGTGCTGGTGCTGCTCTTGATGCTGTCCGGTGCCGCCTGGTACGGAATGGTGCGCCAGAACGCGTCGCTGGAAAACATCGTGCAGGTCCGTGCGGCGCGTCTGAAAAACGTGGCGGACGTGGCCGGCGACGCCAAGTACGTCCACGCCAACGCCTATCAGCTGCTGGCCTGGATCAACGGCAGCTTTGCCAAGAACCGCCTCGACGCGCTGATCGCCGACATCGGCAAGCGCCATGCCGCCGTGCAGGCGCAGTTGCAGGAACTCGCGCGCACGACCGAAGGCGCGGAACGCAAGCCGGTCGACGCGTCGCTGGCCGCGCTGGCGGCTTACCGCAAGGCCGTGCAGGAAACCATCGAGATGGCGCAGGTCGACCAGTCGATCGCCACCAACTCGATGCAGAAGGCGGAAAAGGAATTCATGGTGCTGAACCAGCAGCTGGCCCAGTTGGCCGCGCTGGAAAAGACCCTCAGCGAACAGGCCTATGCCGCCGCGCGCACGGAGTTCCATCACCTCGGCAGGTGGATGGCCGTGCTGGTGCTGCTGTCGATCGCCGCGTCGCTGGCCGTCACGATGTTCGTCCGCCGCGCCATGCTGCGCGACATCGGGACCATCTCGGCCGTCGTGGGCGAGCTGGCCGAAGGCCGCCTGTGCGCCAGTGCCCACAACGACGGCCGCGACGAAATCGCCGACACGGCGCGCGCGCTCGACCAGACCATCGCCAACCTGAACACGACGCTGCGCAGCGTGCTCGATTCCGTGCGCTCGATCGACACGGCGTCGAAGGAGATCGCCAGCGGCAACCTCGACCTGTCGACCCGTACCGAGCTGCAGGCCGGTTCCCTGCAGCAGACCGCGAGCGCGATGGAGACGCTGACGCAGGCCGTGAAGGGCAATGCCGACAACGCCCGCCTGGCGACGGAACTCGCGGCCGAGGCGGCACGGCTGGCCGCCGGCGGCGGCCAGGCCGTCGACCGCGCCGTCGCCACGATGGAATCGATCCGCGCCAGCTCGCGCAAGATCGTCGAGATCACCGGCGTCATCGACGGCATCTCGTTCCAGACCAACCTTCTCGCGCTGAACGCGGCCGTGGAAGCGGCGCGCGCCGGCGAACAGGGACGGGGCTTCGCCGTCGTGGCCAGCGAGGTGCGCACGCTGGCCCAGCGCTCCGCATCAGCCGCCAAGGAGATCAAGGCGCTGATCGCCGATTCGGTGGCGATCATCGACAACGGCAGCGTGGCCGTGGGCGAGGCCGGGTCCAGCATGGGCAGCGTGGTCGCGTCGGTGCAGCAGGTGAACGACATCATCAACCGCATCAGCGCCGCCAGCAGCGAGCAGGCCGACGGCATCGCCGAAGTGAATCGCGCCGTGGGACAGATGGACGACATGACGCAGCAGAACGCCGCACTCGTCGAACAGGCCGCGGCGGCGGCGGCCAGCCTGCACGAGCAGACCGTCAACCTGGCGCGTGCCGTGTCGATCTTCCGCATCGAGGATGCTCAGGACGAAGCGGCACCGGGCCCGATCGAGCGGCGCGCGCCGGACAGCCCGATGCGCGGCCGGCCCGCGCTCGCGCATCACGCGACGGAAGACGAAGAAGGCGAAGAAGAAGCACCCCGGCCCCGGCGTGCCGCCAACGGCCGCTGACCGTTCAGCGGAACGGCTTGCTGACCCAGCGCGACCCGGCCAGGCCGAACCGCCAGGGCACGTCGACGGCTTTCGAAATCCCGATGCGCGGCCCGCTGACGACCTCGATGCCGGCGGGTGCCGGCGCCAGTTCGAACGGCGGCGCGGCCAGCGAGTGGCCGTTCAGGTCACGCGTCACGCCCAGCGCCTGGCACAGCTTGCCGGGCCCGGAACACAGCAGCCAGTGGTCGCGCGTGCCGCGCCGCTCGACCATCGTTTCGATGCCCGTCACGGGTTCGAGCGCGCGGATCAGCACCCCGGCGCCATGCCCCTCTTCCCGGCAGACGAAGTTCAGGCACCAGTGGATGCCGTAGGAGCGGTAGACGTAGGCGTGGGCCGGCGGGCCGAACATCGCGAAGTTGCGGTCGGTCGGTCCGGAATAGCTGTGCGAGGCCGAATCTTCGCCGTCATAGGCTTCCGTCTCGACGATGCGGCCGCCGACGCCGTCGACGAGCACCGTGACGCCGATCAGCTGGCGCGCGACCAGGTGTGAAGGTGCTAAAAAATCAATGTCGGCGAGGATGGTTGAGGACATGGGGCAATTCTATATTGTTAAGATTTGACAGGTCGCACTGTCGGTTTTGCTACACAAAAGCAATACTTTGCTGCAACTTCTACGGCACTGGTTTATAGTGACAAACTTCGCATGGATTTCCGTGCAGCATCATCAGTTCCTCTTCCCGTCATGAGTACAGCAGCCGCCCTGGCGCGCCCGAGCGCCGTCGCCGAGGATCCCGTCGACGCCCTGATCAGGTCGATCCGAATCCCGCCTCGCCCCAGCCTGCTCGCCGACCTGCAACGGGAACTGGCCTCGTCCGATCCGAGCCCGGCCGCCATCAGCCGCATCGTCGCCAGCGACGTCGGCATGTCGGGTGCGCTGCTGAAACTTGCCAATTCATCCATCTTCGGGGGCCGGCGCAAGGCCAAGTCGATCGAGCAGGCGATCCTGTTCCTCGGCATTAACCAGGTCGCATCCCTGATGACCGGGCTGCTCGCACGCCGGTCGATCCCGGCCAACGGCGCCGCGCTGGCCAGCTTCTGGGAAGTGTCGAGCCGCCGCGCCGAGGCGATGGTGTTCCTGTCGCGCCGCCTGCGCATCGGCGAGGCCGACGTGGCGCACACCTTCGGGCTGTTCTGCGACACCGGCGTGCCGCTGCTGATGGACCGCTTCCCCGACTATGCCGCCACCTACGCCGCGGCGTCGCTGGAGACGGAGCGCCCGTTCACGGCGCTGGAAGAAGAGCGCCACAACACGAGCCACACGGCCATCGGCACCCTGCTGGCGCGCAACTGGGGCCTGTCGGAGGATGTCGCCTGGTCCATCCTGCACCACCACGATTACGCGGTCCTGGACGACGCCGACACGACGTCGACGGTGCGCTCGCTCGTGGCGCTGTCGCTGCTGGCGGAAAGCGCGATCCGCAAATACCAGGGCGATGCCGAATCGCTCGAATGGAACAAGGGCGGCGCACGGGCGGTCGCCTACCTGGGCCTCTCCGACGAGGAAACGGCCGAGCTGCTCGACGAGCTGCACGAAGCGTTCCACGCGGACCAGTAACGCGTCTTTACTTCCGCCCCGGACGGGCAGATACTTCGATTCATAAGAATGAGAATCGACGAATCGCCGGCCGAGGAGGAGACATGAAACGCCTGGCGTCCCTGCTGCTCGCATTACCCCTGCTGTTGCTGGCCGGCTGCGCCAGCACGCCGCAACTCGCCCCGCCGCCCCCGCTGTTCGCCGACGCGTCGTTCAAGCCGCCGTCGGAACCCATCGGCGCACAAAACCTGTTCACGCTGAGCCCCGCCATGCAGGCCTACGTGCACAGTCCCGCCTTCGAAGCGCACCTGCGCAGCAAGGGCCTGGAACGGGGCCTGATCGACGCGCTGTACAGCAAGACCGACCTGAAACTCGAATACGACGCCAGCCGCACGCGCACGGCCGCCGAAACGTACGAGGCGCGCGCCGGCAACTGCCTGTCGCTCGTCGTCATGACGGCCGCCTTCGCGCGCGAACTCGGCATGACGGTGCGTTTCCGCAGCGTGCTCGCGGACGAGACCTGGAGCCGCGACGGCGGCATCTACCTCGTGGCCTCGCACGTCAACATCGCGCTCGGCCACCGCAAGCGCAGCGGCCTGCTGTACGACGAGACGTCGGAGCGCGAACTGGTCGTCGACTTCCTGCCGCCGCCGGAAGCGAGCCGCTTCCACACGCGCCAGCTGGAAGAAGAGGACATCGTCGCGCTGTACCTCAACAACCGCGCCGCCGAATCCCTCGTGCAGGGCAAGATCGACGACGCCTACTGGTGGGCGCGCGCCGCGGTGGCGACCAATCCGCCGAACGCGATCGCCTACAACACGCTGGGCGTCATCTACCAGCGCCACGGCGACCTCGTCATGGCCGAACGGGCCTTGCGCACGGCCCTCGACCGCGAACCGGAAAGCATCGTCGTGATGCAGAACCTCGGTCCCCTGCTGGCGGCGACCGGACGCCCGGCCGAAGCGGCCGAGATGGCACGGCGCGTGGCCAGGATCGAACCGGTCCCGCCGTTCCAGTATTTCGACAAGGGCATGGTGGCACTCAAGGCGGGCGACTACGACGCCGCGCGCAAGCTGTTCGAACGCGAAGTCAAGCGCGCGCCCTACTACGACGAGTTCCACTTCTGGCTGGCGGTGACGCTGCTGCAGCTGGGCGAGGCAAAAGAAGCGCGCGAACAGCTCGCGCTGGCGATCGACACGAGCACGAAGTCCGACAACCGCCAGCTGTACTCGGCCAAGCTGGCGCACCTGAAGCGCCAGAGCGCGAACAGCGTGCGCATCTACTAGAACGTAAAACGGCCGCATCGGCGGCCGTTGTGGTGCGATCGCCCGCCGATCAGCGGCGACGCTGGCGCGCGGCCGACGGCGTGAAGTTGCCGCGGGTTTCGAGATGGCGGAACACGATGCGGCCCTTGTTCAGGTCATACGGCGACATCTCCAGCGTGACGCGGTCGCCGGCGATGATGCGGATGTGGTTCTTCTTCATCCGGCCGGACGTGTACGCGACCAGTTGGTGACCGTTCTCGAGGTCCACGCGGAAACGCATCTCCGGCAGCACTTCGGTGACCTTGCCATTCATTTCGATCAGCTCTTCTTTCATGGTTTTCCTTTCAATGTACTCCCTGCCCCTTCGTATGGCATGCGCCCGGGACGGCCAAATGGCCATCGCAGCGTCATCCTCGGGACGCTGGTCACGCATTGCCTGCTGGGGTCTGGAAAAAGCGGCGCCGGCTTGATTCGTGGCGCCGTGAATGGGGATGGGAGCGATATGGGGACGTTGCTGCGAAAAAAAAGGGGGTACTTCCAGCTTCTGTTGCCACGAAGCCATAATCTTGTAAAGTTTCCCAATATCCATGTTAAGCTTTTAATCAAAAAACAGGTCAGCATATAAAGCCTCGACCGACACAAGACAGATAACCGCCGTGCTGCCAGGGCCGGCACCGGCACGCGGCCGAGGCTCAGCGTGCGGAGGGACACTCAATGGGCTTGGTGGATGCCATCATGCCGGGAATCGTCATGCGTCGCCGGTTCATGCTGGTTTGCGCACTGCTGGCATATGCGTTGCACGCCGATGCCAGGACCTTGCACGTCGTTACCGACAACAACTATCCACCTTATCTTTTCCTGGACGCGAAGGGGCGCCCCGAGGGTTATATCGTCGACCTCTGGCACCTGTGGGAACAAAAGACAGGCGTCCACGTCGACCTGCAGCCCATGCAATGGAGTAACGCACTCCAGACGATGGAGGACCGCCGGGCCGACGTGATCGACATGATTTTCCGCACGCCGGCACGCGACACGCGCTACGATTTCTCCCGGCCATACGACACGCAGACGGTCGGCGTCTATGTCGATCCGTCGATTTCCGGCATCCATGACGTCCAGTCGCTGAACGGCTTCCTGGTCGGCGTGCAGCGCGGCGATGCGTGTGCCGAACAATTGGCCAGGCAAGGCATCACGAACCAGGTCGCCTACCCCGGCTACGTCGCCATCCTGGATGCCGTCCGGGCCGGCGACATCAAGATCTTTTGCATGGACGACAGTCCGGCGAACTACTATCTCTATCTCTACCGCGACCAGAAGAAGTTCGCCAAAGCCTTTACGCTGTATTTGGGGCAGTTCCGCTGGGCCGTGGCCAAGGGCGACAAGGCGACCTTCGATCTCGTCGAGCAAGGCATGGCGCGCATCACGCCGGCGGAGCGCGAAGCGCTGCGGCACAAGTGGTTCAACCAGCCGATACAGTTCCGGCCCTACCTGCGCATCCTCGCGTTCGTGATCCTCGGCGCGCTCTCGGCGCTGGCCGCCACCCTGCTGTGGATCCGGTTCCTGCGCCGCGCCGTCCATGCGCGCACCGCCGAGATCCAGCTCAAGAACGCGCAACTGGAGCGGACCGCCCGCGCGCTCATGGTCGAGCAAGCCCAGCTCCGCACGCTGGTCGAAAACAGCCCCGATGCCATGGCGCTGAAAGACAGGAACAACGTCTACGTCCACTGCAATGCCGGCGCCCAGGCCCTGCTCGGCCTGCCGGAGGACAGGATCATGGGGCGCACCGACGACGACCTGTTCGCGGACAAGGCGTTCGCCGCGTTCAGCAAGGAAAGCGACGAGCAGGTCCTGCGCACGGGCCAGACGCACAGGTACGAGGAAGCGATCGCTGCGCCGGACGGCACCCTGCGCGACCTGGAAGTGATCAAGGTGCCGATCCGGGCGGACGACGGCGAGACCGCGGGTGTCCTTGCCGTTGCGCGCGACATCACCGAACGCCGCCGCGCCGAACGCGAACTGCGCGTCGCCTCGGTCGCGTTCGAAAGCCAGGATGGCATGCTGATCACCGATGCCCAGGGACGCATCGAGCGCGTCAACGCCGCGTTCACCCGCATCAGCGGCTACGCCGCGCCTGACGCCATCGGCCAGAGTCCGAGGCTCCTGCGCTCCGGACTGCACGACAATGATTTTTACGAGGCCATGTGGTCGACGCTGACGACGACCGGGTACTGGACCGGCGAGGTGATCAACCGGCATCGCGACGGCAGCCTGTACACGGCGCGGCTCTCGATCACGGCGGTACCGGACGCACAGGGCCGGACGATCCACTATGTCGGCAACCTGCAGGACATCACGGCGGAAAAACAGGCCCGTGCGCTGGCCGAGCGCCTCAAGATGTTCGATCACCTGACCGACCTGCCGAACCGCGTCCTGCTCGCGGACCGCATGGCCCGTGCCATGGCCGGTGCCGGCAGCGACCGGGAGTTCGGCGCCGTCATGATGGTGAACCTCGACCACTTCCAGAAGCTGAACGACTCCCTTGGACATGCCGTGGGTGACCAGCTGCTCGTGGAAGTGGCGCGCCGCATCCGTTCGATCCAGCGCGACGACGATACGCTGGGCCGGTTCAGCGGCGACAGCTTCGTGCTTCTGACCGAACGCCTCGGCACGGACCGGAATACGGCGGCGGCCCGTGCGCTGCTTGCCGCCGACGCCATCAGGACGGCGATCGCCGAGCCGATGATGCTCGACGGCCACCGGCTGACCTGCACCGCCTCGCTCGGCGTCACGCTGTTCCGCGACGGCCCGGACACCGCCGATGCCCTGCTGTGCCAGGCCGAGCTGGCCCTGTACAAGAGCAAGCAGAGCGGCCGCAACACGGTGCGCCTGTTCGAGGACGGGATGCAGTCCGAACTCGACGACCGCAACTGGCTCGAGAAAGCGCTGCGCGACGCCCTCCGCGACGACGCGCTGACGCTGTACTACCAGGTCCAGGTCGACGCCCGGGAGCGTCCGGTCGGGGCCGAGGCGCTACTGCGCTGGACGCACCCCGAACGCGGCCCCCTTTCGCCCGCCGCGTTCATTCCGCTGGCCGAGGAGACCGGGCTGATCGAACCGATCGGGCGCTGGGTGCTCGCCACGGCGTGCCGCCAGCTCGCCGCATGGGCGCGTCAAGAGACCATGCGTGGGCTGACCCTTGCCGTGAACATCAGTGCGCGCCAGTTCGAGTCCGACAGCTTCGTCGACGACATCCTGGCCGAAGTCAGGCGTACGGGGGCGCCCGTGGACAAGCTGAAGCTCGAGGTCACGGAAAGCCTCGCGTTCGGCGACCTCGACGCGTCGATCCGCAAGCTGCACGTCCTCCGGGCCAACGGCTTCAGCATCTCGCTCGACGACTTCGGCACCGGCAATTCCTCGCTCAACTACCTGACCAAGCTGCCGCTCACGCAGCTCAAGATCGACAAGTCGTTCGTCGACGAGCTGCCGGCCAGCCATCGCGACGCGATGGTGGCCCAGACGATCATCGCCATGGGACGGGGCCTGGGACTGGACGTGATCGCCGAAGGCGTGGAGACGGCCGCGCAACGCGATTTTCTCGTCGCGCACGGATGCCATTCCTTCCAGGGCTATTTGTTCGGCAGGCCGCTGCCGGTACGCGAATTCGAGGCGCAGGTGCTGGCCGCGCTGGTCGCGGCGGAGGCATAGCGCCCTCCGCGCCAACCGATTTATTCACTCAAGAGAAGACAATGCGACGACTGCTCCCCCTCCTGTTCGCTGCCGTTTCCCAGGCCGCCAGCGCCACCCCGTCCACCGTGACCCTGCACACGGAATTCACGGGCCGCAATAACTGCCTCGATATCGTCAACGCGGATAACCGCGACCAGTTGCACATGGCCCGCTGCGGTCGCTATTCGGGCCAGATGTGGGAGATCGCGCCCGACGCCGGGAACAGCTTCGTGCGCCTGCGGACGCGCTTTACCGGCGCGGACATGTGCCTGGACGTGGTCAACGACGGCACCAACGACCAGGTGCGCATGGCGTCCTGCGCCAACGTGACGGGCCAGCTGTGGCACATGGACCAGACCGGCCCCGGTCCGGGCGTGCGTTTGTGGAACCAGTTCACGGGCCCGGGCAAGTGCCTGGACATCGTCAACGATGGCAGCGGACGCGTGCAGCTTGCGTCATGCGGCCATTATTCGGGCCAGTACTGGAGCAGGCGCGGTTCTCGCTGACGGGTTTAATCGCCAGGCAACTGCCTCCAGCTTGCCAGCTTCTGCTCGAACGTCAGCGCCATGTGCGCCGGCGACGATGACGGCAGCACGACGGTCCGATACCCCTGCTCCGCAAACTGCGGCGCGAATTTGCCCGACGTCTGCCCATTGAACCCGACCGTCTTCAGCTCGGGACACAACCGGTGCAGCCGCTCGAAATCATTGGCCGCCGGGTTGCGGATCGCGGAATCGAGACTGCCTTCGCGTTCGCACCCGGCCAGTACGTCCCACAGGCCGAAGCGGTGCGCGAGAAGGCGCGGCAGGCGGTCCGCGTACGGCAGCGAATACAGGTCTTCGCCCACCAGCGCGCCGACCAGTTTCCAGAACTGGTTACGCGGGTGGGCATAGTACTGCTGGGCCGCGAGCGATGCGGCGCCCGGGAAGCTGCCCAGGACGAGGATGCGGGTGTCTTGCGCGATGACGGGTGCAAGGCCGGTGAGCTGGGAAGAATCGGTCATGGCGCGATTCTAGCCCGCGCACGAAAAAAGCGGCGATACGCTCGCGCGTACCGCCGCAAAGGGCATTACCGGAATCACAGTAAGGCCAGGGACTTCGTCTTCAGTTGCGCGCCTGCGCGGTATCGTCCGCGCGGGCAGCGGCATCCCAGCCGCCACCCAGCGCGCGGATCAGCGCCACGGTGGTGATCGCACGGTCGCCGCGCAGCTGCACGGCGTTGCGCTCGACGTTCGCCAGATTGCGCTGGGCGTCCAGCAGTTCGAGGTAGCTGCCGCGGCCCGCGTCGTACAGCTTCTGCGCCAGGTCGGCCGAGCGGCGGGCGGAGATCACCGCCGCCTCGATCTCTGCGCTCTGCCCCGCCAGGATGCGCAGGCCGGCCAGGTTGTCCTCGACCTCGGCGAAGGCCGTCAGGACGCTCTGGCGGTAGGAGCCCACCGCTTCTTCCAGCGCGGCCTCGCTGCGCACGACGTTGTTGCGGTTGCGGCCACCGTCGATCAGCGGCATCGACAGCGCGGCGCCCAGCAGCCACGAACGGCTGCTCCACTTGAACACCTCGGCAAAGCTCGTGCCGACGCCGCCGGCGCCCGCCGACAGGTTCAGCGCCGGGAACATCGCGGAGCGGGCCACGCCGATGCGGGCGTTGGCCGCTTCCATCGAGCGCTGGGCGCTGGCGATGTCGGGGCGGCGCTCCAGCAGCGTGGACGGCAGGCCGGCCGGGATCACCGGCAGCGCGGCGACGTCCGACAGCGGCGCCGACGGCGCGGTGAAGTTCGACGCCGGCTTGCCCAGCAGGACGGCCAGCGCGTGTTCCGCCGCGGCGCGCTGGCGCTGCAGGCCGATGGCTTCCGAACGCGCCGTCGCCAGCTCCGTCTTCGCCCGCGACAGGTCGAACTCGCCGATGTCGCCCGCGTCGAAGCGGCGGCCCGTGACGCGCACGCTTTCTTCGCGCAGCTGCACCGTGTGGTTGACGGTCGCGATTTCCGCATCCAGCGAGCGGAGGCGGAAATAGGTCTGCGCCACGTCGGCCTGCAGCGACAGCAGCACGGAGCGGTACGTCGCTTCCACCGCGCCGGCATCGCCGCGGGCGGCCGCCACGTTGGACGACACGCGGCCGAACAGGTCGACCTCGTAGCTGGCCGACAGCCGCGCCGAGTACACGTTCGCGGCCGGGACGTTCGTGCCCTTCGGCAGATTGGCCTCCAGCGGCGACAGGCGTTCGCGCTGTGCGCCGACACCGACGCCAACCTGCGGGATACGGTCCGCTTCGGCGATGCCCGCGATGGCGCGCGCCTGCTTCACGCGGGCAGCGGCCACCGTCAGGCTCTGGTTGTTGGCGGCCGCTTCCGCGATGAGGCCATTCAGCGTCTCGTCATTGAAGGCGCGCCACCACTCGCCGCGCGGCTGGGCTTCGGCCGGACGGCCGACGGTCCACGTGGTGCCGTCGGCGGCGCTGCGCACGTCATTGACGGCGGCAGCGGGCGCGGTCTGCGCTTCCTTGAACGCCGTCGGCGTCGTGATGCTGGGTTGCTTGAATTCCGGGGCGGCGCACGCCGTCAGCAGCAGTGCCGCCATCAGCGGGGCCACGCCCCTTGCAATCATCGTTTTCATATCAGTTTCCTTCCAGTGCCGGTGCCTGGTCGCCGCCGACGGCATTCGGTGCCGCGTTGTTGGCTGGGGCGTGGGCATGCTTCGGCTTCTCGAAACGCTTGGCCAGCGTGCGCAGCAGGACGTAGAACACCGGCGTCAGGAACAGGCCGAAGAACGTCACGCCCAGCATGCCGGCGAACACGGCGACGCCCATCGCGTGGCGCATCTCGGCACCGGCGCCGTGCGACAGCACCAGCGGCACCACGCCCATGATGAACGCGATCGACGTCATCAGGATCGGACGCAGACGCAGGCGGCATGCTTCCAGCGCGGCGGCCACGATGCTGCGGCCATGGTGTTCCAGCTCCAGCGCGAATTCCACGATCAGGATCGCGTTCTTCGACGCGAGACCCACCAGCACGAACAGGGCGATCTGCGTGAACACGTTGTTGTCGCCGCCGGTGAGCTTGACGCCGATGAGTGCGCACAGGATCGACATCGGCACGATCAGGATCACGGCCAGCGGCAGGGTCCAGCTTTCGTACTGCGCGGCGAGCACGAGGAACACGAGCAGCACGCACAGCGGGAACACGTAGATCATGGTGTTACCGGCCAGGATGTCCTGGTAGGTCAGGTCCGTCCACTCGTACGAGATCCCTTTCGGCAGCGTGGCCTTGACGATTTCCTCCATCGCGGCCTGGGCCTGGCCCGACGACACGCCCGGTGCCGGGCCGCCATTCAGCTCGGCGGCGACGTAGCCGTTGTAGCGCTGCACGCGGTCCGGACCATACGTGTCCTTGATCTTCATGAGCGAGGACAGCGGGATCATCTCGCCCTTGTCGTTGCGGACCTTCAGCTGCGCGATCTGCTCGCGCTGCGAACGGAACGGCGCATCGGCCTGCACGCGCACCTGGTAGGTGCGGCCGAACTGGTTGAAGTCGTTCACGTACAGCGAACCGAGGTTGATCTGCAAGGTCTGGTTGATCTCGGCCAGCGGCACGCCCAGCTGCTTGGCTTTCACGCGGTCGACGTCGGCGAACAGCTGCGGCACGTTGATCTGGTAGCCCGAGAACACGCCTTGCAGGCGCTTGTCGGTCCATGCCTTGGCCTGTACGGCCTGCACGGCTTTGTACAGCTCGTCGTAGCCGACGCCGGCGCGGTCTTCGATCATCATCTTGAAGCCGCCCGTCGTACCCAGGCCGTTCACCGGCGGGGGCGACAGCACCATCACGAACGCGTCTTCGATGGCGCCCATGCGCTTGTTGATCTCGGCGGCAATCGCGTCGGCGCTCTGCTCCTTGCCTTTACGCTCGTCGAACGGTTTCAGCGTGGTGAACACGATGCCGGCGTTCGGCGCGTTGGTGAAGCCGTTGATCGACAGGCCCGGGAAGGCGACCGACGATTCCACGCCCGGGATCTGCTTGGCCACGTCCGACATCTTGCGGATGACGGCATCGGTGCGGTCCAGCGAGGCGGCGTCCGGCAGCTGCGCGAAGCCGATCAGGTAAGCCTTGTCCTGCGCCGGCACGAAGCCCGGCGGCACGGCCTTGAACATGAAGATGCCGGCGATGGCGAGCAGCACGTACACGCCCAGCGCGGCGCTCTTGCGCTTCAGGACGCCCTTGACGCCGCCTTCGTAGGCATGCGAGGAACGGCCGAAGAAGCGGTTGAAGCCGGCGAAGAAGCGGCCGAACACGGCGTCCATCATGCGGGTCAGGCGGTCCTTCGGTGCGTGGTGCGATTGCAGCAGCGCGGCCGACAGGGCCGGGGCCAGCGTCAGCGACGAGAACGCGGAGATCACGGTCGAGATGGCGATGGTCAGCGCGAACTGGCGGTAGAACTGGCCGGTCAGGCCCGAGACGAACGCGATCGGGATGAACACGGCGCACAGCACGAGGGCGATCGCGATGATCGGGCCGGAGACTTCCTTCATCGCCTGCACGGTCGCGTCATGCGGATTCAGGCCGCTCGCGATATTGCGCTCGACGTTCTCCACCACGACGATCGCATCGTCCACGACGATACCGATCGCCAGCACGAGGCCGAACAGCGACAGCGTGTTGATCGAGAAGCCGCAGGCGAGCATCACCGCGAACGTGCCGACGACGGACACCGGCACGGCCAGCAGCGGGATCACCGAGGCGCGCCAGGTCTGCAGGAACACGATGACGACGATGGCCACCAGGATCACGGCTTCGATCAGCGTGTGGATCACGGAGTCGATCGACTCACGCACGAATTGGGTCGGGTCGTACACAATGCTGTATTCGACGCCTTCCGGGAAATCTTTCGACAGCTCCTTCATCTTGGCGCGCACGTCGGACGACAGCTGCAGCGCGTTGGCATTCGGCGCCTGGAAGATCGGGATCGCGACGGCCGACTGGTTGTCCAGCAGCGCGCGCAGGGCGTACGAGTTCGAGCCCATCTCGAGGCGCGCGACGTCCTTCAGCAGCGTGGTCGCGCCGTCGGCATTGGTCTTGATGACGATGTTGCCGAACTCCTCGACCGACTGCAGGCGGCCCTGCGTGTTGACGGTCAGCTGGAAGTCCGCGCCTTTCGACGGGCCCTGGCCCACGACGCCGGCAGCCACCTGCACGTTCTGCTCGCGGATCGCGTTCACGACGTCGCTGGCGGTCAGGTTGCGGGCGGCGACCTTTTGCGGGTCGAGCCAGACGCGCATCGCGTAGTCGCCCGAACCGAACAGCTGGACTTCGCCCATGCCGTTGATGCGCGCGAGTTCGTCCTTGACGTTCAGGGTGGCGTAGTTGCGCAGATAGAGGTCGTCATAGCGGCCGTCCGGCGAGCGCAGGTGGACCACCATCGTGATGTTGGGCGAGCTCTTGACGGTCGTGACGCCGATCTGGCGCACCTCGTCCGGCAGGCGCGGGAGCGCGCGCTGGACGCGGTTCTGCACGGCCGTCTCGGCCTGCTCGACGTTGGTGCCGATCTTGAAGGTCACCGTCAGCATCAACGCGCCGTCCGACGTATTTTGCGACGTCATGTACAGCATGTTTTCGACGCCGTTGATTTCCTGCTCCAGCGGCGTCGCGACGGTTTCCGCGATGACCTTCGGATTGGCGCCCGGGTACTGGGCGCGCACCACCACGGAGGGCGGCACGACGTCCGGGTACTCGGAGATCGGCAACTCGAAGATCGAGATGAGGCCGGCCACGAAGACCAGCACCGACAGCACGGCCGCGAAGATCGGCTTGTCGACGAAAAAACGTGAGATGTTCATTTGTTCTTGTCCCTCGGTCTTATGGGATTACTTCGTGTCCGCCATGGCGATCTTGGTGTCCTTGGCCGGCGCCAGCGACGCGACCATCGGCACGACCTGCGCCGTGATGGGTGCACCCGGGCGCACGCGCTGCAGGCCGTTGACGACGATCTTCTCGCCCGGCTTCAGGCCTGCGCGCACCACGCGCAGGCCGTCGACGACGGGGCCGAGCTTCACTTCGCGGTACTCGGCCTTGCCGTCCGCGCCAACGACGAACACGAACTTGTGGCTCTGGTCCGTACCGACGGCGCGGTCCGTGATCAGCAGCGCGGGCTTCGCTTCGCCGCCGCCGATCTGCACGCGGGCGAACAGGCCGGGCGCCATGCTGCGGTCCTTGTTCTCGAAGGTGGCGCGCATGCGCACGGAACCGGTCTGCGAGTCGAGCTGGTTGTCGACGAATTCCAGCTTGCCCTCGTGCGGGTAGCCTTCTTCGTTGACGAGGCCCACCTTGACCGGCACCGACTTGCCGTCATGTGCCTCCTTGGCGACGCGCAGGTAGGTCTCTTCGTCGCCGTCGAAGCTGGCGTAGATGCGGTCCAGCGACACGACGGACGTCAGCACGGCCGATGCGTCGACCAGGTTGCCGAGGGTGATCTCGGCCTTCGACACGCGGCCGTTGATCGGCGAGATCACGCGGGTGTACGACAGGTTCAGACGGGCAGCTTCGGCCTGTGCTTCGGCGGCGCGGGCGGCGGCGTCGAGTTCCTTCTGGCTCGACAGGCTCGCATCGTATTCGCGCTGCGCGATGGCCTTGTCGCCCAGCAGGCGCTCGGCGCGGGCCAGTTCCGTGCGGGCCAGGTCGGCCTTGGCGCGGGCCGATTTGGCGGCCGCGACGGCACGCTCGGCTTCGGCCTGGTACGGACGCGGATCGATCACGAACAGCACGTCGCCCTTCTTGACTTCGGCGCCCGGCTTGAAGTTGACGGCGGTGATGTAGCCGGACACGCGCGGACGGATCTCGACGCGCTCGATGGCTTCGAGACGGCCCGAGAATTCCTGCGTTTCGGCGATCGGCTTTTCGAGCACGGCGGCCGCCGACACGGGCGGACCTGCCTGCGCCTGGGTTTGCGCCTCGGCGGCCTTGCCGGTCGCATCCGAGCATCCGGCGATCAGGGCCGCGACGCCGGCTGCGCCCAGCGCCAGCACGACGGGTCGCACGGCCATCTGGAATTGTTGAATCGTTTTCATGGTTAGCCCTCCGGTTATTAACTAGCTTTTAATGATTGGACGAAAACGGTCCTTTCCAGGCTTTTGCAGGAAAAGACAGGTCTCCCGTGCCTCGAAGGCACGTATTTATGGTTGGTGGTGAATCTTGAGAACTACGAGGTCAACAGCTGGCCGGTTCGTCTTCCTCGTCGAGTCCGGCAATGAAGTTGGCGATCTCGCTCAACGCGTGGCTCCGACAGGCACACGTATCGCGCGCATTCGGTTCCTGCAGGGCTTGCGCCGCATGCAGGCGTCTGACCGTCGTCGGCACGCCCGACTGGATCAGTTTGCCGCCGTAGGCTTCCGCTTCGTCGCGCAGCGGGTCGTCCTCGATCGACAGGATCAAGGCCGGCGGCAGGTTCTTCAAACGGCTCGACTGCAGCGGCGATGCATACGGATGGCTGCGGTCGGCCGCGTGCGGCAGATAGCCCCGGTAGGCGGCGGCGCATTCGTCGAACACCTTCGCCTTGTCGGGACAGGTCGGCATCTCGCGCATCGAGCAGGTCGACAGGCCCGGATCCAGCATCGGCATCAAGAGGATCTGGCCGGCCAGCCGCGGCGCACCCCGGTCGCGCGCCATCAGGGTACACACGGCGGCGAGGTTCGCGCCCGCCTCGATGCCCGCGACCAGCATGCGCTTGCCGGTCCAGCCGAGCTTCGTCTTGTTCTTCTTTGCCCACAGCAGCACGGCATGCGCATCTTCCGCGGCAGCCGGGAACGGCTTCACCGTCGCCAGCGTATAGGTCGAGGACAGCACGACCGGATAACCGCTCGCCTCGGACAGGTGGCGCAGGAACGGATCGGCATCTTCCAGGTCGCCGTCGACGAAGCCGCCGCCATGGAAGAACACGATCAGTACGTCGCGCTTGCCGTCGACGGCGGCCTTGTACAGGCGGGCCGCCAGCGGGCCTTCCGCGCCCACGACCTGCATGTCGCGGACCGCCAGCGTATGGCCGTCGTCCGGCTTGCGCGCTGCGCTCATCGATTCACCTCGCTTTTGACCTCGTTTGCCGCCACGAGGACAGAAGGGATCGCGGTCGCATCGCATTGTTCGCCCGTGGCGACGACATGGAACAGCGCATCGTATCCGCGTGCCTCGGCACCGGCCGCATGCGCGTACTCGTCGGTGAGTACCGTGCCTGCCATGGCCACTACGCCGAGTATCAGCCCGAACACTGCCGCGATTCCATCGCGATGCGCTTTCATGATCCTCTCCTTGGGTGTGTCAAATATCGAAACTATCAGCTACCGTACCGACACTATAAACTTCGACTAGAATCTAATAAATAGCTCAATTGCGAATCCATTGTTCAGATTTTTGAACAATCACGCATTCTCACCGTTTATATGATGCCGATCTAGTATGAACAAGTTACAAGCGATGGAAGTTTTCGTGCAGGTCGTGGACGCCGGCAGCTTCACGCGGGCGGCCGAGATGATGAACCTGCCCAAGGCGACGGTGTCGACGCTCGTGCAGGCGCTCGAGGCGGCACTGTCGGCCAAGCTGCTGCACCGGACGACGCGCCAGGTGACGGTGACGACGGACGGTGCCGCCTATTACGAACGGTGCCTGCGCATCCTGTCCGACGTGCGCGACGCCGAAGAGTCCCTGTCGCGCACGCGCCTGTCGCCCAGCGGCCGGCTGCGCGTCGATTCGCCGACGGGACTCTCCAGCGAGATTCTCGTGCCCGCCCTGCCCGACTTCTTCGAGCGCTATCCCGACATCATGCTGGAACTGGGCAGTTCCGACCGCCCCGTGGACCTGGTCGAGGAAGGCGTCGACTGCGCCGTGCGCGGCGGCGTCCTGGGCGACACGAGCCTGATCGCGCGGCGCGTGGGCGTCGTCAACTTCCTGACGGCCGCGTCGCCCGCGTACATCGCGCGCCACGGCATGCCGCAGCACCCGCGCGACCTCGACCGCCACCGCTGCGTGAACTATTTCTCGGCCAAGACGGGCAAGATCTACGACTGGGACTTCAACCGCGGCGACGAACGCATCGAGGTGCCGATGCGCGGCGTGATCGCGCTGAACGATTCGAATGCCTACGTGGAAGCGGGGCTGGCGGGCCTCGGCATCATCCAGATGACGGACTACCTGATCGACAAGCACGTGGCGACCGGGCGCATGGTGCAGGTGCTGGCGGACTGGCGCAGCGATCCGCTGCCGATCCACGTCGTGTATCCGCAGAACCGCCACCTGTCCGCGAAGGTGCGCGTGTTCGTCGAATGGGTGGCCGAACTGTTCGCCGCGAACCCGTACATGCACATGGGCGCCGTGCCCAGGGCGCCTGTGCCCACCCCGGTTGCGGCGTAAGCACGGGTGTAGAATCGAAAAGAAAAGAACGACAGGAGACTACGATGCCCCGGACCATCGACGTGCTGCTCGACCAGTACAGCGACAGCCACCGCAATCCGACCAACGAACTGATCCATATTGTGTGCGTGCCCGTGATCGTGTTCACCTTGCTGGGCATCCTGTGGAGCATCCACCCGGCGGTGGCCGTCGTGGCAGTGCTCGCGGCGCTCGTGTATTACTTCCGGCTGTCGCCGCCGTTCGCGTTCGGCATGCTCCTGATGAGCGCCGTGATGCTGGGCCTACTGGCGCTGATGCCGCCGTTCACCGTGCTGCCGCTGTCGATCGCGATCTTCGTCGTCGCGTGGATCGGCCAGTTCATCGGGCACAAGATCGAAGGCAAGAAACCGTCGTTCTTCGACGACGTGCGCTTTCTGCTGATCGGTCCGCTGTTCGTGCTTGGTTTTTTGTATCGTCGCCTCCATGTCGCTTATTAATTGCTTTGGAGTGAATAATGAAACGCATCGCCATCCTCGCCCTCGTCCCGCTGACCGCCCTGCTCGCCGCGTGCGCGGGCCCGTCGAACTCGGGCAGCGTCTACAGCAGCTACCAGACGATGAATGAACAATCGGTGCGCATGGGCACCGTGGAATCCGTCCGCAACGTGACGATCGCGAATCCCGAATCCGGCGTCGGCACGATGGCCGGTGCCGCGCTGGGCGGCCTGGGCGGTTCGCAGGTCGGCGGGGGCAACGGCTCGGCGGCCGTCGGCATCCTCGGTGCCGTCGCGGGCGGCATCATCGGCAACCGTGTCGAGAACCAGGTCAACAACCGCCCCGGTTTCGAAATCACCGTCAAGCTCGACAACGGCGAACTGCGTTCCATCACGCAGGCGGCCGACGAGATGTTCAGGCCGGGCGAGCGCGTGCGGCTGCTCAGCAATGGCTACACGACGCGCGTGACGCACTGACATCGGCCACCGGCTACGACAGTTGAGGGATCGCGATATACTTTCGCGATGCCCTCCTACGTCCTCTTCACCATTGCGTCCCTGATCTGGGGATCGACTTTCTTCGCGATCACGCTCGAACTGGGTGAAGTTCCGCCCGCGGTGTCGGTCGTCTACCGGTTCGCGCTCGCGTCGCTGACGCTGTTCGCGGTCTGCCTGCTGCGCGGCGACAAGCTGCGGCTGCCCTGGCGCGTCCAGCGCTGGACCCTGCTGCAAGGCTTTTTCACTTTCTGCGTGTCGTACGTCTGCACGTACAACGCCGAACAATATGTCGTGTCGGCGCTCGTCGCCGTGCTGTTCGCGCTGATGGTGTTCTGGACGCCCATCTGCGCGCGCATCGCGTTCGGCACCCCGATCCCGCGCCGCACGTGGGGCGCCGGCGCGGCCGCGATCGCCGGCGTCACGCTGCTGTTCTGGCATGCGATCGGCAATGCGCTGAGCGACCTGGGCCAGGGCGGCCAGGGACACTTTATTCTCGGCCTCGCGTTGGGCATTGTGGCGTCGATCGCCAGCTCGGCCGGTAGCATTGTCGTGGGCAAGGTGCGCGAGGAATCGAACAACCTGGTACTCACGACGGGCTGGTCGATGTTTTGGGGCACGTGCATGGTCGCCGCGTGGTGCCTCGCGACGGGCCAGGCATTCATCATCCCGCGCACGGCCAGCTACGTGCTGGGCCTGCTGCACCTGTCCATCTTCGGCTCGGTCGTCGCCTTCATCTGCTACTTCACGCTGATCAACCGCATCGGCTCGAACAAGGCCGTGTACATCGGCGTGATCACGCCCGTGATCTCCGTGCTGCTGTCGATCAAGCTCGAACACTACCGCCCCGGCCTCACCGAATGGCTGGGCATGGCCGTCTGCCTGGGCAGCGTCGCCTGGGCCCTGCGCGCCCCAGCGGCCAGGCCGACCGCTTCCGTCAACCTCAACGATTGCATCGAAACGACTCCATGACTCTTGATACCACCTTCGCGATCCGCCCCGCCACCCCGGCCGACGTCACCCACATCCAGTCGATGATCGTCGAGCTGGCCGTGTTCGAAAAGCTCGAGCACCTCGTCGTGGCGACGGAAGAGAAATTGCACGAAGGCCTGTTCGGCCCGCACCCGGCCTGCGAAGCCATCGTCGGCGAAGCGGATGGCGAAGTCGTCACGTTCGCCCTCTTCTTCCACAATTTCTCGACGTTCCTCACCAAGCGTGGGCTGTATCTGGAAGATCTGTACGTGCGGCAATCGCATCGCGGCAAAGGTTATGGCAGCCGCATGCTGAAGCATCTGGCACGCCTGGCCGTCGAGCGCGGCTGCGGCCGCTTCGAATGGTCGGTGCTGGACTGGAACACGCCGGCAATCAATTTCTACCAGTCGATGGGCGCGGAGGTCATGCCCGACTGGCGCATCTGCCGCGTCACGGGCGCGCCGCTGGAAGCGCTGGCCCAAGGCTGATTCAGGCAAGAAAAAACCCGCGGGCTGCATCGCAGCGCCGCGGGTGAACCCATTCGTCGATGGGGAGGGGAGACTTGAATCCAACGGCTTCAATATAGTCTCCCCACCGCCGCATTTGCAGCTTCCTTACAAATGCTTACCTCGGTAACAGAAACCTGGATTTTTGTGGGCCGGACCCGATTGAGTGATCACAAATGCAAGAACGCGTCGAGCGGGACAATGTGGTCATTCACGAGGACATGGACATGAAAATGATCACCCGATGGGTCTACCGGGTTTGGCTCCGCTCCCGGATCGACACCTATACCCGCAGCCTGCACGCCATCGCCGTCCAGCGCGAAAACGACTTCCACGCGGAACGCATCCTGCACCGCGCGATCTCCACGACCCGTTCCAAACTTCAATCGCTGTAGCGCCGACGCTGCGCCAGAAGACGCTCGCACAGTTCGAATGCCGCCTGGGTCAGCAAGGCCAGCAACGCGGCCGGGATCGCGCCTGCCAGCAGCATGTCGTTGTCGTTCAGCGCGAGGCCCGTCGTAATGCGTTCGCCGAAGCCGCCGGCGCCGATGAAGGCGGCGATGGTTGCCGTACCGACGCTCATCACGGCGGCCGTTTTCACGCCGGCAAGGATCGTCGGCATGGCCAGCGGCAGCTCGACCTCGACCAGCGATTGCCGCCGCGTCAGCCCCAGTGCCAGCGCTGCCGTGCGCAGGCCGGACGGCACCTGCAGCAACCCCGTGCACGTATTGCGCACGATGGGCAGCAGCGCGTAGGCGCACAGGGCGACGAGCGCGGGAACGGTGCCGATGCGGCCGAGCAACGGGATCAGGATCGCGAGCAGCGCGAGTGACGGCACGGTCTGCAGGACGCCCGCCACCGCCAGCACGGCCTGGCGCAGGCGCGGCACGAGCGCGGCCACGATGCCGAGCGGAATGCCGGCGATGCAGCCCAGCAGCACGGCCAGCACGACCAGCAGCAGGTGCTGGCGTGCAAGGTTCATGAAACCATTGCCGAAAGTTTTGGCGAAGAGGCCGTCGCGGACCGTGGCCTGGGCATCGTGGGATAACCACGCGCGTGCGACCGCCGGGAACGGCTGCCCATCCAGCTCGGCCGCCGCGTTCATCGCGATCATGTCGTCCGCCTTGATCGTGCCTTCCAGCTGTTCGATGGCACGCCATGCCTGCGGGAACCGCTGCGGCACGTCGAGCCGGTACAGCAGCACGGCGTCGTAGCGCGGGAAATAGTGCTTGTCATCGTCCAGCACGCGCAAACCGTACTGGCGGATCTTGGCGTCGGTCGAATAGATGTCGATGGCGTCGACCTGGCGCTGCGCCAGTGCCTCATAGGCGATGCCGTGATCGAGACCGCGCGGTTGCTGCACCAGGCCGTAGCGCCGCGCGAGCCCCGGCCAGCCGTCCGCGCGGCCCAGGAATTCGTGCGACAGCCCGATTTTTATTTCCGGATGCGCCGCCAGGTCGGACAGGCGGCGCACGTTGGCATCGCCGCGTACGGCCAGGGCGTAACCGTTGGAAAACCCCAGCGGCACGGCGACACCGAGGCCCAGCGGCCGCAGCGCCGCGCGCATCGCGTCGAGCGACGTCGGCTGCGGATTCTTGAGGATTTCGAGATCGATGGTGCCCAGGTATTCCGGGTAGACGTCGATGGCGCCCGAACGCAGCGCGCCCAGCACGATGGCCGTGTTGCCCAGGCCTTGCTTATGTTCGGCCGGCCCGGTGCGCGCCGCGGTCTGGGTGAGGATCTCGCCCAGGATGTACGACTCGGTGAAGCGCTTGGAGCCCACGCGCAGGGGTTCCTCCGCGTGGACGGACGACAGGATGCCGGCGCAGGCGAGCACCAGCATGGCAAATCTCAGCATGCGGTTTCCGGTGGCGTGGTGGATGAGCCGTCAGGATACCTGATCGCGCCACACGCCGGCCCGGACGACGCCCCGGCACGGGTTCGCGCCGATCGCATACGCCAGGTCGGCCGGACGGGCGATGTCCCACAACGCGAAGTCGGCGCGCTGGCCCGGCGCCAGCGTGCCCGTGCCGGAGAGGCCCAGCGCGCGCGCCGCGTTGACGGTCGCGCCGCGCAGGGCTTCCAGCGGCGTCAGGCGCCACAGCGTGCACGCCATGTTCATCGCGAGCAGCAGGGACGTCATCGGCGACGTGCCCGGATTGCAGTCGGTGGCGACGGCCAGCGGCACGCCTGCGTCGCGTAACAGGGCAAGCGGCGGCATGCGCGTCTCGCGCAGGAAGTAATACGCCCCCGGCAGCAGCACGGCGACGGTACCCGCGCGCGCCATCGCGGCCACGCCCTCCTCCGACAGCCATTCCAGGTGATCGGCCGACAGCCCGCCATGGCGCGCGACGAGCGCTGCGCCGCCCTGGTCGGACAGCTGCTCCGCGTGCAGCTTCACGGGCAGGCCGAGACGCCGCGCCACGTCGAACACGCGCGCCGTCTGGTCGTGCGAGAAGCCGATGCGCTCGCAGAACGCGTCGACGGCATCCACGAGACCCTGCGCGGCCAGCGCCGGCAGCATCTCGCTGCACAACATGTCGATGTAATCGTCCGCGCGGCCCGCGTACTCGGGCGGCAGCGCGTGCGCGCCGAGGAACGTCGTGCGGACCGTCACCGGCAGCAGTTCGCCCACGCGGCGCGCCACGCGCAGCATCTTCGCTTCCGATTCGAGATCGAGGCCGTAGCCGGACTTGATTTCCAGCGTCGTCACGCCCTCGGCCAGCAGCGCGCGGATGCGCGGCAGGCTGGCTTTCAATAAGTCGTCCTCCGATGCCGCCCTGGTGGCGCGCACGGTCGACATGATGCCGCCACCGGCCCGCGCGATGTCTTCGTATGTCGCGCCGTTCAGGCGCGCTTCCCATTCGTCGCTGCGGTTGCCCGCGTAGACGACGTGCGTGTGGCAGTCGACGAGGCCCGGCGTGAGCCACAATCCACCGCAATCGTGAACGGACAAGGCCTGCGGCGCCCCGGCACGCGGCCCGACCCATGCGATGCGTCCGCCACGCACGGCCACGGCGCCGTCTTCGATGATCCCGTAGCCGTCCGCCAGCGTCGCGACGCGCGCGTTCGCGTACAGGACGTCGACGGCTTCACTCATACATGCCGTCCTCGTTGTCGAGGTCGTCCTCGTCGTCGTAGTAATGGATGTCGACGATGAAGATGGCGCCCTGCTCCGCGCGCAGCTTCCACTTCGTGTCCGGGTCGAGCACGACGGCGTCGAAGCGCACGAGGTTGATGCGCTGGTCGTCGCTGCACAGTTCCAGGCTGTCGCCTTCGGCCAGGAACAGCACGGTGACGTCGGCACGCGCGACGAACGTCGAGTCGCCGTCGAGCCGGCGCCGGCCGAAGCGGTGCCAGCAGCGGTCCGTCCGCGTCATCACGTTGAAGTCGGTGCTGGCGCCGCGGTTCAGCTTGGCCTCCACGCGCGACTCGCCGTCGAACGCGGCGACCGGCTCGCCCTTCGACAGCAGCGTGGGCGTGCCGTCGATGTCGAGCGTCATGCCCGGGCCGTCGACGAGCACCAGCGTGCGCTCGACGCCGGGGAACATGGAAAACGGGCCGTCGTTCGCGATCGTGGCGAGGCTCACGCGCCAGTCGAAGTCGTCGAAGCCCGCGTCCGGTGGGAACACGGCGATTTCGGTCGTGCTGCCGCCCCCGTTCTTCCACGACACGGGTTCGAGGTTCGCATACGGAATGAGCATCGTCATGGCTTGCACCCCTTCGTCGTTGGCATCAATGTGCGTGCAGTGTACGCGTTGCGGCCTTGTAGCGCTGCGCGATCGTGTCCTGCGCCTTGTGGCGGCCGCCCTGCACGACCCAGTGGCCGCCGGCCAGCACGTCGCGCACGAGATTGTCGTTGCCGCAGAACAGGAAGCGGCCCAGCACCTCCTGCGGCGGCACGCCGTCCAGGTTCGGGTGCGCGCTGTCCAGCACGAGCAGGTCGGCGCGCCGGCCCTGCGCGAGCACGCCGAGCCGGCGTCCTGCCGCCTGCGCGCCGCCCGCCAGCGCCTGCTGCCACAGGAAGGTGCCGACGTCGCGTTCCTCGCCACGGACGGCGATATTGCGGCGCTGGTGGGCGAGACGCTGGCCGTATTCGAGCCAGCGCAGTTCTTCCACGGGGCTCTGCGACACGTGGCTGTCGCTGCCGATGCCGAAGCGTCCGCCCGCCGCGATATAGGGCGCCAGCGGGAACAGGCCGTCGCCCAGGTTCGCTTCCGTCGTCGGGCACAGGCCCGCGACGGCGCCGCTGGCCGCGATGCGGTCGCGTTCCCCGTCCGACAGGTGCGTCGCGTGCACGAGGCACCAGCGCGCGTCGACGTCCACCTGCTCCATCAGGTAATCCACCGGGCGCATGCCGGTCGCCTCCAGGCACTGTGCCACCTCCAGTTGCTGCTCGGCGATGTGGATGTGCAGCGGCCGCCCGGCCGGCAGCCCCTGCGCCAGTTCGCGCAACTGGCCCGCCGACACGGCGCGCAGCGAATGCGGCGCCGCGCCCACTTCCAGCTGCGGCCCGCGCAAGGGTTCCAGTGCTTCGACGATGCGCAGCACCTGGGCCGGGTCCGTGCGGAAGCGTTCCTGGTCCTGGCGTAACGGCGTGTCGTTGAAGCCCGCGTACGCGTACATCACGGGCAGCAGCGTCACGCCGATGCCGGATTCGTGCGCGGCCTGGGCGATGTGCTGCGCCGTCTCGGCCGGATGGCCGTAGACATGGCCGCCCGGCGCCCGCTGCACGTAATGAAATTCGCAGACGGCCGTGTAGCCGTGGCGCAGGCATTCGGCGTACAGCTGCGCGGCCACGGCTTCCATCTGCTCCGGCGTGATGCGGTTGGCGACGCGGTACATCAGGTCGCGCCACGTCCAGAAGCTGTCGGGGCTACTGCCTGCCCTTTCGGTCAACCCGCCGATGGCGCGCTGGAACGCGTGCGAATGCAGGTTGATCATGCCCGGCAGGACGTAATCGACGCGCGCCACGCCGAGCGGCGGCGACGCTTCCGGCGCGACCTTCGTCAGGTCGCCGCGCACGTCCCATTCGAGCAGCACATCCCGCTCCCAGCCGCCGGCCAGCAGTGCGTGGCGCGCGAACAGGGCATTCATGCATGACCTCCCGCCCTCGCCCACCCGATGGCCGATTCCAGTAGTTCACGCAACAAAGGCTGTACCTTGCCGGCGGCCTCGGGCTGGTAGTCGAACGGCGGCGCCTCGTCCATGTACAGGGACTGGCACATTTCGAGCTGGATCGCGTGCACGCCGGCGGAAGGAATCCCGTAGAAGCGCGTGATGTGGCCGCCCTTGAAGCGGCCGTTGAAGACGAACGTAAACAGGTCCTGGGAGCCGGCCACGCGCATCATCTCGCCCTGCAGCTGCAGCGAGCATGACCGGCCGTCCGCCGTGCCGAAGTTCAGGTCGGGCAGGCGGCCGTCGAAGAAGCGCGGCACGACGGACGCGATCGAATGCGCATCCCACAGCACCACCTGCCCGTGCAGCGCGAGCAGGCGATCGAGTTCCGCGCGCAGTTGCTGGTGATACGGGCGCCAGTAGCGCTCCAGGCGCCGCTCGATCTCGCCGGCGTCCGGCTCGCGGCCGTCCTGGTATAACCGTTCGCGCGCGAACGTGTCGACGGGGCACAGGCGCGTCGTGTCCTGGCCCGGGTACAGATTCGTGTCCTCGGGCGGCCGGTTCAGGTCGATGACGTAGCGCGACCAGCGCGCCGACAGGGTCGATGCGCCGATGCTGTCCGCGAACGCGTACAGGTCGGGCAGGTGCCAGTCCGTGTCGGCCCGCACCAGCGCGCACGGCGCCATGTTCGCCGCGATGTCGTCGGGAATGTCGGTGCCCGCATGCGGCATCGACAGCAGCAGCGGCACGGAACCCGGCTTGAACCTGAAATCCATCGTGACTCCCGTCCTTTCAGTGGAGTGCGGCGAACAAGTCCTTGCACGCGGCCGACAGCTCGCCTTCCATCACCATCCGGCGCGCCGCCTCGATGTCCGGCGCGAAGAACCGGTCTTCGTCGAACGCTGGCACGTGCTCGCGCAATTTTGCGTGGACATGTTCCAGGTGGCTGGAGCTCGTCAGCGGGCGATGGAATTCGATCCCCTGCGCCGCCGCCAGCAGCTCGATGCCGACGATGACACCCGTATTGTGCGCCATCTGGCCGAGACGGCGCGCCGCGAACGTTGCCATGCTGACGTGGTCTTCCTGGTTGGCGGACGTCGGCAGGCTGTCGACGCTGGCCGGATGCGCCAGGGATTTATTTTCCGACGCCAGCGCGGCCGCCGTCACGTGCGCGATCATGAAGCCGGAATTCACGCCCGGCTCGCGCACGAGGAACGGCGGCAGGCCGGACAAGGTGGAATCGATCAGCAGCGCGATGCGGCGCTCGGCCAGCGCGCCGATCTCGGCGATGGCCAGCGCCAGGATGTCGGACGCGAATGCGACAGGTTCCGCGTGGAAATTCCCGCCGGAAATGACTTCCCCGGAGTCCGGGAACACGAGCGGATTGTCCGTGACGGCGTTGGATTCGATCAGGAGGGTGCGGCCGGCCTGGGCGATGAGGTCCATCACGGCGCCCATCACCTGCGGCTGGCAACGCAGGCTGTACGGATCCTGCACGCGCTCGTCGCCGACGAGGTGCGACGCGCGGATCGCGCTGCCGGCGACGAGTTGACGATAAATCTTCGCCGCCGCGATCTGGCCCGGCTGGCCGCGCACTTCGTGCACGCGCGGGTCGAACGGGGCGTCGCTGCCACGCGCGGCGTCCAGCGACAGCGCGCCCGACACCATCGCCGCTTCCAGCAGGCGTTCGGCCAGGAACAGGCCGTTCAGGGCCAGTGCCGTCGACACCTGCGTACCGTTGATCAGCGCAAGTCCTTCCTTCGCGGCCAGCACGACCGGGGCGATGCCGGCCGCGTCCAGCGCGGCGCGCGCATCCATCAACTCGCCGCGCATGCGCACCTGGCCGACGCCCAGCATCGCGAGGGTCATGTGCGCCAGCGGCGCGAGGTCGCCGGACGCGCCGACCGAACCCTGCGACGGAATCGCGGGCATGATGCCGGCGTTGTACAGGGCGATCAGCGTGTCGACGATCAGCGGCCGCACGCCGGAATAGCCGCGGGCGAGGCTGCCGATCTTGGTGAGCAGGATCAGGCGCACGACGTGGTCCGGCAGGAGTTCTCCGGTGCCGACGGCGTGCGACAGGATCAGGTTCTGCTGCAGCTGCTCGAGCTGGGCCTGCGGGATGTGGCGCTTGGCCAGGATGCCGAAGCCCGTGTTGATGCCGTAGGCGGGGTCGCCCTTGGCGACGATGGCCTGCACGGTGGCGGCCGACGTCTCGATGGCGGCATAGGCTTCCGGCGCGAGCGTGAGCGGACCGTGCGCGCCCCAGACGGCGCGCAGGTCGTTCAGGGACAAGGCGCCCGGTTGCAGGGTGAGGTGGAGTGCTTGAGTCATGGTGGCTGTATTCTGCTTTACTTGATCATCGGGAGGCGCAGGCCAAAACGCTTCGCGGTCTCGATCGCGAGTTCGTAGCCGGCATCCGCATGGCGCATCACGCCCGACGCGCAATCGTTGACGAGGACGCGGGCCAGGCGCTTCTCGGCCGCCTCGGTGCCGTCCGCCACGATGACGACACCCGCGTGCTGCGAATAGCCCATGCCGACGCCGCCGCCGTGGTGCAGCGACACCCACGTCGCGCCCCCGGCCGTGTTCAGCATGGCGTTCAGCAGCGGCCAGTCGGACACGGCGTCGGTACCGTCGCGCATGGCTTCCGTTTCGCGGTTCGGGCTCGCGACGGAGCCGGTGTCGAGGTGGTCGCGCCCGATCACGATCGGCGCTTTCAATTCGCCCGTGCGCACCATCTCGTTGAACGCGAGGCCGGCCACGTGGCGCTCGCCGAGGCCCAGCCAGCAGATGCGCGCCGGCAGGCCCTGGAACGCGATGCGGTCGCGCGCCATGTCGAGCCAGCGGTGCACGCGCGTATGCTGCGGGAACAGCTCCTTGATCTTCGCGTCGGTTTTATGAATGTCTTCCGGGTCGCCTGACAGCGCCACCCAGCGGAACGGACCGCGGCCTTCGCAGAACTGCGGACGGATGTACGCCGGGACGAAGCCGGGGAAGTCGAACGCGTTTTTCACGCCCTCGTCGAACGCGACCTGGCGGATGTTGTTGCCGTAGTCGACGGCGTACGATCCCATCGCCTTGAAGTCGAGGATCGCCTGCACGTGCACGGCGCACGATTCGGCCGCGGCCTGCTTCAGGGCCGCGTGCTGCGCGGGGTCGCGCTGGGCCGTCAGCCATTGCTCGACGGTCCAGTCCCGCGGCAGGTAGCCGTGGATCAGGTCGTGGGCGGACGTCTGGTCCGTCACGAGGTCCGGCACGAGGCCGCCCTCTTTCGCACGGCGCACGAGTTCCGGCAGCACGTCGGCGGCGTTGCCCAGCAGGCCGATGGAGACGGCCTCCTTGCGCACCTTGTGGTCGCGGATCATGGCCAGTGCCTCGTCGATGTCCTTGGCCTGCTTGTCGAGGTAGCGGGTGCGCAGGCGGAAGTCGATGCTGCTCTGCTGGCATTCCACGTTCAGCGACACGGCGCCGGCGAACGTCGCGGCCAGCGGCTGCGCGCCGCCCATGCCGCCGAGGCCCGCCGTCAGGATCCACCTTCCCGCCATGTCGCCGCCGAAGTGCTGGCGGCCGGCTTCCGCGAACGTCTCGTACGTGCCCTGCACGATGCCCTGGGTGCCGATGTAGATCCAGCTGCCCGCCGTCATCTGGCCGTACATGAACAGGCCCTTGCGATCGAGCTCGTTGAAATGCTCCCACGTGGCCCATTTCGGCACCAGGTTCGAATTCGCGAGCAGCACGCGCGGGGCGTCGGGGTGCGTCTGGAACACGCCGACCGGCTTGCCGGACTGGATGAGCAGCGTCTGGTCGTCGTCGAGATCGCGCAGCGACGCGAGGATCTGGTCAAAGCAGGCCCAGTCGCGCGCCGCGCGGCCGATGCCGCCGTAGACGACGAGCCCTTGCGGGTTTTCCGCCACCTCGGCATCCAGGTTGTTCTGCAGCATGCGGTAGGCCGCCTCGGTCAGCCAGCTTTTACATGTGAGCTCGCTGCCGCGCGGGGCGCGGATGACGCGGGTGGGATCGAAACGCGGGTCTTTGGTCATGACGGACTCCTCGATGGGCATGCCAGGAAGTCTAGGTTGTCTATACAACTTCGTCAAGGGCGATAACTGAGGTTGGGTCGATAGCGCAGCAATTCGTTATCGACCCGGTCGACGAGGCCGGACAAAGTGTACGGCGTCCCCAGCACGGCAGCCGCACCGAACGACGGCACGGCGCGCATCAGCACATACTGCGGCGCCTCGCCGCCCGCCTGCAGCCGGTACCACGTCTGGCGGGATGCGCCCCGTGCGCGTGCGACGGCCTGCTCGAACGCCGCTTCCTGGCCGGGACGGATGTGGTAAGTCGTCATGGACAGGAACGGCGACGTATCCGGCAGCGGCTCGCCCGCGCTCATCGCGTCCATGCGCTGGTAGATGCCGTGGCTGGCGAAGTCCGCGTACGGCACCACGTTCACGTTGTTGTCGGCGGCGTCGGCCGCGGGCTGCACGGCCGCGTCGAAGTCGGCGGCCGCGTGGCCGAACGTGCCGTCCATGAACCGGTTGATGCGGTTGCCCAGCACGAAGGTCCAGCCATACCACGTCCACGGATCCTGGACGCCTTTGTGCCATTGGAGGTGGCGCTCGTAGCCCTTTTCGAACGCCTCGGCCTGGCCGGGCTTGGGGACGATGACGACCATGCGGGCATAAGACTGCGCCCAGGCCGGGGAAACGGCCACGAATGCGAGAACGGCGACGAGAGCTTTCATCATGGTTTGCGATACACCTGTTGGCCGCCGACCCACGTCTCGAGCACGCCGATCTTGTGGATGTCGTACGGCGAGATTTTGAAGAGGTCGCGGTCGATGACGATGAAGTCCGCGTACTTGCCCGCTTCGAGCGAGCCGAGCGTCTTTTCCTGGTGGCCGGCGTATGCCGCGTCGAGCGTGAAGCAGCGGAAGGCTTCTTTCAGCGACATCTCCTGCTCGGGATACCAGCCGGCAATAGGGTTGCCGTTGGCATCCTGGCGCGTGACGGCCGCGTGGATGCCGAAGAACGGGTTCGGCGCCTCGACGGGAAAATCCGAACCGCACGCGATGCGCGAGCCTTGCGCCAGGAACGTGCGCCACGCGTACGCACCCTTGATGCGCTCGGGGCCGATGCGCTGCTCGGCCATGTTCTTGTCGGACGTCGCATGCGTCGGCTGCATCGACGGGATGATGCCGATGCGCTTGAAGCGCGGGATGTCGGTAAGCGTCACGACCTGGGCGTGCTCGATGCGGTGGCGCAGTGCCTGGCCGCGGTTGGCCGGGATCTCCTTCGCGAACGTGTCGAGGATCTGGCGGTTGCCGGCGTCGCCGATCGCGTGCACGTTGACCTGGTAGCCCTTCTTCATCGCCTTGGCGATCATCGCGTCGATTTCGCCGTTCGAGTGGAACAGCAGGCCGTGCGAATTGGGATCGTCCGTGTACGGCGCCAGCAATGCCGCGCCGCGGCTGCCCAGCGCGCCGTCCGCGTACAGCTTCACGGCGCGCAGCGCGTACATGTCGTGGCCGTACGTGTTCAGCGGGCCGCTCTTCGCCAGCTGGTCGAAGTCGGCGCCGATGCCGCCGATCATCGCGTAGATGCGCGCCGTCAGCCTGCCGTGGTCCGCGTAGTCGCGGTACAGCCGGTCGTGGGCCACGCCGATGCCCGCGTCGTGCGCGCTCGTGAGGCCGACGCTGGCCATCCTGTCCAGCGCGCGGTCGAGCATCGTGCGCGCCTCCTGCTCCGTCGGTTGCGGCAGCACCTTCTGGATCATGGCCTGTGCGGCGTCGACCAGCACGCCCGTCGCATGGCCGGCGGCGTCGCGCACGATCTTGCCGCCGACGGGGTCCGGGGTCTGGTCCGTGATGCCGGCCAGCGCCAGCGCGCGGCCGTTGGCCCAGCCGGCGTGGCCGTCGACGCGCTCCAGCCAGGCCGGCCGGTCGGCCACGACGCCATCGAGTTCCTGCGCCGTCGGGAAGCGTCCCAGCTTCCAGTTCTCCTGGTTCCAGCCGCGCCCGCGCACCCACGCGGCCTTTGCGTTGCCGCGCGCGTAGTCGCCGATGGCGGCCAGCGCCTGTTGCAGCGACGTCGTGGCCGACAGGTCGAGCTGCGTCAGCATCTCGCCCAGGCCGAACACGTGGCCGTGCGCATCGATGAGGCCCGGCAGCACGGTGCGGCCGGCCATGTCGACATGTTTCGCCTGCGGGGCCTTCGCGCCGACTTCAGCGGCGGTGCCGACGGCGAGGATGCGGCCGGCGTCGTCGAACGCGAGCGACGCGAACTGGATGACGTCCCCTTTCGCGTTCAGCGTGTAGCCGTTGGCGTTGTCGATGACGGTGGTGGCGTGGGCCGTGGCGGTGGTGAGGGCCAGGGCGATCAGGGTGTGCCTTGGTTGCTTGTGGCGCAGGCGCATCGGGGTCTCCGTTGTCGTTGTGGATGAACCGGGGTACGGCTCATTAGCAAGAAACAGAGTGTATCGAAATTTACAATGTGGTCAATCGCGGTGCCATCGGTTCGATGGCAAGAACCGGAGGGTACGGCGTGTCGTACGGTGGTCCAATCGTGGTCCGACTCAAGGAGACCAACGATGCTTACCCTGTACGATTACCTGCCCTCGCAGAACGCCTGGAAAATCCGCCTGCTGCTGAACCATCTCGACATCCCCTGCCGCACGGAGATCGTGCGCATCTTCGAAGGCGAAGGCCAGCGCCCGGACTTCCTGGCCGTGAACCCGACCGGCGCCGTGCCCGCGCTGCGCCTTGAGGACGGCCGCACGCTGGCCGAGTCGAGCGCCATCCTGACGTACCTGGCGCACGGCACGCCGTATCTGCCTTCCGATCCGTTCGGGCAGGCGAAGGTGCAGCAGTGGCTGTCGTTCGAGCAGGACCACGTGGCGTCGATCGCGACGCTGCGCCACTGGACGCTGACGGGCAAGCTGGCACGGCGCGCGCCGGCGCTGGTCGACCGCCTGCGCCGCGTCGCGTGCCGGGCGCTGGCGATCCTCGACCGTGAACTGGAAACGCGTACTTTCATCGCGGGCGCCGCATACACGATCGCCGACATGTCGTTGTTCGCGTACGTGCACCGGACCGACGACGCCGGGCTGGCGCTGTCGGACTATCCCGGCATTGTCCGCTGGATTGCCGACGTGCGCGCACAGCCGGGGTTCCTCGGCACCGTGTACCCGTACTCGATCGACCCGTTTTCGGGCGGCGAACTGCCGTGAGCGCGCTTACTCGAGCTGGATGCGCGTGATGTAATAGCCCGGGTAGGCGGCGCCCTGGCCCTGCCAGATGAGGGTGTCGATGGTCTTGCCGGCCGCGTTGATGTCCTTCAGCGGCACTTCGACGGCGGCCCACGTCTTCGCCTTCAGCTGGATGGCGAAGTCGGCCTCGATCGCCTTGCCGTCGGCCATGGCCTTGACCATCAGCGTCTGGCCGCCGTTCATGCCGCCGTTGATGACGAAGGTCAGCTTGCTGTAGCCCTCGGTGGAAAACGGCTCATGGTGCAGCGCAAGCGCGCTCCACGGCTCGCCTTCGACGCGGATCGGCTTGCCGTTCCCGACCGGCACCGACAACTGCGTCTTGGCCCAGCTCCAGTTCTGGAAACCGTTCTTCAATTCGTCATCGTAAATGACGAGGGGTTGCGGCAGGTCCCCGGCCCGGGCCAGGCTCCCGCCGGACACACCGGCCACGCCGAGGGCGGCCAGGAACAGGCGACGCGATACGCTCATGGTTGTCTCCGTTGGATTGTCGTTTTATTGCCTGCTGAGTGCAGGTCCATCGATGCTACGACGGAAACGTATGCATGCCAAACGCCTGGTAAAAATTCTACTTCCCTTAGCACATTTCATAAATTCGGGGTCAGAGCACATTTTCCCTGAAATTCGGGGTCAGAGCACTTTTTCCTACAACGGCATGCGTTCAATTGAGCCGTATCCATGGCTGCGAATACGTCTTGGCTAAGGTCGTGACTTTCACTCAACCACGCCTGCCATGTCACGACATAAACGCCTGATCCTGCCCGCGGTGCCGCTTCACGTCATCCAACGCGGAAACAATCGCGGCCCCTGCTTTACGAGCACCGCTGACTACCTGGTCTACTTGACGTTGCTGCGCAAGTACGCGCCCGAAGCCGCCTGCCATATCCATGCCTACGTGCTCATGACCAATCACGTTCATTTGCTGCTGTCGACAGGCAGCCGTACCGGTCCAAGCGATCTCATGCGGCGGCTCGGCCAGCATTACGTCCAGTATTTCAATCGTCGGCACGGACGCAGCGGGACGTTATGGGAAGGCAGATTCCGCTCCTGTCTCGTCGACACCGAACAATATCTGTTGGTCTGCCAGCGCTACATCGAACTGAATCCCGTGCGGGCGCGAATGGTCAAGGCTCCGGAGGCTTACCCCTGGTCGAGCTATCGCGCGAACGCCCTGGGTACCGATGATGCACTTGTGACGCCGCACGTCGTCTATGCCAGCCTGGGCAAGCACGACGTTGACCGGCGCGCGGCCTATCGCCATCTGTTCCTTGAAGACTTACTGGAACAATTGCTTGCGGAGATCCGACATGCGAGCAACAGCAACCGGCCGCTTGGACCGGAATCGTTTCTTGAAGAGGTCTCGCAGGCGGCAGGACGGCGGCCGGTGCAGCGGCGGCCCGGACGGCCTCGCGGCAGCGAAAAACAATTGTCCTGAAATGTGCTCTGACCCCGAATTTCGCCGGAAATGTGCTCTGACCCCGAATTTTCAGCTGGCGTCGTGGAAGATGATGCCCAGCGTATGCCGCTGCCCGCTACGCACGCGGCTCACGCCGTGGCGCATGTTGACGCGGTAGATGCCGCGCGTGCCGTTGACGGGACGGGTGTGCACGGGGAAGACGACGGCGTCGCCCTGCCCCAGCGGCACCACTTCGACGCGTGACTGCATGCGCGGCCGCTGCTCCGTCAGGACGAACTCGCCGCCGCCGAAATCCACGCCGGGGCGCGACAGCAGGACGGCCACCTGCAACGGAAAGACGACATCGCCGTACAGGTCCTGGTGCAGGCAGTTGTAGTCGCCCGCACCGTATTGCAGCAGCAACGGCGTCGGGCGCAGCTGACCGGCCGCGTGGCAACGTGCCAGGTAGTCGGCGTGCGCGTCCGGGTAGCGCTCCTCCAGACCGAGCGCGGCCTGCCAGCGGTTGGCGATACGCGCCAGCGGCGGATACAGCGCCCTGCGCAGGTCCGCCAGGCCAGGCGGCAGCGGGTACGCGTAATAGCGATATTCTCCGCGCCCGAAGCCGTGGCGTTCCATCACGACGCGGCTTCGGAATAACCCATCGTTCGTGTAGCCGGCCGCATACGCCGCGCACTGGTCCGCATCCAGCAGCGAGGGCAGCACGGCGCAGCCAATGGCGTCGAGGTCGTCGGCGACGCGGTTCCAGTCGATACTCATGACGCCTCGGCTTCGCGCTCGAGCAGCGCCTGCTTGCGTTCGACGCCCCAGCGGTAGCCGGAGATCGAGCCGTCGTTGCGCACGACGCGGTGGCAGGGAATCGCCACCGCCACCGGATTGGCGGCGCAGGCCCCGGCGATGGCGCGCGCGCCCTGCGGCATGCCGAGGCGTGCGGCCAGTTCGGCGTAGCCGACCGTCTGCCCGGCCGGGATCTGGCGCAGCGCCTGCCACACGCGCTGCTGGAAGGCGGTCCCGCGCACGTCGAGCGGCAGGTCGAGCCCGAGGCGCGGCGCCTCGACGAATGCGACGACCTGCGCCACCGTGCGTTCGAAGCCGGGTTCGGCGCCGATCAGGTCGGCCTTCGGAAAACGGTCCTGCAGGTCGCGCACGAGCGCGTCCGGATCGTCGCCCAGCAGGATGCAGCAGATGCCCTTGCCGGTCGCGGCGACGAGCAGCGCGCCCAGCGAGCACTGCGCCACGGCGAAGCGGATGGCTTCCCCGCCGCCGCCCGCGCGATAACGCTTCGGCGTCATGCCGAGCACGCCGGACGACGCGGCATAGAAACGGCCGCTGGAATTGAAGCCGGCATCGTAGGCGGCCGCGGTGACGGTGCCGGCCTGTGCGAGGCCCTGCTTCAGGCGCTCGGCCCGGCGCGCCGCCGCATAGGCCTTCGGCGTGATGCCCGTGTGCGCCTTGAAGATGCGGTGGAAGTGGAAGCGGCTCATGCCGCAGGCCTCGGCCAGGCTGGCGAGGTCCGGCTCTTCCTCGGCGGCCTCGATCAGGCGGCAGGCCTTCGCCACGGCTTCGGCCTGGCGTTCGGCCAGCGGCGGCGCGTCCGGGCGGCAGCGCAGGCAGGCGCGGAAGCCGGCGGCCTCGGCATCGTGCGGCGTCGCGTGAAAAGCGACGTTGGCGCGGCGCGGCGTGCGCGACGGGCACGAGGGCCGGCAATACACGCCTGTGCTGCGCACGGAATAATAAAACTGGCCGTCGGCCTCGCGCGCGCGCGCGACCACGGCGGCCCAGCGCTCGTCGTCGGTGACGTAAGCGGCAGCGGGTCGATGGATGGTGGCGGTGTTCATCTCGGTCTCCAGATTCTCGATGGCCCCATCGTAAGCGCGGGCGTTGCGGCAAACACTTCGGGTCTTGCTTTCGAATTCGCGATGCTAGAATGTCGCCTCCCCGACGAGGTGACAGATTCCGGAGAGTAGTTTGGACGAACAGATCGCGCAAGACAGCACCCCCATTTTCCAGCGGATCAAGGATTATCTGCTCGGCGAGATCGCGTCGGGCCGCTGGAAGGAAGGCGACCTGGTGCCGTCCGAGCAGGCGCTCGTGCGCCAGTTCGGCGTCTCGCGCATGACCGTCAACCGCGCCGTGCGCGAGCTGACGGCGGAACAGGTACTCACGCGCCGCCAGGGTTCGGGCACCTATGTCGCGCCGCAGAAGTACCAGGCGACGCTGGTCGAGATCCGCAACATCGCCGACGAGGTGCGCGCACGCGGCCACGTGCATGCGAGCCATCCGCGCCTGCTGGAACAAAGCCCGGCGGGCGAGTCGCTGGCGCGCCAGTTCGAACTCGAGCCCGGCACGCCGCTGTTCCACTCGCTGATCGTGCACGACGAGAACGGCCAGCCGATCCAGGTCGAGGACCGCTGGGTCAATCCGGCCTGCGCGCCCGCCTACCTGGAGCAGGACTTCGCGCGCATCACGCCCAACGAACACCTGATGGAGGCCGCGCCGCTGCAGGGCGCCACCTACAGCATCGAAGCGCTGCCGGCCCCGCGCGAGGTGGCGGAGATGCTCGGCATCGCACCCGGCACGTCGTGCCTCGTGCTCAAGCGCCGCACGACATCGGGCGGCCGCGTGGCCTCGGTCGTGACGATGTGGCACCCGGGACATTTATATAAATTCACGGGCAGCGTCGGCTGATTGTGGTGATAATTGGTGAGGTCAATCAGGAACCTTGAGCATGTTGAGATTTTGTACAAAGCTCACGAACACGTTCCAAAAAAATCGGTTATTATTCCGATTAAACCCCGCCTGACATCCTCTTGCAGCTCTTCCACTATTGAATATTGCACACATTGGCACCACCTTTGTGCAGCAAGCCAGTCTGACAAGTACGGGAACCGGCTGACACTACCGAGCAGGATTGGATAAAAGGGCACCTTGAAAACCGTCGCGAGCGGCGGCAATGCAGTTCGAGAAGCGCAGCTGTACGAGAGTACAGCGAGCATCGCAGGACTGCAGTGCAACGCGCAGTAGGTTTGCAACGTGCCCAAAGACCTGCAGGCGTTAAATTGACCTACCTCTCTTGAGGAAAACATGAGCGAAAACATCAAACACATCAGCGATGCATCTTTCGAAACCGACGTGCTCAAGTCCGAGCGCCCGGTCCTGGTCGACTTCTGGGCCGAGTGGTGCGGCCCCTGCAAGATGATTGCCCCGATCCTGGAAGAAGTCGCGAAAGAATATGACGGCAAGCTGCTGATCGCGAAGATGGACGTCGACGCCAACCAGGCCGTTCCGGCCAAGTTCGGCATCCGCGGCATCCCCACGCTGATCCTGTTCAAGAACGGTGTCGCAGCCGCCCAGAAAGTCGGCGCGATGGCAAAAGGCCAACTGACTGCTTTCATCGATAGCAACATCTGATACCATAGGTGGCGGCAGCGCGCCCGCACTGCCGCCTGTTCCGGCCCGGGTAGACGATCGATTCCGATCCTATCCCTTTGATTAACCCACGCAGTTCCCTCCCCTACCTTTACTTTCCCGTCACGGGACACCCGACACATGCACTTATCTGAACTGAAGGCAATGCACGTCTCCGCCCTTCTGGAGATGGCGATCAGCCTGGATATCGACAACGCAGCCCGCCTGCGCAAACAAGAACTGATGTTCGCGATCCTCAAGAAGCGCGCGAAACAAGGCGAACAGATTTTCGGCGACGGTGCGCTCGAAGTGTTGCCGGACGGGTTCGGTTTCCTGCGTTCGCCGGATGCGAGCTACATGGCTTCCACCGACGACATCTACATCTCGCCATCGCAGATCCGCCGCTTCAACCTGCATACGGGTGACTCGATCGAGGGCGAGGTCCGCACGCCGAAAGACGGCGAGCGCTACTTCGCACTGGTGAAGGTGGACAAGGTCAACGGCGAATCGCCGGAAGCCTCGAAGCACCGCATCCTGTTCGAGAACCTGACGCCGCTGCACCCGAACGAGCCGCTGCGCCTCGAGCGCGACATGAACGGCGCGGAAAACATCACCGGCCGCATCGTCGACCTGATCTCGCCGATCGGCAAGGGCCAGCGCGGCCTGCTGGTCGCGTCGCCGAAGTCGGGCAAGTCGGTCATGCTGCAGCACATCGCCCACGCGATCACCGCCAACCACCCGGACGTCACGCTGATCGTCCTGCTGATCGACGAACGTCCCGAGGAAGTGACGGAGATGCAGCGCTCGGTGCGCGGCGAAGTCGTCGCCTCGACCTTCGACGAACCGGCCACCCGCCACGTGCAAGTTGCGGAAATGGTGCTGGAGAAGGCCAAGCGCCTCGTCGAGATGAAGAAGGACGTCGTGATCCTGCTGGACTCGATCACCCGCCTGGCACGCGCCTACAACACCGTGATCCCGGCTTCGGGCAAGGTGCTGACCGGCGGTGTCGACGCCAACGCGCTGCAGCGTCCGAAGCGTTTCTTCGGCGCCGCCCGCAACGTCGAGGAAGGCGGCTCGCTGACGATCGTCGCGACCGCGCTGATCGAGACCGGCTCGCGCATGGACGACGTGATCTACGAGGAATTCAAGGGCACCGGCAACATGGAAGTCCACCTCGAGCGCCGCCTGGCCGAGAAGCGCGTCTACCCGGCGATCAACCTGAACAAGTCGGGCACCCGCCGCGAAGAACTGCTGATCAAGCCGGACCAGTTGCAGAAGATCTGGATCCTGCGCAAGCTGCTGTACTCGATGGACGAGATCGAGGCGATGGAGTTCATCCTCGACAAGATGCGCGCGACCAAGAACAACGTCGAATTCTTCGACCTGATGCGTCGCGGCGGCTGATCCTCCAGCCCTGGCATCGAACGGAAAAGGCGAGTCGTACTCGCCTTTTTTGTTTTATGCGCTACGATTCATGCAGATCAAGCCGAGGGGCGTCGGGGCGCGGAAAATCCGCAGCACGACAACCAAGGAGGCCAAGATGATCTTCAACGACTTACGCGACGTCCCGGCGCAGCACAAGGACGTAGTGCTCGACCGCCGGCTGACGGTTCTCGAAACCCGCTTCGACACCACGCTGACCATGTTACCCAACAAAGCAGACCTGGCGGACCTGAAGGCCGAGCTCAAGGCCGACATCCATGGCGAATCGGCCCACCTGAGCAAGTGGATGGCGGCAACCGCGATCACGATGGTCATCGGTTTCGGCGGCATGATCCTCACCATGATGTCGCGCCTGCACGGCGCCTGAGCGGTGCCGGAACTGCAACGGTTGCCTTGGGTGCAGGGCTGGCTTATAATCGCCGGTTCCGTATCCAACCCTGGCAAGTGATCGGCAATCGGGTCAAGAAGCAGGTCGACCGACGAAGTGCCGTTTGGCTACCAACTTAACCGAGGCAAAACCATGAAGACCGATATCCATCCGGATTACCGCGAAGTCGTGTTCCACGACCTGTCCTGCGATTTCAAATTCATCACCCGTTCGACCATCGCTACCCGCGAAACCATCAATTTCGAAGGTAAAGACTACCCGCTGGTCAAGATCGAGGTGTCCGCTGAATCGCACCCGTTCTTTACGGGCAAGCACAAGATCGTCGACACCGCTGGCCGCGTTGAAAAATTCCGCCAGAAGTTCGGCTCGGTCGGTTCGAAGACCAGCGTCGCCAACGGCTAAGTCCCCGACGAGCGAACACCCGGGAAGCCTTCGGGCTTCCAAGAAGGAAGCCCCGGGGCTTCCTTTTTTTTCGTCGTCGCCATCCCGCGTTACGCCTCGTAGCAATACCACCCGCGACGCTTTGCCACGGTCCCCTTATACTACGCGACATTAATTTATTGCATTACTTCGCGCCCTATCGATGAAACCCGTCCGCCTACCCGCCGCCGCCACCCTTGCGCTGCCACGCTGGGCTTTGTACGCACTCGGCCTGTTGTACATCCTGCCGGGCCTGATCGGGCGCGATCCGTGGAAGGATGACGCCGCCAGCTTCGGCATCATGTGGACGATGGCCCACGGCGGCATCCAGGACTGGCTGATGCCGCACATTGCCGGCCTGCCCGCGCCCGAGGAAGGGCCGCTGGCGTTCTGGCTCGGCGCGCTGTGCATCAAGCTGTTCGGCTGGCTCGTGGGCGACGTGCTCGGCGCGCGCCTCTCGACCATCGGCATCTTCGTGCTGGGCACGGTGTCGCTGTGGCACACGGCATTCCACCTGGGCCGGCGGTCGGAAGCCCAGCCGCTGCGCCTGGCCTTCGGCGGCCAACCCGAGCCGGACGATTATGGCCGGACCTTGGCCGACACGGCCGTCCTGATCTACCTCGGCTGCCTGGGCCTGCTGCTGCACAGCCACGAGACGCTGGCCGTCACCCTGCAGGGCGCGCTGCTGTCCTGGTTCCTGTTCCGCTCGGTGCGCTACATCGAGGACAGCACGCCGCGCAACGCCGTGCACGTCGGCGTAGCGCTGGGCCTGCTCACCTTGACGCGCGGCTTCGCGCCGCCGCTGGCCCTGCTGGGCGCGCTCTACCTGTGCATCCGCTTCCTCAAGCTGCCGTCGGTATCCCTGCTGCGCCATCTCGGCCAGGCCGCGGGCACCGCGCTGCTGATCACGCTCGTCTGGGCCATCCCGGCCACGCTGGCGCATCCGTACGGCCTGTCGCCCGTGAGCGGCTGGCTGGCCTGGAATGCGGAGCAGCTGAGCGTGCCGGGCTGGCATGCGATCAAGGCATTCTTCCGCGTCGGCATCTGGTATTTCTGGCCCGCGTGGCCGTTCGCCGCATGGGCCGCCTGGGCCTGGCGCCGCCAGCACGGGCTGCTGCACATCATCCTGCCGACCTTTTTCGTCGGCGTGCTGACGCTCGTGATCCTGTGCGACCCGATTCCCGAAAGCGGCGACCTGCTGAAACTGCTGCCGCCGATGGCGCTGATGGCCGCGTTCGGCCTGCCGACGATGAAGCGCGGCGCGATCAATGCGATCGACTGGTTCTCCGTGATGGTGCTGACCCTGCTGGGCGGGCTGGTCTGGCTGTTCTGGATCGCCAAGCTGACGGGCTGGCCCGCGCAATTCGCCAAGAACGCCCTCAAGCTGGTCCCGGGCTTCAAGCCGGAATTCGGCATCGTCGCCTTCCTCGTCGCGGCCGCGACGACGGTCGGCTGGATCTTCCTCGTGCACTGGCGCCTGTCGCGCCAGCCGTCCGTGCTGTGGCGCGCCGTCGTGCTGTCGTCGGGCGGCCTGATCCTGCTGTGGGTCCTCCTGATGACGCTGTTCCTGCCGGACCTCAACTACGGCAAGAGCTACGCCAGCGTGGCCCAGCAGATCGCCGCACGCCTGCCGGCCGACGCCGACTGCATCGACACGAACGTCGGTGCGCCCCAGCGCGCCTCGTTCGCCTATTTCGGCCACCTGCCGTTCGCCCCCGTCGACGGCGGCGCGTGCAGCTACATGCTGCTGCAGGACAGCGTCGGCCAGAAGGTGCCCGCCCAGTCCGGCCCGATGCAGAACGGCGCGCTCGTGCGCGGCGGCGCGGCGCTGCCGTTCCGCGGCCGTGACTGGACGTTGCTGTGGGAAGGCCGCCGCCCGTCCGACCGCGACGAACGCTTCCGCCTGTACCGGCGCGTGCGCTGACCGCTCAGCGCCGCCGGATGCGTCCGGCCTCCGCGCGCACGCGCGCGGGCTGGCGCCGGCGCCATGCCAGCGTCGTCAACACGCCCAGGCCGGCCAGCAGCATGCCCCAGGTCTGCGGCTCCGGCACCGGCGAGATCGTCAGGTCCGCCCCGAATGCCCCGCCCCCGACGCCGCGCACCTCGCCATTCACCTGGATCGCGTAGGAACCGCTCGCCAGTCCGAAGCCGGAGAGCGCCCAGGAATCCGGCGCGTCGGTCCCCGAACCCGTCAGATCGATGCCCGCGATGGCGGTCCCCAGCACGGCCTGCGTAACCGGATCGTAGCGGTACAGGGACAGGCCCGTGATCAGGAGGTCCTTCGCCTGCGGCGTGTTCAGGTACGACGACGTCAGCGAGGCGGCCGCATCGAACGGCGTGCCGACGTCGAACGTGAAGAGGTCGGTGAAGGTGCTGCCGGTGGTCGATTGCGCGAACGTATCGCCGAAATGCGCGTTGAAGCCGCCCAGGCCATCGTCCGCCGTGACGACCGGGGCCGTGCGGTTGACCGTCGCCGCCCCCGCGCCTTGCGCCATCAGGGCCGCGCCCGCGACCATGGCCAGAACGAGAGATTTGAGTTTCATGATAGTTCCGTTGAGAGATTAATCGGACTCGCTATCCAGGAGCAGGTGTCTTTACACCGATCCGTCGGAACAGCTTAAGTTCCGAAAGCCCGACTAACCGTTAGATCTCGCACAAATTTCCATCATTTCTGGATAGAAAAGAATTTTCCACCTAGGAACCTTTCATTCCGGAACAATTCTTCTCGGAAAAAGCGACTTTGAGGGAGGTCAATCCGCCCCGGGGGCGCTTGATCAAAATGGAGTTTGTAGCCGGTCCCAGCCGTCGTTCAATGAAAGGAACTTTCCATGAAAAGCGTGACGTTTTCCGAGATCGAGCGCGTCCGGAAGGGACCGCATCGCCCCGCCTCCCTCGCCCCCGCGCAGCGCACGGCGGTTCTCCTGTTGAGCATGGTGCTGGGCCTGCCCGCGCTGGCCTTCGCGTTCCACCTCGTCGATCCGACGGCGCCGCTCGGCTACATCGTCGTGCCGGTGCTGCTGGGCGGCCTGCTGCCGGCGATCGCGCGCACGCTGCCCGGCCGCTTCGAAGTCACGACACGCTTCTCGGCCTGCCACCTGGTCGGCACGCTGGACGATGCGATGGAACAGCTCGGCTATGCGCCGGTCGAACGCGGCCCCGGCAGCGTGCGCTACCGCATGCGCGCGGCGCGCTGGCCCGCATGGAAAAACGCCGACATCACGGTGACCGTGCGCGACCACATGCTTGAAGTCACCGGCCCCGTGCGCACGTTGCACGTGCTGCGCCGGCAACTCAGTTGCTGAAGGCTTTTACACTTTCATCGGCAGGATCACCATCTGCAAGCCTTCCAGGTGCAGCCGGCGCTGCACCGCCAGCGCGGCCTGGTTGTGCAGCAGCCGCGTGAACCAGTTGTCGGATGCGAAGATCAATTTACTGGTGAAGAAGATCGAGTTCGGATACTCGTGATTGATCTGCTCGCACATGCGGGTCACCTCTTCCACCGCGTCCGTGCCGAAGCCGATGTACGACGCCGACGCCATCCCGTGGCTCTGGCAGAAATCGACGAAGTATTCCAGCGTCCGCGCCGCATCCGTCCGCATCTTCTCGAGCGCACCTTCCCCGCCGTAGGCGTGGGCGTCGACCGTGCGCGCATTCACGAACAGGAAGTTCTTGAAGTGGCCGGGGAACATGCGCAGCACCCACAGCAGCGCGTGCAGACCGCCGCCGCGCGAGTTACCGACGATGAACACGGCCGTCTGCGCATCCGGTTCCGGGTCGACGGCTTCCTTCACGGGGCCGAACGGCTGGTTGGCGAAGACGCGATCGACGGAGCGGATCGCGCGCTTGGTTTCGCGGTAGTGGTTGCGGATGAAGATGCACAGGCCGGCGATGGCCGCGATGATCAGCGCCGTGGCCCAGCCGCCCTGCGTAAAACGTTCGACGAGCAGCACGGCGAGGATGCCCGCGCAGATGATGAAACCCGTCAGCGACAGCAGGAAGCGCCGGACCCAGCGCGCGTCCTTGCGATGGCGCCACCAGTACAGGCACAGGCCGAACAGCGAGATGGCAAACGTGAGGAACACCGAGATCGAATACAGCACGACGAGCAGCGTGACCTGGCCGCGCGTCCAGAACAGGATCGCCAGCGCGGCGATGCCCATCACGAGGATGCCGTTCTGCGTGACGAGGCGCGTGGACAGGTAGCGGAACTGGTGCGGCACCCACGAATCGCCCGCCATGTTCGACAGCACGGACGGCCCGCCGAGGAAGCCGGTGTTCGCCGCCACGAACAGGAGGCCGGCCTCGAACGCGAGGACGACGGCGAGCAGGATCTTGTTGACCAGCTCACCGCCCAGGCCCATGCTGGCGATGATGCGGCGGAAGGTGGTCGCGTTCAGCGTCTCGCCCGCCGTCGGCTGCGCGTCCCACAGCAGGTACAGCAGGATGATGCCGCCGGCCGTGACGGCAAGCGACAGGGCCATGTAGAACATCGTCATCTTGCCCGTGCGGACGCGCGGCTCGGCCAGCAGGTTGACGTTGTTCGACACGGCCTCGAGGCCGGTATAGGTACCGCCGCCCTGCGAGTACGCGAGCAGCAGCATGCCGGCCACGCCGGCCCAGCCGATCTCGCCGGCCAGCGAACTTGTCTCGGCCATCGTGTCCGGCACCAGCTGCGGCAGGTGTGACGCATGCGCCACGATGCCATACACGATCAGCACGAGGTGCGTGGCGACGAAGCCGAGGAAGATCGGCAGCAGGATCTGGATCGCCTCCTTCAGTCCACGCAGGTTCATCACGATCAGCAGGCCGATGAAGAACGCCTCGGCCCACAGTTTATAAGGCTGGAAGCCGAGCGGCAGGAACGACGCGAGCGCATCGACGCCGGACGCGATCGAAATCGCGATGGTCAGCACGTAGTCGAGGATCAGGGCGGCGCCGGACACGAGGCCGAGATACGGCCCGACGAGCTTGGTCGCCACGCGGTAACCGCCGCCCCCGGTCGGGAACAGTTCGATCACCTGGTTGTACGCGAGCGCGATGATGAAGACCGTGACGGCGGTGGCGGCGGCCATGTACAGGCCGAGGTGGGTATGGGCGCCGAGCGCGCGAAAGGTTTCTTCCGGACCGTACGACGAGGAGGACAGGCCGTCCGCCCCGAGCCCGACCCAGGCAAGGAAGGCGACCAGGGCCATCGAGTGGCGCGTCTCGCTCTTCATGGGGTCGAGCGGCTTGCCGAGGATGATCTCGCGTATTTTCTTGTTCTTCATCGTACAGGCCGCCTTGCCGGACGGCGCGTTTGCTCAGGTAGGCGAGATCATACGCCGTAACGACGCCTGCGCCCACTGCCGGGCGCACGTACTCTGGTCAGTTTTGCATTCCATGTGCTAATATGCGCGCCTGCGCTTGCAGCCTCTGTGGCGGAATTGGTAGACGCACTTGACTCAAAATCAAGCGCCGAAAGGCGTGCCGGTTCGATTCCGGCCGGAGGCACCAACAGCTTGCATCGCAAAACCCAACTTTCCCCCGCTTTATAAGTTAAATCAACAACTTACGAGCAGCGGTGGTGCAAAGTAACTCCCACACTTCCCCGCATTTTCCCGCTTTGTGTCCGCTTTCATTACGCGCGTTTTACGCGATAATTACGCGCGGAGTTATTCAGCAGGGATCAAGACGTGGCAAACTATTCAAAAGGTTAGACCGGCTGGCGTGCGCAGGTGGCTATCCAAGGCGTACGTGAGTCGAAAACGATGTCGACCAAAGCCGAGGCGATCGCATGGGCGACTGCACGCGAGGCCGAGATCAGGGCCGGCAAGGCAACCGGAATCCAAGCAGGGCGGACGGTCGGTGACGCGTTCGATCGCTACGAAAAGGAAGTGTCAACCACCAAGCGCGGGCATCGATTTGAGTCGCTGAGGCTTGCAGCGATCGGCAAATGGGAGGTTAACGGGAAGCCGTTCCGCGACATGAGGCTCGTGGAGGCCTCGTCGGAGGTGCTCGGCAAATGGCGCGACCACCGCCTCAACACGGACAAGATGAGCGGGTCGACCGTCAATCGCGAGCTGAACCTATTGTCCAACGTCTTTGCGATCGCCGCCAAAGAATGGAAATGGATTGCCGGCAGCCCGACCACGGACGTCCGGCGCCCAAAGGAATCGGAGCCGCGCGACAGGCTATACACCGATGACGAGATCAAGCGCATTTGCCTTGCGCTTGGCTTCGACCTGGATGATGACGAGCATGTCGAAACGATTAGCCAGCGGGTGGCAGCGGCATACCTGTTCGCGATCGAGACCGCCATGCGCGCCGGCGAGATCTGTGGCCTGATGCCCTGCGACGTATCCGGCCGCGTGGCCACGCTTACCGAAACGAAGAATGGCACTAAGAGGAAGGTGCCGCTATCGAAGCGTGCTGTGGAACTGCTCGAACTGCTGCCGCTGCCCGAGGAAGACGGCACGCTATTCGGGGTTACGGCGAGGTCGCTCGACGCACTGTTTCGCAAGGCCAGGATCAGGGCCGGCGTCGACGACGCAACCTTTCACGACACGCGTCACCTGGCCATCACTAGGTTGGCGAAAAAGCTCAACGTACTCGACCTGGCGCGCACGGTCGGTCACCGCGACCTCAAGCAGCTGCAGGTGTACTACAACGAGACCGCCGAGCCGATGGCCTCGCGTCTGGATTGACCAGCTGAATCGGCAAGCGCGCCAAAAAGCCGGTCTGGAGTGCTCATCCTGCGCTGTTATCCAAGCGCGGGAACTCGAGCACACACGGCTCTTTTAGCAGGACCTCTCGCATCGATTCCAACACCTGCCCCTGTGGACCTAGAAGCGTCCCGATCAGACGCTGTAACTGGTCAGCCTGCAGTATCACACTGCGCAGACGGGCAATTTCCCACAAAAGCGCCTTAACGTCGGCCACGTCCTTGTTGCGCTCCTGGACCGCGCGTAGGTCTTCTTTGGTAAGCGACGCTTTGAAACGCATAGGCCCTCAAGTGTTGAGCTGTATAAAAGCACAGTATAGTAACCGATGCCAAAGGACAACTGTATAGCTAATGAGCAGCGATATTACTAGAATGAATTTTGCTATGTAAAATCGTTCAAATAACCACCGACAACGTATTATGACCTTGATAACGTATAGCATCGAAGGAAGGCATGGTTCGATCGCAGATCTTGAATTCGCGAATGTTCCCCCCTTTTGCATCATCACCGGAGAGAACGGCGCCGGGAAAACTCAACTGTTGGAAGCACTAGCTGCAGCGCACAACGCGCCTCCGGATACCTCTGATGGTCGTCGCAGATATCCGGGAATGACAATTGGGACTAACTTTCGCGTGCTCATGTCTCAAGAAGGCCGCCCGTACTTCACCCGTCGAGCCATCTTCGCCTCCACATCATGGGTGCCCGCGATAAACACGACAGCTACTGTGGAGTCAATAGTTGCGAAAGCTCATCAGCTATATGACGCCGCAGAATCCGTACAATCTGATGATCCGCTTTACTCGGAATGGGAAAGAATCCGATCGGCCGATGCTGTAAACGGACTGCCGCCTGGATGGGACATTTTTCTATCACGCTTAACACCACAACTTCTAATGGAGCGGGACCAAGATCTTGCAAGTTTTTTCCTAAGCTATCAAATGCTGAGATCTATTTGCACAGAAGCTGCAAGAAATTCTGGCCAGGACGAGAATGTTGCGATCGCGCATATCGGCTCACCTCCATGGGAGCTATTCAATAGATTTTGCAGCGAGGCAGATATCGGATTTGAAATCGTCCCACCTAGCATCCCTATCAAACCCTCTGTTTTTTCGCCTACCCCTCCACCGTATAAACTTGCAATACGCGATAATGCTCGAGGAATTACTATTGATGTTGACAAGGCATCCACCGGCGAACGAATTATGCTGGCCATTGTTTCATGGCGATTCTGGGCAGAGGTCACCAATATTTATTACGAAGCAATAATTCTTGACGAGCCGGACGCCCACTTGCATCCATCTTTGGTAAGAAAGTTTTTGTCGGTACTTCAGACTGTGCTGGTAGAGCAATATGGGGCACGAGTTATATTGTCAACGCACTCGCCGTCTACAGTTTCATTTGCTCCCGAAGGTTCTTTGTTCGAACTTCGCCGACACGAACAGCCACGAATTATCCCTGTCGTAAATGCTGCTGAAGTTGTGGCCAAGTTATCTGGCGGCCTTGTTGCGGTTGACCCTGCCACGCGTTTCATCGTGCTCGAGGGAAAAACAGATCCACGTTTTTACGGTGACTTATGGACACTGATGACAGAGGTAGGTTTGCCCAAGTTTCCGGGGGTGTCATTCTTCTTTCGAGAAGGATGTACTAAAGTTAAGGATACCGTGCACGTCCTGCGAAAATGGGAATTCAACAGGTTTTTCGGAATTCTAGACCGCGATGCAGGACGGGATGCCAATATCGAAAGTGATGGCATATATGTTCTCGAACGGAATGGGATAGAAAATTATTTATTCGACCCTCTAAACATTTGGCTATGCCTATGGCTTCATGAAAAACCAGTCCACGAAACACTTCATCAAGTCCCCTCATTACGACGGGGGAACGGTGCTCAGCTCAAGTCCTTACCAAGACAAACCCTACAGCATATAGTTGATTCTGTTTGGCATAGAATTCGCTCACAGCTTCCCAACGTAGAATCTTGGATGGATGAAGACGTGACAGTCACCTTTCATGGAGGCTTGGAGCTGAGTTATCCTCGCTGGTTCCGAGACTTCGACGATCATAAACTAGCCGCTACTGTGCGCTCGTCTTTCGGAGGGTATCCTTTCCCCGGCAAAGAATTGCAACTTAGTTACATGACTTTAAATCTCATTCCGTCGGATTTGTGGAATATTTTTTCCAGCATTATTCAATCCTAAAACTGGCTTGCGATGTAAGCTTAAGAGGCTGGCGGTGCGAACCTTCGCCAACCGCTATCTGCCGCATGTTGACGAAACGTAATCGCTATCGTGCACGCGCAATTGAGCTGCCGCCCGCAGCCAGTTGACAGACGTTAATTGCTAGCGGAGAAAGAGCTGTGTAAACGTCTGGACAGCCCTTTCTCGCGCTAGAACAAGCCAGCTGGCTCCTTAGTGCGATCCCAGCTATAGATGATGACTTCCGAGCGTTCGACTGCCTTCCCTCCGCCGCCCACTTGGTAAGTGATCGGCACCGTATCAATTTGAAAGCTGGCGAAGATCCGGCGGATCTCAGGGTGGTCATTCAAACTGACGACCGCCTTACCCTTCAAGCGGCTGAGTAGGGCTGCCATCTTTGAATCGCCACGGCTTTCCTAGACACTCGAGAGCCGCTGGAAATACTGCTTTTCGTACTCAGCCGGCGACATGTCATTGCTGAAGCTGTGCCGGCGCTTCGGATTGTAGAACATCTCGATATAATCGAAGATGTCTTGCCGGGCCTCGTCGCGGTTAGCGTAAATTCGGCGGCGAATACGCTCCCGCTTCAGTAGCTGGAAAAAGCTCTCCGCGACGGGATTGTCATGGCAATTGCCGCGTCGGCTCATGCTCTGTTCCAGGTTGTGCGCCTTCAAGAAATCGCGCCAGTCGTAGCTGCTGAACTGGCTGCCCTGATCTGAATGCACCATGACGGTTTGCTTCGGTTGACGGCGCCAAACAGCCATCAGCAAAGCGTTCAAAGCCAGCTCGCGGTCCATTCTCGAACCCATCGACCATCCGATCACTTGGCGCGAAAACAGGTCAAGAACCGCAGCCAGGTACAGCCAACCCTCATGGGTACGGATGTATGTGATATCCGTGACCCAGACTTTGTTTGGCTCAGTCACATCGAATTGGCGCTGCAGATGATTCGGTGCCACCACGGACGGCGACCCGCCACGTTTGAAGCGGCGCTTGCCGTAGCCCATCTGAGAACGCAGGCCGGCGGCGCGCATGATTCGGTGAACGCGATTGATTCCGCATTGCTCGCCCAGGTCGCGCAGGTCGTCTGACACTTTCCGATAGCCGTACACCGCGCCGCTTTCCAGCCACGACTGTTTGATGTGCCCAAGCAGGCGACGATCTTCCACGGCCCGCTGGCTTTCCGGCTCGGCACACCAGGCATAAAAACCGCTGGGATGCACCGTCATCATCTTGCAAAGCCTTCGGATCGAATGCTCATTGCGAGCATCGCGAATGAAGGCGTACCTTACCCGGACATCTTGGCAAAGTACGCGGCGGCCTTTTTTAAGATATCGCGCTCCTCGGTAACGCGTTTCAGCTCGGCCTTCAGGCGCTTCATCTCCGCCTGCTGGTCGTCAGCTTTCTGTCTCTCGGCCGGCGGTGCGCTGTACCGCTTTACCCACTGGTACAGGCTGTGCGAACTCACGCCCAGGCGCGCGGCGACCTCGGTGGCCGGATGGCCGCGCTCCGTTACCTGCTTGACTGCTTCAATCTTGAACTCTTCGGGATACCGCTTGCCGCTCATACTTTCTCCTTGAACCTACAATTATAGGCTCAGGAGTGTCTACCGAACTCGTGGCGATTCAGTTTGGCGGCCTGCTCGAAATCGGTCCTTGGGACTTGATGAACGATGGCACTGTCGATGATGAAGATGGTTTCGCGAACGTGGTTGCGATGGCTCGCCACGAAGGGGTCAACGTCGACGCAGTACGCGCGGAAGTATTCAAACCGGAATTGGGCGCTGACGGTGACGAACCTGCAGCTACGGCCGAAGCGGCCACTACCAACCCTGCGGAGAACAACACTACCGCCGGCGCAGTTGCAGTTCGCTATCGCAATCCGAGCGATCCGGGACAGGCCTGGACTGGCCGTGGCCGCCAGCCAAAGTGGGTGATGGACTGGGTTCAAAGCGGGAAGTCCCTGGACGCTCTGCGGGTCGACATGACCCTGGCATCGAGTGGCCAGGTCAAGCCTGCTGAGGCTTGGCCCTTCCCCAACACGAGCAGTACGTCCAGCACCTCCCAGGTGCCGTGATGACGTTGAGCGAAACCACCATCAGCGCGATCGCAAGAGCGCTCCTGAATGACCGCAAGACTCTCGCGAAGAGCCTTGCGTTCTGGGGCTCTTCTAGCCGAGCGAAGCAACTGGCCGGGCAGCACGTCGGCGCGATTACGAGGGACCTGCAGGAAAACGCTGAGGCCTTGATTGAGCTGGCGGATGCCATTGCCCCTTGGCTAAAGCAGCACCCCGACTGGCAGACCATTATCGCGATGAAGGCCGTACAAAATAACCGTGATTTCTCACGCTAATTCTTTGCGGGATTAATAACCATGCAGACCAATCACGATTCAGCACAGCCGGAGAGCGCACCTCGTAAGCGAGGCCGCCCGGTGACCGGCAAAGCATTGAGCGCATCCGAACGACAGGCACGTCGGCGCGAAAAAATAAAGGCTGAAGGCAAAACACTGCTGCCACCTGTCGTCGTGTCGCAAGAAGTCGAGCAGGCGCTCGCAAGATTTATTCAGTTCAAGGACATGACGCTCGGCGATGCACTGGATCGCATCGTCCGGGACAGGCTGCTGAGGAAGCGGTCAGGTAAAAGAAAGACGAAGGAGCCGACTCATGGCTGACGATAACGATTTAATTAACCGCTTGGCTGCAGCCGTCGCTGAACGCATCCGGCCGCAAATTCCCTTTGAGTACGAGATGTGGGACATCGCGACAATTGCCTCGTGTATGAAGCTCAGCGAAGCCCAAGTGCGCGAGCGCCTAGCTCCGCAGCCAGACTTCCCGAAAGCCGTGCGCCTACCGACCACCAATGGTGGCAGAGGACACGCGAGGTATCGAGCCAAGGACGTCTGGGCATGGATGATGAAGTACCAGGACAAACACTGAGGTTTCGCGGTCGGGAACCGAAACGCCACCCTTGCGGTGGCGTTTTTCTTACCTCAAGCATTCAGGTACGATCAAAGATGAGCTCGAATTCATTTCGAAACCAACGAACGGATTTCCGGAAGTATATTTTTCGCTACCTTTCAGGGATCTGTTTCTGCGGCGGAGCTTGTTCTTTATTGATGAGATTAAATACTCCAGACGGAAGTGGCGTCACAAACTCATTTAGCAACCATTCAAGTGCCTTTCTAGACTCATCTGGCATATCCTGTCCCAATAATTCTTTGATTTGGCTCCGCCACATTTGATTCATACTTATTCGAAACAACTCTTCACACTCACCTGAGGAAAGCGGACGCATTATAGCAAGAGTGCCAACAGCGTCGGTTATCGCACCTAGAAGCTGGCCAGCCAATCCAAATGGGGATGCAGGAAAATCAGAATAGCCAGCAAGAATGAGTACTTTTAATTCTTCGAATACCCATTCCTTGTAGATTGTGTCCGATCTCAGCGGCTCGAACGTTGCACCGGGAGCCCCGACAAATAGACCCATAAATAACGTACATTTTTTATAGTCAAAGTTGAATTCATCGTGAAAAATCTTGCATGCCTTTGCTCCCTTTGAAGCGCTTATATCGTGCAACGGATGGAGCAGGTCCGTAAACCGAGAAAAAAAGACTGGTGAAAAACCTTGTCCAGCTTTAATTGCTGATACTCTGCTAGCGCTCTTCCCCTCCTCTCCGGTCTTTAAAAGCATATGGCGATGCATGACCGAATAATCCAAGTCTGGAGATGGGTGCAAAGAAAATCGATGTTCTCTAATAGTCGAATCAAGGTCAGTAAGCCCTGCATTCAAACCCGAATAAACTCGAACATAGACTGATCCATCAGGCCGGTCCGACATCACAAGCAAGCGACGATAAGCACCGTTAGCTGACACAACAACTCTAATCTGTTTATCCGCCATAGCTTAGTGATATCGATTGAGAATACGTTAATAGACTGTCTTGGTGAGCGCTACTTCAGCCGTATAGCGATTTCGGCATGTCGAACGAATGAACAGTCTCACAGGACGCAGTGCGCAACGTCTGCACAGCGATGCCTGCCTCGGCCTAAGTGGTAGTCATCAGGCTGACGGCCAACGCCGGATTGTCTGCCAAGAAGATCTGGGTAGCCTTCGCTAGTTGTGCATTTGTTAAGTTTAGCATCTGAAAGCTCGACATTAAGATGCTAGCAGTATAACCTTCCTCGATCTATCGGGTTCCCCAGCGGCACTTTAAGCTGTAACTGACAAAATTTTCTCAACTCAACAGCGCTACGCACGATTTACGCATCTCGGCTGCAAGCATTTGATTTTAAATATACTTGGATTCCGGCCGGAGGCACCAAAAGCAAGTTCCAGGCAGTCCAAGAAGGTCCACTGAACCCGCGACTCTCATAGTGAGAACGCGGGTTTTTTGTTCGTCAACCGTCTTCTGCGCTCGTTGCTATCCAAGTTCTTGCATCCATACTTTTGTCCATGGAGGTGAACCTGTAGAGGTCGAACTGTTCTAAGGTCAGTTCGAGGCGGTTGACGCCTCGGATCGACAAGGCGGCGAGTAGGTCGCACGGACGGTCAGCGCGGCGGCAATCCCCAGTCGTCGTACCTGTGCACGATCGCGCGCGACGTCCCATCGCGTTCCATCGCTTCCAGCGAACCGTTCATGCGCGCGACGAGCGCGTCCGGCACCGCGCGGTTGCAGGCCAGGTACACGCGGATGCGGTTGAACACGAGGACGGGCACCACCTTGCCCGTATAGCCCAGCCGGTCGAGCGTGAGGCTGCCGCGGCGGATGCTGGCGGCCCACAGGTCGATGCGGTCCATCATGAGCTTGCGGGGGTTGATCAGGTCGTTCGGCGCGGGGTCGACGTTGAAGCCGCGCGCGCGCAGGAACTGGTCGCGCGCGTCGCCGTTGTAGGTGCCCACGCGGAAGGCGCGCGCATCGTCCAGGGTGCGCACGTCGAAGCGGCGGTCGGCGCGGCCCATCAGGACCCACTCGGCCTCGCCGATCGGTCCGATCCATTTGAAATGCCGTTCGCGCTCGGGCGTGCGGGTGGTCGAAAACACGCAGGCGTCGCGGCGTTCCAGCGCGGCCGTGTAGGCGCGCTTCCAGGGCAGCAGGTCGATCGAATAGGCAATGCCGGAGCGGGCCATGATTTCGCGCACCATGTCGGTACCGATGCCCGTTACGCGGTCGCCTTCGCGCATGCTGTACGGTGCCGAGGTCTCGGTGGTCAGGTACAGCCGCGGCGCCGGCTCCGCGCGCGCCCACATGCAGGCCACGGCCAGCAATGCGGCAAGAACTGTCGTTTTCATACGTTCGCACCTTATGCGGGCGTCCCCGGCGGACAACCCGTTTAACTAGCATAGCAGCAACATCGCGCACGCGGCAACGCGTGGTCACCCGGCAACGCGCGCCTGCGCCGGGTGGCGACTTTGCGACAATTTCATGCTCATTTTACAACTTAATTCCACTAGGCAAGACTTTCCGCTATGAAGATGCCATACTGACGAGAACGCGCTCAATTTCGTCATTCTCTCTAAAAACCACGCGATCATGCTATCCGTGTTCACACTCCCCTCCGATCCGTCGCTTCTCAGCTACGGCCTGTATACGCCGAAGCTGGTCGCACTGTCCGTCCTCGTCGCCATCTTCGCTTCCTGGATGGGCCTGCAGATCGCCGGCCAGGCCGCCGCCAACCGCGCCCAGCGCTGGATCGTGCTGGGCACCGGCAGCCTCGCGCTGGGCGCCGGCGTGTGGGCCATGCACTTCATCGGCATGCTCGCGTTCGACCTGTGCACGGAGGTCGACTACGACCCGTCCGCCACCATCCTCTCCAGCCTGCCGAGCATCGGCGCGTCGTTCGTGGCGCTGACGCTGATCGCGCGCGAGCGCCTGGGCGGCTGGGGCCTCCTGGCCGGCGGCGTGATCGTGGGCGCGGGCATCGGCGTCATGCACTATGCGGGCATGACCGGCATGCGGATGGGCCTGGAGCTGCGCTACGACCCGTTCATGTTCGGGCTGTCGATCGTCGTCGCCGTCGTGCTGGCGACCCTGGCGCTGTGGGTGCGCTTCGGCCTGTCCAGCCTGTCGCACCGGCTGAGCGAGCAACGCCGCCTCCTGCTGGCCGCCATCGTGATGGGCTGCGCGATCGCCGGCATGCATTACACGGGCATGGGCGCCGCGCGCTTCGTCGGGCAAGCGACGGCGCAGACGACCCACAAGACCAGCACCTTCCTGGCGCTGGCGATCACCCTGATCACCGTCGCCTTCACCGTCTTCGTGCTGGCCGCCAACGGCCTGCTGCGCTACCGCCAGATGTTCCGCGAACTGTCGCGCAGCGAAGCGTGGATGCGGGCGCTGCTCACCACCACGGTCGACGGCGTGATCACGGTCGACCGCCAGGGCACCATCCGCGAATTCAATGCCTCGGCCGAACGCATTTTCGGCTGGCGCCGCGACGAGATCGTCGGCCATAACATCCGGCTCGTGATCGGCAACGAGTCCGCGTCCGAGGAAGTCGGCCTGCTGCGCTCGCTGCGGACGGGCGAGATCAGCCCCAGCGCGCGCGGTGCCGACGTGACGGGCCGCTGCAAGGACGGCAGCATCGTGCCGATCCGGCGCGCCCTCGGCCATGCGCGCCTGGACGGACAGGACCTGTTCGTCTGCTTCATCACCGACATCAGCGACCGGCGCAAGATGGAACAGGCGCTGCGCGCCAGCGAGCAGCAGTTCCGTTCGCTGATCGGCAACATCCCCGGCATCTCGTACCGCAGCAGCCTGGTCGACGGCGAAGCGCCGATGCTGTTCATCAGCGACGCCGTCGAGCGCATCACCGGCTATCCGGGCCGCGACTTCCTCGGCGCGGCGCCGCGCCGCGCGTTCGCACCCCTGATCCACGCGGCCGACCGCGTGCGCGTGTCGGAGACGATCGCCACCGCGTTGCGCGAGGACCGGCCGTACCTCGTCGAATACCGTTTATTGCATGCGGACGGCAGCACCCGCTGGATGTGGGAAAATGGCACCGGCGTGCGCAACGAGGCGGGCGAGCTGTGCTGGCTGGACGGCGTCATCCTCGACATCACGGAGCGGCGCGAGATGGAAGACGCGCTGCGCGTGGCGAAGGAACACGCCGAGCAGGCGGCCGCGGCGCGCGCGAGCTTCGTCGCCAACATGAGCCACGAGATCCGCACGCCGATGAATGCCATCCTCGGCTTCACCGACGTGCTGCTGGACGGCGAGCTGAACGCCGACCAGCGCCGCCACCTGGACACGATCCGCAGCTCGGGCCGCGCCCTGCTCCGCCTCCTCAACGAGATCCTCGACACCGCCAAGCTGGAAAAAGGCGCGGTGGAGCTGGAACAGAACGACTACAACCTGCTGTCGCTGATCGACGAACTGTCGTCGACGCTGGCCGCGAATGCGCGTGCGAAAGGCCTGCACGTCGACATCCATTACGATCCGGCGCTGCCGACCTGCCTGCGCGGCGACGAGCTGCGCGTGCGCCAGGTGCTCACCAACCTGCTCGACAACGCGATCAAGTTCACGGAACAGGGCAGCGTCACCCTGCGCGCCGACCTGAAGGACGAACACCTGCACTTCACGATCAGCGACACCGGCATCGGCATCGCGCCCGAGCGCCTGTCCGCCATCTTCGAACCGTTCACCCAGGCCGACGCGTCGATGACGCGCCGCTTCGGCGGCACGGGCCTCGGCACCACGATCTGCAAGCAGCTGGTCGACCTGATGGGCGGCCGCATCTGGGCCGAGAGCGAGCCGGGCCGGGGCACGACGTTCCATGTGGTGCTGCCGCTCGTGCTGGCGCGCTTCGCCCCGCAGCAGCCGCGCGTGCGCACGGCCGCCGCCCTGCCGCCGCTGCGCGTGCTGGTGGCGGACGACGTGCCGCAGAACCAGGAGCTGCTGCAACTGCTGCTGGCGCGCCGCGGCCACACGATGACGGCCGTCGGCGACGGCGCCGCCGTCGTCGAGATCGCGGCCCGCGAGCGCTTCGACGTGATCCTGATGGATTTCCAGATGCCGACCATCGACGGTCTCACCGCCACGCGCATGATCCGCGACCAGGAGGCCGCCAGCGGCCGGGCGCGCGTGCCGGTCATCGCCATGACGGCCAGCGTGCTGGCCGAGCACCGCCGCGCCAGCGTCGAGGCCGGCATGGACGGCTTCGCGAGCAAGCCGGTCGACTGGTTCGCGCTGTCGCACGAGATCGCGCGCGTGCTGGGCCTCGGCCCCAGCCACCACGCGGACGACCTGCCCGCGCAGGAACGCCAGACCCTCAACCGCCACGCCGGCGTGCGCCGCTGGAACGGCAACGAAGACGCCTGGCTGGAAGCCATCGCCCACTTCGCCACCCAGCACGACGGCCTCGGCGCGACGCTCGCGGCCCAGGCCACGGCGGCCGACTACCTCGCGTTGCGCATGCAGGCCCACAAGGTGCGCGGCATCGCCGCCAATCTCGGCCTGGAACTGCTGGCCGATGCGCTGGCCAGGCTGGAAGGCCTCGTCGACGGCGACAGCGGCAGGCTGTATCCGGCCGCCGAGCCCACGCTGGAAGCGTCGCTGGCCGACCTGTGCGGCCTGCTCGACGCCGCGCTGGACGCGATCCGCGCGGTCCTGCCCCAGCCGGCCGCCGCCAGGCCGCAGGCGGCGCGCCCCGTGGCCGACCTGGACCGCGCGCGCCGCGCCGGCAACGTGCTGCGCGACGCGCTCAAGCTCGGCAGCCTGGACGACGCCGCGCTGGCGGGCCTCGCCGCCGCCACGAGCAGCCATCCGCTCGCCGCCCGCGTCGCGCAAGTGCACGCCGCCATTTCCGATTTCGAATTCGACCTCGCCCTGCAACAACTTGACACCGTGCTGGCCGCCATCGACGAGCCGGCACAGGAGATCACCGAATGACCACCGTCACCCAGCCGCTGATCCTCGCGGTCGACGACGAGGCCAGCAACCTGCAATTGCTGCGCCAGATCCTGCAAGACCACTACCGCCTGCGCTTCGCCAAGGACGGCCCGCGCGCGCTCGAACTGGCGCGCGAAGAGACGCCAGACCTGGTCCTGCTCGACGTGATGATGCCCGGCATGAGCGGCTACGAAGTGTGTGCCGCCCTCAAGGCCGATCCGGCGCTGGCCGCCGTCCCCGTCATCTTCGTCACCGCGCTCAACGACACGAGCGACGAGGTGGAGGGCTTCGAAGCCGGCGCCGTCGACTACATCACCAAGCCCGTCAGCCCGCCGATCGTGCGCGCCCGGGTGCGCACCCACCTGTCGCTCGTGCGCATGGAAGAACTGCGCGCGTCGCGCCTGGAGATCGTCCAGCGTCTCGGCCTGGCCGCCGAATACAAGGACAACGAGACGGGCCTGCACGTCATCCGCATGAGCCATTTCGCGCGCATCCTCGGCCTCGCCGCCGGCATGACGGAAGCGGAAGCGGACGACCTGCTGCACGCCGCGCCCATGCACGACGTGGGCAAGATCGGCATCCCCGACCGCGTGCTGCTGAAACCCGGACCGCTCGATCCGGACGAATGGAAGATCATGCAGAGCCACGCGCACATCGGCGCCGAGATCATCGGCCGGCACGACCACGGCGTGCTGGCGCTGGCGCGCAACATCGCCCTCACCCACCACGAGAAATGGGACGGCAGCGGTTATCCGAACGGCCTGGCCGGCAAGGACATCCCGCTCGAAGGCCGCATCTGCGCCATTGCCGACGTGTTCGACGCCCTGACGTCGATCCGGCCGTACAAGAAGGCGTGGACGGAGGCCGATGCGCTCGACTTCCTCGTCGGGCAGAAGGGCAAGCATTTCGATCCGGAGCTGATCGACCTGTTCCTCGCGCAGATGCCGGCCATTCGGGCGATCCGCGAGCGGTGGGCGGAGCGGGACGAGGTGCCGGCAGCGGCACCGATGCAGGCAGCGGCGTGATTATCCGAGGCGCGGCGCGGCCGCGAGCCGCACTTCCGCCCGGCGCGCCACCAGTTCCTGGTACAGGCGCGCATAGTTGTCGGCCATCTGCGCCGACGTGAACAGCTGCCAGTAGCGCGCTTCCGCGCGCTGGCCCATCTCCTGCGCCATGCGCGGATCGTTCCACAGCCGCGTCATCGCGGCGCGCAGGGCCTCGTGGTCGGACGGCGGCACGACCAGGCCGGTCTCGCCATGCACGTTGATGTAGGTGGTGCCCGTGCCGATCTCGCTGGAGATCATCGGCTTGCCGTACATCGCGCCTTCCAGCAGCGAGATGCCGAAGGCTTCCGAACGCAGGTGCGACGGGAAGGCGACGGCATAGCACAGCTTGAGCAGCGCGGCCTTGTCGAGGTCGTCCACGGCGCCGACGAACTGCACGCGTTTCAGGCCCAGGCGTTCCGCGTGGGCCTTCAGTTCCGCCTCGATCGGGCCCGCGCCGACGATCACGACCGGGTAATCCGTGCCGGCCACGGCGTCGAGCAGGATGTGCAGGCCCTTGTAGTAGCGCAGCACGCCCACGAACAGGAAGAATTTCGGGCCGACCCGCGCGCGCCAGTGGTCCAGGCGGGCCTGGTCCGGTTCCGGATAGCTGGATTTGTCGAGACCGAACGTGATCACGCGCGTCTTGTCGCGGTAGCGGTCGAGCACGGCCGACGAGGCGAGATAATTGGGCGACGTCGCGACGATCGTGTCGACGCTTTCCAGGAACCGGTGCTTCAGGGGCTGGTACAGCTTCAGCAGCGCTTTCTGACGCACGATGTCGGAGTGGTACGTGACGACGGTCGGCTTGTCGATGCGCGCGAGGAAGTGCGCCAGGTCCATGAACGGCCACGGGAAGTGGTAGTGCACGACGTCGGCTTCGGCCGCCATGCGCGCCAGCTTGCCGATCGCCTGCACCGACACCGCATTCGACGCCACCTCGAAATTCAGCGGCGCCCGGTGCACCGTATGGCCTTCGTAGTCGAACGGTTCCAGGCGCCGGTCGCGCGACAGCGACAGCACCTGGTTCGTGATGCCCAAACGCCCTGTTCCCACGCACATCTGACGGATGACCTGTTCGACCCCGCCGACCGAATCGGGGAAATAGGTCTTGTAGAAGTGCAGGACACGCATGGGCTGGGTCATGGAGACAGTCTGATCAGAGTAAGGAGCGGTAGAGGGCGGCGGTCTGCCGCGCCGTCGCGTTCCAGGTCAGCTGGGCGGCGCGCGCGCGCCCGGCCGTGATGCAGCGCGCCCGCACGGCGGATTCGCGCGCCAGCGTGAGCATGGCGTCGGCGATCGCGCCGGTGTCGAGCGGATCGACCTCCAGCGCCGCGCCGGCCGTCACTTCCGGCAGCGACGTCGTGTTCGACGCGACGACCGGCACGCCGGACGCGAACGCCTCGACCACCGGGATGCCGAAGCCTTCGTACAGCGAGGCGAACACGAACACGCCCGCGCCCGCGTACACGTGGCGCAGCTCGGTGTTGTCGGTGAGGCGGTTCAGCCAGACGACGTTGGCGCCGTCCTGCACGGCGGCGGCGATACGGCGCAGCAGCTCGTCCGAGCGCGCGCCGGCGCTGCCGACGATGACGAGCTGGCGCTCCGCGCGCACGGCGGGCGGCAGCGACAGGTACGCGTCCAGCAGGCGCTCGACGTTCTTGCGCGGCTGCAGCGTACCCACGAACAGGAAATACCCCGGACGCAATCCGTTGGCTTGCAGGGTCGTCGCCACGGCGGGGGCCGGCGGCGGAGCTAGCCATTCGTCGTCCACGCCGCACGGCACGACGGTGATGCGGCGCTCGTCGATGCCGAAGCATTCGACCAGTTCGTCGATGGCGAAGTGCGACAGCGCGATCACGTGGTCGGCCTTTTGCGCGGCCTTGCGCTGCAGCCAGTTCTTCACGCCGCGCATGCGTGGGTTGCACCACTCGGGATGTTTTACGGGCAGCGCATCGTGCAGGCTGGCCACCACGGGGCAATCCATGCGCACGACGCGATAGTCCGTCACGTGGAACACGTCGACGGGCATGTGCACGCGGTGCGCGTCCGGGGTCACGAGGTCGACGAACGAGGCGCGCTCGAAAGAGTGGGGCAAGGCCTCGCCCTTCGTCACGGGCCCGGCGCTGCGCAGGCGCGGCCAGGAATACGGCCGCATCGCGCAGCCGGCGTGCGGCAGGTGGCGCAGCAGCGCCTGCGTATAGACGCCGATGCCGTCCAGGTGCCCGCCCGTGAAGGCCGGTTCGATCATGGTCGTGCCGATGCCGATGTGCAGATCCGGCTGCAGGTCCGGCTGGACGAGCGCATCGTTCGCGGCCTCGGCGGCGCCCGGCACCGTGCGCAGGCGGTCCTGCACGGCGGACGTATCGTCCGGTAGTCGCTTGGGGAGGCCCAGTTCGATCATGGTGGTGTCCAGGCCGGTCGGTACCCTGTTCACGCCTGGTACATCCAGCGCAGCGTCTCGACCAGCGGCGTGGGCTCGATCGTACCGATCGTGCCTGCCAGCTTGGCATTGCTGCCGGACAGCGTGAGCACCTCGTTGGCACGCACGAAGGCGGGGTTGACGTGCACTTCGATGCGGTAGCCGGCGATGTCGCTCATCATGTCGATGAGGCTCTCGAGCGAGTGCGAGCGGCCGGAGCAGACGTTGAAGACTTCGCCCGCGGGCGCCGCCGCGAGCAGGCGCCGGTAGCTTTTCGCGACCATGCGCACGTCGGAAAAATCGCGCGCGATCGCCAGGTTGCCCAGCTCGATGCGACGCGCGCCCTTGCGGAAGTGCGACACGATCTTGGGCAGCAGGAAGTTCTCGTTCTGGCCAACGCCCGTGTAGTTGAACGGCCGCGCGATCACGATCGGCAGCTTGTCCATCCACAGGCGCGCCATGTATTCCATCGCGAGCTTGCTGACGGCGTAGTCGTTGGCCGGCGCGGCCGGCACGAATTCGTCGATCACGGGCACCGCGGCGTTGCCGTAGATGTTCGCGGACGACGCGAGCAGCACCTTGGACGGCTTGTGCGCGCCGTGCGCCAGCGCTTCCAGCAGGTTGCGGGTGCCGACCACATTGACGCGGTACATCTGCTCGGCGTCGTTGTGGGCCACGAACGCGATGGCGGCCAGGTGGACGACCACGTCCGGCCGCACTTGTTCGATGACCGCGGCCAGTGCGGCGCGGTCGCTCAGGTCGACGGTGAAGATGTCCGGTCCGGTCTCGCTGCCCGGCAGCACCGTGCCGAACACATGGTAGCCCGCCGCGGTGAGCTCGCGCGCCATGTAGTAACCGGTGAAGCCGCGCAGGCCGGTGATGAGGGCGCGCTTGCCCTCGCCCTCCTGCGGCTCTGCGATTCGGACGAGGTCTTCCGTGACCAGTCGGTTCATGTCAGAACGAAAAACCGGTTTCGTTGCGACGCAGGTCGGCGTCGACCATCATCTGGCACAGTTGTTCGAGCGACGTCTCGGCCTTCCAGCCCAGTTCGCGCTGCGCCTTGGACGGGTCGCCGATCAGCAGGTCGACCTCGGCCGGACGGTAGAACTTCGGCGACACGCGCACGAGCAGCTTGCCGGTACGGGCGCAGTGACCCGTCTCCTGCTCGCCCTCGCCCTTCCACTCGACGTCGAGGTTGGCGCCGCGGAAGGCCATGGTGACGAAGTCGCGGACGGTCTCGGTACGGTTGGTGGCCAGCACGAACGTATCGGGCTCGTCGGCCTGCAGGATGCGCCACATGCCTTCGACGTATTCGCGTGCATAGCCCCAGTCGCGCTTGGCGTCCAGGTTGCCCAGCTCCAGCACTTCCAGCTTGTTCAGGACGATCTTGGCGACGGAATCCGTGATCTTGCGGGTGACGAACTCGCGGCCGCGCAGCGGCGATTCGTGGTTGAACAGGATGCCCGAGCTGCCGAAGATGCCGTAGGATTCGCGGTAGTTCACGGTCATCCAGTGGGCGTACAGCTTGGCCACGCCGTACGGGCTGCGCGGGTAGAACGGGGTCGACTCGACCTGCGGCACGGCCTGCACCTTGCCGAACATCTCGGACGTGGACGCCTGGTAGAAGCGCGCTTTCGGATGCACGATGCGGATCGCTTCCAGCAGGTTGACGGCGCCGATGCCGGTGATGGACGCCGTGGTCACGGGCTGCTCGAACGAGACGCCGACGAAGCTTTGCGCCGCCAGGTTGTACACCTCGTCGGGACGGGTGGACTCGATCAGGCGGATGCTCGAGGAGAGATCGGTGAGGTCGTATTCGACGAGGTTCAGGTTGGGATGCTGCTCGATACCGAGTTCGGCGATGCGCCAGAAATTAACCGAGCTGGACCGGCGGAAGGTGCCGGTCACGTGGTAGCCCTTTTCCAGGAGCAGTTGTGCCAGATAGGCGCCATCCTGCCCGGTAATACCGGTAATCAGGGCCTTTTTTGTTGTTTGCATGTTCTTGGTGATCCAGTGGTGGTCCGTGCGGCCGCCGCGACAGCCGAGGCGGGTCGGCATGCGGGATGTCAGCCGCGCTGGCGCGGACCAATAAATTTCCGACAACCCCGCATTGTATCAGAGTGGTGCTTTTGGCCTTGCACGAAAGAAATCGTGCAAAATAAACAATATGTACTCGTCTATTATCGCCTGAAACCACGCAAACACGTCGCGTGATTACGCATTGTTACGAGTCCCTCAAGCTTTATTACATATTCACAAAATGTCGGGAACTTCTACATTTCAATGACAAAAGGGCCGCAATGGGCCCTTTTTGGTCATTTCGTCACAGGTGGCGAATCTACAACACAAAGGTGTCGTATCAACGCTCCGAGACGGCGTCCACGACGCACAGCGCCGTCATGTTGACGATGCGGCGCACGGTCGCCGACGGGGTCAGGATGTGCACCGGACGTGCGCAACCCAGCAGCACGGGGCCGATGGCGATGCCGCTGCCGGCCGCCGTCTTGACCACGTTGTAGGCGATGTTCGCGGCTTCGATGTTCGGCATGACGAGCAGGTTGGCGTCGCCCTTCAGCGTCGACTGCGGCATGATCTTGGCGCGCAGCTTCGAATCCAGTGCCGTGTCGCCGTGCATCTCGCCGTCGACTTCCAGGCCGGGGGCCTTTTGCTGGATGAGGCCCAGCGCGGCACGCATCTTCCTGGCGGACGCGCTGTTGGACGTGCCGAAGTTCGAGTGCGACAGCAGCGCCACGCGCGGCGTGATGCCCAGGCGCTCCAGTTCCTCGGACGCCATCAGCGTGATCTCGGCCAGCTCGTCGGCGGTCGGGTTCTCGTTGACGTGCGTGTCGACCATCGCGATCTGGCGTTCCTGCGTGATGATGAAGTTCAGCGCCGCATAGACGTTGCTGCCGGTACGCTTGCCCAGCACCTGGTCGATGTACTGCAGGTGCACGTCGGTCGTGCCGTAGGTGCCGCAGATCATGCCGTCGGCGTCGCCCTTGTGGATCATCATCGCGCCGATCAGCGTGTGACGGCGGCGCATCGCCAGCTTGGCGAGGTCTTCCGTGATGCCCTTGCGCATGACCATCTGGTGGTACGACTGCCAGTAGTCGCGGTAGCGCTCGTCGAAATCGGGGTTGATGACGTCGAAGTGCTTGCCCAGCTTCAGGCGCAGGCCGAATTTCTCGATGCGTTTTTCCAGCACGGCCGGACGGCCCACCAGGATCGGACGGGCCAGGTTCTCGTCGACGACGACCTGCACGGCGCGCAGGACGCGCTCTTCCTCGCCCTCGGCGTAGACGATGCGCTTGCGTTCGGCCGGTGCGCTCTTGGCGATCTGGAACAGCGGCTTCATGAAGCTGCCGCTGCGGTAGACGAATTGCTCCAGGCTCTCGGCGTACGCGGCCAGGTCGGCGATCGGACGGGTGGCGACGCCGCCTTCCATCGCGGCCTTGGCGACGGCCGGCGCGATATGCGTCAGCAGGCGCGGGTCGAACGGCATCGGGATCAGGTATTCCGGACCGAACGACAGGTTCGAGATACCGTAGGCCGACGCCACGATGTCCGACTGCTCGGCGTGGGCCAGGTCGGCGATCGCGTGCACGACGGCGATTTCCATTTCGCGCGTGATCGTCGTCGCGCCGCAGTCCAGCGCGCCGCGGAACATGTACGGGAAGCACAGCACGTTGTTGACCTGGTTCGGGTAGTCCGAACGGCCGGTGGCGATGATGACGTCGTTGCGGACGGCCTTCGCGTCTTCCGGCAGGATTTCCGGGTTCGGGTTGGCGAGTGCCAGGATCAGCGGGTTCGGCGCCATCTTCGCGACCATTTCCGGCTTCAGCACGCCGCCGGCGGACAGGCCCAGGAAGATGTCGGCGTCCGGAATGATTTCGGCCAGCGTGCGGTGCGGCGTGTCCTGCGCGAAGCGCTCCTTGTCCGGGTCCATCAGCTCGGTGCGGCCTTTGTAGACGACGCCGGCGAGGTCGGTCACGTAAATATTCTCGATCGGGAAGCCGAGGTCGACGGCCAGGTCGAGGCAGGCCAGTGCCGCCGCGCCCGCGCCGGACACGACCATCTTGCACTTCTTGAGATCTTTATTGACGACCTTCAGGCCGTTCAGGATGGCGGCGCCGACGATGATCGCGGTGCCGTGCTGGTCGTCGTGGAAGACGGGGATCTTCATGCGCTCGCGCAGCTTGCGCTCGATGTAGAAGCACTCGGGCGCCTTGATGTCTTCCAGGTTCACGCCGCCGAACGTCGGTTCCAGCGCGGCGATCACCTCGATCAGCTTGTCGGGATCGGTTTCGTTGATCTCGATGTCGAACACGTCGATGCCGGCGAACTTCTTGAACAGCACGCCCTTGCCTTCCATGACCGGTTTCGAGGCAAGCGGGCCGATGTTGCCAAGGCCGAGGACGGCGGTACCGTTCGAGATCACCGCGACGAGGTTGCCGCGCGCCGTATATTTATAGGCGGTGGACGGGTCCTTGACGATTTCTTCGCAGGGTGCGGCGACGCCCGGTGAGTACGCCAGGGCCAGGTCACGCTGGTTCAAGACGGATTTGGTCGGGGTGACGGCGATCTTGCCGGGAGTGGGAAACTGGTGGTACTCGAGCGCGGCAGCCCGCAGTTGTTGACGTAGTTCTTCTTTTTTATCGATTGACGAATCCATGCTTTGCAGCCTTCCTGAACTGACCGGGGGTCTCCGATTTTATCAGAGTGTCACCTCTAATCGTCTACGTATTTCTTGGTATCGACAGTAGTGACCGGAGGCAGGTACCATGGCACCGGCCTCCGTTTCCCTTCTCAGGCAGGCGCTTTCGGGAAGTCCACCACCGTGTCGTTGATGCGGTTCAGCAGGTTCGTGAACGTGATGCTGGTGATCGCGAAGATCGTGTCCACCACCTGCGCATCCGTGTAGCCGGCCGCCCTGAAGGCATCCACCACCGGCTGCGGCACCGTGCCGCGGGTGCCCGCCACTTCACGCACGAACGTCGACAGCGCGTCCAGTTTCGCATCGCCGCCCGGCGTGCCGCGGCGTGCCGCCAGGATACCGTCCGGGTCGAGGCCGGCCAGCTTGCCCATCAGCGTGTGCGCGGCCAGGCAGTAATCGCAAGCGTTCACTTCGCTGACGGCCAGCTTGATCACCTCGACCTCTTTCTTCGACAGGCTCGTGTCGGCCAGTTTCGCATCGAAGTTCAGCAGGGCCTCCAGGGCGACGGGGCTGTTGCTGCCGATCGTGTCGTACGCGTTCGGCACTTTGCCCAGTTTCGACTTGATGGCGGTGAAGAGTTCGGCGGTACGGCCAGTGGCGTTGGCACCCAGTGCATTCAGACGGCTCATGATGTTTTCCTTTCGTTGTGAGTTGGTGTGGAAAGAAGTCTAGGCCTTTGGACCAGTACGATGAATGCCCGGATGCTGCGATAATTTGCCCGATCGTCTCATCTGATAAAGACATGGATACCCTGAGCCGCCTGCTGTCCCTCTATACGATCCGCACTTCCCTCGACATCCGCTGCGAACTGGCGGCCCCCTGGGTGCTGGACGAACCGGCCGCGACGCCGGGCGTGGCGCCGTTCCACGTGATCGTCGAGGGCGACGCGCGCGTGGACGTGCCCGGCCACGACACCCTGGACCTGGCCACCGGCGACGTCGTCGTCTTCCCCGGCGGCAGTGCACACCGCCTGCACGCCGGGCCGGCCGCGGACGCCGCCCCGGTCCGCCCCCTCCCCGCGGACGGGCCGCTGCAACGCAAGGGCAACGACGGCGAGGGCCCCGGCACGGCGATCCTGTGCGGCAGCTTCGTGTTCGACGGCGCCGCGCGCCAGGCCCTCGCGCGCGCCCTGCCCGACGTGATGGTCGTGCGCGCCAGCCGCGCCGACGACTTCCCCGGCCTGCATGCGCTCGTGCGGCTCCTGCAGCACGAGACGACGGTGGTCCGGCCCGGCGGCGACGTCGTCGTCGCCCAGCTGTCGGGCGCCCTGTTCGCGCTGCTGCTGCGCGCCTGGCTGGCCGGCACGGATGCCGCCCCCGGCCTGTTCGCCATCCTGGCCGACCGCCGCCTGGGCAACGCGCTCGCCCGGATGCTGGAATCGCCCGAACGGCCGTGGAAAGTGGAAGACCTGGCCGAGGCGTGCCACATGTCGCGCGCCACGTTCGCCCGCCTGTTCGCGCGCCTGTGCGGCATGCCGCCGGCCGACATGCTGACCCAGCTGCGCATGGCACGCGCCGCCCGAGCCCTGCTGCAGGGCGAAGGGGCCGTCGGCGACGTCGCGCTGGCCGTCGGCTACCAGTCGGAAGCGGCGTTCAACCGCGTGTTCAAGCGGCATTACGGGATCGGCCCCGGCGGCTACCGGCGCGCCGCCCACCTGGCGACGGTCCCGGATTAGAATCGCGGGATGCTCTCCGAATTCGATCTCATCAAACGCTACTTCCAGCGCGACCGCGCCCCCGGTCCCAACACGCTACTGGGCATCGGCGACGACTGCGCGCTGCTGTCTCCCACGCCCGGCAAGGTGCTGGCCATCTCGTCCGACATGCTGGTCGAGGACCGCCATTTCTTCGCCGGCGCCGACCCGCTCACGCTCGGGCACAAGTGTCTCGCCGTGAACCTGTCGGACCTGGCCGCGATGGGCGCCCGGCCCCTCGGCTTCACGCTGGCGCTGTCGCTGCCGGCGGCGGAACCCGACTGGCTCGACGCGTTCTCGCGCGGCCTGTTCGCGCTGGCCGACGCCCACGGCTGCGAGCTGGTGGGCGGCGACACGACCAAGGGCCCGCTGAACGTCTGCATCACGATCTTCGGCGAACTGGCGCCCGGCCAGGCACTGCGGCGCGACGCCGCGCGCGCGGGCGACGACATCTGGATCTCGGGCACGCTGGGCGACGCGCGCCTGTGGCTGGCCGCGCGCCGCAGCGAGGTGGCGCTGGACGCCGCCGACCACGCCGCCACCGGCCAGCGCATGCACGCGCCGACGCCGCGCGTGGCACTGGGGCGCCTGCTGGCGGAAGGCGGCCTGGCGCACGCCGCGCTCGACATCTCGGACGGCCTCGTGGGCGATTTGAAGCACATCCTCGCCGCGTCGCGCGTGGGCGCCGTGCTGGACGTGGACGCGCTGCCGGCCGGCCCGGCGCTGGCCCGCCAGCCGGTCGGACTGCGGCGCCGCTTCGCCGCGGCCGGCGGGGACGATTACGAACTGTGCTTCACGGCGCCGGCGGCGCAGCGCGAGGCGGTCGTGGCCGCCGGCGCGGCCAGCGGGACGGCCGTGACGCGGGTGGGGTCGATCACGGCGGAGGCGGGCCTGAAGCTCGTCGATGCGGACGGCGCCCCGCTCGACCTGCAGCTGGCGGGCTGGGATCACTTCAGCCCGGGCTGATTCACGCCGCTTCCTCGTCCCCCCGCGGCGTCTTGCGGTCGTCGTACGGCCCGTGCGTGAGCCAGTACTGGCGGAACGCGAGCCGCACGTTGTCGCGCAATTCCGTTTCGTTCCACGGCTTCGTGTAGAAGCGGTAGATGGCGCCGCGGTTGATCGAATCGAGCACCGTCTCCACGCCCGTGTAGCCGGACAGGATGATGCGCATCGTGTCCGGGTACATCTCCTTGACCTTGCTGAGGAATTCGGTGCCGTTCATCCCGGGCATCTTCTGGTCGCACAGGATCACCTGCACGTGGTACAGCGCCAGGAGCTCGAAGCCCTCGGACGGCGACGCGGCCGTCAGCACGCGGTAGTTGTCGCGCCTGAACAGGCGGTGCAGCGCGGCCAGCACGTTGACGTCGTCGTCCACCAGCAGCAGCGTCTGGACGTTGCGGTCGTCCTCCGCCGGTCGCGTGGGCTGGGCGCGGTTTTCCAGCACCAGCCGGGCCAGGTCGGCCGGCAGCAGCGCGCGCGCGAAATGAAAACCCTGGATCTCGTCGCAGCGGTGGCGGCGCAGCAGCGCCATCTGGGCGCGCGATTCCACGCCTTCCGCGATCACCTGCATGTGCAGGCTGTGCGCCATGCTGATGATGGCCAGCGCGATGGCCGCGTCGTCCGGGTTCGTCGTGATGTCGCGCACGAACGCGATGTCGATCTTCAGTTTGTCGATCGGGAAGCGCTTCAGGTAGGCGAGGCTCGAATAGCCGGTGCCGAAATCGTCGATGGCGATGCGGATGCCCAGCGCCTTCAGGCGTTCGAGCACCTGCACCGTGTGCTCGAAGTTCGACATCAGCGCGCTTTCCGTCAGCTCCAGTTCGAGCAGGCCCGGATCCACGCGGTGTTCCGCCAGCGCCGCGCGGATGTCGCCTTCCAGGTCGCCCTCGACGAACTGGCGGCTCGACACGTTGACGGCCACGCGCACGTCGCGCACGCCCTCGGCATTCCACGCGGCGATCTGGCGACAGGCCTCGTCGATGATCCACGCGCCCACGCGCACGACCATGCCCGTGTCTTCCATGACGGGCACGAATTCGGCCGGGTACACGAGGCCGAAGCCCGGACGGCGCCAGCGCAGCAGCGCCTCCACGCCGCTCACGCGGCCCGTGTTCAGGTCCAGCTTGGGCTGGTAGTGCAGCTCGAACTGCTCGCCGTCGATGGCCGCGCGCAGCGCCAGTTCCAGGTCCAGCCGCGCCAGCACCTGCACGTTCATCCCGGCCGTGAAGAAGCGGTAGCCGTCGCGCCCCGCCTCCTTCGCGCGCACCATCGCCACGTCCGCGTATTTCACCAGCGTGCCCGGGTCCGTGGCATCGTCCGGGTACATCGCGATGCCGATGCTGGCCGTCAGCACGGCCTGCTGGCCGTTCAGGTCGAACGGCGCGCGCAGCGCCTCGCGCACCTCGTTGGCGACGCTGACCGCCTCGTCCTCGGTCTGCTCGCGCGTCATCGTCAGGATCAGCGCGAATTCGTCGCCGCCCAGCCGGCCGATCGTGTCGCGCAGGCGCACGCAGCGCACCAGTCTCGTGCTGAACTGGCGCAGCAGCTCGTCGCCCAGTGCGGGGCCGAGCGAGTCGTTGACGATCTTGAAGCGGTCGAGCGTGATGAACAGCACGGCGATGCGCCAGTTTTTATCTTGCGCGAGTTCGATGGCGTCGCGCAGCGTGTGGAAGAACAGGCTGCGGTTCGGCAGGCCGGTCAGGCTGTCGTAGTTCGACATGTGCTTCAGGCGCTGCGCGGCCTGCAGGCGCTCGCTGATGTCGCGCGCGACGGCGATCAGGATGCGGTGGTGCTCCTGCTGCTGCAGCTGCCAGCTGATCTCGACCGGCACCGCGCCCTGCCCGTCCGAGCGCAGCAGCTCCGTCTCGACGATGTCGTGCTCGCGCGACGTGGACGCCGGGTCCGCGTAGCGTTCGAGCTGCGCGCGTTCCGCGAGGCCCAGCGCCACCGGATCGATGCGCAGCAGCGCCTCGCGCGAAAAGCCCAGCATGCGGCAGGCGCCGTCGCTGACGTCGACCATCGCCATCGTGCGCGCGTCGACGAGGAAGATGGCGTCGGTGGTCGCGTCCATCGCGCCGCGGAAGCGCTGCAGCTCGGCCGTCCGTTCGCGCACCGTGCGCTCCATGCGCGCGCCGTAGTCCTGCGACTCCTTGTGGAACAACCGCACTTCGAGCAGGTTGCGGATGCGCGTGAGGACCTCCACCGTGTCGAACGGCTTGCCGATGAAGTCGCGCGCGCCCGCTTCCAGCGCGGCCAGTTTCTTGTCCGGCTCCGCCGTCACCACGAGCACGGGCAGCCAGGACTCGCGCTCCATCGGTTTCAACGCTTCCATCACATGGAAGCCGTCCATGTGCGGCATCTGCAGGTCGAGGATGATCAGGTCGTAGCGGTGCTGCAGGTGCAGCGCGGCCACCTGGCGCGGGTCGGTGGTGCTGGCAACGTTCTCGTAGCCGCTGGTCTTGAGCAGGAACTCGAGCAGTTGCACGTTCACCGGTTCGTCGTCGACGACAAGGATGCGTGCGCGGCGGATGTCGTTGGGGGAAATCATGGAGTCGTCCTCATTCGGGCTGACAATACGTCGTCGATGGCCTCGTTGAACTGGCCGATGTCGATCGGCTTGGTCAGGTAGTACGCAAAGCCGGCCGCCAGCGCGCGGTCGATGTCGGCGCGCATGGCGTTGGCGGACACCGCGATGGCCGGAATCCGCGCGGTCTCGGGTTCGCGGCGCAGCTGCGCCAGGACCTCGAACCCGGAAAGGCCGGGCAGGTTCAGGTCCATCAGGATGATGTCGGGTTTCTGGCTGCGCGCGAGCGACAGGCCGAAATGGCCGTCCGGCGCGCTCACCAGCCGCAGGTCGGACCGGAAGCGCACGATCTCCTGCACGAGCTTCAGGTTGGCCGGATTGTCCTCGATGTACAGCACCGTATGCGGCGCTCCCGGCGCGGCCCCGTCCGCCGGGACGGGCGCCGGCCGCGCTGCCGGCAGCGCGGCCGGCAGCGCGCCATCCGCACCGGCAACGGCCAGCTCGATCCAGAACACGCTGCCCACGCCCGGGCTGCTGGTGACGCCGATCTCGCCGCCCATCAGCTCGACCAGGCGGCGCGTCACCACGAGGCCGATGCCCGTGCCTTCCTGCGTGCCCGCTTCCTGGCCCAGGCGGTTGAACGGCTGGAACAGGCCGGCCACCTGTTCCGGCGTCAAGCCCATCCCGGTGTCCTGCACGGACACGCGCAGGCGCTGCGGCGACGGCTGCGCGCAGTCGACGACGATGGCGCCGCCGTCGCGGTTGTACTTCACCGCGTTCGACAACAGGTTCAGCAGGACCTGCTTGAGACGGGTGCGGTCGGCCTGCACGCGCGTGCCGGGCGCTTCCGGGAACAGCACGCGCACGCCGCGCGCGGCGGCCAGCGGCGCGATCATGCCTTCGCATTCGGCCAGCACCTCGGCCAGCAGCACCGGTTCCATCGACAGGCTCACGGCCCCCGCCTCGACCTTCGCCAGGTCGAGGATCTCGTTGATCAGGGTGAGCAGGTGCCGCCCGGATTTCAGGATGTGACCGGAGAATTCGAGCTTCTGTTCCGGCGTCGTCGGCATGTCCTTCGATGCCAGGATCTGGGCGAAGCCGAGGATGGCGTTCAGCGGCGTGCGCAGCTCATGGCTCATCGACGACAGGAACGCGGACTTGGCCTGGTTGGCGTTTCGCGCCTCGTCGATGGCGAGTCCCAGTTCCGAGTTGGCCAGCTCCAGCTGGGCCGTGCGTTCCTGCACGCGCGCTTCGAGGCCTTCGTTCAGGCGCACGATCTCGCGGTTCGAATCTTCGAGCGCACGCGTGCGCTGCTCGATCTCGGTCAGCATCGCGTTGAAGGAATCGACGAGTTCCGCCGCCTCGTCCTCGCTGATGCGGGGCGCGCGCCGCGAATAGTCGCGCCGCGCCACCACGTCGCGCGCGATGCGGGTGATGGCGTCGATGGGCGTCGTGATCGTGTGGCCGAGGCGGCGCACGAGCAGCCACGCGGTAAACAGGGCCAACACCGTCACGCACGCGCAGATGACGAGGTAGTCGCGCATGCGTTCCATCAGCTGGTTTTCCGAGCGCAGGTAGACGGTGCCGAGCAGGTCGCCGTTTTCGCTGATCGGCTTGTACAGCACCAGTTCGTCGCCGCTCCCGACATAGGTTTCCGTGCCGCCCGCATGCACGGGCCGGCCGCGCTGCGCGGGGCGCGCCGGGAACGCGCCGGTCTCGCCGGGCGCCACATAGGTCGCAAACAACGCGCCGTGCTCGTCGTAGATGGCGGCGGCGCGCACCGACGGCCGGCTGCGCAGCAGGGCCAGGTTCTCGCGCGCCAGGCGCGCATCGTCGAAGGCCAGCGCGGCCGACGTCATGTGGCCCACCAGTTCGGCCTGCGTCGCCAGGTCGTTCAGCAGCGCGTGTTTATAACTGCGCAGGTCGTAGACGACGACCGTGCCGACGGAGACCGCCAGCGCGGCGAGCGTCGTCGACATCACGATCGTGACGAGCTTTTCGCGGATGGAGCGGCGCGGACGGATCATGGATGTCACCACGTCGCAAGCGCCGGCAGGCGGCCGCGCGCGGCTGCAAGGGACATGGCCATCACGAGAATGCCGGCCCCGGATGGTCATGCACGAAACGGTCGAGCGGCATGCGAGGTCCTGGTTCGGTCAATGAACAACACTGCGGGGCTGGCCGCAAGTCGAGCAGCATAGCAGCACGACCGGAGGTGATGTCGCACGGAACGGGGCCTGGTATTTGCACCGGTAAAGACATTTGCGTTTGTAAGGACGTCAAAGACATAACCGCAAGAATGGCTTTTCGTTAAGATTACGACGCCGCACGGCGGGAAGGCGCGCTAGAATGGACGCGAGCGCGCAGCGGAACCTTCCGCGACCCGGCACACGGCGGCGTGCTCAGGTTGGATCCTGGAGACCTGGCGGTTCTCTGCTACCGCCATTACAAGGAGGAGCGACACGTGACGAACGACATCATCGACCTGGCCACCCGTGTGGGCCGGGCACTCGAATCCAAGAACCTGCTGCTGGCCACCGCCGAATCCTGCACCGGCGGCGGCGTCTCCCAGGCCATCACGGAAATCCCCGGCTCGACCGGCTGGTTCGAATGCGGTTTCGTGACGTATTCGAACGCCTCCAAGACGGAGATGCTGGACGTGCCGGCCGCGCTGATCGCGCAATTCGGTTCCGTCAGCGAGGAAGTCGCGGGCGCGATGGCCGAAGGCGCGGTCGCCAACAGCAACGCCGACGTGGCCGTGTCCACGACCGGCATCGCCGGCCCGACCGGTGCCGTACCCGGCAAGCCCGTGGGCACGGTGTGCTTCGGCTGGTCGAAGGGCGACACGACGTACACCGAACGCCTCGTATTTTCCGGCGACCGCCACGCGGTACGCGAGCAGACGGTGGCGCACGCGCTGGCCGGCCTCTTGCGGCTGCTCGAGTAAGGATGCGTTGCCTGGCAGCGGCCGCGCTCCTGGCGGCCGTATCCGTGCACGCGGCCGCCGCGGAGCCGGATAAAGGTGTCACCGTGTACGCGGCCGGCGACATCGCGCGCTGCGCGTATCGCGATCCGGCCTATTCGGGCGCGGCCGACACGGCCGCCACCGTCGCCGCCGGGCTCGCGCAGGATCCGGAGGCGGTCGTGCTGGCGCTGGGCGACCTGACCTACCCGAACGGCGCCAAGAAGGAATTCACCGACTGTTACGCACCGACGTGGGGCCGCTTCAAGGACCGCACGTGGCCCGCGCCCGGCAACCACGAGTACTACACGCCGGGCGCGAAGCCCTATTTCGAGTGGTGGGGCGCGCGCGCCGGCCGCGGCTACTACAGCTTCGAGCTGGGCACCTGGCACATCATCTCGCTGGACAGCAATCTCGCCCCGGCCCAGCACGCGGCCCAGCTGGACTGGCTGCGCGCCGACCTCGCCGCGCACCCCGCGCGCTGCACGCTCGCCTACTGGCACCATCCGCTGTACAGCTCGGGCGGCCATGGCAGCATCCCGAAGATGCGCGACGCCTGGCAGCTGCTGTACGCCGCCGGCGCCGAGCTGGTGCTGTCCGGCCACGACCACGACTACGAACGCTTCGCCCCGCAGGATGCGGACGGCCGGCTCGACCCGACGCACGGCATCCGCCAGTTCGTCGTCGGCACCGGCGGCGCGTATCCGACGCCGTTCCTGCTCACCGTCGCGCACAGCGAGGTCCGCGACAGCAACCGCACCGGCGTGCTGCGCCTGCGCCTGTACACGGGCGGCTACGGCTGGGAATTCATCGAGTCCACGCGCGTATCGTCTTTCGGCATCGCCCCGCCCGACCACGGCAGCGCCGCGTGTCATTAAAAAAACGGAGCCCGCATGCGACGCTTCCTGTCTTCTCTCCCCTTGCTGCTCGCCCTCGCCGGGTCCGCGGCGGCCGAGGTGCCGCAAGTCCGCTATGACAAGACGACGCTCCCCAACGGCCTGGAAGTGATCCTCGTCGAGGACCACCGCCTGCCCATCGTGGCCGTCAACATCTGGTATCACGTGGGCCCCGCCAACGAGGCGCCAGGACTCACCGGCTTCGCCCACCTGTTCGAGCACATGATGTTCGCCGGGACGCGGCACCTGCCGCGCGGCCTCGCCGACCGCCTGCTGGAAGGCGCCGGCGCCACCGACAGCAACGGCAGCACGGACTACGACCGCACGAATTACTACGACACGGTGCCGTCGAACCAGCTCGAACTCGCGCTGTGGGTACATGCCGACCGCATGGGCTATCTGCTCGACGTGCTCGACCAGACCGCCCTGTCGAACCAGCAGGACGTCGTGCGCAACGAGCGGCGCCAGAGCGTCGAGAACCGCCCGTACGGCGTCGTCGAGGAAGCGCTGAACCACGCGCTGTTCCCGAAGACGCACCCCTATTACGCGGCCGTCATCGGCTCGCACGCCGACATCCAGAACGCGAAGCTGGCCGACGTGCGCGACTTCTTCAAACGCTACTACGGTCCTAACAACGCCAGCATCGTCATCGCCGGCGACATCGACAAGGCCAAGACGCGCGCCCTCGTGGCCAAGTACTTCGGCAGTTTCAAAAAGAGCCCGCCCGTCGTGCATCCGAAAGTGACGACGCCCGCCATCACGCGCGAGCGCCGCATCACGGTGCCGGACCGCGTGGAGCTGCCGCGCCTGTACATGGCGTGGCTCACGCCGCCGGCCTTCCAGCCGGGCGACGCCGAGCTGGCGGTGACGGCGCAAATCCTCGCCGGCGGCAAGTCGAGCCGCCTGTATAAAACCCTCGTGTACGAGCGCCAGATCGCGCAGGAGGCGGCGGCCGCGCAGAACTCGAACGCGCTCACGTCGACCTTCATCGTCGACGCCACCGCGCGTCCGGGCTTCGAACCGTCCGAGCTGGAGACGGCCATCGACGCGGAACTCAAGGCGCTGCGCGACAAGGGACCGTCCGAACAGGAAGTCGAACGCGCCCGCAACACGATCGAGACGGCGATGCTGACGTCGATCGAAAAGCTGGGCGGCACGGGCCTTGCGAACCAGATCAACCAGTACAACCAGTACACGGGCGACCCGGGCTACCTGCCGAAGGACATCGAGCGCCTGCGCCGCGTCACCGCCGCCGACGTGCGCCGCGTCGCGCAGGCGTACCTGCAACCGAATGCGCGCGTGATCGTCGCGGGCGTGCCGGGCAAGCCGGACCTCGGCCCCGACGTGCCGACGCCGCCGCCACCACTAGCCTTGAAGGCCGGCAGGACGGACCGCGCCGCCGGCATCAACCGCGACGAAGCGTGGCGCCGCACGCCCCCGAAACCGGGCCCGGCGCCGCGCTTCACGCTGCCGCAGGGCGAATCGTTCAAGCTGCCGAACGGCCTCACGGTCGTCGTCCACCCGAACCCCGCGCTGCCGCTCGTGGCGGCGGAACTGGTCGTGAAAAGCGGTTCCGACGCCAATCCGTCCGACCAGCCGGGCCTCGCCGGCTTCACGGCGCAGATGCTGGACGAAGGCACGGCCACGCGCAGCGCACCGCGCATCGCCGACGAGATCGCGCAGCTGGGCGCCTTCCTCGGCAGCGCCGCGTCGTCCGACGCGTCGACGGTGTCGCTGCTGGCGCTGCGGTCCACGTTCCCGCAGGCGCTGGACGTGCTGGCCGACGTCGTGCTGCATCCGGCCTTCCCGACCGCCGAAGTGGAACGCCAGCGTGCCTCCCGCATCGGCGATCTGACGCAGCAGCGCGACGATCCCGCTTCGATCGCCGCCGTGGCCGCGGCCGGCGCGCTGTACGGCCCGGATCACCCGTACGGCTACGGCCAGCTGGGCACGGAACCGGCGATCCGCGCGACGACCCGCGAAGACATCGTGCGATTCTGGCGCCGCCACTACCTGCCCGACAATGCGGCCCTCGTCGTCTCCGGCGACATCACGGCGGACGAGCTGCGCGCGCTGGCGACGGCCCGCTTCGGCGGCTGGGGACGCGCCGACGCGGCCGTGACGTCGGTCGGCGATCCGTCCAGCACCAGGGCGCGCCTGGTCATCGTCGACAAACCGGGCGCCCCGCAAACGGCCCTGCGCGTGACGACCATCGCGGCCGCGCGCAAGACGCCGGACTATCCGGCCATGCAGGTCATGAACGCGGCGCTGGGCGGCCTGTTCTCGAGCCGCATCAACCTCAACCTGCGCGAAAATAAGGGCTACAGCTACGGCGTGTTCTCGGCGTTCCGCTACGACCGCACGCCGGGCCCGTTCATCATCGCGGGCAGCGTGCGCACGGACGTCACGGGGCCTGCCGTTACCGAAATCTTCAAGGAAGTGAACGGCATGCGCGACAAGCCGCTGCCTGCGGCCGAGCTGGCGGGCGCGCGCGACTCGCAGGTGTATTCGCTGCCGGGCCAGTTCGAAACGAACAGCGGCATCGGCGCGAGCCTGGCCGAGACCTTCGTGTTCGACCTGCCGGCGGATTACTGGCGCACGCTGCCCGACCGATATCGCGCCGTGACGGCGGCGCAGGTGCAGGCGGCGGCGCAAAAGTATTTGAAACCCGACCAGTTGAAAGTCATCGCAGTCGGGGATCGGGCGGCGATTCTGCCGCAGTTGCAAAAGCTTGGGCTGGGGCAGCCCGAGATACGGGATGTGGATGGGCAGGTGCCGTGAGCAGCACGATGTGAACGAAGGCCGGGCTCCGCCTGCTCGTAGTGGAACGCCCAAGCACGGCTATCAAAAACCCTGCACTTGCCTTCAGAGCAACAAGAGGCATACACTGAGGCCGATGGCCGGGTTAAGCAAAAAGGAGTTCGATGAATAATAAGTGTAACGGGATACCGCTTGCTCGACGAAAGCCGAGCCGATTCTCTCTCGGCATAGTGTACGGTAGCGTCGCTTGTGGTGTTGTTGGGTGCATTCTATCTTTAGCTGAGGGAAATAATGACTCAGCCTTATGCGCAGCGCTTTTCACGATAGTGAATGCATCATTGGCGTCCACAATTCATAAGTTGAGACGCTCCTGAAGCCAGGCCATCCCGGGAGATGGCTCGGTTCCTGCCGGTTGTGATACTCCGTGACCTTTCCTCGCCAACAACCTGCCATCCTCGTTCGAAGGACCGGCAACGGCCAGAACCTTCGATCTGTTCAAGTTTCCATTCCGACGTAACAACCCTTGCGCCCGCCTCTTTATGCGCTTAACATGTGAACAGTTCTTCAAACGTTAAGCATGAGCATCCCACCCGACATCGACAACGCGGTCGACGAACTCGCCGACCTGTTCCACCTGCTGGGCGACCCCACGCGGTTGCGGATCGTGCTCGCCTGCCTGGCACAGCCGACGGCCGTGGGCGACATCGCCGGCGCGTTGAACCTGTCCAGTTCGCTGGTCAGCCACCACCTGCGCCTGCTGCGCGCGGCCCGCATCGTCAAGGCGGAGCGCCAGGGCAAGCAGGTGTTCTATGCGGCCGCCGATGCCCACATCAGCAGCCTGCTTTCCAATATGTTCGAGCACATCGCCGAACCCACCACCGGACTGGACGCATGAGTCACCACCATTCCCACGGCCATGGACACGGCCATCACCACCACCCGGCGCCGGGCGACAACGGCCGCGCGTTCGGCATCGCCATCGGCCTGAATACCGCGTTCGTCGCCATCGAATTCATCTACGGCTTCATCGCCAACTCGACGGCGCTGATGGCCGACGCCGGCCACAACCTGTCGGACGTGCTGGGGCTGGGCCTCGCCTGGGGCGCCGCGCTGCTGACGAAGAGCGCGCCCACGCGCCGCTTCACGTATGGCATGCGCGGCACGACCATCCTCGCCGCGCTCGCCAACGCCCTGCTGCTGATGGTCGCGTGCGGCGCCATCGCGTGGGAAGCCGTGCACCGCTTCGCCCATCCGGAACCGGTGGCCGGCACGACGGTCTCCATCGTCGCCCTCGTCGGCGTGCTGATCAATGGTTTCTCGGCCTGGCTGTTCGTGGCCGGCAGCAAGGACGACATCAACGTGCGCGGCGCCTACCAGCACATGGCGGCGGATGCGTTGCTGTCGCTGGGCGTCGTCATTTCCGGCGTCGTGATCATCTACACGGGCTGGTCGTGGCTCGACCCGGTCGTCAGCCTCGTGCTCGTCGTCGTGATCGTCGTGGGGACGTGGTCGCTGCTCAAGGAATCGATCCAGATGGTGCTGGCGGGCGTGCCGGCCAGCGTCGACGCGAAGGCCGTGACGGCCTTCCTGGCCGCGCAGCCGGGCGTGACCGAAGTGCACGACGTCCACATCTGGGCGATGAGCACGACGGAGACGGCCCTCACGGCCCACCTCGTCATGCCGGGCGGTTACCCGGGCGATGCGGCCATCGACGACATCGTCGGGCACCTGCGCGAAGATTTCGCCATCCATCACTGCACGCTGCAGGTGGAGCAAGGAACGACCAAGCACAGCAGTTGCTGCCTGAACGATGACCAAGGTCACGACCATGATCACGACCACGACCACGACCACGATCATGACCATCATCACGGTCACTCGCACGCACATTAAAAAAGGCCCGCATGCGGGCCTTTTCGTAGAAGGAAGCCGGATCAGCCGGCCAGGTTCGCGTACAGCGCCGTACTGAGATAGCGCTCCCCGAACGACGGAATGATCGTCACGATCAGCTTGCCCGCATTCTCCGGCCGTTTGGCGACCTGGATCGCGGCCCACAACGCGGCGCCGGACGAGATGCCGACCAGCAGCCCCTCCTCGCGCGCGGCCGCACGGGCCGTCTCGAAGGCGTCCTCGTTCTTGACGGTGATGACTTCGTCGTAGGCTTTCGTGTTCAGCACGTCCGGAATGAAGCCGGCGCCGATGCCCTGGATCGGGTGCGGACCCTTTGTGCCCTTGGACAGGATGGGCGACGCTTCCGGTTCCACGGCGATGGCCTGGAACGAAGGCTTACGGGCCTTGATCACTTCGGCCACGCCCGTGATCGTGCCGCCCGTACCGACGCCGGCCACGAGGATGTCGACCTTGCCGTCGGTATCGCGCCAGATTTCCTCGGCCGTCGTGCGGCGGTGGACGTCCGGGTTGGCGGGGTTGTTGAACTGCTGCGGCATGAAGCAGTTCGGGTCGGCCGCGACGATTTCCTCGGCGCGGCGGATGGCGCCCAGCATGCCTTCCGGTCCCGGCGTGAGCACCAGCTCGGCGCCGTATGCGCGCAGCAGCATGCGCCGTTCGTTGCTCATCGTTTCCGGCATGACGAGGCGGCAGCGGTAGCCGCGCGCCGCGCACACCATTGCCAGCGCGATGCCCGTGTTGCCGCTGGTGGGCTCGACGATGATGGTGTTCGGGCCGATCTTGCCGGCCTGCTCGGCCGCCTCGATCATGGCCCAGCCGATCCGGTCCTTCACGCTGTGGGCCGGATTGTAGAACTCGAGCTTGGCGGTGAGGTCCGCGCCGGCGCCCTGCGCCAGGCGGCGGATCCGCACCAGGGGGGTGTTGCCGATCAGTTCCGTCACGTCGTTCGCGATGCGCATGCAGTTCTCCCGTTGAGTGATTTGGATTTACTTGACCTTCAGGAGTTCCACGTCGAAGATCAGATCGGAATCCGGCGGAATGGAACCGCCGCCGGCGCCGCGCTTGCCGTACGCGAGTTCGCTCGGGATGATCAGGGTGCGCTTGCCGCCCACCTTCATGCCCTGCACGCCCTGCTCCCAGCCCTTGATGACCTGGCGCGCGCCGAGCTGGAACTCGAGCGGTTCGCGGCCCGCGTCCAGCGACGAGTCGAACTTGCGGCCGCGTTGCTTGGCGGCCAGCGGCTTGTAGAACCAGCCCGTGTAGTTGACGACGACCGTGCTGCCGACCATCGCCTCGGTACCCTTGCCGATGACATGGTCGATGACCTGCACTTTCGGCCCTTGCTGTTCCTGGCCGGCGGGTGTCGGATCGACGGGATTGTTCGGGTTGCCGGGATGGGCGGCGTTGGCGGTGGCCTGGGCCGGGTCCTTGGGACCTTGCAGGCCGTCGCCGGCCTGCTGGGATGCGTCCTGCGCGTGGGCGGCAACGGCCGCCAGCAGCAGGCTAGCTACGGCGATACGACGGATCATGGAGCCTCTTTTCACGAATCAGTAAAAAACTGATCCTATGATAACAAGGCCTCCTCCGGTTGCACAGCGTCGACGGATTCGGTTACATGGTCCGGCACCGGAACGGCATTGGCCTCCTCCGCCATCTTGCGCAGCATATGGCCGGCCGCAACCATGCCGAACGTCGCGGTGACGACCATGCTCGAGCCGAAGCCGGCGCAATTCAGGCCCGTGATGCTGTTCGCATCGACTTCGCAGGCGTCGCCGGACTGCGGGTAGCGCAGCGGTTCCATCGAGAACACGGCGTCGATGTGGTACTTGTTCTTTTCGCCGCGCGCGAAGCCGTAGCGGGCACGCAGGATCTTGCGCACTTTTTTCAGCAGCGGTTCCTGCTCGGTGCGGGCGAGGTCGCGCACCTCGATCTTCGTCGGGTCGAGCTGGCCGCCGGCGCCGCCGATGACGATCAGCGGGATCGCATGCTGGCTGCAGTACGCGATCAGCGCGGCCTTGGCCTTGACGCTGTCGATGGCGTCGACGACGTAGTCGAAACGGGCCGTCCCGATCATCTGCGGGATGTTGTCCGGATCGATGAAGTCTTCGACGAGCTCGACTTCGCAATACGGATTGATGAGCGCGATGCGCTGTTTCAGCGCCTCGATCTTGGGCATGCCGACCGTGGTCGACAGCGCCTGGATCTGGCGGTTGATGTTGGATTCGGCCACGTTGTCGAGGTCGATGAGCGTGAGCCGGCCGACGGCGCTGCGGGCCAGGGCCTCGACGATCCAGGAGCCGACGCCGCCGACGCCGACCACGCAAACGTGCGCCGCACGGAACCGTTCCAGTGCACGCTCGCCGTAGAGGCGGGCAATGCCGCCGAAGCGCCGCTCGAAGTCGACGTCATCGAAGAGAGAGGTGGAAGTCGTAATCATGATCCCTTCATTTTACCGGACGGAACGGCGCTCATTGCTCTAAAATAACTTTCAGTCAATCAAAAAATTCCCCGCATTCTGCACGTCCACAACAGCGATCATGACCAACCTTCTTGCCGACCCCGCTCCCGATTTCGACCAACCCGTCGCCGTCCTCAAGCATTGCCACGGCCGCATCCGTAAGCAACTTGCCACGCTGGAAAAACTGCTCGCGCACCTGCCCGAACATGGCGCCGACGAGCAGGCGCGCCAGGCGGCAGCGGCCGTGCTGAAATACTTCGACAAGGCGGCCCACCTGCACCACGAGGACGAGGAACAGGACCTGCTGCCGATGCTGCTGGCCATCGCCAAGGGCGAAGATGCGGCCACCCTGCAGGCCCTCGTGCCCGTGATCCTGCAGGAACACAAGGACATGGATGCGATGTGGCAAGACCTGCACGAACAGCTGACGGGTATCGCGGACGGCAGCGGCACGCAGCTGTCGGCCTCGATCGTGCGCCGCTTCGTGCAGAACTATCACGGCCATATGGAACGCGAAGAAGGCATCGTCGCGCCGATGGCGCTGCGTCTCTTTGGCCCCGATCAGATGGCGCGCCTGGGTGGCGCCATGCGCCAGCGCCGCGGCCTGGAGCAGCCGGCACCGTCCATCGGCGAAACGGTCGCCGGCCTGCGCAAGGATTACGGCCAGGCCCGCCTGGACGAAAGCGACGTCGCCGACGACCCGATGGACCAGTTCACGCGCTGGTTCGAGGAAGCGCTGAAGGCCGAAGTGAACGAGCCGAACGCGATGAGCGTGGCCACCGTGGGCGAGGATGGGCGGCCGACGTCGCGCATTGTTCTCGTCAAGCAATTCGATGCGCGCGGGTTCACCTGGTACACGAATTACGACAGCCAGAAAGGCAAGCAGCTGGCAAGCAAGCCTTTTGCAGCTCTGCTATTCTTCTGGAGTGAACTTGAACGGCAGGTGCGAATCGAAGGCAGAGTGGAACGCACGAGTGCCGAGGAAAGCGATAAGTATTTCAACAGCCGACCGTTGAAAAGCCGGCTGTCGGCGATCGCGTCCGAACAAAGCGAGCCGATCGCAAACCGTGCCGCCCTCGAACAACACTACGAGGAAGTGGCGCGTCAGTATGGCGAAGCACCGCCACGGCCACAACACTGGGGCGGTTTTCGCCTGGTGCCGGAACGAGTCGAGTTCTGGCAGGGGCGGCGTTCACGCTTCCACGACCGCATCGTCTACACGCGGCAGGAAGACGGCAGCTGGACGCGGCAACGTTTGCAACCCTGACCCGGTGCATCCGGCTCAGGATCAGCCGGAGAAGACGCGTGTTCGACCAGATGAAGCTTTCCGCCTGGACTTCAGGCATACGCAGTAAATTCAACCTGCCCCTGCGCGTGGAATTATGGAATGGCGCGCAGGTGGACCTGTCCGCTGAGCAACCACGCGTGAAAATCCGCGTCCCCAGTCCGGGCGGCCTGCGCTACCTCCTCGCGCCGTCGCTGGGCAACCTCGGGGAAGCCTATGTCGAAGGTGCGCTCGAAATCGAAGGACGCGCGGCCGACATGATCCAGGTGGGCTCTGCGCTCGCGGAAACCACGGGCAAGCCGGCGCGCACGAGCCGTGTCGCCAGTGCCGCGCTGCGCCTCGTCTCGCCGCACACGCGTGCGAAGGATGCCGAGGCCATCCGCTATCACTACGACGTCTCCAACGAGTTCTACAGCCTGTTCCTCGACCCGGCCATGGTGTATTCCTGCGCCTATTTCGAGAACGGCGACGAGGACCTGGCCACGGCCCAGCAAAAGAAGATCGACCACATCCTCACCAAGATCGGCGTGCAGCCGGGCCAGACGCTGCTCGACATCGGCTGCGGCTGGGGCGCGCTCGTGATCCGCGCGGCGAGTAAATTCGGGGCGTGCTGCGTCGGCGTCACGCTGTCCGAACGGCAGTACGAGCTGGCGCGCGAGCGCGTGACGCAGGCCGGGTTGCAGGACCGCATCGAGATCCGCCTGCAGGACTACCGCGACGTCGCAGGCCAGTTCGACCGCATCACGAGCGTCGGCATGTTCGAGCACGTGGGCGTGGACAACCTGCCGGAGTACTTCGGCCGCATCAGCGGGCTGCTGGCGCCGGGCGGCGTCGTGATGAACCACGGCATCACCACGTCCGACGTCGAGCAGCGCAACAGCCCGTACGGCGGCGGCGAGTTCATCGACAAATACGTGTTCCCGCACGGCGAGCTGGCGCACCTGTCCACCGTCATCCGTACGATGCAGGAAGGCGGCCTCGAAGTCCGCGACGTGGAAAACCTGCGCCGTCACTACGCCCGCACGTGCGCGCTGTGGACCGAGAATTTCGAGAACAATGCCGACCGTATCCGGGCGACGTGCGATCCGAAGACCTTCCGCATCTGGCACGTCTACCTGGCCGGCTGCGCGTACGGCTTTGCGCACGACTGGATCAGCCTGTACCAGATCGTGTGCGGCAAGGCGGGAGAAGAGCCGGACCTGATTCCGTGGTCGCGGCGGTACATGTACCGGTAGCCGGATTTATTTAACCCGGTCCGTGAAGACCTTGCGGAACTTGGCCACCTTGGGCGCCACCACGAACGCGCAATACCCCTGCAACGGGTGCTGGGCGAAATAATTCTGGTGGTAGTCCTCGGCCTTGTACCACTGCTCGGCCGGCGACACCTCCGTGACGATCGGGGCATCCCAGACGGCGGCCATCTCGGCCATCACCTTGCGCGCCGTCGCTTCCTGTTCCGGCGACGTGAAGAAGATCACCGAGCGGTATTGCGTGCCGACGTCATTGCCCTGGCGGTTGAGCGTCGTCGGGTCGTGGATGGTGAAAAAGATTTCCAGGATGTCGCGATAGCTGATCACGTTCGGATCGAATTCCAGGCGCACCACTTCCGCGTGGCCCGTCGTGCCCGCGCATACCTGCTCGTAGGTCGGCGCGGGCGTCTCGCCGCCCATATAGCCCGATTCCACGCGGAGAATACCGCGCGCTTCCAGATAGACCGCTTCCAGGCACCAGAAACACCCGCCGCCCAGGATGGCCACTTCGGTTGCTGATTGCTGGCTCATGCTGACTCCTCGAGGAATGAATAGTTGTTCATGGTTTCACTGTAACCGAAACCGCCCGCTCGTGCAGGCTCGGGGAACCTCGGGCCATTGATGGCATAATGCGCGCATGAACACCAGCTCACCTCGCGCCACCACGCGCGGTTTCGATTCCGCCCATTTCCGCCAAGCCCTGTCCCAATTCGCGACCGGCGTCACCGTCATCACGACCCGCCTGGGCGACGGCAAGTTCCGCGGCCTGACCGCGTCGTCGTTCAATTCCGTGTCGCTGGAGCCGCCGCTGGTGCTGTGGAGCCTGTCGAACGTCGCCAACAGCCTGCCCATCTTCACCGGCAATTCGCACTACGTGATCAACGTGTTGTCCGCCGGACAGGAAGAGCTGGCGCGCCGGTTCTCGCGGCGCGGCCAGGATCCGTTCGAAGGCGTCGAGTACGAACTGTCGCGCACCGGCCAGCCGATCCTGAAAGGCGTCTCCGCCTGGTTCGAATGCCACAACCGCAGCCGCTATCCGGAAGGCGACCACGTGATCTTCGTGGGCGAAGTGGAAGACTGCGCGGTGCATCCGCAGTCCGCCCTGCTGTTCCATGGCGGGCGTTTCGGCAGTACGTAAGCATTGCTCGTTTAAAAATGAAAATGCCTGTCGCAGTTTGAAAAGATGCGGCAAGGCGGGGTTTCTATAATGGCTCGACCCGGGCGGCCATCCATTCGCCCGCCACATTCTTACAAAGATTGAGACAGGAGCCCCATGAGCCGTTCCGATTCGCCCCATAAAGCCCAGTTCCATTGGGATGATCCGTTGCTGCTGAACGAGCAGTTGCTCGACGAAGAGCGCATGGTGCGCGACGCCGCCGCGGCCTATTGCCAGGACAAGCTGCTGCCGCGCGTCCTCGAAGCCTTCCGCAATGAAACGACCGACGCCTCCATCTTCCGCGAAATGGGCGAGCTGGGCCTGCTGGGCCCGACCATCCCCGAGCAATACGGCGGCCCCGGCCTGAACTACGTCAGCTACGGCCTGATCGCGCGCGAAGTCGAGCGCGTCGATTCCGGCTATCGCTCGATGATGAGCGTGCAGTCGTCGCTCGTGATGGTGCCGATCCACGAGTTCGGCAATGAAGAGACGAAGCAGAAATACCTGCCGAAGCTGGCCACCGGCGAATGGATCGGCTGCTTCGGCCTGACCGAACCGAACCACGGTTCCGACCCGGGCTCGATGGTCACGCGCGCGCGCAAGGTCGACGGCGGCTATTCGCTGTCCGGCTCGAAGATGTGGATCACGAACTCGCCGATCGCCGACGTGTTCGTCGTCTGGGCCAAGGATGACGAAGGCAAGATCCGCGGCTTCGTGCTGGAAAAGGGCTGGAAAGGCCTGTCGGCGCCGGCCATCCACGGCAAGGTCGGCCTGCGCGCATCGATCACGGGCGAGATCGTGATGGACGAGGTGTTCTGTCCCGAAGAGAATGCCTTCCCGGAAGTGCGCGGCCTGAAAGGTCCGTTCACCTGCCTGAACTCGGCCCGTTACGGCATCGCCTGGGGCGCGCTGGGCGCCGCGGAAGACTGCTGGCACCGTTCCCGCCAGTATGTGCTGGACCGCAAGCAGTTCGGCAAGCCGCTGGCCGCCAACCAGCTGATCCAGAAGAAGCTCGCCGACATGCAGACGGAAATCACGCTGGGCCTGCAGGGCGTGCTGCGCCTGGGCCGCATGAAGGACGAGGGCACGGCGGCGGTCGAGATCACGTCGATCATGAAGCGCAATTCCTGCGGCAAGGCGCTCGACATCGCCCGCATGGCGCGCGACATGATGGGCGGTAACGGCATCAGCGACGAATTCGGCGTGGCGCGTCACCTCGTCAACCTGGAAGTCGTCAACACGTACGAAGGCACGCACGACATCCACGCGCTGATCCTGGGTCGCGCGCAGACCGGTATCGCCGCGTTCTGATCGTACCCAGGCACGAAAAAAAACCCGCCGAAACCGGCGGGTTTTTTATTGCGCGGAACGCGATCAGAATTTGTAGCCCAGGGTCAGCACGGTCGATTTCGGGTCCAGCTTCATGTGCTGGGTTTGTCCCGTCGAGAAGTGCACGTCGGTCCGCAGGCGGGTCTTCACGAGCGCGGCGTTGAGGAACCATTTCTCGCTGAAGTTCCAGACGGCACCGATCTGGCCCGAATAGGTCCATTTGTTGTCGATGTTAAACGTCGTCGCCGGACCGCCCGGGTTCGTCAGCGCCGTCATGCGGAACGAGCCGGTTTCCTTGTAAAAGTAGGCGTAAGTCACGCCCAGGCCGACGTAAGGACGGAACGCCGCATTCGGCGCGAAGAAACGGTATTGCGCGAACAAGGTCGGCGGCAAGGCATGTGCGGTGCCCAGCTCGCCCGTCCCGGCGATGGCACCCGCGCCGTAGATGCTGTGCTTGTACGGCTTCGCGATGGTGAATTCGGTGGTGATGTTGTCGGTGATCCCGTAGTTGATGATCGCCACCGGTTCCGTGTCCTTGCCGACGTCGCCCAGCGAATTCGGCAGGGCCGGGGCGGAAATCGCGCCGCTCTCCACCTTCGGTTCAATCTCGATGGCGCCGACCGACACGGCCCATTTCCCCTTGGCCTGTGCCGCGGCGCTGCCCGCCACGGCCAGCGCACCGGCGGCGACCAGCAGTTTCACGACATTGGAACTTACTTTCATGTTATCTCCTGATTCTTATTGATGGCCCGCCCGCCTGCGCGGACAAGCCTGTCGTGACGATTACAGCCAGCCCTTCACGGCCATCTGCTCGAGGATGTAGCGCGCGATCAGCCAGTTCTCGAACGGCGTCGGGTGCACATCGTCGGCGAACATGTAGCGGCTGACGTCGCCGGCGATCACGTTCTTCGCGTTGCAGACGAGCGACGTGGTGCCCAGTGCGTTCGGGCCGCAAGCCGGGGTCGACGTATTGGTGAGGCCGTACGGCGCCGGGTTGATCACCTCGTCGTGGCTGACGGTCCACAGGTCGACGTAGAGCACCTTCGGCTCGCTCGCGACAGCGGCCTTCAGCTGCGCATTGAACGCGTCGACGGCTTTCGCGATCAGGGCCTGGACGGCGGCCGACTGCGATTTGCCCGACGGCGTCGATGCCACGTCCGGCAGGTTGTTCACGACGACGTAGTTCGCGCCCTTGGCGACGATCTGCGTCTTGACCAGGGCGCCCAGCTCGGCGCCGGCCGTCGCCATCGCGGTGACGACACCCGCGGCGTTGGCGGTCAGGTAGTCGGCGCCCGCCTTCTGGCCGGCGGCCGTGGCGTCGGCCTGGGCCTTGGCGACCATCGGACCGTACACGGTGGCCTGCGCGGCTGCCGTATTGCCGGCCATGACGGCGGCGGTGACGGCGGCTTGCACGATGGACGCGTCGGTGTGGCCGGCGCGCGCTGCTTCCGTCTGGATCGCGAGGCCGATCGCCTGGGCCGCGGTGGCCGGGTTCGTCGCACCGGCGGCCAGCTGGGTCGTCAGCGAGACAGCGAAGGCCTGGGAGCCGGCGGTGGTGCCGGCGGCGGTGGCGTTCGTCGACAGCTGGCCCAGCAGGAACAGGATGTCGTTACCGCCGGCCAGCACGGTCACGAGTTCGGTACCGCTGAATTTGCCGCCGGTCTTGGCCAGGTGGTTCGCGATCTGCGTCACCACGGGCACGGTGGTCAGGCCCAGCGTCGGGTTCACGGCCTTGTTGTTCGGGCCGACCGGGTTCGTCACGCGCGATCCGCCCTGCGCGTAGTTGAGGCAATTGGTATTGAAGGTGACGGGCACGGCAAAGCCCTTGGTCGCGTCGCCCTGCAGGCCGGTCTGGGCCGCGCACGGTGCCGGCAGCTTCAGCTGGGCTGCGACGAATTCGGTCCAGTTCTTGCCCGTCAGGTCGGCGTTGATCGACGTGTTGTCGCCGTTGATCGTGAACTTGCCGCCGCCCAGCGCCTTGACGCCGCCGACGGCATACGAGCCCACGTCGGACAGGCTGTCGCCGAACGATACCTGTGCGCTGAACTTGGTAACCGGGGTCTGGTCGCCGCCGCGAGGGCTGGTACTGCTGCCGCCGCAAGCCGACAGTACGGCAGCGGTCAACAGCGCGAGCGCGAATGAGGTCTTACGCATTGTGTCTCCTAAAGAAAATTTTTCTTCTGCAACGAACGGCCGTGCTATTCGTGTCTTGACTAATATGCCAGTGTTCGGCATCGTTGTATAGCGAAAAGCTTTGTCGTGCACCGGCAACAACACCCCGTTGTTACGCCTGGGAGACAAGGCCGGCAGCGCGGCCGATTATAGCAACGCCGCTGGCGAGTTCATGTCTTAATGTGACAATGTTGTTTGAAAATAATCACGCGTCGCGGCCATGCAGAACGGTGCCACGAGACCGGCGTGGTAGGCCGACGCCACGGCACCGTCGCCCGACGCCGCGCGCAGGATCGCCCTGGCCGCCACGAAGCCTGCCTTGGCCGAGCGGTACGGGTCGTTCAGGCTCGGCGTGTCATCGATGTCCAGCAGCGTGATCCTGCTGCCGCGCGCGCTGAAATAGCTCGCGGCGGCCGTCGCGTTGAAGAACGGCACGACGGGGTCGTCATGGCCGCCGCACAGCATCGTCGGTGCGCTGGGCATATAGCTGCGCAAGTCATTGCGCACGAGCCATTTGCGCAGGTTATGGGCCGGCGAACAGGCCAGCGGCGACGTGGCGCTCTGGTCGCACGGGTGCGCGGCGAGGTCGGCCAGGTAGCCGCTGCGGTAGGCCGTGCGAATCAGGTTGTTGGCGCCAAAGTATGCCGTGTAGCCGGCCGTCTGCGGCTGCGAATCCGCCGCGAACAGGGCTGTCGCCGGCAGCTTGCCCAGGTCGACGAGGTCGCCGCTGCCGAGGCTGCCCGGCACCAGGTCGGCGATGGAGGGAGCATACTGCGCCTCGTAGACATCCGCCGGCGTCGCGTACAGCGCCGCGCTCGCATGCTGGCCCGCGTTGATGATCATCGGCACGATCACGGTCGCACCATTGCGCGGTGCGCCGCCGAACAGGTCGTCGCCGAAGCGGGCGATGGCATACGGCCCCGACATGCCGGACGCTGCCGTCAGGGTAAATTCGTTCGTGCCCAGGTCTTGCATGGCGCGCTGCGTGGCCATCGCGACATAGCCGCCTTGGGAATAGCCCGTGACCATCAGCTTGCCGGAATCCTTGGCGCCGATCGCCGCGAACGACGTGCGTGCGGCGCGCAGCGCGTCGATCATGTCGGCGGCCTGCGCGACGCGGTCCAGGTACGGGTGGTAGCCCAGCGACGAGCCGCTATAGCCCGTGTAATTCGGCGCGACGACGATGAAGCCCTGGGCCGCGAACACGGCCGCCGCGAGGCGGGCTTCCGTATTGTTGGCGATGTCGGCCATGTCGTAGGATTTCTGCAACGACGTCCCATGCGCATACAGCACGACGGGCCGCGAATTGGTGCACGACGCGCCGCCGCCCGTGGGGACGAAGACGGCGGCGCTGCCGTCCGTCGCTTCGCCGGCACCGCCGATGGTGTTGTAGTGGACCTTGTACACGGAAACCGAGCACTGCGGCTGGCCCGCGACGGCGAGCGTGCCCTGCTGGGCCGATTCGAGGAAGCCGGCCAGCACGGTCGGGCTCAATGTGGTGAGACTCGCGCCGCCGACGTTGACGGCCACGGAGGCGGCCTGCCCCACGAGGCTGCCGCGCGTCGCGACGGGCAGCGGTTCAGGATTCGAGACGCCGGCCGGCGTGCCGCCGGCGGTGGTGCCGCCGCTGCAAGCGGCAAGGAGAATACCCTGCCCGAGGCAGAGGGCCAGGGTAAAGAGGGAACGCATTGGATGTCCTTCGGCTGACGGATGACAACAAAAGGTCCGCGCGGAAGGCGGACCTGTGATTGCCGTCTAGCATGCACCGGACAGGCGTTTTTGGGAAGATTCCCGACGAGTTACAGCGCGGGGGTGTTGTTTATCAACCCGTGGACGATGCCGGTCGACCCATGCGCGGCGCGGCGCAGGCGATCGTTGACGCCCAGCCATGGGCCATCCTGCGGCGGCGCCTCGACGAGGATGACGTCGGCGGCGACGCCATCCATCGCGCGCAGCGCCGCGTACAGCGCGTGCGCAAAACCTTCCGGCGAGGCCGGCAGGCGGACGGCCGCGTGCGTGGCCGGCAAGTCGGAATAATGGATCAGGGCGACCTTGCGTCCCGCCCCTTGCAACCTGGACAAGGTCTCAGCCAAGGTCGCCGTGTCCTGCATCGCGACCGGCGTGTGCGGCGCGTAATGCGATTCCAGCGTGCCCGAGGCGCGGGGTGCCGCGGCGTCCGGACGGGCCGGCACCTGGTCGATCACGGCCGCGATGGCATCCGCCGAGATATGGCCTGGGCGCAGCAGCACGGGGCCGTGCGTGGCCAGGCGCGACAGGTCGACGATCGTCGATTCGATGCCGACCTCGCTCTGGCCGCCATCCAGCACGAACGCGATGCGGCCATGTTCTCCAATGTCGTCGCCGAACTCGTCGCGCACGTGCTGCGCGGTCGTCGGGCTGACGGCACCGAATTTGTTCGCGGACGGCGCCGCGATGCCACCCTTCCCGCCCTTGAACGCCTGCAGCAGCTCGATGGCAACCGGATGCGACGGGCAGCGGATGCCGACCGTGTCCTGGCCGCCCGAGACGGCGTCCGGGATATGCGACGCGCGCTTCAGGATCATCGTCAGCGGGCCGGGCCAGAAGGCGTCGGCCAACTGGCGCGCTTCCGACGGGATGTCGGTGGCCCAGTAGTCAAGATCGGCGCCCGGGGCCACGTGCACGATCACGGGGTGATCCTGCGGGCGGCCCTTGGCGGCGTAGATCGCGGCGACGGCGGCCGGATTCTCCGCGTCGGCGCCGAGGCCGTACACGGTCTCGGTCGGCAGCGCGACGAGGCGGCCGGCCTCGAGCGCGCGCGCGGCCGCTTTGATCACATCATCCGTCACAACGGGATCCCCAGGATGGCGCAAGCCTGGTTGAAACTCGCCTGCGCTTCCGACAAGGTGGGCGCGACGAACGTCACGTGACCCATCTTGCGGCCGCGGCGCGGGTCCGTCTTGCCGTACAGATGCAGGTTCGCGCCGGGCAGCGCCAGCACGGCGTCCCACGCCGGTTCACGGACAGTCTCGCCCTCGAACCACACGTCGCCGAGGATGTTCAGCATGACGGCCGGTGAATGCTGGCGCACGTCGCCCAGCGGCAGTTTCGCCATCGCCCGGACCTGCTGCGCGAACTGGCTCGTGACGCACGCATCGATCGTGTAGTGGCCGCTGTTATGCGGCCGCGGCGCCATCTCGTTGACGACGAGCGAACCGTCGGCCAGCACGAAGAATTCGATGCACAGCACGCCGACATAGCGGAGCTCGGCCACGATGGCACGCGCTGCATCCTGCGCCTTGCGGGCGCATTCATCCGACACGTTCGGGCCCGGCACGGTCGTCGTGAACAGGATGCCGTCGCGGTGCACGTTTTCCGCGATCGGGTAGACGACCGACTGGCCATCCGCGCCGCGCGCCGTCAGCACGGACACCTCGTACGCGAGCGGCAGCATCTTTTCCAGCAGACAGGTCACGCGGTCCATGGATTCGAACGCGGCGCGGACGTCCTCGCGCGTGCGCACGCGCACCTGGCCCTTGCCGTCGTAGCCCATGCGCACCGTTTTCAGGATGCCGGGCAGCAGGTCGTCGGCGATGGCGTCGATGTCGGCATCGCTCGCGATCACCTTGTGCGGCGCCGGCATCACACCGGATTTACCGGCGCAGGCGACGAAGAAGGATTTTTCCGCGATGCGGTCCTGGGCGACGGACACGCCGTGCGCGTCCGGTGCCACGAACACCTGCTGCGCGAGGCGCGACAGGCTGGCGGCCGGGACGTTTTCGAATTCCGTCGTGACGGCCACGCATTGCGCGGCCAGCGCATCCAGGCCAGCCGCATCTTCGTAGCCGGCCTCGACGAGGCACTCGGCCACCTGGCCGGCCGGGCAGTCGATCGACGGCTCCAGCACGGCCACGCGGTAGCCCATCGCCTGCGCGGCGTGGGCGAACATGCGGCCCAGCTGGCCGCCGCCCATCACGCCCAGCCACGCTGGTTCCGCGGCTTCCGGCAAATAGGCTTGGGACTTCGTATCACTCATCAGTCGTTCACAGGCAGGGTCATGGCCTTGGCGGCGGCGGTCTGTTGCTGGCGGAATTGTTCCAGCTGGCCCGCCAGGGCGTCGTCGGTGGTGGCGATGATGGCGATCGCCGTCAGCGCGGCATTCGCGGCGCCGGCCTCGCCGATGGCGAAGGTCGACACGGGCACACCCTTCGGCATCTGCACGATCGACAGCAGCGAGTCTTCGCCGCGCAGGTATTTCGACGGCACGGGCACGCCCAGCACGGGCACGACCGTCTTCGCGGCGACCATGCCCGGCAGGTGCGCGGCACCGCCGGCGCCGGCGATGATGGCGCGCAGGCCGCGGCTACGGGCGGTTTCGGCATACGTGAACATCTCGTCCGGCATGCGGTGCGCCGAGATCACCTGCGCTTCGAACGGCACGCCGAACTGCTTCAGCATGGCGCAGGCGTGCTGCATCACGTCCCAGTCGGAGCTGGAACCCATGATCACGCCGACCAGCGGCTTATTCTGCTGATCCGCCATCTCAGACCTTCAGCTTCTCGCCCGTCAGGCGTTCGATGGCTTCGAAGTACTTGGCCTGGGTTTTTTCGATGACGTCCTGCGGCAGCGGCGGTGCCGGCGGGGCCTTGTTCCAGTCCTTCAGCGTTTCCAGGTAGTCGCGCACGAACTGCTTGTCGAACGACGGCGGCGACATGTCCGGCGCGTACGAGTCCGCAGGCCAGAAGCGCGAGGAATCGGCGGTCAGGACTTCGTCCATCAGGTGCAGCACGCCGTTCTCGTCCAGGCCGAATTCGAACTTGGTGTCGGCGATGATGATGCCGCGCGTGGCCGCGTAGTCGGCGGCGGTCTTGTACAGCTGGATGCTGATGTCGCGGATCTTGTTGGCCAGTTCGGAACCGATGCGCTGTTCCATGTCGGCGAAGCTGATGTTCTCGTCGTGCTCGCCCAGGTCGGCTTTCGCGGCCGGGGTGAACAGCGGCTCGGGCAGCTTGTCGGCCTGGCGCAGGCCGGCCGGCAGCTGGATGCCGCAGACGGAGCCGGTGGCCAGGTAATCCTTCCAGCCCGAACCGATGATGTAGCCGCGCACGACGGCTTCCACCAGGATCGGCTTCAGGCGCTTGGCGACGACGGCGCGGCCTTTCACCTGCTCCACTTCTTCCGGTGCGACCACGGATTCCGGCGCCACGCCGGTCAGGTGGTTCGGCACGATGTGGCCGAGTTTTTCGAACCAGAAGTCGCTCATCTGGTTCAGCACCATGCCCTTGCCGGGGATCGGTTCGTTCATGACGACGTCGAAGGCCGACAGGCGGTCGGTCGTGACGATCAGGATCTTGTCGTCGCCGACGGCGTAGTTGTCACGGACCTTGCCATGGCCCAGCAGTGGCAGGGAGGAAATAGTGGATTGGTAGAGGCTTTTCATAGAGGGGATATCTTGATAAAGCGAAACCGGCGAAGGAGCCGGTCGGATGGGCGGCGGCTCGGGAGAGCCGGTGCCAAAGCGATATTTTACGCGAATTCTTGCACTACATCCGTCATCACCGCGGGAGCGGCGATGACGGATGTGTTGGGGCTACTGATTACTGAACGATCTGCGCCAGTTCGCCAGCTTTATAGCGCTCCGCCATTTTCTCCAGCGGAATCGGCTTGATCTTGGCCGCCATGCCTTCGCAGCCGAAGGCGATGTAGCGTGCCTTGCAGATCTGCGTCGCGGCTTCGCGGGCCGGCTTCAGGTAGTCGCGCGGGTCGAATTTCGACGGGTTCTCGAACAGGTATTTGCGGATCGCGGCCGTCATCGCCAGGCGGATGTCGGTGTCGATGTTGATCTTGCGGACGCCGTGCTTGATGCCTTCCTGGATTTCCTCGACCGGCACGCCATAGGTTTCCTTCATGTCGCCGCCGAATTCGCGGATGATCGCCAGCAGGTCCTGCGGGACCGACGACGAACCGTGCATCACGAGGTGCGTGTTCGGGATGCGCGCGTGGATTTCCTTGATGCGGTCGATGGCGAGGATGTCGCCGGTCGGCTTGCGCGTAAACTTATAGGCGCCGTGCGAGGTGCCGATGGCGATGGCCAGCGCATCGCACTGGGTGCGCGCGACGAAGTCGGCGGCCTGCGCGACGTCGGTCAGCAGCTCTTCGCGGGTCATGGTGCGGTCCGCGCCGTGGCCGTCTTCCTTGTCGCCCTTCATCGTTTCCAGCGAGCCGAGCACGCCCAGTTCCGCTTCGACGGTCACGCCGATCGAGTGCGCGAATTTCACCACTTCCTTCGACACTTCGACGTTGTAGTCGTAGGAGGCGACGGACTTGCCGTCCGCTTCCAGCGAGCCGTCCATCATGACGGACGTGAAGCCCGAGCGGATCGCGGCCATGCAGACGGCCGGCGACTGGCCGTGGTCCTGGTGCATGACGACCGGGATGTGCGGGTAGGCTTCGACGGCGGCGTCGATCAGGTGGCGCAGGAACGCTTCGCCGGCATATT
>CBIHQW010000009.1:0-256925 GCA_966212285.1 Massilia kyonggiensis
AGCGCAACCTTGCCAAGGTTGAGGTCGAGAGTTCGAGACTCTTCTCCCGCTCCAAGTGATTCACGATAGTGGTACCCGATGCGGGAGTAGCTCAGTTGGTAGAGCGCAACCTTGCCAAGGTTGAGGTCGAGAGTTCGAGACTCTTCTCCCGCTCCAGTTACAGAGAAGCCAGCCTTCTCGTGTCGCTGCGACAGATAACCGGTCGCTTCGGCATAGTCAAGACTTCCTCCGGCGAGGTAGCAAAGCGGTTATGCAGCGGCCTGCAAAGCCGTCTAGACGGGTTCGACTCCCGTCCTCGCCTCCAAATTTCCCCAGTAGGACAGCGTTTTACTACCGGTTCAGTGCGTTTGCACACCACATAGAGCCTTACGGCCAGGTGGACCTGTCGCTTGGCTATAACCTGACCCGGAATCTGAGCCTGTCGTTAGAGGGAATCAACATCACCAACGCCACCCAGCGCCGGCACGGCCTGAATCGCCGCTCGGAACTCAATCGTCATTCAGACTGGTTTCCGCACGCGAAAGTGAATTGTTCAGCGCTTCCCTGATGCGCCGCAGATGACGATACTCACTCGACCCTGGTCCAACGCTGGCTGCGGAAGAATGGCCCTAGATACCCTCGGACCTCAAGCGCCTTGCCGCCCTCGATCGGCTTGAGGCGTACACGATAAACCTTGCCATTATTCGGATCGAGGATGTCTCCGCCCTCCCAGGTGCCGTCTCCGGCGGCCTTCACGTTGCGCATGATCGTCATGCCCAGCATGGGCTGGTTCTTCCGCTCATCCGCGCACAGCGTGCATTTGTCGTTCTGGCGAGCAGGGTTGAGCAGCTTTTCAAGCTTGCCGCTCTGAACCCCTGCCGTTTCGCTGATACGCACCAGCGATAGCGGCTGCTTGGTGTCCTCGTCGAGCATCTGCCACAGGCCCACCGGGGTGTTTTGTGCCTGTGCTGCGGCGCCGACCAGCGGGAGGGCCAGCATCATGGCGATCATCGGATTACGTTTCTTCATTTGTTGCTCTCTGTTGTGATTACCGCAGTGCGGCGGGATTCGTAACGGACTTACTTCGATCTCACTAATGCCTCACTGGCGTTCCACAGTCGTTCGGCGACAGCGTCGTCGAGGGCCACTGGATTCGGCGACTGTAACGGCCATCCACCGACGCGAGAGACCTTGTCCTGGTAGCGGGCGATCTGACTGAAGTACGCCCCAGACTGCTGCTCGACCTCAGGCGCCAGCAGAGCGTGCAGGGTAGTCTGCGCCCCTTCCCATGGTTCAATCATGCCGATCAGACGCAAAATCGGCACCATCAGAATGCGCTGCAGCCACATCGGCACCGGGATCTTCACGAGGTTGGTGCGCACGAAGCCAGGATTGACGCTGGCGGTCGTTACACCGGTGCCGGTCACGCGCCGTGCCAGCTCGCGCGCATGCAACAGGTTGGCCAGCTTCGATTGCGCGTACGCTTCCCAAGTATCGAATGGTCGTCGCACATAGTTCAGGTCATCAAAATGGATCTCGCCTCTCCGGCCCATTGCAGACTCATGAAAGAAGCTCGAGAGGTTAATCACACGTGACGGTGCACCGGCTTTGAGACCGTCCATCAACAGATTGGTAAGCAGAAAGTGCCCGAGATGGTTGACGCCGAACTGCGTTTCGAAGCCATCCTTGGTGCGACCGAACGGTGTTTTCATCACTCCCGCATTGTTGACCAGCCCTTGCAGCTTTGGATGGTTGCTGTTCACCTCGGCTGCGAAGGTGCGAACCGACTTGAGGTCGTCCAGCTCGAGCTGATATACGACCAGCTTTGCCGTCGCTATTTCGCTGCGAATCTCGGCGGCCACGCGTTTTCCCTCGTTCACGCGTCGCACACCCATGATGACAGTGGCACCCTGTTTGGCAAGTTGGCGGGCGGTGACAAGACCGATGCCGGAATTTGCACCAGTGACGACATAGGTCTTGCCGGTCAGATTCTGACTGAGAAGCTCCGGACGAACCATGAGTGGGGTAGGCATATTACGCTCCGTTGAAGGTATAATAGATAAAGAACCAGTGGTCTTCAATATAAAAGACCACCGGTCTCCTGTCAAGCGATATCCTGTCCGAAACATTTGACTCACTTTTCACTTCAATAACTGATTTTTATGACAACACCGGATCCCTATCAACGTGCACGTCGGCCAGAACAAAAAGAGGAGCGCCGCCGGCACCTGTTGGCTACCGCGAAGGCGGCCTTGCTGGGAGGGATGGATGTAAGAGACCTGGGCTTGAACGAACTGGCACGGCAGGCGCAAATGACCAAGTCGAATGTGTACCGGTATTTTGAAAACCGCGAAGCACTGCTACTGGCCATACTCGAGGAGGAGTCGACACATTGGAGGGACGAATTGTGCGCCCGCCTCGCTGTCGGCCCGCACATCACGCCCGAACTGGTCGCTCGCGCCTTCGCCAGCGTAACTGCGGCCCGGCCCCTGATGTGCCACCTGTATAGCATATTGCCGTCAATCATCGAGCGTAACGTCTCGATCGAGCGGCTGACGGCTTTCAAGCGCAGCTCATTGGATCAAATATCGGATGTGGCCATGCAACTCCATCGCGTGGCCCCGGCGCTGCCGCTCACCGCATATGTGACGTTCCTGCGGCTAGCGATAGCGCAGATGATCGGTTTATGGCCACTCTCGAGTCCGGCCGCTGCCTTGAGCAGTGTGCTGGAGTTGCCGGAACTGCAACCGTTGCGCTATGAATTCGAATCCGATCTTTCGACCAGCCTTCTGCTCGTGCTCCGGGGCTTGGCGTCACCGGAGGTGGCCGGTTGACGTCTCCAAGTCGGCAACGGGACGATCGCCGGCGGCACACCGTGCATAACGAATGATTACCGACTGTTTTCAAGGCAACAGGTTCAGGCGGAGGCATCCGCGCTTGCGGTGATCGCTAGCGTCAAAGTCACCTGATCTGCGATGTCTCGACGTCGTGGGCATGCGCGCGTGGTGGGGTGGAGAACGTTCGCCAGTGCTGCGTGTTGCGATGGACACAATAGGCAAGCCGTACCGCACAAAGTAGCATTGCCGGATTGGGCGTGCTGCCGTGTATGCTGTTCCTCGCCATGTTCGCTGCGATCATTACGCTCGGCGGCATGAAAGTCATCGGCTACACCGATGTCATCCAGGTGCTGTGCCTGATCGTCGGTGGCCTGGTGACAACCTGGATTGCGCTGGACCTCAGCGGGTGCGCGGCCGGGCCGCGGCCCCTTGATTCATTGCCAGTTTGCGGACGATCCCGGAGAACGCACGCATGTGGGAGGTCTGCTGCTTGGCGCCGCGCTTCCACAGAATCCCCGGCGTGCGCACGGGCGTCGGATTTTCAAGCATTACCACATGCAAGCCGCCCTCCACCGTGACCGCACTCGCCGCAACGATGGCGGCAATACGCGTGCGGGCTGCCAGCCGCAGCATCGGCGCAATAGTGTTCATCTCGGCGACCACGACCGGTTCGGCCGAGCTGGCGCGGAAACACTCGTCGAGCATTTGACGAGTCGAGAATTCGCGGGGCAGGAGTACCAGTTGCTGGCGGTGGAGTTCCACGAAACGGATCCTTTTACGCTTGGCGAACGGATGTTGATCGGATACGACCAGCACCATTTCCTCGTTGTGGAGCGGCTCGAACCAGAGCTCGTCCGGCGTATTGGGCCGGTAGGCGATTCCCAGGTCGAGCTGGTCGGCCTTCAGCTTTTCAGTGATGTCGTCGGCCGACAGTTCCTCGACTGTCACTTTTACCGTCGGATATCGATCGAGGAAGATTGCGATGCATTCGGGGAGAAACTCCAGGTTGAATGTATGCGTGGCTCCAATCCGTACTTCGCCAGCCAGAGAACTGGCACTGTCCTTGAGTGCTCCGAGCCCTTGGTCGACGGCGCGCAATGCCTGCGACACGTAGTCGAGAAACAGCTCGCCGGCTTCAGTCATTATGACTTTCTTTCCGATGCGTTCGAACAGCGCCGTATTCAATTCGTCTTCCAGTTGCGCGATCTGGTGCGACAGCGTGGATTGCGTCACATGGACCCGCTCCGCCGCGCGCGTGAAATTAAGACATTCGGAAAGCGCTTTGAAATAGCGTAAATGCCTGAGCTCCATATTCTGACCTTAACAATCGATGCCATCAATGATAACAATGAAAAATCATCATTTCAACATATGGTTGCCTGCTGTTACTCTGTATTTATCTGCAAGAAACCAACTGGACTGAATATGAAGATAGGTAAAGAAACCGTACCAAGAACCGCCATCTCGACGGCCGACGCGCACTCCATCACCGTCCGCGGCTTCGACCTGTGTGGCGATCTCATCGGAAAAATCTCGTTCACCGATTACTTCCATCTGCTGGTGACCGGCACGCGGCCATCGGCCAAGGCGGTGGCCATCATCGACGCAACGCTGGTGGCGATCGCGGAGCACGGCCTCGTACCGAGTGTGCAGGCGAGCCGGATGACGCTGGCTGCCGCGCCGGACGCGCTGCAGGGAGCGGTCGCGGCCGGGATTCTCGGATGCGGCTCCGTCATCCTTGGCGCATCGGAAAGCGCGGGGCGGCTGTTCGATGACATCGCCGCATACGCTGGCAGTCACGGGACGGATATCGACGCCGCCGCGCTGGCGGTCGTGGGCGAATATCGCGCCGCCCGCCGCGCCATCCCCGGCTACGGCCATCCGCTCCACAAGGAGCGTGACCCGCGCGTCGACGCCCTGTTCGACGTGGCGCGCCAGCATGCGATCGACCTGCGCTACGTGGATATCGCGGAGGCGGTAGAGCGCGTTCTGCCTCGCGTCGTTGGCAAGGAGCTCAAGCTCAACGTATCGGCCGCAATTCCTGCGGTGCTGCTTGGCATCGGATTTCCGCTTGCGGCGCTCAAGGGGGTACCGATCCTGGCCCGCACAGCTGGATTGATCGCTCACCTGACGGAAGAACTCGAGCACTCGATCGGCTTCGCGCTCTCTTACCAGGCCACGCGGGAACTCGTCTTCGATGGCGCGCAGCCCGTCCGATCCTGATTCCGAAACCTTCAACCACTGGGCAATCCAATATGAGCAAAGTACTAGAAGGCGTGCGTGTCATCGAGCAGGGCACCTTCATTACCGGACCTGCCGCCTCCATGATCCTGGCGGATATGGGAGCCGACGTCATCAAGGTCGAGCAGCCCGGGACGGGCGATCCATTCCGTGCATTCGATGGCGGCCTGTACAGCACCCATTTCCAGACTTACAACCGCAACAAGCGCAGCATTTCGCTGGACCAGAAACTGGACAGCGACCGGGCCGTTTTTGACGACCTGATCCGTGGTGCCGACGTGTACATCCAGAATTTCCGGCCAGGGATCGCCGAGCGCCTCGGTGCCGGCGAGGCCCGCCTGCGCGAACTCAACCCACGCCTGATCTACTGCGCAATCAGCGGCTTCGGAGCGACGGGGCCAGCCTCCCAGCGGCCCGCGTACGACACGGTCGCGCAGGCCGCCAGCGGTTTTCTCGGCCTTCTCGTCAATCCGGCCGACCCGCGCGTGGCGGGTCCAGCGATAGCCGATGCCATGACGGGCTATTACGCGGCATTCGGCATCCTGGGCGCGTTGTTCGAGCGGGCCAGCAGCGGCCGTGGTCGCAGCGTCGAAGTGTCGATGATCGAGGCGATGTGCCACTTCAACCTGGACGCGTTCACGCACTACCTGTCGGACGGTGAAGTGATGGGGCCGTTCAGCCGCCCGAGCGTGTCGCAGTCCTACGTGCTGCAGTGCGCGGACCGCAAATGGATCGCGCTCCACATGTCGTCGCCCGCCAAGTTCTGGCAGGGCCTGGCAACCGCGATGGGCCGCCCGGACATTTTTTCGGATCCTCGTTTCTGCTCGCGCGAACAACGCATCGAGCATTTCGACGACCTGATTGTGCTGCTGCGTGACATCTTCGCCAAAGAGGCACGCAGCACATGGTGCGAACGCCTGACACAGGAAGACGTGCCGCACGCACCCATGTACGACGTCGCGGAGGTCCTCGAAGACCCGCAGGTCCGACACCTGCAACTCGAAGTGTCGGTTCCCCACGCCGACCTGGGGACGTTCCGCACCATCCGCTTTCCGATCTCTTTCGATGGCGAACGCGGGTTCGACATTACCGCGCCCCCGGTACTGGACCAGCATGGACAGGCCATCCGTAGCGAGTTGTTGCACAAGAAGTAGCCCTCATAGCGCCGCAAGCGCATTACCTACCATAACGGAGATAAACCATGAGTCTCGAAAACTGGACCCCAAGCGACATCGATCTGGAATTGGCGCGCAGGATCGCCCAGCAACGGCGCGGCGCCAATAAGGTCAGGCACCTGCATCATCACGCCTTCCGCTGCCGCAGCGCGGAAGAGACGCGGGCGTTCTACGAAGGGTTGCTGGGGTTCCCCTTGGTGGCGGCCTGCATCGAGCCGATCGATCCGCTGACGAACGAGCCCAAGCCGTACATGCACCTGTATTTCGAACTCGGCGACGGCAGTGCGCTCGCTTTCTTCGACTATCCCTCGCACTTCAAGGCCGGCGATTTCCCCGAAGTCGACCAGTTCGGCCACCACATCGCCATGGAAGTGGAGGGCGGGCATGCGACGATCGACGCCTACAAGAACAAGCTGCAGGCAGCGGGCGTGGACGTGCTCGAGATCGATCACGGCTACTGCCGCTCGATCTACTTCTACGATCCGAACGGGATGCGCGTGGAGCTTGCCACGAACGTCTCGGTCACCGAACGCTTTTTCGCGGACAAGTATCAGTCCGTCGACGCGGACATCGCCGCATGGCGTGCGCTGCGCGAAAAGCACTACGGCGCCGCCGTTGCCGCCTGAGAGCGCGTCGATGAATGCCAAGGACTCCATCTTCGCGTTACGCCCATCCGAGGTCGTATCCGCGGACGGCTGCCCCATCGCTTACTGGCAGGGCGGTAACCCGGCGGGCCTGCCGATCGTGCTGTTGCACGGTTTTGCCCTGGACCACACGGTGTGGTCGACGCTGTGCGCACAGGACGGTTTTCTCGACCGGTGCCACATCGTCTTGCCGGACCTGCGCGGCCACGGAGGGTCAGGGCGCGCATTCTCGGCCGAGGGCTATACCGACGGCCGAGCCTGGGCCGACGATCTCGACGCGGTGATCCGCGCCAGCGGCCTGCATCGGCCCGCAGTGGTGGCCTGGTCATACGGCGGCCGCATGCTGCTCGACTATGTACGCTACTACGGAAGCCGTGCACTGCGCTGCGCCAACCTGGTGGCTGCCGCAAGCCTGGCCGATCCGAGCGTGCTCGGTCCGGACCACATGGTCCTGGCAGATCTGTGCTCCGGCGAGGCCCCAATAGCGGACGCGGCGGCCGACCGTTTCATCCGGGACGTTCTGCGTACCGCCGCGGCAACGCAGCGGTATCGGACACTCAGCGCCGCCATCGCCTCGATTCCCGCCGGTCAACGGGCGTGGCTGCGTAATCGCCGCCTGGACTACGACGACGTCGTCGCACAACTCACCCTTCCGGTATTGGTGAGCCATGGCGTACGCGACACGGTCATCCTGCCGGCCCATGCCTGCAACCTGCAAAAGACGATCGGCAGTGCCTGGGTGTCGCTGTACGACGATGCGGGCCATGCCCCGTTCCTCGATGATCCGGAGCGCTTTGCCAGTGAGCTGATCGCATTCGTGGCACGGACTGCGTAGCCCGTGCCCGGAATTAATTACGTCAACAAAACTAGGAGATAAACATGGAAAATCTGGGTGGCGTCATCGTTTCGGGTGCCGGTCCGGTTGGGCTCGTCACGGCGCTCGGGCTCGCCCGTGCCGGTGTCAAGGTCACGCTGGTCGACGCGGCACCGACCATCAACGATTCGCCGCGCGCGGCGATCTATTATCCGACGACGCTCGACGTGCTCGATCGCTACGGCCTGTTGGAAGACGCGCTGAATGTCGGCTACAAGAGCACGGAATTCCAGTTTCGTTCCCCGGCCGAGAATACTGTCGTGAGCATCGACTCGTCGATCCTGACGGGGCTCGTCCGCTATCCGTACAACCTGCACCTGGGCCAGCACATCCTGGCCGACCTGGTACTGCAGCATCTGTCGCGGTACCCGAACGCGGAAGTGCGCTGGAATACCAGCCTGGCGGCGTTCGAACAGGACGAGCGCGGCGTGACGGTACGTGTCGACACGGCGGAAGGCCCTCAGGATCTGCGCGCACACTGGCTCGTCGGGTCCGATGGCGCGCGCAGTACGGTGCGCCGCCTGCTCGACCTGCCGTTCGAAGGGCATACGTGGCCGGACCGCTTCGTGGCCACCAACGTGCGTTTCGACTTCGAAAAGTACGGCTTCGCGCCGGTCAACCAGGTGTCCGACCCCGTCAACTGGGCCGTCGTGGCCCGTCTTGGCAAGGAAAACATCTGGCGTTGCACGTTCGGGGAAGACGCCTCGCTGCCGGAAGACGAAGTGCTGCGCCGGATTCCCGAACGCTATGCGGCCATCCTGCCTGGGCCGGACCAATACGAGATCGTGGCGGCATCGCCGTACCGTGTGCACGAGCGCTGCGTACCGTCGATGCGAGTCGGTCGCGTCCTGCTCGCCGGCGACGCTGCCCACGTCTGCAACCCTTGCGGCGGCATGGGCCTCACAACCGGCATCATCGACGCAGTCGAATTGTCCGACGCGCTGTCCGCCGTGATCACCCGCCAGCGCGACGACACGATCCTCGACTATTACTCCGACGAGCGGCGCCGTGTCTTCCGCGAATGTACGTCGCCCACGGCCAGCCACATGAAGCGCGTGTTGTCGGAGAAGGATCCGCACAAGCGACGCGCAGACGAACAGGCATACCGCACCTCGGCGGAGAACCCCGAGATCGGTCGCAAGGCCATGATGTATCCGTCGGGCGTGATCGGCCGGCCCTTCCCGGAAGGCACCTACGAACGCGCCGACGCCACGGCCTGAGCCCCGACGCATCTCTCAGAAAACGACAAGCAACGAAGGCAAGCCATGAGCAAAATTCTCGGAGACAGCAGGGTCCGCACGGAGGGTTTCGAGCGCGATGAATACGTGGTGAACGGCATCCGGACCGTGGTGTACAGCGCGGGACACGGAGAAACGGTGGTCTACTTCCACGGCGCCGGCACATTCCACGGTTTCGATTTCGCGCGCGACTGGACGGAGGATTTTCGCGTCGTCATTCCCTATCATCCAGGGTTCGGCGAGTCACAAGATGATATGCGCATCGACTCCATGCACGACTATGTGCGTCATTATGCAAACCTGTTTGACCGGATGGGGCTGAACAAATTCAATCTTGTCGGCTGCTCGATGGGAGGGCGCATGGCGGCGCAGTTCGCGGCCGACCATGGAGCGCTGCTGGACAAGCTGGTCCTCGTCTGTCCGGCCGGGCTTGACGTACCGGCGCATCCGATGACGAACCTGGCCGACATCCCGCCGGGCGAATTGCTCGACTACCTGATCGAGGACGTGTCGGTGCTGGAGCCGTTCGTGCCGACCTGGCCCGATCCCGAGTTCGGCACCATGCGCGCCCGGGAAACGGCAGCCGTCGGCCGTATCCTGCGGAACGGCAGCCTGGTCGATCCGGCGCTTCCCGCCTCGCTGGCGCGCATCGACGTGGCGACGTTCCTGTTGTGGGGAAGGGAGGACCGTGTGATCCCCGCCGCCCAGGCGCAGGCATGGGCCGCCTTGCTGCCGCGCTCGACCGTCCGGGTGGTCGCGGGCGCGGGCCACCTCATCCTCGATGAATCGCCGCAGGCGCGAGGCGAGGTGAAAGCGTTCCTCCTGCGTTCCGGCGCCGCCGCGTGACCGACATGGTACCTAAGACCCTTTTCGCCAAGCTGTGGGACCGGCATCTCGTCGCTCCATCGGACGGCTCTGGTCCAGCGCTGCTGTACATCGACCGGCACCTGGTCTATGAGGTCACGAGCCCGCAGGCATTCGAGGGACTGCGCCTCGCGCGGCGCCGGCCTTGGCGGCCCGAGACCGTCCTTGCGACAGCCGACCACAACGTGCCGACGATTGCGGCGCAACGTGGGACCATTGCCGATCCGCTGTCGCGGGCTCAGGTGGACCAACTGGCGGTCAATTGCGCCGAATTCGGCATCACGCAATTCGCGTTGGGCGATCCGCGCCAGGGCATCATCCACGTCGTCGGCCCGGAGCAGGGCGCGACGTTGCCGGGCATGACGGTGGTTGCAGGTGACTCCCACGCCAGTACTCACGGCGCCTTTGCCGCCCTGGCTTTCGGGGTCGGGACGTCGGACGTCGAGCACGTACTGGCGACCCAGTGCCTGCCGGTGGAACGGATGAAGACCATGTATATCGGGGTGACCGGCGAACTCGTTCCTGGCGTGACGGCCAAGGACCTGATCCTTGCCCTGATCCAGCGTCTCGGCACGGCAGGCGCCACTGGCTATGCGATCGAATTCGGTGGCCCCGCGGTTGCGCACATGTCGATGGAATCCCGTATGACGTTATGCAATATGGCGATCGAGGCGGGCGCTCGAGTGGGCCTGGTCGGTGTCGACGACATCACGCTGTCCTATCTCGACGGGCGGCCCTATGCCCCGGCCGGCGCGGCGTGGAACGACGCGTGCGCTTACTGGCGTACGCTTGTCAGCGACGAGGGAGCCGCGTTTGACGCCTGGCTGTCGATCGATGCGGGCTCGGTGGCGCCGATGGTTACCTGGGGCGTGTCGCCGGCAATGGTCGTGCCGGTTGACGGTTGCGTGCCGTCGCCGGAGGACCAGGCAGACCCCGTCCGACGCGCACAGGTGCGGCGTGCGCTCGACTACATGGACCTGAGGCCGGGCACGCCGGTCCGCGAGATCAGGCTCGACCGTATTTTCATCGGGTCCTGCACCAACGCGCGCATCGAGGACTTGCGTGCCGCAGCGGCGGTTGTGTGCGGCAGGTCGTTGGCGCGCACGATCCGCCAGGCGATCGTCGTTCCCGGTTCCGGCCTCGTCAAGGCGCAGGCCGAAGCCGAAGGGCTGGATCGTCTGTTCATCGATGCAGGATTCGAATGGCGCGAGCCCGGGTGCTCGATGTGCCTCGGCATGAACGACGACCGCCTCCTGCCAGGCGAGCGCTGTGCATCGACCTCGAACCGGAATTTCGAAGGCCGTCAGGGCGCGGGGGGGCGAACGCATCTGGTGAGCCCCGCGATGGCGGCCGCCGCCGCCATCGCCGGCCATTTCGTCGACGTGACCCAGGACTGGTGAGGCCATCATGCAATCGTTCATCCCATTTACCTCGTGCGTGATGCCTCTCGACCGGCCGGATGTCGACACGGATGCCATCATCCCGAAGCAGTTCATGAAGTCGATCGCCCGCACGGGATTCGGCGCCAACTTGTTCGACGAATGGCGCTACCTTGATCCCGGCTACCCGGGCAAGCAGGGCAGGACGCCTGATACAACGTTCGTGCTCAACCAGCCCCGCTACCGCGACGCACAGATTCTGCTCGCCAGGGAAAACTTCGGCTGCGGATCGAGTCGTGAGCATGCGCTCTGGGCGTTGTCCGATTACGGTATCCGGGCCGTGATCGCTCCCAGCTTCGCCAGCATTTTCTACGCAAACTGCTTCAAGAACGGCCTGCTGCCGATCCCGCTCGATGAACAGGTCGTCGACCGTCTGTTCGGGGACGTTGAAGCGACCCCGGGCTACGCGCTCGCCATTGATCTGGTCAGCCAGATGGTCTTTACGCCAGGAGGTGAAGTCATCCGCTTCCAGATCGACGGGTTCAACAAGCGGCGGCTGCTCGACGCGCTGGACGACATTTCGCTCACGCTGCAGCAGGACGAAGCGATCCGTTGTTACGAACAGCGCCGCAGCGCGCTCGAACCATGGCTGTTCCAGTGACGACGATTCCGATCCAGGTAGGCGGTCCGCCACGAGCGGAGGCGCCGGATCCGCAGCCACCCTAGCTGACCGGCAGCGGTTCGTAGTCCATCCATTTAGACAATTACATATTTTGTGCCGTCCACGACAGGCGCACGGAGACTTGCATGCCTATTCCTCGTAAAACACTCGCGCTCGCCGTAGCGCTCACGCTCCCGAACGCCTATGCGGTCGACTTCAAGACGTCGGATCCCGACCTCAAGGTCAGGCTGGACCTGACGCCGAAATACAGCTCGGCCTACCGCGTGAAGGATCCGTCAGCGGCGCTGACCCGGCTGGACTTTGCCGGCGACCCCAACGTCGCCAACGAAGACGACGGTGACCACAATTTTCGCAAAGGCCTGATTTCAAGCCGTTTCGACCTGCTGGCGGAATTCGACGTCACGGCGAAAAATTTCGGTGCCCGCGTGAGCGGCACGGGCTGGTACGACAGCGCCTACCTGCGCCGTAACGATTACGCCGGCACGCAGGTATTCGTCGGCGGGAATCCCACGCCAACCGTAATCTCGACCGCCAACAACAAGCCCGGCCAGGCGCCCAATGAGTTCCTGCCCTCCACCCGCTATCAGCATGGCAGGGGTGCCGAAGTGTTGGACGCGTTCGTCTACGCCAAGGGCGAAGTCGGCGGCATGCAAGGCACGGTACGCCTGGGTAAACATTCCTTGCAATGGGGTGAGAGCCTGTTCTTCGGACAGAACGGTATCGCCAACGCACAGGGGCCGGTGAACATTTCCAAGATCCTGTCGGTGCCGGCATGGCAGTTCAAGGAGGTCCTGCTGCCGGTCGAGCAGGTCTCCGGTTCGCTCCAGGTCAGTGAAGGTGTGCAGATCGGCGCGTACTACCAGTTCAAGTGGCGACCCAGCCGCCTGCCTGGAGTCGGCAGCTATTTTTCGAACAGCGATGTCCTGCCTGATACCGGGTTCGTCAACTTTGGCGTCGATGCCAGCGGCAATCCCGTCAACCTGCCTTACCTCAACAACAAGGAACGGCTGCCGCGCAATTCCGGCCAGGGTGGCGTGCAGTTGAAGTGGAATCCGGCGGGCAGCAATTACGAGTTCGGCTTCTATGCCGCACAGTATCACGAGAAAACCCCGGCGGCTCCGGTGTTCGATTTCGTGAACGGCAACGTACACCTCGCCTATGCCGAAGACGTGCGGACGGTAGGGATGAGCGTGAATTCGTCGATCGGACAGCTCAACTGGGCCCTGGAGGGCTCGGTGCGCGACAATGCGCCGCTGACCAGCAGCCCGGCGGTGCTGGTGCCCGGAGGCGCGATAACCCACTGCGGTACATCGGACAGCAATCCCTGCTACGCGGCCGGGCGTACGGCGCACCTGAACCTGTCAGGCATCTACGTATTACAACCGACGGCCCTTTGGCAGGGCGGGTCGGTACTCGGCGAACTGGCGTGGAACCGTACCATGAAGGTCACGCGCGATATCTTCGCGCCTTCCTTGGGGGCGACCGGCGTCGACGGCGGCCTTGCGTCCAACACCACCAAGGATGCCTGGGCGTTCCGCACGATCTTCGAACCCCAGTATTTCCAGGTCCTGCCGGGCCTGGACGTATCGGTCCCTATCGCCGTCGGCTACAACTTCGGCGGACGCTCGTCGGCCATGTTCAGTTTCGCCGGCGGCGTGTCGGACGGCGGCGACTACAGCGTCGGTCTCAAGGGTACCTACCAGAACCAGTGGAATTTCTCGCTGGCTTATACGAATTACTTCGGCGCCGGGGGGACGCTCACCGAAACGCTGGTTCCGGGCAGTGCCGGGCCGCGCCAGCTCACCTTCGCCCAGACGCTCAAGGACCGCGGTTTCGTGTCCTTCAGCGTGTCCCGTACTTTTTGAGTGCTTTTGACATCATCGGAGTTCCGACATGAAGAACATTACCTCCCTCACCACCCTGATCACTGTCCTGGCAACGCCGCTGTCGTTTGCCGCCGTAACGGCCGACGAAGCCGCCAAGCTCAAGACCACCCTGACGCCGTTCGGCGGCGAACGGGCCGGCAACAAGGACGGCAGCATCCCCGCGTGGGACGGCGGTGCAACCAAGGCACCGGCAGGCTACAAGTCCGGCGACCCGCGTCCCGATCCGTTCGCGGGTGACAAGGTCCAGTATTCGATCGACGCGAAGAACATGGACAAATACGCCGACAAGCTGACCGACGGCGTGAAGGCCCTCATGAAGAAGTATCCCGACTACCGGATCGACGTGTATCCGACCCATCGCAGCGCGGCGGCGCCGCAATGGGTGTACGAGAACACGTTCAAGAACGCCACACGGGCCAAGCTGGTCGATGGCGGACACGGCGTCGACGGCGCATACGGCGGCATCCCGTTTCCGCTGCCGAAGGACGGCTATGAAGTGATCCAGAACCATCGCCTGGCCTGGGTCGGCTACTCCATCGTGAGCAATTCCAGCGCCTGGGTCGTGACATCGGACGGCAAGCGTTCGCTGGCGTCGGCCGGCATCGAGCGCATCCACCGTCCCTACTACGATCCGAACGGCAGCCTCGCCACGTTCAAAGGGTACAACTACTCGAAGTTCTATACCACCGATCCCGGCTCGAAAGCAGGGGAGTCGATCATGGAGCATGCGGCGCTCAATTCGAACACCGCGCGCGGATTGTGGCAGTACCTGGTCGGGCAACGGCGCGTACGCAAGGGACCGTCCGTGGCTTACGATACGCCGGACGCGGTCACGTCCGGCATCGGGCTCGTCGACGAGGCGTTCATGCTGTTCGGCCCGCTCGACAAGCACGAGCTCAAGCTGGTGGGCAAGAAGGAAGTCTACATTCCCTACAATAACAACCGCGCCGACGCGGCCAGGATCGCCGACCTGCTCCAGCCGAAGAGCCTCAATCCTTCGCTGGTGCGTTGGGAACTGCATCGCGTCTGGGTCGTCGAGGCAGCCTTGGCAGCCGGCAAGCGTCACGTCGTACCCAAGCGCAGGTACTACGTCGACGAAGACACCTGGCAGATCATCCTGATCGACGGCTGGGACGCCAACAATGAGCTCGTGCGCACAAACTTTACGCTCACGCTGCTGGCACCGGACATCCCTGCACTGATCGGCCAGACCCAATGGGGCGGCTACGACCTGCGTACCGGGGCGTATTATTTGAACATGGCCACTAACGAGATGGCGACGCAATACAAGCCGGCCGTGCCCGCGCTGACGCCGGCAGACTTCAGCCCGGAGGCGCTGGCCAACGAAGGTGCGCGCTGATGAAACGCGCACTGCTCACCGGAGGTGTCGCACTCGGACTGGTAGCGGCGCTTGCCGCCGCCGCGCCGACGGCGCCGTCCATGCCCGCCGTATTGCGTAACGGCGCGCTTGCCAGCAGCAAGGCCGTCACGGTGGCGGCCCTAGCGGTGGCCCGCGCGGGCCAGCGGGTGGTTGTCGGCGGCGAACGCGGCATCGTGCTGGTCTCCGACGACGCCGGCGCGAGCTGGCGCCAGGCCAAGGTGCCAGTGCAGACCACCCTCACCGCGATCCGGTTCGTCGACGGGCGGTCGGGCTGGGCCGTCGGCCACCTGGGTACGATCCTGACAACCGAGGATGGCGGCGCCAGCTGGACGCTGCAGCTCGACGGTGTCCGGGCCGCGTCATTGCAGGCCGCCAGCCTGCGCGCCGGTGGCGACGACCGCGCCAACCGCCTTGCGAGCCAATTGCTCGCGGAGGGGCCGGACAAACCCTTCTTTGATGTCGACTTTGCCGACAACCTGCATGGATTCGCAGTCGGCGCCTACAACCTGGCGTTCATGACCAGCGACGGCGGCCGGACGTGGGCTCCGCTGTCCGCGCGGCTGCCCAATCCGAAAGGGCTGCACATGTCGGCGGTGCGCGTCGTGGGCAAGGATGTCTACATCGCCGGCGAACAGGGCCTGCTGCTGCGCTCAAGCGACGGCGGGGCCACGTTCGAGGCTTTGCCCTCGCCGTACAAGGGTACCTTCTTCGGTCTGCTGCTGACCCGGTCGGGAACACTGCTGGCCTATGGCTTGCGCGGCAATGTGTACCGCACGACTGACCGTGGCCTCCACTGGGACAAGATCGATAGTGGGGTCAACGCGTCCATCAGCGCGGGGATCGAACGCGATGACGGCAGCATCGTTCTGCTGGCCCAGACGGGGGATGTCCTCGTCAGCCGCGACGGCGGCGCGAGTTTCCAAAAGCATGCGGCAAGGGAACCGGCGCCGGCCGCGGGCCTTGCGGCGGCGCCCGATGGCGGCCTGATCGTAGCAACCTTGCGCGGCGTACGGCGCCAACCAAAACTCTAAGGCAACAGCATCATGCATACTGATACCACGCTCGACCACCAGCCCGTGGTCGCCCGCCTCGAAGATTTCGACACGTCATCCGGTTCGCTGCCGGAGCGGCTGCTGTTCAACAATCGGCCCTGGATCGTCCTGATGTGCCTGTTGCTGAGTGTGTTCCTCGGCTGGCAGGCCACGCGCCTCAGGCTGAACGCAAGCTTCGAGAAGACCATCCCCACCAGTCACCCTTATATCGTCAACTATGTCGCCAACAAGGGTAACCTGGCCGGGCAGGGCAACGCGATCCGTGTTGCGGTGGAGACGACTGGCGCGTCGATCTTCGACAAGGATTACCTGGCCACCCTGCAGAAGCTCAACGACGACATTTATCTTCTTCCAGGCGTCGATCGTCCGTTCATGAAGTCGCTCTGGACCAGCAACACGCGCTGGGTGGCCGTGACCGAAGACGGGCTCGACGGCAATGTCGTGATCGGAGACAGCTATGATGGCAGTACCGCCGCTCTTGCGGAGGTCAGGACCAACGTCGAACGCTCTGGCGAAATCGGGCAGCTGGTGGCCGCCGATTTCAAATCGAGCATCATCGTGGTGCCGCTGCTCGACAAGAATCCGCAGAACGGCCACGCCCTGAACTACGGCGAGCTGGGCCGTCATCTTGAAGCGCTGCGCGCCAAGTACCAGAGTCCGTCGGTGCGCATCCATATCACCGGGTTTGCGAAGGTGATGGGTGATCTGATCGAGGGCATGACCCAGGTGCTGGCGTTCTTCGGCATCGCGATCGGGATCTGCAGCGCTGTGCTGTATGGCTACACACGCTGCGTACGCAGCACCGCCCTGGTGGTCATGTGCTCGCTCATCGCCGTGGTCTGGCAATGCGGCCTCCTCGCGCTTGCCGGCTATGAACTGGATCCGTATTCGATCCTCGTGCCATTCCTGGTCTTCGCCATCGGCATGAGCCACGGCGCGCAAAAAATGAACGGCATCATGCAGGACGTGGGACGCGGCACGCACCGGACCGTCGCCGCACGCTACACCTTCCGCCGCCTGTTCGTGGCTGGCATGACGGCGCTGTTGTGCGACGCGGTCGGGTTCGCCGTACTGGCCCTGATCAAGATCCAGGTGATCCAGGACCTGGCTGCGGTGGCCAGCATCGGCGTCGCCGTCCTGATCTTTACCAACCTGGTGTTGCTACCTATTCTCCTGTCGTACGTCGGTGTGAGCCGCCGCGCCGCGATCCGCAGCCTCCAGGTCGAAACCGAAGGAGCGGCTGGCGAGCGCGCCTGGCTGTGGCGCCAACTCGATCATTTCACGCGGCGAGGCCCTGCGATCGCGGCCATCGTGATCGGCACGGGCATCAGCGTGGCGGGCTACATGGTGAGCCTGCACCTGAAGATCGGCGATCTCGATCCAGGGGCGCCGGAACTGCGCGCCGATTCGCGATACAACCTCGACAACGATTTCATGGCCCGCAACTATGCGGCCAGCGCCGATATCCTGACGGTGATGGTGTCGACGCCGGAGGACCAGTGTACCCGCTACGCCAACCTTGCCAAGGTGGACGAACTCGCATGGCGGCTCGAGCAGCTCCCGGGCGTGGAGGCCACCAATTCGATGGCCGCGCTGTCCAGGATATCGATGGTCGGCTATAACGAAGGCAACCTGAAATGGTATGAACTCATTCCGAACGATGCCGCCCTCGGGGGTGTGCAGACGCGTGCGCCGCGCGAGCTGTTCAACCAGGGGTGCTCCTTCCTGTCGCTGTACGTCTACCTGAAGGACCACAAGGCCGAGACGCTGACACGGGTGGTGGACGAAATCGAGCGTTTCATTGCCGCCAACAAGAGCGACGGTGAGCGGTTCATGCTCGCGGCGGGTAGTGCAGGTATCGACGCGGCGACCAATATCGTCGTCAAGAAGGCAATGCGCGAAATGCTGCTGTGGGTGTATGGCGCCGTGATCCTGTTGTGCTTCTTCACGTTCCGTTCCTGGCGCGCGGTCGTGTGCGCGGTGCTGCCGCTGGTCGTCACGTCGATCCTGTGCGAAGCGTTGATGGTATGGCTGGGGATGGGCGTGAAGGTGGCCACGCTGCCGGTCATCGCGCTTGGCGTCGGCATCGGCGTGGACTACGCGCTATACGTGCTGTCGGTCATGCTGGCCCGGCTGAAGGCAGGCGACACGCTGTCCGATGCCTATCACCATGCGTTGCAGTTTACCGGTCGCGTCGTGCTGCTGACCGGGCTGACCCTTGCGCTCGCGGTTGCGACCTGGGCGTGGTCGCCCATCCGGTTCCAGGCAGACATGGGTATCTTGCTGGCGTTTATGTTCGTCTGGAACATGCTCGGCGCGCTGATCCTGCTGCCCGCGCTGGCGTATTTCCTGCTGCCGGGCCGTAAATCGGTGCAGCCCTCGCCGGTCTGCGCGGCAGCGTAGCCCTTCAAGGGATGGAACCCATGAAGATCGTACCCGCTTGCGCCTGGGATTTGCTCTCACTGAATCGCCACGACAATCATAGACACTCCTGAGCCATAACTCTGGGTCAAGGAGAAGATATGAGTGGAAAGCGGTACACGGAGGAATTCAAGATCGCGGCGATCAAGCAGGTGGCCGAGCGCCTCGGGGTAAGCATGCACAGCCTCTACGCCTGGATGAAGCGCTACGGCGTGCCTGAAGAGGAGCGCAAGGCAGTGGATTCCCAGGCAGGCTACAAGTTTCCCTTGAATACCAAACGACGCGTGAGCTGGGCCGGCGAGCCTGTCGAGTACTTGGAATGCGATAGCTTGCAGTCCCACGTCACGAAACTATATCGGGGACGCGGGCATACGGGGCGGTTCGTCGCATAGCGGCCGACGCACCATGGCCTCAAGGCTGATCCAGCAAGGCGCCGACGTTGAAACCGTCCAGCTTCTGCTTGGACATGCCGAGCTCGATCATGTTCGCCCGTACTTATAGGTGTCACGAAAAAGGCTCGAAGAGATGTTCGCAGTACACCTTGATGGACCGCGTTACAGTTTCTATGACAATCTCTAGCCAATTTCGATGGACTTGCCTATAACACGATTGTAAAATTGCAAATACGAAATTTAAGTTGTAAGAATCTCGAGCCGAACCGCTACACGCCGGGTATTGAAGAGGAAAGCTGTACCTTTGTCGGTGCCCGATAGCTGGCCGGTTACCAGTTCAGCACGTTGAATAGTTTGGAGACTTGTCGAATGCATTCCTTGAAGATTGCAATGATTGTTGGTTTGTTCGCCGTCGCTTCCGCCTGGGCGGGAGATCTTACTGGACCTCAGAATAATGCCGTGAGATCGGCAAAGCAGTATCTTCGTGTAAAAGGGTTCTCACGGCAGGGACTTATCCAGCAACTCTCATCGGATGCAGGAAGCGGATATAACGTTACCGACGCTACAGTAGCAGTGGATAGCTTAGATATCGACTGGAACGAACAAGCTGCCAGGTCTGCAAAACAGTACCTAAAAATAATGGGCTTTTCGTGCAAAGGGCTCGTTCAGCAACTTTCTTCGGATGCGGGCGATGGATATACAGTGAATCAAGCAACTTATGGGGCAAAACAAGCAGGCGCTTGCTGATAAGGTGGTCAAGGAAAAGCTGGACCACGGTTGCCGGCGCTGAATTGACAGACGCCTGGATGTGGCTCCCGAACGAACCGATCCTCGGTTGACGGAAAACGTTATAAACCGTTTAGGAGTCGGCGGCGGCGGTGGTACTTGGTCTACCGGCTTCCCAGATGTTGGTGCCACTGGTTATGCGTTTCGCTGACCAATAGCAACATCGCAATAGACACCAGGGAAAATGCCATGAACGGGGAACAGATCCTGTCGCAGATGAGGCAGCTGCTGAACGCACTTGCGGCGCAGCTGGGACGTCTATTGCCTTGGCTCTGATCGCGAGCCGACCGGCCTGTGTGGTGCTGTTCAGCGTCGCGTGTTGAACGAACTCATGCGGTGCAAAGTCCGGTGCAGAGCTAACTCTTTGATTCGTAAGATCCGAAACGGCCTGCAAAGCCGTCTAGACGGGTTCCAGTCCTCGCCTCCATCCTGTCTGTAGATCAGCGCCACGCTTTAACGCTGTCGAAGACGGTCTGAATCTCTCGTTGGTCTATCGCGTGAGCGCAGCTAAATCAGCCGCGCGTCGACCATCCCGGAAAATGAAAAATGCCCCACACGCATGCGGGGCATTCCCAGTCTCGCGCTGTGCTTACGGCTGCGGATTCCAGCCCACACCGTTACCGTAGGCCGAGAATACCTTTGCGCGGGTCGCGAACCTGTCCGCAACGTCGCTATCGCTGAGCACATAGCCACCCACGCGCATGCGCAGGTCGATCGGCGTGCCGGCCAGTGTCGTGCTGCCATACTCGCGCCAGCCGGAGCTGGCGTTTGGCACGGTCGGGTTCGGCGCAGGCTGGCCGTTCACGCCCAGGCCGGCCCACCCGGCGGCTGCGATGTGCGTATCCATCTTGCAGTTGATGAAGGCAATGTTGTCCCAGGACGCGGTGCCGCCCGGGCTGCGCGCCAGGTAGGTGGCACCCGCCGGTATGTCGCCGTGATTGGGGCCCGGGCCTGGACCATGGGTCAGCGTGCTGTTGAGGAACACGTAACCGATGTCGCTGGCGGACGGCACGCGGGCCTGCAGCACATAGCCGCCCCCGGTCGCGCTGGTACTGATGCCGACGCTGCGGATTTCGCTGTTCTCGAAGAGGGCCGCGTGGCTGCCGCCCCAGATGAAGTCGACGTTACCGGCCACGAGGGTATTGTAGAACCATGCCCAGCCCTTCAGGTTCAGCGTGTCCTGTTCGCTGTAGAAGCTGGCGTTCTTCGCCACCAGGCGCGTGTCGCTGTTGAAGTACATCGTTTCCGCCTGGCCCGAGATCGACGGCGACAGAATGGTCGTGTTCTTCAGGCTGAGATTATTGAGCACCAGCATGTCCGAAGACTCGATCAGCATCACCGCACGCCCGCCGGCCGGGGAACCGGTCGTGGTCGGTGACTGGCTCGCCCCGGTGCCCGGATTCAGGCTGTCGTTATTGGTGTAGCGGATCAGGACGCCGTCGCGGCTTTCGCCCCTGATCGTCACGTTGTCCTTGCCGTTCAAGAACAGCAGTTCATCGTACGTGCCGTTTTTCACGTTGACCGTCACCGGCGCGGTTTTCGAGAATTTCTGCATCGCGTAGTTCAGCGCGCCCTGCACCGTGCGGAAATCCGCAGCATCATCGTCGTCGTCGACCGTGACTGTGCTGGCGGTCGGTGCGGCCGCCTTCGTGGTGAACGACCAGCCGCCCAGCCTGCCGATGCCGACGAAAGGCGTGCCGCCCAGCGTGGTATTGGTGAATACGCCGTTTGCAATGGCGACGTAATATTCGGTCCCGTAGTTCAGCTTGCCGTTGTGCAGTGCAATCGTCGCCGTATTGCCGTCGATCCGGATCGGCGCCGTGTTCACGCGCCGAACGACGGTCTGCCCGGAATAGCCGATCGCGTCCGTCTCGCCGTGAGTACGGATCACGTCCACCAGGGTATCGTCGGCCATGCGGAAGATGCGAATGCTGCCGTTCGTGCCCAGCGTCGGCGGACTGTCGAAGGTGAGCTTGAGTACGGTATCGATGTTGGCGGCGCCGGCCCGTGCGGCCGGAGCACTTGCGCCCTGGAGCAGGTAAGTCTGGGTTGGCTGGACGAATTGCGGCGCCACGCTGGCCGTGATGGTACGGGTGAGCGTGGATTCGGAACCGCTGGTGAACACGATGCTGGCGTTGCCGGCGGACAGCGGCGTCAGCGTGACGGTATTCCCGCTGGCGACCGCGCTGACCACGCCCGGATTGCTGGATCTGACGGCGAAGCTGTCGGCCGTTCCATCGGCGGCGACGGCGGTGACGGTAATGCGTGTCGGCGCATCACCCGCTTCCGCCGTGTAGGTGGGGGCGGATGGATTCAGGGTCAGCTGCACCGGCTTCATGCGCGGGTCGCCAACGTGCACGTCGTCGATCTGGAACGACTTGTTGGTCGTGTACAGGCCGATCAGGCCGCGCTGCGCGAACGACGCGTCGGTCACCGAGCCCATGTTCTTGCCGTCCAGGTAGACGGTGAGCTTGCTGCCGATCAGCTCGAAGCGCACGGTATAGAACTGGGCGTCCATGGCAATCGGCGACCTCGCCTGGGCCACGCGGCTCAGCGAACCGTTCAGCATCTTGGCGATCTCGACCTGGGTGCTGGTGGTGCTGCTCTGCACGTTCAGGCCGGCGCCATACCAGTTGCCGGCATCGACGTAGCGGGTGATCAGGTAGAGCTGCTTGGTGCTGGTGGCGCCGTTGGTCATCGGGCGGATGCGTGCCTCCAGGTAGTAGTCCGCGGACGCGACGCCGGCGAATGCGCCCGGCTTGACCAGGGCCAGCACGCCGCCGGTCGTGGCGGCCGTGTACTGCAACACCTTGCTGGCGCTGCCGGCCGCTTCCGGAACGACGCTGAAGGTCCCGTTTGGTCCCGCTACGGGCTTCAGGTCCCATTTGCCGGTCGTACCGTTCTGGAAGTCGTCGCAGAAGTACAGGCCGGTCGCGGGGCAGTTCAGGACGGGGCCCGTGTCGACGGTGACCTTGCCCGTGCCGGCGATCGACGTCGTCAGCTTGCCGCCTCCGGCCTGCGCCAGCGCATTCGCCTTGACCAGCGCGGCGGGGCGCGGCGTGTAGGCATACGGCGGCGTCCACGTCGTCGCGTTCGACACGGCACACGCGCCCAGTGCCGCGCCGTTCAGCAGCGAGCCGGTGTCCCTGAAGGTGCCGGCGGTGGCGTCGCCGGGATTCCGGATGACGCTGTCGCAGCCGGCGGCGCCCGCGATCTCGAACACGTTGGCGTTGGACAGGATCTTCGCACTGGTCCCCGGCCCCACGCTATAGCTGTTCCTGTACACGTCGGCCGACTTGCTGCCTGTGTAGTAGTTGTTGAACAGGTGAACCTGGCCGAAGCGCACGCGTGGGGCGCGCGACTGGATGGCGCGGAACACGTTGTTGCTGAAGGTGACGCGCAGCTTGCCTTCGTCGGTGGCCGCCGAGCTGCTCGAGCCGACCAGGTTGTTCTTGTCGTGCTCGCCGAACACGTTGTACGACACGGTCACGTAGTCGGACGCGTTGGTGATGTCGACGGCGCCATCGTGGCACTGTTTCGCGTGGCCGTTCTCGATGGGCAGGAAATTGTCCGTGACCGGGGCGTCGGTGAACGAGTTGTGGTCGATCCAGATGTGGTCCGAGCCCGAGATGCCGATCGCGTCATAGGCCGCGTTCCAGTTGCCGGTCGCGCCGTCGGTCGGATCCCAGATCGGTCCGACGTCGCATGGATTCTGGATCTTCAGGTTGCGGATGATGATCTGGCTGACGTTCGACAGGATGATGTGACCGTTGACGAGGCCGGCGCTCGCGCCGTCGCCGATCAGCGTCGTATTGCTCTTGAGCCGGATGGCGCCGCGCGCAGACTGGTCGGCGGTCGAGGTGTATGGTTTGCCCTCGGTCATGTCGACGATGCCGGACAGCTTGATGATCTTCGGCGTCGTGCCGCCGTTGGCGATCGCGGCCAGCAGCTGGGCGCGGTTCGTGACGGTATAGACCTGGTCGGCGGTGGCGCTGGCGCCGGCCGTGGTGCCTCCGCCCTGGCTGGCCCAGCCATCTGGAGGTGCGGTCGCACGGGCGGGGTCGGTCGTCGCGCCATGTGCAATGGTCGCCATATTGCCTGCCGCGCACAGGGCGCCCGCAAGCAGGGCGGTCGCGCGCAGCGCCGCCTTGACGTTCAGGTGTCGCATTCGGATTCTCCTTGAAAGGGGCGGTCGTCGATCATGCACGCGATGTACGCTTGCGGCGGGCAGCTGCCAGGCCGGCCGCGCCGGCCAGCACGAGGGCCGCGCTGGCCGGTTCGGGCACCTCGGCGGTGCCGAGCTGGACGCTGAACTGGCCGAAGCCATCGGTCCAGGCGAGTCCGCTCAAATCCAGCCCGATGCTGTGGTCGCCCAGGATCGCCAGGCCCGGCACGCCGCTCACCAGGCCGCTGCCGTCGACGAGGGTGAAGCTGGCGATCGGGCGAGCCAGGCCGCTGCCGATATCGAAGGTCAGCCGGTAGTCGGCGTTGCTGGCTGCCGGCAGGTTGTTGTAGACGGTCAGCAGGCCGGTTGTGGAGAAATCGAACCCGAACAAGGCGTCGGCGGTCAGGAATTCGACGCCGGTGTTGCTGGGGTCAAGGGTGGTCGTATTGCTGCCGGTTTCGACCTGGAAATCATGATCGAGTCCGACAATGTCCTCGGCGTTGCCGTTGTACGTCGCGGTGATGCTGGCAGTCTTGTCCAGGGAAATGGGAGCTGCGTAGGCCTGCCCGGCAGCGAGGGTTGCCAATACGAGGGTCTTCTGAATGATTGACGGGGCATGTCGCGATGCCGCCACGCGGCGACGCTTGTGCCGTCGAACCAGCCCCAGCATGGCCAATCCGCTCAAGAACAAGCCCGACGGTTCGGGAATGGCGCTCACCGTCCCCATGCCATTGGGTGACGAAACCAGCACCTGACCTGGCGAGCCATTGGAAAGCGGCAGCAATTCAAATGCGGCGAAACTGCCGGCTGCGCCGATGTAGCTGCCGAAGCCGCTGCTGTACAAAGTGGCGTTGAACTGCGACGCATCGATATTGTCGGTGCTCGCATAGTCGCCATCGAACTGCACATCGAAGCTGAACAGTCCTCCCAGGCTGACCCACTGGGTGAAATAGCTTCCTCCCCCTTGATTGCCGAGTGCGACCTGTCCTGGCACGAGGCCGGTCACCCCGGTGGAGCGATCGAACTCCGGGCCGAACGCGCCGACGAAGTTGTTCAGCACGGCAGTCGCCGGCGTGGCCCCCGCATTTGCCAGGAAGGTGAAATCCATCAGCGCCTGGCCGGTATGCGCAGCGGTGTTCAAGGTGACGTGGTAGCTGGGGACTGCCTGCGCAGCGCCATGTGCCAACAGCGCCCATGCGAACAGGCACTGCGGAACGAACGTTTTTACATTACGCATGATTGAGTTTTTCCCGGATTTAGAAATTGCCGATGTAAATCGAATTCGTGTACGCGATGGTGACCCTGTTCGGGTTGCTATAGGTGACCGGCACGGTAAGCGATGCGCCGGGCGCGAGCGAACCGGCGGCAGCGGTGATGTAAGGGACGCCCTCGTGCATGCCGCTGGCGTTGTCGATCGTGACGCCGGCGGTGAGGTGGCTGAATGCCAGCTGAAACGGTCCCGTGAGCGTGGTTCCGCTCGTATTGGTCAGCATGATGGACGCGGTGTATTTATTGGTGATCCGGTTCCATGTCAGGCCCGAGCGCAGCATCGAGAAACCGGATGTGCCGTCGACAAACGTCGGCGCCGCGTTCTTTGCACTCCCCGACACTTTGACGCCGTAAATAGCCAGCATTTTTCCCAGGGTGCCGGCCGTATTCCACGGGAATACGCGGACATACAATGTGCGCCCGGCCGGTACCTGGACTACGACGGGGTAGACGAGCCTGGCCGTGAACGTGTCCTTCACGAACTTCAAGGGCGCGGTATTCAGCCTGGTCGAACCCGAGAAATCCGGATTCAGCGAGTATTCGATATCGGCGACCACCGTCGATCCACCGCTGCTGGTCAGGTAGGCGGAAATCGTGTCGACCGCAAAAGTGCCATTCCCGGGCGAGACGGCGAACTGCAGGAACTGGTTGTTATTGCGTACCGGCGAATCGGCCACGTAACGGGCAACCGTCGTGTCCTGGCCATCGACCGCAATCACCTTCGATGACTGCGCAACGAGCCCGCTCACGCTGGCGTTGCTGCCGGTAACAAGCCCATCGGTAATCGGTGAGAGCGAGGTGCCGGCGGTGAACCAGTTGGCATACGAGGGGATGCCTCCGGTGACCGAAATACCGCTTCCCTGGACAGCCAGCGTCGTATTCAGAGGCACGTTACCCACGGTAAAGCTGACATTGCCGCTGTAGATCTTCGCCTCACCCGGCGTGAACCGGACCGCCAGCGGCTGGATAAATGCCCCGTTTGCAAAAGGAATGCCGACACTCTGTGCCCAGTTGATGTTATCCAGCGATAGCGCAAAATTCGCCGGGGCCGTCACGGTGACCGTTCCCGACGCGGGTTCCAGGTCGAATGCGGACAGTGTCACGCTTTTGGTCGTCGGCATGCCCACGTAGCGCGTGGAAAAGTCCAATGTGCCCGGGCTGGCGATGAGCGAGGTGACCGGTACCATGTGGTCATTCAGAATGGCGAGCTTCTTCATCCCCTCGACCGCGCGCTTGGCGATCAGATTGGCAAACAGGACCTGCGGGTGGGTGCTGTCCGCCGCAATGTAAAGGTTTGCCGTCGCCGCCGCGTCGCCGTAGCTTTCCACGATCTTCCTGGTCTCGGCAGTGATATCGACGAAAGGAACGGAATACCTGGCCGCCACTGCTTTCATCGCGGCGACATAATCTCCGCGAGCACGGGTTTCTCCACCGATGATGCCGACATTGTGCTGTCCAGTCGGCGTGATCGTCGTGCCGCTGAAGTATTTGCGCACGATGGGGGACATCAGGATTGGATTGGCACCTCTTGCACGAATCTGCTGGACATATTTCTTCAGCCACTGGTAGTACGAGTGTTCCGAGATGTCGACAGTCGGGTCGACCTTGTCCGGCCGGCCCACGCATGCCTCGCCGTCCATGGTCCCATCGCTGCAGAAGGCGTACGTGCCGTACGTGGCGTAATCCGAGCCCGATTTTTGATCGTTGTGAGCGAACTGGACAATGACATAGTCGCCTGCACTGATTTTCGGGAGGATGGCGGGCCAGCGCGTCGCTTCGTAATAAAAACTTCTCGAACTGCGGCCGCCGAGGGCCCAATTGTTGACCTTGACCGTCGAATCGAAAAACTGCGGCATGGCTTCGCCCCAGCCCATTTGCGGACGGCGATCCTGCGTGTACATCGTCATCGTCGAATCGCCCAGCATATGAATGACAGGGCTGGCCGCGGTCGGCGTAACGGACGACTCCGCCATCGCGAGGAGCCTGGGGGACGTCGACGTCGAACCACCCCCGCTTCCGCCGCCACAGGCGATCAGGCCGGCGGACAGGGTCAACGTGCCGCCCAAACGAATGAATAAGCGCTTCATCTTCCTTTGTCTCCAATTGTTGTTATCAGACCAGTTGATAGTGCTTAAGGACGCCGACTCTTCAGCGTTGTTGGTTTTCCTCCTTCGGTGCCTGGGCGAGAACCCACATGAAATACAGGGCCTTGGCCGCCTTGGCCCTGGTCACCCCGGCCCGCGGTTCCAGCAGCCGGCCGTTGACCATGCGCCCACGCGCGATCCCGGCTTCCGACCGGATCAGCCCCAGCTCGTAGGCGTCGCGCAGCTTGTCCGCGTAGACCGGCGAGGCGTCGTCCGTATCCGCCAGCTGGGCCCAGCGCACGAGCGGGTAGTACATGGCGCCGCGCGCACCGGTGTCCAGGTTCGGGTCGTAGCCCGGGCTGCCGGGAAGGATAGTCTTGCCGTTGTAGTCGGTCATGTAGGCGGGCCTGGCCGCGACCGTCGCGTGGTAGGCGTCGTCCAGGATGGCGCCCATGACTTCGCGCGACAGCGGACCGTCCGCGTAGCGGGACAGCAGCCCGGCGGGCAAGCGCATCAGGCTCGCCAGCGCCTCGCAGAACGCACTCGTTCGCATCGGCGCCTCGGGATGGAAGTGGCCCTGCGCATCCTTGTGGAGCGCGCCCAGCTGCAGCAGTTTCTCGATCTGGTTGCGATAGTAGGCGCCGTCACCACCCGTGATGTCGGCCGCGATCTCCGGGTAGACCGGCGACCAGTCGTTGGCCGCGATCGCCCGGCGCACCTCGGGGCGAAGCAGGGCCACCATGCGGCCGGCCACCGGATCGTCGGGGTTGCCGTCACCGGCGAGGCGCGCCAGTTCGGTGACCACCATGCGCGCATACTGTTTGGCGAGCGCTTCCTTGAAATGGGTGCCGTCGATCTTGTTGGCGGGATGACCGTTGGCATAGCTGCCGTCGTTGGTCTTGCCCGGCGTTTCCCCGGCTTCGATCGACATCACCATCGCGGTGATGGCCTGCCGGCCGGCTGCGTTGTAGTACTCGACGCTGCGCGCGTTCAGGTCGACGACCGGGACGTCCAGTTCGGCGCCGAGCGTCCTCATCAGGTCCGGAAAGCGGCGCTTGTCGAAGGAATTGACGTAGGGCTGGCCCGGCTTTTGTGCGCCGTTCACGCGCGACATCGGCGTGACGAAGACCGGCACCATGCCGCGTGCGCGGATGGCGGGCACGTAGACCTCGCGGATCATTTCCTCGTACATGGCCTCGGTGGCGCCGCGGCCGAAGCGGCGCGTCTCGTCGAGGCTCTCGTCGTTGTGTCCGAACTGGATCATGACGACGTCGCCGGCGTACCCGGTCAGCAGCAGGTCGTTCAGCCGGCCTTCCGCATAGGCGTTGCGGAACGAACGTCCGCCCATCGAGTAGTTCACGACCCGGACTTTGTTCGAATCGAACAGCTGGCCGATGACCTGGCCCCAGCCGCTCATCGGGGCCTCGTCGAACGTATAGGACTTGACCGTGGAATCGCCCAGCGTGTAGATGGCGGGCAGTACGCCGGCGGGGCGCGCCTGCGGCGGGATCGGGCTCAACACGATTTCCGAGAGTCCCACCGGCACCCCGGCCTTCTTCGGTTCGATCTCGATGTCGATGAAGCCGCGGCCGTTCACGTAGCGGTAGGTCCAGTCGCGTCCCTGCGCCACCGCCATGGTCTTGTTCGGCAGCCGGCCCGCGGCGTCCCAGAAGACCGGTTGGGACAGGCGGCTCGCTTGCATGCCGGTCACCGCAACCGTCGTGTCCGCGGCGTCCGATGTGGTCTTCACGCGGATCGCGTACGCGCCGGGCCCCGCCTGGATGCGGAAGGCCATGCCGAAGTTGTTGTAATGATCGGTGCCCGCGTTCGGATCGAGCGCGGGTTCCGTGATGACGTAGCCGGCGGCGGCGCGCCGGATCGACGCCGTGTGGACGGGCCGGGCCGGGAGTGCTGCGGTCGCGCTGACGAAGCCGTAGCCGGTGGCGGCGTCATACAGCGGGACATCGTTGCCGGGCCTGGCCTGGACTGCGATCGCGCCCGTTGCGGGACGGTCCGTGAAATCATAGCGAAGCTCGGCGCCGCTCTGGTGCGCCTGGGGCTCGGCCCGACCGGGCAGCGCGCACCAGAACAGGCATGCCGCGACCGTGGCGGCGCGTGTGAAAGGACGCGTCCCGTCGAACGGGCGTGCCGCAGTCGGATGAGGGAGGTGTGTCATGGTGGTCGGCGAAAAAATCCCAGGCAGGAACATCCCGCCTGGGCAAAGGAGACAGCCCCCGCGGGCCGTCATTCGGTTCATCGATCAGAACGTGTATTCCGCGCGCGTCAGCCAGGTACGGCCGATCGGCTTGGCGACGTTCTGGGCGAATACCACGCGCGACGAGATGCGCTGGTTCGACAGCGGCGGGTCGACGTCGAACAGGTTGTTGATGCCAAAGCTGACCGTCAGGTGCTTGTCGAACTTGTAGCGGGTGCTCAGGTTGTACAGCTTGTACGACGAGATCACGTGGTAGTACGGCTGGCCCGGCTGCTGGCTGGGCAGGGCGTTGGTGTCGATGTAGTGCGAGGTGTACTGCTGGGTCAGCTGTGTCCCGAATCCGCGGTAAGACCAGGACAGGCGCAGGTTCGACTTCCAGCGGAATACGTAGGTATTCGCCGAGGTGGAGCCGGTCGCGAGCGCGCCCGGCTGGCCCACCGCATCCACCCAGGCCCCGCCCGAATCGGTCTGGGTCTCGTACTTGCGCACGTAGGTGCCATCCAGGGCGACGCCGAACTTGCCGAGTTGCGCGGTCGGGATGGTGTAGCTGAACGTGGTGTCGATACCTTGCGTATGCAGGCCGCCCAGGTTCATGCGCGAGACGTCGATGTACTTGAGCGTGCCGTCCGGGTTGCGCACGAAGAGGTTGGCGTACTTCTGCACATTGCTGAAGATCGTATCTTCGGTCATTTGCGCGATCGTGCCCTTCATGCGGACATCCCAGAAGTCGAACGAGACCACCGCATTCTTGACGGGTTCGACTACGATGCCGGCCGTGAAGGTCTTCGACTTTTCCGGTTGCAGGTCGGGGTTGGCGCCCGTCAGGGTGGTCAGCTGGGTGTTGCATACGGTCGCCGGGTCCAGGCCGAGGTTCGCGTAGGCCGGATTGGGCGTGCCGGTGGCCGCGACCGACGGCGTGGGACCTGGGCACAGCAGCGGGTCGTCCCAGCGATGGGTCGATGGCACCAGCTGGCGCGCCGCGCCGTACAGCTCGGGCAGGGTGGGGGCGCGGAAGCCCGTGCTGGCGGTGGTGCGCAGCATGATTTTCTTGCTCGCCTCCCAGCGCAGACTGAGCTTCGGGTTGACGGCGTTGCCGAAATCGCTGAAATGGTCGGCGCGCACCGCGGCGGTCAGGTCCAGGCTCTTGGTGATCGGGGCGTCGATCTCCGCATACAGGGCGCCGACGGTGCGTCCGCCGGATGGATGCGTGCCGGGGTTGCCGGACACCTTGTAGACCACCTCCTCGGCGTTCATGCCGACGTCGCTGTTCCACGTGTCGCGGTGCAGGTCGCCGCCCACGGCCAGCATCAGCGGGCCGCCCGACAGGTCGGACACGGACCGGGACAGGTTGAAGTCGGTGCCATAAAAGCGTACGCGTCCGCTGCGGTAGGTCTGGCCGTCCATGCTGATGCTGTCCAGGTAGGCCTTGCCGGCCTCGTCCTGCTTGCCGAACGGGTTCAGGACGCCGCTCGCCACGCCCTGGTAAAGACCGGGCGTGGAGAAGAACCCGTTCTTCCAGCTGACGGTTGCGCGGCTTTGCGACACGTTGAGGCCGACACGGTAGTCCCAGCCCGCGACGATGCCCTCGTCGTTGACGACGATCCGGTTGGTGCGCTGGCGGCCGTCGGTCATAGCGGCACCGGCTTCGTCCAGGCTCCAGGTCAGGGCAAGGTCCTGTCCCGTCACGCCGGCGACGGCCGGCACGCCGCCGCTGCCGCCCGGGTACCATTTGCTGGCTTTGGTGATGAACAGCGGCTTGCGCAGTGTGGGGCTCAGCACGGAATAGGCTGTCTGCGCACCGACGACCTGCGGCGGATTCGACGCGTCGATATACGACTCGGTGTTGAGTATCTCGACGGTCAGCAGGCCGTCCTGGCCATGGCGCAGCGACGCCTTGGTGAGCAGGGTGCTCTGCATCGCGTCCGGCAGCAGTTGCGGGTACAGGGTCGGGTCGAGGATGCACGTGGTGTTCTTCGCCCTCGTCGACGCCAGGCTGTACCTGGCGTCGTAGTTGCTGGCGCAGCCGCTCGACCAGTACGGATTGCCGGTGGTGCTGGTCGCCTTGCCGTTGTTGTAGACGGTAAAGTTAGCCGGCGCCGACGACGAACCCGAGGTGTTGGTCGAGAACGCCGTGCCGCCCAGCGCGACGATGTCGTCCGGATTCCAGATGTTGGGGCGGTCCTTCTGCATCAGCGAATAGCGCCTTTGCGTGTCGAAGGCGGCGTACACGTTCCAGCCGTCCTTCTGCAGGTCGCCCTTGCCCGCGACGATCGACAGGCGCGGCTGCTGTCCGCCGCCGTGGCGCTCCGGATCGACATAGCTGCCGGTCAGCTTGACGCCGTCGTAGCTGCGCCTGGTAATGAAGTTGACGACGCCGGCGATGGCGTCGGTACCGTAGATCGAGGAAGCGCCGTCGCGCAGCACATCGACGCGCTCGATGGCGCTCATCGGGATCACGTCCACGTTGACCGAACTGGCACCGCTCGCCTCGTTCGGCAGGCGCCGGCCGTTGAGCAGGACCAGCGTGCGGTTGGTGTTCAGGCCGCGCATGTTGATCATCGTACCGCTGCTGCCGCCGCCGACCGGTTCGTTGGTCGAAGCCGTCACCAGCGAGGTCGCCACTTCGGACATCGTGGTCAAGCCCTGGGCTTGCAGTTCCTCGGCCTTGTAGACCGTGAGCGGCAGCGCACTCTCGGTGGCGATCCGCTTGATCGAGGAACCCGTGACGGTCACCCTTTCCATCGGCGTGTCCGCCTGCTGGGCCTGGGCCTGGTGCACGAGCGTCAGCACGGCCAGCGTGAACGTACTCAGCGCAAGTCGGGGTGTTGCGGGGTGGTTGGCATGCTTCATCGTAGTCTCCGTGAGCTTTATTGTGGTCTGTCCAAAAAGATTATTTGGACCGACCAAATTTGTAATTGGTCTGTTGGCGATCATTGCAGTTTCGATAGTAATTCGCAACTGGACAGACCGGTTTTCGCCTGGAAACGACAATATGGATAGCTTCTATCAACCATCTTCAATTTTTTTTAGGGAAAATTCCGCACCGTTCGTCCATACTGTTTGGGACAATAAAAAAACATGAACCAAGACACGATCAACTGGCTCACCGTGCACCTGCTGCCGTTCGAAGCAGAGCTGCGTCTCCGCTTGCGGCGGGTGTGCGCCAGTGCGGCGGACGTGGACGACGTGATCCAGGATGTGTACTGCAAGGTGATGCAGATGGACGGAGTCGCCCACGTGAACGACCCGCGCGGCTACATCGTCCAGATGGCGAAGAACCTCGTCACCGACCGGCTTCGGCGTGACGCCGTCGTCGATATCGAAGTCATGTCCAATTTATGCGACCTGGAAGTGCGGGACGACAGCCCGGGTCCCGAGCAAACCGCGTTCGGCCGCGCCGAACTGCGCTGGGTGATGGGACTGATCGGCAGGCTGCCCGATCGATGTCGGGCGGTATTTCGTGCGCGGCGGATCTATGGCTGGTCCCAGAAGGAGACTGCGGATTCGCTGGGTGTTACCGAGAAAGCGGTTGAATATGAGTCCACCAAGGGGATGGAACTGATCTCCGAGATGATGAAAAGGCAGGGCGTACGTGACATCCCGGCGACCATGCAGCCTCGCAAGATCAACCGGGCAGGGAAAGCCAATGTCAGCGATCGATAACCAGGCCCTTGAGTGGCTGCGGATTCAGTCGGAACGCGAGCTCGACGCAGACGAGCGGGCCGATTTCGATGCGTGGCTGGAAGCGGACACCCGTCACAAGGGGGCATATATCCGTGCGCTGGTGATCGATAATGCGATCACGCAGGCGGTGTCGGATCAAAAAATCCACCCGGGGGAAGACCGTTACGGCCTGCGATCGGACGGGAACGCGAAGGCCAGCCGGCGTGCGTGGCTCGGATACGGGGCTTTGGCGGCCGGGGTTGCCATACTTGGCGTGGGCATGTCGCTGCAATCTCGCGATGGCGGCACGACGCTGGCAACATCCAGGGGAGAATTCAGGCGGGTCGCGTTGGCTGATACCTCGATTGCCAACATGAATTCCGATAGCAGGTTGGAAGTCAGGTTCACGACAGCGAGGCGCCAGATCGACCTGGTCAAGGGGGAAGCGTGGTTCGAGGTGGCCAAGGACAAGAGCAAGCCTTTCGTTGTCGCAGCGGGCGGCGTGGAAGTGCGCGCCGTCGGCACCGCATTCGGTGTCCGGCGCTTCCCGAATGGGGCCGAGGTGCTTGTCACGGAAGGAACCGTAGAGGTGTGGACCGGCCAGGCCAGGGCACGTCTGGTTGCCGGAGAGCGTAGTTTTCTTCCTTACAATGCCGCACAGATTACCGTTGCCAGGCAGCCCCAGGAAATACAAAGGAAACTGGCCTGGCGGGAGGGGAACCTGGCATTCACGAGACAGACGCTCGGCGAGGCGGCCGCCGACTTCAATCGCTATAGCGCCAGGCAGATCGTCATTGCTGATCCGGCACTGGAAAGGGAGCGGATTTTTGGACAGTACCGAATCGATGCGCCTGAACAGTTTGCGAAGGATATCGGCGCATACCTGAACGTCCCGGTCGAGGTCAGTGCCGAGCGCATTGTCATCGGTGCAAAAAACCTGTGATGCGTAGACGTCATGGCGGTCTCCTGGCCGCGGTTTCCCTCGTCGCGGGTACGGCAGCATTTCCCGATACGGGTCGCGCCCAGGAAGTCAAAAAACATTTCGATATTCCTGCGGGACCGGCTACCAGCACCATCAATCTGTTCGCGAAGCAGGGCGGTATCAACGTCCTGGCGTCCGAAGACGTCCTGGACGGTATCTGCACGAATCCGGTGCGGGGCAGCTTCCTGGTATCCGAAGCGTTGCCGACGCTCCTGTCAGGGACTGGGCTTGACAGCAGGGTCACCACCAGCGGTGCCGTATTCATCGTGGCCGCAGCGAAGGCGCGCAAGGACCGGCCCCCCGCGTGCGCGCCCGTTGGCCCTGACCGGGCGAAAGCGGTCCAGAACGCGCAGGTGGCATCCGCCAGCACCGCGGCCGGCGAACCGTACCGGGTATCGATCGTTGCCACCAGGGCCTCGCAACAATCGGGCATCGAACGCAAGAAGGGGGCTGCCACCCTGATCGATTCGATCGTGGCCGAGGACGTGGGCTCGCTGCCTGACCGTAACGTCGGCGAGGCGATCTCGCGCATGTCGGGCATCGCCCTGGACCGTGGCGCGTTCGGCGAAGGCGTCAGTGTCTCCGTGCGCGGCAACGCCGCCAACCTCACCCGCGTGGAACTGGACGGGCAGGGCGTGCAGTCCGCAGGGGGCACCGACATGAACGGTGGCGGCGGCGGCCGCGGCGTGGAATTCCGCCAGCTGTCCGCCGACCTGATCAAGAGCGTGGACGTGGTCAAGGGCTCGACGGCCGACATGACCGAAGGTTCGCTGGGTGGCAGTGTCATTATCAAGACCCGCACCGCACTGGACTTCAGGAAGCCGTTCGTGTCGATTCGCACGGCCGCCTCGCAAGGCTCGCTGAACAGGAGATGGACACCGGACGCGAACGTCATCCTTGCCAACCAATATCTCGATGGCCGCCTTGGCCTGCTGCTTAACGCCACGTCGACAACACTGGACAACGAGGCCCATGCGGCCCAGGTCGCGCAGACCGCGCAGCAGGGTTACTTTCGCCTGCTCGACTTCGACAATTCGCCACGGAAGACCTTTACGTACCAGCCGGGCACGGTCAACACGGCGGACGCCGCGGCCACGACGCCTTTCCTGCGCTCGCCACTCGCGGGCGGGGGGTACCTGGATTCGGCAACACCGCTCGACCTGGTGAGCCGGTCGGCGGCGGCGCAGACGAAAGCCGATTGCTACGCCGCTTTTCCGGCGCTCACGAAGGCGCAGCTGGGTGCCATCACGCCGTCCGTCATGCGCAGCCAGGCGGTGCTCCAGCGAGGCAACGAGCTGATCAGTTGCCTGAACCAATGGAACGACTACACGCCGTCCAACGTGCGCTACTTCGTCAAGCGGGAGGTCGACAGGCGCCGGAATCTCGATCTGCGTGCCGACTTCAAGGTGAACGACAGGCTTTCCCTGTACGCCAAGGGCAGCTATAACCGTCGCAACGACGACATCAGCCAGCTCGCCTACGGCCTGGGCAATCTCCTGCTCAACCAGGCCAGTTCATACAGCCCGGCGTACGCCGGTCCGACCTACAGCGACAACCCGGCCACCATGACGCGTAGCGTGGTACCGGGTTCCGGCTACTACCTGTACAGGCAGCCCGGCACCTCGGGCTACAACGTCCTCTCGGGCACGGTCGCCAACGTGAATCCAGCCTCCGTCACCGTCGACGGCAACCACCACGTGACGCAGTACACGATCAGCGATGGCACCGCCACGACGGACCAGCTGCACGATGTGGCGCTGATCACCACACGCTACCTGCAGCTGGGCGGCACCTACAGGAACGGCGGCATGACCGCCGAATTCTTTGTCGGCGATGCCCGTTCGGGCATGACGCGCGGCCAGAAGCGCATCAGCTTCAACAACTACTACGGCCCCGTGACCATGCACGTCCTGCCGAACGGGTTGTGGGGATACACGCTGCCGGCAGGCAGCACGTTCGACCAGGCGAGCCCGGCCCAGTATGCGCAGGCGTTCCCGGGTTCGGCAACGGGCGCGGTCCCGATCGGCCCGTACAACACGACATACGTGCCGGCCTACACGGCCGCGCAGCAGCCACTGCTGACGCAGGCGCCGGAGACGTACTGGTTGCCTGCCATCCGCGATACCGGCGAACGCACCGCAAAACTCGACGTGGCCTGGGCGACGCCTGAATCGATCCCGTTCTTCAAGCGTTTCAAGACCGGCTTCAACCTGCGTGACACCGGTAACGACGCCTGGGACCCGTATGCCGGGAACAGCCGCGGCTGGGTCGTCAGGACGCCCGTGGGCACGTATGGGAAACCCGGCTTTATTCCGCCGGTGATCGTCCCGTCGGCCCTGCAACGCGGCACCTTCGTCGGCTGCCAGGACACGGCTGGTTCGCTGGGGCCGGGCGGTAACGCCTGCCGGTACGGTTATGGCCAGAGTCCCGATCCGCGCAGCGCCCTGCAAGGGCAGAACGTGATGACTGTCGGCCAGTTCCAGGATATCGTCGCGCAATCGCTGGTTGGCAAGGCGACGTCGACCCGGTTGTTCAGCGGCGCCACCGGACGCCCGGCCGGCCTGCCGGACAACTGGACCCCGATCGACGTCGACAAGGTGTTTGCGCTCGCGGGCGCGCCGAACCTGAACTTCGACTGCCTCAAGCAATGCATGGGCAGCGACGGCAAGATATACGACCAGCCGGTGCAAAGGCTGGCCGAGCGTTCGGCGGCGTTCTACGTGATGGGCGACTTCGGTGTCGACCATATCCCGTTCACCCCGGTCGCGTTCCCGTTCGGCTGGGAGCTCGAAGGGAACATGGGTTACCGCTACATCCTGACCAGGGTGCATGGCACCGGCACGATGAACTTCACGTCGATCATCAAGACGGCCAGCTACGACCCGGCCAATCCGAATGCCGCGGGCGGCACGGTCACCAGTACGTATTCGCAAAACATGGTGGTCGACGGCAGGACACACGACTTCCTGCCGATTTATAACCTGGCGCTGTGGGTCATTCCGGACAGGGCCGTCGTACGCTACGGGCGCGCCAGGGCGGTGGCACGTCCGTCCGTGGCACAACTGCTTCCGGCCGGGACCTGCACCTATGACGAACGCGTGGTCGACGCCGGGCTGCCGCAGACGTGCAGCGGCACCATCGGGAACCCGGCGCTGCCGGCACAAAGGAACGTCAACCAGGACCTGTCGCTCGAATACTATCCGAACAAGGACACGATGTTCTCCATCGCGGCGTTCAGGCAGGAAGGCAAAACCGGTCCCGCGCTGCCCCAGGGCGTCGGCAACGGGATGCTGTTCGGCGGCTCGGAGGTGGTCGATCCGGGCACCGGCACAGCGTTATCCAGCGTTCCTTTCAGTTACTCGACCTATTCGAATGGCGCCGCGACCACGCGCAAGGGACTCGAGCTCGGCGCCAGGACCGCGTTCACTTTCCTGCCGTGGATGCTGCGCTACACGGGGTTCGACGGTAATTACACGAGATTGCGCTCGGCCACCTCGAGCCTGAGCGTCGTGGACCTGCTGACCGGCACCCCGCTGCCGCCGGCGCGCGAATCGAAGTACTCGTATAACGCCGCGCTGTGGTATGACGACGGCAGGCTTTCCGCACGCATCGCCGTGCAGGCCGTGGCATCGTTCTTCAACTGTGTCGCCGGTTGCGGTCAACTCGGCATGACCAACTATCCGAGCGCAGCGGGTGGCATCACCAATGCCTTGCCGTATAACCCGGGCTCGCCGAACTTCCGCGACGGCACCCGCTTTATCGACGGCAAGATCTCGTACAGGATCCGGCCTGGCGTCGATGTGTTCATCGAAGGCCGTAACCTCGGCAACGCAATCACGTCGGACAGTCAGGGCCCCTTCGCGCCGTTTGCGGATGGCACGCCCAACCTGCTGGACTACGCTTACCCTGGCCGCCGTATCATGGTTGGCATCAACTTCCGCTCCATGTGAGTTAGTTTGCAGTCGAGAGCGTGACGCGGATCGGTGCCGCAATCCGCGCAGCCTCGGCTTCGACCTTGCGGTGCCAGTCTGCCTGGTCATGTACGTCCTTCGACCAGCCGGCCGCTGCGCCAAGGTAATATCGTAACGGCTTTCCTGACACGGCCGAAGCAAGAACGAGGTCGTTGGCCGCGTCTTCGGTATAGGTCGTGGCGGTGGTGCCGGGCAAGATGATCGCGGTGCCGAAGTCGCCGTTGCCGCGTTGGGTAACCCATTGCGCCAGCGCGTGACTTTTCGCCAGCCGCTGTGTCTTCACCACGGGATGCTGGTCCGGATACGCCGGCGCTTTGTTCAACCCGATCGCAACGGGTAGTGGGTCCGCTCCATTGAAAACAAAGGTGCTGTCGACAGTGTCGAATTCATGGCCGGCATCGATCGTGAAACGCTTGACTTCGGATACCTGTGTGCCGCCCGCATCCCATGGCGCATAGGAGAGCTCGAACATTGCCCGGATGGGGCCGTTCGCGATGACCTTCCACGTCAGGTAGTTGCGACTCGTATACAAGCGCTTGCCGTCCCAGATGCCGGTACCGCCGGCACCGCGCGTCGTGCCGACGCCATACATGTCCAGCCCTTCACCTTCATCCTTGTGGTAGTGGTTATGTCCTTTGTTGTACCAGCGATCGACGATCGGATACGGGACGCGCTTGAACCAGACGTCGATGCCGCTCGTGACGAGTACTTCCTTGTCGCTCCCGGGTGCTGCGGGCGCGGCAAGCGCCTGTCCGTAGGTCCGGTGAGCCACTTTGTCGTTTTCCCAGGCAAAGTCGTCCAACCGTTCGGGAACATGGCGTGCAAAAGCGCGACTGGGGAAGGGCGGGCTGACGGTGGCAGTCCTGGCGACCGTAAAGCGCGCGTGCTTTTCGCCGACGGCAAAGTCATGTTGAAAGATCAGCTCACCGTAGGCAATTCCCGTATTGCCCGGATCCTTGGCCTCCGGATTGATGTTCGTTACCTGGTAGGGCAGGGCATGGCCCGTCTCGTCGGTAACGGAAATGTGCTGTAACAGCGCCCCGGGCAATGCCTTGTTGACTGCCGACCAGGGAATCGTGATCGTCTCGGAAGGTCGGGCCGCGTCGAGGTTGTGAGCGACGTCGACGATCAACCGTTCGTCGGCCAATGCCGGGCAATGGGTGGCGGCAACCAGGCTCGCGAAAAGAAATGGATGAATCTTCATGATGTGCCCGTTGTGATTATCAGATAACGTTATCAGTTGCGGTAACTGTTGGCAAGTCGTTCGAGGGCGCGGGCTCGCGTTTTGGCGAACGACACTGGAATGCTATCCTTCGTCATTTGGCTACCTTGATCGATCATGACGAAAATCGCGACGTTGAATGAAGTTGCTGCGCGGGCAGGCGTGTCGGTCATTACCGCTTCGCGCGCGTTACGCGGCACGATTCACGTCGCCAAGGCGACCCGCGAGAAGGTGCTTGCCGCCGCCAGCGAACTGAACTACACGCCCGACGTCGTCGCCCAGACCATGCGCGGTTCGCAGTCCAGGCTCCTGGGCGTGTTCCTGCTGGGCTTTCGTTCCATGGTCTTCCATGAACTCCTCGTCAGCATCGAGGAGCAGGCGCACCGCCGCGGCTATGAACTGGTCGTCGTCAACGTCGCCATCTACGATGACGGTCGCACCACGAGCGTCGAGATGATGCTCAAGCTGTGCGATGGCATCATCTGGCTGCTCCCGAGCGGTACGCACTCGCTGATGCGCAAGCTGGAAGCCGGAGACATTCCGTCGGTGCTCGTCAACTTTTGTGCACGGCCGGTGGCGATTCCCGTGGTGAGTGGCGCCAACTACAGCGGGGCGTACGACCTGGTCAATCATCTGATCGGGTTGGGGCATCGCCGGATCGCATTCGTGGAAGGCAGCCTGCATACGGGGCAGAGCCGCGAGCGCCTGCGCGGATACGAGCAAGCCCTGCGCGACGCCGGATTGCCTGTCGACCCCGACTACATCGTCCCGGGCGACTTCCTGTTCGGCGGCGGCCGGGAAGGCGCCCACGCGCTGCTCGCGTTGCCGAATCGCCCGACCGCCATCTTTTGCGCCAACGACGAGATGGCCCTGGGCGCTTTCAAGGCAGCCGAAGAACTGGGTCTCAAGGTGCCCGCCGACGTGTCGATTGCCGGCTTCGACGACATTCCCGCCGCATCCACGGTGACGCCGCCGCTGACCACCATACGCCAGCCGCTGGACGAGATCGGCGCGCGCGCCGTCGACGAAGTCCTCGCTCATATCGGCGATCGGGGCCGCAGTCCGTCCCGCACCGAACTGCCGACGCGCCTGATCGTACGCGACTCTACCGGAAAGGCTCCGCAACGCATCCGGCCTGCAAAGCTCGCCTGAGTCTCTTCATACCCGGCCGCGGCATCGATGCCCGGCCGTCTCGATCTGACAACGTTTACCGATAATATTTATCCGGTTAGCGATAACTAACTCATTCGCTTCAGAGTGAAACCCATTCCTGTTGCTGCGTCCGTCTTACTGTTGGCGAGCTGTAGTCTCGTATATATTTCTGATAACGTTGTCAGTGTCAGAAAGCAATGATTGCTTGTGACTCAGCGGCTGCCCCTGCCGTTGAATGCAAAGCGAAATAAAAACAGGAGACAACAATGAAGCAAACCCAACTTTCCAGGGCGATCGCATTGGCGCTCGCCGCTGCCTACACACCGGTGGTCCTCGCCCAGGACGTGCCGACCACCGACACCGCACAAAAGCCCAAGGAAGAAGCGCAGGTCGTGACGGTGACGGGCTTCCGCTCCAGCCTGGAGCGTGCCCTGGGCCTGAAGCAGCAGGCGATCGGCGTGCGCGATTCGATCGTCGCCGAGGATATCGGCAAGTTCCCCGAGGCGAACGTCGCCGAATCCCTGCAGCGTATTCCCGGCGTGTACGTCATCCGGGACGGTGCGTCCAATGAAGGCCAGCGCATCAACATCCGTGGCCTGGGTCCACAGTACTCGGTGACGACGATCAACGGCGCGCCCGTCCACACGACGTCGTCGGGTAACGCGGGCGCGGCGGTACGCGACTTCAACTACGACGTGTTCGCGTCCGACCTGTTCGGCCGGGTCGATTTCTACAAGAGCCCGATGGCGGACCTGGAGGAGGGCGGCATCGGCGGTATCGTCGACCTGCAGACGCCCCGTCCTTTCGACAAGAAGGGACGCACGATCCGTTATGCCGCGTCGGCCTCGTACAACTCCGCGTCCGACAAGACCGACCCGCGTTATTCGCTCATTCTCAGCAACACCTGGGGAAACTTTGGCGCGCTGGTCGGGTTCGCCCACAGCGGCAGCACCAACATGAGATCGGGCTTCCAGTCCACCGGCGGCTACCTGAGCCCGGCGCAGGCCCGCAATAACGCGCCGTCCGGCTTTTCCCTGCCCTTCAACTACGACCTGGATTACAACGACCCGCGTGCCAATCTTGGCGGGCTGACGCGCGACCAGGTCGACAATGCCTTGCTGCCGCGCTTTCATCGCGTGTACGGCTCGCTCAACAAGCGCAAGCGCGACGGCCTCGTCACGTCGCTGCAGTACAAGAACGGTCCTCTCGACGTCAGCCTGGACGGCCTGTTCTCCCGCCTGAGCGACACGCGCGACGAGTACACGTTCGGCGTGGCCATCCGGAATTCGCGCACGACCAACACCAGCATTCCGTCCGGCCTGCCCGGACACAACGGCATGGTGCCGCTGGACGTCTTCATCGACCGGAACAACGTCCTGCAGGGCACGTTCGCGAACACGTCGTACATTAACGAGAACTACATCTACGACTCGAAGACCAATTTCGGGCTGGGATCGATCAATGCCAAATACACGTTCTCGCCGCGGCTGAAAGTCACCGCCAGCGGGGGACGTTCCAGCAGCAAGGCATACTTCACCAACAACCGCATCTACACCAACATCTATGGCGTGACGAGCACGCTCGACTCGTCGCAGGACAATGTGTATCCGGTGCTGGCCGCGACGGGCGTCGACTACAACGACAAGTCCATCTACAAGGACCCGATCATCACGTACAACTACGTCGACGAGTACGATAGCGGCGAGCATTTGAAGACAGCCGTCGACTGGGACTACGACCTGTGGGGCGGCTGGACCGGCAAGCTGAAAGCGGGCGTCTCCTACGTCTCGTCCGGCAAGCAGGTCGGCCGCTACAACGGTACGGCACTCGGCCAGACGATGCGGCTGCCGATCGGCGGTTCGGTGAATTCGCTGGGCAATTCGATCACGTCGTATATGGTCCAGGGATCGCCGTTGCAACATTTCGCGCCCGATGCCCCGGCGACGTTCCCGACCTCGTTCGCGCACTTCGATCGCGGCTTCATCGAGGACGTCCTGCAACCGGGGCGCGCGAAGCTGGGTACGCCCCCCGACCTTGCGTCCAGCTTCGAGACGAACGAAGCCGTCACGTCGCTGTTCCTCCAGTCGGACTTCACCGGCGAACTGTTCGGCCGCGCACTGCGCCTGAATGCCGGTGTGCGTTATGCGCGTACCAGGACGCAGATCGACAACTACACGCAGGTGACCGAGAACGGTGTGCGGAAGTACGTGCCGAACCACCGGGACAGCAGCTACGCGAACGTGCTCCCAAGCCTGTCGGCCGCGTATGACTTGCGCGACGACGTGATCCTGCGTGCGTCGGTCGGCCGCACCATCACCCGGGCCGCGCTGTCCCTGATCGCCGCCAACACGACGATCCCGAACCAGTTCGAACCCAACGCGACGTCAGGCAACCCGAACCTGAAGCCACAGCTTTCCGACCAGGTCGACCTGACTGGTGAATGGTACTTCCAGAAGGGCAGCCTGGTCAGCGTGGGCTACTTCTTCAAGAAGATGAAGGACCTGACACAGGCGCAGCGCACCGTCGTGCCGTTCAGTTCCCTCGGCCTGCCCGACACCGCACTCGGCACGAACCTGTGGATGCCCGGTACGAATCATCCGGATCCGAACCTGCCGATCACGGTATCGAGCTACGTGAATATGGCCAAGCAGAATGTCAGCGGCATCGAGCTGGCCTACCAGCAGGCGTTCACGTTCCTGCCCGAGCCCTTCAACGGATTGGGCGCGATGGCGAGCTATACCCGCGTCAAGTGGCCGGTGCCGGACTGGGTCAACCCGGATGGCACGAAGCAGACCGTATGGGAAGTGCCGCGCTACTCCTACAACCTCACCGCGTACTACGAAAAAGGTCCATGGGCGCTGCGTACTTCGTATAACTACCGCGACGGCAACATCCTCGCGCGCAGCCAGCCCGGCATCAACGTGGCGTTGAACGGGCAAGCGCCGTGGGTCGCCGGCCGACGATTCGTCGACGCTTCGATCTCCTACAAGATCACGGAGAACCTCGAGCTTCGCCTGGACGGCATGAACCTGACCAATGACCTGAGCTACATCTATTACAAGGACATGATGGGCCGCCCCAACTACGGCAACGACCGCGCCCGGACCGACAACCTGCTGTATGACGGCCGTACGTTCCAGATCGGTATTCGCGGCAAGTTCTGACGTCGCTTCTTCCAACACCACCTATGTGAAGCGGCTGTCGGCGCGGCCGCTTCACGGCGCATTGCATCAAGGAGTAGATTTTGAAAAAGAAGGCACTCATGTCGATCTTTACCGGCGTGCTGGTCATCCTGTCAGGCTGTGCATCCGTGGCGGACCACGCACCGGACGGCGTGCAGGCGTCCGCCAGTGCGACGGCGCGTTCCGTCCCCGCGTTGCGCTCGGAAGCCCTGGCCGTGATCGCCAAGGTGAACGACCACTGGCAGGCAACGACGCCGGCGACGGAAAGGGCGTTCTGGGACGTCGCCGTGTATCACACCGGGAACATGGCCGCGTACCAGGCCACCGGCAACGAGGCCTACCGCCGCTACTCGGAGCGGTGGGCGGAATTCAACCAGTGGAAGGGCGCCAGGTCCGACAACAAGGCCGAGTGGAAGCTCACGTACGGCGAAACCGATGACCACGTGCTGTTCGGGGACTGGCAGGTCTGCTTCCAGACCTACCTTGACCTGTACGCGCTCGACAAGGATCCGCGCAAGGTGGCCAGGGCTCGCGACGTGATGGGATACCAGATCGGCACCGCGCGCAACGACTACTGGTGGTGGGTCGACGGCCTGTACATGGTGATGCCCGTGATGACGAAGATGTACAGGCTGACGGGTGACCCGCGCTACCTGGAAAAGTTGAACGCGTATTTTCAATACACGAACAGCATCATGCTCGACGCCCAGTCGGGCCTTTACTACCGCGATGCGCGCTACGTCTATCCGAAACACAAGAGCGTAAACGGCAAGAAGGATTTTTGGTCGCGAGGTAATGGTTGGGTCTTTGCCGCACTTGCCAGGGTGCTGGCCGACCTGCCCGCGGACAGCGCACAGCGACCGGAATTCGAAGGCAGGTTCAGGGCGATGGCCGCCGCGTTGAAAAGCACGCAGCAGGCGGACGGTTACTGGACGCGCAGCCTGATCGATCCCGCGCACGCGCCGGGGCCGGAAACGAGCGGCACCGCGTTCTTCACCTATGGCCTGCTCTGGGGCGTCAACAACGGCCTGCTCGACCGCGCTACCTATCTCCCCGCGGCCCTCAAGGGCTGGAATTACATCACCAGGGTTGCAGTTCAAGCGGACGGCGCGGTCGGCTACGTCCAGCCGATCGGCGACCGTGCCATTCCGGGACAGGTCGTCAACCGGGATTCGACCGCGAATTTCGGTGTCGGCGCAGTCCTGCTCGCGGCGGCCGAGATGTCCAGGCTGCACGACCAATAACGCCGGCATGGACGGCGTAGATACAGGAGACAATATGCAACGAAGGAATTTCTTTGGAACGATCGTCGCCGGAGGCGGATTGAGCATGCTGGGCGGCGGATTGCCGGCCGGCGCGCTGGCGCAGGCGCCGGTTCCCCCGCCGCGCCCCGGCCAGGACCGGGCCTATATGGCGGGCCTGCTGCAAAAGATTGCCGAGCCGGTCTTGTCCAGCATGGCGCGGGGCGCCCTGAAGCGCGAGTTCGACATGGAACTGAGCCCCGTCTGGGACGGCCGCGACAGGAATGTCGGTTACCTCGAGTGCTTTGGCCGGCTGATGTCCGGTTGCGCACCCTGGCTCGCCTTGCCGGACGACGCCAGCGCCGAAGGGCGCGTGCGCAAGCATCTGCGCGAACTCGCGCTGCAGAGCTTCGTGCAGGCCGTCGATCCGAAGAGTCCCGACTACCTGGCCTGGGGCGACAACTTCCAGGTGCTGGTCGATTCGGCCTACTTCACCAGCGCGCTGATGCGTGCTCCACGCGCCCTCTGGGATCCGCTCGACCGTACGACGAAGGAGCGGATCGTCGCGAGGGTCAAGGACTTGCGGCGCATCCTGCCGCTGTACACCAACTGGTTGCTGTTCGCAGCGATGAACGAAGCATTCCTGCTCAGCATCGGCGAGGCGCACGACCCGCTGCGCCTGAACACCGCCATCGACAAGGTCGAAGAGTGGTATGTCGGCGATGGCTGGATCAAGGACGGGGAGCATTTCCACTTCGATTACTACGATTCCTTCGTCATCTATCCGATGCTGATCATGGTCCTCGAACAGGCCAGCCGCCATCATGCCCAGGTGCGCGGCAACGCCGGGGAAAAGCTGGCCCTCGCGGTCAAGCGCGCGCAGCGTCTCGGCGAACATCTCGAGCGCTTCGTTTCCCCGATCGGTACGTTTCCACCGATCGGCCGGTCGGCGACCTACCGGACCGGCGCATTCCAGGTGCTGGCGCTTCTGGCATGGCGCAAGCAGCTCCCGGCCGCGCTGCCTGAGGGCCAGGTAAGGGCTGCGTTGCAGTCCATCCACCAGGCCACGTGGGCACACCCAAGCAATTTCTCGGCGAAAGGTTTTCTCACGCTGGGGTTCGCGGGACACCAGCCAGGCCTCGCCGACGTATATTCGAACAGCGGCAGCATGTACATCGCCACCGAGAGCTTCCTCGCGCTCGGATTGCCCGAGAACGACTCGTATTGGACCAGCCCGGCGCAGGAGTGGACGCAGCAAAAGGCCTACAGCCAGAAGCCGTTTCCCCGGGACGGCTACGTGTCTTACTGACAGGTGTCGGGGCCGCAGGCATACATTTCGGGGATCATGGCCGCCATCATCAAGCGCCCGTACGGTTTTTAGCTGTACGTAATGCACAAGCGGATTTATGCTTATAGGAAGCATATCCAATACTGCATTATTTGACTTGTTTCACGGGGCCATGATGAAGTCGAGTCAGCGAAATCTGCGTCGTGGTATGAACCGCCATGCCGTCGGGCTTGCATTGGCCACGATGGCTGCGGCAGCTGCCATGCCGGAAGTCTGTCGCGCTCAAGCTGACATGCCGGTAGTCACGGTCACCGCGCAGAGCCGCAGCCAGGAAATCCAGAACGTGCCGATCGCCGTGCAGACGCTGGCCGGCAGCGCGCTCAAGGATGTCGGCGTGGTCAACCTGGCCGACATGGATGCGTTCGTCCCCGGCTTGTCGGTCGAGGCACTGCAATCCACCCGTCCGATCATCTTCCTGCGTGGCGTCGGCACCCTGGACTACGGCATCGGCACCGACTCGCCGGTCGGCATCTTTACCGACTCCGTGTACGTCGGCAAGACCGGCGGATCGCTGCTGAACTTCAATGACGTCAAGCGGATCGAGGTGCTGAAGGGGCCGCAGGGCACGCTGTTCGGACGCAATGCGGCGGCCGGCGTCATTTCCATTGTCACCAACGATCCCGTCGAGCGGTTCGAAGCCAGCGGACTGGTCCGGGTTGGAACCCGTGGTGCGGTCCATACCGAGCTGCTCTACAACACGCCGCTCGCCGAGGGGCTGGCGCTGCGCATCTCGGCGATCGACCAGCGCGACAACGGCTGGGCCCGCAACACCTTCAACGGCCGGCGCATGGGCGACGACGGCGACCGCGGCCTGCGCGCCACCCTGCGCTGGCGGCGTGGCGACACCGACGCCATTCTCGGCTGGGAACACGGGGTGATGCGTGTGTCCGGCCCGCCGGTGTTTTCCCTCACGGGCGGGAAGATCGACTTCGCCGGGCCCGCGACATGGATCGATCCGCGCAGGCAGCCGCTGGCCAACGACGCCGAGCCCAATATCCAGTCGCGCACGTTCGACGGCCTCACCCTGCGCGTGACGACCCCGCTGCGCCATGCGACACTGAGCAGCATCACCGCCTACCGCCACTTCAACACGCAGAACTGGCAGGACAACGACGGCTCGGTGAATCCGGCAGCGTATATCGGCATCGGCAACGTCGAATCGAACGCCACCTGGCAGCAGGAGTTCAAGTTGAACGGACAGACCGGCACCCTCGACTGGGTAGGGGGCGTCAGTGCCTATCGCGAGCGTGCCACCCAGACGCAACACGTGGACTTGACGACGCTGTCGCTGGACACGCTGATTCGCCACGCCGCCGGCAGCGCGCCCTATGCCACGCTGACCGGCCTGGCCCAGGGCATCGGCCGCGCCACCGGCAACGCGGCGCTGCAGGGACTGAGCCTCGCCGGCCTGCCGTGGCGCGAGAGCATCCACGACAAGGGCGATTACCGCGCGTATGCCGTGTATGGCGACCTGCTCTGGCATCTGGACCCTGTCACCAACCTGACCGTCGGCGGCCGCTTCACGCACGACGACAAGCGCTTCAGCTGGTACAACCCGCCGCGTACGGCCAGCGAACTCGACGCGCGCCTCGCCGTCATACAGCAAGCACAGCTGTTTCCAACCGCTGTCGCCCTGAAACTGCTGACCCCGCAACAGGCGGCGTCGCTGCAGGCCGTCGTGGCACGCAATGTCGAGTTCAACAACAGCGTATCGAGCACCAGGCCGTTTCCGGCCTCGAGGAGCTGGAACAACGTCAGCCCGCGCATCGTCCTCGACCGCCACCTGACGCCCGACCACATGGCGTACGGCTCGTGGAGCAAGGGCTATCTTGCCGGCGGTTTCGATGCCCTCGGCGTGAATGGCTATTACGACGAGGAGCTGGTGACGAATACCGAGATCGGCATCAAGGGGCGGGTGCGTGCGCTGGGCCTGTCCTACGACGCGTCGATCTTCCACTACGACTACACGAACCTGCAAAGCCTGACCCTGGTGCCGTCCAATGCCGGCGCCGGCGTGCCCAGCTACCAGGTCGTCAACAGCGACCAGCGTGGCACGGGCGCCGAGGTGAGCGCGCAATGGACGCTCAACCGGACCTGGCGCCTGAACGGGGCGCTGGCCTACCTCGACCAGACCTATGCGCACTACGTGTCGCCGACCGGTGTCAGGCTGGATGGCCAGCCCGCCGGCGCGCCGCGCCTGAGCGCCAGTGCCGGCGCCAGCGCGCGCTGGCCGCTGTGGAGCGGGACGGCGGACTTCAACGTGATGCTCGGCTACATCGGCGAACGGCGCTGCAATGCCGACACGACGGCGCAGGGAACGTGCAACCCCGGCGGCAGCGTCGATGCCGGGGCGGCGCGCGAGAAAGTCGATGTGCGCCTTGGCTGGTCGGCGCCGTCGGGCAACTGGGGCGTGGGCGTGGTCGTGACCAACTTCACCAACCGGCATTATGTGGCGGTCAATACCGTCGGTTCGGTCGTAGGCTCGCCATACGGCTATGTGAGCAAGCCGCGCATGATCGCGCTCGAGCTGCGTGGGCGGCTGTAAGCCAGGGCCGACGGTCGCGATTGCCGCACGAACGTCCCCCTGCGACGTGGTCATCCTGCCGTTTTTTCGAACCTGAACATGCCATCGTCCACGTCGTCGTCGGGCGGAACCCCGATGGGTGGTTCGTGGGGGGACGGATGACGGGGATTGTAGAATTCGACGATCCTGAACCCGCACTTGTTCACGTAAAAGTGGATGTTTCGCCTGTCGAAGCAAGGGGTGTGCGTTTCCCACACCTTCGTGTCGGGATGGGCTTTCTCGATTTCCAGCCAGGCGCGGTGTCCGATGCCGCGGTCGTGCATCCGGGGCGAGACAAAGAAGAAGGCGAGCGCGTTTCTTTGCGCCGTTTCATCGATCACCACCACGGCGCCGCCGACCCGTTCGCCGTCCGCGATCACGTGGTAGGTCACGGCGTCCGGGGCGCCGACCGATTCGTCGATATCCTCGTCGGACGGAATGAGTTCGTCGGGCGCCGACCCGAATGCCGCCGCGACGCCGGCGCCAAAGGCCTCTTGCAGGCCGCGTTTGAAGGCGGGCAGGTCGGCGTGGCCGATGCGTTCGAGGGTGACCCTGCTTGCGTGTCGTGGTTTGTTCATGAGTGCTCCAGAAGTCAATGAATCGGGGCCTGCGCGCGCCGCGTGCCGCGCCGCTTCCCGAGTGCGCGCGCGGCGCGTTCCTGCAGTCCCATCACGACCACGAAGAACACCGGCACGAAGAACACGGCCAGCACGGTCGCCGTGATCACGCCGCCCAGTACGCCGGTACCGATGGCGTGCTGGGTCTCGGCGCTGGCGCCCGTGGCGATCACGAGCGGCACCACGCCCAGGCCGAACGCCAGCGATGTCATGACGATCGGCCGAAGGCGCAGGCGCGCGGCTTCGAGTGCGGACGCCGCGAGATTCATGCCGCCATCGTGGAACTGTTTCGCAAATTCGACGATCAGCACGGCGTTCTTGGCCGACAGGCCGATCACGGTGATCATGCCGACCTTGAAGAACACGTCGTTCGGCAGGCCGCGCAGCAGCACCGCCGCGATGGCACCCACGAGGCCGAGCGGCACGACGAGCATGACCGACACGGGAATCGACCAGCTTTCGTACAGCGCCGCCAGCGCAAGGAAGACGACGATCACCGACAGCGCCATGAGGAGCGGCGCCTGCGACGCGGATTCCCGTTCCTCGCGCGATTCGCTCGCCCATTCGACGGCGAAGCCGCGCGGCAGCTGCGCCGCCAGGCGCTCCATCTCGTCCATCGCCGCGCCGCTCGTCGTCCCGGGCGCCGCGTTGCCGGAAATGCGCGCGGCCGGATATCCCTGGTAGCGGACCATCTGCAACGGCGCTTCCGTCCACACGGGCCGGACCACCTCGGACAACGGCACCATGCCGCCGCCGGCGTTCTTCACGGTGAGCCTGAGGACGTCGTCGACCTTCATGCGTGCCTTCGCATCCGCCTGCACGATCACCTGCTGCATCCGGCCGGCGTTCGGAAAATCGTTGACGTAGTACGAGCCCATCGCGATCGACAGCGTGTCGCCGATGTCGGCGAAATTGATGCCCATCGCTTCCGCCCTGGCGCGGTCGATGTCCAGCCGGATGCTCGTGCCGGACGGCAGGCCGTCCGCACGGACGTCCGCGAGGAGGGGGCTCAGTGCGGCCAGCTTCACCAACTGTTGTTCGGCGTCCCGCAACGCGGCGTGGCCGCGGCCGGCCCGGTCTTCCAGACGCAGCGTGAAGCCGGACGACGTCCCGAAACCGTCGATGGCCGGCGGCATGAGGGTCATCGCCGTGCCTTCGCGGCTGGCGCTCATGGCTACCTGCGCCAGCGCCATCTCGTCCCGGGTGGCTGTGCCGCGCGACCTGTCCCGGTCCTTCAGGATGGTGTAGGCCATCGCGGTGTTCGGGCCGGAACCGGAGAACCCGAACCCGAGCAGGGACGTGCTGGACTCGATGTCCGGCCGTGCCGCGACGTGGCGCTCGTAGGCTTTCACGACGTCGAGCGTGCGCTCGAGCGTCGCGTCCGACGGCAGCTGGAACGACGTCATGAAGTAGCCCTGGTCCTCGTCGGGCAGGAAGGACGACGGCAGGGCGGAGAAGCCGAGCGCCAGCACCACGGCGATGGCCAGCCATGCGCCCATCAGCCGCAAGGGGCGCCCGATGCAGGCGGCCGTCAGCGCGCGATAGCGTCCGGTGAGCCGCCCGAACGCGCGGTCGAACCAGCCGAAGAATCCCCGGTTCGCGGCGTGGCCCGCCGCGGCAGGGCGCAGCAGCGTCGCGCACAGGGCCGGCGTGAACGTGAGCGCGAGGAAGGCCGACAACAGGATCGACACCGACATCGACAGGGCGAACTGGCGGTAGATGACGCCGACCGAGCCGCCCGCGAACGCCATCGGAATGAATACGGCGGTGAGCACGAGCGTGATGCCGATCACCGCACCGGAGATTTCCTTCATCGCTTTCGAGGTCGCATCCCGGGGCGACAGGCCTTCGGTCGTCATCAGGCGTTCGACGTTCTCGACGACCACGATGGCGTCGTCGACGATGATGCCGATCGCCAGCACCATGCCGAACATGGTCAGCACATTGATCGAGAATCCGGCCACCAGCATGACGGTGAAAGTGCCCAGCAGCGCGATCGGCGCGACGAGCGCGGGGATCAGCGTATAGCGCACGTTCTGCAGGAACAGGTACATCACCAGGAAGACCAGCACCATGGCTTCCAGCAGCGTATGGACGACCTTTTCGATCGACAGCTTCACGAATGGTGCGGTGTCGAGCTGGATCGATTGGACGATCCCGCGCGGCAGCGTCGTGCCGAGCGCGTCCAGGCGCGCACGGACGGCCGCGGCCGTCGCCACGGCGTTGGCGCCGGGGGCGAGCTGCACGCCGGCGCTGGTGGACGGCTGCCCGTTCTCGCGGGTGCCGAAGCTGTAGCTTTGCGATCCGAGTTCGACCCGCGCCACGTCGCCGAGGACGACGCTCGAACCGTTGCGGTTGGCGCGCAGGACGATCCGCGCGAACTCTTCCGGCGTGGACAACTGGGCCCGCACGGCCAGCGGGATGTTGATCTGCTGGCCGGCCCGCGCGGGTTCGTCGCCGATCCGGCCGGGCGCGATCTGCGCGTTCTGGCGGGCGATGGCGGCGGTGACTTCCGGCAGCGACAGCTTGTAGGCCACGAGTTTGCCGGGATCGACCCAGATGCGCATGGCCTTTTCCGCGCCGAAGACCTGGACCTTGCCGACGCCGGGCACGCGCCGCAGTTCCTCGACGACGTTGCGGACCATGTAGTCGCTCAGGTCCGTTTCGCTGAACGCGGCGTCCGGCGCGGTCAGGCCGACGAGCATCAGGAAATTCGACGTCGCCGCCTCGACGCTCAGGCCGTTCTGGCGCACGGCCTGCGGCAGGCGGGGTTCCACGGCCTTCAGGCGGTTCTGTACGTCCACCAGCGCCAGCTCGGGATCGACGCCCGGGCGAAACGTCACGGTGATCTGCGCCGAGCCCGTGCTGTCCGTGCTCGATTCGAAGTACAGCATGTTCTTGACGCTCGCGAGCTCGCGTTCGATGAGACCCACGACCGCATCGTTCATGGTCGCGGCTGTCGCACCGGGATACGTCGCGCCGATCGTGACGGACGGCGGCGCGACATTGGGGTAGCGTTCCACTGGCAGGCGCGGAATGGCGATCAGGCCCACCAGGATGATGAATAGCGCAATCACCCACGCGAACACGGGACGCTTGATGAAAAACTGGGGCATGTCCGATAATTCTCGTCAAAGGGCGGATTGTGGAGTGCCGCCGTTGCGATACGGTTGGACTTTCGTGGAGATTCGATGGATACGATGAACGGGGCAGGGCATCCGTCCGCACTGGTGCTGGTGGCCGAGGACGACGACGAGATTGCCGATATCCTCGCGTCCTACCTCGCGCGCAGCGGCTTCCGGACGCTGCGCGCGCGGGACGGCCGGCAAACGCTCGACCTGCACCTGTCCGCCCGGCCCGACCTCGTCCTGCTCGACGTGCAGATGCCGCTCGTGAATGGCTGGATGGTGCTCGCGGAACTGCGCCGGCGCGGTACGACGCCCGTCATCATGGTGACCGCGATGGACCAGGACATCGATAAGCTGATGGGACTGCGCACGGGCGCGGACGATTACGTCGTGAAGCCGTTCAACCCGGCCGAAGTGGTTGCGCGCGCGGAAGCCGTCCTGCGCCGCGCCGCGCCGCCCGCGCATGCCGGGCCGCGCGTCATACGGATCGGTGCACTGAGCATCGACCTCGACAGGCACGAAGTCGTCGCACAGGCGCAAGGACAACTGGTGCCGGTCCAGCTGACGCTTACCGAATTCCGGTTGCTGGCCCATCTGGCCGCGGCACCGCAGCGGGTGTTCGGCCGGATGGATTTGCTGACGCATTGCCTGCCGGACGGCGAAGCGCTGGAGCGCACCGTCGACAGTCATGTGAGCAAGCTGCGCAGGAAGCTCGAAGAGGTTGGCATCGCCGAGGTGCCCGTGAACGTGCGCGGCGTCGGGTACAAGTTCGGCGGCGGCGCGTGAAGAAGCTGCATGGATTGAGCCGCCGGATCGCGCTGACGGTCGCGTCGCTGGTGCTGTTCGTGATGCTGGCGACGGTCGCCAGCACCTATGTCTTCTATGCGTTGATGTTCAGGTATGCGCCGGCCTACGTGTCCGCCGCGGACCAGTGGCTGCCGACGGACGCGGAATGGGGCTGGATCGGCGCGACGACGGCCGTCGCGGTCGTGCTGGCGGTCGCGGTGGCCGTCAAGTTGGCCAGGCGCCTGCTGGTGCCGCTGACCTCCGTCGCCGATGGCTTGCGCAGGGTATCCCTGGGCGACCTGGACGTGCGCGCCGACGGGGCGGACAGCGCGCTGGGCGAGGCGTCCCACCTGGTCGACGATTTCAATACGATGGCCGAGCGGCTGCGGCGGATGGCGCGCGAGCAGGCGTTCTGGAACGCGGCGATCGCGCATGAGTTGCGCACGCCGGTCACCATCCTGCGCGGCCGGCTCCAGGGGTTGGCCGAAGGCGTCTTCGAACCGGACGTCAAATTGTTCCGCAATCTGCTGGGGCAGGTGGAACATTTGGGCGGCCTGATCGAAGACTTGCGCGTGGTCGGACTGGCGGAAAGCGGCCATCTGACCCTGCGCCTTGCGCCGTGCCGCCTGGCCGATGAGCTCAGGAGCGTCGTCGATCTGCTGGCGCCCGATTTGCAGGCCGCAGGCTTTGCGCCGGCCGTGGACCTCGACGACGGCGAGGTCACGTGCGACGCAGCGCGCATCCGCCAGGCGCTGCTGGCATTGCTGGACAACGCGCGCCGGCACGCGTTGCCGGGCGCACTGGCCGTCGACCTGCGCCTGGCCGGCGGGCAGGCGCGCCTGACGGTCACCGACAGCGGCCCGGGCATCGACCCGGCATTGACCACGTCGATCTTCGATGCCTTCCAGCGCGGCGCGAAAGCGCGTGCCGATGCCGGCAGCGGTCTCGGGCTGGCCGTGGTCAGGGCCATCGCCCAGGCGCATGGCGGGCGGGCCGCGTGTCATGCGGCGGCGACCGGCGGGACGACGTTCGAAATGGCCTGGCCGGCCGCGCTCGCCGCGGCACCCTCTACGCGGAGCGACTAGCAAGGAGCACGGCCACCGTCCGTTCATGGATCGTCGCGAGGAGCCGATACCGTTGGCGCGCTTCGGAACGGTTACTGGACGGCAGGCGTTGCAGGTCCGGCGGCGTCAACGGCAGGCACGCCATGTCGAAATCGCCGTCGGGGCGGCTCGTCGCTCCGCACTCGCTGCTATCGAAAACGTGCACACAAGTGTGCAGCGTTCTCTTCCTGCCCCGAGCCGTCTTGCTGACCGTGCTGGACAGTCCGGCGCTGCCGGCGCTTGAAAGGCCGTCTTTCAGCCGACCCTGCCAGCCGGTACACACTATGTACGTTTCAATAGCCCGCAGTAAACGCATAGCGGTTCATGATTTGTTTTCTTAATTCCGGTAGCTTTAATATATTTGTATTTACATCGATCCCTTCTACCCTCTGATTGTGCTCATTCGAGCAACAACAGGTTCAACAATCGGGGGAGAAAATGATCGACACATCGAAGGGAGTGCACCACCTGCGCAGTGCGTCCGTCCTTCTGCTGCTCCTGGCAGCCCAGTCCGGACCGGCGGACGCCCAGGGCAGGAGCGGGACGACGCTAGCCGCCTACAAGACCATCGACATCTGCGCGGTCAATACGACGACCTGGCGCTATTCGGGCACCATCGCCCTCTGGAACGAGGGCGCGGTGGCGACCCAGGGCCTGAACATCTACGACCGCATCCAGAACAAGACAGGCACCGTCTGGATCGATGGCCCCACCGCGCTGTCCGGCACGATGCCCGACATTCCGGCCGGCACGACCCAGCAGACGGCGACGTTATTCAACTACAGCGTCGACGCCGCTGCGCTCCCGGGCACGATACGCAATGTCGCGACGATCACGATCCTGAACCACTCGGGTTCGATCGGCACGCCCAAGGGGCCGGAACCGAAAGCGACGTTCACCGGCGAGGTCAAGCCCTGTGCCCAGCCCGGCGGCTGCACCTACACGCAGGGCTATTGGGGCAGCAAACCCGGCGTCGTGTGGCCGTCGCCGTATGACCGGAACGCCACCTTCTACCTGAGCGGGCAATCCTGGCAAGGTGCGCTCGATACGCCGGTCAATGTCTCACAGGGTTATTATCAGCTCGCCCATCAATTTATCGCGGCGACCCTGAACGTGGCCAACGGCGCGGCCGTCCCTGCCGGCGTCAGCACGACCCTGAGCCTGGCGGATAACTGGCTCAGCACGAACCTCCCGGGCGCGTGTACCGGTCCGTCCAGCTGCGGCCAGCAGAAGGACTGGGCCCAGGTGCTCGACCAATACAATAATGGCCTGTATCCGGGAGGTCCCCAGCACTGCGAGTGACACGCCTTCACGATTCCCGGGGGTGACGATTCGGTGGCCGTCCACGTCACCGCCGGCGCAGGCGCACCATCTGGTAACCGGTGCCGAGCACGAACAGCGCGAACACGCACGCCAGCGCCAGCTTGACGGGCGGCGAATCCGGGCCTTGTCCGATCGGATGGCCGACGGGGAGACGGCTCAGCGTCTCGTTCGTCCCCGGCACCAGCAGCAGCATGAAGCTGAACGACATCAATCCGACCTGCAGATACGCGGCTGCGCGGCCGAGGAAGGCGATCCGGGGCGCGGCCGTGGCGCACGCCATCACCAGCAAGGTCAGCAGGCCAAGCGCATGCCCCGGGTTGAACCCGCCCGTACTCGACAGTCCGAAGGCGGTGACGACGGACGCGATCATGCCGGCCCAATAGACCTTGCCCAGGCCGCTGGCCGGATCGATCCTGCCATGGCGTTTGAAGGCCAGCAGGCCGGCGACGATGGGGGGCAGGCTCAGCACCGTGTGGATTGCGCCGAGGCTCGAGAGGGGATGGGACATCGTAAGACTCCTTGGGTACTACCTACTAGTTGGTAGTTTGCTGGTGCTAAAAAAAGGCCCGGCGAACCGGACCCGGATACGCTGAACGATCAGGCCCCGGCCGACAGGCGTGCCAGTTGCGGGTCCATGATGGTGCCGAAGATGGCGGTATCGCCATAGGCGCGGGCCGACAGCATGGCACCGTGCACGGTCGCCATGAAGGCTTCCGCTTCCACGCGCGGCGTCTCGGCCAGCGTCACGACGCCCAGCGCCGCGCCACGCTCGAGGACCGACGTGAGCCAGCCCGACAGGAAGCGGAAATACCTGCGGATCTCGAGCGCGATCTCTTCCGGCAGCACCGGCAATTCGTTGGCCAGCAAGGCGCAGATGCAGAACGGTGCGCTCGCGTCCCCGATACAGGCCTTCCAGTACGCGATATAGGCCCGGAGCTGGTCGAGCGGTCCCGGGATGGCGCGTTCGAGATTGGCGATGCCTTCCTCGGCGGCTTCCCGATACCGGATGACGAGGGTCTTCACCAGATCGACCTTGCTCGGGAAGTGGTGGTGGATGCTCGGCTTGCGGATGCCCACCACCTGTGCAATGTCTGCATAGCTGAAACCGTTGTAACCGCCGGCGACGATCAGGGAACGTGCGCAGTTCAGGATATCGTCGGCAGTCGAAAGTGATTTGTTCATGACAGATAGGTTACCTACTAGTAGGTAGGCTGTCAACCACGGCAAAAGCCGGTAGCGGGATGCGGCGGCAGTTACTGGTCGAGGCTCGCCAGCGCCCAGCACTGCGTCCACGAAAAAATGGCGTGGCGCTGTTCGTTGTCGAAGGCGCCCATCAGGACGTCGCCCAGGAACCGGGCAACGCTCATGCGGAGCGCGAACGGAAGACATGCCGCCGTCGCGATGGATGACTCGATGTCCGGATGCACGCTCGACATCATGATCTGTACGACGAGCTCCGCGTGTTCGGTCCATCCGGCGCCGTCGACGTAGTTCATGAGCGCGGTAACGCTGTCTGGCAGTTTCATCTGGTCTCGCATGGGCAGCGTATCCGGCTCGAATGGGTCAAGACACCCAGAGTACAGCAGTCGGGTGACGGACAGGATGAAATGTGGAACAGGGAGACGTATTCGTGGCACGCGATGCAACGATATCGTGGTATGGCTGGTACACCGATGCTGGGCCGACATGAAAAGGCGCTATGTACGGGCCTTCAACTGTGAATTTTCGTTAGAACCTGTCACATTCTCCTGTGGCATCATATCGCGTTCCCCATGCGAACCAACGCCATCAATCGATGAATCGATGTACCGTAGCCGCCCTGGGCCTGTTGATGGCGTCGAGCCATGCGGAATCCGGTCCGCTCGTTCGATCCGGCGGTATTCCGCTGGACGATCTGGCGGCCTCGTCCGATATCAGCAACATCGCGGTGTCTCCCACGTCGACCAGCGGCAGGCTGTGGCCCACAGCACCGTCACGCTGGTGGACCTGGTGCAGCAAAAGGTCAGCTGGACGAGGCGGATGGCGCCTCCCGACGCGACGGCCAACGTGTACGTAGTCGCGTGCCGGTTCCACGGGGACAGCGTGTACGCGCTCGCGATGGCGAACAATGCCGGCCGCGTCCACGTGGTCAAGTACGGCAGGAATGGTGACGAGCTCGGGCACGCTGCGATTCCCGTGCCCACCGAAAGCAGGGTTGCCATCGATATGCTGGAGCATGACGGCAAGCTGCACGTCATCGGCTTTGGCAAGGATACGGACGCGAGCAACGAGTACTACAGCATGTTCGTCGGGCCACGCCGGGCGAGCAGCGCGCGCCGGATCTCGCCCGTCTCGCGTCCGACGAAACCTGTGTCGGCTACCGCAAGGCCGAGAACTTCGGGTCGGCGGAGCGGGTCGCGGAAGACCGTCCGCGCACGTATTCCGTGGGCGGTCTCGCCCTGAACCAGTGGGGCCTGGCCGGGCGCTGGGTCGTGGGTGCGGAGAGCGCCGTCGCCGACGCCCCGGACGCGCGGATCGCCTACCAGTTCAGCGCCCGCGACCTGCACCTCGTGCTCGGCCCCGGCGCGGCGGGCCGCCCGGTGCGCATCAAGGTGACGCTGGACGGCCAGCCGCCCGGCGCCGACCACGGCACGGACGTCGACGCCGACGGCAACGGCGTCGTCACGGCCACCCGGCTGTACCAACTGGTGCGCCAGTCGGGCAACGTGCGCGCACGCCGTTTCGAAGTGCGCTTTCTCGATCGCGGGGCCGGGGCGTACGCGTTCACGTTCGGCTGAGGCCCGACAACGTACGCCAGCGCACGGAGAGCGGCGCCGAGAGTCGATATATTGCGGTGCAACATGCCTTGCCGAGACGCCATGGCCAAACCCGCTCGAAGGACGCGGCTGCTGCGCAGCCTGACCCGCGCCGCGAAGGCGCAACAGTCGGTGCTGGCCACGCTGCTGGACGTCTACGCGCCGGCGCAGTCAAGGCCGGCGCGCAAGGCCATACCGCGCAAGCCGGCGGCCAGGCCCGGCCTCGCGCCCGCGACCGGCAGCTGGCTGGCGGGACGCTTCACGCCGCCCGCGACGCCCGGCCAGGCTGCCGCGCGGGACATGCAGTACTGGTTGTACTTGCCGGACGAGCGGCCGCGCGACGGCTTGCCGCTCGTCGTGATGCTGCACGGCTGCCACCAGAGCGCCACGCAGTTCGCGCAGGGAACGCGCATGAACCACCTGGCGGAAGCCAAGGGATTTGCGGTGCTGTATCCGCAGCAGCCGGTGACCGTGCAGGCGCAGCGGTGCTGGCGCTGGTACGACCGGGCTACGCAGGAAGGCGGCGGAGAAACCGAGGTTCTGGCGTCCCTGATCGGGACCGTGTGCGAACGGTATCCCATCGACCAACGCCGGATCCATGCATGCGGTCTCTCCGCCGGCGCTGGCATGGCGGCGATATTGGCGCTCAACCATCCGGAACGCATTGCCGCGGTCGCGCTGCATTCGGGCCCCGTGTTCGGCGCCGGGCATGGTCCGGTCGGTGCGTTGCGCGTGATGCGCCATGGTGCCGCGGAACAGGCCGACGCGGCCATCCGCAACCTGTTGCGGCGCCGCCCGGCCACACCGATGCCGGCGCTGCTGATCCAGGGCGAGGACGACCAGGTGGTGGATCCGGTGAACCAGCGGCAGCTGGCACGCCAGTGGCTGCAATTGAACGGGTTGCCGGCCGGTCCGGCGACGCGGGTCGCGATAAAACCCGCGGGCCGGGGCGGCAGCCGCAATGCGCATGAAATCCATGATTACGTCGTAGGGCGCAAGGTCGTGCTGCGCGTGGTGCGCATCGCGGGCCTGGGCCATGCATGGAGCGGCGGCGACCCGGCGCATGCATTCAACGCCAGGGCAGGGCCGGACGCCAGCCGTATGGTGCTCGAGTTCTTCGGCCGGCATCGGCGCTAGCTGTCGTGGTACTGGCGCCGGCCGGCGACTCCGTGTATGGTCTGGGCGCGATGAACAACACGAACAAGGCGACCCTGATCGGACTGACGGCCGTCCTGCTGTGGAGCGCCGTGGTGGGCCTGATCCGCCAGGTCAGCGTCCACCTCGGTCCAACGGGCGGGGCCGCGCTGATGTACAGCGTGGCGTCGGTATTCCTCCTGCTGTCGGTGGGGCATGCGCGGCTCCCGCGCCGCTATCTGGCCTGGGGTAGCCTGCTGTTCGTCGCCTACGAGCTGTGCCTGTCGCTGTCGATCGGTTACGCCGACACCGCGCGCCAGGCCATCGAAGTCGGCATGGTCAACTACCTGTGGCCCACGTTCACCATCGTCGCGAGCATCCTGTTCAACCGGCAGAAGACGAATGTCCTGATCGTGCCCGGGTTCGTGCTGTCCATCGTCGGCATCTGCTGGGTCCTGGGCGGGGCGCAGGGCGTCGATCCGGCCGGCATGCTGCGCAACGTGCGCGCCAACCCGCTCAGCTATGGCCTGGCGTTCGCCGGCGCGGTGATCTGGGCCGCGTACTGCACCGTGACGGCGCGGATCGCGGAAGGTAAGAATGGCGTCACGCTGTTCTTCATCCTCGTGTCCGTGACGTTGTGGATCAAGTACCTGCTGGAGGGCGGCGGCGGCATGGATTTCAGTAGCGAGGCCGTCGTCTACCTGCTGCTGGCCGCAGGCGCCATGGGATTCGGCTACGGCGCGTGGAACGTCGGCATCCTGCACGGGAACGTGACGGTCCTGGCCGGCGCGTCGTACTTCATCCCCGTGCTGTCCGCGGCGTTGTCGGCCCTGTTGCTGCGCGCGCCGCTGTCGCTCGCGTTCTGGCAGGGCGCGGCCATGGTGTGCGGCGGCGCCATCCTGTGCTGGCTCGCCACGCGTGCCAATCGTACACGCTGAGTTCACGTGTTACGGGTATGATGCTCATCGGTAACGTATCGTTGCCGAAGTTCGAAAGCATCCATGAAGTCCAGCCTGAAAATCGGCGCCGCGCTCGTGTTCTGCGCGGCCGCCCTCGTACCCCGTATCACCTTCGCCCAGTCCATCCCCGCGGCCATCCATGCGCAGCCGGCGCCGCCGTCCGGCCCCTACGACGAACGCGGTTGGCTCGACCGGTTCTACGCCCCGCGCAAGTACGCGCCCGCGTGGAATCCGCAGACCGCCGCCGCCGCGCTGTGGGTGCTGCGCCAGGCCCCGGTACAGGGCCTCGATCCGCAGGACTACGGCGCCGACGACCTGCAGCAGCAACTGCGTTCGAGCCGCGCGGATCCGGCCCGGTTCGATGTCGCCCGGTTCGATGTCGCCCGGTTCGATGTCGCGTTAACGGCGGCGATGCTGCACTACCTGGCCGACCTGCGCGTGGGCCGCGTGCGGTCCGAATACCACACCGCGAAGTCGGATGCGCGCCTGAAACGCTACGATCCGGTCGAGCGCCTGCGCACGGGTCTTGCGGCCGGCAAGCTGCGCGACGCCGTGCAGGCGGCCGAGCCGCAGCTGCCGCTGTACGCGCAGGTCAAGGCGGCGCTGGCGCATTACCGCGAACTGGCGAAGCAGCCGTATCCGGCGCTGCTCGTGCCGCAGGCGAAAGTCAGGCCGGGCGGCGCGTACCCGGATGCGCAGGCGCTGTTCGAGCGCCTCGTGCTGCTGGGCGACCTGCCGGCCGATGCGGCGGCGCCGGCCGAAGGCGTCTACGGCGACACGCTGGAAGAGGGCGTGCGGCACTTCCAGGCCCGCCACGGGATCGAGGAAGACGGCGTGCTGGGCCGCGGCACGGTCGCTGCGCTCAACGTGCCGCCCGCGCAGCGCGTGCGCCAGCTCGAACTGACCCTGGAGCGCCTGCGCTGGCTGCCGGACTTCGGTCCCGGCCCGCTGATCGTCGTCGACCTGCCGGCCTACCGCCTGTGGGCGCTGCAGAACGGCGGCACGGAGTCGCCGCTCGAGATGCGGGTCGTCGTCGGCTCCGCCGTCAAGACGGAAACGCCGCTGTTCGTGGGCCAGATGCGCTACCTCGAATTCAACCCGTACTGGAACGTCCCGCGCAGCATCCTCGACAAGGAGATCCTGCCGAAGCTCGCGCGCAATCCGGCGTACCTCAAGCAACATGACATGGAGACGGTGCCGCCGGATGCGAGCGTGGCGGACCTGAAGGCGGGGCGGGCGCGCGTGCGCCAGCGTCCGGGGGCGAAGAATTCGCTGGGACCGATCAAGTTCGCGATGCCGAACCCGATGGACATCTATTTGCACTCGACGTCGGCGCGCGAGCTGTTCGAGCGCAGCCGGCGCGACCTGTCGCACGGCTGCATCCGCGTCGAGCATCCGGCCGCGTTGGCGCAGTTCGTGCTCGGCGGGCAGCGCCAGTGGAGCGCGGACGCGATCCAGGAGGCGCTGCAGCCGGGGCCGACGAAGCACGTCGACCTGGCGCGGTCGATTCCCGTCGTGCTGTTCTACGCGACCGCCATCGCCGACGGCGAGGGCGGTGCGCGCTTTGCCGCGGACATCTATGGCCGCGACGTCACGCTGGAACAGGAGCTGGCGGCACGCCGCCGCTCCTTGAAGTCAGCGCGCTGAGGTCAGCGCCGCGTCACCCCAGGTGACCGGCAGCTGCTCGTTGGCGCCGCCCGTGCTCTTCGCCACCAGTTCGATCAGCTTGACGCCGCCGACGTCCGCGCTCAGCACCTGTGCCGGCTGGCCCCAGCGCAGCGCGCGGCTTTTCGCCAGCAGCTTGCCGTCGCCATAGATCAGGAAGGTCACGCCGTGCGTGCGGTCCTGCGCGGAATCGTCCACGCCGACCTTGGTCTCGATGCGGCGGAAGTCGTGGTTGCGCACTTCCAGTCGCGAATTGGCCAGGATGCCGATGCCGGCCTCGTAGCGCTTGCCCGCGACCTGCAGCCACTGGCCGTACGGCGTGCTGTCCGCGCGCGCGCCGCCGAAACCGGCGTACATCGGGCGTTCGCCGCCGCCCTTGGTGCCGCTCCAGCCGAACGACGAGCGGAACACGGTCGGATCGGCAGTCGGCTTCGTCACGCCGTCGACGGCCGGGTTCACGCTGCCCGGCTGCTCCGACAGGTACAGGCCGTCGGCCAGCGTGCGCGTGCCCTGGACGCGGAAGATGCGCGTCTCGCGCGGCGCCACTTTCACTTTCGTCTCGTTCGTGAACGACGTCGCTTCCTTCGACCAGAGATCGGTCAGCGTGATCTTGCCGTCCTTGCGGAGCTTGAGGTGCTCGGCCGTCAGGTCGGCGTCGATGGCTGCGATGCCGCGGTTGAAGATGGCGACCGCCTTGTCGCCCGACGCGAGCGTCTTGACGAGGATTTGCACGTCGTCCGCGTCGTACGCGAGCACGGCCTGGTTGCCGGCCGGGTCCTGGTTCAGCGCGATGATGTCGGCGTTGCCGAAGATGTCCATCAGCGCCTGCGGCGTCGTGCGCAGGTCGGCGCCCGTGAATAGCGGTGAGTTCAGCATGGCCCACAGCGCGAAGTGCGACCTCGCCTCGGTGATGTGGTTCGCGTCGAAATCGCCCGAGCCGATGAACAGCATGTCCGGATCGTTCCAGCTGCCCGGGTGGCCGTACAGCTCGCGCCGCGCGGCGCTGTCGTAGTTGCTCAGCAGGCGCGGCCAGTTCGGGCGGATGTCGTCGCTCGTGCGCGAGATGTTGCCGAAGTTCTTGCCCCACGCGCGCACGTCGGCGGAGCCCCAGACGCACAGCGACAGCAGGTAGTCGCCGTCCGGATTGCTGCGCTTGAGCGCGTCGTTGATCTGCGTGAATTCGGCCTGCACGGCCGGGATGTCCGAGCGGGCGACCGATTCCAGGTCCAGCACGGGCTTCAGCGCGCGATAGTCGCCCGTCTTGACCTTCGGGCTGTCCGCGCCGTACGCGCGCAGGCCGCAGCCGTCGACCTTGATGAAGTCGAAGCCCCAGTCGCGGAAGAACAGGGCGATGTCCTGGTCGATGTGGCCGTACAGGCCCACTTCGCGTTCGAGCATGCTGCCCTTCGGCAGGTTCGGGTCGTCGCCGCCGTACGCCTGCGAACAGGTGTTGCGGCCCAGGTCCGAGTAAATGCCGGCCTTCAGGCCCATCGCGTGGATCTTGTCGGTGAACGGACGGAAGCCGCCATTGACCGTGGAGGGGAACCGGTCCGGGCGGGCGATCAGGCGGCCGTCCGGCTGGTTGCGGCGCAGCGCCCAGCCGTCGTCGATGTTGACGTAGCGGTAGCCCTTGGCCGCGAGTCCGCTGTCCACGAGGCGCTGGGCCGCGCCGAGGACCTTCGCTTCGTCGATGTCGGTGCCGAATGCGTTCCAGCTGCTCCAGCCCATCGGCGGCGTGGCCGCGTGGCCGGCGGTGTAGGCGCTCCAGCGCGCGGTCGGCGCCAAGGGATCGGTGGCGGCATGAGACAGGGTCGCCGCGAACAACAGGGGAATCAGGGCCAGGCGAGGCTTTTGCATCGGGATTTCCAGTATGAGGTGTGGACGTAATAGCAGATTATGCGAAGCGCGGGGCGGTTCGGCAATTACAAAATGCGTCACCCGGTATATCAAATTGAGCTGGCTGGCGCCTATGTTAAAGTGACATCATTATTCCGGGTGCTCCATGAATCTGTTCGAACATCTGGCCTTGCTGGCCGTCCTCGTGCTGGCCGCCGGTTTCCTGTCCCTGAGCGAAATCGCGCTGGCCGGCGCACGCAAGATCAAGCTGAAGCTGCTCGCCGAGGCGGGCGACGAGCGCGCGCATAAAGTGATGGCGCTGCAGGCGCAGTCGGCCGACTTCTTCGCGGCGTCGCAGATCGGCCTGAACGCGATCGCCATCCTGGGCGGTATCCTGGGCGAGGGCGCGCTGCGGCCGTTTTTCCTGGAATGGCTGGCGCTCTTCTACGACGGGCCGGGCCGCGACAACCTCGCATTCGCGCTGTCGTTCGTGTTCGTCACCACGCTGTTCGTGCTGTTCGCCGACCTCATGCCCAAGCGTCTCGCGATGATCGCGCCGGAAAGCACGGCGATGGCCGTCGTGCGGCCGGTGCTGGTCGTCATCCGCGTGTTCAAGCCGCTGTCCTGGGCGCTGAACAGGGTGGCGAACATGCTGTTCCGCGTGTTCGGCGTCGACACGACGCGCGAGGACCGCATCACCTTCGACGAGATCTCGGCCGTCGTGGAAGCGGGCGCGCAGGCCGGCGTGCTGCAGAAGCAGGAGCAGCACTTCATCGAGAACGTGTTCGAGCTGGAGTCGCGCGCCGTCACGTCGACGATGACGACGCGCGAAAACGTCGTGTTCTTCACGCTGACCGAATCCGAGGACAGCATCCGCCAGAAGATCGCCACGCACGCGCTGTCGAAATTCCCCGTGTGCGACGGCGTGATCGACCGCGTGATCGGCTACGTGGACACGCGCGACATCCTCGTGCAGCTGCTGAACCGGCAGTCGCGCTTCCAGCTGAACGAATCGAGCATCCGCACGGTCCTGATCATTCCCGATGCGCTGACCCTGTCCGAGCTGCTCGACCGCTTCCGCGCCACCAAGGAGACGTTCGCCGTCGTGATCAACGAGTACGCGCTCGTCGTCGGCGTCGTCACGCTGAGCGACATCATGGTGACCGTCATGGGCAAATGGGGCGCGCCGCTGGAGGCGGACCAGCAGGCGTTGCAACGTGAGGATGGTTCCTGGCTGATCGACGGCAGCACGCCGGTGGCGGACATGAAGCGCGTGCTGGAACTGGACGCGCTGCCCGAGGAAGAGCACTACGAAACGGCGGCGGGGTTCATGATGTACATGCTGCGCAAGGTGCCCAAGCCGACCGACAGTGTCGAATACGAGGGCATGCGCTTCGAGGTGCTCGACGTGGACCATTACCGTATCGACCAGCTGCTCGTGAAGCGGATCGGCGCGCGCGGCGCACCGTCCGCCACGCAGGCCGATACGGTGGCCGACTAGTCCAGCACCAGGATGCCCTGCAGCGACGAGATCCGCTGCGGGGCCGACCACGTGCCGACCAGCCGGCGCTGCGCGTCGAACTCCAGCAGCTGCCGTCCCTTGTGGCCGTTGTCCGGGCCATGCCCCTGCCAGTTCGCGACGAGCAGGTGGCCGTCGTCCAGCTGCTGGAAGCTCGCGTAGAAGAACGGCGCCACGTCGGCGGGCAGGTCGGCCGCGGCGCCGAAGCGCTGCTGCACGTTGCCGGCCGCGTCGAACAGCACCATCACGGCGCCGTAGCCGCCTGACACCAGGGTGGTGCCGTCCTCGTTCCGTTCGGCCTTCCACGCGTGCTCGAATTCCGGCACCGTGAAGCGGCGGCGTTCCGTCAGGTCCGGCGCCGTTTCGAGGATATGGTCGTTGGTGCACAGCAGGTACGTGCCCTCGGGCGTCTGACGCATCAGGCGGACGTAGTCGCCGTCGCGGCGCGCGGTGGAGACGAGGTGCCAGCCGCGGTCCAGGGTCAGCACGTTGACGCCGCCCGTGCCGTCCAGGTTCCAGCCTGTCACGAGGGTGTGCCCGCCGGGCCGGCGGTGCACGGCTGTGACGTCGGTCCAGCGCGCGCATGCCGTCAGCACCTTGCCCGATGCGATGTCCAGCTCGAAGAAGCCGCGGTCGTAGCCGACCAGCACGCGGCGCGCGTCGAGCCGCTGCAGGTCGCGCGCGAGCGGGTAGGGGGACAGGTCCAGGGTCCAGTGGAAGGTGTCGGTGGCGGTGTCGACGAGCGACAGCTGCTGGCGGCCTTCGTCGATGGCGAGCAGGCGGTGGGAGATCGTTGTTGTCATGGTGGTGGTCTTCAGGGTTGCGTGATCAGGAAATGGCGTTCGACGGGCGCGGCGCTGCGCAGCCGGGGCTCGGTTGCACGCCCCCATTGCCAGGCGACGACCGTCACGTCGATCGGAAAGCGTGCGCGGCGAGGCAGCGCGGTGAACGTGAGCACGCCGTCATCGCTCACTTCGGCCGGGCCTTCGCGCACGTAGTAATGGACGGGGACGCCCGCACTGGACGTCGCGCCCAGGCGGATGGGCGCCAGCGGCCCGTCCGCGCGCTGGTCGGGAATCGCAGGGAACGTCAGCGTCTGCTCCCGTCCCTCCGTGTTCGCCAACGGGAATTTGAGTTCGGCCTGCTGGACCGTCCGCCTGGAAATGCCGTCACCGGGCCAGGCCAGGGCGAACCAGGCGTCGTTCGAGCGCTTGGCGTTCGTCATGCCCATCCGGTAGAAGCGGATGGCGAAGGTGTCCGGTCCCGTTTGCACCACCGGACCGCAGATCCGCGCGATGCGCAGGCGGCCGGGATCGTCCGGCACGTCGGCGCGGAAGACACCCTCCAGCCTGAAGTGCAGGTCGTCGTCGAGCGGTTCGAACTTCAGGTGGATCATCGCGTGGTCGGAGCTCGCGGGCACGATGCCGTCCCGCTGCCGGTAGCCGATCGCCAGCGGGCGCCGGTCGCGGAAGCGCGCCTGCAGGGTCTCGATGGCCGCGGCCATCTCGCCGTCGAACGCCCAGTAAGCGTCGGCGCGCGCGCCCCGGTAGGTGGCCACTGGCGCCGCCGGCGCGGTGGGCGCCGTGTCGAGCTGCCAGCCTTCGTACAGCCAGCCCGTGCGGCGCGGATCGATGGGGAGGAGTGGCGTGCTGCCGTCCGGCGCCGCCGGCCCCCCGATCCGGTAGTGCGCGGCCTTGCGCAGGAAAAGGGCCATCAGGGCCACGCGTTCGTCGGAGGCGTCGAAGTGGCCGCCGCCCGGTTCGATCACGTGGGTGAGGACGGTTTGCGGATGCCGCTGCAGCGAATCGCCCTTGATGCCCGCGTACCAGCCGTCGCGCATATTGCCCTGCACCTCGTACTCGCCCTTGACGACGAGGCCCGGCACGCCGTCGACCGTGCGGTCGCCCCAGTCCGGGGGCTCGGCATTGCCCTTGCCGGTCTCCCTGAAATAAGGCCACATGCCGCTGGTCGAGATGACTGCCAGGACCCGCTGCGGGTCCCATGCGGCCATGTCCCAGCCGAAGGACGCCATCGCCGAATGGCCGATCGGCACCAGCGGCGCGCGCGCCAGCTCGGTATAGCCGGAGCGGTCGGCCAGCGCCGCCATCAACCGGTCCAGCATGGCGCCGGCGCCGCGGTCGAAGCGGAAGTGGTTCGAGCCCATCGCGGGCGTCACCCACACCTCGGCGAAACACAGCGCTGCCATCTCGCGCCGGAACGCGGGATGTTCCAGGATCGGTTCTTCCTGCATGTTGTGCTGGCCGATGACGACGGCCCGGATCCGGTCGCAGCCGGGCGGCACCCACAGGAAGGCGCGCGGATGGTCGTTCGTCTCGCTCGACACGATGGTATCGACGGTCGCGGACCACTGATAATCTGCACCGTACGCGATCAGCGGCGCGAGCAAAAACGGCAACAGGCGCGCGCTCATCGGATCGTGGCCGCGCTCATGGCGGGCAGGGCGTAGTCGAGGACGGATCTGCCGTCGACCTGGCGGCGCCGGGCCGCGATGCGCGTGGCACGGCCGTCCACCGTGATCGCAAGCTGCGCGGGCCAGTCCGCGGCCGGTACCTGCAGCCGCACGGGCCGGTCCGCGCTGAACCGCCAGCGGCCGTCCTGTTGCCACAGGGCCGCCGCCGCGCCGGCCGGCGCGGACAGCGCGTAGCCGGACGACGCGATCTCGCGCCCGTGGCCGAGGAACAGGTATTGCAGGCGCCCGTCGCGCTCCGCCGCGATCCCGTAGCGGCCGCGCAGGCGCTGGCCGTCGCGCTCGAACACCGCATCCTCGGCGTCGCCGGAGAAGATCGTCTGGCGCGCACCGTCCACGGTGCGCACGCGCAGCGCGAGCGCGCGGCCGTCGCCGACCTGCTCGACGCCGAGGACGTGCGCGGGACCGCCGTCGCCCGGTTCGAACACGGCGGTGAAGGGACGCAGCCACGCTTCGCCGGCCTGGCGGATGACGAGGGTCGGCAGCGGGGCCTGTTCGACTTCGCGCGGCAGCATGCCCGCCGACCACGCGGTGGAGGGCGGCGCCAGCAAGGAAAAGAACTCGCGCCCGGCGCCGCCCTGCAGCCAGGCCGTCATCGTGCGTGGCTGGCCGGACAGCTGCAGGTCGAATCGTGCCCGCAGCGGGGCGCGGCTGGTGAGCGATGCGCGGTCGCGCCAGTAGTCGTAGCCGATCAGGTCCCCGTCGGCGAAACTGAGGCGCTCCGACGGTGTCGTCGCCAGCGGCTGGCCGGTGGTGTCCAGGAAGCGCAGCGACTGGCCGAGGTTGTGGTAGAGGTAATCGTGGTAGCGGTCCTTGCCGTCGCGCCGGCGCGAGCGGAAGATGTCGACGAAGTAGCCGTGCGTACCGTCCACGCGGACGATGCCCAGCACGCGCTGCTGCTCCGCGTCCGTCTCGGGTTCGCGGAAGGCCACGGCACCGAACGTCACCCACGGGAACGCGGCGGCGGCCTGGCTGCCGGGCGCCGGATACGCGGCCAGCAGCGTGAAGGGGTGATTGCTTTTCATCGACGGGTAGGCCGACACGCCATCGACCACCACCGTGTTATGCGCGGGGAACTGCGAGTAGTATTCCAGGTGGTCGTTCTGCAGGTAGCCGGACCCCCGTCCCGATTCCGGCGCGAGGCTGAGGCCCTGCGCATACAGCTCCATCGCGATGCCGTTCGCGTGCGCGTGGTTGCCGCTGGAGCCGGCGACGGAAATCGCCATCGCGTCCGGACCTGCATGGCCGTTGCGCTGCACCAGCCAGCTGGCGTTCGGCGCGTAGAACGTGGGCGTCTGGTAAGCGGCGACGCTGGCGGGAGCTGCCGCCGGGCCCTTCGATGCTTCCAGCAGCCCGCGCACGGGATCCTCGTTGCCGCCTTCGTCCGCGCCGCGCAGCGTGGCCAGCAGCGTAGCGTACGCCGCCGCGTCTTCGGCCTTGCCGTGGCGCCGCGCGTGGGCGAGCAGGCGCGCGATCATGCCCGTGCGCGGCGTTTCGTAGCGCGAGTCGCCGAAGCCGACGGTGCGCCCGTTCGGCAGCAGGTACTGGGGCAGGGCGCGCGCCGCGCGCGGCAGCGCGGGCAGGTCGGGCAGCACGTCGATGCCGAAGACCTCGTCCAGCAGCTCGACGCATTCCATGAAGTCGTTCGCCACGTTCATCGAGTAGCCCGGCGATTCGTTCCATACGCCTGTCGAGGGATCGTAGCCGAAGTCGTGCAGGCGCCGCAGCGTCCACTGGCGCGTGGCGCCTTCCTTGAGCACCTTGCGCACGTAGGCATTGCCTTCCTCCGGCGGCAGGACGGCGGCGATGTGCAGGACGAAGCGGGCCTCGATCAGGTCCCAGTTATTCCACGGCACGCCGTTCCTGACGATCAGGTCGGCCCACTGGCGGAAGGCGCGGTCGAACAGCGGGCGCCGGTCGGCGGGCACGTAGCCGTGCATGAAATCGTAGGCTTCCGTCAGCGGCACCACGATGTCCTCGTGGATCGTTTCGAAGGACTGCAGGCCGAGCAGCGTCTGGTCGTGGCCGTGGTTCAGGTCGACCGGTTCCTCGCGCCAGGCGATGCCCGCCATGTAGGTCGAGAAGATGTCGTAGGCGAAGCGCGCATACGCGTCGTCGCCCGTGGCCCAGTACAGGAACGCGGCGTCGCGTGCGAGATTCGCGATGCGCAGGTTGATCGCTTCGACGATGCGCCCGCTCTTTGCCTGGCTCACCCATTCCCAGGGCTGGCCGGGCGCGTTGCGGTTCTGCAGCCACAGCAGGTCGCGCTCGCCCATGTACGGCTTGACGTCGTCGAGCTTCGGCGTGAAGTAGGCGGACGCCGCGTCGCGCGTGCCGGTGAAGCGCACGGTGGGGACGGGCGCGCTGCCTTCCGCATGGTCGTAGACCCCGTTCTTCACGAAGACCTTCGTGCTGTGCGACTGCCAGTACATCTGCAGGCGCGAGACGATCCAGGCCGGGTCGGTGCGGTGCCGGTCGACGTAGGGACGTACGCGCGCGACGAGCGCGGCGTAGCGGCGGGCCGCGTCCGCATCGCGCGCGAGCAGCGCCTGCAGGTCGGCGCGGCCGCGCGCCGCATCCACGAGCAGGCGCGGATGGCCCGTCCGTGGCTGCGGCGGCTGCGATCCTGGCGCGGCCGCGCACGTCCCGACGAGGAGCAGCGCCGCGAGGGCGCAGAGTCGGAACGCTTGCATCAGAAGTCGTACCGCGCGGTCAGCCAGAACGAGCGCGGCGAGTTCAGCGCCACCCAGCCGCCGGCGTTCGGCAACTGCTGGTAGATGTCGTTCTTCGTCACGCCGGTCACCGTCGGGAGCATCGTGTCGTAGCCGCTGATGTACTTGTTGTTCAGGGCATTGCGCACGTCGAGCGAGAGACGGAGGTTCTTGAACCCGGCATACAGCACCGACAAATCGACGTTGCGCTGCTCCGGCAGGTAGATGTTGTTGACCGGGTTGTTGTCCAGCTTGCGGCGCGACATGTAGCGGTGGCGCACGTTGAACTGGAAGTCGTTCCACTCGTACGAGAACGTGTTCGACACCACCCACTTCGGCGTGCGCGCCATGATGCCGGCCACCGTCGTCAGCACGTCGTCGTCCGGCCCGGGGCTGCCGGCCGAGAAGCTGCCCACCGCCAGCGCGCGCGCCTGCGAGAACAGGCCGGAGCTCGTCCAGCTGAACTTCGGCGTCACGCGCCACTTCAGCCATCCCTCGGCGCCCTTGGTCAGGTAGTGGTCGAGGTATTCGACGACGTAGGTGGAACCGTCGACGTTGGGCGGCGTCTGCTGCTGCCACAGCAGCAGCTCGGTGCGGAACAGCGTCAGCTGGCCGCTGATCGAGCCGCGGCCGAACACCCAGGCCAGTTCGTCCTGCTTCAGGTCGGCCTGCGGATACAGCGGCTTGTTGTCGGCGTTGAACTGGGTCGCATACCGGGTCAGGATGCCGCTGATGTTGTTGCCGGCCATGCTGTGGCGGTAATACACCTTGTCGGACGGCGTCACGTTGTAGCCGACCGAGGCGGTCCAGTTCTTCAGGAAGACGCGCTTGGTCGCCTCGATCGGCGCGGCGCGCACGTAGTTCTGGTTGTCGTACCAGGTGTAGGGATTGCCGTCCAGGCCACCGTAGCCGAGCGAGTTCGCGCCAGTCGCCTGCGGCGCCGTCACGTAGGGGATGGTGTGGGTCTTCGCGAGCGTCAGCGTGCCCTTGTAGCTGCCGTTCAGGTCCCATTTGCCGGGCGACCAGGAGGCGCCCAGCAGCGGCGAGATGTCGCGTTCGCGGTCGCGGTAGCGGTACGCGGTGAAGCCGTCGACGTTGCCGCCGCCCAGGCGCCCCCAGCCTGCCGGATCCGTCAGCTGGTACGTGCCGTTCTGCGTCACGTAGCGCACGCCCAGGTTGGTCACCTGGCCGTCCGCGAAGGCCGACAGCCCGCGGCCGTTGTAGTACGTGTCCATGCCCTGGTCGGCCTGCACGGCGAACATGCCCGCCTGTACGCGGTAGTTGTCGCCCGCGTAGGTCGCCATGAAGTCGAGCATGATGTCCTTCGACGTGCGCGTGCCCAGGTTCGAGTTCGTGATGTAGACGACGTCCTGGTTGGAGACGCTGGTCGCCGACGGCACCATGATGCCGTTCACGAGACCGCCGCCGAGGTCGAAGTTCGCGTTCGGCAGGTTCGTGGACAGCACGCATTGCGCCGGGCTCGCGATCGAGCCGGCGGGGCAGGCGGCGCCCGTGCGGTAGTTGATGCCGTTCGACGCGCCCACGTTGTTGGCGATGCGCGCGCGCAGGGCGCCCGTGTTCAGGTCATAGATCTCGTAGGTGCCCGGCACGCGGTTCAGGCTCGCCGCCACGTTCGGGGCCAGGCCCTGGTTGACGGTGAACGCATCCTGGAACGTGCTCGCGTTCCACAGCGAGGTGGGGCCGGCGTTGTAGAACGCCTGCTGCAGGTAGGCCTGGCTGTTCTGCACCTTGACGGCCGAGTTGAAGGTCCAGCGGCCGCCCGTGTCGTGTTCCCATTTCAGCCACAGGGCGTCCTGCTTGTAGTTCGCGCCCTTCTCGGGATCGTGGTAGCGCGTGGAGCCCGGGCCGTCGACGACGTCGGTCGGCACGACGTGCTGGCCGCCCCGGAAGAACATGTTCGGCGAGCTGCCGAAGCCGGGCGCCATCACGGGATTCAGCACGCCGTGCACGGGCAGGGTGAACTGGCCGTTCCACGAGTTCGTGTCGTCCAGGTGCTTGGCCGTGAGGCTGACGGTGCCGCCGCCGCCGGACGCGGTGTTGTAGGTCTTCTGCACGCGCAGCTTGACCTGGCCGCCCAGGTTGAGCGGATGGCCCGGGTCGACTTTCCCCGTCGACGTCCGGTAGAAACCGGAGGCTTCCGCGCGCAGGTCGCCGGCCTGGTTCTTCCAGCCGTACAGCGCGCCGACCTCCTTCCACGACAGATGCGGGTTCTCGCCTTCGAAGCCGAGGCGGGTCTGCACGGAGGCGCCGGGACGGATCGCTCCCGGCATGAAATTGAAGACGCCGCCCGCGGACGAGGCGACGGACGTGCCGGTCGAACCGCCCCGGATCGATTCCACGCGGGAGACACTCATGTCGGCGCGGAAGAAGTCGCTGTCCTGGAAGTTGTTGTACTTGACGGGGACGACGGGCAGGCCGTCTTCCAGGATCGACGTCCAGAAGTTGCCGCTCGTCGGGCTGCCCGTGCCCACGCTCATGCCGCGCGTGAACGACTCGTTGCGCGCGACGCCCTCGTTGCTCTCGACGACCACGCCGGGCATGTCGCGCAGGTAGTCGTCCGCGCTCATGGGCGTGAACTTGCCCAGGTCCTTTGCATCCAGCACGGAATACGACACGTTGGCGCGCTTCGCTTCGGTCGCGCCCACCGTGCCCGTGACGATCACGGTCTGGGTGGGACTCGCTTCCTGTTGTTTGTCCTGCGCCAGCGCCAGGCTGGCGCTCAGGAGACCCGCGCCGGCCAGCGCGGCGACGGCGGGGGTAGGCCTGAACGCGGCAAGGCGCCAGGCATGCTTGGATGTCTTCCTCATGTTTTCCTCTTTTTAATGGGATCGGTCATCGTGTGGTATCGATAACTTTGGCGGATTCTATGTGATTTTTTCTTTGTCAACAACGATTTTTGATATCGATAACTTCTTTGTTGTTTTTTGCGTTAGGATCGTAGGAAAACTTTTTCCCGTTCGTCGTAGGGGTAGGCGCAATGTGTGAGTGAGCTATGGATGACGATGTCGTCGAGTGGGTCATGTCGAATTTCCTGCCTTTCGAAGCCGAGCTTCGCAAGATGCTGGCCCGCGTCTGCAGCGGCCCGGCCGAGGTGGACGACGTGGTGCAGGAAACCTATTACAAGGTGCTCCAGTCGGAGAGCCTGGACCATGTGCGCGAGCCCCGCGGCTTCCTCGTGCGCACGGCGAAGAACCTCGTCATCGACCGGATGCGGCGCGATGCGATCGTGAGCATCGAGTCGGTGGCGAACCTGGAAGAGTTCGAGATCGCGGATGCGGCGCCGACGCCGGAACGCGTGGCGCTGGCGCGGGCGGAGCTGCGCTGGGTGTTCGGCCTCATCGCCAACCTGCCCGACCGCTGCAAGCAGGTGTTCATGTCGCGCCGCATCTACGGGCTGTCGCAGACCGAGACGGCGGCGGCGCTGGCGATCTCGGAAGGCATCGTCGAGAAGGAGGTCATGCGGGGCATGGGCCTGATCTCGGACATGATCGCCCGGGTCGGCGTGCACGAGGTGCCGCGCGCGCGGGCAAGGTCCACCGTCAGGAAGCGCCATGTCAACGATTGACCGCCAGGCGCTGGACTGGGTCGTGCGCCAGTCCGACCATCCGCTCGACGAGGACGGCCAGCGCGCATTCGATGCCTGGTACGCGGCGGACATCCGCCACCAGGGCGCGTACCTGCGCGCCGTCGCGATCCACCGCGCGCTCAACGGGGCGACGGTGCAGGAATCCCTGCGGCCGAAACGCGAACGCCTGGAAGCGGAATGGGCCGGCGCGTCGTGGCAAGTGGCCGGTTCGCGGCGCGCGTTCCTGGCGGCCGCCGGTGTCGCCGCCGGTGCCGGCCTGTTCGCGCTGGCCGGCCTGTTCGCCGGCGCCGACAGGACGGTCCTGACGACTGCCAGGGGCGAGTTCCGCAAGGTGCCGCTGGCCGACAAGTCGGTGGCGGACATCAACAGCAACAGCCGCCTCGAAGTCAGGATGACCGCGCAGGCGAGACAGGTGAGGCTGACCAAGGGCGAGGTGTGGCTGGAAGTCGCCAAGGACAAGACCAAGCCTTTCATCGTGGAGGCGGGCGAGGTCCGCGTGCGCGCCGTCGGCACGGCCTTCGGCGTGCGCCGCTTCGCCAATGGCGCGGAAGTGCTCGTGACGGAGGGGACGGTCGAGGTATGGAGCGGCGACGGCAGCGCGCGCAAACGCCTCGTCCACGCGGGCGAGCGGACCGTCGTGGCCGACCGGGCGGCGGACATCGCGGTCGCGCGGCAGCCGGTGGAAGTGCAGAGAAAACTCGCGTGGCGGGAGGGCAAACTGATATTCGATAACCAGACGCTCGGCGAAGCGGTGGCGGAATTCAACCGCTACAGCCAGAAGAAGATCGTCATCGCCGATCCGGCGCTCGGGCGCCGCAAGCTGGTCGGCCAATACCAGATCGATGCGCCCGAGCGGTTCGCGCAGGACGTCGGCGCGGTCCTGCAAATCCCGGTGTCCATTACGGCCGAGAAGATCGTCATCGGCGGCAGTTGAATAAATTCCCGGCAGTCCCGTAGGAAGTCGTCGCACCGTTCGTCGTTATCGATAACGGAGACAATCCGGATAAACAGGTTGGTTTGGAGGAGACAGCGAGATGGTTCCAGATCTGTGCGGAAGAACGGCCGCGGTCGTGCTCAGCATGAGCATTGCCGCGTTGCCGCGGGCGGTCCATGCCGAGGAAACGCGCAAGCCGTTCGACATCGCGGCGGGGTCCGCGCTGCAATCCGTCGTGGAATTCGCGCGGCAGGCGGGCAGCAACGTGCTGGCCTCCGGCGACGTCCTCGCGGGCATCGAGACCCCGGCGGTGCGCGGCACGTTCACCGTCGCCGAAGCATTGGACAAGCTGCTGTCCCGGACCGGCCTGACGAGTCGTGTGAACGCGAGCGGGGCCATCTTCATCGTGGGCCCCGACCGCACATCGAAAGGGGACAAGACAGTGACAGGTACGATTCCAATGCAACGGCGCGCGACGTGCTGCGCCGTGCTGCTGGCATTCGGCAGCGCGGGCGCCGCGTATGCGCAAACGGCGCCCGACGGGAGCGCGGCGCCGGACGGCGCGGTCAAACGGGAAGACACGGCGACCGTCGTCGTGACGGGCATGCGCGCGAGCCTGCAGAGCGCGCGCAACCGCAAGCGCAACGGCGATGCGATTTCCGATTCGATCGTCGCGGACGACATCGGCAAGCTGCCCGACCAGAACATCGCGGAAGCCGCCCAGCGCATTCCCGGCATCCAGCTGGGCCGCAACAAGGGCGAGGGCGCCAGCATCCAGATCCGCGGGCTGGGCCAGAACAAGATCGTGCTGAACGGCCTGGAGATGTTCGGCGCGGGCGGCGAATACAACGGGCGCAGCTTCGGCCTCGAAGACTTGCCGGCCGACGTCCTGGCGGGCATCGACGTCAACAAGAGCTCGTCGGCCGACGAGATCGAGGGCGGCCTCGGTGGCTACGTCAACATCCGCACGCGCCAGCCGTTCGACTTCCAGGGCCGGGCCGCGACGGTGTCGGCCAAGGCGACGGATTACCGCATGGCCGGCGGGTTTGGGAACAAGACGAAAGGGCAGGTCTCGGCGCTGTACAGCGACCGCTGGAAGACGGGCGTGGGCGACATGGGGTTCCTGGTCAATGTCGCGCACTCGGAGAGCGCCTTCGGCCTGGCCGAGAACCAAGTGGAACGGACGGAGATGGTCCCGGACTACGCCGGGTCGGGCAAAGGCGTCACGCTGCCGATCGGCCTGTTTACCGGGAACGGCCACCACGGCGACCGCAAGCGCGACACGGTCATCGCGTCGTACCAGTGGCGCGTCAACCCGGGCCTGAGCTTCTTCGCGAACTACGTCGGCATCGATTACCTGTTGCGGAATAACTTCCAGACCGCGCGCGTCTACCACGGCACCCCGACACCGTCGTTCACGTCGTGGGGCGACACCAACGCGGACGGCAGCGACAACCTCAAATCCGGCACGTTCACCAACAACCCGCTGACCGACGTGTCGGTGATCGGCGACGAGCACCGCAAATCGAAGCTGTTCGACGTGGGCGGCAGGTGGAGCAACGGCGGACCGCTGACCGTCCGGGCGCGCCTCGCGCACAACGAGACGGCCGTCGTGAACACGCTGTACGAATGGGGCATCGCGGCCACCATCCCGTCCATGACGATGACGATGAACGACGGCGCGCCGACCGGCCTGTCGATTGCCGGCATCGACCTGAACAACCTCGCGAACTACCACCCGAACTACCTGCTCGCCATCCACCTGGACGGCACGCAACGGAATACCGCGTCGACGCTCGATGCGACCTGGCGGACCGGCAGCGGCATCGTCAACTCGATCGATTTCGGCCTGCGGGCGAACGACTACACGCGGCATTCGTTCGGCTTCGTGAATTTCTACTGCATCGACGGCTGCAACAGCAGCAGGACCCTGGCGACGGTCGACCCCGCGCTGCTGCACCAGGTGCCGGCCGCTGAATCTCGCCTTGTCGGGCCGTACTGGACGTATGCGACGGCCGCGGTGCGCGGGCAGACGGCGCTGCGCACGCTGTACGGACTGCCCGCGCGTGAATCGAACACGCAGGACCAGGACCAGCTCAACCGCGAAAAGACGCTGGCGCTGTACCTGAAGGCGAACTACGAGTTCACGCTCGCGGACCGCCCCGTGACGGGCAACGTCGGCGTGCGCGCCATCGAGACGAAGCTGCACGGCGAGTCGTACGGCGCGAACGCGGCGGGCACGCTGGAACTGCAGGCGCGCGATTCGACCCGCCACGACGTGCTCCCTTCGTTCAACGCCAACATCGCGCTCGGCGACAACCTGAACCTGCGCCTGGGCGCATCGAAGACGCTCGCGCCGGTCAACTTCGGCTACATGGCGGCCGCGACGACGATCACGAACCAGGTCCAGCACGATGCGCGCGCGGGCAATCCCGACCTGCAGCCGTTCACGTCGAAGAATCTCGACGTCTCGCTCGAACACTACTTCGGCCGCAACGGCATGGCGTTCCTGGGCGCGTTCCACAAGACGGTGGACGGCTTCATTCAGACGGTGGCCGAGCAGCGCGTGATCAACGGCGAGACGTACAACGTGTCGACGTTCAAGTCGTCGGGTACGTCGAAGATCAAGGGCTTCGAGACGGGCTACCAGCAGTTCTTCGACATGCTGCCCGCGCCGTTCGACGGCCTGGGCCTGCAGGCGAACTACACGTACGTCGATTCGAAGGCGGCATCCGCCGTCGCCGGCCGTACGGTGCCGCTGGAGGGCCTGTCGAAGAACAGCTACAACCTGATCGGCATGTATGAAAAGGGCCGGTTCAAGGCGCGCATCGCCTACAACTGGCGCGAAGGGTATGTGGTCTCGACCAGTTCGTCGGGCGCGATGGGTGTGCCGATCTTCAGCAAGTCGATGGGGACGCTGGACTTTTCGATCGGCTACGACGTCACGAAACAGCTGTCCATCGTGGTGGACGGCGTGAACGTCAACGGCGCGGCGGTGGAGACGTATTACGGCAATCCGCACAACCAGGCCAATTACCAGCCGCTGAACAGGCGCTTCGGCATCCAGGCCCGGTACACGTTCTGACCTGCTTCCGTTCTCCTCGGAGGTTCGGCACGCCATGCCCGTCCGGGCTGGTGTGCCTTTTTTGCGAGTGCATCATGAAACGACGCCATTTTCTCCACCTGTCCGCATCCTCGCTGTTCGCGCCGTACGCCGGTGCCGCCGGCGGCAGGGCGGTGCCCGATTTTTCCTGGCTCGACGCGCGCCTGCGCGAGCGCGTGGACAACGGCTGGTTCGACGGCATGGGCCTGACGATCGGGCGCGGCGGGCGCATCCTGCACGAGGCATATGTCGGCGACGGCGGCCCCGACGTCGTGCGCCACGTGGCGTCGACGGGCAAGTGGACGGCGGCCGCCACGATCGCCGCGCTCGTCGACGAAGGCAGGCTGCGCTGGGACGATCTGGTCCGCGCCTGGCTTCCGCAATTCACGGACGGGAAGGGCGACGCGACGCTGCGCCAGCTGCTGTCGCACACGGCGGGCTATCCGGACTACCAGCCGGAGGGCCGGCGCCGCGACGATTATCCGACGCTGGAGGAAGCGGTCGCGCACATCGTCGACCTGCCGGCCGTCGCCAGGCCGGGCGACGTGTTCCAATACGGCGGGCTGGCGATGCAGGTAGCCGGCCGGATGGCGGAAATCGCCGCCGGCCAGCCGTTCGACGCCATCTTCCAGTCGCGCATCGCGGGCCCGCTCGGCATGCGGCATTCCGGCTACGCGCCCGTGTCGACCGAGCCGGGCTTCAGCCCCATGCTGGGCGGCAGCCTGTTCACCACCACGCGCGACTACGGCCGCTTCCTGATGATGATCGCGCGCCGGGGCATCGCGGCCGGCCGGCGCATCCTGAGTACGCGTGCCATCGCCGCACTGGAGGCGGACCAGGTGCGCGGCGCGGCGGTGAAGCGCGGCGAGTACGTCGAACTCGCGCGCCAGGACGTCGCGCGCAGGGACGTGTATGGCCTCGGCCTGTGGCGCGAAGAGGTGGGCCTGTTGTCCTCCCCGGGCTGGGCCGGCGCGTGCGCGTGGGTCGACCGGACGAACGACGTCTGGGGCGTCGTCATCGCCAAGGCCAATGTCGACAAGGCCGTGGCGGACGGCTACAGCACCTTCCTCGGCTCGTCGATCTACGCGCCCATGGTGCGCACGGCCCTGGAAGAGGCCCGCGACACGCGTACCAGGCGGTCGCTGGTCCCCATCGGCGGCGGCCGGCTTTATGTCGAGGACAGCGGCGGCGGCACACCGCTCATCTTCCTGCACGGGCACGGTTTCGACCGGCGCCAGTGGGCGCCGCAGGTGCGGGCGTTCGAACGCAGTCACCGCGTGATCCGCTACGACCTGCGCGGCTACGGACGCTCGTCGCAACCGGAGGAGGGCAAGCCGTTCCTGCATGCCGACGACCTGCGCCGGTTGATGGACGCGCTGGGTATCCGGCGCGCGCACCTGGTCGGTCTGTCGCTGGGCGGTTTCGTCGTCACGGACTTCATCGCGCTCTACCCCGACCGGGCCCTGAGCGCCACGATGGCCGGCGGCGATTTGTTCGACGTGCCGGGGCCGGACGAACCGTGGACCGCTGACGCGATTGCGCGAAGGCGCGGCGAGATCGCGGCGCTGAAGGCATCCGGCATTGCCCCGTTCAAGCGGCGCTGGCTGGACGACCTGGTGAGCCACGGCGGCAGCGGGCGCGAGGCGTTGCGGCGTCCGCTGTGGCGCATGATCGACGAGTGGCCGGCTTGGCAGCCGTTGCACGTCGAGCCGCGCCTGCTGCTCGGGCGGTCGGTGAAGGGACGGCTCACGGCGAGCAGGCCAGCCATGCCGGTGCTGGTCGTGCGCGGGGATCAGGAAAAGATGGACTTCGCGATCACCGGACTGTTGCCACAGGCGGAAGTGGCGATCCTGCCCGATTGCGGGCACGTGTCGAACCTGGAACAGGCCGCCGCATTCACGGCGACGCTGCGGCGCTTCCTCGCACGGGCGTGAGGTCGACGCGGCACACGACCGGATTGTCCCCGTCGCGGCTCCATTCGCACCACCCGCCGTCGTACACGCCGATGCGCTCCCAGCCCATCAGCCACGCGTAGAAGAACGCCAGCGATGCGCGCCAGCCGGTGCCGCAATAAAACACGGTCGGCCGGCCCGCGTGGATGCCGCCGGCTGCCCACATGCGCAGGATGTCCGCCGCGGGCTTCATGCGCCCGTCGGCGTGGTGGAACGCGGCCATGCTGTTCACGTCGCCGTCCTCGCCGGCGCGGCCCCACAGCGCGCCGGGGATGTCGCCGCGCGCGTCGATGTAGCTGTAGCCGGACGTCCGGCCGACGTACTCGTTCCACGTGCGGATGCTGACCAGCGTGGCCTGTCCATGCCGCAGCAGGCCGCGCACCTGGTCCATGTCGAACAGGACGTCGGGCCGCGCCGGGAAGGGCGCGCCGAAATCGTCCGCCGCCGGACCGTGGCGCGGCGGCCCCGATTCGAGCGGCAGGCCCGCCCGCTGCCATGCCGCGAAGCCGCCGTCGAGCAGGCGCACGTCCACGACGCCCGCATACAGCAGCAGGTGCGCGACCCGCGCGGCCGCGAGGACGTTGCGTCCGTACAGGACGACGGTGACGTCGTGGCGGATGCCGTGGGCGAGCAGTACCCGCAGGAGGTCGGCGTCGGGGACTTTGTTCCACACCGGTCCGTGTTCGAACGACATCGTGTCGAGGTAGCCGGCGCCGGGGATATGGCCGGCCGCGTAGGCCGCCGCACCGTCGCATCCCGCTTCGAACAGGCGGCAGGTGCCGTCGGCGCGATTCGCCAGCCACGCGGGCGTGACGAGCTGGCGCCAGCGGGGCAGGTCGCGGCGGAAGCCGAACGGAGGGAGGCTGTTCAAGAGACGATGCAAAGAAAAAGGGCCGGGCCCCGTATGTTACAGGACCCGGCCTTCTACTGGCTGACGCGTCGGTCTCAGACGGCGACGGTATCCGCCACTTCGCGGAACTCGCTGATCTGGTCGAAGTTCATGTAGCGGTAGATCTGGTCGGCGTTCTCGTTGATCACGCCGATGTGCGCCATGTACTCTTCGCGGGTCGGGATCTTGCCCAGCGTGGAGCAGACCGCGGCCAGTTCGGCCGAACCCAGGTACACGCGGGTGTCGATGCCGAGGCGGTTCGGGAAGTTACGCGTCGACGTCGACATCACGGTCGCACCCTTGCGGATCTGCGCCTGGTTACCCATGCACAGCGAGCAGCCCGGCATTTCCATGCGCGCGCCGGTGCGGCCCAGCGTGCCGTAGTGGCCTTCGGCCGTCAGCACCTGCTGGTCCATCTTGGTCGGCGGGGCGACCCACAGGCGGACCGGGATGTCGGTCTTGCCTTCCAGGAGTTTCGACGCGGCGCGGAAGTGGCCGATGTTGGTCATGCACGAGCCGACGAACACGTCGTCGATCTTGTCGCCGGCGACGTCGGACAGCGTCTTGACGTCGTCCGGGTCGTTCGGGCAGGCGACGATCGGTTCATGGATGTCGGCCAGGTCGATCTCGATGACGGCGGCGTATTCGGCATCCGCGTCCGGTGCCAGCAGGTCCGGCTTGGCCAGCCAGGCTTCCATGGCCTTGATGCGGCGCTCCAGCGTGCGGCGGTCCAGGTAGCCGTTCGCGATCATCCACTTCATCAGCGTGATGTTCGAGTTCATGTACTCGATGATCGGTGCCTTGTCCAGGTGGACCGTGCAGCCGGCGGCCGAGCGCTCGGCCGACGCGTCGGACAGTTCGAACGCCTGTTCGACCTTCAGGTTCGGCAGGCCTTCGATTTCCAGGATGCGGCCGGAGAAGATGTTCTTCTTGCCCTTCTTGTCGACGGTCAGCAGGCCTTGCTGGATCGCGTACAGCGGGATCGCGTTGACGAGGTCACGCAGCGTGACGCCCGGCTTCATCTCGCCCTTGAAGCGGACCAGCACCGATTCCGGCATGTCCAGCGGCATGACGCCGGTGGCGGCGGCAAAGGCGACCAGGCCCGAGCCGGCCGGGAACGAGATACCGATCGGGAAGCGGGTGTGCGAGTCGCCGCCGGTGCCGACGGTGTCCGGCAGCAGCAGGCGGTTCAGCCACGAGTGGATCACGCCGTCGCCCGGACGCAGCGCGACGCCGCCGCGGTTCTCGATGAACGTCGGCAGTTCCTTGTGCATCTTGACGTCGACCAGCTTCGGATACGCGGCCGTGTGGCAGAACGACTGCATCACGAGGTCGGCGGAGAAGCCCAGGCAGGCCAGGTCCTTCAGCTCGTCGCGGGTCATCGGGCCGGTGGTGTCTTGCGAGCCGACGGTGGTCATCTTCGGTTCGCAGTACGTGCCCGGGCGGATGCCCTGGCCTTCCGGCAGGCCGCACGCGCGGCCGACCATCTTCTGGGCCAGCGAGAAGCCGCGGCCCGAGTCGGCCGGGTTCTGTGGCAGGCGGAACAGCGTCGACGGCGCGAGGCCCAGCGCTTCGCGCGCCTTGGCGGTGAGGCCGCGGCCGATGATCAGGGGGATGCGGCCGCCGGCGCGCACTTCGTCGAACAGCACGTCGGACTTGACCTTGAACTCGGCGATCACTTCGCCGTTTTTCAGGGCCTTGCCGTCGTACGGACGCAGTTCGATGACGTCGCCCATTTCCATGTTCGTCACGTCCAGCTCGATCGGCAGGGCGCCGGCGTCTTCCATCGTGTTGTAGAAGATCGGGGCGATCTTGGTGCCGAGGCACACGCCGCCGAAGCGCTTGTTCGGGATGAACGGGATGTCTTCGCCGGTGAACCACAGCACCGAGTTGGTGGCGGATTTACGCGACGAGCCCGTGCCGACCACGTCGCCCACGTAGGCGACCAGGTGGCCCTTGGCCTTCAGTGCCTCGATCTGGCTGATCGGGCCGATCTTGCCCGGCTCTTCCGGGTTGATGCCCGGACGCGGGTTCTTCAGCATGGCCAGCGCGTGCAGCGGGATGTCCGGACGGGTCGTCGCATCCGGAGCGGGCGACAGGTCGTCGGTGTTGGTCTCGCCGGAGACCTTGAACACGGTCAGCGTCATGCTTTCCGGGACGGCCGGACGCGACGTGAACCATTCGGCGTCGGCCCACGACTGGATCACTTCCTTGGCGTTGGCGCTGCCCTTGTCGGCCAGTTCCTTGACGTCGTGGAAGTAGTCGAACATCAGCAGGGTCTTCTTGAGGCCTTCGGCCGCGACCTTGCCGACGACTTCATCGTCCAGCAGGTCGATCATCGGCTTGATGTTGAAGCCGCCGAGCATCGTGCCCAGCAGGCGGGTGGCCAGTTCGCGCGAGATCAGCGGGCTGGCGTCTTCGCCGCGGGCGATCTTGTTCAGGAACGCTGCCTTGACCTTGGCCGCATCGTCCACACCGGCCGGAACGCGGTTGGTGATCAGGTCGACCAGGAAGTCTTCTTCGCCAGCCGGCGGATTCTTCAGGAGTTCGACCAGGTCCGTGGTCTGGGCTGCGGACAGGGGCAGCGGGGGCACGCCGAGGGCGGCGCGTTCGGCGACATGGGTGCGGTATGCGGCTAACATGGGAAGCTCTTTCAGTCGTTTTGAAAATCAGGACAGCGGTTGCTGGCCCCGTACTGCCGATATTGTATCTCAAGTCTTCTATAAGACATAAGACGGAATACACATTTGTCCGATCCGCGCGTCAACCTGCGCATCAATCCGCTGCCTGGCTGCTCCGTACGATGTCGCGCGGCGTCATGCCGAACTCGCGCTTCATCCATGCCGCCATGTGGCTTTGATGGGCAAAGCCGACTTCCAGTGCCACCTGTCCGGCGCTCAGCCGTCCCTGCAGCAACAGCGACCTGGCCCGGTCCAGGCGCCGCTGCACGACGTACCGATGTACGGGTACGCCCGTCGTCTGGCGAAACAGCACGTTGAAATGCGGTACGCTCAATTCGACGAGGGCGGCCAGCCGGTCCAGGGACAGGCGTTCGTCGAGGTGCGCCTCGATGTAGTCGATCACCCGCGCCGCCGCCCGTGCCGACAGGGCGCGCCGCTTGCGGCCGTCCGCCACCTCGGCGCCGGCCAGGCGCACGGCCATGGCGGTGCCCAGGCTCTCGGCGTAGAGCGGGTCGGATGCATCCTCGGCCTCGAGTTCGGCCAGCAGCGCCCAAGCCAGGTGCTGGAAGCGCGGGTCGCGCCACTGGAACGACGGACGGATCCGTGCTTCCGCCGATTTCAGGCCGAGCTGGTCGTACGTCTTGCGCAGGAAGCCGTCCGCGAACCAGATGTTCAGGATCGTGCAGTCGGCATCGTCCGACCATTCGCCGTCCAGGCCCGCGGGAATCACGTCGACGTCGCCATGGGCCTGGATGCGCGCCGAGCGCCTGCCGTCGCACCGGCACAGGGCCCGGACCGGCCGGCCCACGTGCACGCCGGCGCGGTGGTGCGCGATGCCGGGGATGCGGTGCCGGCCGGCGGCGACGCCGATCATGTCGGCGCCGAAGCCCGTCCAGCCGAGCGCCGCGCTCGATACAAGGCTACGGCGCTGGCCCGAGTGCGGTTCCAGGGGCGTGCGGTCTGCGGGCATGGCGAAGTCTCCTCTTTGCGGTTCGATCCGATATTTTCCCGCATTTGTCGACCTGATCGGCAGCCCGCCCCGCAGATCGTCATCCGGATCTGCTGCAAATCCGTCTTTCCTGCGCGCCCGCGCGCGCGCCGCCACGTAAGCTCGAAGCCTTGCGATCGAGGAGACGAGCCATGGTTGTGATTTTGGAAGCATTGGGTAGCGTGGGACGTGCTGGCGGCGCTCGTGTCGCCGGACGGGACCCAGGAGTGACGCATGCGAATCTTGTATGACGTTCTCGCGGACCTGTTCCGCTGCGTGCAGTGCAGGCGTCTGCGCCAGGTCCTGCGCGCCATCCCCGACAGCAACGACGACTTCGTGAGCTACTGATTCGTCAGCGGCGTATCGACCTTCTTCAGCGTGCGCAGCACGAAGCTGGACTTGCTGTGGCGGATGCCCGGGATGTTGTAGATGCGCTCGCGCAGCAGCCGCTCGTAGTCGCGCGTGTCCTTCACGGCGATGCGGATGAAGTAGTCGTAGTCGCCCGAGATCAGCGCGGCTTCCAGCACTTCCGGGATCGATTCGAGCGCCTGGCCGAATTTATACAGCGTCTCCTCGCTGTGGCTGTCCAGCGTCACCTGGACGATGACCGTGTCGTTGTAGCCGAGGCTCGCCAGGTCGACCTTTACGGTGTACGCCTCCAGCAGGCCACTGTCCGTCATCCGCTTGATGCGGTTCCAGCACGACGTCGTCGACAGGTTCACGGCGCTGCTGATCTCCTGCAGCGGCGTGCGCGAGTCCTTCAGCAGGATGGCCAGTATCTGCAAATCGGTCGCATCGTAAATTTTTCTCTGATCGTCCATGATTGGTGAAAATTTTTCAGGATTGAGCGGGATTATAGCGAAAACCATGAAGCACTTTCGGCGGCAAGGCCGATAAAATCCAGGGATGAAAACACTTCCTCCCTTGACCGCCGCCCGTGTGCTTGTCGACACGCTGGTGGACAGCGGCGTCGACACCGTGTTCGGCTATCCCGGCGGCGCCGTGCTGCCGCTGTACGACGCGCTCGCGCTGGACCGGCGCATCCGCCACATCCTCGTCCGCCACGAACAGGCGGCCGTCCACGCGGCCCAGGGCTATGCGCGTTCGACCGGCCGGCTCGGCGTCGTCTTCGTGACGTCCGGCCCCGGTGTCGCCAATACGACGTCCGGTCTGCTCGACGCCATGAGCGATTCGATTCCCGTGCTGTGCATCAGCGGCCAGGTCGCGACGAGTGCGATCGGCACCAGCGCGTTCCAGGAATGCGACGCGCTCGGCATCACGCGCACGGTCACGAAATGGAATACGCAGGTGCGCGACGCCGGCGCCGTCGTGGCCGTGATCCGCACCGCCGTCGCGACGGCGCTGGGCGGGCGTCCGGGGCCTGTGCTGGTCGACGTGCCGAAAGATGTCCAGGCGAGCCACGCGGCGGCGGCGTTGCCCGCCCCGTCCGCAGATGCTGTGCTTTCGGTCGTGCCGGAGGCCGCGCTGGCGCAGGCCGCGCACCTGATCCGGCACGCGCGCCGGCCCGTGTTCTACGGCGGCGGGGGCCTGGTCAACGCGGGCGACGCCGCCTGCGCCGCGTTCGCCCGCCTCGTGCGCTGGAAGGATGCGCCGTGCACCTTGACCCTGATGGGGCTGGGCGCGTTTCCCGCGTCGGACCCGCGCTGGCTCGGCATGCTGGGCATGCACGGCACGCTGGAGGCGAACCTCGCGATGCACGAGGCGGATCTCGTCGTGTGCGTCGGTGCGCGCTTCGACGACCGTGTCACCGGGCACCTCGCGCACTTCTGTCCGGAGGCGCGCATCGTCCACGTCGACGTCGATCCGGCGTCGATCGGCAAGGTCGTGCGGACGGACGTGGGTCTCGTGGGCGACTGCGCCGCTATCCTCGACGGCCTGCTCCGGATGCTGGACGGCGCCGACCCCGTGCCCACCGCGGCGTGGTGGGACCGGATCGCCTCATGGCGCGCGGCGCGCTGCCTCGACGTGCCGGCATCCACCTCGGGCATCCTGCCGCAACGGCTGATGCGCACGCTGGCGGACCAGGTGGCGCGGCGCGGTGCGATCGTGTCGACCGACGTGGGCCAGCACCAGATGTGGGCCGCGCAGTATCTCGGGTTCGACCGTCCCCGGCGCTGGCTCACGTCGGGCGGCGCGGGCACGATGGGCTATGGTCTGCCGGCGGCGATCGGCGCCCAGGTCGCGCATCCCGATGACCTCGTCGTGTGCATCTCGGGCGACGCGTCCGTGCTGATGAACATCCAGGAACTGGCGACGGCGGTGCAGCACCGGTGTCCAGTAAAACTGGTCCTGTCGAACAACGGCTGCATGGGCATGGTGCGGCAGTGGCAGGAGCTGCATTACGAAGGGCGCTACAGCCACAGTTATTCGGAGGCGCTGCCGGACTTCGTGGCGCTGGCGCGCGCCTTCGGCTGGCAGGCGCGCCGCGTCGAGGACCCCCGTGAACTCGATGCCGCCGTGGCGGCGTGCATGGATTCAAAAGGACCGTACCTGCTCGACGTGCGGGTCGAGCAGGCCGAGAACTGCTTTCCGATGATCCCCGCGGGGCGGGGACATCACGAGATCCTGCTGGCGAAGGATCGCTGGTACGCGGCTTAGAGGGGGCGCAGCCACAGCGCCTGGCCGCCGGAAGCGGGCAGGTCGAGCTGCAACACGGTGGCCGCGTCCACCGTGCGGGTGCGGATGCCGACTTTGGTCCGCGTCGGCGCGGACGGGTCGTCCGCATAGATCGTCGCCTCGTAGCGCTTGCCCTTCGGGAGGAAGTCGAAGCGCAGCGGGATGCGGCGCGCGTCGTTATTCGTGATGCTGCCCACGAACCACTCGTCGCCCTTGCGCCGGGCGACCGTCACGTCGCGGCCCGGCGCGCCGTCCAGCACGCGCGTCTCGTCCCACGTGGTCGGGATGCGGTCCCAGAACGCCAGCTCCGGCTCGTCGCGCGAGCGGTCCGGCGTGTCGTACCAGTACAGCGTCTGCAACGGGCTGTAATAGACCACCGCCAGCGCCAGCTGGTGCGCGTGCGTCGTGCGGATGCGCGGGTCGTAGTAGCAGATCGTGTAGTCGGCCGCGCCGGCGAGGTAGCGCACGAACGGCAGCACGGTGTTGTGGGTGGCGTCCGGCATTTCCTCGTTGCCGCGAATGCCTTCCGCCGTCATGAGGTTGGGCCAGGTGCGCTGCTCGCCGGTGGGGCGCCAGTCGTCGTGGATGTTGACCATGATGTGCGCGGCGGCCGCCTGCTGGATCAGCTTCTCGACCCATGTCGTCCAGCGGTGCGAACCGACCTGCACGAAGCCGAATTTCACACCTGCGACGCCCCAGTCGCGGTAGGTCTGGAACAGCGTGTCGCCCTGCGCCATCAGGCCCTGCTGGTTCACGTACAGCCACACGCCGATGCCCTTGGCCTTCGCGTAGGCGATGATGCCGGGGAGGTCGAAGTCGGGAATCGCCACCTTCGTCGCGTCGGCGTCGAACGAGAACGCGTTGCCGTACCACTTGAAGTCGAACAGCACGTATTGCAGCTTGTGGCGGGCGGCGAAGTCGATGTTGGCCTTCGCATCCTTCGTCGTCAGCGACATCACGCGCATGATCTTGCCCGGCTTGATCCACGACGTGTCGGCGATGCGCGACGGGGCGTTGAGGTTCAGGATGAAGTCGTTGTTTTCGATCAGCTGGCCGGGACGGCGCGCGATCATGATGCCGCGCCACGGCGTGGCGAACGGCGAGACCAGGTCGGCCGGGTCGTGCATGGCCGTCACGATGGTGTCCGGCTTGTCGGGGCTCAGCTTGAACTTGGTGCGCGCGTAATCGACCATCTGGCCCTCGAGCAGGGCGACGGACAGGCCGTTCGGCAGCTGCAGCGTCAGCGGGCGCTCGGCCTGGTCCGGCCAGTTCGCGAGCGGCATCAGCTGGTACGGACCCTGGGCCCAGCCATGGAACCACGCCCGTGTGCCGGCGGGCAGCGCGAATTCCGTGTCCTCGCCGACGATGCGGTAGTACGTGCCTTTTTCGTTCTCGGGGAACGCGAAGCGCAGGGCCACGCCCGCGTCGTACGCGCGCACTTCGACGGACAGTTTATAGGTCGGGTTGTCGTCCTTGACCAGGTCGACGGTGAGTGCCTGGTAGTGGTCGCGGACCTGCGTGCGCTCGCCCGTGACGGGCGTCCACGTGCTGTCGTGGCTGGCGCGGCGCACGCCCGTCACGCGCAGGTTCTCGAACCAGCGCGCGTGATGGTCGACGGGCAGCGCCATCGCGTTTTCGGACAGGTGGTTGTCGAGGCGCAGTTCCAGCAGCGAGTCGCGGATGACGGTCTCGCCGTCGTAGCGCACGTTGTAGGTGAGGGCGCGCTTGCCGGCGGCGTCCAGCTTCTGTGCCAGTTCGAGCACGATGTGGCCGTCGGGCGAGGCGACGCGTTCGATCATGTCCGCGGCGGCGGCGTGCACGGCGGCGGCGCACAGCCACACGGCGGCGAAAAATTGGCGCATGAGGTCTCCCATATTTGTTATCGATCACATGGTAGCAGATATCTGCTGCCGGATGCAATCGGCGCTTATTCGCTATACAGGCTCGGGAAGCTGTCGCTCAAATCGCCGCGGGCGCGTGCGGCGCGTTCGTCGGCCAGGTCGCGTTCGAGGGTGGCGACGCAGGACGCCAGGTCCTCCTCCTTGCCGGCCACGGCGACCGTGCGCGCGGCTGCGCCGTCGATGCGCATCCACAGCGTCCGCTGGCGCAGGAACGTCCGCAACACGTCCATCATGGCCGGGGCGGGGATGTCCGCGGACGCACGATCAGCCTTGTCCGGGCGTAGCGAGACGCTGAGCGCCGTCTGCGCGCCCGCGCCGATTTCCAGCAGGTGGGGGCGGGCCGGCGGGTCGTCCTCGCGCAGCCTGACCTCGCCGACCAGTTCGAGCTTCTTGGGGTCGACGCCCACGCCGACGGTCAGCCGAAGGAATTGCCGGATGTCGCCCCCGACCGGCATCGTCGCGAGCGTGCACTGTACGATACCGTGGTCGCCGGCGTCCATCCAGAAAGCGAGCTGCTCTTGCGCCGGTGCCGGCTGGGCGTAGCAGGACGTCGCACTGAATACGGCAAGCAGGGCCGGCACCGGTCTCATTGTCTTCCTTTCATCGATCGCGCCGGCCAGTGTAATGAAAAGTCCGCGACAAAAGGTGGGGATATCGATAACATTGCGCATCCACTCACGGAGACGAACCTATGAAGCACAAGATGAAACTCTTCCTGGCGACGGCAGCGCTGCTGAGCGCGGCGACGGCCTCGCAGGCGGACGGCGTGTTCCGGCCCGGCGCGCTGTGGCCGGATGACAAGGGCGTGCACATCAACGCGCACGGCGGCGGTATCCTGGAACACGACGGCGTGTATTACTGGTTCGGCGAACACAAGGTCGCCGGCACGGCGGGCAACGTGGCCCAGGTTGGCGTGCACGTGTACAGCTCGCGCAACCTGACGGACTGGAAGGACGAAGGCATCGCGCTCGCGGTCAGCAGCGACCCGGCCAGCGACATCGTCAAGGGCGCGATCATCGAACGGCCGAAAGTGATACGCAATCCGCAGACGGGAAAGTTCGTGATGTGGTTCCACCTGGAGCTGAAGGGCAAGGGCTACGACGCGGCGCGCGCGGGCGTGGCCGTCGCGGACAAGGTGACGGGGCCGTATGTCTACCAGGGCTCGTTCCGGCCGGACGCGGGGGCGTGGCCGGTCGACGTGACGCCGGCGGACAAGGACCCGGCCACGTCCTTCCTCGCGCGCGACTTCGCGGGCGGGCAGATGTCGCGCGACATGACCCTGTTCGTGGATGACGACGGTGCCGCTTACCAGCTGTACGCGTCGGAGGAAAACCACACGATGCACGTGTCGCGCCTGACGGACGACTACCTCCGTTCGGCGCGGCGGTACGCGCGCGTGAAGCAGAACGGCGACGACGAGGCGCCGGCCATCTTCAAGCACGGCGGCAAGTACTATCTCGTGACGTCGGGCCTGACGGGCTGGGCGCCGAACGCGGCCAAGTCGTACGTGGCGGACGATATACTGGGCCCGTGGCGCGCGCTCGGCAACCCGGTGCGCGGCACGCCGGAGCAGCAGAAGATCACGTTCGGCGGCCAGTCGACCTACGCGCTGACGCTCCGGCGCAACGGCTGTACGCGGCATATCCTGATGCTGGACGTCTGGCGCAAGGAGGATGCGATCGACGGGCGCTACGTGTGGCTGCCCGTCGAGTGGGAAGGCAGCAAGCCGGTCGTGCGGTGGCGCGATCGGTGGACGCTGGCGGACATGGACAGCCTGCCCTGCGACGGGCCGGGGAACTAAGTACGTGTATCAACATCCGGACTTGCGGGCCGTACACTGAGCCTTACGAATGGCCGGGTTCTGCCAGAACCGGACGGTTGCTGTGTCGATCGGAGAAAAGGAAGCGTTATGAATTACTTTGTCGGTTTTGGTCTTGGAACGGCACTAGGCACTCTGCTTGTCACAGGCTTTTTCAGTGACGCCCACCAGTTCGACTGGGGGCGCGCACTGTTCGTCGGTTTGTTGAGTGGTTTGGCAGCGGCCGGCTTGTCCTTGCTTACCCGGAAAAAGAAACGGGATTGATAGGTACCGCGTTCGCCAATGTGAACGCCTGCACCGGGTCGCTTGCTGCCTGTCGTGACCGTTCGTGCGCGGCGGACCTCCGCTCGCGTCGAGGATCGCGCTTCGCACGTGTTGCGGGACGGTGAGGCCGCATGGTCGTCGCAAAAAATCTCAAGCAATCATGTCGATTCTTCTGCTCCTTACACGTCGTGCAGAGACAACACCATTTTCATGAGCGCAGGAGCAAACTGATCACTGGGGCGGTGACAATCACGGTGTCCCGATCTTCGTACCCAGCCACCGGCCGGCCCATCCGTCGCCAACTATCCGTTGGTGACATATGTGCGCGACGGCATCGAGAACGCGATGGCTCAGGCGAAGGCCGCCGCCGGCAACCTGAATGTCCTTGTGCTCGGCGCGTATTCGGCACAACGGGCACTTGAGGCAGGTGTGCTGGACGAGTTGCAGATCCATCAGATACCAGTGCTCTTCGGTGGCGGCCGGCGGCTCTTCGAGGTGTTGCCTTCGCGGATCGAGCTGGAGATCGTTCGGGTGATCGACACACCGGATGCCACGCACATCCGCTATCGCGTTCGGCGCTGATGGCGGTACGTCGAAGGTATTGTTAGAGCTACGAAGCGAACGGAGGACACGATGGGAATTTTGACGTTCAGTATCAACCTGACCCTGGACGGCTGCGTCGACCACCAGGAAGGCATCGCGGACGACGAGACGCATGCCTTCTTCACCGACCTCATGGACGAGGCCGGCGCGATGCTGTGGGGCCGCGTCACCTACGAGATGATGGAGGGCTACTGGCCGGCGGTCGCGCGCGGCGCCGTCGACGCGCCGCCGGCGATGCGCGCGTGGGCGGAGAAGCTGGAGGCCAAGCCGAAGTACGTGGTGTCTGCGACGCGGTCGGACTTCCCCTGGACGAACAGCCACCACGTCGCGGGCGACCTGCGCGTGGGCGTGCAGCAGCTCAAGGACGCGACCCCGAACGGCGTGCTCCTCGGCAGCGGCAAGCTCGCGGTCGCGCTGGAACGGCTGGACCTGATCGACGAATACCGCTTCCTCGTCCATCCGAGGATCGCCGGGCACGGTCCGACGCTGTACGACAACGGACTGCCCGCCACGCGCCGGCTCGAACTGCTCTCCGCGACGCCGCTGCGCAACGGCGCGGTCGCCATGCACTACCGGCGCGCGGGCTGACCCGGCGTCATTCGAGGGTCCACTTGTACTGCACGACAGACACCTTTTCCACCCGCGCGCCGGCCGACGTGCCCGGCGTGAAGCTGCAGCGGGAGAGGGCTGCCAGCGCGGCCTGGTCCAGTGCGGGGTAGCCCGACGACGTTCCGATCTCCGCCTTCCTGATGGCTCCATCGGCGCCGATCAGGAAGTTCAGCTTGACCAGGCCCATGTGTTTCGCCCGCACCTCGTCCGGCGGATAGGCCGGCCTCGGGCACGTCTTGAAATCGATCATGGCGGGCAGCTCGGCCGGATTCAGCGATGCCGACGGCAGCGCGCTGCCTGTCTGACCGGCATCGTAGCCAACCGGACGCAAGCGCAAGGTCACGTCCCGCTCGCGGTCGTCATGTGCCCTGGTGACCGCAAACTGCCGTGACTGCTTGACCTGCGCCACGAAGTCGCGCTCGGTCATCGGCTTGCCATGCTCATCCACGTAATTGAAGTTGTCCACGGGGCCGACGCCCTGGCGGGCAAGCGCGTCGGCCAGGGCAGGGGGAACGGCTGCCGGTTGCGTTGCGCAGCCGGCAAGCGCGGCAAATCCGAGAACGGCAAGTCGCTTCTTGAAGTCGGTTTTCATGATCGGGCGGAAAGTTGTCGGACAACCAGTGTATTTGCAAAGTTGCCGAGATGGCAAGCAGCGATCCTTACCGCATGAAGTGACAATGTGGTCGATAAAAGTTAGCTGGAAGTTACAATCCAATGGGATAATCGCCCGGCTCGCGGGACCCTGGCGAGTCGGCAGTACTGTCTACTGCACAGAATGACTTGATGGAGAAATTATGGGAATTGACTGCCTCGATGTGGGTGTTTGAATGAAGCCGGCCTTCGCGGCCGTCGTGGTCGGTGCGCTCCTCGCCTGTGCGCCCGGTGCGCACGCAGCGGCGCGGAAAACCGGTCCGGCCCGGGACGGCGCCCCGATGACGGCCAGCTACTCGCAAAAGGACTTGTTGAAAAACTGGGCCTTGAGCACGTGCCTGGCAATCGTAGCGACCGACCCGGCGCTGCGCGCGGACGCCAACGCCACCGCCAGCGCGTACATGGAGTTCAGCCATCAGGCGCCCGAGGCGTATGCCGCCTTGCGTAAGCTGGCGGAGAATTATGCGGCGCGCCGCTACAGCGGCTCGGTCGAAGGACGGTTCGATACCATGAAGTGCATCGACCTGTTCCATAGCCGCGAGCTGCACAGCCTGGCCACCAGACTGGCCAAGCCGTCCAGAGAACGTTAACACACCTACCGCTCGTTCCGCCCCTCCGCCTTCGCCGCATCCTCCGCCGCCTTCATCGACGCATGCGCGACGGGCAGATGCCAGTCCAACTTGATGGCCGCCAGGCGCAGGCCGAAGCACAGCGCGGCACCGGCGCAGGCGCTCACGGTGCCCGGCACGCCGAACGCGTCGCCCGTCACCATCACGGCCGCGCCGGCCAGGGCCGCGACGGCATAGATGTCCGAGCGCAGCACGGCCGGAATCTCGGACAGCAGCACGTCGCGCGCGACGCCCCCGCCGACGCCCGTCAGCATGCCGAGCAGCGCGGCCATCACGGGGTCCAGCCCGAACACGAGTGCTTTCTGAGCGCCGGCCACGCAGAACAGGGCGAGGCCGGCCGCGTCGAAGATCAGCACGGGGCTCTGCAGGCGCTTGATGCGCGGATACCAGAAGAAGATCAGCACGCCGGCCAGCAGCGACACGGCCAGGTAGCGCCAGTCGCGGATCGCGGCCGGCGGCGTCGCGCCGATCAGGACGTCGCGCACGATGCCGCCCGAGTTGGCGGCGACGAACGACAGCACCAGCACGCCGAACAGGTCGAGGCGGCGGCGCACGCCGGCCACGGCGCCGCTCAGGGCGAACACGAACGTGCCCAGCAGGTCGAGCGTGAGCACGAGGGTCTTGATGGCGGCGCTGACGTCGAGCGATACGGGAGGAAACACGAAAACCTCGTCAAGGACGGCGAAAACCCGCCATTATGCCGCTGAAAGGTAATTGAAGGGTTGCGCCGATATAGTGGGCTCCATTCACCAGGCTGATCATCCGTATCAGCGGTTTCGATATCTGGCCTGGACAAGAACGAGGAGCACACATGAACACGACGACTTACACGCCGGCCAGCGCAGAACAGCAGGCGGCCGGCCTCTCCATCCCACGCATCTTCCGCAACCTCGCGCGCGCCCGCATCGGCATCGTGCCGCTGCCGGTCTACGTGCTGCTGCTGGCGCTGATCGGCGGCTTCGTCGCCACCGGCAAGGTGCCGAACGACATCTGCGTGTCGATCGCCATCCTCACCGTCGGCGGCTTTTCCTGCGCCGAGCTGGGCAAGCGCCTGCCATACTTCCGCAACATCGGCGCGGCCGCCATCTTCGCGACGTTCATCCCGTCGTACCTCGCCTTCAGCAAGCTGCTGCCGGCGCCCGTGCTGAAGAACGTCGTCGACTTCACCAAGTCCACCAACTTCCTGTACCTGTTCATCTCGTCCATCATCGTCGGCAGCATCCTGAGCATGGACCGCAACGTGCTGATCAAGGGCTTTTTGAAGATCTTCGTGCCGCTGGCCATCGGGTCCATCGTGGCGGGCGCCGTCGGCACCGCGGTCGGCACCTTGCTGGGCCTGGGCCCTTACCACACGTTCTTCTACCTCGTCGCGCCGATCATGGCGGGCGGCGTCGGAGAAGGCGCGATCCCGCTGTCGATCGGCTATGCGGGCATCCTGGGCCAGGAGCAGGGCCATATCTTCGCCGAAGTCCTGCCGCCCGTGATGCTGGGCAGCCTGACCGCGATCCTGCTGTCCGGCATGCTGAACTCGCTGGGCAAGAAGCGTCCGCACCTGTCCGGCCAGGGCCGCCTGCAGCCGGGCGAGGAAGCCATCGCGCCGCAGACGGAAAGCCTGCCCGGCCAGTTCGACATCGCCAACATCGCCGCCGCGGGCATCACGTCGATCTCGCTGTACATGGTCGGCATGATGTGCTTCCGCCTGTTCGATTTCCCGGCGCCGGTCGCCATGCTGTTCGTGGCCGTGATGTTCAAGCTGTCGCGACTCGTGTCGCCGCAGCTGCAGCAAAGCGCGTACGTCGTCTACAAATTCTTTTCGACGGCTGTCACGTACCCGCTGCTGTTCGCGATCGGCGCCTCGATGACGCCTTGGGACAAGCTCGTCTCCGCATTCAACGTGGTCAACCTGGCCGTCATCGTCTCGACCGTCGCCAGTCTGATCGCCACCGGCTTCTTCGTCGGCCGCCGCATGAACATGTACCCGATCGAGACCGCGATCATCAATGCCTGCCACAGCGGCCAGGGCGGCACCGGCGACGTCGCGATCCTGACGGCGGCCGAGCGCATGCAGCTGATGCCGTTCGCGCAGATCGCCACCCGCATCGGCGGCGCGATCACGGTTACGCTGACCTTATTGGCAATGTCGCAACTGCACTGAGGCGCGCGCGAACGCGAGTATCATGAGCGCCATGAAGTCCCTGCGCACGATCCTGTTGTCCCTGCCGCTGCTGGCCGCGCTCCCGGCGCCCGCCGCCGAATGCGTCGTCCCGTCCAAGCCCGGCGGGGCGATGGACCTGACCTGCAAGCTGGCCCAGAAGGCCATACAGGCCAAACCCGGCGCGGCGCGCCTGAAGCTGAGCTATCTGCCGGGCGGGATCGGCGCCGTCGCGTGGCACACGATGGTGTCGCAGCGCCGCGCCGAGCCGGACACCCTCGTCGCGTTTTCCGGCGGGTCGCTGCTGAACCTCGCCCAGGGCAAGTTCGGCAAGGCCAGTCCGGACGACGTGCGCTGGGTGGCGGCGCTCGGCGTCGACTACGGCGTGATCGCCGTGCCGGCCGATTCCCCGTACCGTTCGCTGCGCGACCTGATGGACGCGCTGCGGCGCGACCCCGAGAAGATCGTGATCGGCATGTCGGGCACGATCGGCAGCCAGGACTGGATGAAAATGGCGCTGCTGGCCCGCCAGGCCGGCCTCGATCCGCGCCAGCTGCGCTTCGTCGCGCTGGAAGGCGGCGGCGAGGAATTCGTCGCGATGCAGGCGGGCTATGTGCAGGTCGTGTCGAGCGACGTATCGGAGACGGCGTTGTACACGGCGTCGGGCAAGGTGCGCGTGCTGGCCGTGCTGTCCGATAAACGCCTGACGGGCGCGATGGCGGGCGTGCCCACCGCGCGCGAGCAGGGCTACGATCTCGTGTGGCCGCTGATCCGCGGCATCCTGATGGGGCCGGACGTGTCCGACGCGGATTACCGCCGCTGGGTGCAGGCCTTCGACCGCATCGAGTCCGCGCCCGAATTCGCGCAGATGCGCGCGCAGATCGGCCTGTATCCGCTCGCGCTGACGGGCGACGCGCTGACCCGCTACATCCACCAGGCCGTCGCCGACTACAAGCGTCAGGCGCGGCAGTTCAATCTCGTGCGCGAGCACTAGCATCCTCCACCGGCACGTCCACGGCCGCCTGTTTGTTGCGGACGCGCTGCGCCGCCACGACACCCACCCCCAGCAGCGCCAGGCTGAGCATCGTGCCAAACGACGGCGCCGCGAGCCAGCGCAGCGACTGGTTCGGCTGTTCCAGCGGCTTGTCCTGCGCGGGGTCCGATTGCGCCTCGGCCGCATTCGCCTGCGTCGAGGGCTCGCCCGCGAGGAATGGCACGAGCGCCTGCACGAACGCGGCCAGGTCTTGCGTGCCGCGGCAAGACAGCAGATGCGCGTCGCGCACCACGTCCTGGTTCAGCCACCTCGCGCCCGCGTTGACGACGTCGTCGCGGATCCCGGGCCATGACGTCAGCGTGCGGCGCGGCGCGAGCCCGGCCGAGACGAGGATCAATGGCGCCTGGGACAGCAGGGCGATGGGCTTGCCCGCCGCATCGAATTGCCGCACGAATGCTCGTGCCGGGGCGGACTGGCGCAGGCTGTCGGGGCTGATGTAGCCGCCGGGGATCAGCAGGCCGTCGTAGTCGGCCGCCTGCGCATCGTCGATGGCCTTGCCGACGCGAACGAGATCGCCGGGCTGGTGCATGTGCATGCCGCGGATGCGTCCGCGCCGCAGCGAGACCACCTCGACAACGGCGCCGGCGTCCGCAAGGGCTGTCGCCGGGGTCTTGAATTCCGCCTGCTCGAAGCCGTCGGCGGCAAGTATCGCTACGCGTTTTCCGGCCAGTCGCTTGTGTGTGTTCATAATCGCGTGTCCGCTCGGTGACCATGAACGACAGAGTTGGTCGCGGCGCGTTAGTTCCCTGTTGCTTGTCCAGAGGGCAATGAAAACGTAAACTTGGTCATCATCATTGGATACGCGTGTCATGACTGCCGAGCTCCCGCACATTCACGGCCAACGGATTTTCCTGCGCGTTCCGAGTGGGGCAAGCAGTACATGAGGGAGGCCGTCAGGCTCCTGATGGGGCATGCCGGAGACGTGCTGCGGTTACGGCGACTCAAGGCGGATGTGGCTGTGGAGAACCATCGAGCGCAGCGCTTGTTCAGCAGCCTGGGATTTCGTCGTGTCGACGCCGAAACCTGGGAAATCGATCTGCCGCATGGCGATGCACCGCCATAAGACCCGACCAGAACTCATGGATTGCGGCGGCGCGGGACCGGCAAGTTGCCGGCATCCCGCCCGAGCGCCGCATCGATCACGCCATGGCACTGCGCCACCTGCGCCGCATCCTGTTGCAGCAGCCGCAGCCGGCGCTGCAGCGGCGCCCGGCCGCGCCAGGCCGCAACCCGGACCGTGCCGCTGAGTGGCGCCGCCGGTTCCGGCTGCGCGGCCCCGAGCGTGCCGCGCAGCCGGGCGAACGCGTGCCCGAGCGTGGCCTCGACCTCCGCGCGCGGCAGGTTGTCCGCGTAGCGCTGCAGCAGCAGGCGCAACGCGGCCATGTGCGCCATCAGCAGGTAGTTCTGCACCGTGAAGCGGTTCAGTTCGGCCGGTGCGCGCTGCTGGGCCGCCGGTTCGTCGAGCATGCGGCCCAGCGCCGCGCTGAGGTTCGCGAGGGCATCCATGAAGCGCTTGCGCGCGATCCTGTAGCGGGCATCGTCGGGCGCGCGTTCCAGCAGCAGGTCCTCGGCGGCGTCGATGTAGCCGCGGTTCGCGTCGGTCACCGCGTCCACCAGCTCCGGCAGGTTCTGGTGTTCCCAGTTCGGCAGCACATAGCTGAAGAACGATGCGATCAGCGCGCCGAGCAGCGTGTCGAGCAGGCGTTGCTCGATCGCGCCGGCGAAATGCGGCACGGTCAGGCCGATCAGCAGCAGGGCCTGCACGCTGGCGGCGATCGCCGTGTAGCGGTATTTGATGGACAGGAAGGTCGGGCCGGCCGCCGTCGCGACGAACAGGACGCCGATCAGCGCGGCGGGCGAATGGACGAAGCGGAGGATCACGGCCGTGAGCACGCAGCCGATCAGCGTGCCGATCAGGCGGTCGGCGCGGCGCTGGCGCGTCATGCTGAACGTCGGCTTGAGGATCACGGCGATCGTCAGCGCCGTCCAGTAGCCGTGCGACGTGTAGGGCAGCCATTCGGACGACAGCAGGCCCACCGAGATCGCCATCGCCACGCGCAGCGCAAACCGGAACGTCGGCGACGTCCAGCGCAGGTTGGCGACGAGGATGCCGAGGTTGTAGCGCTGCTGCGTGAGGAAGGGCGTCAGGTCGCTGCCCGGCGCCATCGGGAGTGTCCCGCCGGCCGTCGCGCTGGCGGCGTGCAGGCGCGCGATCATCGCGATCATGTCGCGGATCTTGTTGGACGTGGCGCGCAGCACCGCCTGCGCATTGACCTCGTCGCTGTCGGCCGGGGGCATGGCGCGCAGGGCCGCATCGAGCGCGGCCAGCTCGTCGCGGTAGTCGATGACGGCCTGCGACGGCCGGTTGCGCGTCATGGCATAGGCCGCCGATTCGATGTCGCGCGCCGCCTTGCCGATCAGGTCGCCCAGCAGCGGCAGCACGGGGCCGCCCGCGAAATGCTGGCGTAGCAGGGCGTAATCGGTATGCGTCGACAGCACCAGCTCGTACAGGTCGAACATGGCGTAGTGCACGCGCACGAGCTCGGCCTCGTCTTCCCTCGGCTTGCCGCGCAGGACCAGGTCGCGCGACGCCTGCTGGCGCTCGGCCAGCACGCTTTGCTGGCGCACGAGCTTTTCCATCTGCGCCGGCAGGGGATTGTGCATGTCGTAGCAGCCCGCCTTGATGCCCGTATAGGCCGCCAGTTCGTACAGGGCTTCGGCCAGCACCTGCTGCTTCAGCCGGCGCCGCAGCCGCCACACGACGATCATCGCATACGTCATGTAGCCGGCGCCGCCCGCGAAGAACAGGGCGCCGTGGCGCAGCGCCTGCAGCGGCGTGGCGGCGGCGTCGCTCGACAGCATCATCACGAACAGCGCGACGAACTGCAGCGGCATCGCCTTGCGGCCGTACACCGTCATCATGCTGGCGAGGAAGGAGACGAGCACGATGACGCTGCGCAGCAGCCATTGCACGGGAGAACACAGGCTGACGAGCAGCGCCACCAGCGAGCACGTCAATACGCCGGCCAGCATTTCGTTGAACTTGTGGCGCAGCGGGCTGGGCAGGTCCATCAGGCTCGTGCACAGCGCCCCCATCGCCACGGCCATCGCGGTCGGCAGGTCGGCGACGGCATAGGTCAGGAACGTCAGGCCGACGACGCCCGTGGCGATGCGCAGGCCGGTATAAAAGTAATGACTGAAGAACAGCGTGCGCGGCGCGAGGGCGTAATGCATGGGGGGGACGCGGCAGCAATGGACGAGTCCATTATAGCGTCGCCGCCGTCGCTATGCCGCCAGGCAAAGTGCGTACGCGGCATCGTTCGCGCACGCCTGTGCGCGCACGGCCAGCGGCTGCGTCTCGGTCAGGAGGGTGATCATCGCGGGCACGTCGAGACCATCGAGCGCGGCGTGGAAACGGCGGACGAGCTCGCGGCACAGCTTGTCGTCCGGCGGCGTGTCGCCGGCGGGTGCGCGCAGGCGGCGCCGCGCGCGCGACAGGTGCTGGCGGGCGTTCGCCGGTGTCGTACCGAGCGCGGCCGCGATGTCGGCGTGGCCGCACTCGAACACGTCGAACATGACCAGCGCCAGCCGCTCGGACGGCGACAGCCGGGCGAGCAGCCGGGCCAGCGCGTCGCCCACGTCGGCGCGCCGCAGCAGCGCTTCGTCCGGCGGGACGGGTGGCGCGGCGGGCACGAGTTCCAGGGCGGCGTGCGCGGCCCGCGTCTCTCGCGCGCGCCGGCGCAGGCGGTCGACCGACAGGTGCTGCACGACGGTCGTGAGCCAGGCCGCGGGCGTCGCCAGCGCGGCATGATCGGCGGCCTGCCATTTCAGGAAACAGTCCTGCACGACGTCCTCGGCGTCGGCCGCGCTGCCGACGATGCGCAGGCTGAGCGCGATCAGGCGCGGACGCAGTTGTTCGAACACGTCGGTGTCGCTGGTGCATGCCATCGTGCATCTCCTCGCTGGTGGTGGTACCGCTTGACGCCCGGCGCGGCCCGGATGTGACACGCCGCCGCTTTATTTTTCACGCCGTCACACGGCGCCCGGCGGCAAACGTCATGGAGGCACTTCCACCACCGAAAGGACCGCCATGAATTTCCTCCCCACCGTCATCGAACAGACCGGCCGCGGCGAACGCGCCTTCGACATCTATTCCTGCCTGCTGAAGGAACGCGTCATCTTCCTCGTCGGCGAGGTGACGGAACAGTCGGCCAACCTGATCGTCGCGCAACTGCTGTTCCTCGAATCGGACAATCCAGACAAGGACATTGCACTGTACATCAACTCGCCCGGCGGGTCCGTGTACGCCGGCATGGCCGTGTACGACACGATGCAGTTCATCCGGCCCGACGTGTCGACCCTGTGCACGGGTTTCGCCGCCAGCATGGGCTCGTTCCTGCTGGCGGCGGGCGCGCGCGGCAAGCGCTATGCGCTGCCGAACGCCCGCATCATGATCCACCAGCCGCACGGCGGATCGCAAGGCGTCGCGGCCGACATCGACATCCAGGCGCGCGAGATGCTGTACCAGCGCCACCGCCTGAACACGATCCTCGCGGAACGCACGGGGCAGACGCTGGCGCGGATCGAGAAGGACACGGACCGCGACCGCTACATGTCCGCCGCCGAGGGCGTCGAATATGGCCTCATCGACCGGGTGCTGGAGGCGCGCGGTGCCGGCTGACCTGGGCGTTGTTATGAAAACCGCCAGCTCCGCCAACAATTTTTCGCAGGCGTGGATACATCATCGTGTGCGGTCAATCTCCTCAGATATGTTTCGGAGATTCTTGCGATTCGGCTTGATGGAGACAAGCCGAACGTAGGGATCGGCGCCTGCGCAGAATCAGGCGTTGCCTTACTTCAGATGCATAACAAATCTTAGGAGGCATTACATGAAGTTGATCAATGCAACACTGCTCGCGGCGGCCGCGTTGGCCGTCCAGCAGCCGGCGATGGCGTATTCGTGGGGGAATGTCGGCATCGGGGGCGGCGGGTTCGTGTCGGCCGTCATCCCCAGCAAGACGGAAGCGAACGTCGTGTACGCACGCACGGACGTCGGCGGCGCGTACCGGTGGGACAATGCCAGCGGCCGCTGGGTATCGCTGCTGGACTGGGTGGCGGAAGACCAGGTCGGCTTCCTCGGCGTCGAAGCGCTCGCGGTCGACCCGAAGAACGCGGCCAATGTCTACATGACGGTCGGGATCAGTTATTTCAACAATGGCAAGACCGCGGTGCTGCGCTCGTCCGATTACGGCAGGACGTTTACGGTCGCCGACGTGACGAGCCAGTTCAAGGCGCACGGCAACGGCATGGGCCGCCAGAACGGCGAGCGGCTCGTCGTCGACCCGGGCTCGAGCAACGTGCTGTACGCCGGCACGCGCCAGAGCGGGCTGTTCAAGAGCACGAACTATGGCGCGAGCTGGGCCAGGGTGACGGCACTGAACGTGACGACGACGCCCAACGACAACGGCATCAGCCTCGTCCTGGCCGATCCGTCCAGCGTGTCGGGCGGCGTGGCGCAGCGGCTGCTGGTCGGCGTCTCGCGCTACGGCTCGGCGGGCGCGAACCTGTACCGCAGCGATAACGCGGGGGCGTCGTTCAGCGCCATCTCCGGCAGCCCGTCCGGCCTGATGCCGCAACGCGCCGCGTTCGACGGCGCCGGCAACGTGTACTTCACGTATGCCAACGGAGCCGGCCCGCACGGCAACAGCTCGGGCTCGGAGCCCATGAACACCGGCCAGATCTGGCGCTATACGATCTCGAACGGCGCGTGGACCAACGTCACGCCGTCCGGCGTCAACGCGGCGTTCAGCGGCATCAGCGTGGACCCGTCCAATTCGCAGCGCCTGGTCGCGTCGACCGTCAACCAGTACATGCAGCAGGGCGACAGCTGGGGTGACCACATCTACATCTCGACCAACGGCGGCGCCAGCTGGACCGACGTGATCAACCGCGGCTTCGTCCGCGACAATGGCGGCGTGCCCTGGATCAACGGCAAGGCGATCCACTGGGCCGGCGTGGCCGTGTTCGATCCGTTCAATAACAAGGCCGTGTGGGTGACCTCGGGCAACGGCATCTTCAAGACGGCCAATATCGACGCCGTGCCGACCACGTGGACGTTCACCGTCAAGGGGCTGGAAGAAACGGTGCCGCTGAACATCAACAGCATCCCGGGCGGCCCCGTGCTGTCGGCCATCGGCGACTACGACGGCTTCCTGCACTACAACATCGACACGTACACGAATCCGCAATTCTCGCCGACGATGGGGACGACGACCGGCCTGGCCGTCGCCGACGCCAACAAGAACCTCGCCGTGCGGGTGGGGAACAAGATGTACACGTCGGCCAATGGTGGCGTGAACTGGAACCAGACCAATATGAACGGCACCTACGGCCAGGTGGCGTTGTCGGCCAGCGGCACGGTCCTGCTGCACAACCCGTCCAATTCGTCGACCATGTATCGTTCCACCAACATGGGCGGGACCTGGTCGACGGTGGGCGGCCTCAGCGTCAACAATGCGCGCCCGGTGGCGGATCCGGCCAATGCCAGCAAGTTCTACGTGTACAACCCGGCCGACGGCAGCTTCATGATCAGCACGGACAGCGGCGCGTCGTTCTGGAAGTTCAATACGCTGGCGACGTGGGGCAGCGACGTGATCCGCGCCGCGCCTGGCCGCGAAGGGGATATCTGGGTCCCGCTGAACTGGGGCGGCCTGGCACGGACCACGAGCTCGGGCTGGCAGTTCAGCAATATCGCGAACGTCACGTATTGCGGCGCGGTCGGCTTCGGCAAGGCCGCGGCGGGGGCGTCGTATCCGACCGTGTTCATCTGGGGCACCATCGGCGGCGTGACAGGCGTGTACCGGTCCACCGACGCGGGGCAGAGCTGGACCCGCATCAACGACAATGCGCACCAGTACGGCGGTCCGGGCAACGGCCATTTCGTCGTCGGTGACATGAATACGTTCGGCGTGGTCTACATGAGCACGGCGGGACGGGGTATCGTCGTCGGCAAACCGTAAGTCGTTGCGTTGTGAACACGCCTCTTGTCAGAACGGATTGTTTCCGTATGGAACTGTGCTAATCTGGCTGGAAGCGTGTTCCACCGATTCTTTCGAGCCGTGCAACCTTCCCATGACCCTTATCGACCGGTTGCCGGCCTCGACCTGAAAGACGCGCTGCTCGTCGGCGCGCTCGTCTTCACCTGCTCCATTTTCGGCATCTACACCGCGCCTCCGGGCGTGCTGGCCGCGTTCTGGCCCACGAATGCCGTTCTCGTCGGGCTGCTGCTGCGGCGCGCCCATCCGCCGCAAGCGGCGCACTGGCTCGCCGCCATCGCCGGCTACGTCGTCGCCGACCTGGTCATGCAGCACGGCTGGCCCAAGACGGTCATGCTCACGACGACCAACCTGATGGGCGTGTCGGTCTGCTATCGCCTGCTGAACCGGATGAGCGACGACATGCGCGGCCTGCGCCATCCGCGCTCGATGCTGCGCTTCGTGCTGGTCGCGCTGTGCGGTGCGGCAGCGGCTGGCGTGGGCGGCACCGTGATCCACCCGGCGCTGTTCGGCGGCACGCTCGCCTACGGCTTCCTGTTCTGGTTTTCGACGGAGCTCGTCAATTACATCGCGATCCTGCCCGTGCTGCTGACGATGCCGGACCTGGCGCGCCGGCTGGCGGGCCGCACGCGCCGCGGCGATGCGTCCGGTTGGCGCGTCGGCCACCTCGCGCCGCTGGCCGCGTTCGCGGGCAGCCTGTGGCTGGAGACGCAGTTGGGCGGGCCGGGCGTGATCTCCTTTCCGATTCCCGCCATGCTGTGGTGCGCGCTGACGTACAGCCTGTTTGCCACGGCCGGCATCACGTTGCTGTTCTCGATGTGGACCCTGCTCGCGATCGCCAGCGGCATGCTCGCGATCGGCGCCGCCGTGGATACACCGCAAGCCGTCATGTCGCTGCGCGTCGGGGTGACGCTGACGGCACTGGCTCCGCTGGCTGTCGCGAGCGTGATGGTGGCCCGCAACGAACTGCTGGCGCGGCTGCAGCACGCGGCCTCGCACGATCCGCTCACGCAGGTGCTCAACCGCGGCGGCTTCATGGCGCGCGCGGAGCGCGTGCAGGCAGCTGCGGTGCTGATGATGGATATCGATTTTTTCAAGAAGGTCAACGACACCCACGGCCACGCGGCCGGTGACGAGGTGCTGACCCATTTCGCCCGCGTGGCGGCGGGCTGCCTGCGGGCCGGCGATGTGCTGGGGCGCCTGGGCGGCGAGGAATTCGCCGTGCTGCTGCCCGACTGCGAGGCCGGGGACGCGCGCGTCATCGCGCAGCGCATCTGCGACGCGTTCGCGGCGCAGCCGGTGGAAGTGAATGGCGGCGTGCGCGTGCACGCCACCGTCAGCATCGGCCTGGGCTGCCGGGACGCCCCGGACACGCCCATCGGTACGTTGCTGTCGCAGGCCGACGCGGCGCTGTACAGCGCCAAGCACGCCGGCCGCAACCGCGTCGTCCTCGCTTAGACGCCCACCATCGAGATGGCCTTCGTGTTGAGGTAGGCTTCCAGCGCTTCCGGACCGCCTTCGGAACCGTAGCCGGAATCCTTGACGCCGCCGAACGGCAGCTCGGCGCTTGGCGTGGCCGGCTGGTTAATCCACAGCATGCCCACTTCCACGCGGTTCATCAGCAGGTGCGCGTTCTTGATCGAGCGCGTGAACGCGTAGCCGGCCAGGCCGAACGGCAGGCGGTTCGCTTCCGCGATCGCGTCCTCGAGGCTGTCGAAGCCGCGGATGCCCGCGACGGGGCCGAACGGCTCGTCGTTGAAGATCGACGCTTCCAGCGGCACGTCCGCGAGGATCGTCGGCGCGAAGAAGTTGCCGGCGTCGCCCACGCGCTTGCCGCCCGTCGCGACGATCGCGCCTTTTGCCTGCGCATCCTCGACGACCTTCGTCATCGCCGTCACGCGGCGCGCGTTGGCGAGGGGGCCCAGCGTGGTGCCGTCAAGCAGGCCGTCGCCCAGCTTCAGGCCTTCGGCGTGCGCCACGAAGGCGCGCGTAAACTCGTCCTTGATCGCGTTGTGCACGAGGAAGCGGGTCGGCGAGATGCAGACCTGGCCCGCGTTGCGGAACTTGGCGGCGCCGGCGGCCTTGACGGCCAGCGCGACGTCCGCGTCCTCGGCGACGATCACCGGCGCATGGCCGCCCAGTTCCATCGTCACGCGCTTCATGTGCGCGCCGGCCAGCGCGGCCAGCTGCTTGCCGACCGGGGTGGAACCCGTGAACGTGACCTTGCGGATGACGGGGTGCGGGATCAGGTAGCCCGAGATCTCGGCCGGATCGCCGAACACGAGGCCCACGACGCCGGCCGGCACGCCCGCGTCGACGAAGCACTGGAACAGCGCGGCCGGGGAGGCGGGGGTCTCTTCCGGTGCCTTGCACAGGAACGAGCAGCCGGTGGCCAGCGCGGCGGCCAGCTTGCGCACGACCTGGTTGATCGGGAAGTTCCATGGCGTGAAGGCGGCGACGGGGCCGACCGGTTCTTTCAGCACGAGCTGCTGCGCCTGCGGGTTACGGGCCGGCACGATGCGGCCGTACACACGCATGCCCTCGGCCGCGAACCAGTCGATGATCTCGGCGCCGGCCATGGCTTCCATCTTTGCTTCGGCCAGCGGTTTGCCCTGTTCCTGGGTCAGCAGGCGGGCGATGTCGCCGGCGCGCTCGCGCAGCAGGCTGGCGGCGCGGCGCATCGTGGCGGCGCGCTCGGCGGCCGGCACGAAACGCCATGCTTCGAAGCCTTTCTGGGCGGCGGCGAGGGCGCGGTCCAGGTCGGCAATGGCCGCGTGCGCGACGGTGCCGATCGCCTGGCCCGTGGCCGGGTTCACGACCGGGATCGTCTTGCCGCCGGTGGCCTCGACCCATTCGTTGGCGATGAGGAGGCGGGTGTCGGGATAGCTGGAGGTGGTCATGGGTCCTCTATGAGTTGTCGGATGCAGAGAACGCAATGATCGCACCGCTGCGGATTGTTTGCTTAACACCGTGTGAAACCGGTTTGAGTGTTTGCGTTTAACACTAATGTTAGAAAACATTGGTAGCGTATATCATGCGCTGTGGATAGCGATATCTTTTGCGATATCGGTCGCGCAAAAAAAATTCATTGGTCGCTGGCATGTTTGATATTTAGATTAGCATTTTATATTTAAAAAACACTTTTTTAACCAAAAAGTGGTATTGCCAGGCGAAATTGGAGGTTTGTTAACGCAACCATTTGGTTGGCGTTCTACCATCCAGAAAACAAAAAGAAGAGAGGACGACACAATGATCTACCACGCTATCCGCGCGACCTAACCTCGACCTGTCGGCCGGGTGGTACTACACGAAGCAGAGCATGGTGTCGCTGGGCCTGTACTACAAGGACCTGAAGGGCTACGCCGGCCAGGTGACCCTGACCGAGGCATCGACGACGGCGACCACGCCGCTCGGCGGCAAGTACTACAACGCCGCCGTCGCCGCGGGCGACCCGGGCCTGCCGTACAACGTGTCGACGATCGTCAACCAGAACAAGTCGTCGCTGAAGGGCGCGGAGGTCAACTGGCGGCACATGTTCGACAACGGCTTCGGCTTCCAGGCGAACTACACGTACGTGAAATCCGACCTCACGTACAACAACGCGGGCATGGGGCCGCAGTTCGCGCTGATCGGTTTGTCGAACTCCGCCAACCTGGTCGGCATCTACGAAGACAAGAACCTGTCCGTGCGCCTCGCGTACAACTGGCGCGGGGAGTTCCTGTCGACCGTGGCGGAGAACAACCGCGCCAACCCGGGCTACGTGGAGCCGTACGGGCAGGTCGACCTGTCGATCGGCTACAACGTCAACCAGAACCTGAGCCTGTCGCTGGAGGCGATCAACCTGACCGACGCGCACCAGCGCCAGCACGGCCGCACCGACATGCAGGTCCTGTCGGTCACGACGGGCGGTCCGCGCTACATGCTGGGCGCCCGCTACAAGTTCTGACGGCGTCAGCCCGCCAGCACGGCCGCGGCCGGGGAGGGGGCTGTCGTCCCCTCCATGATCAGGATCTTCCCGGCGGCCTGGCCGCCGGGCGCCGCGTCCGGCCGGGTGAAGGAACGCACCGGTCCGATCATCGTGCCGTTCGCATTGCCCTTCGCATCCGTGCGCAAGGTGCCGACCGGCTGGCCGCCGAGGTACACGCCGTACTGCGTCGCCGGCTTGAGCCTGAACACGGCCACCTCGAGCGCATCGACGACGCCCAGCTGGCGCGCGACGACGAAGCCGCGCGCAACGGCCCCGTCGCGCGCGGCCAGCGGGATGTTGACGGCATCCTGGTTGATCCTCGGGCTCAGGTTGTCCGCGCTGCCCGGCGCCGCCACGTGCGACAGGTAGACGAGAGCCTGCGGCGCCTGCCCGCCCGGCATGTGCGCGACGACCTTGTTGACGGCCGGGTCGATCACGTCGACGCCGTCGCCGTTTTCCAGGCCCACGTAGACGCGGCTGCTGTCGTCGGACGTCCAGATCCCGTGCGGTAGCGCGCCCGTCGGGATCGTGGCGACGAGCGTCGCCTCCTTGTCCGTCGTGTACACCTTCACGACGTTCTCGCCGCCCACCGTCACGTACGCGAACGTCTTGCCGCCCGTGCGGGCGAACGCGAGGTGGTTCGTGATGAAGCCGGTGTCGATCACGCCCGTCACCTGCAAGGTGTGCGTGTCGATGCGCGTGACCTTGCCGACGTCCTTGTGCGTCATCCACATCTCGCGGAAATCCGGCGTGAACTGCAGGAACGGCGAGAACGGGCTGGCGACCGGGATCCGTTTGATCACCTTGTGGGCCTTGACGTCGATGACGTCGACCTCGGGCGTGAAGCTGGAGACGGCGAAGGCCAGCTTCCCGTCCGGCAGGAACTGGACCATGCCCGGACCGACGGCCGTCGGGATGCGGCGCGTTTCCCTGAACGTGTGCGGGTCGATGACGGCGATGTAATCCTCGCCGCGCACGACGACCCACACTTCCTTGCCGTCGGCCGTGAAGAAGCCTTCGTGGGGCGAGCGGCCGACATAAGTCTTGCCCTTGACCTTGTTCGTCGCGGTGTCGATGAACGTCACCGAGTTCGACCCGTTCGAGATCGCGATCAGCGTCTTGTGGTCGGGCGAGAAGCCGAGGCCGTGCACGTTGATCTCGCCGCGGTACAGCGGCGACAGCACGTCCGGACGCTGGTTGCCCAGCACGATCTGGCCCAGCAGGCGGTTGCCGGCCGGGTCGAACACGGACACCGTGTTCGTGTTCTGGTCGGCCGTGTACACGCGGTCCGTGGGCGAGGGCAGTGCAAAGGCGGCCTGCGCGACGGCGAGGGCGCCGGCTGCCATGGCGAATCGGTTAATGGTGTTCATGCTGAGTCCTTGTCGTGGCGGGATGGCGTTGCAACCACGCCCGCATCACGTTGATTTCGTTCTGCTGCTCGGCGATGATGCCGAGCGCCAGGTTGCGCAGTTCCGGATCCTTTGTGTTCAGCAGGACCGCTTTCGCCATGTCGATGGCGCCCTGGTGGTGCGGCATCATCATCGTGACGAAGTCATGGCCCGGTTCGCCGTTCATCGGCGCGGCGGCCATGTCGCGGTCCATGATCGCCATCGCATCGTTCATCAGCGCGGCGAACGGTTTGTCGCTGCTGGCGATGAATGCGGTGGGGGCGGGCGATCCGTGCATGTGCTGGGCGCTGGCGGCCGTGGCGGCGCACAGCGCCAATGTGGCTACGAGGGCTTTCATGGCATCAGTCCTGGTACAGCGGATTCGGGGCGATGTAGACCCGCACGTCCGGCACGGTCACGCCCTTCGGCGCGATGGCCGACAGCGGGACGGAATCCGTGCTGGGCCAGGCGTCGAACACGAACGTGAAGCGCTGGCCGCCTACCGTGAATCGCACCGTCTGGCCATTGGTGACGTTGACCCAGCGGGTCGAGACGTCGACGGCGACGTCGCGGTCGGCCGTGTCGCTCATGACGACGCGGCCGGCATCCATCGGGCGCGGCATGGCGCCGGCCGTGCTGGTGGCAAAAGCGGCGAGGGCGAGGATGGACAGGGCGAGCGTGCGGGTCAGCTTGGTCATGCGGTTCTCCTTCGTGGTTGGGATGGATGCATTCTGCAAAAGGGCCGCTGACGCGAGGGTGACCCGAACATGACAATTCGATGACAGCCCGATGGCGCACCTGTCATCCAGCACGATCGGGAATTGCGGCACAATGTCCGCAGGAGGACGCATGCGCATACTGATCGTCGAAGACGAGCCCAAGACGGGCGATTACCTGCACAAGGGCTTGCGTGAGTCCGGCTTCAATGCCGACCTCGCGCGCACCGGGCCGGACGGCCTGCACCTGGCGCTGGAGCACGACTACGACCTCGTCGTGCTCGACGTGATGCTGCCGGCGATGGACGGCTGGACGGTGCTGAGCAAGCTGCGCGAGCACAAGGAGACGCCCGTGCTGTACCTGACGGCGCGCGACGACGTGGCCGACCGCGTGCGCGGCCTGGAGCTCGGCGCGGACGACTACCTGGTGAAACCGTTCGCGTTCGCCGAACTGCTCGCGCGGGTGCGCACGCTGCTGCGGCGGGTGCCCACGCGCGAGCCCGACATCCTGTCCGTGGCCGACCTCGAGATCGACCTGCGCCGCCACCGCGTCACGCGCGCCGGCAAGCGTATCGACCTCACGCCGAAGGAACACGCGCTGCTCGTGCTGCTGGCGCGGCGCCAGGGCGAGGTGCTGTCACGCTCGCTGATCTCGTCGCAGGTGTGGGACATGAACTTCGATTCGGACACGAACGTCGTCGACGTCGCCATCCGGCGCCTGCGCACGAAGGTCGACGACCCGTATCCCGTGAAGCTGATCCACACGGTGCGCGGCATGGGCTACCTGATGGAAGAGCGCGAGTGACGGCGCGCCCGGTGTCCATCGCGCTGCGTCTCGGCATGCTGTTCGCGGCCATTGCCGCCGCCGTGTTCGTGGCCGTGGGTGCCTATCTGTACCAGACGCTCGCGCACCAGATGGGCCGGCGCGACGATGCGGACCTGCTCAACAAGGCCCAGCTGGCGCGCCAGTTGCTGGGCGCGTTGCCGACGGGCGATCCCACGGTGCTGGCGCGCGCCATCGGGCAGGACGGCGTGTCCTTGCAGGTGGCGCCGGCCGACGGCCGCGCTTTGGCCGGTTCGGCGGTGCCCCTCGGGCGCGATCCCGGCCCCGCGGACATCGCCGCGCGCGACGACGCGCAGGGCTCGAAACGGATCGTCACCGTGCTGGCGGGAGACGCCGCGCGCCCGCTGCAGGTGACGCTCGTGCGCACGCGCTCCGACCGGCTGGCGATCCTGCGCCGCTATGCGTTCGACCTGCTGGGTGCCCTCGTGGCGGGTACGCTGGTCGCGGCGGCCCTCGGGTTCGCGGCCGTGAGGCGCGGCCTGCGTCCGCTGTACGGCGTGATCGCCCGCGCCGACGCCATCCACGCCCAGCGCCTTGCCGTGCGCATGCCCACCGCCGAGCTGCCGGCCGAACTGCGCGCGCTGGCCGTCGCGTTCAATGCGATGCTCGACCGGCTGGAGGAAGGCGTGCAGCGCCTGTCGGGCTTCGCCGCCGACCTTGCGCACGACCTGCGCACGCCCGTCAACGCGTTGATGATGCAAACCCAGGTCGCGCTCGCGCGCGAGCGCACGGCGGACGAGTACGAGGCCTTGCTGGCGTCGAACCTCGAGGAGTACGAGCGGCTCGCGCGCATGATCGAGAACACGCTGTTCCTGGCGCGCGCCGACAATGCCCAGCTGGCGCTGGCGGGCACCGCGCTCGACGTGCGCGCGGAACTGGAGCACATCCGGGAGTATTTCGAGATGCTGGCCGAGGACAAGGGCATCCGGTTCGGCCTCGACGACGTCGGCGGCCTGCAGGTGCATGCGGACCCGGTGCTGCTGCGGCGCGCCGTCAACAACCTCGTGTCGAACGCGATCGCGCACACGCCGCCGGGCGGCGTCGTCAGCCTGGGCGCGGCGCGCGACGGCGACTGGGTCACGCTGTCGGTGCAGAACAGCGGCGACGGCATCGCGCCCGAACACCTCGAACGCGTGTTCGAACGGTATTACCGGGCCGACGCGGCCCGCGGCGCGGGCAGTTCGGTCGGCCTCGGCCTGTCGATCGTGCGCGCCATCATGCGCTTGCATGGCGGCACGGCGGAGGTGGACAGCGTGCCGGGCGGGCGCACCGTGTTCAGCCTGCGCTTTCCGCTGCGGCCCGCGGCGTGATCAGGGCGTCCACACCACCCGCACGGCGAGGGCGCGCTCGTACTCGCTGCGCGTGGCCGGCGACCCGAATTCCGCGTGGCGCGGATCGAAAACGTTCCGGGCGATGACGGACAGTTCGACGCCGGGGCGGATGCGCCAGCCCCAGCGCGCGTCGACGGCCGTGTACGCGGGCACCGCCGGCCGCGGCAGCGCGCCCACGTGCCGCAGCGTGACGTCGAATTCCTGGCCGCCACCGATGTCGTACGAGGAGCGCACCTGCCAGTAATGCGTCGGGTCGCTCGTGAACAGGCCCGTCGTCCCCGTCAGGTCGCGGCTGCCCGGCTGCAGGGTCGTGCCGACGCGCTGCACGACGCCGCCGCCGGCCAGGCGCCACGCATCCGTCGCCTGCCACGTGGCCCACGCCTCGATGCCGCGCGTGAGGCCGTCGGCCAGGTTCTCGAACACGGAGCCGGGGCCGGACGGATTCGGCTCCAGCGTGCGCAGCCGGTCGTAGCGGCTGAAGAACATGGTCGTCGAATACGACAGGGTGGCTGTGGGCTGGGCGCGGTAACCGAGTTCGAACACCTTGGCCGTCTCGGCGTCGAATCCGGGGCCGCCCGCCACGGCATACTGCGGCACGCCGTTCACGACGCGCGGATTGATCGGGCTGTAGAAATCGCGGTCGATGCGCGATGGCGCCCGCACGGCGCGCGACAGCGACGTCCACACGAGGCTTGCCGGGCGCGGGTTCCACGCGAGGCGCAACGTGGGCAGCACTTCGGCGCCCGTGTAATTGTTGTCCTCGATTTTCAGCCCGGCCGTGAGGCGCAGATTGTCGCGCAGCGCGATCTCGTCCTGCGCGAACAGGTTCGCCCAGCGCAGGTTCAGCGTCCCGGGCAGGAAGCCGAACGCGGGGCCGTTCTCCACGCGGTCGCGACCCAGGCGGTAGCCGCCGCCCCAGACGACGTGATGGTTGGCGCCGACGTGCACGGCGTGCTGCAGCTGCAGGTCGAACGTGTCGAGGCGTTCGTGGAAGGCGTTCGGCTGGTCGCGCTCCGTGTGGTCCCAGTACAGCTGGACGGTGGCCGACGAGCCGTCCGCGAACGTGCGCGCCACGCGCCCCAGCAGGTTCGCGCCGGCGACCTTGATGTTCGGCGTGCCGGCCTGGCGCAGGCGGGCATCGTAGACGTCGCCCTGGACGGTGAGTCCCTGCGTCGTGCTGCCCCAGTCCGTGCGGAACCCGGCCTGGTCGCGGTGCCAGCCCATCTGCGACGTGGCGCCCGATGCCGTATGGGTATCGTCGTTCTCGGCGTGCTTCGCGTAGGCGCGGTAGTGGCCGTCGCCACCCAGCCGGCCGCCGTAGCGCACCGCGCCGTCGCGCGCATCCTTGCCGAGGGTCGTCGCCAGCAACGCGCCCTGCGTGGCGGCGGATGACTTCGTGATGATGTTGATGACGCCGTTGACGGCGTTCGCGCCCCACAAGGTCGCGCCCGGGCCGCTGATCACTTCGATGCGCTCGACGTCTTCCAGCACCACGTCCTGCACGTCCCAGAACACGCCGGAAAACAGGGGCGAGTAGACGGTGCGGCCGTCGATCAGGACGAGCAGCTTGTTTTCGAACGGGCTGGAATAACCCCGCGCCGTGACCGCGTAGTTGCGGGCATCCACGCGCGCCACCTGCAGGTTGGGCGCGAGCCGCAGCGCTTCCGGCAGCGACGCGGCGCCCGCGCGGCGGATGTCGTTGCCCGTGATGACGAAGATGGAAGCGGCCGCGTCGGACAGGGATTCCGACCGTTTCGACACGGACGTGACCTGGATGTTGGCCAGTTCTTCGAGGCTCAGTTCCGCGATGTCGTCGTTCTGCGCGGGGACGACCGCGTTGGCGGCCGGCGCGGCGAGGAGGGCGGCCAGGAGGGCAGAGACCCGGACGGCGGCGGGGAACAATGTGGAACTGGGCATGGTAACAGGACACATTTAATCGAATTCGCAAGATTGTATTGCAGAAATCGATTTGTTACCGATACCATTCTGTTGTGCGCCGATCCAGCATTTTTTATCACGGCGATCGGTGATTTCATAATTGCGGCAATCGGCCGCAATTCGGACAATCCGAAAAAACCAATGGAGACACTGTGAACAAATTCATCCCAGCGCACGGCCGCCGCCGTCGCGCCCTGGCCGGCCTGTTGCTGGCCGCCGCCGCATGCGCGCTGCCGGGCGCGGCGTCCGCACAGACGCCCACCCCCGACGGCGACTCGGCCGCACGCATCGCCTGGTGGCGCCAGGCCCGCTTCGGCATGTTCATCCACTGGGGGCTGTACGCCATTCCCGGCCGCGGCGAGTGGGCGCAGTTCATGGAACAGACCCCGGTGAAGGAATACGCGAAACTGGCCGACCAGTTCAAGCCGCGCCAGTTCGACCCGGACGGGTGGGCACAGCTGGCGAAGTCCGCGGGCATGAAATACATGGTGTTCACTTCGCGCCACCACGACGGCTTTGCGATGTTCGACGACGGCGACAATCCGTTCTCGAGCACGAGGACGGCCGCGCAGCGCGATTTCGTCGCGGACTACGTGAAGGCCGCGCGCAAGGCCGGCATGGGCGTGGGGCTGTACTACTCGCCGCTGGACTGGCGCTATCCGGGTTACTTCTTCCCCGACCTGTACCGGGACAGCGCGGAAGCAATGCGCGCCCAGTACCACCGCCAGATGGAGAAGCTGCTGTCCAACTACGGCAAGCTCGACGTGCTGTGGTTCGACGGCGGCGAGACCGACTGGCTGAGCTTCGGCGGCGACTGGTCCGCCGCGCAGTGGACGAAGCGGGCGCCCGGCAAGCATTACGCGGGCGGTTTCGACTGGCAGCACGACAAGGTGCACACGATGCTGCGCCGGCTGCAGCCGAACGTCGTCATCAACGGCCGCGCGGACATGAAGGAAGACTTCCATTCGCGCGAAGGCGACGGCGCGCTGGGCGACTTCGACAACCAGCATCCGTGGGAGCTGTGCACGACCATCGCGGGCGCCTGGGGCTACCAGCCGAACATGCAGCCCAAGCCCCTGAAACACTACATCCAGCTGCTGGCGAACGTGGCGGGCCGCGACGGCAACCTGCTGCTGAACGTGGGGCCCGACCCCGACGGCCGCATCGATCCGGCGCAGGCACAGCGGCTGCGCGAGATCGGCGCGTGGCTGGGCAAGCATGGCGACAGCATCTACGGCACCCGCGGCGGCCCATTCCTGCCGGGCAGCTGGGGCGCGTCCACGCACCGCGGCAACACGATCTACGTCCACGTGCTGAACTGGCCGGGCGACAAGCTCACGCTGCCGGCGCTTCCGGTCCGCGTCGTGCGCGCGTCCGTGCTGGGCGGCGGCGCGGCGAAGGTCGAGCAATCCGCGCGCGGCATCGAGATCGCCGTGCCGGCCGCCGCACGCGACGACATGGATACCGTGGTGGCCCTGCAACTGGATGCGTCCGCCGAAGGGATTGCGCCCGTGCGCTGAAAAAACGTTCGCCGCTCCGGTGGATTTCATCATTGCCCGCGCAGGCCGCACGTCGCCACAATGACGCTCCTGCATGATGATGACACCCTACCTGGAGCAATGATGCGTTCGCAGACGGCGACCCTGATGCGCCTGGCGGCACGCGCCGCCATGGCGCTTGCCCTATTGACCGGCATGGCCCAAGCCACGGCCGCAACCGATCCGCCCACCGCACGCCAGCGGCAGAATTTCAACGCCGGCTGGCGCTTCCACCTGGGCGACATCGGCGGCGCCGAGAAGGTCGACTTCGACGACGCCGACTGGCAGGCCGTGGGCCTGCCGCACAGCTTCAGCATGCCTTACTTCCAGGCCCCCGAGGTGTACGTCGGCTACGGCTGGTACCGCAAGGACCTCGTGCTGCCGCAAGGGACCGCCGGGCGCCGCTGGACGCTCGAATTCGAAGCCGCGTTCCAGACGGCCGAGGTGTACGCCAACGGCCGCAAGGTCGCGCGCCACCGCGGCGGCTATACCGGCTTCCCCGTCGACCTGACCAGCGCATTGCACCCGGGACGCAACGTGATCGCCGTCCGCGTCGACAACATGTGGGACCCGACGCTCGCGCCGCGCGCCGGCGAACATATCTTCAGCGGCGGCATCTACCGCGACGTCTGGCTCGTGACGACGGACGACGTGCACGTCCCGTGGACCGGCACGGCCGTCACGACGCCGGGCCTGGCGGGCCGCAGCGGCGCCGTGCGCGTGGCGACGGAAGTGCGCAACGACGGCCGCAAACCGGTCAAGGTCAGGGTGCGCACCCGCATCGCCGACGCCGGCGGCGCCACCGTCGCCGTGCTGCCCGATGCGGCCGTCCGCGTACCGCCGGGGCGCACGCTGGACGTCGCGCAGCAATCCGGGCGGCTCTCCAGCCTCAAGTTGTGGAGCCCCGAGACCCCGACCTTGTACCGGGCCGTCACGACCCTCGACGTGGCGGGGCGCCAGCGCGACCGCTTCGAGACGGCGTTCGGCTTCCGCACCATCAAGTGGACGGCCGACCAGGGCTTTTTTCTCAACGGCGAACACCGCTACTTCCGCGGCGCCAACGTGCACCAGGACCAGGCCGGATGGGGCGACGCCGTGACGAATGCCGCCATCGACCGCGACGTGCAGCTGATGAAGGATGCCGGCTTCGATTTCATCCGCGGCTCGCATTATCCGCACGACCCGCATTTCGCCGAGGCGACGGACAGGATCGGCATGATGTTCCTGCCGGAGGCCCCGTTCTGGGGCACGGCCGGCATGAAGAGCCCGTGGAGCCGGTCCGCCTATCCGCCCGAAGCCGAGCATCGGGCGGCGTTCGAGGAGAGCGTCAGGCAGCAGCTGGCGGAACTCATCCGCATCAACCGCAACCATCCGTCGGTGGTGGCGTGGGGCATGGACAACGAGGTCTTCTTCACCGACAAGGAGACGCTGCCGGCCGTGCGCAAGCTGCTGGCCGACGAGGTGGCGCTGTCGCACAAACTCGATCCGACGCGGCCCGCGGCCGTCGACGGCGTGCAGCGTGGCGAGATGGACCGCATCGGCGACATCGCCGGCTACAACGGCGACGGCGCGGTGCTGTTCCCGAATCCCGGCATCCCCAACTTCGTCGCGGAATACGGCTCGACCATCTCGGACCGGCCGGGCGAGTACGATCCGGGCTGGGGCGACATCGAACGCACGCCGGGCGCGAAGGCGGGGGAGCCGGCCACGTGGCGTTTCCCGTGGCGGTCCGGCGAAGCCGTGTGGGCCGGGTTCGACCACGGTTCCATCGCGGGCAAGTTCGGCTCGATGGGTCTCGTCGATTACTCGCGGCTGCCGAAGCGCAGCTGGTACTGGTACCGCAACGCCTACCGCGGCATCGCGCCGCCCGCGTGGCCGCAGCCGGGCAAGCCGGCCGCGCTGCGCGTGACGGCCAGCAGCCCCGTCATCCGCCACGCGGACGGCACGGACGACGTGCAACTGGTCGTGACCGTCGTCGATGCGGCCGGCAAGGCACTCTCCAACAGCCCGCCCGTGCGGGTGGCGCTGGAAGCGGGGCCGGGCGAACTGCCGACGGGACGCAGCATAGCCTTCACGCCGGACGGCGACATCCCGATCCGCGACGGCCAGGCGGCCATCGCCATGCGCAGCTGGCAACGCGGCACGACGCGCATCCGCGCGACGTCCCCCGGCCTCGCCGACGGCGTGCTGACGGTGGAGACGGTGGATGGTCCGAGCTTCGTCGAGGGGAGCACGCCGCTGGCGGCCGACCGGCCTTACGTGCAGCGCAAGATAGCGGTGGGAGAGGAGCAGGCGTTCGGCCTGAAGAATCCTACGCAGGCCAGTTCGAGCGCGGCCGGCCATGCATCGTCGCTGGCCAACGACGGCGACGCCGCCACGTGGTGGGCGCCGGCCGCGATTGATGCCGCGCCGTGGATCGCCATCGATCCGGAACGCATCGTGAATTACCGCAAGCTGGCGGTGCGGTTCGCGCCGGGCGCGCGCTGCGGCGTAACGGCGGAAGCGCAGGATGCGGGCGGCGTGTGGCAGGTGCTGGCCGACGTGCCGGCGACGGCCGACACGGTCGACGTGCCCGTGCGCGCCGTCACGGGACGGCGCCTCCGGCTGCGGCTGCAGGGCGCCACATGCCGCATCGCCGACATCGCCATCACGGGGACGCCGGCGACCTTCTGGTGATCAGCGCACGTTCTGCTTCTTGATCAGTTGATCGAGCATGGCGTGTTCTTCTTCCGTCAGGTCGGTCAGCGGCGCGCGCACCGGACCGCCGTCGTGGCCGACGAGGCGGGCGCCCGCCTTCACGATCGACACGGCGTAGCCGGCCTTGCGGTTGCGGATCGCCAGGTAGGGCAGGAAGAATTCGTCCAGCAGGCGGTTCGTCGTCGCGTGGTCGTCCCTGGCGACTGCGTGATAGAAATCCATCGCCAGTTGCGGCATGAAGTTGAAGACGGCCGACGAGTACACCGGCACGCCCAGCGCCTTGTACGCCGCCGCATACACTTCCGCGGTCGGCAGGCCGCCCAGGTAGCTGAAGCGGTCGCCGAGGCGGCGCCAGATGGAGACCATCAGTTCGATGTCGCCGATGCCGTCCTTGAAGCCGATCAGGTTGGGGCAGCGGTCGGCCAGCTTTTCCAGCGATTCCGCGGTCAGGCGGCACTGCGCGCGGTTGTACACGACGACGCCGATGTTCACGGATTTGCAGACTTCTTCCACGTGCGCGACGAGGCCATCCTGGCTCGCTTCCGTCAGGTAGTGCGGCAGCAGCAGCACGCCTTTCGCGCCGAGACGTTCCGCTTCCTGCGCGAAGGCGATCGCGGCGCGGGTCGGGCCGCCGGCACCGGCGAGGATGGGCACCTTGCCGGCGCACGTGTCGACGGCCGTCTTGATCACCTGCGAGTACTCGTCGTGCGTCAGCGAGAAGAATTCACCGGTGCCGCCGGCCGCGAACAGCGCGGTGGCGCCGTACGGGGCGAGCCATTCCAGGCGTTCGATGTAGGTGTTCTTGCGGAAGTTGCCTTCGGCATCGAAGTCGGTGATGGGGAAGGACAGCAGGCCGGACGACATCACTTGCTTGAGTTCTTGCGGATTCATTTGCGCTCCAGGGCGTTGGGTTGACTTGTCAGACATCGTACAACTAAGCCCGAGGCATCGCAAGAACAATTTTCCGTATCGTTGTTTCGGCGCGGATCAGCCGACGGTACGCGTCGTCGCCCGCTCGACCAGCTGGAACCCGACGTCGACGACATTGCCCGCCAGCGGCTCCCCCTCGATCTTCGCGATCAGCGCCCGGGCCGCCTGCACGCCGATGGCGCGCTTGTCGACGTGGACGGACGAGATCGGGGGATGCGTGTACGCGGCGAAGTCGAAATCGCCGAAGCCCATGATGCCCAGCGTTTCCGGCACGGCGATGCCTTGCGCCTGCGCCTCGATGAGGGCGCCCTGGGCCAGCACGTCCGAGCTGCACACGACGACGTCGGGCGCGTGACCTTCCGCGAGGATCGCGCGCAGGCCTTCGCGGCCGAGATTCAGCACGGTGGGCGGCGTCGCCATGTGCGTGGCGACGGGCGCCACGCCGTGCTGTTGCAGTTCCGCCTCCAGCGCCAGGCGGCGCCGGTTCGCGCGCTCGTCGCGGGCGCAGATCGACGCGATCCGCCGATAGCCTTTACCGAGCAGGTATTGCGCGACTTTTTCGCCAACCCGTTCCTGCGAAAAACCGATGGCGATGTCGATGGGGGAGGGCGTCAGGTCCCACGCCTCGACGACGGGCACGCCGGTCGCGAGCAGCTTCTTACGCACGCCCGGGTGGTGGTGGATGCCGGTGAGGACGATGCCGTCGGGCTGGCGCGACAGGATCGCCGTCAGCAGGTCTTCTTCCTTCTGGTGCGAATAGTTCGACACCGACAGCAGCAACTGGTAGCCGTGCGCCGACAATTCGTCGTTCAGGCCCTGCACCGTCTCGGCGAACATCGAGTTCGACAGCTGCGGGACGATGGCGGCGATGAGCTGGCTGCGCTTCGTCGTCAGGCTGCCGGCCAGCATGTTGGGGATATAGCCCATCGCGGCCGCTGCTTCCTTGACACGTGCGATCGTGTCCGGCTTGACGAGCTTCGGGTTGTGGAGGGCGCGCGATACCGTGATCGGCGACAGGCCCGCGAGCCGCGCGACGTCCTTGAGCGTGATGCTTTTCGGGCGTTCTTCGTTCGTGGGGAGCGAGTCGTCTGCGGGGTCGATCATGTTGTTGTGTTCTTTATCACTTGTACGACATCCGATCACAAAACGCTTGCGTTCGAAGATGATTGCGGTATCATACCAAACACCTTGGCCGACCTAGCGGCCATATTTTTAAGACAAGAATGATTGCGGTGTCATTTTTGCGCAAAGTGCGTCGCCGTTCTGCTTTGCTGCTAAATGATTGCGCAATCATGGAGACGCTGATGACTATCCCCCGCACCATCCGTATGCACGAGAACGACAATGTCGCCATCGTCGTCAACGCCGGCGGCCTGCCTGAAGGCACGGTCTTCCCGGACGGTCTGACCCTGATCACCCGTGTGCCGGAAGGGCACAAGGTGGCGCTCGTCGACATCGCGCAGGGCGCACCCATCGTCCGCTACGACGTGACGATCGGCTATGCGCTGCAACCCATCGCGCGCGGCACGTGGATCGAGGAATCGCTCGTCGGCATGCCGGCCGCGCGCGGCCTGGACGACCTGCCGAAGCCGGTCCGCGACCGCGCGCCGCTGCCGCCGCTGGAAGGTTTTACGTTCGAAGGCTTCCGCAATCCGGACGGCTCGGTCGGCACGCGCAACATCCTCGCCATCAGCGAGACTGTACAGTGCGTGTCGGGCGTCGTCGCGTTTGCCGTCGACCGCATCAGGAAGGAGCTGCTGCCGCAGTACCCTCACGTGGACGACGTCGTCGCCATCGAGCACACGTACGGCTGCGGCGTCGCCATCGACGCGCCCGGCGCCGAAATCCCCATCCGGACCCTGCGCAACATCGCGAAGAACCCGAACTTCGGCGGCCGCGTGATGCTCGTGAGCCTGGGCTGCGAAAAGCTGCAGCCGGCGCGCATGTTCCCGGCCGGCTCGATCCCGATCCAGACCCCCGACACCGTTTGTCTGCAGGACGCCGCGCACGTGGGCTTCGGCGACATGATCGAGTCGATCATGCGCACGGCGGAGAAGCACCTCGCGGCACTGAACGAGCGCCGGCGCGAGACGGTGCCCGCGTCCGAGCTGGTCGTCGGCGTGCAGTGCGGCGGCAGCGACGCGTTTTCCGGCGTGACCGCCAACCCGGCCGTCGGCTACGCCAGCGACCTGCTCGTGCGGGCCGGCGCTGCCGTCATGTTTTCCGAAACGACGGAAGTCCGCGACGGCATCGACCAGCTGACGTCCCGCGCTGCGAACGATGACGTCGCGCAGGCGATGATCCGCGAGATGGCGTGGTACGACGAGTACCTGAAGCGGGGCGGCGTGGACCGCAGCGCGAACACGACGCCGGGCAACAAGAAGGGCGGCCTCGCCAACATCACCGAAAAGGCGATGGGGTCCATCATCAAGTCCGGCACGGCCCCGATCGCGGGCGTGCTGTCGCCGGGCGACAAGCTGCAGCAGAAAGGCCTCATCTACGCGGCCACGCCGGCCAGCGATTTCATCTGCGGCACCCTGCAGCTGGCCGCCGGCATGAACATGCACGTGTTCACGACGGGCCGCGGCACGCCGTACGGCCTGGCCGCCGTGCCGGTCGTGAAAGTCGCCACGCGCGACGATCTCGCGCGCCGCTGGCACGACCTCATGGACATCAACGCCGGCCGCATCGCGACCGGCGACGCCACCATCGCGGACGTGGGCTGGGAGCTGTTCCACTTCCTGCTCGACGTCGCGAGCGGCCGCAAGAAGACGTGGGCCGAGCACTGGAAGCTCCACAACGCGCTCACGCTCTTCAATCCGGCGCCCGTGACCTGACCGCACGCGCGACCGCACAAGACAAAAAACAGCAAGGAGACATCTTGAAAAAAGCAGTATGCATCGCCCTCGGCCTGGCCGCGGGCGCGGGCGCGCACGCCCAGACGAATGTCACGATCTACGGCATCGCGGACGCGGCTCTCGTCGGCGAGAACGGCAGCGCCGCCGGTCACCAGACGAAGATCACGAGCGGCGCCGCGTCCGCGTCGCGCATCGGCTTCCGCGGCACCGAGGACCTGGGCAACGGCATGTCCGCGTTCTTCACGCTGGAGACGGGCGCGAAGATCGACACGGGCGAACTCGATGCGGCGAACACGATCTTCAACCGCCAGGCGTTCGTGGGCATCAGGACGAAGGCCGGTGCCATCGCCGTCGGCCGCCAGTACACGCCTTACCACCTCACGCTGACGTCCGTCGCCGACCCGTTCGGCACCGGCTACGCGGGCACGGCAAAGAACCTCTTCCCGGACAACGGCACCAATGTCCGCACCAGCAACACGATCACGTACACGTCGCCCAAGGTGAACGGCGTGCACGTCGAACTGGCGTACAGCGCCGGCGAGCAGACCGAATTGTCGGCGGGACGCCAGTTCGGCGGCGCGCTCGATGTCGCGCAGGGCGCCCTGCGCGTACGCCTCGCGTACAACAGCAAGAACACGGACGTGGCGGCGACGGGCGTCAACCACGACCTGGGCCGCAACGTGCTCCTCGGCGCGAACTACGACTTCAAATGGATCAAGCTGTACGGCGCGTTCGAAGTCGACAAGGGTTTTAATAGCGCCACCCTGGGCAACGCGAACAATCCGTACGGGGGCGTCAAACCGACGCCGTCGACGGACGGCCGCGAGATCCTGCTCGGCTTCTCCGCGCCCGTCGGGCCGGGCACCCTGATGTTCTCCACGCAGCACAAGGACGACCGCACGCACTTCAACCAGGATGCCCGCGAGTGGGGCATTGGCTACCTGTATGCGCTGTCCAGGCGCATGGGCCTGTACGCGGCGTACGCACATATCCATAACAAGAACGGCGCCGGCTACACGGTCGCCAACAACACGGAGCCGGGAACGGGCAACACCGGCTTCAACCTGGGCATCCGCCAGACGTTCTGAGTCCGGCGGCCACACCTATCTTTGGAGGGACCATGGAGCATACTACGACGGCCGCCATGCCGGCCACCGCAACAAAGCTCGCGTCGCGCACGCGCTGGGGCATACTCGCCATCCTGTTCATCGTCACGACGGTCAACTACGCGGACCGGGCCTCGATCTCGATCGCCGGCCCGGAAATCCGCAAGGCCCTGGGCCTGTCGCCCGTCGAGATGGGCTTCGTCTTTTCCGCGTTCGCGTGGTCGTACGTGGCGGCCCAGCTGCCCGGCGGCTGGCTGCTCGACCGCTTCGGCTCGAAAATCACCTATTTCTTCAGCATCTTCCTGTGGTCGCTGTTCACTTTGCTGACGGGCGGCGTGGGGTTCGTCACCGGCGCCGCCGCCGTGGCCACGCTGTTCGTGCTGCGCTTCCTCGTGGGCGCCGCCGAGGCGCCTTCGTTCCCGGGCAACAGCCGCATCACGTCGGCCTGGTTCCCCACGCACGAACGGGGACTCGCGTCCGCGCTGTTCAACTCCGCCCAGTATTTCGCGACCGTACTGTTCGCGCCGATCATGGGCTGGCTCGTGCACGCCTTCGGCTGGGAGAGCGTGTTCATCGTGATGGGCGGCCTCGGGATCGCGCTGGCCTTCATCTGGCTGAAGGTCATCCACGGACCGAAGGACCACCCGTCCGTGAGCGCGAGCGAACTGAAATACATCGAGGAGGGCGGGGCGCTCGTCGACCTCGATGGCGCCGGGCGCAGTAAGCAGGCCCCGGCCGTCGACACGCTCGCCTGCGTCAAGGAGTTGCTGGGCAACCGCATGCTCCTGGGCGTGTACATCGGCCAGTACTGCATCAACACGCTGACGTACTTCTTCCTCACGTGGTTCCCCGTGTACCTCGTGCAGGAGCGTCACATGACGATCCTGAAGGCGGGCTTCGTCGCCTCGCTGCCCGCCATCGCCGGCTTCCTCGGCGGCGTCGTGGGCGGCACGATCTCGGACCGCCTCGCGAAGGCTGGCTTCTCGCTGTCGATGTCGCGCAAGGTGCCGATCGTGTGCGGCATGCTGTTGTCGATGAGCATGATCGCGTGTAACTACATCGACACCGACGCCGTCGTCGTCGCCGTGATGGCCCTGGCGTTCTTCGGCAAGGGCGTCGGTGCGCTGGGCTGGGCCGTCGTGGCGGACACGTCGCCGAAGGAAGCGGGCGGCCTGTCCGGCGCGCTGTTCAACACCTTCGGCAATATCGCGGGCATCACGACGCCGATCGTCATCGGCTACATCCTGCAGGGCACCGGATCGTTCGCGGGGGCGCTCGTGTACGTGGGCGCGAACGCCGCCGTCGCGATCTTCAGCTATGTGTTCATCGTGGGCGAGATCAAGCGGGTGAAACTGGTGAAATCGTTGAAGGCGGACGCGGCATAGTCATTTACAATGTTCTGATCTTGAACATGCCGGGGGTCCTCCATGCGTATCGTCGCCGTCCTGTCCTGCTGCTGCCTGATCGGTGTTGTCCAGGCACAGGACATCGTGCCCCGTCCCGCAACGATGCAGCGTGGGACCGGCGACTACGCGCTGACGGCTTCGACCCGCATCGTCGCCAGCGGCAAGGCGCTGCCCGAGGCGTCGACCCTGCGCGACTACCTGCGGCCCGCGACGGGTTTCGACCTGCCGGTGACCGCCCACGACGGCGCCAATGCGATCCGCCTCCGTCTCGATCCGAAAGCGGACCTGGGCAAGGAAGGCTACCGCCTCGTGAGCGACACGCGCGGGGTGACCATTTCGGCGGCGCAGCCCGCGGGACTCCACTACGGCATCCAGACGCTGCGCCAGATGCTCCCGGCCGACATTTATCGCCAGGCGAAGGTAGCGCGCACCTGGACGCTGCCGGCCGTGGCCATCGAGGACGCGCCCCGTTTCTCGTGGCGCGGCAGCCACCTGGACGTCGCGCGCCATTTCATGCCGAAGGAGTTCGTGCTGAAGCACATCGAGCTGCTCGCCCAGCACAAGATGAACGTCTTCCACTGGCACCTGACGGACGACCAGGGCTGGCGCATCGAGATCAAGCGCTATCCGCTTCTCACGCAGGTGGGTGCGTGGCGCCGCGACAGCATGCTCGCGTATTCTCCGCCGCGCTACGACGGCAAGCCGCACGGCGGTTTTTATACGCAGGACGACATCCGCGAAGTGGTGGCGTATGCGGCCGCGCGCCATGTGACGATCGTGCCCGAGATCGAGATGCCGGGCCATGCGCAGGCCGCCGTCGCCGCGTATCCGGAGCTGGGCAACCGGCCGGATCGGAAACTCCAGGTCGGCACCGATTGGGGCGTGATCCCGCACGTGTTCAACGTGGAGGACGGCACCATTACCTTCCTGCAGAATGTGCTGGACGAGGTGATGGACCTGTTCCCGGGGCAGACCATCCACGTGGGCGGCGACGAGTGCCCGAAGACGGAATGGGCGCAGTCGCCCGCCGCGCTGGCGCGCATGAAGCAACTGGGCCTCGTGCCGCAGACGGCCAGCCTGCAGGACATCCAGGACTACCGCGACGCGCAGGGCAAGCCGGCCGAACACCCGGCGCTGCACGGCCTGCAGAGCTGGTTCATCGGCCGCATGGATGCGTACCTGACGCAGCGCGGCCGGCGCCTGATCGGCTGGGACGAGATCCTGGAGGGCGGCCTCGCACCGGGTGCCGCCGTGATGAGCTGGCGCGGCGAGGCCGGCGGCATCAAGGCCGCCGGTGCCGGGCACGACGTCGTCATGACGCCGGAGCGCGAGACGTATTTCGACTTCTGGCAGGCCGACCCGAAAGCCCCCGGCTTCCGCGAACCGATGGGCGTGCGCGACGTGACGACGCTCGCGCGCGTGTACGCGTACGACCCGCTGCCGGCCGCGCTGCCGGCATCCCAGGCCCGGCACGTGCTGGGCAGCCAGGCGCAGTTGTGGACGGAATACATGGCGACGCCGCGCGACGTCGAATACATGGCCTGGCCGCGCCTCGCGGCGCTGGCGGAAGGCCTGTGGACGCCGAAGGCGCTGAAGGACTACGCGGGATTCGAGGCGCGGATGCCGGCGGCACTGGGCCGCCTGCAGGTGCAGGACGTGAATTACCGTCCGCTGGAAGGTCCTCGCTGAGTCACTGCATGAACCAGCCGTGGCTGACGACGATGGACTGACCCGTCAGCGCGTTCGACGGGAACGTCGCGAGGAACAGCGCCGTGTGCGCGACGTCTTCCACGGTGGTGAATTCGCCGTCGACGGTCTCCTTCAGCATGACTTTTTTCACGACGTCTTCCTCGCTGATCCCGAGCTCCTGCGCCTGCTCGGGGATCTGCTTGTCGACCAGCGGCGTGCGCACGAAGCCCGGACAGATCACGTTCGCACGCACGCCGTGCTTCGCGCCTTCCTTGGCGACGACCTTGGCCAGCCCGACGAGCCCGTGCTTCGCGGCGACGTACGGCGCCTTCAGCACGGACGCTTCCTTCGAGTGCACGGACCCCATGTAGATGACGGTGCCGCCGCGGCCCTGCGCATACATCCGCTTCAGGCACGCGCGCGTCGTGAGGAAGGCGCCGTCCAGGTGAATCGCGAGCATCTTCTTCCAGTCGGAGAACTTGAATTCGTCGACCGGCGCGACGATCTGGATGCCCGCGTTGGACACGAGCACGTCGATGCCGCCGAATTGGTCCGCGACTTGCGCGATGCCGGCGTCGACCTGTTCCTCGTTCGTCACGTCCATCGCGACGGCGAGTGCGCGTTCGCCCGTCGGATCGAATTCGCGCGCGACGGCCTGCGCGGCGTCCAGGTTGAGGTCCGCGATGGCGACCTTCGCGCCGTGGTCGAAATACGTCTTCGCGATCTCTTTGCCGATGCCGCTGGCGGCGCCGGTGACGACGGCGACTTTGTCCTGCATGTTCATATCGGGTCCTTTTCTGCGGAGGTGGGGAGGGGAAGCGGGTGCGCGGGCGATGTCAGGAAATCGTAGGTGGCCGGGTTGCACTCGAAGCGCGGCAGCCGGAAGATCTCTTCATGGGCGAGCGTCTTCGTCGCATCCGCATAACCGGCCTGCCAGTGTTCCTTCATCGTGCGCCGCGAGAATTCGAAATCCTTGTACTGGCCTTCGTACGTCGGCGACCGGTAGACCAGTTCGACGATGTTGTACAGCGCGGGATCGGACGCTTCCGCGAGCATCCGCGCCTGCGGCGTCGCGGCCAGTTCCGGAGGCATCATGGCCAGCAGTTCGTTGAACGCGGTGCGCAGCTTTTCCGTGCGGCGGAACGCGTCGGTGGCGTTGCGCGTGCGGCTCGAATACTGGATCTCCTTCATGCGTGTCGCGACGGCGGCGAGGTCGGTCGGCACTTCTCCGCGCGCGCTCCACAGGTCGACCTGGAACACGAGCGTGTGCAGGCGCGAGCGCGCGGACAGCACCCAGTCGAGCGGCGTGTTCGACACCATGCCGCCGTCCCAGTAACGCTCGCCGTCGATCTCCACCGCGTCGAAGCCGGGCGGCAGCGCGCCGCTGGCCATCACGTGCTCCGGGCCGATGCGGTCTTTCGCATTGTCGAAGTAGGCGAAGTTGCCCGTCCTGACGTTGACGGCGCCGATCGACAGGCGCATCTCGCGCGCGTTGATGCGATCGAAGTCGACGAGGCGCTCCAGGGTCGCGCGCAGCGGCGCCGTGTCGTAGAAACTCGTCGCGCCGGCCCCTGGCCACGACAGGTAGGGCGGCGGCACGCGCGGCTCGAAAAAGCCGGGCACGCCCTGCACGAGCACGCGGCCCGCCGCGACCTGGTTGACCCAGGCGTGCAGCGTGTCGACGAGCGGCACGCCGGTCCACTGGTCGCCCACGATGCCGTCGCTGGCCGTGCTGACCAGTTCCCAGAATTCGCGCAGGCGTTCGACCCGTTGCTCGCGCGGATTGCCCGCGATGATCGCGCTGTTGATGGCGCCGATCGAAATGCCGGACACCCACGTGGGCTCGACGCCCGCTTCCAGCAGCTTTTCGTACACGCCCGCCTGGTATGCGCCGAGCGCGCCGCCGCCCTGCAGCACGAGGGCGATGCTGTCGAATTCGGTGGCGCAGGCTTTCGGTACTTCGGCGGGCGCCCGTGTGCCTTCGTGCAGCACGCTTTCATCCCGTGTGTTCACGTGCCCGCTCCGTCGCGGAGCGATTGGGTCCTTTTCATGCAATCCTCGCTGTGTCAATACGAATCGCGAGCGACTTTGCGTGTGATCAACGTGTCGCTTCGATCGATATTCTGGCAAATTGCGGATGAGGCTGCCGTACGATTGGATGATGAGCACCATGTTTACGCGGCGCTGGTATAGTCGCCGGCATGGACGACACCTGGCATCCGCAACTGGACGAACATGGCCGCAAGGTGCGGCTGCAGGCGCCGTCGTGCGCCGCGAACCTCGAGGCCCTGGCCGACCCGCGGGCCGCGGTCACGTTCGTGCCGGGCAGCGAATGCGCCGGCATGCTGGATGGCGTGCCGCTCGTCCCGTGTACGCGCGACATCGTCGACGCCGCGTGCGGTCGTGCCGCCACGCTCATCGAACCGCCGTTCATCCTGCCGGCAGGGAAGCAGGCGGCGGCCGGCGCCGTCGTGCGCGAAGCCGACGGCCGCATCTGGCTCGTGGCGCCGTCGAACGGCTTCGGCGGCTATGCGGTGACCTTTCCGAAAGGGCGCGTCGAACCGGGCCTGCCGCTGCAGGCGACGGCCATTCGCGAAGTGTGGGAAGAATCCGGGCTGCTGGTGGAACCGGTGGCCTGGCTGGGCGACTTCCCCCGCACCCAGACCTTTACCCGCTTTTACGTCGCGCGCCGGGTCGGCGGCCATCCCGCGCACATGGGGTGGGAATCGCAGGCCGTCCACCTCGTGACGCCCGCGCAGGCGCGTGGCCTGTTACACCGGGATACCGATCGCGCGGTGCTCGACGCCTTGAACGCATTTGAGGCACATCAAGCCTGACGCCAGCCCAGCGAGACAGGGCAGCCTTTCCAATCTGTAATGTTCCACGAGCCTGTTTTTAATTTTCGCTTCAGGTTCGCGGCGTACCGTTTTCATTGCATATCGGAAGCAATTCTTGCTCTGTCCGTCGTCTCTTTTTTAGGCTGTCGCCCCGTGAAACTCGCCGCATACCAGGAACTCGTCCCGCCGGAACTCGCCCCACCGCAGCCCGGCGGGCTGGACATCGTCCCCGACGATCCCGCGCAGTATCGCCAGGTCGTCGACAAGTTCGACGAACTCGGCTTGCGGCCCTATCTCGCGCCCTCCGGCTGCGGCCGTGGTTTCGCGTTGTCGGCCGAGGCCGCGCATGCGCTCGTGGACGATGGCGACACGCTGAACCTGTGCCGCGACCTCGGTCTCGACACGGCCGCGAACATGGTCCACCTCGAACGCGAGATCGTGCTGGCGCTCCTGGCCGCCCCGCGCACGCTCCGTTTTGCGAGCGCCGCCGAATTCCTGGCCGCGGTCGCGATCCGGCGCAACATCGTCGTGGCCGCGCGCGCCACCCAGCTCGCGTTCGGCACAGCGGAAGCGGACCGCCCGGCCAGCCACTGGACGTATGACGAAGACCGCGGTTTCACGGTCCTGCCCGGACAGCCGCTGATCGAGGCCCTCACGCTGGCGACCCAGCCCGGCGCGGGAGACGGGCGCATGTACGCGCGCAGTTACTCTTTTTCCTGCTACCGCGCGACGGAATACGTGATGCTGCTCGGGATCGCGCGCGAACTCGAACGGACCAACCCGGCGCTGCTCGCGTCCTTGCAGCGGCAGTGGGAGACATCCGCGATCCAGTCGGGTGCCTTCCACGACGTCTTCCTCGTCGAATACGGTTCGTTCGACGCGCCGCTGCCGCCGCGCTGGTACGTGCCGGGCGACCGCGTGTGGTTCCGCAATCCGGATGCCTTGTCGTCGGACGCGTCGGGCTACGAAGGCTCGTGGGTGATCTATCTCGGCAACGGCTTGTTCAGCAATTTCTGGCAGCGCGAGCGGCCGTACAGCCTCGTCGCCAAATGCCTGGAGATCTATCACTGGCGCCACGGCACGTATGTCGACGCGGCCGGCGACTTGCGGATGAACGAGGCGATCGTCGCCGCGCGCGTGGCGGAAACGGCCGCCAACCCGGCCGCGCTGGCGGCCGTCGTCGCGCGCATGTCGCGCCTGCGTGACACGCGCGGTGTGTATGCCGACGGCGGCTGCATCGACGTGTCGCGCGAATTCGCGCGCCCCGTCTGCCCCGGCACGGCGGGCATCGTGATGCCGGGGTGAAGGGTCACGGCTCCAGGACGTAGTGGCCGGGCGCATCGCGCACGCTGCGGCCTTGCGGAGGCGGCGCCACCCACGGACCGGCAAGCCGGGTCAGCCAATGCTCCCATGCCGGCCACCAACTGCCTTCCCTTACGCGCGTCTCGGCCTGCCAGGTGTCGGGATCGATGTACGGCGCGTCGTGTTCGTGCGTGCTCATCTGGTAGCTGCGGTTCGGCGTGCCAGGCGGGGACACGACGCCCGCGTTGTGGCCGCCGGTGGTCAACAGGAACGTGACCGACGTATCGCTCAGCGGGATGACTTTATAGACGGACCGCCACGGCGCCACGTGGTCCGTCATCGTGCCAACCGCGAGGATCGGGATGTGGATGTCCGTCAGCGCCACGGGCCGGCCGTTCACGAGGTAGCGCGAGCTGGCCAGGCTGTTCTGCAGGAACAGGTTGCGGAGGTATTGCGAATGCATGCGGTAAGGCATGCGCGTGGCGTCCGCGTTCCATGAGGCGAGGTCATTGTCCTTGTCGGGGATGTCGAGCAGGTAGTGGCGCAGGCGGCGCGACCAGATCAGGTCGTTCGAGCGCAGCAGCTGGAAGGCGCCCGCCATCTGGCGCGTGTCCAGGTAGCCCTGCTGCCACATCACGGCTTCCAGGAAGCTGACCTGGCTCTCGTCGATGAACAGCGACAGCTCGCCCGGCTCCGTGAAGTCGACCTGCGCGGCCAGCAGGGTCATGCTGGCGAGGCGCTCGTCGCCGTCGCGCGCCATCGCCGCCGCCGCGATCGCCAGCAGGGTGCCGCCCAGGCAATAGCCGCAGGCATTAATCTGCGGGGCGCCCGTCTCGCGCACGACCCTGTCCAGCGATTCCATGATGCCGTGGCGCCGGTAATCGTCCAGCGACAGGTCGCGGTCGTCGGCCTGCGGGTTCTTCCACGAGATCATGTACACGGTGTGGCCATGTTCGACGAGGTAGCGCACGAGCGAGTTGTGCGGGGAGAGGTCGAGGATGTAGTACTTCATGATCCATGCCGGCACGATCAGCAGCGGCACGGCGTGCACCTGCGGCGTGACGGGATCGTAGCGCAGCAGTTCGACGAGGTGGTTTTCCATGACGACTTTGCCGGGCGTAATGGCGACGTCGCGCCCGGGCCGCAAGCTGACGGGCGCCGACGTGCCCGCCAGGGCGCGGCGCATGTCCGTGCCCGCGCGGGCCATGCCGTGCACGAGGTTCTGCCCGCCGCTGGCGAGCGTGACCTGCTGCGCGACCGGATTGGTGGCGATGAAGTTAGACGGCGCGACACCGTCGAGCAGCTGGCGCGCGACGAACGTGACCACGTCGCCGTGGTGCGAGGACACGCCCCGCACGTCGGTCGTGGCCCGGTGCCACCATTGCTGCGTGAGCAGGAAGCCCTGGCTCAGCTGGTTCCACGGCCACGCGTGCCACAGCGGATCGTTGAAGCGCTTGTCCTGGGCCAGCGGCTGCACGGGCTCGGCCGGCGTGCCGAACATGGCGCTGGTGCTGTACTGCAGCCAGCGCTGCAGGTTGTTCACGGCCTGCACGCCCAGCTCCAGCTGCTTGGCGGGCGAGAGGAGCAGGTGGGTGGCCCAGTCGTGCCACGCGCCGGCGAGCGCCGCCGGCGACACGTAGCCGGTCATGCGCCCCAGCGCGGCGTTCAGTGCGAGGTCGACGTGCGCGTGCTCGACGCTGGCCTCGGGATAGCGCGGCCGCGCGCCGCCCTGCCACGTGCTGGCCTCGCGCCGCTGTTCGCTGGGCGGAATGTCGGACAGGATGTTCATGATGCGTTGCCTCCGAAGCAGGGCTGGAAGCACGTTTGACCAGAATCCGGCAGGTAAGTGCCGCACCACGGCGGTGCATTCGCTTGATATGGCACAGATACCCGTCCCGGATACCCACGTATCATTGTTTTCGGCGAGGTAGCAAAGCGGTTATGCGACGGCTTGCAAAGCCGTTCAGACGTGTTCGACTCACGTCCTCGCCTCACGAATTCCGCCGCACCGCCCGTCGCAGGCGCGTCCAGAACTGATCGATACTACGCGATGGCCGTAACCGCCATCTCCCAGGATTGCTGCGGACGCACACGAGGCGCGGCATCGGACTGGCGGCGCACCAGTTCGAATCCGATGCGCACATGTTCGGGAGCGCGCTCCACGCCCCGATGCATCCTGTAGACGTTGCGTACCAGCGAGCGGACGGCGGCACGCGCCATCTGGGCGCTGGGGTGGCGTATCGTGGTCAGTGCGGGCCAGATCGTCGTGGCCAGCATGCCGTCGCCAAAGCCCGTGACGGTGAGGTCGCCCGGGATATCGAGTCCGAGGCGCTGCGCCGCGGCGATGGCCGCCGCCGCCAGGTCGTCGTTGGTGGCGAAGATCGCCGTCGGCGGGGCGGCCAGGCCCAGCAGGCTGCCTGCCGCATCCAGGCCGCAGCGATACGATGACACGCCGGTCACCAGCAGGGCGTCGTCGTGGGCGACGCCCATCGCCTCCATGGCAAAGCGGTGGCCGGCCAGCCGCCGGGCGACCGTGACGTCGTCGGGCGACCCCGTGATGACACCGATGCGCCGGTGGCCGAGCGCCAGCAGGTGGCGCGTCATCTGGTAGGCGGCCGTGTCGTCATCGATGCCGACCGTGCCGACGCGCCGGTCCGACGGGCCGCAATCGACCGCCACGGCCGGGACATCGGCCGCGGCCACGACGGCGAGCGCGTGCGCGGTGTCGGCCAGCGGCGTCAGGATGATGCCGTCCACGCCGGCAGCGATCAGGGCCGCGAGCCGCGTGGCTTCCTCGCCGGCGGACTCGCACCGCTCCACCAGCACTTGCGCGCTTTCTACATTGGCCTGGTCCGACAGGCCGATCAGGAACTGGCCCAGATCGCCGACGAAGCGGCTGCCGTAGAGGAATCCGATGCGGACCGCCTTGCGGCCCGCCAGCTTGCGAGCCTCGCGGTTGGGCGCGTAACGCAATGACGCCATCGCGTCGTCGACCCTGGACCGGGTACGTGCGTCGACGCGGCCGCTGCCGTTCATGACACGCGAGACCGTGATCGGCGACACGCCCGCGAGCGCCGCGACATCGTTCATGGTCGGCCGGACAAGGCGCCCGGTGGCTGGACGTTTCACCTGTTCCTCACGGTTGGGCGGTCAATGCGCGGTAGCGGAAATCGCGCAGGCGCACGGTCCCTTTCCCCGCCGCGTACACGCCCACTTTCAGGCTCAGGAAGCCGCCGAACACGTTGTGGTGGATTCCCGACACTTCCATGCGCGTGCCGTGCAGGATCCATGTCTTTCCGCCGTCGAACGAGTAACGGAAGGTCACGACGTTCTCATCGTTCGTCAGGCGCACGCGCACGCTGGAGATGTTTTGCGGACGCCGCGCCCACGGGTGCTCCTCGGCATACTGGTACGTCTTGACGGTGTCCGGCGTAAACCCGAGGCCGATGAACGCCTTCGGGTTGTAGTACAGGAGCAGGCCGCCCTCGGCCGGGCCGACCAGGTCGAGAGTGATCTCGGCCTCGTACGAGCGGTCGCCGACGCCGCACGTGAGCGGCGTGCTGTCGGCCGGCGTCGCGCCTTTGCCCTGGATTTCCAGGCCGCCGTTCGCGAAGCGCACGCGCGTCATCTCGTCCCGCGCCGGGTCGTGGAACGACCATTGCACGCCGAAGCGGTCCTTCGAAAAATCGTCGGACAGGGCGAAGCCGTTCGGGCCGGCCTTGCCGCCGCGCGGCTTCCGCATCGGTTTCGAGAGGTCGCCGCCTTTGGCGCGGAACCAGCCGTCCGCCGTCCATTCCATCGGCTCGAGCAGGGTCTGGCGCCCGAGGGTGCGGTAGCCGTTCTCGTAGCCGTGGTAGATCATCCACCAGTCGCCGGCCGGTCCCTCGACGAGCGACGCATGCCCGCGCGACCACCACGGTTCGTCGGTACTGGTCGTGCGCACGAGCGGATTGCGTGGGCAGTGTTCCCACGGGCCGTGGATGGATTTCGACCGCGCCGCGATCACCATATGCCCCGTCACCGGGCCGGCCGTGCCGCCCACCGCCGTGATCAGGTAAAAATACTCGCCATGGCGCAGCAGTTTGGGGCCTTCCGGCGCGAAGTTCTCGGTGACCCAGTCTTCCGGATAGCGCCACGGTTGATACGCCGGTTCGATGGTGCCGTCCGTCGCGAGGCCGTCGTCCGTGAGGCGGATGCGGCGAATGCCGTTGACGAACAGGTAGCGCTTGCCGTCCTCGCCCACGATGTGGCCCGGGTCGATGCAGCCTTCGATCTTGAGGTCGACCGGATCGCTCCACGGTCCCTCGATGCGGTCGGCCCAGATCGCGTAGATCGACCAGGGCTTGCCGTCCGGCGCGGCCGGGATGTAGATGAAGTAGCGGCCGTTGTGCTTGCACAGGTCGAGCGCCCAGATGGTGCCCAGCGGCTTTTTCAACGCGGGGCCGACCGGGGCCCAGTTCACCAGGTCCGTCGAATGCCAGATCACGATGCCCGGGTAGGAGAGGAAGGACGAGAAGGTCATGTAATAGTCCTTGCCGTCCTTGAGGATGGTCGGATCCGGGTGGTCGCCGGCGATGATCGGGTTGACGTACGTGCCGTCGCCGCGGTCGGCCTTGCGCTGGCCTTCGATGCCGCGGCCCCAGCGCGGGGCGGACGAGGCGGTGCAGGCGGATTGGGGCGCGGCGGCAGCGGTGCCTGCGGCGAACGGCAGGCCGGCGGCGCCGGCCGCCAGCAATTTGAATGCGTTGCGGCGTGATGAGGAAGTCATGGTCTTGCGGTGTCGTGGTTGCGGTGGTGGTTCTTCAGCGGTTGCGGTTCAGCTCGAGCAGGTAGACGTCGTTGTCGCGCAGCGGCAGCGACACGTGCAGCCGGCCATCCGCGCCGACGCGCACCTGCTTTTGCTGCGCGGGCTTGCCGGTGGCGGCCGCCTTCAGGTCCTTGACCTGCCGGATGGTGAGCTGTTTGGGCGACCCCATGCCGACGTAGGCCGTGAACGCGTCGTTCCGGCGGTAGCCGACCTGCGACGTGGCGAGGGTATAGCTGCCCGGCTGCAGGCCCTTCAGGTCGACGTCGACCTGGCCCTTGCCCTGTGCCGGCAGGTCGCGGATGAAGTATTGCTGGTTGTTCGTCCTGGGCGACAGCGTGTACGTGTAATCCCACAGCAGGACCTGGACATTGCCCTTGCCATCCGTCGCCGCGATGGATTGCTTGTCCGTATTCTTCAGTTCATTCGGTGCGAGACGGTTCAGGAACTGATAGGCGAAATACGCCGGTTTCTTGATGCCCTGTGTATTCATCAGCCCGAATCCGCCATGAAAGGCTTCGAAACGCGGACCCGGTTCCTCGAAAATGTCGGTGAATACCCAATACGACATCGATTGCGCGCTATTGCCGACCTGCTTCAGTTTCTGGAGAATATAGGCGGCCTGGTGATAACTGTCGTGGGTCGGATCGGCCGGGGTATAGGACGAACTCCATTCCGTGTAATGCAATTCCAGGTTCGGCATCGCCGAGGCTGCGATTTCTTTTCTATTCTTCTCGACGTCGTTGCTGATCGCGCCGCTGTCCTGGCTGAGTACGGTGCCGGTGCTGCCGTATTCGTCCAGATAACCCTGGCTGACGCCATACGTATGGGTACTGACGAAATCGAGCGGCACCTTGTTGCGATGGCAGTAATCGATCATTTCCGGAATCCAGGCTGCCCCCGCCGTTGCCGGTCCGCCGACTTTATATTTCGGATTCACGCTCTTGATGGCCTGCGCCGCGGCGGTATACAGCTTGAAATAGTCCTGCTGCGTGCCGGCCCAGAAGCCGTCGAGATTCGGCTCGTTCCAGACTTCGAAATACCAGGTCGAAACCTCGTCGGCACCGTAACGTTCGGTCCAGTGGCCGGTCAGCGCTTTGACGAGTTTCCCCCATTTTTCATAGCTGCGCGGCGGGGTGACGTTGCCACGCCACCAGAAAATGGTTTTTTCGCCGCTGGCCATTGCCGCTGGCATGAATCCCAATTCGACGAATGGCTTGATGCCAATGCTCAGCAGATAATCGTACAGCGCATCGATGTATTGAAAATTATAGAGTTCGTTGCCTTGCGCATCGACACGATACACACCCATGTCGTCGCTGAGCAGGCCGTGCATGCGGATATACCGGAAACCGGCATCCCGTTTGATTTCGGCCAATTGTTGCTGCCAGTCGGCACGCAGGCCTTCGTTGGCGCGTCCGGCGCCCACGGCCATGTTGAACGTTTTATTCAGCGGGCCCTGGACGCGGGTGACGTCGACGTCGATATGGCGTTGCTGTGCGTGGCCGTGGAGCGCAACAAGGGAGAGGGCGCAGAACAGCGCCGTTGCGATGGATTTCGATGTCATGTGCCTGACCGTGGTTTTCGTATCGCCGCGAACCGTCGCGGCGATTTGTCTCGGGCAACATGCTAGGTCGGCCGGCAAGCCGGCATTAACGCCGTCTCGGGAAAACCTTCAACAACGGCGAAAGTTGAAGGTTTTCCGCCAAAAGTGTTAGAACACGGGCTGCCCGCTAGGTGCGCGCGACGGCGCGGAACGCCTTCGGCGTGGAGCCGTACTCTTCCTTGAAGAGCTTGTTGAAATACGACACGTTGCTGTACCCGACCGAATAGGCGATTTCCGCCACGGTGGCCGCATCCTTTTCGGACAACAGCCGTGCCGCCTCGGTCAGCCGCAATTTGTTCAGGTAACCGCTGAACGTGAAGCCGAACTCGCTCTTCAATACGTCGTTGATCTTGCCGCGCGTGACGCCGACGTCCCTGCCCACCGTGTCGACATCGATGTCCGGATTCGTATAATGCATCGCCATATACCGCAGGATCGCCGCCTTTTCCTTGTCGCGATGCGGCTCCATCGATAATTGCTGATAAGCGATCAGCGGCAAATCCCGGTGCATTCGGGAATTGAGATCGGCCACGAGGGCGCGGGCGTGCGCGCGAAAGAACCACACGCCGAATATGGTCCAGCCGACGGCGAGAACGAGGGCGGCACCGATCGGATAACGATAATCGCGGCCATTCAGCTGCAGTTCGCGAATATCGACTTCGGAATGCTTTTCCAGCGGACTCTGGATGGTGCTGCCGAATGCAAATTTCGGTACCTGGTCGAGCCGGTAATGATGGCTCGACAAATCCATTTTAAACATGTCGAACCACCATTGCTGGGTTTCCATGCGCGTCAGGTCGACCACGACCCGCGCTGGCTTTTCATTGCATTTGAAAAATGCCGACATGATGCGATAACTCAGCATGTCGTCGCGCCGGGAAATCGTCGGGTCGAATGTGGGAATCGTCAGGGTAAGGGTATTGGCCGGCACGCATTTCACGATGAATGATGTCGACGCATATTTCGTCAGGTCGTGCCATACCTGCCTGCCATGACCATCGTCAAACATGATATCGACCGCGGCGTGTGGATTCCGCGAATGCGGCGATACCGTGAACGCATAGCGCAGCGTCGGACTGGTTTCGCGGATTTCGAGAACGGATTTGCCGTTTTCGGCGGCATCGGTATCGGGCCGGACATGCCAGGAGATAGCGCGCTCGCCCAGGTCCTGCAGGGGTGTCGCTACATGGCTGCGATCGATGCAGAAAAAAACGAGGAAAGCACTTGCGGCCAGCATGCACAAGAAAATGATCAGTGTGCGGTTGTAAAACTCGTGCATGTCGAATTGCGAATAGGGTGCTCGGGATGGGGCGGTCCGGTTGCCGTGTCATGGCTGCATGACCAGCGCAAACATGATACGGCATGTTTCGCTGGAAATGTCCGGCGGGCGCCAGCCCGTATTTAATTGAGCACCCGTTCCATCGCGCCGGACGCGCGGGCGTCCGCCGGCTGTGCAACCATCTGCGAGACGGGATGGTAGCGCCGGTGCCACGGCCGCGTCAGGACGCGCAGCGCCACGTCGAACGGCACGCCGTTCTCGCACAGGGTCCTTGCCGCATACGCCGTGCCTTCGGCGGCGCTCGCGCTGATCACGGCGTCGACGAGGAGGGCGGTGACCAGATCGGTCCGCTGCCTGGCCCCGCGCGGCGCCGGCTGGCCGGCGGCCGCGCAGTGCGGGCACGCTACATGGAGTGTGTGGCCGCACCCTGTACACGTGCATTCGACGATGGTCTTCGTTGTCATTTTTGCTATTCTAGATATGGAACGTGATAGCTTGATGACTCGGCCCGCTTTTTGCAACTGCTATTTGCCGATTTTGATCGAATCGCGTCAATGCGCCAGCAGGACGGGAATGCGGGCCTCCGCCAGCACCGCGCGGCTGGCGCCGCCCAGGCACAGTTCGCGCAGCTTGCTGTGCCCGAAGCAGCCCATCACGAGCAGGCCGCAATGCAGTTCGGCGGCCAGGTCCAGCAACTCGTGGCCCGGGTCCCGCCGCGGGTCCCGGACGAGCATGTGCGGGGTGACGCCGTGGTGTCCGAGGAAGCGGATCAGGTCGGGCCGCTGCGACTCCAGTTCCGCCGCGCCGGCGTCGGGGCCGGTGAGTGCGGCGACCGTCACGGCATTGGCGCGGCACAACAGGGGCAGGGCGCCGGCCAGGGCGCGCGCGGCTTCCTTGCCGCCGTCCCACGCCACCATCACGTCGCGTGCGGCGCCCGGTGCCGCGTCCGTGCGCGGCAACACGAGCACGGGGCGGGGACTGTTCAGGATCACGTAGTCCGGCAGGTGGACGGCCAGGTCCGGCAGCGCCTCGTCGGGGTCGTCCTGGCTGATGACGACGAGGTCGGCGAAGCGGGCCAGCCGCGCGAGCCCGTCGTCGGCCTGGTCGCACACGAAGCGGGCCTCGTGGGGCACGCGCATTTCGGTGGCGATCGTTTCGAATCGCGCCAGCGCGCGCGTGGCGTTCTGCGCGAGAGGATCGAAATAGCTCGCTTCGAGCGTGCCCGGCCTTGGTGTGTATCCGAGCGGGAAGATACTGCGCGACACGCCGAACATGGCCGCGCCCAGCAGGTGCGCGTGGTGCGCATGCGCCAGTGCGGCCGCGTAACGCATGCGCGCGGGGGCGTGGGACGACAGGTCGACGTGCACGAGGATGGTTTTGTAGTTCATGACGATCTTCTTTCTGCCGCCTGCAGGCCCAGCACCACGAGGGCGGCCGTGAGCGCCGCCAGCGCCAGCCACCGGCCCGGTGGCGGCGCGAAGCGGAACAGGTCGGCCAGTGCCGGCAGCCACAGCGCGGCCGCCAGCAGGCCGAGGGCGCCGAGGACAATCGCGGCGAACAGGGGATTCGGCGTGCGCAGCGCCGCGCCGAGCCCGCGCCGTCGGTAGCTCAGCAGCAAGCCGAGGTTGCACAGGACGAGGGCGCAGAATGCGGTCGCGCCCGCCTGCGCGGCAGGCAGGCGGGCCAGTGCCCAGCCGTAGCAGGCGGCCAGCAGCAGCGCCGCCCACAGTCCGCGCAGCAGGGCAGCGAGCAGCGCGCGTGGGGGCAGCACGGATTCGTCGTGCGGACGCGGCGGGCGCCGCATCAGGTCGGGTTCCTCCGGTTCGTTTTCGAACGCCAGCGAGCACGCCGGATCGATCACCAGCTCCAGGAACACGATGTGCGGGGGATACAGCAGCACCGGCCAGCCGAGCAGCGGCGGCAGCAGGGCCAGCACGGTGATCGGCACGTGCGCGGCCGCGACATAGCGCATCGACTTGCGCATGTTGCTGTAGATGCGCCGTCCCATGCGCAATGCCAGCACAAGCGACGGGAAGCGGTCGTCCAGCAGTGTCAGTTCGGCCGCCTCGCGCGCGACGTCGGTGCCGCGCAACCCCATCGCCACGCCCACGTTTGCCGCGCGCAGGGCCGGCGCGTCGTTGACGCCGTCGCCGGTCATCGCGACGACGGCCCCGTGCCGCTGCAGCGCGCGCACGATGTCCAGCTTCTGGCCGGGCACGATGCGCGCGCAGACGCTGACCCCTTCGAGCCGTGCCGCGAGCCCGGCCGCGTCCAGCCGTGCGATCTCCGGGCCCGTGACGGTGCTCCCTTCGGCGAGCCCCGCCTGGCGCGCGATGGCGCATGCCGTCTCGGGATGGTCGCCCGTGATCATCAGCACGCGCACGCCCGCGCGCCGGCATTCCGCCACCGCGTCCGGGATGTCCGCGCGCAGCGGGTCGGCCAGCGCCACGAGGCCGAGCAGGCGGTAGCGCCACGCCGCCGGGTCGTCCGGCCATGGCGGGGCGACGCCACGCGCTTCCGCGACGGCGAGCACGCGCAGCCCCGCGCGCGCCATGTCCGCCGCGGCCGCCAGCGCCGGTGCGCGCTCTTCGGGAGCGCACAGCGCCGCGATGGTTTCCGGCGCACCCTTGGCGGCGGCGACGGCCTGGTGGCCGTCGCTCCAGATCCTGGCCATCGCCGGGCGGTGCGCCGTCAGGCCGTAGTCGCGCACCACGCGTGCCGGCGTTTCCGGTGGCGCGCGTGCAGGCTGGGCTGTTGCAGCTTGCCGCAGCGCCTCTTCGATCGGGTCCGGCGAGCTGGGCCGGCTGGCGCGCACGGCGGCGTCGAGCAGCTCGCGCAGCGCAGGCGGCAGCGTGGCGCCCGGCGCGACGTCGTGGCCGGCGCCCGCGCGCCACAGCCTGCGCAGCGCCATGCGGTTTTCCGTCAGGGTGCCGGTCTTGTCGACGCACAGCACCGACGTCGACCCGAGGATGTCGATGGCCGCCAGGCGCCGCGTCAGCACGCGGTTGCGCGCGAGGCGCCAGGCGCCGATCGCGGGGAATACGGTGAGAATGACGGGAAACTCGGCCGGCAGCACGGAGATCGACAACGCGATGCCGGCCAGCAGCGCGTCGAGCCAGTCGCCCGTGCGCCAGCCGAGCAGGAGCACGAGCAGCAGGCTGACGGCCAGGCCGAGGATGGCCAGGCGGCGCGCCAGCGTGCGCGTCTCGTGCTGCAGGTGGCCGGGCGGCGGGCGGATGCTGCCGAGCGCCGCGCCGATGCGCCCCAGCTCGCTGTGCCGGCCGGTAGCCGCGACGAGGGCCAGGCCGTCCCCCTGGACGACGAGGGTCCCGGCGAAGACCCATGGCAGATCCGCGCCGCCCGGGCGGGCTCGCGGCGCGGCGGGCAGGCCGGGCCGCTTGCCGACGGGGACGGATTCGCCCGTCAGCAGCGACTCGTCGGCCTGCAGGCCGTTCGTTTCCACCAGCACGGCGTCGGCCGGCACGCGGTCGCCTTCGGTCAGCACGACGAGGTCGCCCCGCACCACGTGCGCGGCCGGCACGCGCTGGAGGCGTCCATCGCGGATCACGGCCGCGGTCGGGGCGCTCAGGTTGCGCAGGGCTTGCAGCGCGCGTTCCGTCCGCCCTTCCTGGTACAGTGTCATGCCCAGCATGAGCACGACCATCAGCAGCAGGAAGACGCTCTCGCGCGGTTCGCCCAGCGGCAGGTAGAGCAGGGCGGCGCCGAGCAGCAGCAGGAACATCGGTTCGCGCGCCGCCTCGCCGAGGATGGTGCGCCAGCCGCGCCGCGCGCGGTCGGGCAGGGCGTTGGGACCGTCCGCCGCGAGCCGGCGCGCGGCTTCCGCGCCGGACAGGCCGTCGCGGCGCAGCGCGTCGAACGCCTGCCTGTGGTCCAGGTGCGCGTCGTCCACGTTCACGGCCGCCTCAATGGGCCAGCAGCAGCGGTACGGGCGCGCGCTCCAGCAGCTCGCGGGTCACGCCGCCCAGCACCCATTCGCGGTAGCGGCTGTGGCCGTAGGCGCCCGCGACGATCAGCCCGGTGCCTGCGGCGCGCGCGAGCGCCATCAGGGCGTCGCCGGCCGTCGCGTGCGTGCGCTCGAGCACGACGTCGACCTTCGCGCCGTGGCGGGCCAGGTACAGGGCCATGTCGGCGCCCGGCTGCTCGCCGTGCACGTCGGACAGCCGTTCCGGATTGACGAGGACGAGCCGTACGCCGTCCGCGCGTTCCAGCAACGGCAGGGCGGCGGCGAGGGCGCGCAAGGCCTGCGTGCTGCCGTCCCAGCCGGCCACGACCGTCGACGCGATCGGCTGGTCGGCATAACCGGGCGGGACCACGAGCACCGGCCGCGGGCCGCGCAGCGCCACGTGTTCCGGCAACCTGCGCACGCGGGGCGGGATGCCGGGTTCCGGATCGGCGTCGCGGCTGACCACGACCAGGTCGGCATAGCGCGCCTGCAGCAGCAACGCGCCGTCGGCCGTGTCCTCGACGAGGCGCGTTTCCACCGAGGCGACGCCGAGTTTAACGGCCTGGTCCGTGAACGCGCGCAGATGCAGGGCCGCGGTCTCGCGCAGACCGTCGAAATCCGCCGGCGGGACCGGCGCGGCCATGGATCCGGTGAGCAGCAGATAGTCCGTCCACGAGATGCCCGTCGCCGCGCTGCCCACCAGGTGCGCGCCGTGTTCCCGGGCGAGGCGGGCGGCGGCGGCCATGCGGCTGTCCTGCTGCGGACTGCCGTCGACGTGAACGACGATGGTCTTGTACATCGCACATCCTTTCGAAGACGCACCGCGCGGCCGGGATGGCCGGGGTGCAGTCGTTCGACCGTGCGGGCACGCACCGGTTCAGATGCCGACGAACGCTTCCAGCAATCGGTTGAATTCCGCCGGATGCGTCACGTTCATCCCGTGCGATGCGCCCGCCACGGTGCGTACCTGGGCGCCGGCGATCCACTCCGCCAGCTGGGCCACGTTGTCGCGATACATGCGCGGGCTCTTTTCTCCCGCGATCAGCAGCGTCGGGCAGGCGATGGCCTGTGCCGCGGCGCGGGTATAGGCGGGCAGCGGGTCGCGGAACTGCATTGGGAGCGTCGCCGCGTTGTCGATCGCCATCGCGCGGAACGCCGTGGGGCTCTTGCGCCAGATGCCCGGCAGGCTGACGGAGTCGACGAACAGTTCCAGGCCGGCCTCGACGTCGCCGGCTTCGATCAGCTGGGCTGCCCTTGCGCGCAGGGCTTCCGTCGCGGGCGGCAGCGCCGCGTCGGTGTGCAGCGGGCCGCCCGGATCGGCCAAGGTCAGCGATTTCACCAGGTGCGGATAGTCGCGCGCCAGGTGGAACGCGACGCAGCCGCCGCGCGAGTGGCCCACCAGGTGCACGGGACCCAGGTCCATGGCGGTGATGAATTCGGCCAGTTCCGCGACGTGCGTCCACCAGTTGAACGCGCCCTGCAGCGCCAGGTCGTCGGCCGGCCAGTAATGGCTGAGGCTCACCGAGACGCACTGGAAGCGCCGCGACAGGACGGCCAGCTGGCCGTTCCAGTAGCGGTAGTCGCACAGCGAGCCATGGACGAACAGCAGCGGTTCGCCGGCGCCGCGCGTCACGTACGGCATGCGTACGCCGGACGGCAGGGTGGCGTAATAGATCTCGGGGACGGACAGGGCGTGCTGGTCGGTGCGTGCGTTCATCGTTGACTCCTTTTGCGCTACTATGCCGCACACGAAGTCCCAAGAAAATCGCATAATACTGAATCAATCAATCAGAATTTCTGATACCAATGAAATCACTCGACCTCGACGTCCTGGCCATGATCGTGGCCGTGGCGGACACCGGCAACATCAGCCGCGCGGCGGAAGTCGTGCACCGCTCGCAATCGGCCGTGAGCATGCAGATCAAGACGCTGGAAGGCGCGCTCGGCAAGCCGCTGTTCGTGCGCGGACCGCGCAGCGTCACGCCGACGCAGGACGGCGAGGTCCTGCTGACCTACGCCCGGCGCATGCTGGCGCTGCGCGACGAGGCGTGGGCCGCCGTCGTGCGGCCGGACATCACGGGCCGCGTCGTGATCGGCGTGCCGGACGACTACGCGTCGTCGCTGTTCCCGCCCATCCTCAAGAAATTCTCCGCCACGTATCCGAAGGTGCAGATCCAGGTCGTGGGCCTGCCGAGCGTGGCGCTGGCGCCGATGGTCAAGGATGGTGCCGTGGACCTCGTGTGCGCGACGCGCGTGAAGGGACTGTCCGGCGAGTTCGTCCGGTTCGAGCCGATGGTATGGGCCGCGACCGCGAGCAGCCGCGACCTGTGGCGCGAGCGGCCCCTGCCCATCGCGGTGTTCCTGCCCGGCAGCGTGGCCCGGGAAAACGCGATCCGCAGCCTGGAAAAGGCGAAGATCCCCTACCGGACGTCGTACGAGAGCCCGAGCCTGATGGGCCTGCTCAGCATGGTCGAGGCGGGCCTCGCCGTGGCGCCGCTCGCGCGCTGCGCCGTGCCTGCGCACCTGAGGCAGCTCGGCCAGGCGCAGGGCCTGCCGGAAATCGACCCGCTCGAAGTCATCCTCGCGCGCAGCACCAAGTCGAAGCGGCCGCCGTGCGACTTCCTCGCCGAGAAGATCATGTCGGAGCTGCGGCGCTGACCGTCAGCCCTGTGTCCAGCCGCCGCCGAGCGCCTTGTACGCCGCCACCGCCGCGCGCGCCGCGTCCGTCTGCGCCTGTGCGCGCGCATCCGCCGTGCGCAGCAGCGTGTCGTCCGCGCGCAGGACGTCGATCAGGCTGGCGGCGCCACGCCGGTAGGCCGCGAACGACGCCGCGCGCGAGCGTGTGAGCGCGTCCTCGCCGCGCACGAGGACGGCGGTCTGCTGCGTGCGGTGGGCCAGCGCCGAGAACGCGTTCTCCACATCCTCCGTCGCGTGCAGCACGGCGAGGCGGTAGGCGGCAAGCGCTTCCGCCTCGCGGCCTTTGGCCTGCGCGATCTGCGCGTCGATGCGGCCGAAGTCGAACAAACGCCAGCGCACGCCGAGCAGGGCCGCGCCCTCGTTGGCGCCACTGCCGAACAGGTGGCCGGCGGACAAGGTCGTCGCGCTGCCGAGGAGGGCGCCCAGCGACACGTGCGGATAGTATTCCGCCATCGCCGCGCCGATGCGCGCATTGCCCGCGGCCACGCGCCGCTCCGCCGCGATCACGTCGGGCCGGCGCTGCAGCAGGTCGGCGGGCGTCCCCATCGCGCCGATGGCCGGCACGGCCGGGATGGCGGCCGACGCATTCAGCGCATCGCGGTGCGTGCCGGGCTGGGTGCCCAGCATGACGTCCAGCGCGTTGGTCGCCGCGTCGAGGGCGGCCTGCAGCGCGGGCACGGCGGCTTCGGCCTGCGCCAGCTCGCCTTCCGTCTGGTGCACCTGGTACTCGGGCGCGACGCCCTTGTCGTGCAGCAGCCTTACCTTGGCGAGCAGGTCGCGGCGCGTGGCGGCCTGCTGCCGGGCGATGCCGAGACGGGCCTGCAGGCCGCGGATGCCGATGTAGATGTCCGCCGTCTGGGCGGCGACGGCGAGCCGGGCCGCGACGAAGTCCGCCTGCGATGCCTGGTAGTCGGCGTTTGCCGCTTCGCGGCCGCGGCGCAGGCCGCCGAACACGTCGATCTCCCAGCTGGCCGCGGCGTCCACGTCATAGGCGTTGCCCCAGCGCTCGTAGCCGGGCGTGGCGCCGACGACCCGGCCCAGCGGCGTCTCCACCGACTGGTACGCACGCGTCGCCGACCCGGTGACGGTGCCGGACGGCAGCAGCGCCGCATCGGCGGCATGCAGGCCGGCGCGGGCCTGGGCGACCCGCGCCGCCGCCTGGGCGAGGTCGAGGTTGCGCGCCAGCGCCTGCGTGACGTAGCGCGCCAGTTGCGGGTCGCCGAAGCCGTCCCACCACGCGTCCAGCCCGGTGGCCGGACTCTGGACGGCGGCGGGTTGGCCGAGGTAATGGTCCTGGACCGGCGCGTCCGGACGCCGGTAGTCGGGGCCGACGGCGCAGCCAGTTGCCGCGACGGCAACGACGGCGGCCGCGAGCAGGCGGATCGTGGTCATGGTCTATCCTTGAAGTTTGTGACTAGTGACTATAATACTTCTTGGTCACACTTTGTCAAACGTTTGTTCGACGCGTTAAGCTATCGCCATGAACACGACTATCACTCCTCCAACCCCGGCCCGGGGACCGCTCGACCACGACGTGCGCACGCAGATCGTCGACGCCGCGACGGATTACTTCACCCGCTACGGCTATGAAAAGACGACCGTGTCCGACCTGGCCAAGGCGATCGGTTTTTCCAAGGCCTATATCTACAAGTTTTTCGATTCGAAGCAGGCGATCGGGGAGGTCATCTGCGCGAACCGCCTCGCCGAGGTGATGCGCGCCGTCGATGCCGCGGTCGCGGGCGGCACCAGCGCGTCCGACCGGTTCCGCCGCATGTTCCGGGCCTTCATCGACGCGGGCACGGCGCTGTTCTTCGAAGACCGCAAGCTGTACGACATCGCGGCGACCGCCGCCCGGGACGCGTGGCCATCGGTGCAGGCGTACGAGCGCTACGTCGAGGACCTCATCGCGAAGATCGTGCGCGAAGGGAGAGAGGCGGGCGAGTTCGAACGCAAGACGCCGCTGGACGAAACGGCGAACGCGATCTGCCTCGTCATGAAACCGTACATCAATCCGCTGCTGCTGCAGTACAACCTGGAGGGCGCGCAGGACGCGACCCTGCACCTCTCCAGCCTCGTGCTCAGGAGCCTGGCGCCATAAAAATCTGTTTTGTGACCATTGACTTATTTGGTCACTGGTAGAAGAATGGGGACTTTCTTACCAAAGGGAGCTCCCATGTCCATTCGCTCACGCAGCGCACACGTCCTGTGCCTGCTGCCGATCGCCCTGGCGGCGTGCGGCGGCAAGCCCGCCGCCGACGCCCGCACGGCGGCGCCCCTGGTCGAGACCGTTCTCGTCCAGGGTGCACCGGCCGCCGCCCGTTCATTCACCGGCGTCGTCGGCGCGCGGGTCCAGAGCGATCTGGGCTTTCGCGTGCCGGGCAAGGTGGTGCAGCGCCTCGTCGACGTCGGCCAGGCCGTCCACCGGGGCCAGCCCCTGATGCGCATCGATCCCGTCGACCTGGGCCTGCAGGCGCGGGCACAGGCCGAAGCCGTGACGGCCGCCCGCGCCCGCGCGCGCCAGGCGTCCGACGACGAAGCCCGTTACCGCGACCTCGTGGCGGAGGGCGCCGTGTCGGCCTCCGCATACGAGCAACTGAAGGCCGCCGCCGACTCGGCCAAGGCGCAGCTGAGCGCGGCCGAGGCGCAGTACGACGTCGCCCGCAACGCGGCCGGCTACGCGGTTCTCGTGGCGGACGCGGACGGCGTCGTCGTCGACACGCTCGCGGAGCCGGGACAGGTGGTCGGCGCCGGCCAGCCCGTCGTGCGGCTCGCGCATGCGGGGCCGCGCGAGGCGATCGTCCAGTTGCCGGAGACGATGCGGCCCCGGCTCGGCGCGCAGGCGCAGGCCGTGCTGTATGGCGGGCAGGCCGCCGGCGTCGCCCGGCTGCGGCAGCTCGCGGACGCGGCCGACCGCCTCACGCGCACGTACGAGGCGAGATACGTCCTCGACGGACCGCTGGCCGACGCGCCGCTCGGCGCCACCGTCACCCTGCGCCTGGACGGCGACGGCAAGACGGACGCGCTGAAGGCGGGCGCACTGCAGGCGGGCGCGCTGCAGGTCCCGGCCGCGGCGGTCCTCGACGCGGGCAAGGGCAGCGGCGTCTGGACCGTGGCGGGCGACCCGGCCAGGGTGACGTGGCGCCGCGTCGACGTGCTCGCGATCGGCGACGACACGGCGCGCGTGACGGGCCAGCTGAAGCCGGGCGAGCGCGTCGTCGCGCTGGGTGTGCACCTGCTGCATGAAGGCGATGCCGTGCGCGTCGCCCGCGCCCCGCAGCAGGTCGCCGCCGCAGCCGTCCCGCACATCACGCCGGGAGCCGCGCGATGAGCCGCTTCAACCTGTCGGCGCTGGCCGTGCGCGAACGGTCCGTCACGCTGTTCCTCATCCTGCTCGTCTCGCTGGCCGGGGTGCTGGCCTTCCTGAAGCTCGGCCGTGCGGAAGATCCGCCGTTTACCGTGAAGCAGCTGACGGTGATCACCGCCTGGCCCGGCGCCACCGCCCGCGAGATGCAGGACCAGGTGGCGGAACCGCTCGAGAAGCGCATGCAGGAACTACGCTACTACGACCGCGCGGAAACCTACACGCGCCCCGGCCTCGCGTTCACGACGGTCACACTGCTGGACAGCACGCCGCCCGCCGACGTGCCGGACCAGTTTTATCAGGCGCGCAAGAAGCTGCAGGACGCGCAGCCGACGTTGCCGACCGGCGTCATTGGCCCGATGGTCAACGACGAATTCGCCGACGTCACGTTCGCCCTCTACGCGCTGAAGGCCCGCGGCAAGCCGGCCCGGTTGCTCGTGCGCGATGCCGAAACGCTGCGCCAGCGCCTGCTGCACGTGGCCGGCGTCAAGAAGGTCAACATCATCGGCGAGCAGGCCGAGCGCATCTTCGTGTCGTTCTCGCACGACCGCCTCGCCACGCTGGGCATCGCCCCGCAGGACATCTTCGCCGCGCTGAACGCGCGCAACGTCCTGACGCCGGCCGGGTCGATCGACACGAAAGGCGCGCAAGTCTTCGTCCGCCTGGACGGCGCCTACGACGAGCTGCAGAAAATCCGCGACACGCCTGTCGTCAGCCAGGGCCGCACCCTGAAACTGTCCGACATCGCGACGGTCGAACGCGGCTACGAGGACCCGGCCACCTTCCTCATCCGTAACAACGGCGAACCGGCACTGCTGCTGGGCGTCGTGATGCGCGACGGCTGGAATGGCCTCGACCTGGGCAAGGCGCTGGATGCCGAGGTCGCGTCCATCAACAAGGACGTCCCGCTGGGCATGAGCCTCGCCAAGGTGACCGACCAGGCCGTGAACATCAGCGGCGCCGTCGATGAATTCATGGTCAAGTTCTTCGTCGCGCTCCTCGTCGTGATGGTGGTCTGTTTCCTCAGCATGGGCTGGCGCGTGGGACTCGTCGTCGCCACGGCCGTGCCGCTGACCCTGGCCGCCGTCTTCGTCGTGATGGCCGCCACGGGCAAGAACTTCGACCGCATCACCCTCGGCTCCCTGATCCTCGCGCTCGGCCTGCTCGTTGACGACGCCATCATCGCCATCGAAATGATGGTCGTGAAGATGGAAGAGGGCTACGACCGCGTGCAGGCGTCCGCGTACGCGTGGAGCCATACGGCGGCCCCCATGTTGTCCGGCACGTTGATCACGGCCATCGGCTTCATGCCGAATGGCTTCGCGAAATCGACGGCCGGCGAATACACGAGCAACATGTTCTGGATCGTGGGCATTGCCCTCGTCATGTCGTGGATCGTCGCCGTCGTGTTCACACCCTACCTGGGCGTCAAACTCCTGCCGGCGATTCCAAAGATCGAAGGGGGCCATCACGCTATCTATGACACGCCGAACTACAACCGGTTCCGGCGCCTGCTGGGCACTGTGATCCGGCGCAAATGGCTCGTCGCGGCGATCGTGATCGGTACCTTCGTCCTGGCCGGCGCCGGCATGGCCGTCGTCAAGAAGCAGTTCTTCCCGACGTCCGACCGGCCGGAGGTGCTGGTCGAGGTGCAGATGCCTTACGGGACGGCGATCGGGCAGACGTCCGCCGCCGCGGCGAAGGTCGAGGCGTGGCTCGCCAGGCAGAAGGAAGCGCGCACCGTCACGGCATACGTCGGCCAGGGCGCGCCGCGCTTCTACCTGGCGATGGCGCCCGAGCTGCCCGACCCGTCGTTCGCCAAGATCGTGATCCGCACCGACAACGAACAGGAACGCGAAGCGCTCAAGCTGCGCCTGCGCGCGGCCATTGCCGATGGCCTGGCGCCGGAAGCCCGGGTGCGCGTCACGCAGCTCGTGTTCGGCCCGTACTCGCCGTATCCGGTCGCGTTCCGTCTGTCCGGCCCCGACCCGGACACGCTGCGCGCCAGCGCCGCGAAGGTGGAAGCCATCCTGCGTGCCAGCCCGCAGATGCGCACCGTGAACACGGACTGGGGCACGCGCGTGCCGGCCCTGCATTTCACGCTGGACCAGGACCGCCTGCAGGCCGTCGGCCTCACGTCGGCCGCGGTCGCGCAGCAGCTGCAGTTCCTGCTGAGCGGCGTGCCCGTCACGGCGGTGCGCGAGGACATCCGCTCGGTGCAGGTCGTCGCCCGCGCGGCCGGCGACGTGCGCCTGGATCCGGCGCGGATCAACGCCTTCACGCTCGTCGGCGCGGCCGGGCAGCGCATCCCGTTGTCGCAGGTCGGCACGGTCGAGGTCCGGGCGGAAGAACCGGTGCTGCGCCGGCGCGACCGCATGCCGACCATCACCATCCGCGGCGACATCGCGGAGGGCCTGCAGCCGCCGGACGTGTCGCTGGCCATGCAGCAGGCGCTGCAACCCGTCGCCGCAACGCTGCCGGCCGGGTACAAGCTGGAGATGGCGGGTTCGATCGAGGAAGCCGGCAAGGCGAATGCCGCGCTGCTGCCGCTGTTCCCCATCATGCTCGCGTTCACCCTCCTGATCATCGTGTTCCAGGTGCGCTCGATCGCGTCGATGGTGATGGTGTTCCTGACCAGCCCGCTTGGCCTGATCGGCGTCGTGCCGACATTGCTCCTGTTCCGCCAGCCGTTCGGGATCAATGCGCTCGTGGGCCTGGTCGCGCTGTCCGGCATCCTGATGCGCAATACGCTGATTTTGATCGGGCAGATCGACCACAACCGCAAGGAGGGCCTGGCGCCGTTCGACGCCGTCGTCGAGGCGACCGTGCAGCGGGCGCGGCCCGTCATCCTGACGGCGCTGGCGGCGATGCTGGCGTTCATTCCGCTCACGCACTCCGTGTTCTGGGGCACGCTCGCGTACACGCTGATCGGCGGCACGTTCGCGGGCACGGTCATGACGCTCGTGTTCCTGCCCGCGATGTACGCGATTTGGTTCCGGATCGCACCGGCGCCCGAACCGGCGCGGGACATGGCCGCGGCACCGGCCTGATTCAGCAAGAAAAAGCCCGGGCGGGCCTTGCGGCGGCGCCCGGGCTGTTCGCAGCCCGGATCGGGTTGCAACAGTGCGTTCGGAACTTAGCTGGTTTTCTGCGATCTTATGCGAAACACGTATGTTTGTTCCGTTCAGCACGGCTACCAAAGCTCCCGGTGCCTCGACCAACACCATGTAAGAGCCCAATGTTCGTAGCGCACCGCATCCGGCTGGACCCGAACAACGTGCAGGCGACCTACCTTGCGCGCGCGGCCGGCACGGCCCGCTTCGCCTATAACTGGGCGCTGAAGGAGTGGCAGAAACAGTACGAAACCTGCAAGGCCGACCCGACGCTGCCTAAGCCATCCGAAGCGGCCTTGCGGCGCCTTCTCAACAGCATCAAGCGCGAGCAGTTTCCCTGGATGCTGGAGGTCACCAAGAACGCGCCGCAGATGGCCATCATGCAGCTCGGACGAGCCTTCGAGAACTTCTTCGCCGGGCGCGCCCGTTACCCGCGGTTTCGCAGGAAAGGACAGGACGACCGCTTTGCCTTGTCCAATGATCAGTTTCGGGTCGAAAGGCGCCGAATCCGCATCCCAAAGCTGGGATGGGTCCGCATGCGTGAGACACTGCGCTTCGCGGGTCGCATCGTCTCCGCCTCGGTCGCGCGTGTCGCTAACCACTGGTACGCCAGCATCACCGTCGAGACCTCCGATCTACCCGCGCCGCCCGCCGAGAACCAAGGCTCGGTCGGGATAGACCTGGGCGTCAAGGCGCTGGCCACCTTGTCGACCGGCGAGACGTTCGAAGGGCCGAAGGCGCTGCGTGCCTTACTGATGCGCCTGCGACAACTGTCGCGTGCCGTGTCCCGTAAAGTAAAAGGCTCGCGCAATCATGCCAAGGCGAAGCTGAAGCTTGCGAAGCTGCACGCGCGCATCGCCGACATCCGTCGCAACAGCCTGCACCAGTTGAGTACAAGCATCACACGCCGCTTTCACACGATCGGCATCGAAGACCTCAACGTCAAAGGCATGCTGGGCAACCGGCATCTGGCGCGGGCCATTGCCGACATGGGTTTTTACGAGCTGCGCCGCCAGCTCGACTACAAGGCGGCCTGGCGCGGAGGGCAGGTCGTGCTGGCCGATCGCTGGTTCCCGAGCAGCAAACTGTGTTCAGGCTGTGGATACCGGTTGAATGAGCTCGGCCTCGATGTGCGTCACTGGACCTGCCCGAGTTGCGGGGCATCCCACGACCGCGACGTGAACGCCGCAACCAATCTAAGAAACATGGCGGTAAGTTCTACCGCATCTGTCTGTGGAGGGGAAGGCGCTGGCCCTGCGCGCGAGCGCATGGTGAAACCGGCCCCGGTGAAGCAGGAATCCAACGGCAAAGCTAACTATGGTTAGCTTTGCACAAGTTTGGAAGAACGGATCAGAACTGGTTCATGGTGTTGTGCTTGCCGCCGGCCTTCAGCGCCGCTTCGCCGCTGAAGTATTCCTTGTGGTCGTCGCCGATGTCCGAACCGGACATGTTCTGGTGCTTGACGCAGGCGATGCCCTGGCGGATTTCCTTGCGCTGCACGCCGGCCACGTAGCCCAGCATGCCCTGGTTGCCGAAGTAGTCCTTGGCCAGGTTGTCCGTGGACAGGGCGGCCGTGTGGTAGGTCGGCAGCGTGATCAGGTGGTGGAAGATGCCCGCTTCGCGCGCCGCGTCGGCCTGGAACGTGCGGATGCGCTCGTCGGCAACCTTCGCCAGGATCGAGTCGTCGTACTCGGCGCTCATCAGGTGTGCGCGGTCGTAGGCCGACACGTCTTCGCCGCGGTCCTTCATGCCGTCGTACACCTGCTGGCGGAAGTTCAGCGTCCAGTTGAACGACGGGCTGTTGTTGTACACCAGCTTCGCGTTCGGGATGACCTTGCGGATTTCGCGCACCATGCCGCCGATCTGGCCGATGTGCGGTTTCTCGGTCTCGATCCACAGCAGGTCGGCGCCGTTCTGCAGCGACGTGATGCAGTCGAGGACGCAGCGCGCTTCGCCCGTGCCTTCGCGGAACTGGAACAGGTTGCTCGCCAGGCGCTTCGGACGCAGTAGCTTGCCGTTACGCTGGATCACGACGTCGCCGTTCTTCAGTTCGGCCGCTGCGATTTCTTCCGCGTCGAGGAAGCTGTTGTACTGGTCGCCCAGGTCGCCCGGTTCATGGGTGACGGCGATCTGCTTGGTCAGGCCGGCGCCCAGCGAGTCGGTGCGGGCGACGATGACGCCGTCGTCCACGCCCAGTTCGAGGAACGCGTAGCGCACGGCGCGGATCTTGGCCAGGAAGTCCTCGTGCGGGACCGTGACCTTGCCGTCCTGGTGGCCGCACTGCTTTTCGTCCGATACCTGGTTTTCCAGCTGGATGCAGCAGGCGCCCGCTTCGATCATCTGCTTGGCCAGCAGGTACGTCGCTTCCGCGTTGCCGAAGCCGGCGTCGATGTCGGCGATGATGGGGACGACGTGAGTCACGAAGTTGTCGATCTTGTCCTGGATCGCGGCCCTGGCGGCGCCTTCGGCGGCGTCCAGCTGGCGGAACAGGCCGCCCAGTTCACGGGCGTCGGCCTGGCGCAGGAACGTGTACAGCTCCTTGATCAGGGCGGGAACGGCGGTCTTTTCGTGCATCGACTGGTCCGGCAGCGGGCCGAATTCCGAGCGCAGGGCGGCGATCATCCAGCCCGACAGGTACAGGTAGCGGCGGTCGGTGCTGTTGAAATGCTTCTTGATCGAGATCAGCTTCTGCTGGCCGATGAAGCCGTGCCAGCAGCCCAGCGACTGCGTGTACTGGGACGGATCGGCATCGTAGTTCGCCATGTCGCGGCGCATGATCGCGGCCGTGTAGCGGGCGATGTCGAGGCCGGTCTTGAAGCGGTTCTGCGCACGCATGCGGGCGGCGGATTCCGGATTGATGGCGTCCCAGCCGCTGCCGTAGCGCTGCTTGAGGGTGGCGATGGCCTGGATATCGTTTTGGTACTCGGACATGTCGAACTCCATGAAAAGTGAATCGAAAGTGGTGAAGCGCATGGGTTCATCATAAGAGATCCGGCGTGCCTAAATCTTCTGTCTTATATAAGACATAAAACTAAAATTACATCATTAAATTCAATGAGTTATCTCAAGCATTCCGCAATGCGGCAAATAGTTTTGCAAAATGGAATATTCATCCCACCTGTTGAAAGGCTCAAATTCCACATCGTGGAACGCTATTCAGCCGAGTGAAAAATTGCAGAAATTCGGGGTCAGAGCACGTTTTCGCTTGAAATCGGGGTCGGAGCACATTTCGGATCAATGTGTGTAGAGCATCGGACGCGCCAACTGGTCGCGCGCCGTGTCGCGTCGACGTGGCGATACATCGGGAAGAGCCACGCGCAGCTTGGGATGAAGTTGCCGCAAGAACTTTGCACGTAAATGTGCTCTGACCCCGAATTCGTCCCGAAATGTGCTCTGACCCCGAATTTGGGAAAGCTGAAGGCAAAAAAAAAGCCCGCTGTTTGGCGGGCTTGAATCTATTTTCTTGGAGGAAGATAGAGGAGACAGGAACCATTGTGCTGCAATGCACAAAAGCCGTCCAATGATGTTTCGTGATGAGCGTCATCCGTCAGGCGCATGACTGCTCATCCGCGGCGGTTACAGGTGATAGTGGCCTGCACGCTCCGGCTGGTAGATCACTTCGACGACTTCCACGCCGAGCGTCCGGCCGTCGGGATGCGTCCAGTCGATGCGGTCACCTTCCGACAGGCCCAGCAGGGCGCTGCCCACGGGCGACAGCACGGATACGGTGTCTTCGCCCTCGCCGGTTTCCTTCGGATAGACGAGCGTCTTGCACCACTCGCTTTCCTTGCCATCCAGGCGGAAGCGGACGGTGGAACGCATGGTCACGACGCGGGGCGGCATGTCCCAAGGCGCGACGACGTGGGCCCGTGCGAGCTCGTCCGCGAGGGCGTCGCGCGCGGGGGCCTGGGCGGAGGGCAGGCGGTCCAGCAGCAGGTCGATGCGGTCGAGGTCGAGCGTCGAAATGGTGATGAGGGGCTGCATGGAGACCTCCTTTACTCGAAATGGAGCAGCAGCCAGCCGAGCGGCAGGCAGACGGCGAGGGCGAGGCCGATGCGCTGGCGCAGCCGCTTGCGGTGCGAGATCAGGTCGTGGATGGCCCGGATGCTGGGCGGGCGGCGGAACCGCGAGGGTCGATTGATTTTCATAGTAGTCTCTTGATGTCCTGGACAGGAATAGTCATGGCCGCCCGATTGTTCGGGCGGGTGCGATACATGGGATGGAGCCCGGTCGACGGCTGTGCCGCCGCCGAGCTTTAATGAAGCCGGGCGAGAAAGCGCGGCAGGGAAAAGGCCATGCCGCGACGGGGAGAAGGTGCGGGGCGCACGCACACAGCCGTCGCGTGGACGGGGGCGTGGGCCTGTCGGCATGTCATGAAACCATTCTGAACCATTGCGTTGCCATGCACCGTTGATCGTTGATCGATGATTGATTGTACATCGGTCCGCGTCGCACGGGCGCGTGGTTTGCCTTATCCGGCCGCGCGCGCCAGCAGTGTACGGATTTCGGAGGCGATCTCGTCCACGTGCGAGGCGGTCGGCCAGCGAGGTGCGCATGATGGGCTCCGAATGAGGTTGACGGCTTGGCCTGGCGCCGGTCCCATGCGTCGATAAACCAAGTAAGATGCAGGATTGTTGATACACGGTGTAATGAATAGGAATCCTCGATGAGCCGCCAGTTCGACGACATCCTGCTCGGCAGCATCGAGCTGTTCTGCTCCGCCGCCGAACTGGGCAGCTTCACGGCAGCGGCGACGGCCGCCGCCGTCACGCCGGCCGCCGTCAGCCGGGCCGTCTCGCGCCTGGAAGGGCGCCTCGGCGTGCGCCTGTTCGTGCGCACCACGCGCACCCTGCACCTGACGGAAGCCGGCCGCGACTACTTCGACCAGTGCCGCCAGGCGCTGGCCCAGCTCGTCGAGGCCGAGCGTGCCGTCACGGGCCGCCAGAGCGCGCCGTCCGGCCTGCTGCGCATCAGCATGCCCACGCCGTACGGCCATTACCGCGTGCTGCCGATTCTTCCCGAGTTCACGCGCCGCTATCCGGACGTGAAGGTCGATTTCCACCTCAGTAACCGCAACGTCGATTTCGGCGACGAAGGCTTCGACCTCGCGATCCGCGGCCGGACGCCGGCCGATTCGACGATGATCTCGCGGCCGCTGGAAGACGCGGCACTGGTGGTCGTCGCGTCCCCCGATTACCTGAAGCGCGCGGGCACGCCGAAGACGCCGGATGCGCTGCCCGGCCACAACTGCATCCAGTTCGCGCTGCCCAGCACGGGCCGCAACATCCCGTGGCTGTTCCGCGTGGACGGCGAGGACATCGACCTGCCCACCAACGGCCTGTACGGCTGCGCCGAAGACATCCTGGGCGCCGTCACGCTGGCGCGCGCGGGCGGCGGCATCTTCCAGACCTACCGTTTCATCGTCGAGGCCGACCTCGCGGCCGGCCGCCTCGTCGACGTGCTGCCCGCGTACGGTGGCCGGTCGAGGCCGTTCTGCCTGATCTATCCGCATAACCGGCACGTGGCGGCGCGGGTGCGCGCGTTCGTCGATTTCCTCGTCGAGCATTTGCGCGAGCCGCCGCGATTCATTACATGATGTAACGATTGTCTTGTCGTAATTCATCTTTTTCCTGGGGCGGCCTGTTCCTATAGTTGTCTCCACGGACGGCGCACCGGCGCCGCCAGACAACCAAGGAGAACAGCATGAACGCAAGCACGAACAATCGTCGTACCGTCATCATCACCGGCGCCTCCAGCGGCATCGGCCTCGCGTTGGCCAAGGCGTATCTCGACCGCGGCGACAACGTCGTCGGCAATGCCCGCGGCGCCGCCCGCCTCGATGCCGCGGCGGCGCAGTTGGGCAACCCGGCCAACTTCATCGGCGTCGCCGGCGACATCGCGGATCCGGCCACGGCGCAGGCGCTCTTCGACACGGCGATCGCGCGCTTCGGCAAGGTCGACATCCTGATCAACAATGCCGGCATCTTCACCGCGAAACCGTTCCACACCTACACGCCGGACGAAGTCGACCGCCTCGTCGACACGAACCTGAAAGGCTTTTTCTACCCGTCGCAACGGGCCGCCGAGCACATGGCCGCCAACGGCAGCGGCCATATCGTGAACATCACGGCCAGCATCGCGGTGCAGCCGACCGCGAAGCTCCCGGCCGTGCTGCCCGTGCTCGTGAAGGGGGGCCTGAACAGCGCGACCCGGGCGCTGGCGCTCGAACTCGCCGCGCACGGCGTGAAGGTGTCGGCCGTGGCGCCGGGGATCATCGAGACCCCGCTGCACGGCGACTACGAAGGCGTGCGCGCCTTCTACAACACGCTGGCACCGAGCGGCACGACGGGCACGACGGACGACGTCGTCGACGCGGTGCTGTACCTGACGGACGCGCGCTTCACGAGCGGCGTCGTGCTGAGCGTGGACGGCGGCGCCACCGCCGGCACGTGGTGAGGGAGGCCATCATGCCCTACATCCTCATCCAGGTGACCGACGAAGGCGTCACGCGCGAACAGAAGGAAGCGCTGATCGCGGGCGCGACCGATCTGATGGTGAACGTGTTGAACAAGGATCCGGAAGCGACGTTCGTCGTCATCGACGAGGTGAACACCGATAACTGGGGTCACGGCGGCGAGACCGTCACGAGGCGCCGCCGGCGCGCGCCGTCTACTTCCACGGAGTGAGCGCGGCGGCAATCCCCAGGATGACGAGCAGGACGATCCAGCACAGGCGCCGCAGGACCTTGTGCCTGCGCAGCTGGACATTGAGGACGCTTTCGGCGATGGCTTGCAGGATGACGTCACCCGCCATGGGTTCCTCCGTTGGTATGCTGATCGCCATATATTGACAGGTGCGGCAGGTTGTTGCAACCGCATCCATCCAAAGATGGAGCCGCAATCGTGGGCGGGGGTGTAGATTCGGGCGATCCGATTCAACCATCAAGGAGTATCCATGACGACCCCCGACCTCGATCTCGCCAGCCACCGCGCCGCCGCGCCCGCCGTTCCCTCGGACGGCTTCGACCGCACGGTGCGCACCGCGGGCCGCGTGCTCGTCGGCGTGCTGTTCCTGTGGGCCGGCATCGACAAGGTGCAGGGCTGGCAGGGCGCGCTGCAGGAAGTGGCGGCGGGCGGCCTGCCGGCCCCCGGCTTGACGCTGGCCCTGACCATCCTGCTGCAGGTAGCCGGCGGCGCCGCGATCATCGCGGGGCGGCTGCTGAAACCCGCGTGCTGGGCGCTGGCCGGGTTCACGGCGTTGGCGACCGTGCTGTATCACGGCTTCTGGCATGCGGCCGGCGCGGCGCGCCATGCGGAACTGATTCCGTTCATGGAGCACGTGTGCATCGTGGGCGGCCTGCTCGTGGTATCGACCCTCGAGCAGCGCCGCTGACTCACCCGCGCGGTTGTTCGAGCTGCATCGGCACGTCGGGCGGGGACTCGTACGTCGCCGTGACGCGGCAGACCCGGTCGCCAGGGCGCGTCCGTCCCAAAGTCTCGCTCGATTTGCGCACCATCAGTTCCGGGTAGGACGATTTGTCCAGGCGCTGCCTGCCGCCCGGCGGCACCGGCACCCACAGCGTGCTGTCCCCGATACGGACGGCACGCTGGTTCATCATCCATTTCGCGACGCGCACCGCGTCCGCATAGCTGACGAACGTGAGCGGCTGCTCGCCGAGTTCGCCGTCGATATTCACGCTGAACCTCGGCAGTCCCTTCTCCACGGTCGCGATGGTCCAGCGGGGCACGTCGAGGTCGCGCGCGGGGACGATGACGGCGCCGTCCGTGACGCATTCGCCGACTTCGTACCTGACCGTCTGGTTATGCTCGGTGTACTCGTTGGACTTCGCGAGGACGCGGCGCAGCACGTAGTTGAACGTGACCTTCGCAGTCAGGTCCCTGGGCTGCAGATAGGTCAGGCCCGTCGTTTTCAGCGATGCCTTGTCGGCCGCCAGGGGCTTGCCGCCTTCGCCGATCTCGACGGCTGTCACGACGTAATCGTGCCTGATGACGTTGTCCGCCTCTTCCGGCTTCGCCGTGACGCCGACGTTCACGAGGGTATTGCCGGCCAGGTCGATCCCGCGCTCGGCCTCGCGATAGATGTCCAGCGCCGTGTCGTCGATGTTGGTGGTCGCGTTCTCGATGCGGGCCTTGACGACGCCGGTTTCGGTGAGGACGCGGTCGGCACTTGCCGTGATCTTCTTGGCGATGGGGGTGTCGCCGCTGACCTCGAGCCCCGCCGAATTCGTCTTCGCCAGCGAAAAATTCTCGATGTCGATCGACGTGTAATCCGTCGCGGTGCCGGTGTAGCCAGTGAATGCGAAGTTCGCGGGTTCGATGCGCAGCCTGAAGTTCACGAACCTGTCGGCGGGGCGGTATTCGCCGCGGCTCACCGTCGCGACGATGGTGCGTTTCAGGACGCTGCGGTTGCCGTTGAACTTCGGCGGTTCCGGGTCCGGTTCGAGCGCTTTCTTCAGCGCCGCCACCGTGGCCGCATTGGGGTTCGTGAAATCGAGGCGCACGTCCGTCTTGCCCAGGGCGCCGTCCGGTGCCGCGTCCGGCGTCTTCGGCGCCTGTGCCGTCGAGCTGACCGTGACGACCGGATCCTTGTGACGCGGGGGGAACTGCGGCTCGTTCAGGGAGCGGCGTCCGTATTCGATGGTCGGCGTGCAGCCGGCCACCAGGACGGCGAGGGTGGCGCATGTCGCAATCTTCATGGCCGCCGCTCCTATTGCGCCGTGAGCTGGCACACGTGTGCCGGCACGGCCTGGTTGTTGATCGTGGAGGTGAGGACGACCGGTGCCCCCTGGGCGATCGCGAACCCGACCTTGTCGCACCTCGAATACGACAAATACGGGTCGAACCATCTGGTCGCCAGCAGCGGGCCGGGCGCGGGACCGACCCGGATCAGGCGCACCATCGGCGCGTACTGGAAGTCATCGTCGATGACGACGGCGTAGAAACTCATGAACACCTCCTCCGGTCGATCCGCACATGTAAATGTCAGTTAATATTGCACTAACATTGATTTTGCGTAAAGACTTTTTGGCAAGTGTTCGCGGCTATGCAAACGGGTTGGCGGTGGCGGCCCGCCACACGACCCGGTTCCTGCCTTCCTGCTTGGCGCGGTACAGGTGTTCGTCCGCCGCCTCGAACAATTCGGCCGCGCTCTCCGGTCCATGGCCGCCGAGCGTCGCGCCGCCCACGCTGACCGTCAGCACCGGCGCCACCTGCGACGCCGCGTGCGGCATTTCCAGCGTGGTGATCGCCGCGCAGATCTCGTCCACCACGTGGCGCGCCTGGCCGATGTCCGTGTCCGGCAGCAGCAGCACCAGTTCCTCGCCGCCGTAGCGTGCCGCCAGGTCGGCCGGGCGGCGCAGGCCCGCGGCCGCCGTGCGCGCGATGGCGCGCAGGGCGCGGTCGCCGGCCGGGTGGCCGTAGTAGTCGTTGTACTGCTTGAAGGCGTCGATGTCGAGCAGGGCCAGCGACAGCGGCCAGCCGTTGCGCTGGGCGCGCTGCCATTCCTGCGCGTACAGCTCGTCGAAGCGGCGCCGGTTCGCCAGTTCCGTCAGGCCGTCCACGTGCGCCAGGCGTTCCAGCATGCGGCGCTGGCGCACGAGCTGCAGGTGCAGCGTCACGCGCGCCATCACGACGGTGGCGTTGAAGGGTTTGGCGATGTAGTCGGCGGCGCCCAGTTTGAGGCCGTTCGCCTCGTCTTCCGGGCGGTCCAGGCCGGAGATGAAGATCACGGCGATCTGCTCCGTCTGCGGATCGGCGCGCAGCCGGCGCAGCACTTCGTAGCCGTCCAGGTCGGGCATCATCACGTCGAGCAAAATCAGGTCCGGCGCGTGGCGCGTGGCCCGTTCCAGCGCCTGTTCGCCGTTCTTCGCCAGCAGCACCGTGTATTCCGGCTTGAGCAGCTCGGCCAGCACCTGGCGGTTGATCACGTCGTCGTCGGCGATCAGGACTTTTTGCGGTTCCACGTTCACGATGCTGCCTCCACGCGGCTGTCGATCGCATGTTCCAGCCCGTCGAGATGGACCAGCGCGCGTTCGTATTCGATTTCGTCGACGGCGGCGCGGATGGCCGCCAGCGCCGCCGCATGGCGCGGCCCGGCCAGCGCGGCCTGCACCTCGGCCAGCGCGTCTTCGGCGCGGGCGTCGTCCGTTTCCAGGAAACCGCGCAGGCGCGCCAGCAGGGCACCCGCATCGAGGCCGCTGACGGCCGGCGCCTGGACGGCGTCGATGCGCGCCAGGCCGGACAGTACGCTGTCCAGCGCGACGATCAGGTCCGGCGCCAGCACCGGAATCCGGTCGGTGCGGCCGGCGCGCAATTCCTGCTCCAGGTTGCCCGCGAGCGTGGCCAGGGGCATGGCGCCGATGTAGGCCGCGCCCGATTTGAGGTTGTGCGACAGGGATTGCAGCGGCGCGTAATCGCCGTGCGCGAGCGCGTCGCGCATCGCCTGCGGCGCCTGCACGTATTCCTGCAGGAAGCTGGCGATGCGGCGGCGCACGCGCTGCTGCTGGCCGCCGGCGTTGGCCAGCGCGCGGTTCCAGTCGATGCCGCGCACGAGCGGCAGCGCCGTCGGCGCGGGCGCGGTGACGGGGACGGGGACGGGCGCCGCGGCCAGCGGGGCGGTGCGTCCTTCCAGCCGGCCCGGCGCGATCCACTTGACGAGCGTGCGCAGCAGCAGGTCCGGGTCGATCGGCTTGACGACGTGGTCGTTCATGCCCGCGGCCAGGCTCTTTTCGCGGTCGCCCGCCATCGCGTGCGCCGTCATCGCGACGACCGGCACGTCGGCACAGCCGGGCAGGGCGCGGATCGCGCGCGTGGCCGTGTAGCCGTCCATCTCGTGCATCTGGATGTCCATCAGCACGAGGTCGTAATCGCCCGTCTTCGCCATGCGTACCGCCTCCTGCCCGCCGGTGGCGACGTCGACCTGCATGCGCGCCACGGCCAGGAAGTCGAGCGCGACCTCGCGATTGTTGGCGTTGTCGTCGACGAGCAGGATGCGCGCGCCGGCCAGGCGGTCGGCATCCGGACGCTGGCCGGCGGGGGCGGTCGCGGTCGCGCGTTGCGCCGGCGCCGCGAGGTCGGGGCGCAGCACCTGCAGCAGGCTGTCGTAGAGGAGTGCCGGGCCCACCGGCTTGGTGAGGAAGCCGGACAGCGGCAGGTCGCCTTCCTGCTGCAGCACGCCTTCGCGCGTGCAGGCGCTGACCATCAGGATCGCGGGCGGCGCCGCGAAGCGCGCGTCGGCGCGGATGCGGCGGATCGTCTCCACGCCGTCCCAGCCCGGCATCATGTAATCCATCAGCACGACCTGGTACGGCGTGCCGTCCTGCACGGCCTGCGCCAGCCGCGCCAGCGATTCCTCGCCCGACGCGACGGCGTCGGCCTGGATGCCGAACCCGTCCAGCATTTCGACGAGCGCGTCGCGCGCGCCGGGGCTGTCGTCGACGACCATCACGCGCATGCGCTGCAGTTCCGCGCCCGCCGGCGCGGTGGCCGCATCGGCATCGGCGATGCCCAGCGGGACCGTGAACGTGAAGCGGCTGCCGACGCCCGGCGTGCTGGTGACCGCGATCGTGCCGCCCATCAGTTCGACGAGCTGCTTCGAGATCGACAGGCCCAGGCCCGTGCCGCCGTACTTGCGGGTGATGGAATTGTCGGCCTGGGTGAACGACTGGAACAGGCGCGCGAGCTGGTCGGCGTCCATGCCGATGCCCGTGTCGCTGACGGAGAAGCGGAGCACCACGCGGTCCGCCTCGCGTTCGACGACGTCGACGGCGACGACGATCTCGCCGTCCTCGGTGAACTTGACGGCGTTGTTGGTCAGGTTGATCAGCACCTGGCCCAGGCGCAGCGGATCGCCCACGAGGCGGCCCGGCACGCCGCGCGGCACGCAGAACACGAGTTCGACGCGGCGCGCGTCCGTCTTGATGGCGGCGATGCTGGCCAGGTGTTCGAGCATGTCGTCGAGGTCGAACGGCACCTTGTCGAGCGTCATGCGGCCGGCCTCGATCTTGGAAAAGTCGAGGATGTCGTTGATGATGCCGAGCAGGTGCTCGCCCGCGCCGAGGATCTTGCCGAGGTAGTTGCGCTGCTTCGGATTCGGATCGGCCATCAGCGCGAGGCGGCTCATGCCGATGATCGCGTTCATCGGGGTGCGGATCTCGTGGCTCATGTTGGCCAGGAATTCCGATTTCATGCGGGTCGCCGCCTCGGCGCGCACCATCGCGTCCTGGATGCTCTTGGTGCGCAGGCCCAGGATGCGCATGAACACGAGCATGTCGAACGTGCCGCCGAACTGCGTCGAATTCAGCGTCCAGTACGTGGCATCCATGCCGCCCTTGATCACCTGCGCCTGGACGACGGAACTCATGAAGCTCGCGGCCCAGCCGACGAGGAAGTAGATGCCGACCGTGTCGCCGCGGCGCGCGCGGTTGAACGCGCCGGGGAGCCCCAGCAGCATCGGCATGATGCCCAGCGAGCCGACGACCGCCACGAGCGCCTCGTCGTGGATCAGGCCGACGCCGAAGGCGATGGCGGCGATCACGCACAGTACGGCGCCCGTCTGCATCAGGCGCGGGAACACGCGGTCGACCCCGGGCCGCGTCAGCGCGGACCCGACGAACAGGTAGGCGCCGCACGACGTCATCAGGGAGATGATGCCGGTGGCGTTGGCGGTGGCCCACGCACTGGCGCCCCACAGGTATTCGGCGCCGAGGCCCCACCACGCGATGTTGTACAGGGCCAGGCCGCCGATCAGCAGCGAGTACTTGGCGAACAGGCTTTCGCGCAGGTTGGCCCATTGCGCAAGGCTGTACAGCAGCAGGCACAGGAACAGGCCCGTGAGGATGCCCTGCACGAGGCGGTCGCGCAGCGCCTCCTCGTAGAACACGCCCGGCTTGGCGAAACTGATCGGCAGGATTTTCGGACCGTTCGTGTCCACGCGCAGCAGCACGTCGTAGCGCTGGCCCGGCTCCAGTTGCAGCAGGAAGGCCGGCACCGGGCCGCCATGGAAGATCGACGGGCGCTCGCCCGTGCGCTCCGATCCGGCGTGCGCGTGGCGCTCGATGCGGCCGGCGCGCACGAGGTACATGTCGACGCGGTTCAGCAGGCCGAAGTCGACCTTGAGCGTCCATGCGCCGTCGGTACCGGGCGCCATCTGCACGGGCACGCGCACCCAGACGACGGCTTTTTCCATGCCCAGCGTGGCGTAGGCCGATCGGGGAACCGCGAAGCGCTCGGGCGCGGCGACGAGCTCGGAGACGTCGAGGCGGCCGCCGGCATCGTGCACCAGCGTGACGGCGGGCCACGCTTCGACACGGGGCACGGCGTCGTCCAGCACGAGCGGCGCCGGCGCGGCATGCGCCACGTTCAGCAGGAACAGCACAAGCAGCGGCGCGAAGAAACGGAATACGGACATCGTTTATCCTTGATGGGCGGCGGGCCGGGTACGCCCGGTGAAACGGCGCTCGAGGGCATTGACCCAGCGCGGCGCCTTGTCGTCATTGTGCCAGCCGTGGACGGCGTCGCCGACTTCGCCGAGCAGCGTGTCCGGCAGTTTCAGCGGGCGGGTCTCGTCCATCAGCAGCTTGACCGTGAGGTTGTAGCCGAGGATGCGCGTGACGAGGCGCGAGATCGAGAAGCCGGGGAATACGAGGCGCGCGATGGCGTCGACGCCGCGGATGAAGCCGAACACCAGCACGAACAGGCCGCGCGACAGCAGCGACACGCGCTTGTCCAGGCCCAGGTCGCGCGACGCCTCCTTGCCGATCAGGTGGCGCGTCAGGAGGACCGGGAACGGCTTCAGGATGCGTAGCGGGAGGTAGCGCTGGATCGTCGCCATCAGCGCGGCGGCCAGCGCCGGGCGCGGGTCGTCCTTGCGCTGCTGGCCGCGCGCCTGCGCCTGGATCGCAGTGAACATGCGTTCCGCGTCCGCCATCGTGTCCGTCATCTGCTCGCGCTCGATGCCGAGCACCGCGCCCAGCACGTTCCACGCGTGCATGTAGGCTTCCTCGTCGCCCCGGTCCAGGCGCAGGCCCAGGCGGCGCAGGCCCTGCAGGAACACGTAGTTGAAGGTCAGCAGGGTGTAGCCCAGTTCTTCCTGGTTGCAGGGCAGGCCGAGGCGGTCGATGTCCCAGCCGTGCGCGTACAGCACCTGCGGCATCGTCTTGCCCTGCGCCAGCAAACGCTTGAGGCGGCGCGGCGCCACGAGGGCCTCGGCCACGTCGCCGCGCAGCACGAGGTGGCGGATCACCGCGTGGATCAGGCGCACCTTGATGGCCTGCGCGACGCCGCCGCCGTTCGACGCCGTAAGCCCGCCGCGCATCATGACGGGAAAGATCATGGCGGCGGTGGCGCGCACGCGGTAATCCGTGTGCTGTTCGAGTTCGCCGGCGGCGTGCAGCACGGCCGCGAGGTCGGGCATGATGTAGCACTGCGGCAGGCTGGCGCAGAACAGCAGCGTGCACGAGGCCATGCTCATTTCCATGAACAGCACTTCGGCCCGCGCGATCTTCGATGCGTCGGCCCAGTCGGGCAGCACGCGCGCCCTGGCGACGTAGTCTTCGAGCGCTTCGGTCATGTCGGGCGGCAGGCCGGGGCTGGCGCGCCAGCCGTCCAGGTCGCCGTTCAACTGCCAGCGCGCGATCTCCCTGTTCAGGAGGCCGATCGTGGCCATGTCCGGACCGCCGGGCTGGCCGGGGCCGAGGATGCGCGCGATGGTGGCGTCGGCCAGCGGGTCGGCACGCAGCGCCGGGTTGTCGACGAGGCCGGGTTCGAGGGCGTCGCGTCTCATGCGGCCTCCTTCAGCGCGTCGGCCGGCACGGCACGGGCCTGTTCATCGGCCGCAGGGCGCGCCAGGATGCCTTGCCAGCGCAGCAGGCCGATGGTGGCCGCGAGCAGCGGGAAGCCCATCGCGAACAGCGCGATCGTGCGCGCCTCGACGGGGTAGCCGAGCAGCACCTGGAACACCATCAGGCCGGCGTAGACGCCCAGCGGCACGAACACGTGGCGCATCGTCGGCAGCACCGTGCCTGCGTCCGCGGCCGTCGTGCGTACGCGCGCGAGGCGGCGGAACGCGAACAGGATCGCGAACGACACCGTCATCCAGCCGGCGAAGCCCTGGACGGTCTCGCCGAACCACCAGCCGTCCTTCTCCGTCATGATCCAGGCCTTCAGCACGTAAACCATGTACGGGTCGACGCCCAGGTCGTAGCACGTGACGACCATCGCGCCGAGCAGCGCCATGATCGCGTCGTGGCCCAGCGACGCGGAGCGGTCGACGGGGTCCTGCCACACGATCAGGTTGGCGATCACGTAGCCGATGTACGCCAGCGCGAACCACATCAGCGGAATCACGACGGGGACGTCGCCCAGGGCCGGCCCGAGCACGGGCGTGTACGTGTAGCTGCCGAAGAACCAGCCGTACGACGACCCGAGCTGCTCGGCGAGCCAGCCGAAGCTCGTGGCGATGGCGACGAGGCGCAGCGCGGCGCCGCCGCCCAGCAGGTGGGCGGCGCTGGCCCAGCAGCAGCCGAACATCAGCAGCGAGCTGGCGACGAGGGCGACGGTGGTGTCGCCGCCGATGCGTTTGGCCAGGACGAGGAGGACGACCGCCAGCAGGGTGGCGGCAATGACGGGCAGACGACGGCGCAGCAATGGGGTCATATGAGGCTCCAGGGGCACGACGTAACGATGAAAAATGCGGCCGCCGAAAGGGCGGCGGCCGCGCTCGAAATCAGAAACGGTAATCGAAGCGGACGTCGGCCGTGCGCGGCTCGGTCGGCACGGCGAGGCCTGCCGAACTGATCGTCATCGGCCGCACCTTGTCCTCGACGTTGCGCACGCGTGCGAGCACGCTCCACGGCGCGCCATCCGGTTCCCAACCGAGGCGCAGGTCCGATTCCGTGTGGCCGGGGACGCGGTACTTCAGGCCCGCCTGCGGCACGCCCAGCAGGTAGCCGGCGCTGGCGCGGGTGCCCGCGCCGGCCGTCAGCATGCCGCCTTTGATGCGTACGCGGTGTTCCCAGCCGAGCGACAGGGTGCGTGCCGGCGTGCGGTCCAGCTTGACGCCGGCCCAGGAATGCACGCCGTCCGGCATGTAGCTGGCGTAGTGCGCGTCGAGCAGCGTGAGGGCGTACGTGAAGCGGTCGGCGCTCGTGGCGAGCACCTGGCCGTCCGCTTCCAGGCCGCGGATGGACGCGGCGCCCGCGTTCGTCGTCACGAAGCGCGGCCGGCCGCTCACGACGACTTCGTTCGACAGCTGCAGGTTGCGGTAGTCATAGTGGAAGAGGGCGACGTTCAGGCTCGCGCGGCGCGCCCAGAAGCGGGTCTTGAGGCCCGCCTCGTAGGCGCGCACGGTCTCCGGCTGGTACGTGAGGCTGGAAGGCGGCGCCGCGTCCGCGGTGGGGCAGGTGTAGCCGGCCGTCTTGTTGCCGGCCACGCAGCCGTCGTTGAAGCCGCCGGCCTTGTAGCCGGTCGCGATCGAGCCGTAGACGAGCGTGTCCGGCGCCAGGTCGGCATCGAGGCCCAGGCGCCACGTCGTCTTGTCGGTGGAGAGGCTGCCGGTGTTCAGCTCGCGCAGGTCGGTGGCGGGGTCGAACGCCGCCGCGCGCTGGTAGCCGATATAGCCGATGCGCTTCTTGTCGTCCTGCGTGTAGCGGGCGCCGGCCGTCGCACGCAGGCCGTCCGCGACGCGCACTGTCGCCTGTGCGAACACGGCCTTGCTGCGCGCTTCGACGGGGTCGTTGCCGAACACGTAGTACGGCGGCAGGCCGATGGCTTGCAGGTCGCGGAAATAATAGGTGTCGCGCGCGCGTTCGCGGAACCAGTACGCGCCGCCCTGGGCGCTGATCGGACCGGCGCCGTTCGTCGCGAGGCGCAACTCGTGCGAGTCCTGGTCGTACGTGCCCGTGAACGGCTGGCGCACGCCCAGCGTGACCGTCGGCACGACCCGGTAGTAGAAGTTGTACAGGTAGTCGTGATCGAAGTTGCGGTGCGCGCCCAGCCACGACAGGGTCGCGGGGCCCAGGTCCCAGTCCAGGTTCGCAGTGAAGCTGGACGTCTTCTTGTGCGAATGGCCCTGCTCGAAGCGGGTGTTCGGCGGGTTGAAGCGGTACGTGAGCTGGCGGTCGGTCGAATCGCCGTTCCACACGGGCTGGCCGGTCGCGATGCCGTTGTAGAAATTCGAGTCGGGCACCGTGCTGTCATTGTTGCTGTCGTCGCGGCTCGCTTCGTAGCGCACGAGCAGCTTCGCGCTGGGGCCGAGCGTGAGCCGCGCGGACAGGCGCGCGGCGCGGTCGTCCCAGTCCAGGCCCAGGCCGCGCGGCGTGTTCGAGCCGTTCTTCAGCCAGGCATCGTGTTCGTTCCAGGTGGCGGCGGCGCGCAGCGCCAGCACGCCGTTCACCGGCACGTTGACCATGGCGCCGACCTTGCGCTCGCCACGGTTGCCGATGGCGGCATTGACGTCGCCCTCGAAGCGGTCGACGGGCGCCTTCGTGATCACGTTGACGACGCCGGCCGTCGTGTTGCGGCCGTACAGCGTGCCCTGCGGACCGCGCAGCACTTCGACGCGCTCGACATCGTACAGCGCCACGTTCTGGCTCTGCGGCCGCGCGATGTACACGCCGTCGACAAGGAAGCCGGCCGACGGGTCGCCCTTTTCCGTGACGTCCACGTTCGACACGCCGCGGATCGTGATGTGCAGGCCGTCGTACGAATTTTCCAGATACGTATTGGGCAGGCGCGCGGCGATGGCGCCGGGCGTGTCGACGCCGAGTGCATCGAGATCCGCCGCCGTGAGCACCGTTTGCGCCACCGGCGTCTTCGATGCCGGTGCGGCCGTGCGCTGCGCCGTGACGATCACCTCCTGGATGCCGTCGCCCTGTGTCTCCACCTGCGCGCACGCCGGCGCGCTCCATGCGATCGCGGCGATCGACATGGCGAGCAGGTTGGGGGTCAACCGACCCTGCTGATTCTTCATGAACTATCCCAGTTTTTTTATAGTCGTTGCTTGGTGCGCCGTGTCTTTTTGCACTGGCGTCGCCTGCCTGCGTGATTTTCGTGAGAGTTTATTGCAGGCGGGTGAAACGAAGGAGTCTATCAGGTAGTGCGAACGGGAAATAGTGTCCCGTTACCACAAAGTGATGCAAAATCGTTCACAAAGTGCCGTTTCCGGGGCCATGGGCGTGGTCTTCCCGAAAATGTTGCCATGCCGGGCCGTGTCGGCGCACGACCGACCTTGCGCAAACGTCTGCTTATGCTGGGCGCATGACGACATCGTCCCAACCCCGCAGGCGCGTGCGGGTGCCGACGTTCGAACAGGCGGCCCTGTTCGTGGACGATGGCTCGCGCGATGCGACGGCGGCGCCGCTCGGCGCGGACACTTCGCTCGGCGCATGTTAGTTTTTCAAGGCTGTGTTCGCGGTAAGTCGGTAACCCGCCCGCCTAGCCGAGCTGGGCCGCAGCGCACAGCAGATGAGCCGGCTTCGTGAGGCGACCATCGTCGAGCACACGCTGCCATCCCGAGTAATGGATCAGGTAGCGGCTCGCCACGCCGCGGAACCGCACCAGCCAGCTTTTGAAACGGCTGTGCCAGCTGTTCACGTTTTGAATGTGGATCGCGCCACGCACGCGAACCCCGCCTTGCACGTTCACCGCTTCATGCGTGATACCAGCCTGCTCCGCGTAATGTCGATAGACGATGGCTCCGTCGCTGATCAGTAGAACGTCGGCTGGCAGCACAGGCGTGAGGCACTCATGCAATTGCTCCACCGTCACCGGGCCGCGCCCCGTGTGAAAATCGAGCGTCCGGCCGTTGCGGTCGCGCGCGATGAGCAGACAGTCGTGTTCCCGATTGATACCGCGCCGCTTGGCGACGCCGCCACGTTTTCGCGGCGGCCGCGTCAGGTTGCGCGCACCCTTCTGCGATTCGAGGCGATATGTCTCGTCGGCCTCGACGACGGCCGACAGCGTGGCCGGCCGGTCGCGCATGGCGCCGCGCACGAACCGGTGGCGCCACCGGAAGCTGGTCGTCCGATGTACGCCGACGACTTGCGCGGCATCACGGACCGTGCGCGATTCGAGCACGCATTGCAGGTACGGTAGCCAGAGTTCCTTCTTGCGCAGCCTTGCCAGGGGCGTTCCGGTCAATGCGTTATGGCTGTGTCCGCAGCCGAGACAGCGGAAGCGTTGCAGTCCGCTCGCCTGTCCGCAGCGGTGCTTGCGGACGCAGCCGCAGTGCGGGCACGGCCGGCCCGCCGCCGCCTGCTCGATCAGGGCGATGCACTCGCCCGGATGCGCGATGCCGGCGATCCATTCCCGTAGCCGGGCCAGGTCGCCCGCAGACAACTGCGCCGCCGCCAACATGGCGAACAATTCGTCGAACGTCAGGCTGCGCATCGTCACTCCTCTTGAGTTAACTCGACGATGCGTCAGACCGCTACAACGAATTTCAGTTCACATAACTACCGCGAACACAGCCTTTTTCAAACTGTACCGGGCAGATATCGGAATGTTCTTGAAATGGGTTTTGCGTTAAACTGACCGCTTGATTTAACGTTAAATCTGCAGCGATCCAGCTCTGGTTTGCTGTCTTCACTTCCCCACGCTTGAGAAAGATTCACGCGAACGATGAAAAATTCCTCCAACACACTCCGGTTGACGATGCGCTTGTTCCCTTTACTTCTGCTCGCCGCTTGCGGTGGCAGCACGAGCGGCGCCGTGCCCGTGCCGACGGCCGATGCCGTCCCTGTCGTGGCCGCTAAACCATTGCCAGACTACATCGAAAGCGGGGGCCTCAAAGGTGCTCTTGGCGTGCACGATCCAGTCATGATCAAGGGCGGCGATACCTACTACGTATTCGGCACTTTTACCGGCATCAAAAGCTCGAAGGACATGATCACCTGGACGAATGCCGGCGCAGTCTTCCCGGAGGGATTCAAGCTCGATTGGTGGAGCAAGGATATCCCACAAGGCGCCCAGATCTGGGCCCCCGACATCTCCTGGCACGACGGCAAGTACTGGATGTACTACGCCGTATCGGCCTGGATGAACTTTAATTCCAGCATTGGCCTCGCCACCAATACCACGCTGGACCCGTCAGACCCGGCCTATAAATGGGTCGACCAGGGCCAGGTCATTTCGTACAAAAATGGCGGCGCAGGGGTCAACGTCATCGACCCGAACGTGTTCATCGACAAGGACGGCAGGGCGTACCTGCTGTACGGCTCCTTCAAGGCCGGCTTGCGGATGGTCGAACTCGATCGCAAAACCGGCAAACTGCTGTCCGGAACGCCCACGCCCACCGTGCTCACGAAGTCTCTCGGCGAAGGCGTATTCCTGATCAAGGATCCGCAGTATTACTATATCTTTGCCTCGCGCGGCATCTGCTGCAGCGGCGCGAACAGCACCTACCAGATCGTGATGGGCCGCTCCAGGACGATCACCGGGCCCTACCTGTCCAAGGATGGCGGCAGCTGGGTCGACGACAAGTATTCGCTGCTGCTGGCGGGCGACGAAAACGAACCCGGTCGCGGGCATAACGGCATCTACTCGGAAGGCGGCACGACCTACCTGGTCTACCACGCCTATACCAGGGCGTTCGATTACAACTCGGTACTCAACATCAAGCCTCTCTACATGGACGCCGACGGCTGGCCGACCGTCACGCCAACCAGGACCAAATTCCAGATGGAGCCGTTCGAGCAGAAAGTTTTCGCAGGCAAGTGAGGACGGTTCCAAAAAACCACGGTGGGTGGACGGTCCCGCGATTTTTCTTGCGCTTTGGTTTTACGTTAAACTAGAATTCTTTCCGACCTGACATGCAATGTCCTTTTTTTTTGCGCCGATTGGTTTAACGATAAACCAATCGGCGTGATTGTCCAGGTTTCATCGATAACAGTAAAAATCTTGAGGAGACATCAGATGAAGAAAAACACAACGGCGCCATTCGCGCTCAAGGTCACGGTGGCCGCACTCGCGTCGGCCGGCGTCCTCGGCAGCGCCCCGGCGTGGTCGCAGGAAGCCGCCCCGGCCGATATGCCGCAAGCGGACGGGAAAACCGTCGTGGTGGTCACCGGCGTGCGCCGGGCCGCGCAGACCGCGCAGAAAATCAAGCAGGACGCCGACAACGTCGTCGATTCGATCGTCGCGGACGATATCGGCAAATTCCCCGATACGAACGTGGCCGAGACGCTCGCGCGCGTCACCGGCATCCAGGTACGGCGCGATGCCGGCGAAGCCAATTCGGTACTGATCCGCGGCCTGCCGGGGATTTCGACCCTGCTCAACGGCCGTGAAATGTTCACGACGACCGGCCGCTATATCCAGCTGGCGGACATTCCTTCGACGATGCTGCAGCGCGTGGATGTGTATAAATCGCAGAGCGCCGAATTGCTCGAGGGCGGCATCGCCGGCGTGATCGACGTGCGCACCAATCGCCCATTCGACTTCAAGGGCGCAACCGTCAGCGTGAACGCGGGCGCGCGCCACCGGGACAAGGCGCACCGTAACGACCCGGAAGCGAATGCCTTGTTGTCGAATCGCTGGAAGACGGATGCCGGCGAGTTCGGCGCGCTGGTCGGCGCGTCGTACGTGAAGGGCGATTACTGGGAAGAACGCAGCTTCCAGTCTTTCCCGATCTCGAAGGAATGGCTCGGGGCAGGCGCAACCGGTCCGGACGTGCTGGGCCTGCAGGCGATCTACGGCAAGCGCAAACGCACGGCCGCCAATTTCGCCGCGCAGTACAAACCCAGCGCCGACCTGGAATTCTATGCTGAAGGCCTGGCTTCCCATTTCCAGGGCAACGACCAGACCAACCTGCTGGTGGGCTTTCCCTTCTGGGCCGGCAGCAGCAGCGCCACCATGATTCCGGGCACAAAGGAAGTCGATACGGTGACGTCGCAGAACGCCAACACGATCCTGTCGACGCAGGCGCGCTACGCGGACAACAAGACCTCCCAGGTTGCTCTAGGCGCGAAGTGGCGGGTCACGCCCGGCTTGCGCCTGACTTCCGAACTGGCGCATACCGACTCGAAATACGTCTGGCGCAATCCGATCCTGGACGTGATCACCAAGGTGCCGAACGCGTACGGCAAGACCAATGTCGACGGCGGCGCGTATGTGAAATACAGCGGCTTCGATATCGGCGACGCGGCCAATATCAACCTGTTGCAGCTATTCGACCGTTACGGCAACGACAAGGGAAGTTCGACCGATTTCCGCTCGGACGTCACCTATACCCCGGCGTACGACGGCTTGTTCAAGGAATTCCTGGCCGGCGTGCGCGCCAACCGCCGCACCGCGGAGTCGATCAAGTCGTTCGAGGGCAGCGCTTCCGCGCCGGATAGCGTCAAGGCGTCGACGCTGCCCGGCATGTCCTGCAACGCGCCGACGATGTCGCGCGATTACGGCACGCAGAACTGGTACACGCCATGCGCCAGCTACCTGCTGGACGATACGGCGACGGTGCGGCAGGCGGTGACGGGCAACCCGGCCGCCAAGGGACTCGATCCGGGTTCGTTCTTCAAGGACGTCGAAAAGAATGTGTCGATGTACGTGTCGGGCAAGATCGGCTTCGATGTCGGCGCCATTCCCGTCGACGGCCTGCTGGGCGTGCGCGTGACGCGGACCGATTCCGACCTGATCGGCAAGAGCCAGGTCAACGGCCAGTACGTGGAGACGCCGGTCAGCACGAGCGGCACCGACGTGCTGCCGAGTGCGAACTTCAAGGCCAGGCTGCCGCATGACGTGATTGCGCGCCTTGCCTACGCGAAGACGCTGACGCGTCCGAGTTTTTCCCAGCTCAATCCCGGCACGGCCTACGTCGCGGCGAACGGCACGACCGTGCAGGCGACAGCCAGCGGCGGCAATCCAAACCTGAAGCCGTTCACCGGCCAGAACCTGGATGCGGCGCTGGAATGGTATTTCGCACCGACCGGCATGCTGAGTGCGACGGTGTTCCGGCATAACTTCGACGGCTACATCATCAACAAATCGGTGCCCGAAATGTTCCAGGGCCTCAAGTACGACACCAGCCGTCCGTTCAATACCGACAAAGGCCATTTGCAAGGCGTGGAAATGTCGTACCGCCAGTTCTACGACAAGTTGCCGGGCTGGCTGGGCGGCTTCGGCATGGAGGCGAACGTCAGTTATATGGAAGGCGGCCTGACGTCGTCCATCGTGCCTGGATTGAAGGGCAAGCCGTTCAGCGGCATGTCGAAGAATTCATACAACGTGGTCGCCCTGTATGAAAGGGCCGGCGTATCGGCGCGCCTCGCCTATAACTGGCGTTCGAAATTCGTGCAGGTCTATGGCGATCACCCGAGCAATTCGGGCAGCGCGCCGGCGCGTGACTTGATCGCCGCGCCGATGTCCACGCTGGATGGTTCACTGAGCTACAAGTTCACGCCGAACCTGTCGGTGACCCTGACCGGCACCAACCTGCTGAACTTCCAGTATGTCGATTACTGGACCGACCAGCGCCTGTATCCGCGCGATACCCGCCGCTACGATCGTACGTTCGGGCTGGCGCTGAACTGGAAGAACTGACCGCGCGGTCGATGATTCACGCGCGCAGGCGCGGCGCCGCCGTCGATTCCCGGACGATCAGTTCCAGGCCGGGAATGCACTCCATCGGCGGCGCGTCGTGCTTGCGCTCCTGGATTTCCATCAGCAGCTCCACGCCGCGCGCGGCCATCGCGGCAGTGGGGATGGCGACTGTCGTCAGCGCCGGGCGCGACTGGCTCGACACCATGATGTTGGTGATGCTGACCACCGAGATTGCGGCCGGGACCGGACGGCCCAACTGGGCGGCGGCGTCGAGGACGCCCAGTGCGGCGAGGTCGTTCGAGACGAACACCGCCGTCAGGTCCGGCATGGTGGACAGCAGGTCGAGCGCCGCCGCTTTTCCGCCTTCGAACGTGTCCGCGCAAAAACGCACTGCCGCAGCCGGGCAGGCCAGGCGGGCCTTGCGCATGACGTCGCGGAAGCCCAGGTAGCGCAGGTTGTGGATGCCGTCTTTCGGGCTGGCGATGATCGCACCGATCTGGCGGTGGCCGAGTCCGGTCAGATGGGCGGTTGCCATCCGTCCCGCCTCGCGGCCGTCGAAGGCGAGGCAGGGGAGTCCCGGATGCGTGTCCGGGTCTTCCCACAGGTTGAGGACGACGGGCGTGCCCTGCGCGACGATCTGCTGGAGATGCCCGACGTCCAGGCCCGGATTGTTGGCGACGATGACGCCGTCGGACAGCGAGCCGGCCACTTCGTCGAGGAAGCGGGTTTCCTTCTCCGCTTCGTAGTCGGTGTTGCAAACGATGAGATAGCGCTGGTGCTTGCGGGCGGCCTGGTCCACGTACAGCATGAGTTCCGAATAGAAGGGGTTCGTGATGCAGGTGAGCACCAGGGCGAAGGTGGGAGCCCTGCGCTCGACCAGCGCACGCGCCGCGAGGTTGGGGCGGTAGCCCAGGTGCGCGACCGCATCGAGCACGCGCTGCCGGGTCGCATCGCCCGTCCTGCCGCGTCCGCGAAGAACGTTGGTGACGGTGGTTGGCGTGACGCCGGCATGGGCAGCTACTTCCTTGATGGTTGCCATGAGTGGATTCGAAAGCCTTGCAGGTGAATGAATGCCGGGATTTTCCTTGAAATTAGTTTTACGTTCAACTAGTATTACCGAACTTAGGTTTAACGTTAAATCAGATTGCGAACGGCGCGAGCCGGTTGAACCACAGTCTCCTTGGCCATTGCGGCCTTTGTGGCAGCCTCGGCTGCCACTTTTTTGTTGGGAGGCAGCCGACGTACTTACTCACAGGAGGATGTTCATGAAAAGATTTGCGGTTGGACTCGTATTACTGGCGGCATTGGCGACCCAGGCGCGCGCGCAGGTGGTCGTGAGCGACGCCGTGCAGTTCAAGATCAAGAACGTCAACAGCGGATTGGTGCTCGCGATTCCCGGCGCCAGCCAGGCCGCGGGAAGCAACGTGATTCAATGGAACGACACCGGCGGCAGCGAGCAGTTGTGGCATTTCATTCCGATGGGCAGCGGCCAGTACAACATCGAGAACCTCGCGACCCACCAGCTGCTGGGCGTGTCGGCCGGATCGAAATCGGCCGGCGCGCAAATCGTCCAATGGGCCGATAACGGCACGGCGGATCACCTGTGGACGGTCATCCAGGCGGCCGATGGCAATTACCTGATCAAGAATGTCAACAGTGGCCTGTACCTCGACGTGTACCAGGGGAGCACGTCGACGAGCGCCGTCATCGACCAATGGAGCGCGTCCGGTTGCCTGTGCCAGGAATGGCAGCTGGTGAGCACCGGCATCGATCCGTATCCGGCACCCGGCGCCGTGAGCGGCAACGGGACCCGCGTGCACGATCCGTTCATGCTGCGCGACGGCGGCGGGACCTATTGGCTGTACGGCACCAACAATACGCTGGCGTCGTCGAGCGACCGGATCAATTTCACGAATGCGGGCAGTGCGCTGGCGCCGATACCCGCGTGGACCGGCACCTATACCAAGGGCGGCACGCTGTGGGCGCCGAACGTGGTGCGGATGAATAACACGTACTACCAATACTATTCCGCATCCAGCTACGGATCGCAGACGTCGGCCATCGGCGTCGCCCGCGCGTCCACGCCGAACAGCACGGCGTGGACGGACCTGGGGACCGTGGTCACGTCGAGTGCATCGACGCCCTACAACGCCATCGACCCCAGCATCATCCAGGACCAGGCGGGCGGCTGGTGGATGTCCTACGGATCGTGGTGGAACGGCATTTACCTGATCAAGCTGGACCCGGCCACCGGCAAGCAATCGACGGCCAATACGACGAACTACCACCTGGCCCAGCGTCCGAAGGGGCTGGAGGGGGCGTATCTCTACTATTACAACGGGTATTACTACCTCTTCGCGTCCATCAATACCTGCTGCAGCGGTGCGAACAGCACCTATCGCATCATCGTTGGCCGTTCGACCTCGGTGACCGGCCCCTACCTGGACCGCGGCGGCGTCAATTTGCTGAGCGGCGGCGGCACGATCGTCCTGAGCGCGCACGGCAACATCAAGGGACCCGGCGGCCAGAGCCTGATGACCGACAGCGACGGTCCGCTGATGGTGTACCACTACTACGATGCCAATCACAACGGCAATGAAACGCTGGGCATCAACCGCATCGGCTTCACGGCGGATGGCTGGCCTTACGTGTATTGATTGGCTGATTTTTTACTTGAACTGGAACGACGCAATGAAGCTGCACAAGTCTGACTTTCCCGGTTGGCGGTTTTGGGTCCGCCATGTTTTGTTCGCCGTGTTCGGCGGGCTGCTCGTCATGCCGGCGCACGCCGACGGCGGACGCGAACGACTGTCGCTCGATCGCGGCTGGCTGTTTCATCTTGGGGATGTACCATTCCACGTGCCCGCCACGCAGGATGAAACCTATTACGCCACCAAGGCCGGCCTGGCGTCGGGTGCGGCAGCCGTGAAATTCGACGACAGCGGCTGGCGCAAGCTCGACCTGCCGCACGACTGGCAGGTCGAACAGCCATTCGACCCGAAAGCGAATATGGCCCAGGGCTTTCGCCCGCGCGGCATCGGCTGGTACCGGCGCTATATCGCTTTGCCCGAAAGCGATCGTGGCCGGCACGTCGAACTCGAATTCGGCGCCATCGCCACGCATGCAACGGTATGGGTGAACGGTAACCTGGTCAACCATAACTGGTCGGGCTATAACGAGGTGCGCATCGACATTACGCCGTACCTGCATTATGGCGACCAGCACGCCAATGTCGTCGCGGTCCGCGTCGATGCGAATGCGATGGAAGGCTGGTGGTACGAAGGCGCCGGCATGTACCGGCACACCTGGCTGGTCAAGACCGATGGCGTGCACGTGGTGCCCGATGGCGTGCGCGTGACGCCGCGCGAGGTCGCGGCCGGCAACTGGGAAATCCCGGCCACCGTCACGCTCGATAACGATGGCAAGCAGGACGCGCGGGTCGACGTGGAGATGGTGGTCACCGGGCCGGACGGCAAACAGGTGGCGCGCCGCAGCACGTCGATCGCGGTGCCGGTGCTTACGCAGGTGACGGCCTCGCTGCCGATGGCGATACGCCAGCCGGCGCTGTGGTCGCTCGACCGGACCACGCTGTACCACGTGACGACGACCGTGCGGCGCGATGGCAAGGTGGTGGACCGGCTGGCGCTGGACACTGGCTTTCGCACGCTGCGCTTCGACGCCGCAAAAGGCTTCTTCCTCAACGGCAAGCACGTCAAGTTGCAGGGCGTGTGCCTGCACCAGGACCATGCCGGCGTTGGCGTCGCCGTGCCGACCGCGATCTGGGAATTCCGTCTACGCCGCCTGAAAGAACTCGGGGTAAATGCGATCCGCTTCTCGCACAATGCAATCGCCTCCGAAGTGCTGGACATGGCCGACCGCATGGGCTTCCTGGTCATGGCCGAGAACCGCAACTTCAATCCGTCCCCGGATTACATGAAGCAGTTCGAGTGGATGCTCAAGCGTGATCGCCACCACCCGTCGATCATCCTGTGGTCGGTGTTCAACGAGGAACCGGTGCAGGCGACGGAGGCCGGCTACGAAATGGCGCGTCGCATGGTGGCCGTCGCCAGGGCCCTCGATGGCACACGCCCGACCACGGCGGCCATGAGCAATGGCTTGCTCACGCCCCTGAACGTCTCCCATGCGGTGGACGTCGTCGGCGCCAATTACCAGATTCCCGAGTACGACAAATTCCATGCGGCCCGTCCCGACAAACCTTTTACGAGTTCGGAGGATACGTCGGCTTTCATGACACGCGGCGAATTCGCGACCGACAAGGCGCGTCATATCGAGACCAGTTACGACACCGAGGCGCCAGCCTGGGGCAATACCCATCGCGACGCCTGGCAAGCGATCGGCACACGTGATTTCGTTGCCGGCGGCTTTGTCTGGACGGGGTTCGACTATCACGGCGAGTCCTGGCCCTACGCATCGTGGCCGTCGGTCAGTTCGTTCTTCGGCATCATGGACTTGAACGGTTTTCCGAAGACGGCGTACTACATGCACCAGGTCCAGTGGATCAAGGATCGCCCGCTCGTCTACATCGCGCCTCACTGGAACTGGTCGGGCAAGGAGGGCCAGGAGATCGTGGTCAGAGTGATGTCGAACGCCGAGCGCGTGAAGCTCTTGCTCAATGGTCGCGAGATCGGCGAACAGAAGGTCGACCACTACCGCATGAACGATTTCAAGGTTAACTACGAAGCCGGGAGGCTGGACGCGATCGCTTACACCGGTGGCAAGGAGGTGGCTCGCACGAATGTCGAGACCACCGGTCCGGCCGTCGCGCTGGAACTCGTGCCGGACCGCGTCGCGCTCAAGGGCGACGGCGACGACGCCATGCCCATCACCGTGCGTGCACTCGATGCGCAAGGCCGGGCAGTACCGATCGCGAACGATGAAGTGACCTTCGAGATCGCCGGTGCGGGCAAGTCGATCGGTCATGGTAACGGTGATCCAAATTCGCACGAAGACGAGAAAGGAAGGACGCGCAAGCTGTTCAACGGCCTGGCCCAGTTGCTCGTGCAGAGCAACTGGAACAGCAGCGGTTCGATCGAAGTCAGCGCCAGTGCTCCCGGGTTGCGGGCCGCACACCTGGCAATTCCGGTCAGGGCGGTCGCGCCGGTAGCATACGTGCCTGCGGCGGCCCCGCCGGTCGACGACAAGCCGTAGAGCTGAATTGCTCAATTCGACGGCAGTGTCCCGGATTCCCGCGCCACTGCCGGCACCTTGCCAGAGCCACCTTACGAGGGATTCGGTGTCGCCTCGGGCGGCACGCTGCGGTCGATCAGCGCACCGATGCCGAGGCCGACGACGGAGTGGGTGAGATTGTCCATTCCGCAATCTTCCCCAAACTGCAAGCTAAAAGACGTTCCATCGCAATGCAGGCGTTCGCAACGTCATCGCATGCGAATCGAACGCCCTTATTGCGCCGACGGTGCGTTCAAGGCGGTCCGGCAGATCCGGGCCGTCTGCAATCCCAGCCAGGTAGCGTTCGTCCAGAAGAAGACATAAGGCAAGGCGACAACGGCCAGGCCGGCCGTTCCGGCATAGAACGACAGCAGCATCGTGAGCGCGCCGCAGAACGAGGCAAGCACGAAAGCTGCGCCGTGGCGTGCGGCTGTTTCCGACGTGCCGGCCGCGAAGCCGATCAGCAGGGCGATGGCGAGGCAAATGGCGATTTGGGCAGTCGAGGCAATCCCCGAAAAGCTATTGTAGAGGCGGGCAAGGACAACGACGGTCGCCAGGTATCCACCCAGGAAAACGGTAAGTTGGGGTAATTTCATTGGAACTCAGGCAAGCTGTGCCATCGTCGATCAGAAAATGCGACGATGCGCGAATGCCACAAGTATACATGCACTCAGGAAAACCTGCCGCGGACCCGAACATGACTGCAGTAAAGGGATGCCCCGCATTGCCAAGCATTGCCGCCACGTCGCCATAATCCTGATCGAATACTTTTCGCATCAGGAATGCGGCATGCTCTTCCGGCGTGAGGCGTTCCAGTACCCAGGGCATCGCGACGGAAACATCGCTCGCCAGTTTGGCAGCGGCCTCAGGCGTGTCTTCGACGGCCTCGACCACAGGTTCCGGAAGCCACCAGCCGGTGTAGGCTGGTCGAACTGACGATCGTGATCGCGACCATGAATGCGATCAATCGCATGGGGATCAGCTTCCGGTTGAAGCCGCGCGCAAGGGCTTGGATGGATCGGGCAGCACCGCGATGCTGCCCGTGTAACCGTCCGGCAGCACCAATGACCGGCAAGTGCATGCCGACAGCAGGGTTTCATCGCGGCCTCCCCATTCCGCCAGCGCCAATCCACGGCATTTGAACCTGGCTTCGCGCTCGCTCCATGCGCGCGCGAACGCGGACACGTCGGCCAGCGTGGCCGCGCACGCCGGGCCGAGATAGTCGCGGGCGACGGCCCGCCAGTCGGGGACATCGACGACTTGCATCAGGTCGATGCCGACGGCGCCGCCATCCAGCCGCAGGGCCGCCACGGACAGGTCGCCGTCGTGACTGATCGACAGTGCGGCGCGACGGCCATCGTCGAGCAGGGCATATGGCGCCTCGCCGGGCGCACCGCACAGCCGGACAGCCGAAGCAGGCAGCCCGCTCGTCTCCGCCAGCGCCGCGAGCAGCGCCGAACGGATCGTGCGCCGCGCCGTCGCACGGTCGGGCTGGCCACGCACGCCGACGACCTGCACCGCCGAAGCGGAAGCAGGCGCGACCGCGAACCCGCCGCCGTCCCACCAGCGCACAGGCAATGCGTGGTCCATCACACCCGCTGCGGCGCCGCCGGCAACCCGTTCCACGCGGTCGCGGCCGGAATGTGCTCGCCCTTCATGACGAGGGTCAGCGGGCCGATGCGGGCATTGTCACCGACCTTTGCGCTGTACAGCACGGCGCTGCGCGGGCCCAGGTACACCTTGCTGCCGATGTCGACGTGATCGATCTTCATCACCCGGTCTTCGAACAAATGAGTCTGCGGGCAGGACAGCGCGTTCAGTTCGCTGTGGTCGCCGATCGTCACGCAGTCGAATTCCGTGATGTCCGTCGTGTCCATGTAGACGCCGCGGCCGATGCGGCAGCCCAGCAGGCTGAAGGCGACCGGCAGCCAGGGCGTGCCGCGCAGGTAGCGCATGAAGTTGGGCACGGCGATGCCTTCGTACATGTTCGTCACGCCTTCGGACAGCCAGACGAACGGCGTCCACATCGGCTCCGCCCGCTTTTTGTAGCGGCCCAGCAGCAGCCACTTGAACGCGAGCACGAACAGGTAGTTGCCGATGCCGTAGGCGAGGCTGATGAGGGCCAGGTCCCAGATCACTTCGCCCCAGCGGCCCGCGCCCGCGATCGGCATCAGGTCCAGCACGACCGTGTAGCCGACGGCGATGACGACCGCGTGCGGCGCGACGATGCGGAAGGCTTCCACGAGCGCGCGGCCGAGGCGGCGCGCCGGCGACGGGCGGTAGGTCAGGTGTTCCGGATAGCCGCTGACCTGTTCGCGCGCGGGCAGGTGGATCGGCGGCGAGCCCAGCCACGTGTCGCCGCCCGTCATGCGCTCGTTCGCGGGCGCATGCGTGTGCACGCCCACGAGGACGCCTTCCGGCAGCACCGTGCCGTCCGGGATGTAGCTGCCGTTGCCGACGAAGCTGCGGTTCGAGACGACGGTCGCTTCCATCGTCATCCAGCCGCCGTCGATCTGCTCGTCGCCCAGCATGACGGCGTCGGCGATGAACGTCTCGTCGCCCAGGGTCAGCATGTCGGGGACGACGCCCAGCGCCGTCGAGATCTCGGCATCGCGGCCGACCTTCGCGCCCAGCAGGCGGTACCAGAACGGTGCGAACACGGTCGCGTAGATGCCGTGCAGGACGTTCAAACTCGATTCCTGGATATGGCTCACGAGCCATTTCTTGCAGTACGCGTTGCTGTGCACGGCCGAGCGGCCCGGCATCATGCGGGGCAGGAAGCCCCAGCGGATGGCGGCGGAGACGAGCATCGTCAGCGCGATCAGCACGGCGGACGCGGGCAGTGCCAGCACGAAGTAGCGCAGCAGCTGGCCCTGGATCGAGTTCTGCGCGAGGATCGGCAGGGTGCCGCGCTCGTCGAACCAGTCGATCAGCACGAAGCTGGGGAAGACGGGCATGAAGAACAGCGTGGCGACGAGCAGCATGCCGAACACGAAGAACAGGCCTTCGCCGGCGAGGCGGGCGCGGCTGACGTGCGGGCGCGGCGGCAGGGTCGACGGGTCGAACGCGCCGGCGTCGCGCGCGGGCGAGCCGCACCAGACGCGGCCGTCCGGCACGCTCGCGCCATCCTGCAGCGCGGATTGTCCCTCCAGGTGGCCGCGCCGGCCAACCTGCGTATTGCTTTCCAGGATCGCGTACGACGACACGCACGCATCGTCGTCGAGCGCGATGCGGCCGAGGATCAATCGGCCCCGTTCCACGCGCGCGTTCTCGAAGTTGACGGCATTGCCGATGCTGACGTTGTCGCCGATGGCGAGCAGGTCGGGGGCGCGGATCGTCAGCGAGCCGATCACGACGTCGTGCCCGACCTTCGCGCCCAGCAGGCGCAGATACCAGCCGTACAGCGACGAGCCGGCCAGCAGATAGGTCGGGGCGGCCTCGACGAGGCGGTCGGCCAGCCACCAGCGGAAATACGTCGCGCCCCACAGCGGGTACACGCCGGGCTTCAGGCGGCCCGCGACGAGCCATTTGCCGCCGATGGCGAACACGAACTCCAGCAGGGTCGCGAGCAGGAATACGCCGATGGACGCGGCGATGGCGCGCGTCACGGAGTCGCCCGGGTCGCCCGTGAAGAAGTGGTACGTGAAGAACGGCGCCAGCCACTGGGCCATGCGCAATGTGATCAGCACGGGGACGGTCGCCAGCTGGGCCACGCCGCACAGCCAGCGGCGCGCTTCGGACGGCGGTGTCCAGTCGGGCTCGACGGCGGCCGTGCCGGCGGCCTGGTCCAGGCTGGACGCGATGGCGCCGATCTGGCGGTGCGAATAAATGTCGCGCACCGTCACGTGGGCGAAGCGCGGGTCGGCGCGCAGTGCCGTGGCGAGGCGGGCGGCGAAGAACGAGTGGCCGCCCAGGTCGCTGAAGAAATCCAGCTCGCGCCGGATCGGCTGTCCCGGGAACAATTTCTCCAGCGCGGCGAACAACGCTTCCTCGCCCGGCGTCTCGGGCACGTCGGATTCGGCCGGATCGCTCGGCAGCGGGGCCGACAGCGCCATCGCCTTCAGGGCTTTCCTGTCGATCTTGCCGGACGTCAGGCGCGGCATCACGGACAACGTTTCGAAGCGGCTCGGCACCATGTATGGCGGCAGTTTCTCGGACAGCGCCCGGCGCAGGGTCGCCGGCGCCAGCTGTTCCGGCGTCGCGCCTGCAGCCGGCACGAGGTAGGCGACGAGGCGGTCGATGCCGTCGTCCTTGCGGAGCAGCACGGCCGTCGTGCCGACGCCATCCTGTTGTGCGAGCTGGGCTTCGATCTCGCCCAGTTCCACGCGAAAACCCCGGATCTTGACCTGGTCGTCCGTGCGGCCCAGGCACACGACCTGGCCGTCCGGCTCGATGCGCGCGAGGTCGCCCGTGCGGTACAGGCGCGGATCGTCCGGGCCGGAGGTCCACGGGTTCGCGAGGAATTTCTCGGCCGTCAGGTCGGGGCGGCCGAGGTAGCCGGCCGACAGGCCCGGGCCGATGATGCACAGCTCGCCCGTGTCGCCGCGCGGCAGCAGTTGCAGGCCCTTGTCCGTCTCGGTGGAGATGACCAGCAGGCCATAGTTCGGCAGCGGCGTGCCGATGGTGATCAGCCGGCCCGGCTCCAGGCGCGCGAGGCTGGCCGACACGGTCGCTTCCGTGGGACCGTAGGTGTTGAACATCTGGCGGCCCGGCTTCGAAAAGCGCTCGACCACCGTTTCCGGACACATTTCTCCGCCCAGGTTGATGATGCGCAGGCTGGGCACGTCGTCCGCGAACAGCGCGAGCAGGGTCGGCACCGCGTGCAGCACGGTGACGCCGTTTTCCGCCAGCAGGCGCGGCAGCGCCTCGGGGTCGCCGGCCGTTTCCTTCGGACCGATCCACAGGGTGGCGCCGACGAGGTAGGAAATCCAGATTTCCTCGAACGACATGTCGAACGCGACCGAAAAGCCCTGGTAGACGCGGTCCGTGGCCTTCACGCCCAGCACTTCATTCTCGCTGCGCAGGAAGTGGCAGATGCTGCGCTGGTCGATGAGGATGCCTTTCGGCTTGCCTGTCGAGCCCGATGTGTAGATGACGTAGGCGGGGGCGTCGCCGCCGACGTTGCCGCGGCGGCGCAGTGGGTAGCCGTCCGGGGCCGGCGCCAGCAGCGTCTCGGCCGTGTGGATGGGGTGCGTGACGGCGCCGAGACGGTTGCGCATGCGCTCGCTGCTCACGAGGGCGGGGGAGCCGGCGTCTTCCATGCACACGAGCAGGCGCTCGACGGGCGTGTCCTCGTCGACCGGCAGCCACGCGGCGCCGGCCTTCGCGATGGCCGCCTGCATGACGAGCAGGTCGATGCCGCGCGGCATCCACAGGCCGACGATGTGGCCGGGCCGGATGCCCGCGTCGATCAGGCGTGACGCGGCAAGGTCGGCGAGGGCGTCGAGTTCGCGATACGTGAGGCGGCGGTCGCCGGCGACGAGGGCCGGCTGGTCCGGTGCGCGGGCCGCGCTCGCTTCGAGGAGGTCGGCCAGGATCTCGTCGCGCAACAGCTCGGGCTGGTGCGGGCCGTAGAGGACATCGGGATGCCGTGTCAGAGGAGAGATATCGTTCATCTACGGCTACTTTGGGGTTTGTTGAAAATCATCAAGGCAAAAAACGCAAACCTGGCGGCCACATCCGCGCAGGGTACTCCATTTTAACGGCCGGGCGGCCGGTCCACATTTCATAAAATTTCCCTACAACAATATTTCCTCATCAAAGCCAGGAGCCACGCTTGCGTACCAACCTGCCCGTCACGGGCATCGAATACCCGTTACAGGACGGCCAGTCCATCGTCTCGAAGACGGACACCAAAGGCCGCATGCCGCCGGAAGCGTTTGCCGACCTGTGGCAAACGCTGCAGGCGGGCGAACCGTGGACAGGACTCGTGAAAAATCGTCGAAAAAAAGGCGATTTCTACTGGGTCCAGGAAGAGGGGACGACGGTCGGCTACATGTCCGTGCGCAGAACGAGAGTATCGCGGAAGTGAATGCGGCGATGGCCGAACTCGACGCCATCACGCGCGAAAACGCGGGCCTCGTCGAGGAATCGGCCGCGGCGTCCGCGAGCGTGGCGGAGCCGGTGGGGCATCTGGGGCAGGTGTTGTCGGTTTTTAAACTCGGACGTGGATAACACATCGGCTTCGGCGATTTTTGATGCAAGTCAAGGATTTTGCGGAACCGCCTCAATACACTCATCTTGTATGTCCACGCCGCCGGCCCAGGAGTTTCCCAGATGTTCGATGCAGTTTCCGCATTCCAGCCCGTCGTCGAGTTCGACGCGGCCCTGATCGCCCGGCTGAGCCGCAGCGGCCCCCGCTACACGTCGTACCCGACGGCGGACCGCTTCACGGAATCGTTCGGCTATCGCGATTTTCTCCACGCCGTGGCGGACCTGCGCACGCGCGGCGGCGGCAAGCCGCTGTCGCTGTACCTGCACATCCCGTTCTGCGACACCGTCTGCTATTACTGCGCCTGCAACAAGATCGTCACGAAGAACCGCGAGAAGGCGGCCACCTATCTCGCTTACCTGAAACGCGAAGTCGAGATGCAGGGGCGGCTGTTCGCCGGCATGAACGAGGTCGAGCAGCTGCACTTCGGCGGCGGCACGCCGACCTACCTGTCGGACGCGCAGATGGAAGACCTGATGGCGCACCTGCGCCGCTGCTTCCGCTTCGCGCCGGATGCCGTCGGCGAGTATTCCATCGAGATCGACCCGCGCACCGTGTCGGCCGAGCGCGTGCACGGCCTGCGGCGCCAGGGCTTCAACCGCATCAGCCTGGGCGTGCAGGACTTCGACCCGGACGTGCAGCGCGCCGTCAACCGCATCCAGCCCGAAGCCGAAACGCGCGCGATCATCGCGGCCGCGCGCGCCGCGGATTTCCGTTCCGTCAGCATCGACCTGATCTACGGCCTGCCGAAGCAGACGCCGGACACGATGCGCGCCACGATCGACAAGGTGGTCGATGCCTCGCCCGACCGCATCGCGTTGTACCACTACGCCCACCTGCCGCACCTGTTCAAGCCGCAGCGCCGCATCGTTGAAGCGGACATGCCCGGCAGCGACACGAAGCTGCGCATGCTCCAGCTGTGCATCGAGCGCCTGACGGCCGCGGGCTATGTCTACATCGGCATGGACCATTTCGCGCGGCCCGACGACGACCTCGCCGTCGCGCAGGAGCAGGGCCGTCTGCACCGCAACTTCCAGGGCTATTCGACGCATGCCGATACGGACCTCGTCGCCTGCGGCGTGTCGGCCATCGGTGCGGTGGGCGCCACGTACAGCCAGAACGTCAAGACGCTCGACGCCTATTACGATGCGCTCGACCGCAACGAGCTGCCGGTGGCGCGCGGCGCGCGGCTGTCGATGGACGACGCGTTGCGCCGGGCGATCATCCAGAAGCTGATGTGCCAGTTCGAGCTGTCCATCAGCGCCATCGAGCTCGCGTTCCCGATCGCGTTCCACGCCTGTTTCGCCCGCGAGATGGCGCAGCTGGCGGAACTGGAGCGGGACGGTCTCGTCGAACTCGCGCCGGACTGGATCAGCGTCACCCTGAAGGGCCGCCTCCTGATCCGCAACGTGTGCATGGTGTTCGACCGCTACCTCGCCGCGCGCGGGCCGGCAAGCCATTCGAAGACGGTGTGATCGCATGAACGTCGCCTTGATTCCGGTGTTCGTCGTCGGCCTGCTGGGCAGCGTGCACTGCGCCGGCATGTGCGGCGGAATCGTGGGTGCGCTGTCTGTCGTGCCCGTACGCGTCGCGGCCAGGCGGGCACCCGTCGCCAACGTCCTTGCCTATAACGCGGGGCGCATCGGTAGCTACATGGCCGCGGGTGCGCTTGCCGGCGCGACGTTCGAGCACCTTGCGCAGGGAGCGCAGGTGCTGGCCGGTCTGCCGGCGCTGCAGGCGGGCGCGTACTGGCTCGCGAACCTGATGCTGGCCGCGCTCGGGCTCTACCTGATGGATGCGTGGCGCGGCCTCGCACGGCTGGAGCAGGGCGGCCGCTTCGTGTGGCGCGGCGTGCAGCCGCTCTTGAGAAAAGTCGGCCCGCTGGACCGGCCCGCGCGCATGTTCGTCGCGGGCGGCCTGTGGGGCTGGCTGCCCTGCGGGATGGTGTACAGCGTCCTCGTGACCGCGATGCTGAGCGGCTCCGCCATCCATGGCGCGCTCGTGATGCTGGCCTTCGGCCTCGGCACCCTGCCGATGCTGCTGGGCCTGGGCCTGATGGGCGCACGCCTGCGCGGCCGGCTCGCGGGCCCACGTGTGCGGCGCGCCTGCGGCGTCGTCGTGCTGGGCTTCGGCCTGCTGGGCCTCGTACGCGCGGCCGGCGGCCTGCCGCATGGCTGGGTGCAGGAGATCTGCGTCGCACCGGGAGCCGGCGCATGACCGCGGCCCTCCTGGATACTGCCGCGTGCTGGCACTGCGGCCAGCCGGCACCAGCCGCGAGCCCGTGGTCGGCCGTCGTCGACGGCGCGAGCCGCGCCATGTGCTGCCCCGGTTGCGCCGCCGCCGCGCAGGCCATCGCGGACGCGGGCCTCGCCGACTATTACGACAACCGCACCGAATTCGCCGCGCGCATCGACGATGAGGCCGACCTCGCCGCGCTGCGCGCGTACGACGACGCGGTCGACGCCGGCGATGCCGTCTTTACCATCGAAGGCATCCGCTGCGCCGCCTGCGTGTGGCTGGTCGAGCGCCGGGTGAATGGGCTGCCGGGCGTGACGGATGCGCTGCTGAACGTGGCGACGGAACGCCTGCGCGTGCGCCGCGACCCGGCCGTGGCGAAGGCCAGCGACATCATCGCGGCCCTGCGCGCCATCGGCTACACGGCGTATCCGCTCGATGCGGAGCGCCAGGCGGCCCACCTCGAACGGGAGCGCAAGACGCTGTTCCGCCGGCTGTTCGTGGCGGGCCTGTCGATGATGCAGGTGATGATGTACGCGGTCCCCGTCTATCTCGCGACGGACGGCACGATGGACGCCGACATGCGCGCGCTGATGCACTGGGCCGCGCTGTTGCTGACCGTGCCCGCCGTCGCGTACGCGGCGTGGCCGTTCCTCCGCGGTGCGTGGATGGATCTGCGGCGCGGCGTGGCCGGGATGGACGTGCCGGTGGCGCTGGGCATCCTCGCCGCATCCGCCGCCAGCGTCGTCGCGGTCGTGCGCGGCCACGGCGACGCGTACTTCGATTCGATCACGATGTTCGTGTTCCTGCTGCTGGGCAGCCGCTACCTGGAGCTGGACGCGCGGCGGCGCGCCGCGCGCGCGCTCGAAGGCCTGCAGCGCGCGGCGCCCGCGACGGCGCAGCGCTTCGTCGGCTTTCCGGGAGCGCGCGAGACGGACACCGTCCCCGCCGGCGCGCTCGTGCCGGGCGACGTCGTGCTCGTGGCGCCGGGCCAGGCCGTGCCAGCCGACGGCGTCATCGTCGAAGGCGACACGGAAGTCGATCTCGCGCTGCTGACGGGAGAAAGCCGCACGCGCGCGCTGGGGCCGGGTGCGCAACTGCCAGGCGGCGCCGTCAACGTCGCACAGGCGATCGTCGTGCGCGTGACGAGCAGTGCGCGCGACAGCACCTTGGCGCTGCTGGTGCGCCTCGTCGAACGCGCCGGGCAGGACAAGCCGGCGCTGGCACTGTGGGCCGACCGCGTCGGGGCATGGTTCGTGCTCGCGCTGCTGGTGCTGACCGTCGTCGTGTGCGCGGGCTGGTACGTCGTTGAGCCGGCGCGCGCGTGGCCGGCGGCGATCGCGGTGCTCGTCGTGTCGTGCCCGTGCGCGCTGTCGCTGGCGACGCCGACGGCGCTCGCCGCCGCCACCGACCGCCTGCTGCGGCGCGGCGCACTGGCCGTCAAGCCGCACGTACTGGAAACGCTGGGCCGCGCGACGCACGTCGTGTTCGACAAGACGGGTACGCTGACCTACGGCCATCCCGTGGTGCGCCAGACCGTGACGTTCGGCGGCGCGGGCCGGCGCATGGCGCTGCAGCTGGCCGCCGCGCTGGAAGCGGGCAGCGCGCATCCGCTGGCGCAGGGGATCCGCGATGCCGCCGGGCCGGCCGCGCTGGTCGCGGGCATGGTCAACCAGGTCGTCGGCAAGGGTGTCGAGGGCGAGATCGGCGGCCGCCGTTACCGTCTCGGCAACGCCGCGTTCGTGGCCGGCATCGCATGCAGCGAGGCGCCTGGCGGCCAGCCGGGTGGCGTCACGGCGGTGTGGCTGGGCACCACGTCCGGCTGGGTCGCGCGCTTCGACCTCGTCGACGACGTGCGGCCGGAGGCGCGCGACCTCGTGGCCGGCTTGCGCGCGGCCGGCAAGACGGTCGTGCTGCTGTCCGGCGACGACAACGGGGCCGCGCAGGACGTCGCCATGCAGCTCGGCATATCGCACGCGTTGGGCCACCAGTTGCCCGAAGATAAACTGACCGTCGTGCGCGGCCTGCAGCGCGAAGGCGCCGTCGTGGCGATGGTCGGCGACGGCATCAACGACGCAGCCGTGCTCTCGGGCGCCGACGTGAGTTTCGCGATGGGGCAGGGCGCGCAGCTGGCGCAACTGCATGCCGACTGCGTCCTGCTGGGTGACGGTTTGCGCCCGCTGGCGGCCGCGCTGGACACGGCGGCGGCCACCCTGCGCGTGATCCGCCAGAACCTGGGCTGGGCCATGCTGTACAACGTGGCGGCGATCCCGGCGGCCGCGAGCGGCCTGTTGAATCCGTGGCTGTCGGGCGTGGGCATGGCCGCGAGTTCGGCGCTCGTGGTGCTCAACGCGGCGCGCCTGAGGAGGGAATAGACATGGAAGCCCTGTATCTGCTGGTGCCGCTCAGCGTGATGCTCGTCGCGTTCGCGGTGTGGATCTTCTTCGGCGCGGCGGACAGCGGGCAGTTCGACGATCTCGAAGGGCCCGCGCTCCGCATTCTCAGCGACGACGATTGATCACATGCTCGGGCCGCGGCCCGTGCGCTGTTCTTTTTCGATACGTTCCTGGCACGCGATGCACGTCCGCACCGTCGGCGTCGCCAGCAGCCGCGCTTCCGGAATGTCGCGCCCGCACGATTCGCAGATCCCGATCGCGCCCGATTCCAGGCGCCCGATCGCGGCGTCGATCTCGTGCAGCAGGTTCGCTTCGTGCTCGGCCAGGTGTTCCTCGTTATGGCTGAGCATTTCGCCGGCCGGCGCGTCGTCGTTCTGGCCCATGTGGGCGTTCGGCGCAATCGCCGGGCGGTCGTCCGTATCGCCATCCGTGCGCGCACGCACGCTGGCCAGCGCATCCTCGCGGGCCTTGTGCAGGCGCTGGCCGAGTTCCTCGTGTAGTTCAGGTGAAATTGGCGGCATGGTCGTCGTCCTCTTCGTTGTGAGCGTCATGTTTGACGCAGCTCATATCGTCCTTTTGTAACGCCAGTCTGCTTTCAGCAACATCGAGGAAGAAGCCGGCTCCTTCCTTTGACCCAATCCGGACTTTTTGATTCACATCAAGGATTTCGAACCCCCAGGAAACCTACCCTGACGGTGTCGTCTTTTTATTCTTCAGGGAGTGCACCTTGGACAGCAGTCTAAACTATAACTACAAGATCGTGCGCCAGTTTGCCATTGCAACCGTCGTCTGGGGCGTGATCGGCATGCTCGCGGGCGTGTGGATTGCCGCGCAGCTCGCCTGGCCGGCATTGAACTTCGATATCCCGTGGCTCACGTACGGCCGCCTCCGGCCGCTCCACACGAACGCGGTGATTTTCGCGTTCGGCATCTGCGGCCTGTTCGCCACGTCCTACTACGTCGTGCAGCGCACGTGCCAGGTCCGGCTGTTCTCTGACAGGCTGGCCGCGTTCACGTTCTGGGGCTGGCAGGCCGTGCTCGTGTCGGCCGCGATCACGCTGCCGCTGGGCTTCACGCGCGGCAAGGAATACGCCGAGCTGGAATGGCCGATCGCCATCCTGATCGCCGTCGTGTGGGTCGCGTACGCCGTCGTCTTCTTCGGCACCATCGTCAAGCGCCGCGTGCAGCACATCTACGTGGCCAACTGGTTCTTCGGCGGCTACATCCTCGCGGTGGCCATCCTCCACATCGTCAACGGGATGTCGATGCCGGTCAGCTTCATGAAGTCGTACTCGATGTACGCCGGCGTGCAGGACGCGATGATCCAGTGGTGGTACGGCCATAACGCCGTCGGCTTCATCCTCACGGCCGGCTACCTGGGCATGGTGTACTACTTCATCCCGAAGCAGGCCGGACGTCCCGTGTACTCGTACCGCCTGTCGATCGTGCACTTCTGGGCCCTGATCTTCACCTACATGTGGGCCGGTCCGCACCACCTGCACTACACGGCGCTCCCGGACTGGACGCAGTCGATCGGCATGGTGTTCTCGCTGATCCTGCTGGCACCGTCGTGGGGCGGCATGATCAACGGGATCATGACCCTGTCCGGCGCGTGGCACAAGCTGCGCTCGGACCCCATCCTGAAATTCATGATCGTGTCGCTGTCGTTCTACGGCATGGCCACGTTCGAAGGTCCGATGATGTCCATCAAGACGATCAACTCGCTGTCGCACTACACGGACTGGGGCATCGCCCACGTGCACGGCGGCGCGCTGGGCTGGGTCGGTTTCATCACGATGGGTTCCCTGTACTACCTGATCCCGCGCCTCGCCGGCAGGAAGCAGATGGCCAGCATGGCCCTCGTCGACGCCCACTTCTGGCTCGGCACCATCGGCATCGTGCTGTACATCGCCGCGATGTGGATCGCCGGCGTGATGCAGGGCCTGATGTGGCGCGCCGTGAACCCGGACGGCACCCTGACCTACACCTTCGTCGAAGGCGTGAAGGCCACGTACCCGTACTACGTGATCCGCTTCGGCGGCGGCCTGATGTACCTGACCGGCATGTGCCTGATGGCGTACAACACGTGGCTGACGATGCGCGGCACGAAGTCCGTCGACGCACGTATCCCCGCGCTGGTTTCGCATCGCAAGACGCATGCGGTCCCGGAACACGCCTGACACGAATCGACAGGAGCAAACCATGAAATTCACCCATGAGTGGATCGAGAAGAACCCCTGGCTGCTGATCGGCCTCGTGCTGGTCGTGATCTCGTTCGGCGGCCTCGTCGAGATCGTGCCGCTGTTCTTCCAGCATTCGACCACCGAACCCGTCGCCGGCCTGAAGCCGTATTCGCCGCTGCGCCTGGCCGGCCGCGACGTTTATATCCGCGAAGGCTGCTACAACTGCCACTCGCAGATGATCCGCCCGTTCCGCGCCGAGACGGAGCGCTACGGCCATTACTCGGTCGCGGGCGAATTCGTCTACGACCACCCGTTCCAGTGGGGCTCCAAGCGCACCGGCCCGGACCTGGCGCGCGTGGGCGGCCGCTACTCGGACGAGTGGCACCGCACCCACCTCGACAACCCGCGCGACGTCGTGCCGGAATCGAACATGCCCGGCTATCCGTGGCTCGCACAAGCGAAGCTGGACCCGCAATCCATCGTGCCGAAGATGCGCGCGATGCAGCGCCTGAACGTCCCGTACACGGAGCAGGACATCCAGGACGCGCCCGCGCAACTGGCGGATAAAACGGAGCAGGACGCGCTGGTCGCCTACCTGCAGGGTCTGGGCACGCAAATCAAATCGAGGAATTGAGATGGCCATCCAACATGTATTCGACGACGCGAGCCGCGTGATGACGATCGTGAGTTTCACCACTTTCCTGGGCATCCTGGCCTGGACGTTCGTGCTGCGCAAGGAGCGCGACTTCGCCGCGACCGCCGCCATCCCATTCGATGACGACGTGGAGGACGACCATGTCTGACTTCACGAGCGGTTTCTGGAACTGGTACATCGTCCTGATCACGGTGCTGGGCATTGCCGGCTGCGCGATCCTCCTCTGGTCGCAGTCGCGCCACAAGGTGCGCCTGGACGAACACGGCCAGCCCGAAAAGACGACGGGCCACGTGTGGGACGAGGACCTGACGGAACTGAACACGCCGATGCCGCGCTGGTGGATGTTCATGTTCTACCTGACGGTCCTGTTCGGCATCGGCTACCTGGTGCTGTATCCGGGCCTCGGCAGTTATGCGGGCCGCCTTGGCTGGCAATCGTCCGGCGCGTACAGGCAGGAACTGGCGAAGGCGGATGTAGACTACGGCCCGCTGTTCGCGCAATACCTCAAGCGCGACCTCAAGGACGTGGCAAGAGACCCGCAGGCCCACGCCATCGGCGAGCGCCTGTTCCTCACGTATTGCGCGCAATGCCACGGCTCCGACGCCCGCGGCAACAAGGGCTACCCGAACCTGACGGACAGCGACTGGCTGTACGGGGGAGAGCCCTCCGTGATCAAGGAAACGATCATGAAGGGCCGCAACGGCCAGATGCCGCCGATGGGCGCGGCGCTGGGCTCCGACACGGACGTGGAGAACGTCGCGCACTACGTGATGAGCCTCTCCGGCGCGCCGGCCGACCCGATCAAGGTCGCCTTCGGCAAACCGAAGTTCGCCGCCTGCGCCGCGTGCCACGGCACGGAGGCGCACGGCAACCCGATGCTCGGCGCGCCGAACCTGGCGGACAAGGTGTGGCTGTACGGCGGCAGCCCGGAGACGATCATGGAAACGATCCGCAAGGGCCGCAACAACACGATGCCCGCGTGGGGCGAATTCCTCGGCGAAGGCAAGGCGCACGTGCTGGCCGCCTACGTCTGGTCGCTGTCCAACACGCCGGACACTCCCCACGAGGTGGCGGCAAAATGAACGCGCGCGCGCCGAAGGAGGCGGTCATCAAGATGTACGCCAGGCGCGAGGACATCCATCCGCGCGTGGTGAAGGGACCGTTCGCCACCCTGCGCCGGGCGTGCGTCTGGCTCACGCAGGCGCTGTTCTACGGCCTGCCGTGGCTGTCCATGCATGGCCGCCAGGCCGTGCTGTTCGACCTGGGCGCCCGTAAATTCCACCTGTTCGGCCTCGTGCTGTGGCCGCAGGATTTCATCTATCTCGCCGGCCTGCTGATCATCTGCGCCTACGGCCTGTTCCTCGTGACCGCGGTGGCGGGACGCGTGTGGTGCGGCTATGCCTGCCCGCAGACGGTCTACACGGAGATCTTCCTGTGGATCGAGCGCCGCATCGAAGGCGACCGCAGCGCGCGTATCCGCCTCGACCGGCAGCCGTGGACGCTGGAAAAGCTGGGCAAGCGCGGCGCCAAGCACATGGCCTGGGGCGTCGTCGCCCTGTGGACGGGATTTACCTTCGTCGGCTACTTCACGCCGGTCCGCGCGCTGGGCGACGCGGTGGCGCACCTGGGCCCCGGTCCGTGGGAAGCGTTCTGGATCCTGTTCTACGGCTTCGCCACGTACGGCAACGCGGGCTGGCTGCGCGAGCAGGTGTGCAAGTACATGTGCCCATACGCCCGCTTCCAGGGCGCGATGTTCGACCGCGACACGCTGATCGTCAGCTACGATACGGCCCGCGGCGAACCGCGTGGCATGGCGCGCAACAGCGCTAAAGGTGACTGCATCGACTGCTCGCTGTGCGTGCAGGTCTGCCCGGTCGGCATCGACATCCGCGACGGCCTGCAGTACGAATGCATCGGCTGCGCCGCCTGCATCGACGCCTGTTCCGGCGTAATGGACAAGGTCGGGCGGCCGCGTGGCCTGATCCGCTATTCGACCGAGAATGCACTGGCCGGCGGCTGGAATGCGAAGCAGATCCGCGACCGCCTGCTGCGCCCGCGCACGATCGGCTACGGCCTCGTGTTCGTCCTGATGGCGGCCGGCATGAGCACGGCGCTGGCGTTGCGCACGCCGCTCAAGCTCGACGTGATCCGCGACCGCGGCTCCATGGGGCGCGAAGTCGAGGACGGCAAGATCGAGAACGTGTACCGCCTGCAGCTGATGAACACGGGCGAGCGCCCGCACCTGTTCCACATCGGCGTGTCCGGCATCCCGTCGGCCGCCATCGCCGACGAAGACCTCGTCGAACTGGACGGCGCGTCCGCGCGCGCCGTGCCCGTGCGCGTGCGCATCGACCACGGCGCTGCCCGCACGGGATCGAACGCGCTCACGTTCACCGTGACGGCGCGGGACGACCCTGAACTGCGCGTGACCGAGAAGGCTGTCTTCATCGTACCGCGCTGAACGTCGACAAGGATAGAACATGCACGCGACTCCGACTCCCTGGTACACCCACCGCTGGCCGTGGCTCCTGATGTTCGGCCCCGCCACCGTGCTGGTGGCCGGCGGCTACGTGGCGTGGCTGGCCGCAGGCCATCCGGACGCCCTCGTCGTCGACGACTACTACAAGCAGGGCAAGGCCATCAACCAGGACCTGCGCCGCGACCGCGCGGCCACGGCACTCGGGCTGTCGTTGCGGGCGGCGTACGACCCGCGCGCGGGCACGCTCGCCGGGCGGCTCGCGGGACAGGCGGCACCGTTCACGATCTACCTCGCGCATCCGACCCTGCCGCAGCGCGACTTGCGGCTGTTCGTGCGGCCCGCTGCGGACGGCTCGTTCAGCGTCGCGCTGCCGGATCTGGAACGGACGCACTGGCAGGTCGTCGTGGAGGGGGCGTTGCGCGACTGGCGGCTGGCGAAGGGGTGGGATGGCCAGCGGGCGCTGGAGATCGTGGCGGACAAGCCCTGAGCCGTCACAGCGCCTGGCCGAGACGCTGTTCCAGCTGGCCGCGGTAGGTCCGGCTGACCTTCGTCCGCCCGCCGTGCTTCAGCACGACGTCGAATTCGCCGTGCGACAGCGGTTCCAGGCGCACGATGCTTTCGATGTTGACGATGGCCGAGCGATGGATGCGTACGAAGTGGGCGGGATCCAGCTTGTCGGCCAGCGCATGGATCGGCGACCGGTACAGCAGCGCCTTCCCGCCGACGTACAGGTTGACGTACACGCCGACGGCTTCGATCCAGTCGATGTCGGTCGTCTTGACGATGTGCGTGGCGCCCGTGGTTTTCACGACCAGCCGGTCCCAGCGCGCCGGTTCTTCCACTGGCCGGCGCTGTTCCAGCCGCGCGAGGATGCGCCGCATGGCGGCCTCGAAACGTTCGTCGCTGAAAGGCTTCAGCAGGTAATCGAGGGCGTCGGCCTCGAAGGCGCGGAGCGCATACCGGTCGTAGGCGGTGACGAAGACGGTGACGGGCATGCTGCCGGCACCGACGGCCGCGACCACGTCCAGGCCGGACGGCCCGGGCATCTGCATGTCCAGGAAAACGGCGTCGGGACGATGGTCGGCAATCATCCGCACGGCCGTCGCGCCGTCCCCGGCCTCGAGCACCTCGCCGCCCCCGTCCACCCTGGCCAGCAGGTCGACGAGACGCCGCCGCGCCGGCGGTTCATCATCGACGACGAGTATCTTCAACGGACTGGCGGGCGGCATGCGCGGCATCTCCACGTTCAAGTCAGGGGCAGGACGATCGTCGCTTCGGTGCCGCCGGCGGCATGCGGCGCGATGGCGAACACGCTGGCGCCGGCGGGGTACATGGCCGCCAGCCGCTCGCGCGTCACGCTGATGCCCAGTCCCCGTGCGGCTTCCATTTTCCAGCCGGGCGGCAGGCCGACGCCGTCGTCGACCACGCGGATCTCGACCTGGTCGCCGACGCGCCGCGCCGACACGTCGACCTTGCCGCCGGACGCGCGGACCGCGATGCCGTGGCGGATCGCGTTTTCCACCAGCGGCTGCAGCAGCAATGACGGGATGCGCGTGTGCGCCACGTCCGGCATCACGGACACCGTGACCGCCAGGCGTTCGGCAAAGCGCATCCGGTGCAGCGCGAAGTAATGTTCGAGGAACTCGACTTCGTCGGCCAGGCTGACTTCGCGCCGGTTCCGGGTGTCGAGCGTGAAGCGCAGCAGGTCGCCCAGGTGCTCGATCATCCGGCGCGCCACCCTGGGCTCGTGCTCGACGCAGGCGGAAATGCCGTTCAGCGCGTTGAACAGGAAGTGGGGATCGAGCTGCGTGCGCAGCGTGTTCAACTGGGCTTCGAGAAAGCCGCGCTGCAGGCGCTCGATCCGCAGCGCGTCGACGAGCACCCGCTTGTAGTATTTCAGGCCGGTCAGCGCACCGATGATGATGCAGTACACGAGCATCGCCCAATAAAACCAGTCGAGCAGGCCCAGGGGCTGGCTCCAGGGATCCCAGTCGAGCAGGCCAAGCTGGCCTTCCACGGTCGCCGCCGTCACGACGTACAGGGCCGTCAGTGCCAGGCCGCACGCGGCATGGGCCGCCAGCAGGGGCAGGGGACGTTCGAACGCGGCGGCCAGGCGGTCGTGCACGCGCCTGATCAGCGGCGTCAGCGCACCCCACAGCCAGCAGTTGATGGTAACGGACAGCAGGGCGCTGAAGCCGCCCCCGCGCAGGATGTACGGCAGCGCGAATACGCCGCCGGCGGCCGTCCAGGCCAGGAAAGTGACGAGGGTGCGTGCGCGGCGACGTTTCACGGGTTGATCATCGGCTGGTGGGCGTCCGTACGCCGGCGACGGCCGCCGCCCGTTCGATGGGCGCCGCAACCGTCCTGTAACAGCGGAGTCCGGACTGTGACAAAGGCATTGTAAATATGTATTGCACTTTGGCATTCTACGACAAAAAAACGGAGACCTGATCCTATGCCCCCTGTGAAATCCCATTACGAAGCCCTCGACGGCCTGCGCGGTACGGCCGCGCTCTGCGTCCTCATGTTCCATTTCTGGGAAATGATGGTGCCCGACATCGCCCACAACCCGATGGGCCATGCTTTCCTGGCCGTCGATTTCTTTTTCGCGCTGTCCGGATTCGTCCTCGGCCACGCCTATGACGCGCGCCTGGCGCCGCATGCCGGCCCCCGCGAGGCGCTGACGCTCGCGGGCTTCTTCAAGCGCCGCCTGATCCGTTTGCATCCGATGACGCTGGCGGCGCTGGCGATCAGCGTGACGGTGTACCTGCTCGATCCGTTCGTCGGCGACACCCAGCGCATCGGCGAAAAAATCTCCCTCGCGGCATTTGCCGGCACGATCGCGCTCAGCGTGCTGCTGCTGCCGACGCCGAACGTGCCGAACAGCTTCGGCGAAACGCATTCGCTGAACGGCCCGTGCTGGACCCTGTTCCAGGAATACATCGCCAACGTCCTGTACGGCGTCTTCGGGCACAGGTTGACGCGCCGCCTGCACGTGGGCCTGTGCGTGGCGGGCGCCGCCGCGCTGCTGTGGACCGCGCACCATTTCAATGACCTGAGCCACGGCTGGGGATGGGCCGACTTCTGGGCCGCCCCGGTGCGTCTTGCCTGTCCGTTCCTGGCGGGGCTGCTGGTGTACCGGACGGGGTTCCGGCTGTCGGTGCCGCAACCGTTCGTCGTCCTGTCGCTGGTCCTGGCCGCGATTTTCGTGGCGCCCCAGATGGGCAGATACAACGGCCTGTTCGAAGCGGCCTGCGTGATCGTCGTGTTCCCGCTGGTCCTGGCCGCGGGCGCGGGCGTGACCCAAACCTTCGGCGCGACCGGCGCGCTATGCCGGTTCATGGGCGAGCTGTCGTACCCCGTCTACGTCGTCCACTATGCGTTCGTCTACCTGTTCGCGCACTGGAACTGGAGCACGCATCCGGCGCCCATGCGGCTCGCGCTGGTGGCGGCCGGATCGCAGATCGGCATCGTGCTGCTGGCATACGCGCTGCTGCGCTGGTTCGACCGGCCGGTGCGTGCGTGGCTGACCAGGAAGTATGCGGGGGCGGTTCACGCGCCTGCCGCGGTGGCTGAGGTAAACGCGTAACCCGGGCCCTCTTGCAGACTCATCCATGATAGATTGCCAGCGCCGGCTTACCGAGCCGGCGCCCCCCACTATCCATGGAAAAGAGAGAGATGCGACAACCCCGTCTTTACGCACCCGCCCGCACGGCCGCGGCGATCGCCACCCTGTTCGTTCCCCTCGTCCTCGGCACCGCCGCGCCACAAGCCGCGGCGGCCGTCATGACCACGCAGGCCGTCAAGTCCAACGCCGTCTTCGACACCTGGTCCGACCGTTTCGCCGCCGACTGGGTGCGCGCCAACCCGCAGCTGGCCACGTCCACGCAATACTTCAATGGCGCCGAACAGGATGCGCTGGACCGCCAGCTCACGCCGTTGACTGCAGCGCACCGCAAGAAGATGATCGCGCTGGCGAAGGCCGGCGTCGCACGCCTCGATCAGTTCCTGGCTGGACCGCTGAGCGAAGAGCAGCGCACGTCCGCGTCCGTGATGCGCTGGAGCCTGGCCAACACGGTCGCCGGCGAGCCGTACGAGGATTACCAGTTCGTCTTCAACCAGTTCGGCGGCACGCAGGTCGGCCTCGTCAACTTCATGACGACGACGCACCCGCTGCGCCGCGCGTCCGACGTGGCCAGCTACCTCGCGCGCCTGGACCAGGTGGCCACGCGCATGGACGAAGCCCTCGCGCGCGCCCGCGCCGCCACGGCGCGCGGCCTGATTCCACCGCGCTTCATCCTCGAGCGCGCGCAATACCAGGTCGACCTGTTCCTGAAACCGGCGGCGGACCAGAACGTCCTCGTGACGACCTTCGCCCAGCGCACGGAAAAGCTCGCGGACCTCAAGCCGGACGCACGCGCGCAAGCGATCGCCGACGCCACCCGCATCGTCGACGCGAAGATCCGGCCCGCGTACCTGCGCGTGCAGGCGTACATGGCCGAGCTGCATCCGAAGACGAACGGCACGGCCGGCATCTCGCGCCTGCCGAACGGCGCGGCCGCCTACCAGCAGGCGCTCAGGACGTACACGAGCACGAACCTGACGGCGGAAGAGATCCACGCGATCGGCCTGCGCGAAGTGGCGCGTATCGAGGCCGAAATGGACAGGCACCTGCGCGCCCTCGGCTACGCGGAAGGCGGCATCGAAGACCGCATGAAGCAGCTGGATGCGACGTTCCAGCCGAAGACGGAAGGCGACCCGCGCCAGGAACTGCTGCAGCGCTACGCGACCATCGTGGCGGATGCGGAAAAGCGCAGCGACGCGCTGTTCAACCTGAAGCCGCGCGCGCCCGTGGAGGTGCGCCGCGAACCGCCGCTGACGGAACCGTCGGCCGCGGCGCATTACTCGCTGCCGGCACCGGACGGCAGCCGTCCCGGGATCTTCTGGGTGCCCATGCGCGGTCCCACGTTCGACGTGATCCGCATGCGCAGCCTGTCGTACCACGAGGCCGTCCCGGGCCACCACTTCCAGCTCGCGATCCAGCAGGAGCGCACGGACCTGCCGAAGTTCCGCGCCCAGCGCATCTTCGGCGGCGGCAGCGCGCACAGCGAAGGGTGGGCGCTGTACGCGGAGCGTCTCGCGGTGGAGCAGGGCTGGTACGAGGGCGACGTCCCGGGCCTGCTGGGCGCCCTCGGCTCGGAACTGTTCCGCGCGCGCCGGCTCGTCGTCGACACGGGCCTGCACACGAAAGGCTGGACGCGCGAGCAGGCCATCGCCTACGGCATCGGCGCGCAGGAAGTCGAGCGCTACGTCGCGTGGCCGGGCCAGGCGTGCGCGTACATGATCGGCATGCTGCGCATCATCGACCTGCGCGAGCACGCCAAGAAGGAATTGGGCGCGAAGTTCTCGCTGCCCGCATTCCACGACGTCGTGCTGCGCAACGGCTCCGTGCCGCTGGACGTGCTGGGCGAGGTCGTCGAGCGCTGGATCAAGGCGCAGAAACTGGCCGCGTGATCAGAAGTTGTGGCGCATGCCGAGCACGTACGCCTTGAGCGTCGCGCCCGGCGCCGCGCCCAGGCCGTTGATGGCGAAGTCGTAGACACCGTTCGCACGGTTGCCGAGACGGGTGGTGTACGTGTACAGGCTGCTGCGCTTGCTGAGCGTGTAGTCGTAGCCAAGCGTCGCATGCGTGGCGCCCGTGCCCGCGCCGGCGCGCACGAAGCCGATGCGCGTGCCGGCCGGCCCGCTCGCGTCGCCCGCGCGCGCGATGCCGATGCGGATGCCGTGCGGTCCCATCTGGTGCGACACGGACAGGTACACGGCATTGCGCGCCAGCTCGCCGGCCCCCGTCCCGTACTTCAACCGTTCGGCGACGACGGCGATGCGCGTCTGCGTGAACTGGTAGGCGAGGGCGGCCTTCGCGCCCGTGTCGTTCAGCCCCGGTCCCTGGTAGTCGTGGTGGCGCTCGCCGGCCAGCACGGCATACCACGGGCCCCGTTCATAGATCGCGGCGGCCGACGTGAGCGACGGCTTCGCGCCGTTCGCCGGCTTTTCTTCGTTCAGGCCGTGCGTGACCCGCAGCGACAGGCCGTGCCAGGACGGGCTCCAGTAATGGACCGAGTTGGACTGGCGCCGGTCGAACGACGAGGTGTCGCTGACGTTGCCCGCGTCCGCGGCGGAACCGTTGCCCATGATGCTCATGTAGCCGGCCGTCGTCGGATAGAACGGGTCGAGGCCGGACGTGGCGCTGTTGTAGGCCGTCGTCCAGTGGCCCGCGAACAGCGTGCCCCAGGTGCCGGCGAGGCCCACGCGGGTGTCGCGCGCGGCGAGGGCGCCGGCGCCCGTGTCGGGCGACAGCGTGCCTTCGACCTGGAAGATGGCTTTCAGGCCGCCGCCCAGGTCTTCGCCGCCGCGGAAGCCCAGCACGGAGCGGTTGTTCGCGAGGCGCGCGAGGCCGGGGCCGGAGGACGGCGCCGCGTGTTCGAGGGCGACGTTGAGGCGGCCGTAGATCTGGACGGCGCCGTCCTGGGCGTGGGCGGCGGTGGCCAGCAGCAGGCCGGCGAGGGGAATGAATCTGGAATGCATGGACGATCTCCTTCGCCCGCATTGTCGGCGCGGGACCGGAGACCGTGAACTATCGAAAGGTCAGGCCATCGGGCTGCACTGCTCCGTCCCGGCCGCCATCGCCTTCAGCCGCGCCGGTTCGAGCAGCACGACCTCGCGCTTGTCGACCTGCACGAGCCCCAGCTTTTTAAAACGGGACAGCAGGCGGCTGATGCTCTCGATGGTCAGGCCGAGGTAGTTGCCGATGTCTTCGCGCGACATGCGCAGCTGGAAGCGCGTGGACGAATAGCCGCGCGCCGCGTAGCGTGCGGACAGGTTGATCAGGAAGACGGCGAAACGCTGCTCTGCGCGCATGTTCCCCAGCAGGAGCATGACGTTCTGCTCGCGCGTGATTTCCTGGCTCATGATGCGGTGGAAGTGGCGCAGCAGCGCCGGCACCTGGCCGAACAGGTCCTGCAGGTGCGCGAACGGGATCTCGCACACTTCGCTGTCTTCCAGCGCGACGGCGTCGCAGTGGTGGCGGTCCGCGCTGATGGCGTCCATGCCGAGCAGCTCGCCGGCCATCTGGAAGCCCGTGATCTGCGCCTCGCCGGCCGCGTTGATCTGGTACGTCTTGAAGTGGCCGAAGCGCACGGCGTACAGGTTGCGGAACGGCTCGCCCATCTTGTACAGCGGCTCGTCGCGCTCCAGGCGGCGGCGCTTGCCGATGATCTGGTCCAGGCGGTCGATGTCCGCATCCTCCAGGCCCATCGGCAGGCACAGCTGGTGCATGCTGCAAGCCGAACAACTGATCTTGAGTGCGTTAACGTTGACGGGAGTTGGCGGTATGGTATCAGCGGCAATCATGGCATGGACCTTCAGGTGATGTTCCGATTATAGACGTGAGCCCCTACGGCAAGTAGGGAAATTGTCCTTGTTGATGTCCTGGCCGACGAAATGTCGCGTCCACGTCAAGCGTGCGCGCCTTCGCATTGTCAAGGATTACACTTCCCATGAATATTTGCCAACGGGAGAACCATGTCGGCCGAACAGCGTTCCGCTTCACCCAATTTGCATGACGTCGAGGCCCCGTCATTGGCCGACGAAGACCAGGCCCGGGCCGATTTCTACGCGCTGTTCGCACGCCTGCTGCTGGCCCCGCCCGATGCCGCACTGCTCGCCGCACTGGCCGCGGCCGAACCGATCGCGGCCGTCGGCGAATTCGCCCTCGAGGACGCGTGGCTGAAGCTGACCCAGGCCGCGACCGTCGTCGATGCGTCCGCCGCGGCCGATGAATTTTCGGCCATGTTCATCAGCACCGGCACGCCGCCGCTCAATCCTTACGGATCCTTCTACATCACGGGCCACCTGAACGATGCGCCGCTGGCCGACCTGCGCCACGACCTCGCGCGCCTGCGCCTTTCCCGCGCGCCCGGCGTGGGCGAATTCGAGGACCACCTGGGCACGCTGTGCGAGACGATGCGCGTGCTGATCCAGGGCGGACCCGGCATGCCGCCGCGCGGGCTCGCCGTGCAAAAAGCCTTTTTCGAAACGCATGTCCGGCCCTGGTACGCGCCCTGCCTGGCCGACATCGCGAACAGCCCGGACGCGAATTTCTACCGGGTCGTGGCGGGCGTCGTCGACGCCTTCCTGTCGATCGAAGCGCAGGCGTTCGCCGTGCTCGATGCCACCGACCCGATTGCAGCCTGAGGGGACCACCATGGACAAAGACAAGCAACCCGATCCGACCCGCCGCAGCCTGTTGAAGGCCGCGCCGCTGGGCGCACTGGCCGTCGCCGCGGCCGCGCGTGCGCGTACGCCGGAACCGCAGCCCGAGCCCGCTCCGGCCGCACCGCAAAAGGCGCAGGGCTATCACGAGACGGAACACATCCGGCGTTACTACCGCACTGCGGCTTACTGGTAGAAGGAGATCGCGACCATGACCCTGGTGAAGACATCACGCGACAGCGGACTGAAACGGCGCCGCTTCCTCGTCGGCGCGGGCGTGACGGCCGGCGCGGGCGCCCTCGCGCGCCACCTGCCGCTGAACGTGATCCAGCCCGCGACCGCCGCGGACCCCGTCCCGGCAAAGCCGAACACGGAGGTCAAGCACACCGTGTGCAGCCACTGCTCGGTGGGCTGCTCGGTGGAGGCCGTCGTCAGCAATGGCGTGTGGGTCCGCCAGGAAGCGGCGTTCGATTCCCCGATCAACATGGGGGCGCACTGCGCGAAGGGCGCCTCGGTGCGCGAGCACGGCTTCGGCGAGCATCGCCTGCGCTATCCGATGAAGCTCGTGAACGGCAAGTACGAGCGCATCTCGTGGGACCAGGCCGTGGGCGAGATCGGCGACCGCCTGCTGAAACTGCGCGAGCAGTCCGGGCCGGATGCGCTGATGGTCATCGGGAGCTCGAAGCACAACAACGAACAGTCGTATTTGCTGCGCAAATGGGTGTCGATGTGGGGCTCGAATAATTGCGACCACCAGGCCCGGATCTGCCACTCGACCACGGTGGCGGGCGTCGCCCAGACCTACGGGTATGGCGCGATGACGAACTCGTTCAACGACCTCCACTACAGCAAGGCCGTGCTGTTCATCGGTTCGAACCCGGCCGAGGCGCATCCGATCTCGATGCTGCACTTCCTGCACGCGAAGGAGCTGGGCGCGAAGATGATCGTCGTCGACCCGCGCTTCACCCGCACGGCGCGCTTCGCCCACCACTACGTGCGCATCCGCCCCGGCACGGACATCGCGTTCGTGTGGGGCATGCTGTGGCACATTTTTAACAACGGCTGGGAAGACAAGGCATTCATCGCCGCGCGGACGTACGGCATGGACGACGTGCGCAAGGAAGTGGCCAAGTGGACCCCCGACAAGGTCAGCGACGTGACGGGCGTGCCGGAAGCGTCGGTGCGCATGGCGGCCGAGATGCTGGCGACGAACCGGCCGTCGTCCGTCGTCTGGTGCATGGGCATCACGCAGCACCACGTGGGCACGGCGAACGTGCGCGCGCTGTCGATCCTGCAGCTCGCGCTGGGGAACATCGGCGTGCAGGGCGGCGGCGCCAACATCTACCGCGGCCACGACAACGTGCAGGGCGCGACGGACGTCGGCCCGAACGGCGATTCGCTGCCCGGCTACTACGGCATCGCGGAAGGCGCGTGGAAGCACTTTTCGACGGTGTGGGGCGTGGATTACGACTGGATCAAGTCGCGCTTCGGCTCGAAGGAGCTGATGGAAAAACCGGGCATCACGGTGTCGCGCTGGTTCGACGCGGTCCTCGAGGATAACCAGTACGTCGACCAGCCCGGCAACCTGCGCGCCGTCTTCTACTGGGGCCACGCGCCGAACAGCCAGACGCGCCTGCCGGACATGAAGGCCGCGATGCAGAAGCTGGACTTCATGGTCGTCATCGACCCGTATCCCAGCATGACGGCGGCGATGCACGGACGGACGGACGGCGTCTACCTGCTGCCGGCCGCGTCGCAGTTCGAGACGCAGGGTTCCGTCACGGCGTCCAACCGTTCCATTCAATGGCGCGAGCGCGTGATCCAGCCGCTGTTCGAATGCAAGACGGACCACGAGATCATGTACCTGTTCGCGCGCAAGCTGGGCTTCGGCGAACAGCTCGTCAAGAACATCAAGGTCGTCAACAACGAGCCGGTCATCGAGGACATCCTCCGCGAGATCAACCGTTCGTGCTGGACCATCGGCTACACGGGCTGTTCGCCCGAGCGCCTGAAGCTGCACATGGAGCACAAGCGCGACTTCAATCCGACCACGATGCGCGCCGAGTCCGGCCCGTGCAAGGGCGATTACTACGGCTTGCCGTGGCCGTGCTGGGGCACGCCGGAGATGAAGCACCCGGGCACGCCGATCCTGTACGACCTGCACAAGAGCGTGGCCGAGGGCGGCCTGCCGTTCCGCGCCAACTGGGGCGTGGAGCACAACGGCGAGCCCCTGCTGGCGGCGGATGGCTCGTTCTCGAAGGACAGCGAGATCGACACCGGCTACCCCGAGTTCGACCATGTGTTCCTGAAAAAGCTGGGCTGGTGGGCCGAGCTGACGCCGGAAGAACAGGTGCAGGCCGAGGGCAAGAACTGGAAGACGGACCTGTCGGGCGGAATCATCCGCGTCGCCATCGCCCACGGCTGCGCGCCGTACGGCAATGCGCGCGCCCGCTGCAACGTGTGGAACTTCCCGGACCCGGTGCCGACGCACCGCGAACCGCTCGTCACGCCGCGCCGCGACCTCGTCGCGAAGTACCCGACGTACGACGACAAGGCCGCGTTCTGGCGCCTGCCGACGCTCTACAAATCCGTGCAGGCGGTCGACTTCTCGAAGGACTACCCGCTGATCATGACGTCGGGCCGCCTCGTCGAGTACGAGGGCGGCGGCGAGGAAACGCGCTCGAATCCGTGGCTGGCCGAACTGCAGCAGAACATGTTCTGCGAAGTGAATCCGGAAGACGCGGCGCAGATCGGCGTGAAGCTGGGCGAATTCATGTGGGTCGAGACGCCGACCGGCGCGCGCCTGAAGCTGATGGCGATGGTGACGCCGCGCGTGCCCGTGGGCCTCGTGTGGATGCCGTTCCACTTCGGCGGCTGGTGGATGGGCGAGGACCTCGAAAAACATTATCCGGACGGCGGCGCGCCCGCGGTGCGCGGCGAGGCCGTGAACACCGGGTGGACGTACGGTTACGACGCCGTGACGATGATGCAGGAAACGAAAGTGTCGCTGTGCCGGCTGGTGCGGGCGTGAGGAGATCGATATGGCCAGAATGAAGTTCATCTGCGACACGGAGCGCTGCATCGACTGCAACGGCTGCGTGACCGCCTGCAAGAACGAAAACGAGACCCCGTGGGGCGTGAACCGCCGCCGCGTCGTCACCATCAACGACGGCGTGCCGGGCGAGCGCTCGATCTCCGTCGCGTGCATGCACTGCAGCGACGCGCCGTGCCTGGCCGTCTGCCCCGTCAACTGCATCTATCACACGGAAGACGGCATCGTCCTGCACGACAAGGACCAGTGCATCGGCTGCGGCTACTGCTATTACGCGTGCCCGTTCGGTGCCCCGCAGTTCCCCGCGACGGGCCTGTTCAACCACCGCGGCAAGATGGACAAATGCACGTTCTGCTCCGGCGGTCCGGAGCCCGACACGTCCGAGGCCGAGTTCAAGAAGTATGGCCGCAACCGCATCGCCGAGGGCAAGCTGCCCGCATGCGCGGAAATGTGCGGCACGAAGGCGCTGATCGGCGGCGACGCGACCGTCATCGCCGACATCTACCGCCAGCGCGTGGAGACGCGCGGCTATGGTCCGGAACTGTGGGGCTGGAAGATCGCGTACGGCAAGCCGAAACGCGGCGGCGAGATCAAGGCGAAGGGCGACGGTCCGCGCGAAAACCAGAACCTCAAGGATACTCAGAACGACGAGGGGAGGCTGCCGACATGAAGCGCATCCTCATCCTCTGCCTGCCCCTGACCCTGCTCGCGGGCTGCCTCGAAGTCGACCAGCATCCGAACTGGGTGCACGGGATGTACGCCGGGAAGAAGGACGACCGGCCGTTCTTGCGCCACTTCCACAACGACAAGCTGTCGTGGTGGGGCACGATCAGCAACCGCAACATGCACCAGAACGAGTACAACCGGGCCAACCCGTAACAGGAGCCGACCATGTCAATCACTCTACGATCATTGTTGTCGTTGTTCCTGTCGCTGTGGCTGGTCGGCGTGGTACACGCGGGCGTGCCGAACAACCGCGCCGAGCCGGCGTATGCCGAGGAACAGACGATCCTGCAGGCCGAAAAGGATTCGCGCTCGCCCGAGCCGGGACTGGGCTCGAAGGCGTCCGGCCGCGTGCACATGGACCGTCACTACTTGGGCCAGTACGGCAGCACGGAAGGCACGGTCATCGTGCAGCGGGGCGGCAACCAGTGGCGTATCTGGCGCAACGGGCCGATCGCGACCGCAATGGGCACCATCCTCGTCGTCGTGCTCGTCGCGATTTTCTTCTTCTACCGCGCCATCGGTCCCGCGCGTGTCGAGGAGGCCGATACGGGCCGGCGCATCCGCCGCTTCACGAGCTGGGAGCGCAACGTGCACTGGGCGACGGCGATCAGCTTCATCATCCTCGCCGTGACGGGCCTCGTCATCATGTTCGGCAAGAAGCTCCTGATCCCGCTCGTCGGCCACGACGTGTTCGCGGGACTGGCCTACATCTTCAAGTACCTGCACAACTTCGTGGGCCCGCTGTTCATCGTGTGCTCCGTGCTGATGTTCTTTACTTTCCTGCGCCGGAACTTCTTCCGCCGCATCGACTGGCAGTGGATCAAGCAGGGCGGCGGCCTCGTCTCGCACAAGCACGTGCCGGCGGGGTTCTTCAACGCCGGCGAAAAGTCCTGGTTCTGGCTGGGCGTGACCCTGCTGGGCCTCGTGATGTCGATCAGCGGCCTGATTCTCGACTTCGTCACGTTCGGCCAGACGCGCTACGTGATGCAGGTCGCGAACTACCTGCACATCGCCGGCGCCACGTTCTACATCGCGGCCGCGATGGGCCACATCTACATCGGCACGTGGGGCACGCCGGGCGCGTACGAAGCGATGCGCCACGGGACCGTGGACGAATCGTGGGCCAAGGCGCACCACGCCGTGTGGTACGACGAAGTGAAGGCGGGCGTGGAACCGGGCACGTTCGACGACCGCGTGCCGCCCGACCAGCGGCCGCCGGCCGGCAGCCCGCCGCCGCGGCCCGCGCATTGAGGAGCGGTTGATGAAAGCGGCGATCACATTCATGGCAGCGCTGGCGCTGCTGGCCGGCTGCAAGCAGCATGGCGACGAAGCCCAGCGCCAGACGAAATTCCCCGGCATGGTGACGGCCGGCGGCGGCACGAGCGGCCAGGTGATGGCCGCGAACGGCGGGTCGAAGACGGACGCCGTTTATGCGGGCGGCACGCCGGGCATCGCGGGCGGCAGCGGCGGCAATACGGCCGGCGCCGCGACGGGCGGCACGGTGCGCGAGACGGGCCAGGGCCCCAGCCAGGGCGTCACGCGGCCCAGCGGTCCCGGCACGCTCGACACCACGCAGGCGCAGACCGGCGACCACGGCAAGCCGGCCGCGCCGACGCCGGCCGAACAGGGACCGCTGCCGGGGGCCGTCAACCGCGACCCGGGCCATTCGGCGGCGCCGGGACGATGAAAGGAATCACGATGAAGCACATGACCAGGCTCGCGGCGCTCGCGCTGGCGCTGGCCGCGGCGACGGCCCAGGCCGCGCTGCCGCCGCCGACCCCCGCCCAGCAGGAAGCCGCCGCCGCGAAGAAGGCCGCGGCGGATGCGCAGGCGGCCAAGGACAAGGCGTTGCTCGCGGCATCGATGGACGCGATCTCGGCCCGCTGGCGCAGCCGCGCATCGGCCCAGGGCTGGAAGACGCATGCGCCGGTCGCGATCGCCGCGGCCGCGCCGGCACAGGCAGCCGCGCCTGCCGGACAACCGGAAGGCAAGCTGACGCCGGCCGGCGCCGCCGCGCCCATCAGGAGCGAAAAACTGGGCACCGCGCCGCCCAGCGCGGACGTGAAGGCCGGCCCGACGAAGGCCGAGCCGGCGGGCACGAAGCCGACCGTCCAGAAAGGCACGCCGAAGGTGGACAACCGATGAAGATGGGATCCATGCCGATCGCCGTGCTGATGCAGCGGCGCACGCTCCGGCACCGCTGGGCCGACGAGGCCTGGGAAGCCGTCGGCGTCGTGCCCGACCGCGGCGACCTGGCGCCGCTGCAGGTGCTGAGCCAGACGCCCGAGCGCGACTACTACCTCGTCTCCGGCCTCGAACTGGAGCTCTACCCGGACGAGAACGAAGGCTATTACGAGAACTGCGTGGCGCCCGAATCGAAGGTCTTCGTGCTGTGGCGCATGGAGAACGGCCGCGCGATGCCCGTGCGCGCGTCGGTCAGCTACGTCGAGGGCACGCGCATGTTCGACTCGGGCGAGAACGCCGATGGCGTGACGATGCCGGCCGAGATCTATGCGTGGCTCGCGGGCTACCTGCGCGAGCACTATCAACCGAAGCCGCGCCGCGGGCGCCAGCACGGATGACGGACGAAGGCTTCCTGCGCCGCTGGGCGCGCCGCAAGACGGAAGCGCGATCGGGGATCGAGTCGCTGCCGGAGACGGTTGCGCCGGTGGCGGACCTGCCGGTTCCCGTCGCGGAAGCGCCCGTGGCGGCGCCGGCCGAGGCGCCGCTGCCGACGATGGACGACGTCGCCCGGCTCACGAGCGATTCCGATTTCTCCGGCTTCGTCGCGCGCGGCGTCGACGCGGCCGTGCGCCGGACGGCGCTGAAAAAACTGTTCGCCGACCCGCACTTCAACACGATGGACCGGCTCGACGTCTACATCGACGACTACACGAAACCGAGCCCCGTGTCCGAGGCGATGCTTGCGTCGCTGGAGCATGCAAAGAACGCGTTACGGCGCGCCGTCGAGACGCTCGACGAGCCGCCGGCCGCGGAAGATGTGCCGGAAGATACCGATAAAACCACCTGAAACCGAGACAGCATGAATATCCGTTTGATCGAAGGGCAGGGCATCCCCCTCGACCCCGCCCAGGACGACCGCGACCGCGTCGCCCGCCGCGCCGCGCTGGCTGCGCTGGCGGAGCTACCCGCCCCCGACGCGCTCGACACGGTCGGCTACAAATCCGCCGGCCACACGCTCGTCATCGGCACCCGCGCCGACGCGCTGCCCTGGGCCGAGCGGCTGGCCGCCGCGCTGCCCGTCACCGTGCTGCTGCTGGACGACGACGGCGCCGACAAGGCGCTGCGCCTGTTTCCCGTGTTCCCTGCCCGTGCACTCGTCGTGACGGGCTGGCTCGGCGCGTTCGACGCGACGTGGCAAACGCCCGGGGCGGCACCCGAACCCGCGCGCTTCGACCTCGTGCTCGACCTGGGTGCGGCGCCGCAGATCGCCACGCACCAGCGCCCGCACGGCTATTACGCGCCGGGGCTGGAGCCGGGCGCGCGCCAGGCCGCCGTCGACGCGCTCGTCGACATGGTCGGCGAATTCGAGAAACCGAAATACTTCGCGTACAAGGAACGCCTGTGCGCCCACGGCCGCAATCGCCGGAGCGGCTGCAATGCGTGCATCGAGATCTGCTCGGCGGGCGCGATCTCGGGCGCGGGCGACCTGGTCGCCGTGAACCCTTATCTTTGCGCGGGCTGCGGCGCGTGCACGACCGTCTGTCCGACGGGGGCGCTGGGCTATGTCTACCCGAGCGCGGCGCACACGGGCATGCGCATCAAGGCCGCGCTGAACGCCTATGCGCAGGCGGGCGGGCGCGAGCCCGTGCTGCTCGTCCACGGCCTGGAGGGCGCGGCGCTGCTGGATGCGGTCGACGTCCCCGGGCGCATGTTGCCGCTCGGCGTGCACCATACGGCATCGACCGGGATCGACATCTGGCTCGCGGCGCTGGCATGGGGCGCGGCCGGCGTCACCGTGCTGATGACGGACGCGGAGGCGCCGCAGTACGCGGCCGCGCTGGACGAGCAGATGACCATCGCGCAGACCATCATGACGGGCCTCGGCTACGCGGGCGCGCACATGCAGCTGCTGCGTGTGACCGTGCCGGACGACCTGGCGCGGGCCCTGCCGCGCGCGCCGCGCGGCGACGTGCCGGCGCGGCGGGCCGGCTTCAACGTGGCGGCCGATAAACGCAACACGCTCGACTACGCGCTCGACCATCTGCTGCGCGAGGCGCCGCAGCAGGTCGAGGAGATCGCGCTGCCCGTGGGGAGTCCGTTCGGGACGCTCGATGTCGACGCGGGCAAGTGCAGCCTGTGCATGGCGTGCGTGGGCGCGTGCCCGGCGTCGGCGCTGCAGGACGGGCAGAATGCGCCGCAGCTGCGTTTCATCGAAAAGAACTGCGTGCAGTGCGGGCTGTGTGCGGATACGTGTCCGGAAGATGCGATCCGGCTGGTGCCGCGGCTGTCGTTCCGCGACACGCGCAAGCAACCGGTCGTGCTGAACGAGACGCAGCCGTTCCACTGCATCCGCTGCAACAAGGCGTTCGGCACGCTGCGCATGGTCGAGAGCATGCTGGCGCGCCTCGCCGGCCATCCCGCGTTCGCGGGGCACCTCGACCGCATGCGCATGTGCGGCGACTGCCGCGTGATCGACATGATGACGCCGGCCGACGAGCAGACCGTCCACCAGGCGCAGGAGCTGCGCCGGCGCTAGCGTCCGTGGCACAATGGCCATGGGCCGCAACACGACATCGACACGGGCGCCCACGAGGTGCCCGTGTCGCATAAAACAAGGAGACGAACGAATGGCATCCCCGTACGAGCGCTTCATCCGCGCGCGCGACTTCCTGCACCAGCACCGCACCGACTACGCGACCGCTTACCGCGATTACCAGCCGCCCGAGCTCGACGAATTCAACTGGGCGCTGGACTATTTCGACATGCAGGCCAGAGATAACGCCACGCCCGCGCTGTGGGTCGTGGAACAAGACGGCAGCGAACGCAAGATCAGCTTTGCCGACATGGCGGCACGCTCCAGCCAGGTCGCGAACTGGCTGCGCGATTGCGGCGTGCGGCGCGGCGACCGTGTCCTGCTGATGCTGCCGAACCGCGTCGAGCTGTGGGAGATCATGCTGGCGGGGATCAAGCTGGGCGCCGTGCTCGTGCCGACGACCATGCTCGTGTCCAGCAACGACTTGCAGGATCGCCTGGAGCGGGGCCGCGTGCGGCACGTGATCGCACTGGCGTCCGAGACGCACAAATTCGCGGAGCTCACCGGGGACTTCACGCGCATCGCGGTGGGCGGCGGTGTCGCCGGATGGCGTGAATATGCGGACAGCGCGACGGCGGCGCAAAACTTCGTCCCGGACGGCGTCACGCGCGCCACCGATCCGCTGCTGCTGTACTTCACGTCGGGTACGACGGCGAAGCCGAAGCTCGTGCTGCACAGCCACCAGAGCTATCCGGTCGGCCATCTGTCGACGATGTACTGGATCGGGCTGCGCCCGGGCGACGTCCACTGGAACATCAGCTCGCCCGGCTGGGCCAAGCACGCGTGGAGCTGTTTCTTCGCGCCGTGGAATGCGGGGGCCACCGTGTTCGTCTACAACTACGAACGCTTTTCCGCGCGCGCCTGCCTGGACACGATCGTGCGCTGCGGCGTGACGTCGCTGTGCGCGCCGCCGACCGTGTGGCGCATGATGATCAAGGAAGACCTCGCGCAATGGCAGCCGCCGCTGCGCGAACTGGTCGGCGCGGGCGAGCCGCTGAATCCCGAAGTCATCGAGCAGGTCGAGCGGGCATGGGGTATCCGCATCCGCGACGGCTTCGGCCAGTCCGAGACCACCTGCCAGATCGGCAATCCGCCGGGCCAGCCCGTCAAGCCGGGATCGATGGGGCGGCCGCTGCCGGGCTACCGTGTCGCGCTGCTCGACATCGACGACCAGCCGGCGCAGGAGGGCGAGATCGCGTTGCACCTCGACCCGGCCCCGCTGGGCCTGATGCTGTGCTACGAGAACGACGAAGCGAAGACGGCGGACGTGATGCGCGGCGGTCACTATCATACGGGCGACACGGCGCGCACGGACGCCGACGGCTATTACTTCTACGTGGGCCGCAACGACGACGTGTTCAAGTCGTCCGACTACCGCATCAGCCCGTTCGAACTGGAGAGCGTATTGATCGAGCATCCGGACGTGCTGGAAGCGGCCATCGTCCCGAGCCCCGACCCGGTGCGCCTCGCGGTGCCGAAGGCCTTCATCGCGCTGCGTCCGGGCGTGGAACCGACGCGCGAACTGGCCGCCGCCATCTTCGCGTTCGCGCGCGACCGGCTGGCGCCGTACCAGCGCATCCGCCGCATCGCGTTCACGGACTTGCCGAAGACGATCTCCGGCAAGATCCGCCGCGTCGAGCTGCGCAGGGCGGAGGCGGCGGGGGACCGCGCGGTGCTTGAGTTTAAAGAAGAGGAGCGTTGAGTCCGGGGGACTCAACGCGAAGCGGCTGAGCGGCCGACACGGTAAGATAAAGGCGTGCGGCAGGATTGCCGCGATCCGATCAATAATAGATCGTGTCCATCCAACCGAACGCCGATCCATGAACCCGTCCGTCAACCCGTCCACATCGAAGCAGACCGCAAGCAAGGGCGCCGGCACGCCGGCCCGCCCGGCCTCGTACGAGGTTCGGAAATCGCCTGTGCACGGCAACGGCGTGTTCGCGCTGCGCGACATCCCGGCCGGCGAGCGCATCATCGAATACCGCGGCGAGCGCATCACGTGGGACGAAGCGACGCGCCGTGCCGCGGAGCGGGGCGGTCCGGTCAATCACACGTTTTACTTCAGCCTCGCCGACGGCAACGTGATCGACGGCGGCCGGCGCGGCAACGACGCCCGCTGGATCAACCACGCGTGCGAACCCAATTGCGAAGCCTACGAGGAAGACGGCCGCGTGTACATTCACGCGCTGCGCGACATCGACGCGGGCGAGGAACTGAACTACAACTATGCACTGATCTACGACGAGCGCCATACGCCGGCGCTGAAGCGCCTGTTCGCCTGCCGCTGCGGCACGCCGGCCTGCACCGGGACGATGCTGGCGCCCAAAAAACGCACCCGCAGCACGCGCAAGGCCGCCGGCGCCTCGACCTGAAGCAACCGTCCCCGTAGACAGCACCGATATCACAACAACAGGAATCACCCAACTGCCCATGAAACCCGTCGTCCGCAGCCTGCTCGAAACCGATCTCTACAAATTCACCATGTGGCAGGCCCTGCTGCACATGCACCCGAACGCCATCGGCGAATACGAGTTCAAGTGCCGCAACACGCCCGCCTATCCGCTGGCGGAACTGAAAGAGGAAGTCGAACGGGAGTTGGACCATCTGTGCACGCTGATGTTCACCGAGGACGAGGTCAGTTACATGAGGTCCCTGCGCTTCATCAAAAGCGACTTCGCCGACTTCCTCACGCTGTTCCGCTTCCAGCGCAAGTTCATCCACGTGGAAACGGACGGGCCGCACCTGCGCATCCGCGCCTGCGGTCCCATCGTGCACGTGATGGGGTTCGAGATCTTCGTGCTGTACATCGTCAACGAACTGTATTTCCGCCGCTTCGACCAGCAGGCCGCCATCGAGGAGGCGCGCAAGCGGCTCGACCAGAAGATCGCCGAGTTCCGCGCCTTCGACCAGGAACCGAAGAAGACAAACCCGTTCGAGTTCTTCGATTTCGGCGTGCGCCGCCGCTTCTCCGGCGACTGGCACGAGGAAGTCGTCGCCACGCTGGCGCGCGACCTGCCGCAGTTCTTCAAGGGCACGTCGAACGTCTACCTGGCGAAGAAATTCAACCTCGTCCCGATCGGCACGATGGCGCACGAATACATGCAGGCGTTCCAGTCGTTCGACGTGCGCCTGCGCGATTTCCAGAAGAAGGCGCTGGAGGACTGGGTACAGGAATACCGCGGCGACCTGGGCACGGCGCTGACGGACGTCGTCGGCATGGACGCCTTCCTGCGCGACTTCGACCTGTATTTCGCCAAGCTGTTCGACGGCCTGCGCCACGATTCGGGCGACCCGGTGGAGTGGGGCGAAAAGGCCATCGCGCACTACGCCAAACTGCGCATCGACGCGCGCACGAAGCGCCTCGTGTTCTCGGACGCGCTCACCGTGCCCAAGGCGCTGAGCCTGTATCGCCACTTCGCCGACCGCGTGATGACGGGTTTCGGCATCGGCACCAAGCTCACCAACGATACGCAGTACGAGCCGCTGAACATCGTCATGAAGCTCACGCGCTGCAACGGCCAGCCCGTGGCCAAGCTGTCGGACAGCCCCGGCAAGGGATTCAGCACGGACGAGACGTTCATCGCCTACCTGCGCCAGGTGTTCGACCAGCACATCTGACCGACACGACGCCGCCACCGCGCGGCGCGCGGCCGGCGGCACCGTTTCAGGCCGGCGCCGGGCCGCTGGGTGCGCCGGCGTCCTCCACATCCAGCGCCCGCCGCAGATCGTCCAGGCTGGCCGGCTTGGTCAGGTGCAGGTCGAACGCGGCCGCATCCGGCGGCGTGTGCGCGGCCACGCCCGCCTGGCGGCCGTAGCCGGTAAGCGCCGTCAGCCGCAGCGGTGCGGCGGCCGCGCGGCGCATGGCGGCGGCGAGGGCGTAGCCGTCCATGTCGGGCAGGCCGATGTCCAGGATCGCGGCGTCCGGCGGCCATTCCGCCTGCACGTCCAGCGCGCCCGCCGCCGTGTGCGCCGTCCTGACCTCGTGGCCCATCTGGCGCAGGACGGCGGCCGTGAGGTCGGCCGCGTCCTCGTTGTCGTCCACGACCAGGACGCGCAGCGGCCGGCTCTCCGCGTGGACGGGGGCAGGGGCCGTGGCGGGCGGGGGCGCGCCGAGCGGCAGCACGATCTCGAAGCGGCTGCCCAGGCCGGGACCGCCGCTGTGCGCGCTCACGCGGCCGCCGTGCAGCTCCACGATGCGGCGCACGATGGCCAGTCCGAGTCCCAGGCCGCTGTGGCGCACGAGCGGTTGCGGCGCCTGGTAGAAGGGTTCGAACACGCGCTGGGCCAGATCCGGCTCCATGCCGACGCCGTTGTCGGCGACGGCGAGGCGGGCTGCGCCGCCCACGCGTTCAAGGACGACGTGCGTGTCGGTGCTGCCGAAGCGGGCCGCATTCGACAGCAGGTTGCCCAGTACCTGCGTGAGGCGGTGCTCGTCGCCGGCCACCCACAGCGTGCCGGGAGCCTGCAGGCGGATGGGCTGGTCGGGCAGGGCGGCGGCGGCGTGGCGCGCGACGGCCGCGAGGTCCACGGGCGCCACGTCGATGCGCAGCTTGCCGGACGCGATGCGCGACACGTCGAGCAGGTCGTCGACGAGATGCTTCAGGTGCGCGACCTGGCGCCGCATGATGCCGCGCTCGCGGCGCGAGCCTTCGTCGGCGCGCAGGTCCATCAGGTCGAGCGCGCCGACGATGGGCGCGAGCGGGTTGCGCAGTTCGTGGCCCAGCACGGCGAGGAATTCGTCCTTGGCGCGGCCGGCCTGGCGCGCCTGTTCCAGCGCGTCCTCGCGTTCGCGCTCGTGCGCCGCGCGGCGTGCGCCCGCGGCCCGCAGCGCCGCGCCCATCGCGTCGATTTCCTGGATGCGCGACGAGGGCACGACCGGGTCGGTGCCGGCGCCGAGGGCCGCGGCGCCCGCCGCGAGCGTCGCGATCCGGCGCACGATGCGCCGCGCCAGCAGCGACGCGAGGCCGATGCTGAGCGCGAGCGACAGCACGATGCCGGCGCCGTACCACATGAAGCCCGGGCCGCCGGCCCAGCCCGCGGGCGGCGCACCGACGGCGACCGTCCAGCCGTAGCGCGACAGCCGCGTATAGGCCGACGTCACGGCGCTGCCTTCGAGCGTGACGGTGGGACCGACGCCTTCCGGGCCGTTCAGCCGGATCAGCCGCGCCAGGGTCGGACTGGGCGGCTTGCCCACGTGGTCGTGCTGCCCGCTGGAGCGGGCGACGATCGCGCCGTCGCGGTCCAGCACCGTGATCACGGAGCCGCGCGGCACCTGCTGGCGCGCGACCGTGCGCATGATGCGGTCGGGCTGGAGGATGGCCGTCAGCACGTACGGATGGCCGGCGGCGTCGCTGACGGGAAAGCGCACGGGGACGGCGGCCCGCCCGCCGTTGCCGCGCGCGACGTGGCCGATGATGGGACGGCGCAGCAGCAGCGCCAGGTGCAGGCTGGATGGATCGGCGACGGGTTGCGGCGGCGCGTCGAGCGGGGCCGTCGTGCGGAAGAGCATGTTGCCGTCGCCATCGGCCAGGACCACGCCCAGCCATTCCGGTTGCGCCCTGGCCTGGTCGCGCGCGATGGGGTAGAAGGCGCCCACGTTGCCGGCGCCGAGTGCGGGCGTGCGCGCCATGCTGGCGAGGGTGGCGACGGTGCCGTCCAGTTCCGCGTCGACGGCGCTCGACAAGGCCCGCGCCAGGTCCAGCAGCGCCCGTTCCTGTTCGCTCTGGTGGTATTCGGCGGCGAGATGCACGCTCCAGGCGCCCAGCGCGGCCAGGGGGAGCACACCGACCGCCGTCAGCAGGACCAGCAGGTGACGCAGGGACAGCGAGGGGCCGCGTTGGGCGCGCATGGAATCCGGATTCGAGAAAAGGCCGATTATAAGTCCAAACCGACGCGGCGGACATTTGCGCATGCATTCGTGAAATTGGGTGATTCGGCAATTAACTATTTGTGGGAAACTAAATGTCTGGAAGCCGCAACAACCGTAGATTCTCACAAAATATTTCACTAGAAGGTCTCGGGAAGCGCTCGAATCGCAAAAACTGGCGATATTATATTTACTGAGCTCATCTATAAATGACACGCGGAATGTGGGCTGTCATTGCAGCAGGAGCGGCAGTACTCTTCTTGAGAGTGCAGGTTTCTATATATTTCAGGAATGAAATATGACGCCACAATGCCTGTCGATATCGGAGACGCCCATTCGCGTCATGGTGGTGGAAACGCACCAGTTGATCCTGTGGGCGTTGACCAAATTGATCAACAGCCATCGACCGGGCATGGAAGTGGTGGCCGTCGCCGGCACGCAATCCGATGCGTTGTTCCAGTTGCCCACGGCGGCGCCCGACCTCGTGCTGATGAAGTACGAGCTCGCGGTCACGGCCTGCCAGGCCGACCTCCCCGAGGCGCTGACGTGCGGGCGCCACACGCTGCTGTTCGCGGAAGAGCTGGGGACGGACACGCTGGCGTCGACGCTGCGCTGCGGAGCGCACGGCCTGCTGAGCCGCAGTTCCAGCGCCGACGAGATCGTCAAGGCCATCGAGAAGACGCACCAGGGCGAGCTGTGGTTCGGGCGCGAAGCGACCTGTCTCGCGCTCAACGCCTTGCGCGGCGGCGAGGCGGTGCGGCCGCATCCACACCACGACGGCCTCGATGCGCTGACGCCCCGCGAGCGCCGCGTCCTGCAGACCGTGGTGGCGAACAAGGTCCGGACGAATCGGGATCTGGCGAAAATCCTGTTCATTTCCGAATCGACATTGCGGAATCACTTATCGTCGATTTATCAGAAACTCGGTGTGAGTAATCGGCTGGACTTATATGTATACGCGCAAAGCCATTTGGTAACAAATACCGCCGAAATGGCCTGAAGCGCGTTTTGCCGATTAATGGAGGAGCAGGGGGGCGATTGTCCGGATAATCTGGATGATGGCCGGTCCGAGCACGACCATGATAATCGACGGGAAAATGAACAGGACCAGCGGGAATAGCACCTTGGTCGGGATTTTCGCGGCTTTTTCTTCCGCCCTGGTCTGGCGTTTGTGGCGCAAATCGTCGGAAAACACCCGCAGCGAATCGCCGATGCTGACGCCGAACCGGTCGGCCTGGGTCAGCATCGTCGCAAACGACGTCAATTCCTCGACGCCCGTGCGCAGCGCCAGGTTGCGCAGGGACGTCTCGCGCGTGCCGCCGGCGCGCATCTCGAGGTTCGTCAACTGGAGCTCTTCGGCGAGGGCCGGGCTCCTGGCCTGTATTTCCTCGGCCACGCGCGTCAGCGCCGTGTCGATGCCCAGCCCGGCCTCGACGCACACGAGCAGCAGGTCGGCGGCGTCGGGGAAGCCTTCGAAGATGTCGCGCCTGCGCGCCCGCGCCGCCAGCGCCAGCGCGATGTTCGGCAGGTAGCAGCCGGCCGTTGCCGCGGCGACGACCCACAGCAGCAGGGTCATGCCCGTCGCCTCGTGCGACACGCGCAGGGCCAGGTACGCGGGCACGCCGGCCAGCGCCGGCAGCAGCGTCTTCAGGCCGAAAAAGAGGTGCGGCGCCTTCGGATGGCGGATGCCGGCATTCATGAACCTGATGCGGACCGGCGACGTGTCCCAGTCGCCGGAGGGCGTCGACAACCTGGCGAACGGCGTCACGGCGTCGGCGATCCGCTCGCGCCAGGCCGGCGCGGCCGGGGCGCCGGGCGCCAGCGCGTGCAGGCGCTGGTCGGTGCGGTCGGGGACCAGCCACAGGTACAGGCCGACACAGCCGAAGCTGACGGCGAGGAACACGACGATGGGCAGCAACATGGCGATCTCCTTCAGACACGGATACGGGTGATGCGGCTCAGGACGACGATGCCGAGCAACATCATGCACAGCAGGGCACGCAGGATGCCGACGCCGATGGGGTCGACCCATAGCGGCCGCATGAAGTCGGGATTGACCCAGTACAGCAGGGCGCCCAGCAGGAAGGGCAGCAGGGCCAGCGTCCAGGCGGACATCCGCCCTTCCGCCGACAGGACGCGCACGCGCGCGAGCAGTTTCAGGCGTTCGCGAATGAGCTTGCCCAGGTTGCCGATCACTTCCGCCAGGTTGCCGCCCGACTGGCGCTGGATCAGGACGGCCACGGCGAAATACCGGTAATCCGTCAGCGGCACACGCTCGCACAGGTTCGCCAGTGCCTGCTGCAGCGAGACGCCGAAGCTGACCTGCTCGTGCACGAGCCGGAACTCGGCGGCAATCGGCGCCGGCATTTCATCGGCCAGCATCTGGATGCCCAGCGGCAGCGAGTGGCCGGCGCGCACGGCGCGCGCGATGAGGTCCAGCGCTTCCGGCAGCTGCTGCCCGAGCCGGCGCAGGCGGCGCCGGCGTGTCGCCGCCACGTAGCCCCAGGGCAGGGCGGCCAGCAGGCCCGCGAGGACGAGGCAGAAGTACAGCGGCTGCGCGCCCATCGTGCCCAGCGCCAGCCCGGCGGCGCCGGCCGCGGCGCTGAGCAGCAGCAGGCGCGCGACGGTCCAATCCAGGCCGGCCTGGCCGAGCAGGTTGTGCAGGGTCGACGATACGACGACGCCGCTCAGGATGCGCGCCACGAACGACAGCTCCGACAGGCGGCCCCGCTTCAGCAGCTGGCGGCGGGCCGGGCCGGCGGGCGTGTGCACGAGCTGGTCGAGGCGCCGCTGCAGCCGCATCGCCTCCGGGCCGCGGCGCGCGCGGTACAGCAGCCACGTGCCCTCGATGAGCAGGATGACGGACACGAACACCAGCAGCAGGACCACGAGCAAGGCATGGCCGGACGGGTTCTCTGACATGGCGCGCTCCTCAGGCAAGGCGGCGGGACGGATCGAACATGTGGTCGGGCAGGTGCACGCCGAACGCGCGCAGCCGCTCCGCGAAGCGGGGACGCACGCCCGTCGCCTGGAAATGGCCGATGATGCGGCCGTCGCCGTCGATGCCCGTCTGGTGGTAGGCGAAGATTTCCTGCATCGTGACCACGTCGCCTTCCATGCCCGTGATTTCCTGGATGCTCGTGACCTTGCGCCGGCCGTCCGTCAGGCGCAGCGCCTGGATGACGACCGTGATGGCGGACGCGATCTGCTGGCGCGCCGCCTTGTGCGGCAGGTTCAGGTTGGCCATGCCGATCATGTTCTCCAGCCGCGACAGGGCGTCGCGCGGCGAGTTCGCGTGGATCGTCGTCAGCGAGCCTTCGTGGCCCGTGTTCATGGCCTGCAGCATGTCGACCGCCTCGGCGCCGCGCACCTCGCCGATGATGATGCGGTCCGGCCGCATCCGCAGGGCGTTCTTGACGAGGGCCCGCGCCGTGACCTCGCCCCTGCCTTCGATGTTCGGCGGCCGCGTTTCCAGGCGCACGACGTGCGGCTGCTGCAGCTGCAGCTCGGCCGCGTCCTCGATCGTCACGAGGCGCTCGGCTTCGGGAATGTAGCCGGACAGGATGTTCAGCAGGGTCGTCTTGCCGGCGCCCGTGCCGCCCGAGATCATCATGTTGACCTTCGCGCGGCTCAGGCCCTCGAGCATGTCGGCCATCTCCGGCGTGAGGCTGCGCATCTCGTCCACGAGGTTCGTCATCCTGAGCGGGATATGCGCGAAACGGCGGATCGACATCATCGGACCGTCCAGCGCGACGGGCGGGATCACCGCGTTCACGCGCGAGCCGTCGGGCAGGCGCGCGTCGACCATGGGGCTCGATTCGTCGATGCGGCGGCCGACGAGCGACACGATCTTGTCGATGATGCGCATCAGGTGGCGGTCGTCCGTGAACGTGACGTCGGACAGTTCGAGCTTGCCGTGCCGTTCGACGTAGACCTTGTCCCACGCATTGACGAGGATGTCGGAGACGGCCGGATCGGCCATCAGCAGTTCGAGCGGGCCGAAGCCCACCATCTCGTTCTGGATGTCGCGCACGAGCATGCGCCGTTCGAGGCCGCTGATGGGCGTGTCCTCGTCCAGCAGCATGCCGTCGATCGCGGTGGCGATCTCCTGGCGCAGGCGGTCGGCCGGCAGGCTTTCCAGCACCGTGAGGTCGAACCGGTCGAGCAGCTTCAGGTGCATCTGCTCCTTCAGTTGCTTGTAGGCGTCGCGCAGGATGGCCTGCTGGGCACCGGTCCTGCCGGCATCGGCGGCGGCGGGCATGCTGAGTTTATCGCGCAGGGACATGGCATCCTCCGTCGTCGGGTCAGGCGCGGCGGAACAGGCGGTCGAACAATCCCGCAGCGGGCGCGTCGGCGGCCGGCGCCATCGCGCCGCCCAGTTCCGACAGGCCGCGGATCACGCCGTGCTTGCGCTCCACCTGCACGAGCGGCACGCCGTGGTTGATCGCCGTGCGCACCTGGCGCCAGCCGTTCGTGATCATGTGGATCTCGTGCGAGCCCAAGGTGCGCCGGATCTTGTCGAGCGTGATGTCGTCGCGCTTGTCGTAGCGGTTCAGCAGCAGTTCGATCTTGTCCTTCGGGTAGTCGAGCGAGCGGAACACGGACAGCAGCCTGTCGGCATTGCGCAGGTGCGGCACGCTGGCCTGCAGCACGAGGAAGATCGACGCGGCCTGGTCCAGCGCCGTCATCAGCATGGCGTCGACGACGCGCGGCAGGTCGAGCAGCACGAAGTCGTACTGCGTGACGGCCAGCTTGAGGATGGCGTCGATGTGCTCCGGGCGGATGTCCGCGGCCTGCCCCGGCTCCTCCGGCGCCGCGAGGATGCTGTAGGTGGGCGTCACCTTGATGGTGCTGGCCTGCAGCAGGGGCGCGTCGAGGCGGTTGATGTCGCGCGCCAGGTCCGTGATCGTGCTCGCCGCGCGGGTGTCCTGCAGGAAGCTGAGCGCGTCGCCGAACTGCAGGTTCAGGTCGATCAGCAGCACCTTGTGCGCCTGCGCCAGCTGGTAGCCGAAGTTCGTCGCGAGGAACGTCGTGCCGCTGCCGCCGCTCGTGCCGATGAAGGCGTGGATCTTGCCGTGGCTGGCCGTGCGCGCGGCCGTCAGCTTCACGGCCGCGCGTTCGACGGCCGCCAGCAGCTCGCCGGGATGCACGGACGGCAGCACCTCGCGCACGCCGGCCCGCATGGCGTCGATCAGGATGCCGGGCGCGCGCGCGGTGGCCAGCAGCAGCACCGCCACGCCGGGGCATTGCAGGGTCGTGCGCTCGATCTGGGCGAAGTCCAGCGCCTCTTCGTCGCGGCCGTCCAGCAGCAGCACGTCCGGCGCCAGCGCCTTGGCGAGCGTGCGCAGTTCGGCCGCGTTGCCGGCCGTGCTCATGACGTCGTGGCCCGTCACGGCCAGGATCGAGGCCGCCAGCTTGAGGAAGGCCTTGTCCTCGGAAACGATTACGATTTTCATGGTGTCCTCTCGATGGGCTAGCAGAGCAGGGGGTTGTAGGTCATCATCTCGCGCGGCAGATACGTCGAGAAACCGGGGAGCATGACGAGGGGATGGGCCAGCAGGCTCGGGATGGGAGCGATCCAGCGGAATTGCAGGCCCGTGATCGCGACGGTGACGGATTCGCAGCTGGCCGCATCGCAGTTTGCCGGCTGCCAGGCGACGTCGATGTCGGAGATCTGCGGCATCAGGCCCTGCATCGTCGCGAGGATCCGCGCCTTGTCGGTCGGATCCGCGCACACGACGGCGTACCGTGCGCCGGCGCGGGCGGTCTCGCTGGCGGCGTTCCACGTGTAGAGCAGGCGCGCAAAGTCGAGGATGCCCAGCAGGAAGCCGAGGAGCAGGACGAAGACGAGGGCGAATTCGACGCTGGTCGAACCTCTTTGCCGGGTGTTCATGACGGGCTCCGCATCGTGGCCTGGATCGTCCCGAAGACGATGTTGTTGAGACTCATGCCGAAGACGTTTCCGGCCAGCGGCACGAACGTGAATCCGGTGACGCTGACGGTGACCGTGTTCATCACGGGGTAGCTGCCGGTCGTGCTCCAGACGGGATCGGGCACGTTGGACAGGGCCAGCCCGGCGATGAGCGGCGCGCCGGTGCCGTCCGGGTTGCCGTAGACGATGATGTTCCTGGCGCCGGCGATGCCCGTGCCCTGGGCGCGCACCGACAGGTAGCGCGCCGACTGCCGTACGGCTTTCGTGATCGTGTCGTACTGGTAGTAGGCGCGGCCGAATTCCGTCGCCAGGAACAGCAGCATGACGAGCATCGGCAGGACCAGGGCAAACTCGACGAGCGCAAGGCCTTTCTGGTTCTTCATGGCGAACTCCTTAACGTACGAGGACGGGAACGAGCGGCCCCGCGAGCCCGCCCGGGAGACCGTTGGCGGTGCAGGGGCTGGCCGCATCCGATGCGTTGCCCAGGAATTCCAGCTGCACGTCGTCGAACGGCGAGGGAATCGGCTGCAGCATGAGCATGCAGGCGAAATCGATCACGTTGCTGCCGCCGTCGACGACCGGCACCACGACGAGGCGCCGGTTGCTGCCGTACTTTTTGAGGTCGCCGTTCGGCCCGCCCGTGGCGACCGTCTTGAACTGATTGAGTTTGAGTCCGGTCAGGTTCTCACAGGCACTAACCGATGCGGCGCAGTTGGTGAAATTCTGGCGCTGATTGACGAAATCGTTGTAGGCGTTGCTGCCAGCCTGCCAGGTGCCGGCCCTGGTATACACGTAGCCGGTAAAATCGGGGCTCGCGACGTCCGGTCCGCTGTTGTTCTTGTAGATGCCGAAGCGTGTGTTCCAGGTATCCGCGATCGTTCCCTGCACACCGGGCGTGCCCAGCTTGCTGCCCACCCTGGTGCCACAAAAACCTTTCAACTCCGCTTCGGTTTCCGAGGCGCTGGTACTGCCGTCCAGGTTCGCCCAGCCGATCTGCCCGGCCGAGGCGGTCGACTTGCTCAACAGCGTGACCCATTCGCCCTTGACGAATCCGTAATTCGGCCTGACCCCGCCCGCCTTCGGTTTCAGTGCGACGGGCAGGGGGCAGGTCGACTGCGCCGGCGTGGTCGTCGCTTCCGCCAGGGCGGCGACGTCCATCGTCGCGGCGAACGCCGGGGAGCCGGCCAGCAGGCCGGCCATGTGGACGAGATTCGTCGTCGTGTCGTGCTGGGTGTGGTTGCAACGCACGTAGCGCGCCGTCGCGCTGGTGGCGCCCACGTTGTGGTTCTGGTCGCGGAACGTGATGTCGGCGGCCGTCACCTGGCCCTTGCCGTTCCACGTGGCCGACTGCAGGTCGACCCGGTTCGCGTTGCCGGCCGCGATGCCGGCATTGGTGGCCCGTGCCAGCGCATCGGGCTGGCCGTTCAATTCCTGCGCGGCGGCGAGGGCGCACGCGTCCATCGACGTTTGCAGTTCGGTCCGGACGATGAAGAGGTGGCCGAGATCGAGCGCCAGTCCCATGAAGCCGAGCAGCAGGAACAGCAGGAGCGCGACGGTGACGATGACCGCGCCCGCTTCGTTTCTCCTCTGTTTGATCAGGAACCGCATGATCGTCCTTTCGTGCTCGTGACAAACGATGCCGTGGACGGCTCCTGACAGCGGAGCCGCCCGCGGCGGCCCGGTTCAGGTGCAGGTGCCGCTGCCGCTCAGGCAGGTGGCAATCCGCGTTGCCAGTGCCGAGAACGGGGAGGCGCCGGCGATCTTGGCGAGGCCGATGGCCAGCGCGATCGACACCAGGGCGATGATGAGTCCGTATTCGACGACTTGCGAACCTTCTTCTTCGCGTGCAAAGCCGGCGGCCAGGGTTTTCATGGTGTTCAGGATGTCCATTTTGAAGTCCTTTCAATGACTGGTTAGTGGAAAATCATGGGTCGACCGATGCCGGCCCCGTGCTGCCTCTGCTGCTACTTCATATCGGAGCCGACCGCGCTCCGCATTCGACCAGGGTGTGTCCTTTCAGGCTGATGGTCAGTGGAACATGTTGGGCCGGCTCACCGGCCGCCGGAGCCGCCGTTGCCTCCGCCGATCGCGCCGCCGATGTTGATCACGTTCACGACGGGCGGCGGTTCCCTGAACGAATCCTGGTAGCGCCTGACCGCTTCCTTCGCGGCGCGCCCGTCGATGCCCTTGACATCGTCGGGGCGGCTGCCCGCGGCGGGATCGATCGTCATCGCCAGCCTGGCCTCGCGCACGGCCGCGCCCAGCTGCATGTCGTAGCGCGGGGTCGGGGTCTGAGCGCAACCGGCGGCCAGCAGCGCCAGCGCGCATACGGTGATCGTCTTCATTTGTCGCTCCTTTCGAGGCTGCCGTCGAGGTACACGTCGGTCCGTGCCGGCGGCACGTGGTTGTCGGTGGGCAGGCGCGGCGCGCCGGCCAGCGGCTTGACGAGGCGGGGCGTGACGACGAACATCAGCTCCGTCTGGTCTTTCTGGAATTCGCTGCTGCGGAACAGCGCGCCGAGCACGGGAATCTCGCCCAGGCCGGGGAAGCGCTTGACCGTCTCCGTCGTGTTGTTCTTGATGAGCCCCGCGATCACGTAGCTCTGGCCGTCGTTCAGCTGCACCGTCGTGTCGGCGCGCCGCACGGTGAACGAGGGCAGCACCGAGGTGACGCCGTTGACCGACACGAACGGGTTGCCCGCCTGCGCGAGGTCGGACACTTCGGACACCATCTTGAGGTTGACGCGCGAGCCGCCCAGCACCGTCGGCGTGAACTTGATGCCGATGCCGAATTCCTTTTCTTCCAGCGTGATCGTCGTGAAGCCGCCGGCGGCTGGATCGCGCGCGACGGGGATGAAGATCTTGCCGCCCGACAGGAAGCTGGCCTGCTGGCCGCTGACGGCCATGATGTTCGGTTCCGCGAGCACGCGCACGAGGCCGTCGTCCTTCTGGCCGTCGACCTGCAGCGTCGTACGGCCGAGGCGCATCGCCTGGGCGAAGCCGCCGCCTTCGCTGAGGAAGTTCGACAGCAGCGAGAACGTGTCCGTGCCGCCGTTGCGGCTGCGGGCGAGGCCGGCGCTGGACCCCAGTCTGTCGAGCAGCGTCTTGCTGACTTCCGCGATCTTCACCTCGAGCATGACTTGCTGGGCACCCGCGACGCGCAGCAGGTTCACGACCTTCTTGCCGTCGCCGTAGGACGCGGCCAGCGACAGCACCTGGTCGAGGACCATGGCGTCGCTGACTTCGCCGGTCAGCACGAGGCTGTTTTCGGCGGCCTTGACGCGGATGCCGCGTTCGTCCGGCACCAGGTCGGCCAGCAGCGACTGCAGCGCTTCCGGATCGACGGTCACGACGATGTCCTTCAGGTGGCAGCGGCCTTCGGCATCCTGCAGGATCACGTTCATGGCGCCCGTCTTGCGGCCGAGGACGAACAGCTCCGTGGGGGCGAGCAGCGTGATGCGCACTTCCGATACGCCATCCTGTTCCGGCGCCGGGGCGGGCATGGCGGCCTGCGGCATGCCGGGCACCGTGGGCGCGGCCGGCAGCGCCACGGCGGCGCGCTGGCCGGGCTGGGCGCCGCCGACGGCCATGCGGATGACGGCGTAGGGCAGCAGCACGACGGTCGACTTGCCGAGCGTGACGTACGACGGCTGTTCGACCTGCGTGGCGGTGCACTGGCGCAGCGCGGCGGGGGCGGCGGGCCGGGCGCCCGGCGCGGCGGCGGCATGGGCGCAGCACAGCGCGGCGGCGGCGAACGTGGTGAGGACGGTATGGCGCACGATAGACTCCTGTTGGCATGGGGGCGGTCTAGTTGAAGCAGCTCAGCCTGCTCGAACCGTCCGGCATCTCGATGACTTCGACGCAGTGGCCGGGCGCGGCCGCCCGCTTCCGGGCCGGCGCCGTGCGCACCGCCGCCTTGAAGACCTTGGGCTCGCCCAGCAGCTCGGTGCGGGTGATGCCGGCGGTGCTGACGGTCGCCTCGTCCGACTGGTTGCGCAGGGCGAGCGACAGGGTGCCGATGCTGCGTGCCAGGTCGAGCTTTTCCGAGTCCGCCAGCGACAGCTCGAGCGTGACGGCGTTGACGACCTTCGGTTTCGTGTCGTCGCGGCTCGCCTCCTGGGCCACCGCCAGCACCAGCACGTGCTCCAGCACGGTCTTGCTGATCGGCTTCGTCTCGCCCTTGCCTTCCTCGCGCTGGGCGTGGACGAGGATGTCGACGTAATTGCCGGGCAGGGCGAAGCCGGCCACGCCGACGACGTCGTTGACGCGCACGGTCATCGCCCGCTTGCCCTCGGCGATGACGGCGGACAGGCCGCCCATCGTGCCGACCGGGGCCAGCTTGCCGTCGATGATGGCTTCGCCGCGCACCACGTCCAGCTTGACGACGCGGGCCTTCAGCGCGGCGGGATCGGAGACCGCGCCGGTCGGCAGGGCCGTGGCGGGCCAGTCGATCGTCGTCAGCATCTCGGGTTCGAGCCGGCTGCCGGCGGGGATGTCGACGGTGGCCACGACGACCTTGTTGGCCGCGACGCTGCTGCGCTGTCCGACCCAGTTGTTGGCGTAGACGGCCGCGGCCAGGCCGAGGACGGCCGCGAGCAATAGCATGGCAAATGCCTTGACGTTCTTCATGATGTCACCCGAGGAAAGGATCAGAGGAAACCGAAGTGCGCGGCGACGGTGGTCGTGATGGTGCCCAGCGCGATGGGAACGGCGTACGGCAGCCTGCCCACCGACCCCCAGCCCGTGGTTGCGGTGCGGACGGGGACGCCGGCCGCGACGGCGATGCCGCCCAGGTGCAGTATCCGCACGACGTTGCCCAGCATGGTGCGCAGGTTGCCGTGGCGCAGGGCGTAGAGGATGGCGCACACGCCGCCGGCGGCGAACGCGCCGGCCAGGGCCAGCGGGATCGCGTGCAGGCCCAGCAGGGAACCGGCCATCGCCATCAGCTTGACGTCGCCGGCGCCCGTCAGGCGCAGCAGCCACAGCGGGAAGAGCACGGCAAAGCCGACGCCGGCGCCGGCCAGCGCCCACAGGAAGCCGTGTCCGCCCCAGAACGGCTCGATGGTGCTGTACGCGAGGCCGAACGCGAGGCCGCCCAGCGTCAGCCGGTTCGGGATCCGCTGGTGCCGCACGTCGTCGACGGCGGCGGCCACGAGCAGGACGAACAGCACGACGGTGCGCGGGTCCGTGACGAGCATGATGGCAAGTGCAACAAAGGCGTTGAGCTCATTGTTCATTTTCTTACTCCCTGCTTGACTCAGATCAGTTGTTTGTTTGTTCAGTGTCAATGCTTGGAGAAAAGTCTATCGGCCCGGAAAGATCCAGACATCAGTCGAGTGTCACGGAATCGCTAGGCAAACCTCCTGTTTATGCGCGACGAATCCAGTACAAAACGACCAGGACGAAAGTCCCGCCTGCTTGCAACGTCCGGACGGTCGCCTATGCTGCAAGGACGGCGAATGCGGAGGCGACATGATGACTGCGTTGAAAGAGGAAACAGTCGACGGCCTGCGGGCCGCCTTGCGGGGGCCGCTGCTGCAGCCGGGCGACCCCGACTACGATGGCGCGCGGCAGATCTGGAACGCGATGATCGACCGTCGCCCGGCCCTGATCGCGCGCTGCGCCGGCACGGCCGACGTGTGCACGGCCGTCGCGTTCGCGCGCGACCACGGCCTGCCGCTGGCCGTGCGCGGCGGCGGCCACAACATCGCCGGCAACGCCATCTGCGACGACGGGCTCGTGATCGACCTGTCGGGCATGCGGAGCGTCCACGTCGACCCGGACGCCTGCCTCGCCTACGTCGACGGCGGTGCGCTGCTGTCCGACGTCGACCATGAAACGCAGGCCTGCGGCCTCGCCGTCCCCCTCGGCATCAATTCCACGACGGGCGCGGCGGGCCTGACGCTGGGCGGCGGCTTCGGCTGGCTGTCGCGCATGCTGGGGCTGACGGTGGACAGCCTCGTGGGCGCGGAGATCGTGACGGCGGATGCGCGCCGGCGCCACATCGGGCCGCGCCAGGAGCCGGACCTGTTCTGGGCGATCCGCGGCGGCGGCGGGAACTTCGGCGTCGTCACGCGCTTCGAGTTCGCGCTGCATGCGGTGGGGCCGCACGTGACGGCCGGGCTGGTCGTGTTCCCGGCCGCGCAGGGGCAGGCCGTGCTGCGCCGCTACCGCGACTACGTGGACACGCTGCCGAACGACGTCTCGATCTGGGCCGTACTACGCAAGGCGCCGCCGCTGCCGTTCCTGCCGGAGGCCGTGCATGGCCAGGACATCGTCGCGCTGGCCGTGTTCTCGCCCCGTCCGCTGGACGAAGCGGAGCCCGTACTGGCACCGGTGCGGTCGTTCGGCGACGTGCTGGGCGAGCACGTGGGCGCCGTGCCTTACGCGGCGTGGCAGAAGACGTTCGACCCGCTGCTGGCGCCGGGCGCGCGCAATTACTGGAAGTCGCACAATTTCACGATCCTGTCCGACGACGCGGTCGACCTCGTGCTGCGCTACGCCGCCGCCGTGCCCACGCCGCAGTGCGAGATCTTCCTGGGCCTCATCGGCGGCCGGGCGAACGAGCCGGCCGTCGATGCCACCGCGTACCCGCACCGCAATGTGATGTACGCGATGAACGTGCACGGACGCTGGCTTGACGCCGCCGACGACACACGCTGCGTGGCCTGGGCGCGCGAATTCTTCGCGGCCGTGGCGCCGTATGCGGCGGGCAGCGTGTACATCAATTTTCTTACCCAGGACGAGGGATCGCGCATCCACGAGGCGTACGGCACGAACTGGGACCGGCTGGTGCAGGTGAAGCGGCGCTATGACCCGGACAACCTGTTCCGCTTCAACCACAACATCGCGCCAAGCGGGTGAGCGTCACCCCAGCGCCAGTTCGACCGCCGCCTCCGCATGCAGCCCCGTCGTGTCGTACAGCGGCACGGGGCTGTCCTCGGGCCCGACGAGCAGCATGATCTCCGTGCAGCCGAGGATGATCGCCTCGGCGCCGGCGGCGACGAGGCGGCGGATCACGCCGCGGTAGGCTTCGCGCGACGCCGCTTCGATCCGCCCCTGCACGAGTTCCTCGTAGATGATGCGGTGGACCGTGGCGCGGTCGTCCGCATCGGGTACGAGCACGTCCAGGCCGTGCTGGTCGACGAGCCGGCCTTTATAAAAATCCTGCTCCATCGTGAAGGCGGTGCCCAGCAGGCCCACGCGTTTGAAACCCGCGGCCTTGATGCGCTCGGCCGTGGGGTCGGCGATGTGCAGCAGCGGCAGGTCGACCGCGGCGCGGATCCGGGGATACGCCTTGTGCATCGTGTTCGTGCAGATGACGAGGAAGTCGGCGCCGCCGCGCTCGAGCCGCTGCGCCGCCTCGACCATCAGCTGCGCCGCCTCTTCCCAGCGGTCTGCGCGCTGCAGGACGGCGATGTCGTCGAAGTCGAACGACCACATGAGGCAGCGCGCCGAATGCAGGCCGCCGAGCCGGTCGCGCACGCCCTCGTTGATGAGACGATAGTATTCGGCCGAGCTTTTCCAGCTCATCCCGCCCAGCATACCGATGATCTTCTGTGTCATGGATATCCCCTAGTCGATGTCGAGCCGTCCAGTATATGCGGTTGTGCGCCCGCGCACAGACGGCGCCACCGGCGGGCCGGATGATGCGCGACGACACGGCCATCCCGGCCGAAGGAGCGAACCATGGACTCGATCAACCGCAACCAGCCCGAAACGAACCGCCGCGACCTGAGCGGCATCGAAGCGATCAGGCGCGTGAAGGACATGACCCACGATGCGGACACCTGCTTCTTCTGCACGGCGAGCAGCACGGGTTCGACGAACGGCGTGCGCCCGATGAGCGTGCGCAAGGCCGACGACGCCGGCAACCTGTGGTTCCTGAGCGCGAACGACAGCCACAAGAACCACGAGCTCGCGGCCAACGCGGCCGTCAAGCTGTACTTCCAGCGCGACGCGCACGCGGGCTTCCTGGAACTGGAAGGCCGCGCCGAGATCCTGCAAGACCGCGCGCGCATCCACGACCTGTGGAATCCGATGCTGAAGACGTGGTTCACGGAAGGCGAGGACGACCCGCGCATCAGCGTCATCAAGTTCACGCCGCAGTCGGGCTACTACTGGGACAACAAGCACGGCAACCTCGTCGCGGGCGCCAAGGTCGCGGTCGGGGCGCTCGTCGGCAAGACGCTCGACGATTCGATCGAAGGGCGGTTGATGTTCTGAGGCGGCGTCAGCGGATCACATCCAGCGCCGCGAACTCCCGCACCGCGAAGTCGACGAACGCGCGCAGCCGCGGCGCCATGTGGCGGCTGCTGGGCATCACGAGGTGTACGGGCGCCGGCTCCGGTTCGTAGTCCACGAGCAGGCGGCGTAGTGCGCCGGTCCGCAGGTCCGGCTCGACCTGGTACGACAGCGCCCGCGCGATGCCGAAGCCGTCGCGCGCGGCCGCCAGCATGGCTTCCGTGTCGTTCATGCGCAGGCGCGGGCTGTAGCGCACGACGTGCTCGCGGCCCTCCGCGCGGAAGCGCCATTCGGCCAGCGTGCGCACGGCCGTCGACATGATCAGCTCGTGGCCCGCGAGGTCGGCCGGGACCAGCGGCGTGCCGCGCCGGTCGAGATAGGCGGGGCTCGCGACCGTGACGCGGCGCACTTCGCCCAGCCGGCGCGCGACGAGGCTCAGGTTCGATAACGCGCCGATGCGCAGGGCGGCGTCGAGACTTTCCTCGATCAGGTCGACGTTGCGGTCGGACAGCGTCAGGTCGACCTGGATGTCCGGATGCAGCGCGAGGAAGCGCGTGACGACGGGCGCCACGTGGCGGCGGCCGAACACGGTCGGCGCCGTCAGCCGGAGCAGGCCGCGCGGCGTGCCGGCGCCCGGCGGCTGCAGCGCGGCATCGTAGTCGGCCAGCAGGCGCCGTGCCTGTTCCGCGAGGCGCAAGCCGGTTTCCGTCGGCGTCAGGCGGCGCGTGCTGCGTTCGAACAGGCGCGCGCCGGCGCGGCTTTCCAATGTGCCCAGGATGCGCGTGACGGCCGCGGGCGAGCGGCCCAGCTTGCGCGCGGCGGACGCCATGCTGCCCGCGTCGAGGATGGCGATGAACACGTGCAGTTCGTCGAGTCGGTCCATGATTATTGCGAAAATCGGAATGCTGAATTGTCATTATGCCGGATTCCGGTGTGAATGATTCGGCACTACGATGCAGGGACCGACAACGAACTGAGAGACGACCATGACCCGCATCCTCCACGGCACCCGCCTGTCCGGCCACACGCACCGCGCCCGGCTGTTCCTGCACCTGCTCGACCTGACCTATGAATTCGCCGACAGCCCGGCCGACGTGCGCAACTCGCCCGCGTTCCGCGCCATGAACCCGCTCGGCCAGATCCCCGTGCTGCAGGATGGCGACGTGGTGCTGGCCGACAGCAACGCCATCCTCGTCTACCTCGCGAAGCGCTACGCGCCGGGCGGCGCCTGGCTGCCGGAAGACCCTGCCGGCGCGGCCCGCGTGCAACGCTGGCTGTCGCAGGCGGCGGGCGAGATCATGTTCGGCCCGGCCGCGGCGCGCGTGTCGGCCCGGTTCTACGACACGGGCGTGCCGGCCCCCCTGTCGCAGGCGCTGGCCGCCCGCGTGCTGGGGCTGATGGAAGGCGAGCTGGCCGCGCGCGACTGGCTCGTGGGCGCCGCGCCGACCATCGCGGACGTCGCCTGCTACAGCTATATCGCGCACGCGCCGGAAGGCGGCATCGCGCTCGATCCGTACCCGCAGGTGCGCGCCTGGATCGGCCGCGTGCAGGCGCTGCCGGGTTTCGTGCCGATGCCGGCCGAGTGAGGAGACGATCATGGATGGCGACCGCATTCCGATGCCGTTCCACAAAGGCGAGTTGATTGCACAGGCGCTGGCCGGCGTCGACCCGTTCAACGCGCCGATCCGCAACCGCATGCCGGACCAGCACCGCACCTTCTTCCCGCTGCTGCCGTTCGTGGCCGTGGCCGTCGCGGATGCGGAGGGCTGGCCGCTGGCGACCCTCGTGGAGGGTTCTCCCGGCTTCGCCAGCTCGCCCGATCCGGTGCGCCTCGACGTGGCCGCGCTGCCGTCGCCCGACGATCCGGTGCGGGCGCGGCTCGCGGCCGGCGCACCGGTCGGGATGCTCGGCATCGACCTCGGTACGCGCCGGCGCAACCGCCTGAACGGCGTCGTCTCCGCACTCGGAGAGACCGGCTTCGCCGTCGACGTCGTGCAATCCTTCGGCAACTGCCCGCGCTACATCCACGTGCGCTCGCTCCAGTCGGTCCAGCGCACGCCGGGCCCGGTGAGCACGTTCGATGCCGACCTGCCGGCGCGGGCGCGGACCATGCTGGCGGAGACGCCCACGCTGTTCGTCGCCAGCGCCAGCGGCGCGGACGCGCACGACGGTGCGGCGGGCCTGGACGTCTCGCACCGGGGCGGCCCGGCCGGCTTCGCGCGGATCGAGGGGGACGTGCTCGTCGTGCCGGATTACGCGGGCAACCGGTACTTCAACACGCTCGGGAATTTTCTGGCGGAGCCGCGCGCCGCGATCGTGGTGGCCGACTTCGCGACCGGCGACGTGCTGCAGCTGCAGGGCGTCGTGGACGTCGACTGGGAGGCGGCCGGGCCGGAGCGCGTGCCGCCGGTGGAGCGCACGTGGCGCTTCCGGATCGTGCGCGGATGGTTGCGCCCCGGGGCGTTCGGACTGGCTGGTTAATCCACGACCTTCCACAACTGCGTCGGCAACGCCGCCGGCGCCTCCGGCTTGAAGAACGCCGAGTCCTGGATGTGCGACGTGGTCACGTAGATCGTGCCGTCCGGTCCCTGGCTGAAGGTGTCGGGCCAGCGCAGCCGCTCGTCCTGCACGACGATGCGCACCGGTGCGGACGGGCCCTCGGACAGGTCGCGCACCTTGATCGCATCGTCCTGCACGGACGTCAGGTACATGAGGTCCGTGCCGCGCGCGATCAGCAGGCCGTCGTTGACGCCGTTCGTCCCGTAAGGTTCGACCTGCCCGCCGATGTCGTCGCCCTGGAGGGCGGCCGTGGGGATGCGATACAGCTCGTCCCCCTTGATCGCCTGCCAGTACAAATACTTGCCGTCGCCGGACAGCTCGATGCCGTCGGCCGAGAATTCCACGCCGCGGCCGTCGGGGCGGCGCAGGACCTTGCCGTCGGCCGTGACATCGAGGCCCTTCTTCATCTGCGTGGACGGGTGGCCGTCCAGCACGCGCGCCGCCTTGCCGGATGCGATGTCGACGACGAGCAGCGCGCCCTGCACGCCGGAATCGGTGATGTAGGCGTACCTGCCGTCGTTCGAGAAGCGCACGTCGTTGAGATACGAGCCTTGCGGCGCCGCGTCCTCGTCGAACGCGATCGTCTGCGTCACCCTGTCGGTCGCGAGGTCGATGCGCACGAGCTTCGCGCCGCCGGCCACGAGGTGCGCCTGCGCCGGCGCGGCCGGGTCCAGCACCCACAGGCTGCCGCGCTGGTCGGCGACGACGCTCTGCACGCACACCCAGTGGTCGTGCGGCGTGACCTCGTCCTTCCTGGCGTTGCGCCAGCCGTTCCAGCCTTCGTCCGGATACGGCCGCAGCCGGCCGTCCTTCCATTCGGCGACGGACACCTCGTTGTCCTCGGTCCAGCGGGGAAAGTTGACGAAGATGCGGCCGTCTTCGGCGACGGTGACGCCCGTCACCTGGTGGCCGAAGTCCGCGACGAGTTCGATGCTGCTCATGGAGTTCCTTTCGTTGGATGGGTTCAGGCGGCGCGCCGCTTCACGGCCAGGTCGTTGGCGGCAGTTTCCTGCGCGAGGCGCCGTTCCAGCATCGCAAGCACGGCCGCCTCTTCGGGCTGCAAATCCTTCAGGTCTTCGACGAGGCTTTCCTCGGCGCGCGCGCGCAGGCCTTCCAGCATCGTGCCGTCCAGGTAGGCGTCCAGCACGGCAGGGTGCACATAGCACTTGCGGCAGACGGACGGGGTATTGCCCAGCCGTTCCGCGACGGATTCGATGGCGCGCACGACGTTCTTCTTCGCCTGCGTGTCGGAATCGACGGCCTCGAATTCCTGCAGCGCCATCGCGGCAAGGACGGTCCCGGACCACGTGCGGAAATCCTTCGCCGTGTAATCCTCGCCCGTGATCGTGCGCAGGTAGTCGTTCACGTCGCTCGATCCCACCGTGTGTGTTTCGCCGTCCTCGTCGAGGTACTGGAACAGGTCCTGGCCGGGCAGGTCGCGCGTGCGCTGGATGATGCGGGCGAGGCGCCGGTCGTGCACCTTGACGTCGTGGACCACGCCGCTCTTGCCGCGGAAGCGGAACTCGACCTCGCTGCCGTCGATCTTCACGTGGCGGTTGCGCAGGGTCGTCAGGCCATACGACTTGTTCTCGCGGGCGTATTCGTCGTTACCGATGCGCATCATCGTCGCTTCCAGCAGGTAGACGATCGTCGCGAGGACTTTTTCGCGCGGCAGGCCGGGGAGGCTCAATGCGCGGTCGACTTCCTTGCGGATCAGCGGCAGCGCCTTGCCGAACTTGATCATGCGTTCGTACTTGACTTCGTCGCGCACCTCGCGCCATTTCGGGTGGTAGCGGTACTGCTTGCGCCCGCGCGCGTCGCGGCCCGTCGCCTGCAGGTGGCCGTTGGCCTGGGGGCAGATCCACACGTCCGTCCACGCGGGCGGGATCGCCAGCGACTTGATGCGCTTGAGGGTGGCCTCGTCCTCGACCGGCTCGCCCTTCGCGTCGAGGTAGCGAAAGCCGTCCTTGACCGGTTCGCGCAAGATGCCGGGGCGGTCGTCGTGGACGTAGCGCAGGCCCGCTGCCTTCGCGGCGGCGGGCGGATCGGTGTTCGGCACCGGGTCGTGCAAGGCGTGGTCTTCGCTCTTCATCGGGGACTCGTCGTTCGCATGGAGGGGTTGCCCGTGCCAGTCTACGCCGGCCGCCATCGCGCACCGTTCGCGAACTAACGTAGTGCAGGCCCGTTAGAATGGCGCCATGCCCAGCAAATCCCCCATCTTCCCCGGCCCGCGCACCGCGCGCGGCATGGTCCTCGCCGTCCTCCTGTCCAACGCCGACCAGGCGGGCGCCGAACCGCTGCGCGGCCGCGTGACCCTGGCCGCCATCGTCCGTGCGCTCAAGCGCAAGTACCACTGGCCCATCGAGACGACGAGTTTTCCATCGAACGCGCCGGACGGCCGCGCGACGTGGGCCACCGTGTACAGCCTGCCGCCGGACGTCATAGCCAAAGCGCTCGACGAACGGGGCCGCGACTGGCTGAAGAGCAGCCGCGGCGGCTAGTCCTGCTGCTCAGTCGAGTTGATACCTGGCTTCCAGCAGGTCGATCTGGCGCAGCAGCCGGCGCGCCGTCTCGTCCGAGATGTCCATGCGCCGCGCGAGACGCAGCACCGTGTCCCGCTCCGCGTTCAGCGCGAGCAGCCGGTAGCCGCGCTCCTTGTCCTTGAGCGCCTGCGCGTCGCCGTTGCCGCCCGCCGCGTCGGTCGCATCCAGGCGGTGCCGGTACAGCCGCAGCACGTGGGCCACGGCCCTGTCGTCGTCCTGGCCGTCCGCCTTCCGCGCCCGTTCCAGCGCGGCGATGGCGGCCAGCGTCGCCGCGTGGCGCGCATCATCCTCGTTGCACTTCGCGTCCGGCTCGGGCGGCATTTCCAGGCCGCGCAGCAGGGCGGGCAGCGCGGCGCTGGCGAGCAGCAGCGACACGACGATCACGCTGCTGGCCAGGAAGATCGCGAGGTGGCGCGCGGGGAACGGCGCGCCGTTCGGCAGCGCGAGCGGCAGGGTCATCACGCCGGCCATCGTCAGCGCGCCGCGCACGCCCGCCACCGACGTGGCCAGCATCACGCGCAGCCTGGGCTTGAAGACCTGGCGCCCGAGGCGCTTGCGGTTCAGGATCGTCAGCTGCAGCGAGATCCACACCCACACGAAACGCAGCAGCACGAGGGCCAGGCTGAACGCGAGGGCGCGGCTGGCGAGCCACCATGGATCGAACGGCGTGCCGCCGTCCGGGTGCAGGGCCCGGCGGACGATATCCGGCAGCTGTTCGCCCAGCAGCACGAACATCGTGCCGTTCAGGGTGAATTGCAGCGCGTCCCAGATGACGTTGCGGCGAATGCGCGTGCCCGGCGTCGCGCCGCCCGACAATTCCAGGTAGCTCATCGTGATGCCGGCCGCCACCGCCGCCAGGATGCCCGACGCGTCCAGGCGCTCGGCCACGAGGTAGGCGCCGAACGGGGTCAGGAGGTTGATCAGCACCGGCACGCCATCCTCTTCGCCGAAACGCCGCTGCAGTATGCCGTGCGCGCGGGTGATGGCGAACGTGATCGCGACGCCGGCCGCGATGCCCGCCAGCGCGACCCATAAAAACGTCAGGCTCGCCTGCGCCAGCGAGAAATGCCCGGTCACGGCCGCGGCGACGGCGAAGCGGAAGCACACGAGGCCACTCGCATCGTTGAGCAGGCTCTCGCCTTCGACGATGTGCATGAGGCGCGAGGGCATCGGCACGCGCGCCGTGATCGACGACACGGCGACCGGGTCCGTCGGCGCCACGATGGCCGCCAGCGCGAAGGCGACCGCCAGCGGCATCGCGGGAATCATCCAGTGCAGCAGCCAGCCCGCGCCGACGACGGTGAACAGGACGAGGCCCAGCGCGAGCTCCAGGATCGTCGCCTTGTCGCGGAACAGGCCGATCTTGGGGATGCGCCAGCCGTCCACGAACAGCAGCGGGGGCAGGAACAGCAGGAAAAAGATGTCCGGGTCCAGTGCGATGCCGTGGCGGAAGACGCCCGAGATGACGGCGCCCGCCGCGATCTGGATCAGCGGCAGGGGCAGGGCGATGGGCAGCACCCGTGCCACGTAGCCGCTGGCGATCACGGCGAGCAGCATCGCCAGGATGACTTCGACGGTCTCCATTCCTTGTCTCTCCTTGTCGGAGACGATGATAAAGGATGGGCCGGACGGGCGCGGTACGGTAGGCGTCAGCGCCGGATGTTGGCTTCCGCCGCGGCGGCCAGGATGTCCGCCAGCTGCGTGGTGTTCACCGGCTTGACGAGGTAATGGTCGAACCCGGCCGCCATCGACGCCTCGCGGTCCTGCTGGCGGCCATAGCCCGTCATCGCGATCAGCGTGGCGCCGGCCGCCTGCGGCAGCATGCGCAGGCGCCGCGCCAGTTCGTTGCCGTCGAAGTCGGGCAGGCCGATGTCGAGCAGGCAGACTTCCGGCACGAACGATTTCGCCAGTTCCAGCGCGTCCGTGGCGGAATACGCTACTTCGACCCGGTGCCCGCCCGAGCGCAGGAACAGCTGCAGCGTGTGGACGGCGTCGACGTTGTCGTCGACGAGCAGGATGCGCAGCGGGACGCCGCCGTCGTGGTGCTCCTCGCCGACGACGGGCGCCGGCGCCAGCACGACGTCCTGCGAGTAGCGGGGCAGGCGCACGGTGAACGTCGAGCCCTTGCCGAGGCCCGGGCTGTGGGCCCTGACTTCGCCGCCGTGCAGCTCGACGAGGCTCTTCACGAGCGCCAGGCCGAGACCGAGGCCGCCCTGCGAGCGGTCCGGCGTGCGCTCGGCCTGGGTGAACAGGTCGAACACGCGCTCGACGAGGGCGGGTTCCATGCCGATGCCGTCGTCGGCCACCGTCAGCACGTAGTCGTTGCCGTCCGCGTCCACGCGCAGGTGGAGGGTGCCGCCTTCCGGCGTGTACTTGGTCGCGTTGTTGAGCAGGTTCGCGCACACCTGCACGAGGCGCTTGTGGTCGCCCTTGACGTAGGCCGGCGCGGGCGGCAGCTCGATCACGACGCGGTGGCGCCGCGCCGCGATCAGCGGGCGGATCTGCTCGGCCGCGTCGTCGACGACGCGCTTGAAGTCCAGCACCTGCGTCGACAGCGACACGAGGCCGCGCGTCACGCGCGACACGTCGAGCAGGTCGTCGACGAGGCTCGTCATGTGGTCGACCTGGCGCACGATGATGGAACAGGTCTGGGTGATCTGGGCGTTATCGGAGTGCAGCAGCTTGAGCAGGTGCGCGCCCGTGCTGATCGGGGCCAGCGGGTTGCGCAGCTCGTGCGCGAGCATCGCGAGGAATTCGTCCTTGCGCTGGTCGGCGGCGCGCAGCTCGCGCTCGGCCAGCGAGCGCGCCGTCTCTTTTTTCTGCAGCGCGGCCGCCATGCGGTCCAGCGCCTGGGCCAGGTTGCCGATCTCTTCGTGGCCGTAGGCGATGCCGGAGCGGGCTTCCAGGTCGCCGGCGGCGATGCGCTCGGCGGTGCCCATCAGCTTGCGCACGCGCTGGACGATCAACACGTCGCCGACGAGCCACGCGGCCAGCATGGCCAGCAGGGTCGTCGCCGCGAGGCCCAGCAGGGACATGATCTGGTCGTGGCGCGCGGCCGACAGGATGGTTTCGGTGGGGATGCCGATCGTGACCGTGTAGTCGGTCAGCGCGGGCGCGCCCACGCGCGCGAACGTGTGCAGGCGTTCGACGCCGTCCTCGCCGCGCACCGTCACGGCGCGCTGGCCGGCCGTGTTCATCGCTTCCTGCATCGCCGCCGACAGCCTGGTGCCGAAGAAGCGTTCCGGATCGGGGCGGCGCGAGATGACGGTGCCGCGCGCATCCGCCGTCGCCAGCACGGAGCCGGGCGGCAGGTTGATGTCGTTGATGAAGGTGTCGAGCCCCTCCAGGTCCATCGCCGCGAACACGACGGCCAGGACTTTCCCGCCGCGGTCGATGACGGGATAGGTGAGGTTGATCGTGTGCTTCTTGATGACGCGGCCGAACACGTAGTCGCCGGCGATGAACCTGCGTTCCGAGATGGCGCGGCGGAAGTGGGTGCGGTCGCCCAGGTTGACGGGGTGGAGCAGGGGCACGGCGCTGCACGTGACGTCGCCGTTGAGCTGGATGAGGCCGAAGTTGACGAAGCCCTCGTTGCGGTCGAGGACGTCGGACAGCAGCGACGTGCATTTCGCCGTGTCGCCCATCAGGTCCGGAACGCTGGCCAGGTCGACGAGGATCTGGCGCGCACCCTCGATCGACTGGGCTTCGTTCGCGGCCGCCATGCCCGTCAGGCGGCGCAGGTTTTCTTCCGATGCCTTGATGGCATGTTCGCGTTCGCGGATCCCCGACAGGATCGTCATCACCGCCAGCGGCGTGATCGCCAGCGCCACCAGCAACATGAGCCGGCTGCGCAGGCTGTTCAGCCGGAAGCGGCTCAAGCCAGAAGTCATTTGTCTATTTTCTATCTGCCGCCTTGTGGGCAGCAAACGCATTACCAAATTCGATGATCCTGCGGATGCCTTCGCGCAAGGTCGCCACGTCGTCCGAAATATAGCCGAGTCGGATGTAACCGGGCACACCCAGCGCGTCGCCCGGCATGACCGCTACTCTCTTTTCCTCGAGCAGCGCTTCGGCAAAGCCGACCGTGTCCAGCGTCAGGCTGCGCACGTCTCCCCACAGGTACGGACCGGAGGCCGGCGCGTGCATGACGATCCAGGGGACCTCGGCAAACAGCCGCACCGCCAGGTCGCGCCGTTCACGGTAGTCCGCCATCATCGCGCGGGGCGCACCGGTCGCGAAAGCGACATCGGCGGCCACCTGCGACAAATGCGGCGCGGCTGCCGTGATGGGGCCTTGCAGCGTCTGCATCGCGTTGACCACTTCGGCGGGCGCCAGCGCGAAGCCGACCCGCCAGCCCATCATGGCGTAGCTCTGCGAGGCCGAAAACAGCGTCACGACGCCGATGTCCCGCCAGTCGCACAAAGCCGCCAGGCTGGTGTGTCCGCCATCGAAGATCAGGTGTTCGTAGCTTTCGTCGACGATCACCCGGGCCCCGATGCGCTCCACCCATGCACGAAGGTGTTCCAGTTCCCGGCGAGTGTACACCTTGCCGGTGGGATTGTGCGGGTTATTGATGATGACGATGTCTGGTTTGCCGAGGCCGTCCAGCAGTTCCGGCGTGATTTCCTCAGGGAGATCGACCAGGATCGGGCGCAGTCCCAATAGTTGTGACGTAGCAACATATGCCGGCCAGTGCGGCTTGAAGATGAGGACGGTGTCGTACGGGTCGCTCAAGGCATAGAGTGCTTCGTACAAGCCCTGCTTGGCGCCGTTGGTGACGATGATCTCGTCGGTGCTCGCGTCGATGCCGTTTTCCTTCTTCAGCTTGGCTGCCAGCCGCGTCCGCACGTCCAGGGCGCCGACCACGCTCGTGTAGGGCATGATCCGCTCGCGCTCGATGGCCGCCGCCACCGCGTCCAGCACGGGCCGGGGCGCGGGGAAGTGCGAAATGGCGATCGAAAAATCGATGACGGACTCGCCCTCGCTGCGCAGCGTTTCCACGCGTCCGTGCATGGCGGTGGTGGCGAGGGGACGGGAAGAAGCGATCCGGGCAGAAATTTTCATTTTTTCTCTTGGGATGGTGTTATTGAAAAGTTACAACGCACGGTGCAACGGCTGGGTGTTGCCTGATTGTACTAAATCGGGAGAACGATGCCGCACGAGAGGAAAATGTCGCGCCGGAAATGCGCTGAGGACGGGCGCCGCGCGGCGCGGGATTCTGGTACGGTGTTTGCAAGTGAACCATGCGGGAGGACACCATGCAGCAACCCATCGTACGCACCTTCAAGCACGTGGCGGCCGCAGAACAGGCGCGCGCCGAACTGCTGGCCGCAGGCATCGCGGCCGACGACGTCGCGATCGACGTCCGCATCGACGAGACCGGCCCCGTGCAGGGCAATTTCACCGTCGGCGATTCGCCCGCGGTGACGGGCAAGACGGCGTATTCGCACACGTACGCGCCGGTGGCGCAGGACGACGTGCGCGACTGCCAGGTCACCGTGAGCGCCGCCGACGCCGCGCTGGCCGAGCGGGCCGCCGCGATCCTCGACCGGCACGGCGGGCACGATCCGGATCCGGCCCACGCCGCCGCCATCGCCGCCCGCGAGACGCGCCATTGAGTTTGCGCGACAATGGGGCATTGCGGTCGGCGACCGCTTCCAGGAGAGTTCAATGAGTGCCATCCACCTCGACCAGCAGGATGCCCTGCTGGTCATCGACATGCAGGTCGACTTCCTGCCCGGCGGGGCGCTCGGCGTGGCGGGCGGCCATGAAGTGGTCGCACCGATCAACCACCTGATCGAGCTGTACCGGGCACAGGGCCTGCCCATCTTCGCGTCGCGCGACTGGCACCCGCAGGACCACTGCTCGTTCGCGGCGCAGGGCGGGCCGTGGCCGCCGCACTGCGTGGCCGACACGGCGGGCGCCGCATTCGCGGCCGAGCTGGCGCTGCCGGACGACGCCATCGTCATCTCGAAGGCCGACACGGCGGCGGTCGACGCCTATTCCGCGTTCGGCGGCACGGACCTCGCGGCGCAGCTGCGCGCGCGGGGCGTGGAGCGCGTGACGGTGGTGGGTCTCGCCACCGATTACTGCGTGCTGAACACCGTCACGGATGCGCTGGAAGAAGGATTCGACACACTCATCGTGCCGGAAGCGATGCGCGCCGTCGACGTGAATCCGGGCGACGGCCGCCGCGCGCTCGACCGCATGGTTGCGCGCGGGGCCGTGCCGGTGCGGCTGGGCGAGTTCGGGATGGTCGCGCTGTCGGTCGCCTGATCGTCGCCCGGCTCAGAACGTGTAGGCCGCGTACACGGCGGCCGTCGGCGCCGTCTTCCTGCGCACGAGCGGGCTTTTCGCGGCGTCGCCGGTGAGCCGCTGCGCGCCCAGCAGCGACGTCACCGCCCAATGCGCGTCGATGCGATGCTCCCAGCTCAAGCTCACATCCGTCCCGACCATCCCGCCTTCCGGCTTGAATGCGCGATAGCCGGAGCGGGCGGCCTGGCGCGCGTCGACGCCGTAATACGTCTGCAGGTATTTCGCTTCGCCGAACTGCAGCGCGACGCCGACGGCGACCTTGTCGGCCTGGCTGTCCAGCAGCTTCGCATTGACTCCCAGCGCGAACTGCTTGCCGTTCTCGCGGCGCGAGATCGGGATCTCGGCATGCGCGGCCACGCTCAAGACGTCCGTCAACTGCGCCTCGGCGCCGACGTTGAGGGTGGCGCTGCCCTTGATGTCGCCCATGCCCTTGAGCGCCTTGCTGCCGGTGCGGCCGACGAAACCGTTGGTGTCCTTTTCCGTCCGCTCGCCGCGGTACCCGAGGCCGATGCTGGCGCTGAGCTGCCCGCTGCCGGCCGCGAACCCGATGCCGCGCAGGGTGCTCGCGTAAAAACCGTTGGCGGCCTGGTAGTCGGCCACGATGACGGGCGAGACGAGATATTCGTCCGAACCGGAATACCGGGTGCCGGCGCCGATGCCGGCGCCGAGGGTGAAGGTGCTGTCCTGCGCATGGGCGGCGGCAGCGATCATCAGGGTGGACAACCACAACGCTTTTTTCATCACATTCCTTTCATTGGCGATCGCTCCCAGTGGCGACCGGTCGGCCGCAATTATCGGAAGGAATGCATGAGCGGCACATGAGGGAAGGATGAAGATTCGATGAAGACGTTGTCTCTTCATCCATTCTTCATCCAGCGGTGGTCTAATACCGCCCATGGACATTCTGCTCATTGAAGACGATCTCGATCTCGGCAACGGCATCCGCATCGCCCTGCTGGACAGCGGCATGGACGTCACCTGGGTGCGCCGCCTGCAGGACGCCCAGCGCCAGCTCGACCAGGCCGCGCACGACCTGGTGCTGCTCGATCTCGGCCTGCCGGACGGCGACGGCCTCCAGCTCGTCCAGCGCCTGCGCCGCGACCGCCGCGCGCTGCCGGTGCTGGTCCTGACCGCGCGCGACGCGCTCGAAGACCGGCTGCTCGGCCTGGACTCCGGCGCGGACGATTACCTCGTCAAGCCGTTCGCGCTGGCCGAACTGCTGTCGCGCGTGCGCGCGCTGGCGCGGCGCAGCTACGGGTTCGACGGCGGCACGCTGGAACTGCGCGGCCTGGCGCTCGATGCGGCGGGACACCGGGCCAGCCTGCACGGGCGGCCGCTGGAGCTGACCGCCAGCGAATTCCAGCTGCTGAAGGTGCTGATGATGCGCTCGCCGAAGGTCGTCACGCGGCGCGCGCTCGAAGATGCAGCCCTGCCGCGCTCGCAGGCGAATGCCAGCAACGCGCTCGACGTGCACATGGCGAACCTGCGCCGCAAGGTGGGCGAGGGCGTCGTCCGCACGGTGCGCGGCGTCGGCTACGTGATCGACCAGGCATGAAGCGCATGTGGCGGTGGATACGGACGCCTTCCTTGACACGGCGTCTGCTCGTTGCGCAGATGGCGCTGCTGGCGGTGGTGTGGAGCCTGGCCGTCGCCTTCCTCGTGCACGAAGGCGCCCGCGACGAGGGTGAGCTGCGCACCGACCAGCTGTACGACGCGCTGCTGTACGTGACGTCGGCGCTCGACGGCCAGCCGGCGCGCCAGCTTGAGGCGCTGCGCCTGGCCGATCGCGCGATGCGCCAGAACGGCGGCAGGGCCGATCCGCCGGCGCTCGGCGTGTTCACCGTCGTGCGCGCGCATGGACGGGTGGTCTACGCGACGCCCGGTGCACGGCTCGACGTGTCCGGCGCGCGCGACGGCGTCGTGGAATACCACACGGCGGGCGGCCAGAAGTGGGCCGTGCGCACGGTGCGCGACCGCGCGGCCGGCATCGAGATCGCGCGCATGAAACTGGGACACGACATGGACCTGTTCCTGTCGTTTAATGCGGGCGGCTTCTACCTGCTGCCCTTGCTGGTCAGCCTGCCGTTCCTCGTGGTGCCGGCCTGGCTGTCGATCCGGCTCGCACTGCGGCCCTGGCGGCGCGCGGCCGAGGAGATCGCGGCGCGCGGTCCGCACGACATGAGTCCGATCGCGCCCCTGCCGCAGCGCGAGGCGATGGCGGTGATCGACAGCGTCAATGCCTTGCTGCGGCGCGTGGCGGACAGTGCCTCGCGCGAGCGCCGCTTCATCGCCGATGCGGCGCACGAGCTGCGCACGCCGCTGGCGGCGCTGCGCGTCAACGTGGAAGCGCTGCAGCGGCAGGGCGCGGCGCCCGCGCAGGGTGAACTGCTGGCGGGGATCGTGCGCGCGTCCGAACGCGCGACCCGGCTGGTCGGCCAGTTGCTGCTGCTGATGCGCAGCGACGCGGCGGGCGCCGAGGCCGCGCGGCCGATCGCGTTGGACGTCCTGGTGCAGGACCGCCTGGCCGCGCTGTCGCGCCTCGCCGACGTGCGCGGCGTGGAGCTGGCGCTGGAGGCGGAGGGCGGGGCGGTCGTGCGGGGACAGGAGGGCGCGCTGGTGTCGCTGGTCGATAACGTCATCGACAACGCCATCAAATACAGCCCGCCGGGCGGCACGGTGAGCGTGACGTTGGCGCGCGCCGACGGCGTGGTGCGGCTGTGCGTGAGCGACAGCGGCCCGGGCGTGCCGGAGGCCTTGCGCGAGCGCGTGTTCGAGCGTTTCTTCCGCGCGCCCGACCAGGTCCAGCAGGGGAGTGGACTGGGCCTCGCGATCGCGCGCGCGGTGGCCGATGCGCATGGCGGCGACATCGGCATCCGCGCCGCGCCGGGCGGCGGTTGCCTGATCTGCGCGAGCCTGCCGGCTGCCTGATTACGCGGCGCGCAGGAGCACGAGGTGGCCGGCGATGTCGCGGCCGTGATCCTGGCGCAGTACCGCATGCTCCGTTGCGACGACGTCGAAGCCGGCCGCCTGCGCGGTCTGTTGCACGTAGCCGAGCGCATGCGCGAACCGGTTCGACGGCTGGATCGCAAAGCCAGGATCGGCGGCGTCGAGCGCTTCGCACGAGAATGCGAACAGTCCGCCCGCACGCAGCGCGCGCCGCACCCGCGCGAACAGTGGAGACAGGTCCCCGATGTACACGAGCACGTCGGCGGCGACGGCGAGATCGCACGACGCGGGACGTTCCGCCAGCCACGCCACGATGTCCGCGCATACGAGGTCATCGTACAGGCCGAGTTCTGCCGCCTTGTCCAGCATCTTCTGCGACAGGTCCACGCCGGTGACGTGCCGTGCCAGCGGCCGCAGGAAGGGCGCGCACAGCCCCGTGCCGCAGCCGAGGTCCAATGCCGCCGCCACCGGCGCCGCGGCCAGGTGCGGACGGAGCAGGGCGTCCAGGAGTGTCGGCGTGCGGTAGCCGAGGACGTCGACGAGGTGGCGGTCGAAACGGCCCGCGTACTGGTCGAACAGGTGTTTCACGTAATCTGCCGGGGCCGTCGCCGGCTGGTCCGCCTCGCCCAGCGCCGCGAGCGCGAAGTGGATCTCGTCCGCATCGGCGCCCAGTTCGAGCGCGCGCCGGTACGCCGCCACGGCCGCGTCGCGCTGCCCCAGTGCGCGCAGCGCGTTCGCGCGATAGTGTTCGGCCAGCGCGTAGTCGGGCCGCAGGGCCAGCGCCCTGTCGTAGCTGTGCAGGGCGCCCGCGAGGTCGCCCGATTTCTTCAGCGCCGTGCCGCGCGCGCACCAGGTGCCGGCCAGCGGGGCCAGCGCGAGTGCGCGGTCATAGGCGTCGATGCCGTCCGCGTGACGGTCCAGCGCCTGCAGCGCGTGGCCCAGCGCGACGAAGGCGTCCGCGTACGCGGGCCGCGTGGCGAGGGCTTGTTCGGCGCTGGCGACGGCATCCGCGTGGCGCCCGAGGTCGTGCAGCGCGATGGCGCGGTGGCACCACGCGTCGGCCAGCGCCGGGTTGATGCCGAGGGCGCGTTCGTAGCTGTCCAGCGCTTCGGCCAGGCGTCCGAGCCGGCGCAGCGTGTTGCCGCGGTTGTCCCAGGCGAGCGCATACGCCGGGTCGAGCCGCAGCGCCGCTTCGTAGCTGGCCAGCGCGTCATCCGTGCGGCCGAGGTCCTGCAGCGCGGCGCCCAGGTTGCAATGGGCGCGCGCCTGCAGCGGGTCGACGCGCAGCGCTTCCTCGATCAGTTCGACCGCACGGAGGGGCGCCCCGCGCTGGCGTTCGATCACGCCCAGCAGGTGCAGCGCGTCGAACTGGCGCGGGTTGAGGTCCAGTACGCGCCGGTACATGGCCTGCGCCTGCTCGAGCCGGCCCTGCTGGTGCAGCCTGACGGCCTGGCCCAGCAGGTCGGATGCGTCTTCCACCGACACCCGGTCAGCTCCAGGACAGGTCGGCCTTCGACAGCGGCAGCTCGCGCACGCGCTTGGCCGTAGCGGCGAAGATCGCGTTGCAGACGGCCGGCGCCAGCGGCGGGAACACGGGTTCGCCCAGGCCCGTGACGGGGTAGTCCGTCTTGAGGAAGTGCGTCTCGATCTTCGTCGGCGTGTCCGGCATGCGCAGCAGGGCGTAGTCGTGGAAGTTGCTTTGCACGATGCGGCCCTTGTCGATGTCGAGCGCCGGGTACATCAGCGTGGACAGGCCGTCGATCACGGAGCCCTGCACCTGGTTCTCGGCGCCGGACAGGTTGACGATCTGCGCGCCGATGTCGGCGACGACGACGACGCGGTCCACGTGCAGGTGGCCGTCCCTCGACACCGTCACCTCGGCCACTTCGGCCACGTAGCCGCGGTGGCTGAAGTGGAATGCGATGCCGGCGCCCTGGCCGCGCGCGAACTTGCGCCGGCCCCAGCCGGATTTCTCGGCGACGGCCTTCAGCACGTTGCGCATGCGGCCCACGTTGTACGGCACGCCGCGCTCGCCCGTGCCGGCCACGAGGTCCCTGTCGCCCAGCAGGTCGAGGCGGAACGCGACCGGATCGCGTCCGGCCGCATGGGCCAGTTCGTCGATGAAGCTGTGGAACACCCACGCGAACACGTTGCTGCCCGGTGCGCGCCACGGTCCCATCGGGATGCGGCATTCGAGCGGCGTCTGCTCGATCAGGCAGTTGGCCAGCCAGCGGGCCGGGAATTCGTCGCCCGACAGGTTGCCGCCGCTGCCCGGCTGCAGCACGCTCCCGGTGCCGCCGTCGCTTTCCTTCTTCTCGATGCGGTTGGCGAACGTGACGAAGTGGTCGTGCCAGGCGACGACCTTGCCATGGTCATCCACGCCGCCGCGCAGGAAGTGGAAGCCGCCGGCGCGGAAGTGGTCGTGCTGCAGGTCGTCCTCGCGCATCCACGTCAGCTTGACGGGCGCCTTCACTTTCTGCGCGATCGCGGCCGCTTCGACGATGAAGTCGGACGACAGCCGCCGCCCGAAGCCGCCGCCGCTGCGCGTGATATGGAGCGTGATCCTGTCTTTCGGGATGTTGAGGGTCGTGGCCACGAGGGCCTGGCCCGCGCCCGGATTCTGCGTGGGCGCCCACAGTTCGAGCGTGCCGTCCGCCGGCTTGAACCACGCCGTGCAGTTCTGCGGTTCCATGCTCGCGTGCGAGATGAACGGGTAGACGTAGTTCGCTTCCACCGTGCGCGCGGCGCCGGCCAGCGCCGCATCCACGTCGCCATCCTTGCGCATGACGGCGGCGCCGGGCTGGCCGCTCGCGGCCTGCGCGGCGGCGAGGAAGCCGGCCCAGCTGTGGCGCGCGCCTTCGCCTTCGTCCCACGTCACCTTCAGGTTCTTGCGGGCGCGGAAGGCGTTCCACGTCGAGTCGGCGACGATCGCGACGCCGGGCCGCAGGCCGTTCAGGTTTTCCGTGCCTTCGACGAGGAACGCGGCCTTCACGCCGGGCATGCGCTTGATGGCGTCCAGGTTCGCGTCGACGGGACGGCCGCCCAGCACCGGACATTTTACGTACGTGGCGTACAGCATGCCGGGCAGGCGCGTGTCGATGCCGAACAGCGGCTGGCCGCTGACGACGAGCGCGTTGTCCACGCCGCCCACGCGCGTGCCGAGCAGGCGGTACGCGGCCGGCTCCTTCAGCACGACTTCCTTCGCATCCGGCACGGGCAGCGCGGACGCCGTGCGCACGAGCGCGCCGTAGCCCAGCTTGCGGCCGCTGGCGGGGTGCACGACGGCGCCGTTTTCGGCCCGGCATTCGGTCGCCGGCACGTTCCACGTCTGCGCGGCGGCGCGTACGAGCATCGTGCGCGCGGTGGCGCCGAGGCGGTGGAAGTTGTCGTAGTTGGTCGGCGTCGACGTCGATCCCCCGGCGCCCTGCGAACCGTAGATCGGGTTCAGGTCGCCCTGCACGACGCGCACCGTTTTCCAGTCGACCTCGAGTTCTTCGGCGAGCACCATCGGCAGCGACGTCTTGATGCCCTGGCCGATTTCCGGCTGCTTGGAGACGAGCGTCACGCGGCCGTCCGTGCCGATGCGGATGAACGCGTTCGGGACGAAGTCGCCGGCGGCGGGTTCCGCCGCACCGTTGTCGGCCAGCGCGGCGATGGCGCCGCTCGCCCGCACGCCCAGCAGCAGGAATAAGCCGGCACCGGCGCCGGCGCCGGCCGACTGGCCGAGGAAGCGGCGGCGCGAAGAGGAGGCGGGGCGGCTCATGCTTTCCCCTTGTCGCCGGCAATTTCCGCGGCCCGGTGGATGCCGGCGCGGATCCGGACATACGTCGCGCAGCGGCACAGGTTGCCGGCCATCGCGTCGTCGATCTGGGCGTCGGTCGGCTTCGGATGCTGTTTCAGCAGGGCGCATGCCGTCATGATCTGGCCGGCCTGGCAATAGCCGCACTGCGGCACGTCCAGTTCGGTCCAGGCCTGTTGCAGCGGATGCATGGCGCGCGCGTCGAGGCCTTCGATCGTGGTGATGCGGCGCTTGCCGATGCTGCTCACCGGCAACTGGCAGGCGCGGGCCGGCTGGCCGTCCACGTGGACGGTGCAGGCGCCGCAGGCACCGATGCCGCAGCCGTATTTCGTGCCGACGAGGCCCAGGGTATCGCGCAGCGCCCACAGCAGCGGGGTATCCGCTTCGACGTCGACGGCCTGGGCCTTGCCGTTGACGTTCAGTGTGTATTTACTCATGTCCTCGTGGGATGTGTTGGGATTGCCGTTGCTGAACTGTGCAATGCTAAACCAAACTGCCCCATCAAGACCAAGGGATTTGATGTTTTACGCGGCATTAGTAGAAACGCGGGGGGTATGACATACTGGAGCGGCCCGATGCGCAGCATCGCACGCCCGACTTACATGCGACGACCGATCACTTTTCCGACCAACCTGCGCAGCCGCCTGGCCGGTGCCGTCGGCGTGCTCGTGCTGGGCGCCACCGTGCTGGCCGGCCCGCTGGCCATCGACGTGGCCGAGCACGACCTGCGCGCCGTGCTGGGCGCACAGCAGTATGCGTCGCTGTCGGGGGCGGCCGCCTTCCTCGACGACCTGCTGGAGGCGCGCCTGCGCCAGATGGCCGCGCTGGCCGCGGCCATGCCGCCCGACACCCGCCACGACCCGCGCCGCCTGCAGGCCTGGCTCGCGAGCCGCACGTCCGACGTGGGCGACGACTTCGTCAACATCGCGGCTTTCGCCCGCAACGGCGAACTGGTGGCCTCGGGCGCTTCCATGCCGGCCGCGCAACCGCTGACGGCCACGGGCCGCCCGTACTTCGAAGAAACCCTGCTGCGCGGCCGCGGCATCGTGTCCGACCCGTTCCAGAGCCGCCTGTCCGGCGCGAACATGGTGCTGGTGACGGCGCCCGTGTTCGACGACCACGGCGAGATCGTCTACGTGCTCACGGGCCGCATCGACCTGCAGCATGCGCGCTTCCTGCGCCAGGTCGACGCCTTGCGGCCGGGCAGCACCGGATATCTGTTCCTGCTGACGGCCGACGGCGTGCCGATCGATTCGCCCGTGAAGGAGCGTCACCCCGTGCCGCCCGCCAGCCAGCCCGGCCTGGCGCGCGCCCTGCACGGTTTCGAGGGCTGGCTGATCGGCGGCGACCGCGAGGGGTCCGCCATCGTCACCTATAAACGGCTGGCGACGACCGGCTGGATCCTCGGCGCGCGCTATCCCGAGGCGGAGGCGTTCGCCCCGCTCGCGCGCGTGCGGCGGACGGTGCTGGTCGTTGCCGGCATCCTCGCGCTGGTCGCGGGCCTGCTGTCGTGGTGGCTCGTGCGCCGCGGCCTGCGCCCGCTGGACGTGCTGCGCCGCAACGTGGCCGCCGTGCGCCACGAAGGCGCCGGCAGCGAGGTGCTGGCGCTCGCACGGAACGACGAGGTCGGTGAACTGGGCCGCGCCTTCCACGATCTCGTGCAGGCGCGCGGGCGCGCGGCCGCCCGCATGCGCGCGATCGCGGATAATGTCCCGGCCGTGATCGCCTACGTCGACCGCGACGAGCGCTTCGAATTCACCAACGCCGGCTTCGACCGCATGATCGGTTCAGGGCCGGACGCGTTCATCGGGCGCACGGTGCGCGAAGCGCTGGGCGAGGCCGGCTACGCCCGCCTGGAACCGCTGATCCGCGCCGCCCTGCGCGGCGAGCATGGCCACATCGAGGATGTGCGCAGCGACGATGCCACGCGCCACCAGATGATCGACACGATTCCCGACATCGATGCCGACGGCCGCGTCGTCGGGTTCTTCGTGATGGCGATGGACATCAGCGAGCGCAAGGAAGCGGAACTGGCGCAGGCCGCGAGCGAGCAGCGCCTGCGCCTGATCGCCGACAACCTGCCGGTGCTGATCTGCTACATCGACCGCAACCACCGCATGGGCTTCGGCAACGCGACGTTCCAGGCGTGGCTGGGCCTGGAACCGGTCCGCCTGCCCGGCATGCACTTGCAGGACGTGCTGGGCAAGCCAGCCTACGACGCGACGCGGCCGCGCCTGAAGCAGGCCTTCGAAGGCGTCGGCGCCACGTTCGAGATGCCGCTGCAGGCGCAGGGCCGGCACCGCATCCTGGAATGGACGTTCGTGCCGGACGTGCAGGCGCAGGGCCGGGTGAACGTCGCCGTCGCGGGCGTGTATGCGCTCGCGCACGACATGACGCGGGTGAAGGAGGCGGAAAGCCGGCTCGTGCAGATGGCCCGCTTCGACAGCCTGACCGGCATCGCCAACCGCCGCCTGTTCGGCGAACTGCTGGGCCAGGCGCTGGAACGCGTGCGCCGCCAGCGCCAGGTGATGGGCCTCGCCTACCTGGACATCGACCACTTCAAGGCCATCAACGACACGTGGGGCCACGGCGTCGGCGACGAGGTGCTGAAGGAATTCGCCCAGCGCCTGGCCGGCTGCGTGCGCGTCACGGACACGCCGGCGCGGCTGGCGGGTGACGAATTCGTCGTCCTGCTGGAAGACGTGAAGGGCGTCGAAGAAGCGGAACGGATCGGCGCCAAGATCGTGGAGGCGATCCGGACGCCGTTCGCGACGAGCGCCGGCCCGCTGGACGTCACGGCCAGCGTGGGCATCGCGCTCGTCCACGGCGCGGACGGCCCGCTGCCCACGCAGGACCAGGTGCTGGGCTGGGCCGACACGGCGCTGTATGCCGCCAAGCACGGCGGCCGCAACCGCTGCGTCGTGCGCATGGCGGAGGAGGCCGCCGGCGTGCCGGCCACCGGTGTGCCGGCCACCGGTGTGCCGGCCCAGTGATTACTGCGGTGCGGGCTGGGTGGCCACCAGGGAGCGCTGCACCCAGCCGCCCGAGACGTTCTCGCCGTCGATCTTGACGAAGCCGTCGCGCTCTTCGCCGGTGGCGATCGCTTCTTCCGACCGCTTCAGCGTCCCCATCACCTTGCTGCCCGAGCGCGGTTCCGTGTACACCTTGACGGTCGCGAGGCGCGCGTACACGCTGGCGCCGGCCGTCACGGGCACGCCTTCGCGCGTGGATGCCTGCGCATTCACCTTGCTGGCCGCGCTGCTGGTGCGCACGAGGCTCGGCTCGTTGCGGATGCGCGCCACGATGCGGTTGTAGTTGTCGAGCAGGCTGGCCGCGACCATCTTGCCTTCCGGCGTGTTCGTGTAGCCGCCCAGGCGCGAATAGTCGCCGCCGCCCCAGCTCCAGCCGGAAATGCCGAAGTCGGTCTTCGTCGCGACGCCTTCTTCCGCCGCCACCTGGATGCCTGAGCGGACGTCGGCGATCAGCAGGCTCGTCTGCGCTTCCTTGAACTTGAGATTGCCCGCAATGCCGCCCGCGATCCGGCCCAGGCCGCCCAGCAGGCGTCCGCCGTAATCCGAAATCGCACCGCCGATGCCGCCCGTGTTGGCGGCGGCGAACTGCACGTTCGGCGTCATCACGAAGTCGGCCGCCTGCAGCTGGCCCTTGCCGACGTTGCTGCCGGACAGCGTCTCGCCATTCGCGGCCAGTGCGCGTTCCTGCTGCAGGTTGGCCATCGCCGCGCCCCGTTCGACGACCTGGAAGCAGTTCGATTGCTGGATCATGATGCGCAGCAGCGCCACCGGCGAACCGAGCCCGTAGCTTTGCAGCGCGTGCGCGCTCTCGCTCTGGGCTTCCGTGACGGCGATGGTGCCGAGCGGGCGGTCGCAACGTTCGACTTTGGAGGTGGTTTCCTGGGCGTGCAGGGTAGTGCCGCTCGCGAGCAGCGCGGCAATGATCGAAATCCGGATTGGCTTCATGTCCCTTGTATGTGAACAAATGATAATTTGTTCATTTTACAAGTCTGTATAGGGTTGCAATCTCGCCAATATTCACACTTCCCGACTTTTCAGACGCCGCAGGCGTAGCTTCAAATACCGGTGGGATAGGTCTCCGGCGGTTCCTCCGCATGCCAGCCACCGCCCCGGTCGAGCGGATGCACGGCCGTCGTGCGGTCGATGTGGATCACGGCATCGAACTGGCGCGCCATGCGGGCGGCAAAATAATGGCTGTGGCGCTCCGTGCGGGGCAGGTAGATGACGCCGATGGCACGTTCCAGCCGCCGTTCTTCCATCGTGGCGCGCACGGCCTTGTCGACGCTCTTATCGACGCCATCATGGAGCGGCAGCAGGAAGCGGGGGATGCCGACCTCGTGCAGCAATTCCTCGTAGCTGCCCGGCATGCCCGGCCGCACGCGCTTGTGTTCCGCCGGCGCGTCCCATTCCGACGCGGCCGTGACGAAGCCGTCGTACGTGGAAAACCCGATCAGCCGGGTCTGCCCATCGTATTCCTTGCGTGCCAGCTCGCCGACGTTCCACTCGCCCATTTCTCCCATTTCCGTCGCGCGCGCGTCGCCGATGTGGGAGTTGTGTTCCCAGACGACGATCCTGGACGGCTCGCCATCCTTCGACAGGTGGCGGGCAAGCGCGTCCAGCGTCTCCGCCATATGGCTGTCGCGCAGGTTCCACGACGACACACGGCCCCGGAACATGGTCCGGTAGTATTCTTCCGCATTCTTGACGAGGCGCGCGTTCTGCTGCGCATAGAAAAACGCTTCCTCATCGCCGTCGCGGTGCATGTAGTCGCTGGCCCGCTGCTGTAGCTGGCGCAATTGTTCGAGGACGCCTTGCTCGCACGATGCGGACAGGTCGAGGCTCGCGGTGTAGCCGTAGTGCTGGCTGTCCTCGTGGTAATGGTCGAAGCAGGCATAGCGTTCGCGCGCCTGGCGCGCCGCGTTCGGATCGACCTGGTCGAGGTAGCGCAGCACTTCCTCCATCGACGTGAACAGGCTGTACAGGTCGAGGCCGTAGAAGCCGACCTGCGGTCCGGCGGTGTTTTCGTTGTGGTGCCGCAGCCATTGGACGAACGCGGCCACGTCCGTGTTCCGCCACATCCAGTTCGGAAAGCGCTGGAAGCCGGACAGGGCCT
>CBIHQW010000010.1:0-239666 GCA_966212285.1 Massilia kyonggiensis
GCATGGGCGCGCGGCTGCGCTACCGCATCGACGTGGACGACGCCTGCCGCGCCGCGACGATCGCCCCGATGCTGATCCAGCCGCTCGTCGAAAACGCCGTCATGCACGGCATCGAGCCGAAGGTGGACGGCGGCACGATCGTCGTGCGTGCGCGCCGCACGGATGCGGGCCTGTGCGTGGAAGTGGCCGACGACGGGGCGGGCCTGACGGCGGCGGCGCCACGGCCGGGCGGCGGCGTCGGCCTGTCGAACCTGCGCGAGCGCCTGCGCACCTTGCATGGAAATCTTGCTAAAATTCAATTGCTTGAAAATCAAGACGGAGGCGTCACGTCGCGTCTGATCCTGCCCGTATAACGTCCTGTCGAGGTGCCATCATCGAACCCATCCGCGCCCTGCTTGCCGACGACGAGCCGCACCTGCTGGCCTACCTCGAAGAACAACTGGCCGCCGCCTGGCCCGACCTGCGCATCGCGGGACGGGCCGGCAACGGCATCGAGGCGCTGCGCCTGATCGACGAACTCGCACCCGACGTCGTCTTCCTCGACATCCAGATGCCGGGCCTGACCGGCCTCGACCTCGCCGCCCGCCTCGTCGATGACGACAAGGCGCCGCGCGTCGTGTTCACGACCGCGCACGAGGCCTACGCGCTGCAGGCCTTCGAACATGCCGCGTTCGACTACCTGCTGAAACCCATCCGCCTGGAGCGGCTGCAGCGCACCGTCGAGCGTTTGAAAGAAGCGCTGTCCGGCCCCGCACCGGCAGCGCCGTCCGCCGACATGCTGGCCGGCCTGCTGCGCCAGCTCGGCATGGCGCCCGCGACGCCCGCTCCCGCACCCACGCCGGCCGCGCCGCTGCAATGGATCCGCGCCGCGCAGGGCCAGGAAACGCGGCTGATCGCCATCGACGAAGTCATCTACTTCCAGAGCAACGACAAGTATACGAGCGTGTTCGTGGCCGACGGCGAGCACCTGATCCGCACGCCGATGCGCCAGCTGCGCGACCAGCTCGACCCGCAGCAGTTCTGGCAGATCCACCGCGGCGTGATCGTCGCCGCGCGCCACGTGGCCGGCACGCGCACGGACTTCCGTGGCCGTCTGCTGGTGAAGCTGAAGGGCCGCGACGAACAACTGGTCGTCAGCCGCAACTACGCCGACCTGTTCCGCCAGATGTAAATCCCACATTACGAAAAGGCCTTTCACGATCTGCTTCGCCTTTACGAAAAGGTCGTGCATAATAGCGGCTGTCCTATGTCTTATATAAGACTTAGCCGCCCAGCAAGGCGCGGCGTCGCGGCTGCCGGATCGCCGTTTGACGGAGTATGATCCCCCGATCCGTTCACCACGCTGCTACTCGTGGCCCGGACCGCAGATGACTTTTTAGAAATAGTATTCCAAACCCTCCCGCACATCGAGGAACCAGCGTATGAGCAGTGATCAGACCATCATCTACACCCTAACCGACGAGGCGCCCCTGCTGGCCACCCACGCCTTCCTGCCCGTCGTCGAGACGTTTGCCAAACCCGCCGGCATCCGTATCGAAGAGAGCGACATCTCCGTCGCGGCGCGTATCCTCGCCGTCTTCGCCGACCGCCTGTCGCCGGAGCAGCGCGTGCCAGACACCCTGACGGAACTCGGCAAGAAGACGCTGCAGCCGGACGCCAACATCATCAAGCTGCCGAACATCTCGGCATCGGTGGGCCAGCTGCAGGCGGCCATCAAGGAACTGCAGGGCAAGGGTTACAACCTCCCCGACTACCCGGCCGATCCGAAGACGGACGAAGAAAAAGAGATCAAGGCCCGCTACGGCAAGTGCATCGGCTCGTCCGTGAACCCGGTCCTGCGCGAAGGTAACTCGGACCGCCGCGCGCCGAAGGCCGTCAAGGAATACGCCCGCAAGAACCCGCACTCGATGGGCGAATGGTCGCAGGCATCGCGCACGCACGTGTCGCACATGACGCACGGCGACTTCTACCACGGCGAAAAGTCGATGACGCTCGACCGCGCGCGCGACGTCAAGATGGAACTGATCACCAAGAGCGGCGAAACCATCGTGCTGAAGCCGAAGGTCTCCCTGCTGGACGGCGAGATCATCGACTCGATGTTCATGAGCCGCAAGGCCCTGCTCGAGTTCTACGAGCAGCAGATCGAAGACGCGCACAAGACCGGCGTGATGTTCTCGCTGCACGTGAAGGCGACCATGATGAAGGTGTCGCACCCGATCGTGTTCGGCCACGCGGTCCGCACCTTCTACAAGGAAGCCTTCGAAAAGCACGGCGAACTGCTGAACAGCCTGGGCGTGAACGTCAACAACGGCATGGCCGACCTGTACAACAAGATCGCCAAGCTGCCGGATTCGCAGCGCGAAGAGATCATCCGCGACATCCACGCCTGCCAGGAACACCGCCCGGCGCTGGCGATGGTCGACTCGGCCAAGGGCATCACCAACTTCCACTCGCCGAACGACGTCATCGTCGACGCATCGATGCCGGCAATGATCCGCGCCGGCGGCAAGATGTACGGCGCCGACGGCCGCCTGAAGGAAGTCAAGGCCGTGATCCCGGAATCGACGTTCGCCCGCATCTACCAGGAGATCATCAACTTCTGCAAATGGCATGGCGCCTTCGACCCGCGCACGATGGGCACCGTCCCGAACGTGGGCCTGATGGCCCAGCAGGCCGAGGAATACGGCTCGCACGACAAGACCTTCGAAGTGCAGGAAGACGGCGTCGCCAACATCACCGACCTGGCGACGGGCGAAGTGCTGCTGTCGCAGAACGTCGAGAAGGGCGACATCTGGCGCATGTGCCAGGTGAAGGACGCCCCGATCCGCGACTGGGTCAAGCTGGCCGTCACCCGCGCCCGCAACTCGGGCATGCCGGCCGTGTTCTGGCTGGACCCGTACCGTCCGCACGAGAATGAACTGATCAAGAAGGTCAAGACGTACCTGAAGGATCACGACACCGAAGGCCTGGACATCCAGATCATGTCGCAGGTGCGCGCGATGCGCTTCACGCTGGAGCGCGCGTTGCGCGGCCTGGACACCATCTCGGTGACCGGCAACATCCTGCGCGACTACCTGACCGACCTGTTCCCGATCCTGGAACTGGGCACCAGCGCCAAGATGCTGTCGATCGTCCCGCTGATGGCCGGCGGCGGCATGTACGAAACGGGCGCCGGCGGTTCGGCACCGAAGCACGTGCAGCAGCTGACCGAAGAAAACCACCTGCGCTGGGACTCGCTGGGCGAATTCCTCGCGCTGGCCGTGAGCTTCGAAGACCTGGGCCTCAAGACCGGCAACGCGAAAGCCAAGCTGCTGGCCAGGACGCTGGACGCCGCCACCGGCAAGCTGCTGGACAACCGCAAGTCGCCGTCGCCGAAGACCGGTGAACTCGACAACCGCGGCAGCCAGTTCTACCTGTCGATGTACTGGGCCCAGGAACTGGCGCAGCAAGCGGAAGACGCCGAACTGGCCGCCTACTTCGCGCCGCTGGCCAAGCAGCTGCTTGATAACGAGCAGAAGATCGTCGCGGAACTGCTCGAGATCCAGGGCAAGCCGGTCGACATCGGCGGCTACTACAAGCCGGACAATGCCAAGGTCAAGGCCGTGATGCGTCCGAGCGCGACCTTCAACAAGGCACTGGAAAGCGTCGGCGCCTGATCGCACCGCACGGTGCGTGAGCACCGATGAAAAAACCCCGGTTCCGCGTCATGCGGGCCGGGGTTTTGTTTTTGCGCATTGGTGGCGCCGCTGCCGGCGCTGGACGCGCCGGTCAGTGGGTCGGCAGGATGGCCGCGTGAACGATATGAGTGAGCTCCGATTCGCTCCCGAAACCATCGGCATCACCGACCCCTCGGGATGGCGGGGCCGTCGTGACTTTTTGCACATAAAGCCGCGTATTCGCCGGAAGTATGAGTTCGGACTCGCCGGGCATGTGTGAGATCGAACCGTTGTCGGGCTCCGAACCCCAGCCCACGAACAAGCCCTTGACGCCCTCGCCGACGGTCAGCTTCAGGTGAATATTCCCGATATACATGTCGGGGTTGGTCGATGTGGACATGATCGCCGGCTCCTGAAGAACCTTGCCCGTGGCGTTCAGAAGCTGGTCTTTTGCCGCACCCGATAACGCGATCTTGCGCGAAAGCAGCGTTCCGGCCGGAATTTCCCCGCCAGCCTTGCGAATCGCGACGTCGAGATGCCGGGCCGTGTCGCTAGGCTTCCCACTCCGCAGCGACGCGTTGATCGTCGAATATCCGAGATGGGCGTAGCTGTAGACGGCTTCCCGTTGCGGTGCCGTCAGCTTGGCCATGGCTGCCACGGTGTGGGCGGCATATGCCTGCGTATCGTGGCGGGCGCGCTCGCGCGGCAAGACCGGTACCTCTATTCCCCGGCCCGGCATACCCAGTTCGAGGAAGCCCGCGACCTTTGGGGCGTGTTTGTTGCCCGGGTTGATTTTTTTTGCCGGGAATTTCTTATCCAATCCCCGCAGCGAGGGTTTCGTGTCGCGGACCGGGCGCTGTGCGTCAGCGCACCATGCCCGGATATCGCTCTGCCGTTTGATCAGCTTGGCGGCCAAAGCGTCCCGCTGCTTCGGATCGCCGGGGCCATGGCGTCCCACCAGCTGCCGGATGGCTGAGTTGGATAATTTCAGGACCGGTTTGGCGCTGTTGGCGATGTCTTGCGGGGACATGCCGCCGTAGACCGCGGCCGATGCGGGGTTCAGGTTCGGATCGCGCATGCTGGCCAGTTCACCGACCTTGTTGCCGAACGCATCTCCCTTGGCGCCACCCATGGCACGGAATTCCAGCGCGCCGCCAGGATCGATATGGACGGCCTGGCCGTTGTGGATCAGCACGTTGTCGTGGGTCAGACCAACCGAATCCCAGTTGGCCAGCCATGCGTGGGCCGCAAAACCCTGCTGCATGTCTTTGACATGCGCCGGGTTGCGCGCGTCGAAGGGCTGGGCATCCGCCATCCAGCGGGAGGCGACGCCCAGGCCGCCTTTGTGCGATTGCCCCAGGTTGACGAGTTTCAGGTCCGCAGCCGGTGCGCCAGCCGCCCGCAGCAGATGCGATGCGAGCACTTCGCTCCTGGCCTGATCATCACGGCCGTATCCCTTGACCAGCCATTTTTGTCCCTGCGTGTCGACATACAGGGCACCGTCGGAGGTTCCTCCGGGTTTTCTGCCGATGCAATTCCAGTCGGACAGGTTCTCCGGCGCCGCAGGCGCCGATGCCTCGGCCCTGGAATTGCTTCCGAAGCCCAGGGCTTTCCACGGGGCCGCAAGACGGGACAGACCCGATAACGCTCGTGTCCCGGCGTTCTTCCGACGCGTGTCGGTGGATGCCGGCGGCGAAGAAGGCGCCGACGTGGAACCACCCGGGCGCACCGTCTGAGGGCGCGCATCCCCGAAACGTTCCGGAATTCGCGCGTTCAGCCGCATCAGTCTCGGGGCACGATCCGGTTGCCTTTGCGGTGACAAAGCGCCGGCCGGGCCCATCGAATCCGAGGGCGCCTGCGCCGCTCGGCCCGTGAAATGGGACAAACCTTGCAAGGCGCTCGGCACCTCGCGGCGGCTGCGCGGCGCATCGGGGCGGGAGCTGGGCGACGCATGCGGCGCGCGCCGCACATCCGGCATCGCATCGTTCGGCAAAGTGCGTTCGATCGACGGGGAAAGACTGGAGGGTTTCATGATCAGGCACCTGGAGCGTCAAGCCAACATGGGTTGACATGATTCTCGACCAGCATGGTGGACAAAGGCTCCGCGGCCCCGAAAAACATGGCGCGCCAGCGAAGTACTTCGCGCCGTGCCCGCCGAGGTCGCGGCGCAACCTCAAGGGCAGAACACGCCCACAATTTGGTCGAGCCAATATAAATTTTGGTCCAAAAATCTTTGTCAAATATCATAATTGGCCTGACCAATTTTCATAGCTTCGTGCTAACATCCCTCCAGACAGAGACACCCTCGCCATCCCGCCGTTGTTGAACGCCCGGCCACAAGCCGGCACGCCATCGTCACGGCACACGCCACGCACCAAGGTCCGCCGGCACCAGGCCGACCTCCCTGTTTCAGCATCGCACGCAGACCGGTCCGGCCGGCTGGGCGTCCCGTGCGCCCGTCTCCGGCCAGGCACGGCAGCGGCTCTATTCGGGAATAACAATGAAAACGACTACAATCTTGGAGACCCTGGTCCTGGCAGCCCTTGCCACCGGCCAGGCACAGGCAGCACCGCTTTCCCTGCAAGACGCCCGCATCACCGCCACCTACAACGGCAGCGCGGCCGACGTCCTCGGACTCGACCACCTGTTCGTCCAGGAACCCGGCAGCAACTCGAGCACGCTCGACCCGACGAACAGCGGCGTCGAATTCCTCACGGCCGACTTCCTGTTCGGCTTCGATTTCGCGCCGGACGGCACGCTCGTCATCTACGAGAACATGCCCGTCCCGACCGGCGACTACAAGCTGACCTTTGACTTCGGCGCGACGCTCCCCGCCGCGATCACCCGCTTCACGCTGCTGGACGGCAGCGCGGTGGACGGCGTGCCCGGCCTTGCCGTCGTCGATGGCCACACCATCGCCGTCGACCTGGGCGGGCTCGCGTGGCATGGCGACTTCGGCGCCATCACGGCGCGGATCGGTGCCGCGGACGTCCCCGAACCCGCGGTCCCCGCCCTGCTGCTGGCCGGCGCCGCCGGTCTCGCATTCAGCCGCCGCCGCACCTAAGCCAACGTCCGCCAGGAGACTCTCATGAGATACGCACGTATCGGGACGGCAATCGCGCTCGCCGCGCTCTGCCTTACCGTCAATGGCGCCAACGCCGCCACCGATCCGGCCCGCGCCACCGCGCCGACCGACGGCTGGGCGAGCCAGGGCGGCGGCACGATCGCCGGCGCCAATGCCGCCACCGACCAGATCTACACCGTGACGAATCGCGCGCAACTGCTGGCCGCCATCGCCAACGGCGGCACGACGCCCAAGATCATCAAGCTGTCCGGTACCGTCGACATGACGGAAGGCCGGCCGTTCACGAGCACCGCCGACCAGTCGGCCCGCGGCGCCATCCGCCTCAAGAGCAACACGACGCTGATCGGCGACGGCGCGAACTCCGGCCTCGTCAACGGCCACATCGTCCTGTCGAACGTCAGCCAGGTCATCATCCGCAACCTCAAGATCCAGAACCCGTGCGACGTCGGCCCCGTGTGGGACCCGACGGACGGATCGACCGGCAACTGGAACGCGGCCTATGACGCCATCGGCATCTCGGGCTCGGACCACGTCTGGATCGACCACAACTCGTTCACGGACGCCCCCGTCACCGACAACTACCTGCCCATCGAGAACGGGCACGTGAAGCAATGCCACGACGGCGCCGTCGACATCACCAACGCGTCCGACTACGTGACGGTGTCATACAACGTGTTCGGTGAACACGACAAGAACAACCTGGTCGGCTCCAGTCCTACCGCCACGGCGGACGAGGGCAAGCTGCGCGTCACCTTCAGCAACAACGTGTTCCGCGCGATCCAGTCGCGCGCACCGCGCGTGCGCTTCGGCCAGGTCCACCTCTTCAACAATTACTACGTGGGCAGCAAGACGGCGGACGTGTACAAGAACAGCTACAGCGTGGGCCCCGGCGCGAACGCGAAGATCCTGTCGAACGCGAACGTGTTCGAGATCGCGGGCGCGAGCGGCTGCGACAGCGTGGTGCGCAATCCGGGCGACGCCACCGCCGGCACCTTCAGGGACGCCGGGTCGCTGCTGAACGGCGCGGCGCTGGGCGCGTGCACGGTCTCGAACGCGACGGCGTGGACGCCGCCGTACGCGTACACGCCGCGCCCCGCGGCCCTCGTGAAGGCGAACGCGCTGGCGCAGGCCGGCGGCGGCAAGCTGGCGACGGCAATCACCGGCACCGGCAAGACCACCATCGACACGGGCCCCACGCTGAACTGCCCCGCCACCGGCCTGTACTTCTGCGACGATTTCCAGTCCGGCGGCACGGCCAGGTGGAACCTGCTCCCTGTGGCCGGCCCCAACGGCACGTTCGGGGTGACGGAGGAAGCAGCGGGCAGCGCCAGCAAGGTGCTGCAGTACACGGCCGCGACGACGGGCGGCGTGCTCGCGCTCGTGAAGCCGGACGCGTTCGGCGGCGTACCCTCGAGCGACTATTACGTCGAAGCGCGCATCCGCCCGATGGCCAACGGCACGACGGGCAACAAGCAGCTGTACCTCGTCGCGCGCTACGCCGATGCGGGTAACTGGTATGGCGCGGGCCTGAACGTCCAGAGCAGCACGACGAGCACCCAGGTCGAAATCGCGCGCATGTTGAACGGAACGCTGAGCCGTCCAAAGCAGGTCAAGACGCCGATCGCGATGGATGCCCGGTTCTACACGGTCCGCTTCGACATGATCGGCACCACGCTCACGGTCTACCTGGACGGGAAGAACCTCGGCAGCGTGACCGATGCGTCGTTCGCGCAGCGTGGCCTGATCGGCCTGTACACGGCCAATAAATCGTTCCAGGTCGACGACGTGCGCGTGGGCGACCCGCGCCAGAAACCCGTGCAGCTGACGCTCGATCCGGCCGCGACGACCTACACGGCCGAAGCGGGCGATGCGCCTTTGAACGTCGCCGTCACGGCCGTCACGGCGGACGGCACGGCCGACAGCTTCACCGTCGCGTCCAGCAATCCGGCCGTCGTCGGCGCGAGCGCGAACGGCAACACCGTCACGCTCACGCCGCTGTCCGCCGGCACGGCCAGCATCGTCTTCACGAGCGGTTCGGAACCGGGCCTCACGCGCACGATCGCGGCGACCATCGGCGCGCAATTCATCCAGCCCACGCAGACGTATGCGCTTGCGGGCGCCAGCAGCCCGCAAGCGCAGGCGGGCGCCGTCAACGTCGATACGGTGCTGAAGCTGACGTTCGACAGTCCGCCGACATTGGGCGCGAACGGCAGCATCCGCATCTTCCGCAAGGCCGACGATGCCCTTGTCGACGTGATCCGCACGAGCGGCGAGACGGACGCCCTCGGCTACCCGGGCCAGGCCCTCGTGCGGCGCGTGAACACGGCGCCGATCCGCATCGAGGGCAACACGGTACGCATTGCGCCGCATTCGGGCAAGCTTGCCTACGGCACCGAATACTACGTCGCGATCGCCGACGGCGTGTTCACGAACACGACGCTGGGCGGCCTGCCCTTCGTCGGCATCGGCAAGCTCGGCGGCTGGTCGTTCACGACGAAGGCGGCGGCACCGACCGCCAGTACGGTCACCGTCGACGATGACGGCACGGCCGACTTCCGCACCGTGCAGGGCGCGCTGAACTACGCGATGCAGTACTTTGCGAAGACGGCGCCGGTGACGGTCAACGTGAAGAACGGCACCTACGACGAGCTGCTGTACCTGAACGGCAAGGACAACGTCACGCTGAAGGGAGAAAGCCGCGACGGCGTCGTGATCCGCTACACGAACAACGAGACGCTGAACTCGGGCACCGGATCGAGCCAGTCGCCGACGGTGGCCGGCTCGCCGGCGGGCGGACGGGCCGTGATGCTGGTCGAGAACGCGGACATGCTGGTGCTCGACACGCTGACCATCAACAACACGACGATCCGCTCCGCCTCGATCTCGGGCCAGGCGGAGACGCTGTACTTCAACAGCGACACGCGCCTCGTCGCGAAGCACGCGACCTTCACGAGCGAGCAGGACACGCTGAACCTGAAGGGCTGGGCGTGGTTCTACGACACGCTCGTCGCGGGCAACGTCGACTTTATCTGGGGCAGCAGCCACGCGGCCCTGTTCGAGAACAGCGAGATCCGCAGCGTGGGCGACAGCGCCAACGCGTCCAGCGGCGGCTACGTGCTGCAGGCGCGCGTGCCCGTCGCGACGGACATCGGCTACGTCTTCCTGGACAGCGCGCTGACGCATGGTCCCGGTCCCGGTCCGAACCACGGCGACGTGCCCGCCGGCGCGACGTATCTGGCACGCAGTCCGGGCACCACGAGCACGTGGGACAACATCGCCTTCATCAACTGCCGGATGGACGCGCACGTGGCGCCCGCCGGCTGGGCGGGCCAGGGTGTCAATAACCAGCCGGCGCCGAATCCGGCCGTGGCGAGCGCGGACGCGGGCTGGCGCGAGTACGGCAGCACGACGCTGGCCGGCACGCCGCTCGACCTGCGCACGCGCGTGGGCGGCTACGTGCTGTCGGATGCGGACGTGGCGAACCGTTTCGCGACGCGCGCCAGGGTCTTTGCGGCCTACGGCGGCGGCGCGGGGTGGAATCCGCAGCCGTGATCAGGGCAAGCCCTGCACGTAGCCCTCTTTCGGATAGTCGATGACGTAGTCGACGTCGAAGCGGGCCGTCTCGTTCGGCTTCAGGGTCCGCGTCCAGCCGACCAGTCCGCGCCGCTGTTCCCAGTCGCGGACGTCCGGCTCCGGACGCAGGGCCGTCTTGACGGTCACCTTGTCCGATTCGCTGACGGGCGTCGGTTCGAGCACCAGTACGTCGATCGGCTGGCGATGGGTGCTCGTGACGACATACGTCTGCGCGATGCGGCGCTGGTTGGCGCCGTTGAAGAAGCCCGTCTGGCCCGACTTGCGGTCGCGGTCCTCGACCTTCACGCGCACGAGCGGGTCGCGTCCGAACGCCAGCCGGAAGCGCTCCCCGGCCTGCGGGTCCCAGCGCAGCGCGCCGACATAGGTACCGTCGCGCTGCAGCTGCACCTGGCCGGGCAGCCAGACGCCGTCGGGCCGCGCCGCCTGCGCCGTCAGGACCGCCGCGTCGTTGCCGCTCCTCGGCGCGACCAGGACGCGCTGCTCCGCCTTCAAGGTCTGGCGCGACAGGCTGACGGCGATCTCGCGGCCGTCGGACGCCAGGGTGACGCGGGCCGGCACCTCGAACTCGGTCGTGAAATTCCCCTGCGATTCCAGGATGGGGGCGATGTAATCGTCCGCCTTGGCGGCGGGCGGCGGCGGCGGCGCCGCGGGCGCCGGTGCGCGCATGGCGCGGAACATGGCGGTGGTGCCGGCGACGATACTCTCGGTGGGCGGCTGGTAATCCAGCAGCCACGGCATCGGGTCAGGTGCGTACACGACGAGGCTCGGCTGCCCGGTCGACAGGCGCAGCTTCACGTTGGTCCAGTCCTCGCCCGTCTTTTGCGAAATGGTCGCCATCCGTTCCAGGTCGAGGGTGGACGCGCTGGAGTCCAGCGCGGCCCGGTATGCCGGCTTCCAGCCCGCGCGGTCGACCTGGTAAGTGAGCGCCAGCTTGCCGCCCTGCCGGGCCGCCACCTGCACCGTGATCGTACGGCCGGCACGCGCGCCCGCCTGCGCCTGCGCGAGGTCGCGCTTCGCCGCGTCGAGCTGTTTGACCAGCGCACGCTTCTTCGTCTCGTCGTTGCGCACGCGCTCGAGCGCATCGAACGCCCCCTTGCGGATCGCGTCCAGCGTGCCGGCCAGGTTCTTCGCATCGACCGGCGCCGGTTTATCCCCTCCGCTCCCCAGCTTCTCGAGATAGCCCTGCACGATCTGCGCCGACTTGATGTCCGCATCGATCGCGGCGACCTGGTCCTGCAGCGCCTGCACCTTCGCCTCCAGGTCCGCCTCGCGCGCGCTCGGGCTGTCGGCCCTCGCCTGGTCGCGCGTGACGACCTGCCCGACCTGGATGCCGGCATCGGCCTGCAGCCGGACGGTGTCCTTGTCGAAGTTGGCCGGCAGGCCCGTGATCTCGACCTGCGTCGCGCCGGGCGCCACCTGCGCAACGCGCTCCACCATGGCGCTGCCGGGGTACAACGTGACGCTCTGGATCGGGGCGTCCACCGCCGCGGCGGTCGTCACAACGAACGCCAGGCCGAATGGCCATGCCTGCTTGAATTCCATGGTGCTCCTTCGGGATTGAACCCGCCGAGCTTAGCAAATGGCGCTGTCGGAAAAGCCGCGAAATGTAACGATGTCAATCATCATCTTATTGCAACGTTGTTGTTGTACAATTTCTTTTGCGACAAGTCGCGAACTCACTTCTCGGAGAACACACCATGTTTCGTAAATGCTTTGCCGAATTCCTCGGCACGTTCTGGCTCGTGCTGGGCGGCTGCGGCAGCGCCGTGCTGGCCGCCAAATTCGCCGACGTCGGCATCGGCCTCGCGGGCGTCTCGCTCGCCTTCGGCCTGACCGTGCTGACGGGCGCCTATGCGTTCGGCCCCGTTTCGGGCGGCCACTTCAATCCGGCCGTCACGGTCGGCCTGTGGGCGGGCGGCCGCTTCCCCGCGCGCAATATCGTCCCGTACATCGTCGTGCAGGTGTGCGGGGCGATCGCCGCCGCGGGCGTCCTGTATGCGATCGCAAGCGGCAAGCCCGGCTTCGACCTCGCCGGCGGCTTTGCGTCCAACGGCTACGGCGAACACTCGCCGGGCAATTACTCGCTCGGCGCGGCCCTCGTCACGGAGCTCGTCATGACGTTCATGTTCGTGCTGATCATCCTCGGTGCGACGCATACCCGCGCCCCCGTGGGCTTCGCGGGCCTCGCGATCGGCCTGGCGCTGACGCTCATCCACCTCATCAGCATCCCCGTCACCAACACGTCCGTCAACCCGGCCCGCAGCACGGGCCCCGCGCTGTTCGTCGGCGGCTGGGCGGTCGCGCAACTGTGGCTGTTCTGGATCGCGCCCCTGGTGGGCGGCGCGCTGGCAGGTGCCGTGTACCGCGCCGTGCTGGAACGCGACGAGGGCGAGCCGGCGGTGACGGGCCGCCCGACCCGTCAATAAATACCGCCCGCCGTTCAGCGGACGGCGCCCCGCCGCACGACGACGCCGTCCTTCATCACGAACACCGGCCGCTCGGTGACCGTGATGTCGGCGACGGGATTGCCCGGCACGGCCACGACGTCCGCCAGCTTGCCCGCCTCCAGCGTGCCGACGCGGTCGATCGTGCCCAGCAGCCGGGCCGCGTTGGACGTACCGGCCAGTAGCGACTGCGCGGGCGTCAGGCCGTTCTCGACCATGTAGCGGAACTCGCGCGCATTGGTGCCGTGCGCGCCGACGCCGGCGTCCGTGCCGAGCGCGATCGGCACGCCGATCCGCACGGCGTGGCGGAACGTCTGGCGCAGGTGCGCCGCGGCGGCACGGCCCTTCTCCGCGATCACGGGCGGGAACGTGCCGATCTTTTCCTCGACGTGCGCGATGGCGGAGATCGTCGGCACGAGATAGACGTTCTTCGCCTTCATCGCGCGCAGCGTATCGTCTTCGATGAAGCTGCCGTGCTCGATCGAATCGACGCCGGCCGCCACCGCCATCTTCGCCGCCTTGTCGCCGTGCGCATGCGCCGCGACCTTGCGGCCCCACGCGTGCGACTCGCCGATCACGGCATTCATCTCGTCCTGCGACAGCTCCGGCGCGTCGACGGGATCGGACAGCGACAGCACGCCGCCCGACGGCATGAACTTGATGACGTTGGCGCCGTACTTGATCTGGTAGCGCACTGCCGCGCGGCACTCTTCCGGCCCGTTGCACACGCCCTGCAGCGGCCCGGCCAGCGGCAGTTTGTGAGGCGGGATCGGATCCTGGTCCGCGTGGCCGCCGGTGGACCCGACCGCATAGTTCGACACGAGCATGCGCGGCCCCGGGACCTTGCCCGCATCGATGGCGTTGCGCAGGCCAAGGGCGACCCAGTCCGTCGAACCAAGGTCGCGCACGGACGTGAAGCCCGCCTCCAGCGTGATGCGCGCATAGTACGCGCCGTACAGCGCCTGCTCGGCCGGGAAGCGCATCATGTTGTCGAAGAAGTCGCCGTACCAGTTGTCGCTGCCCTGGCCGGACAGGTGCACGTGGGCGTCGATGAAGCCGGGCAGCAAGGTCGCGTCGCCCAGGTCGATGACCTCGGCGCCGGCCGGCACCTCGGCTTTGTCGCCCTGGGCGATGCGGACGATCTTGTTGCCGACGATGGTCAGCTGGGGACGCTCGACGAGCTTGCCGCTGGCGCCGTCGAACATGCGCGCGGCGCGCAGGACGACGGTGTGCGGGGCCGCGGGGGCGGCGTCGGCCGCGCAGGCATTGGCGGCCAACAGGGAGAGGACAGCGGTGAGGATGCGGATTCGTGTTGTCATTGTGGGCAGCTCATCGGTGGGAAAGCGCCGATGTTACGCCCACAGACTCCCATTAACAACGTGACCGCATGCTGCGGTGCGGTTACGCGGACTTGCGGCGGCGGCGGATGAAGGCGATGGCGCCGGCACCCAGGCCGAACGTCGCGATGCTGACCGGTTCCGGCACGGCGTTCAGCGTGTCGGTGGCGGCGAAGGTTTTATAGGCAGCGGCATTCGCGGCCTTGAACTGGGCCTGCATGGCGCCGTCGCAGCAGCCTTCCAGGCCGTAGATCTTCACGATGTGGTTGCCGGCCGCGAGGTTGATCGCACCCTGCAGGCTGCCGTTCGCCGTGCCGTAGTTGTTGGCCCACCACATGTCGTGCGTGTTGTAGTTGAGGGCAACGCCGTCGACGAACAGGGCGCCGCCGTAACCGAAGTCGACGCCGGTGCGGAAGTTCCACGTACCGGCCTGCGCTGCGGTGACGCCGAAATTGATCGTAGACTCGAAGGCGTAATTGCTGATGCCGCCGAAGTAATTCTTGACGCTCAGGTTGTCGTAGACGGCCATGGACTTGCTGCCCTTGTACGCGGCGGGATTGGCGATGGCGCTGTCCACGGCCAGCTTGTACGCAGCCGCGTTCGCCTGTGCCGCAGGCGAGGTCGTCGCGACCTGTACGGTGATGACGCTGGCGTTGGCAGTCAGGGCAAGGCCGGCAAGCAGGGCAAGGGCGAGGTGGGAGCGCACGTTCATCGCAAAATATCCTAAATTTGTTTAACTTGGATCAATATAACATTCCAAAAAGAACTTTGTCATTACAAAAAGTAATCTTAGTTGTTTTTATTTTATCTTGTGTCAATACGGCGCAACACGTGCTTGCCCAAGGCCGCCAGGTCGAGATCGGCATCGCCCGCCGCGACGGCATCCTGCAGGGTCGCCTTCAGGGTCTCTCCGAACGCGAGCGGCAAGCCCTTGTCCTGGCCTGCCGCCACCGCGAGGCGCACGTCCTTCAGGCCCAGCGACAGCTTGAAGCCGGCTGGAGAATAGCGCTCCTCCGCGATCATCCCACCATAGCCCTTGTAGACGGGTGAGCCGGCGAACAGCGTGCCCGTGACGAGGTCGATGAAATCCGCGGCCGGCACGCCGTGCGCACGCGCCAGCGCGGCGCCCTCGCCCGTCGCCTCGATCGCGCAGGCGAGCATCAGGTTGCACGCGAGCTTGATCGCATTCGCCTGTTCCGGCTCGCTGCCGAAGCGCCACGTCTTTTGTCCCATCAGGTCGAACAGCGGCTGCACGCGCGCGATCAATTCGTCGCTGCCGCCGGCCAGGATGTTCAGCTTGCCCGCCTGCGCGACGTCCACGCGGCCCAGCACGGGCGCGGCGACGTAGCCGACGCCGCGCCCGACGTGCAGCGCCGCCATCTCGCGCGCGAACACGACGGAGACGGTCGCCATGTTGACGTGGATGCTGCCGGGCGCCATGGCGGCCAGCACACCGCCGTCCAGCAGCACGGCGCGCGTCGCGTCATCGTCCGCGAGCATGGTGAAGACGACGTCGGCGATGCCGCACTCGGCCGGCGTCGCGGCCGGCTTCGCGCCCAGCGCCGCCAGCGCCTGCACGGGCTCCGGACTGCGGTTCCAGACGTGGACGGGCTGGCCGGACTTCAGCAGGTTGGCAGCCATGTGGTGGCCCATGCTGCCCAGGCCGATGAATGCGATGCTCATGCGTGTTCCTTTGTTCGAGTGTCTGCCCGCCTGTGGGCCAAAGTGGTATTAGACCAGCAATCCGCAGGGGAACTGTGTCCCAAACGTTGTTATCGTTAACTTGATATAACTTAAATATACAAACGAAACATAACGTGCGCGGCGATATGCCCTCCATAATTCCAAAGTTTTTTGCTCGAACAAATATCTCGCATTCTTGCGAGACCACGGGCAAGGCGACGGGGACGCCCGGCACGCCCTTGAACGTGACAGTCCCGGCGCCCGATGTCGTGAGGCTGAGGTATCGCCGGTTAATGATGTTCACTCATGAAGGGGTACCGATGAAAAAGAGTTATATGGGCATCCGCAACATCGTCGCGACACTGTTCCTGGCAAGCGCCGCCGCGCTGCCCGGTCATGGCACGGCGCAGGTCACCGGTTTCACGCATCCGGGCACGCCGCTCACCGTGTCCGATCTCGCGACGCTCAAGTCCTACGTCGACCAGGGCAGGCAGCCGTGGAAGTCCGGCTACGACCAATTGAAGGCCGACGGCAAATCGCAGTCCACCTACGTCATGGCGGGTCCATTCGCAACCGTGAGCCGCAGCCCCGACGTGAATCTCTGGCCATGGCGCAACGACATGACGGCCGTCTGGAATCTCGCGCGGATGTGGTATTTCACCGGCAACGACGCCTACGCCAAGAAGGCGCGCGACATCCTGATCGCGTGGGCGACCAACCAGACGGCGTTCTCGGGCGGCGAATCGATGCTCGACCTGGGCGACTATGCCTACAAATTCGTGGGCGGCGCCGACATCCTGCGCGGTACCTGGCCGGGTTGGACGGCCAGCGACACGGCCACGGTGAAGGCATATTTCGCCAATGTCCTGCTGCCGGCAGCGAACCCGTATGGCGAAAACATGTTCGGCGCCGCCAACAAGGGCGCGCTGGCCCTGAACGCGCTCGGACTGATGGCCATCTTCAATGACGACACCGTGTTGCTGAACCGGGTCGTTGCCCAGACGCGCACCCTCGCCCACATCGGCCTGCGCAGTTCCAACGACATCGGCATGCTCGGCGACTCGCTGCGCGACCAGGGGCACGCCCATGGTCAGCTGCTGTCGCTGTCCATGCTCGCCGAAGCGCTGTGGAAGCAGGGCATCGACGTCTATGCCGATCTCGACGAGCGCCTGCTGGCGGCCGGCGAATACTTCGCGCGGGTGAACGAGCTCGAGCCGACGCCTTTCCTCCCGTTCGGCACGACCGATGCCTACTACATCGCCGACAACACCAACCGCGGCTGGGGCGGCGGGAACATCGCGCTGAATGTGATCCATGGCGCCTACGCTGTCCGCAAGGGCAGACCGGCCCCCTACATCGCGCAGCGGCGCCTCTGGATGCCGGTGGACAGCACCAGCTTCATGTTCATGAAAGAGGCCGACACCTCGACGGCCGCGCCCGCGCCGGCGCTCGCCGTTCCCGCGACCACGTCGATTACGTCGGGCTTGAATGATATCGATATCGGAAACAGCACGCCGACCGGAACGTCCTCGTACGCCAACGGCACCTGGACCGTGAAGGGCGCCGGCGCCGACAGTTGGGGCACGGTCGATGGCGGCCACTTCGCCTACAAGGCCCTCACCGGCGACGGCGCCATCATCGCGAAAGTCGAGACGATCCAGAACACCAGCCCCTCCGCCAAGGCGGGCGTGATGATGCGCACCAGCCTTGCCCAAGGTGCTCCCCGCGCCACGATGCTCGTGACGAACCAGGTCAAGGCCGAACAGAACATGCCCAACCTTACGGTGTACGGCGGCACGAACTACGGCAACAAGGTCCTGCCCATCGCGAACACCGTGCCTTCTTACTGGGTGAAGCTCGAGCGCATCGGCAACATGATCACCGGCTACCTGTCTCCCGACGGCACCAACTGGGCCGCGACCGACGTCGGCCGCATCGACGGCACGCTGCCCGCCACGATCTATGCGGGCCTGGCGGTCGTCTCGCACGCCAACGGCACGCTGAACACCTCCACCTTCAGCAACGTCCAGGTCACGGGCGGGAACGGTGGCGCACCGGCGGTCATCCCCGCCGCGCCCGCCGCGCTGCAGGCCGAGCCGGGCGATGACGCCGTCCCGCTGCGCTGGCAGCAATCCTTCGGGGCCACCAGCTACACGGTCAAGCGCTCCACGTTCAGCGGCGGCCCCTACACGACCATCGCATCGGGCGTCACGGACGGCAGCTACACGGATAATGCGGTGAGCAACGGCATGACCTACTACTACACCGTCACGGCGACCAACGCCGCCGGCACGAGCGCCAATTCCCCCGAGGACAGCGCCACGCCGGTGCATCCGCTGACGAACGTCGCCACCGGCGGCACCGCTACCGACGGCGCGAACAACGCGGCCAACGCCGGCCAGGCCTTCGACAGGAACTCGGCGACGAAATGGCTCTACGGGGCCACGACCGGCTGGCTGAAGTACGACCTGGGCCACACGGAGACAGTCCTGCGCTATACGGTCATCAGCGCCAGCGACATGGCCCCGCGCGATCCGAAGGACTGGCAGTTCCAGGGCTCCAACGACGGCGTCGGCTGGACGACGCTCGACGCGCAAAGCAACCAGGTGTTCGCCAACCGTCTCCAGCCGAAGAGCTACCCGGTCGCGGGTGGAGGTTCGTATCGCTGGTATCGGCTCAACGTCATGGCCAATAATGGCGATACCGCCTCGACGGCGCTTTCGGAGCTCGGGTTGTTTGCTGCGAAGCCGTGAGACGCGGCAGGCGCCAGGCGTAAAGAAGACCGGGACGCGCAGTCCCGGTTTTTTTTCATCGCGAGCGCGCGCCGCCGAGCTTTGCTATGCTCCCCTGCATCGACCATCGTCCCGGAAATTCAGAGCATGGGCATCGCCATCGCCGCCTGCGCATTCCTGCTGATCGCCACGACCGTGATCCACTACGAAGTCCTGCGCCTGATGACGGCGGTGCTGCCCGCGCTGCGCGTCCCGCCGCGCATGCGGCTCGTGTTCGTGATCGTCGGCGCGTTCGGCGCGCACTTCATCGAAATCCTGCTGTACGGCCTCGCCTACTACCTGCTCGCGACCCGCTTCGGCGTCGGCCACATGGGCGATCATGGGCCGCTGCCGTTCACGCGCTGCCTGTACTTTTCCGCCGAGACCTACACGACGCTGGGCTACGGCGACGTGCTGCCGCATGGCGACCTGCGCCTGCTGGCGGGCATGCAGGCGCTGAACGGGATGCTGCTCATCGGGTGGACGGCGTCGTACACCTATCTGTCGATGGAGCGGTTGTGGGACGACACCGGACGCCGGCGTTAGATTAACGATTTTTAATCCGGCGCCCATCACCGCTTAACGCTCCACCCCGCATCATTCCACTGTCCGGACCTCCCGGTCCTCGCCATCCAGTGGAGCCCCGCCATGCAAACAACAACAGGTTCGACCGCCGCCGCGGCCCTCGCCGCCGCCCTCCTCGCCGGCTGCAGCCATCCGCCGCCACCGAAAGCGCCCGCCGCGCCGCCGCAGGTCGCGGTCCTCGCCGTGCACAAGTCCAGCGTCCCCGTGTTCGCCGACCTGCCCGGCCGCACGTCGCCGTATCTCGTGGCCGAGGTGCGCGCGCGCGTCGACGGCATCGTGCAGAAGCGGCTGTTCGCGGAAGGCGCCGACGTGCGTGCCGGCGAGCCGCTGTACCGCATCGATCCGGCCCAGTACGAGGCGCAGTTGAACAGTGCCCTCGCCGCCGAGCGCAAGGCCGAGGCCAACCTGGCCGCCACGCGCGCGCAGGCCGACCGCTACAAGGACCTGCTGGCGTCGAACGCCGTCAGCAAGCAGGCGTCCGACAATGCCGTGGCCGCCGCCGGACAGGCCGCGGCCGATGTCGCATCGGCGAAGGCGGCCGTCGCGCTGGCGCGCCTGAACCTCGGCTACACGCAGGTCGCCGCGCCCATCGCGGGGCGCACCAGCACGTCGCTCGTGACGCAGGGCGCCTACGTCCAGGCCGGCCAGGCGACGCTGCTGACGACCATCCAGCAGCTCGACCCGATCTACGTCGACCTGACGGAAGCCAGCGCCGCCGGCCTCCGGCTGCGTGCCGGCAGCCTCGCCGACCCGTCGCGCCAGCCGAAAGTCACGTTGACGCTCGAAGACGGCAGCGCCTATCCGCTGGCGGGCCGCCTCGAGTTTTCCGGCACGAGCGTCGATCCGGGCACGGGGTCCGTCAAGCTGCGCGCCGTCTTCGCGAATCCCAAGGGCCTGCTGCTGCCGGGGATGTACGTCCGCGCCCGCGTAGATCAGGGCAAGGACGATGCCCTGCTCGTGCCGGCGAAGGCCGTCGCGCACGATCCGCAGGGCCGGCCCACCGTGCTCGTCGTCGACGCCGCCGGCAAGGTCGGCCAGCGCGTGCTGCAGGCCTCCACGTTGCAGGACGGCGCCTGGGTCGTGACGGGCGGCCTGAACGACGGCGAGCGCGTCATCGTGGCCGGCCTGCAGCAGGCGAAGCCCGGCATGACGGTGCGCGCCGTGGACGCGCCGTCCGGCGTCGCGCTGGCATCGAACCAGCCCTGAAGGAGCGCGCCATGTCCCGCTTCTTCATCGAGCGTCCCATCTTCGCCATCGTCATCGCGATATTGATCATGCTGGGCGGCGGCCTGGCCATCGTCGGGCTGCCCATCGAGCAGCTGCCGCCGATCGCGCCGCCGACCATCCAGGTGTCCGCATCGTATCCGGGCGCGTCGGCCACCACCGCGCAGGACACCGTCGTGCAGGTGATCGAGCAGCAGCTCTCCGGCATCGACCACCTGCTGTACATGTCGTCGAACAGCGACGACACGGGTACCGCCACCATCACGCTGAGCTTCGCGCCGGGCACCGATCCCGATACGGCCCAGGTGCAGGTGCAGAACAAGGTGCAGCTGGCCGCCCCGCTGCTGCCGGCGGCCGTGCAGCAGGCCGGCGTGCGCGTGACGAAATCCAGCAGCGACTTCCTGATGGTGATCGGCTTCGTGTCGACGGACCACAGCATGAACAAGTTCGACATCGCGAACTACGTCGCCTCGCACGTGCAGGACCCGCTCAGCCGCGTGCCCGGCGTCGGCAACCTGAACGTGTTCGGCACGCAGTACGCGATGCGGATCTGGCTCGATCCGTCGAAGCTCAACGCTTACGCGCTCGAGCCCGGCGACGTGAGCAACGCGCTGCTCGCGCAGAACGTGCAGGTCGCGGGCGGCCAGGTCGGCGGCAACCCGGCCGTGCCGCACCAGCAGATCGCGGCGACGATCACGGAATCGTCGCTGCTGCGCACGCCGGCGGATTTCGGCAACGTGCTGCTCAAGGCGCTGCCGGACGGCTCGCGCGTGCGCCTCGCGGACGTCGCGCGCATCGAGCTCGGCGCCGAGAATTTCAATGTCGACAACAAGTACAGCGGCCTGCCCGCGGCCGGCATCGCCGTCCAGCTCGCGCCGGGCGGCAACGCCCTGCAGACGGCGGACGCGATCCGCGCCCGCATCCACGAGCTCGCGCCCTACTTCCCGCACGGCCTGCAGGTCGTCTACCCGAACGACGTGACGCCGTTCGTGCGCATCTCCATCGAGGAAGTGGTCAAGACGCTGATGGAAGGGATCGTGCTCGTGTTCCTCGTGATGTACCTGTTCCTGCAAAACCTGCGCGCCACCGTGATCCCCGCGATCACCGTGCCCGTGGTCCTGCTGGGCACCTTCGGCGTGATGGCGGCCCTCGGCTTCACCATCAACACGCTGTCGATGTTCGGCATGGTGCTCGCGATCGGCCTGCTCGTCGACGACGCCATCGTGGTCGTCGAGAACGTCGAACGCGTGATGCACGAGGAAGGCCTGGAGCCGCGCGAGGCGACCCGCAAAGCCATGGGCCAGCTGGGCGGCGCGCTGGTCGGCGTGGCCACCGTGCTGTGCGCCGTGTTCGTGCCCGTCGCGTTCTCGGGCGGCGCCGTCGGGGGCATCTACCGCCAGTTCTCGCTGACCATCGTCGCGTCGATGCTGCTGTCGGTGTTCGTCGCGCTGTCGCTCACGCCCGCGCTGTGCGCCGTGCTGCTGCGCTCCGCGAAGCACGAGGCCAAGCCGCGCGGCGGTTTTTTCGTGTGGTTCAACCGCTGCTTCGACCGCAGCCGCGACGGCTATGTGAGCGGCGCGCGCGCCATCGCATCGAAACCGTGGCGCTGGCTGGCGGCATACGGCGCGGCGACGGCCGTCGTGGCCCTGCTGTTCGCGCACCTGCCGACGTCCTTCCTGCCGAACGAAGACCAGGGCTTCCTGTACGTGCAGGTGCAGACGCCGCCCGGCGCCACGCTGGAACGCACGGGCGCGGTGCTGGACGAAGTCTCGGCGTGGCTGCTGAAGAACGAATCGGCGATGGTCGATGCCGCGTTCACCGTCAACGGCAACAACAACGCGGGACGCGGGCAAAGCCAGGGCCAGGTCTACGTGCACCTGAAGGATTGGAGCCAGCGCGGCAAGCCCGAGCTGACGGCGCAGGCGCTGGCCGCGCGCATCGGCAAGCACTTCGCGGGCTACAAGGACGCGACCGTGTTCGCCACGAGCCCGCCGCCGATCCGTGGTCTCGGCAGCGCGGCCGGCTTCGACTTCGAGCTGGAAGACCGCGCGGGCCTCGGCCACGCCGCCCTCGCGGCCGCGCGCGACAGGCTGCTCGACCTCGCGCACCACGACCCGGTCCTCACGTCGGTCCACTTCAACGGCCAGGTCGACAACCCCACGTTCAAGATCGACATCGACCGCGAGAAGGCCGCCGCGCTGCAGGTGAACGCGGCCGACATCGACCAGACGTTCTCGATCGCGTGGGGCTCGCGCTACGTCGACAACTTCCTCGACACGGACAACCGCATCAAGAAGGTCTACCTGCAGGCCGACGCGCCGTTCCGCATGAATCCGCAGGACCTGGGCCAGCTGTACGTGCGCAACGCGGCCGGCAGCATGGTGCCGTTCTCCGCGTTCGCGACCACGCGCTGGACGTGGGGCCCGCCGCAGCTGCAGCGCTACAACGGCGTGGAGTCGATGGAGATCCAGGGCCAGTCCGCGCCCGGCTACAGCTCGGGCCAGGCGATGGCCGAGATGGAAAAGCTGGCGCACCAGCTCCCGGCCGGCATCGGCTTCGAATGGACGGGCGCGTCGCTGCAGCAACAGCAGTCGAGCAACCAGGCGCCGCTGCTGTACGGCCTGTCGATCCTCGTCGTGTTCCTGAGCCTCGCCGCGCTGTACGAAAGCTGGTCGGTACCGCTGGCCGTGATCCTCGTCGTGCCGATCGGCGTGCTGGGCGCGCTCGCGATGACGATGCTGGCGGGCCTGGAAAACGACGTCTACTTCCAGGTGGGCCTGCTGACGACGATGGGCCTGTCGGCCAAGAACGCGATCCTCGTCGTGGAATTCGCCCGCGAGCGCCAGGCCGAAGGCATGCCGCCGTTCCAGGCCGCGCTGGCTGCCGCGAAGATGCGCATCCGGCCGATCGTCATGACGTCGATGGCGTTCGTGCTGGGCGTGCTGCCGCTGGCCCTCGCGCACGGCGCCGGCGCCGCCAGCGAACGGGCAATCGGCACGGGCGTGATCGGCGGCGTGCTCGCCGCGACGTTCTGCGCCACGTTCCTGATCCCGATGTTCTACGTCGTCGTCGCCACGCTGGGCCAGCGCTTTACGCGCGGCCGGCACACGGCGCCGGCCGCCGCACCCGCTCTCGGAGGGCACTGACATGACACGCCTCGCACCACTCATCGTCGCCGCCTTGCTGTCCGGCTGCGCGCTGGCGCCCGCGTACCACCGGCCGGATGCGCCCGTGGCGCCCACGTTCCCCGGCGGTCCGGCGCAAGCGGACGGACAAGCCGCCGACATCGGCTGGCGCGACTTCCTGCGCGACGCGCGCCTGCAACGCCTCGTCGACCTCGCCCTGCGCGAGAACCGCGACCTGCGCGTGGCGATGCTGAACGTGGAAAAGGTGCGCGCGACCTATCGCGTGCAGCAGGCCGCCCTTCTCCCGCAGGTCGGCATCACCGCAGCGAAAAACACGGGCAACCGCACGACCGAACCGCGCTTCACGACGGGCTTCACGGCCTCGTGGGAGCCGGACTTTTTCGGCCGCCTGCACAGCCTGTCCGATGCCGCGCTCCAGCAATACCTGGCGAGCGCGGAAGCCGGCCGCGCCGCACGCATCCTGCTCGTGGGCGAAGTGGCCGACCAATACCTCGCGCTGCGCGCCGCCGATGTTCAACTCGACGTAACGCGCCAGGCGCTGGCGACGGCGCAGGCGTCGCTGCGCATCGTCGAGCTGCAGTACCGCGGCGGCATCGCGTCGGAACTGGACCTGCGCCAGTCGCGCACGGCCGTCGAACTGGCGCAGGCCAACGAACAGGCGGGATTGCGCACGCGGGCGCAGGCCGAGAATGCGCTCGTGCTGCTCGTGGGCGCCCCGCTGCCGGCCGACCTGCCGCCGCCGGCACCGTTCGACGCGAACACGCTGCTGGCCGACGTGCCGGCCGGCCTGCCGTCCGCCCTGCTGGAACGCCGGCCCGACATCCTGCAGGCGGAACACGTGCTGCGCGCGGAGACGGCGGACATCGGCGCCGCGCGCGCCGCCTTCTTCCCGGACATCAGCCTGACGGCGAGCGCGGGCGTCGCGAGCGGCAGCCTGGCGAACCTGTTCAGGAGCGGCGGCGTGTGGACCTTCGTCCCGAGCCTGCTGGCCCCGATCTTCGACGGCGGCGCCAACCGCGCCAACCTGGACGCCGCGACGGTCCAGCGCGACATCGGCGTGGCCCAGTACCAGAAGGCGATCCAGACGGCATTCCGCGAAGTGGCCGACGGCCTCGCGGCGCGCGGTACGTATGCGGGCCAGCTGGCGGCGCTGCAGGGCGACGTCGCCGACCAGCAGCGCCGGCTGGACCTGGCGCAGAAGCGCTACGCGGACGGCATCGACGACTATCTGTCCGTGCTGTCGGCCCAGACGGACCTATACAACGCGCGCTCGACGCTCGTCGCGGCCCAGTTGGGGCAGCTCACGAGCCTCGTCGACCTGTACCGCGCACTGGGCGGCGGCTGGACCGATCACACGATAGTTCCCAACGGCCCCGTTTGATGCGAGCATGTAGCTGACGGATACGAGGACTGCCATGAAACTGCTGATCGTCGAAGACAATGAACGGGTGTCGCAATTCCTCCAGAAGGGTCTGGCGGAGGCCGGCCACACGGTGGACCATGCGGCCAATGGCCGCGACGGCATCTTCCTGGCCGCCACCGGCCCGTACGACGCCATCGTCATGGACCGCATGCTCCCCGGCGGCATAGACGGCATCGCCATCATCGAGACCCTGCGCCGCACGGGCAACAAGACGCCGATCCTGATCCTGAGTGCGCTCGGCGAAGTGGACGACCGCATCCAGGGCCTGAAGGCCGGCGGCGACGACTACCTGGTCAAACCGTTCGCGTTCGGCGAACTGCTCGCGCGCCTGGACGCGCTCGTGCGCCGCGCGCAGGAAACGCGGCCGGAAACGACGCTCGTCGTGGACGACCTCGCGATGGACCTCCTCACGCACAAGGTGACGCGCGGCGGCAAGGCGATCGCGCTGCAGCCGCGCGAATTCAAGCTATTGGAATACCTGATGCGCCACGCGAACCAGGTCGTCACGCGCACCATGCTGCTAGAGAACGTATGGGATTACAACTTCGACCCGCAGACGAACGTGGTCGACGTCCACGTCAGCAAGCTGCGCCAGAAGATCGACACGGGCGGCAAACAGTTGCTGCGCACCGTGCGCAACGCGGGCTACCGGCTGACGGCCGATGAATAAGCTGTTCCGCCTGTCCGCCGCGAACCTGGCGCTCGCATTCGTCGGCGCCAGCGTGGCGGCGCTCGCGCTGTTCGCGGCCGCGCTGTGGTACGCGTGGTCGCACACGATCGGCAGCGGACGCGAAGCCGTGCTGGCCAGCGACGCCGACCGCATGGCCGCGATCTACCAGCGCGACGGCATGGACGTGCTGCGCCACGCGATCGACCTCGACGTGGGCCGGCGCTACGGCGAACACGCGCACGTGATCGTGCTGCTGGCCGATCGCGCCCACCGCCCCGTCGCCGGCAACCTGCCCCGCTGGCCCGACGGCGTGCAGGATGCGGACGGCTTCCAGCACGCCGACATCGCCATCGACGGCCGCCCCGTGAGCACGGTCGTCATCGTACGCCACCTCGCCGGCGGCTATCGCCTGCTGGTGGGCCGCGACGTGCGCCGCTTCGAGACGCTGGAAGACACGTTCCTGTTCGGACTCCTCGGCGCGGCGGCGCTGCTGTCCGTGGTCGGCATCGGCGGCGGTTTCCTCATGCGCCGCAGCCTGCTCGCGCAGGTCCAGTCGATCAACCAGGCGACCCACGAGATCGTGCAGGGGAATTTGTCGCACCGGCTGCCCGCGCGTGTGGGGGCCGACGAACTCGACGCGCTGGTCGACACCGTGAACCGCATGCTGGACCAGATCGAGAACCTCGTGGAGGGCGTGCGCAACGTGTCGAACTCGATCGCCCACGACCTGCGCACGCCCTTGTCCGAACTGCGCTCGCGCCTGGAAGAACTGGCCGTGACGCGGCCCGCGCCGGAACGGACGTGGGCGGAGATCGACGGCGCCATCGCCGACGTCGACCGCGTCATCGGCATCTTCAACGCACTGCTGCGGATGGCGGAACTGGATACCGGTGTGCGCCGCGCCGGCTTCGTCGACGTGGATGCGGCGCACGTCGCCATCGAGGCCGCGGAATTCTATCAACCGGTGGCGGAGCTGCAAGGGATGACCCTGCGCTGCGAGGCGTACGGGCCGCTGCCGGTGCGGGGCGATCCGCTGCTGCTGGCGCAGGCGCTCGGGAACCTGATCGACAACGCGATCAAGTATGGGCCGGAACACGGCGGCATCCGCGTGAGCGCCATGCGGGCGCGGAACGGCAGCATCGAGCTGTCCGTGGCCGACACGGGACGCGGCATTCCGGACGAGGAAAAGCCGCGGGTGTCGGAGCGGTTTTATCGCGGGGATGCGAGCCGCGGGACGCCGGGCGTGGGGCTCGGGTTGAGCCTCGTGGCGTCGGTGGCGAAGCTGCATGGCGGCCGGTTGGAACTGGCCGATAACGAGCCGGGATTGAAGGCGACGATCGTGTTGCCGGGGTGACGTTGGCTACCGGAGGCCCCGCATCCACGACAGGGCGCCGGGCGCCGTTCGTTCTTCGCGCATCGCGGCCAGCAGGTCATCCCGCGTCACGCCCTTCTCCAGCCTGGCGAGCCAGGTCGTGGCCCATGCGGCGTTCTCGGGATCCCACTTGTTGCGCGCCAGCGTGTTGAACACCTGATAGGCGCCGGCGGCATCGCCCAGCCATGCATGGGCCAGCGCGGCCGCGCGCGCGAACGCGACGACGTCGCGCCCATGGCGCCACGCGTCGATCGCCCTGCCGATCTCCTTGTCGGCCGGCGCCGTGTCCATGAGCGCGACGCGGAACAGTGCATACGATACGTCGGGCGCTTCCGGCGCCAGCACGGCTGCCTCGGTCAGGCTGGCGCGCGCGGCCGCCACCTGGTCCTGCCTGTCGGGGCCTGAGCGTTCCGCCAGCTTCGCGTGCGCCAGGCCCAACAGGTAATGCGGCTCGGGATTGTACGGATCGTTCGCGGCGGCGCGTGTCAGGTAGGCGATGGCATCAAGCGGATCGCCCCATTCGACCTGTGCGCGGGCGAGCGTGATCTGGGCGAAATCGACGGCGGGCGCCTGCGCCGCCTTCTGCTGCACGCGCGCCAGCAAGGTCTTGCCGGCGGCAGGCGCGGGGCAGGTCTTCAGCGCGGCGTTGTCGAGCACGAATTCGGCTTCGATGCGGCTCAGGCGGGTGAAGTCGATGTGGGCCCGCGGCAGGTCGGGTACGTCGACCTGGAGGATGTGCATGGACGCCTGGCGGTAGCGCCACATCGCCGCGTCGAGTTCCTGTCCCGACAGGCCGAACAGGTCGGCAAACGCGTCGGCGGGATCGGCGCCCTCGTTGACCCGTTCGAGATACTTGCCCATCCTGTCGCGGTTCTCCTCGGACGAGAGCATGTAGTGCACGAGGTTGAACGAGCGGGCGAGGAATTCCCACTGCCGGTAATACCCGTTCGTGCCGACCTTGAACGTGCCGGGCGGTGTACGGTCGTGCAGGACGTCGTCGAACCGCAGCCGCCTGATCCGGCCCTCGTCGATCTCCTGCAGCAGGTTATAGGACGTGCCGGCGTCGCGTCCGACCAGCATCTGGTTGTCGGTGAAGCGCATGCCCCCGAAATACGCATCGAAACCCGCAAAGAACCACCCGGGCGCGCGGATGCGGGTATGCCGGTACAGGAATGTATCGGCGTACACGACGAAATTCGTCATCAGCGTGTAATCGTCTTCCGGACGGAGCAGCGACGCATTGTCCAGCTTCCAGCTCTTTGCCCGGCCGAACGTGAACGCCAGTGTCCCGGATGCGCAGCGGCTGGTCAGGCTGGCGGTGGAGCCGTCGACCGCGCCGAGCTCCGGCGGCAGGTCGGGCCGGGCCTGGAAGTACAGCGTGAGCTTGGGCAGCGCCTCGCGCCCGTCCAGGAACGGCTTCAGGTACAGGCGCAGCACGGCGTCGAGCCGTTCCAGGTTGTTGACCAGTTCGATGACGTCATCCGGATCGTCGTTCGAATAGACGACCAGGTGCTGGCTCTCGATGCGGAACCATGCCGACGGATCGCGCACGCCTTTGACGACGACGGTGGACGGGTCGTGCTTGCCCTTGACGACCACCTTCGGCGGCTCGTTCCCGAACGCGTACGCAGGGATGAGTGCGATCGTCATGAGCAGGGAAACGGCGTATTTATAGGTGGCCATGCGCGTCTTTCTTGTTTTTTGGGAAGGACAGCGACAGCCAACATAGCAGATGGACTGACGGTAGAAATGCGCACATTCCCACGACTGTAAGATGAACTGCACGCCAGTCCGCATTAATGTTAAATTAACGTCACATTCATCTTCATACATACGTAAACCTATTGCCGTACGGCAATATGACTGCCATAATTTAATAGTTTGACGCTCGAACGAAACACCTCGCCTCGCGGCGAGGCTGCGGGCAAGGCGACGGGGACGCCCGGGACGCCCTTGAACGTGACATTGTCGGGGTGCGTTGTCGTGATCACGGCGGCGTGCCGTTTGGATGTTCATTAATGAAGGCTACCGATGAAAAATAGTTCCACGATGTTTGGTCGCACCCGTCTTGCCGCCGCACTGCTCATGTTGGGCACAGCCGTGCTCCCGGGTCACGCTGCGGCGCAGGCCACCGGTTTCACGCACCCGGGCACGCCCCTCACCCTCTCCGATCTCACGACGCTCAAGTCCTACGTCGACCAGGGCAGGCAGCCATGGAAGTCGGGCTATGACCAATTGAAGAACGACGGCAAGGCCAAGCTCACCTACGTGATGGCGGGCCCGTACGCGACCGTGAGCCGCGCGCCCGACTTGAATCTCTGGCCTTGGCGCAACGACATGGTCGCGATCTGGAATCTCTCGCGGATGTGGTATTTCACCGGCAACAAGGACTACGCGAAAAAGGCACACGACATCCTGATGCAGTGGGCGACCGTCCACACCCAATTCGCGGGCCGCGAGTCGATGCTCGACCTGGGCGACTACGCCTACATGTTCGTGGGCGGCGCCGACATCCTGCGCGGCACGTGGCCGGACTGGACGGAGGCCGACACGGCCACGGTGAAAGCCTATTTCGCCAATGTCCTGATTCCGGCATCGAACCCGTATGGCGAGAACATGTTCGGCGCCGCCAACAAGGGCGCGCTGGCCCTGAACGCGCTTGGACTGATGGCCATCTTCAATGACGACACCGAATTGCTGAACAGGGTCGTCGCCCAGACCCGCACCCTCGCCCACATCGGCCTGCGCAGTTCCAACGACATCGGCATGCTCGGCGACTCCCTGCGCGACCAGGGACACTTCCACGGGCAGCTGAAATCGCTGGTCATGCTGGCCGAGGCGCTGTGGAAGCAAGGCATCGACGTCTATTCCGATTTCGACAACCGCCTGCTGGCGGCAGGCGAATATTTCGCCCGGGTGAACGAGCTCGAGCCTACGCCTTTCCTTCCGTTCGGCACCACCGATGCCTACTACATCGCCGACAACACCAATCGCGGATGGGGCGGCTGGGGAGGCGGGAACATCGCGCTCAACCAGATCCATGGCGCCTACGTCGTCCGCAAGGGCATGCAGGCACCGTTCATCACGCAGCGACGCCAGTGGATGCCGGTGGACGGCGGCAGCTTCGTGTTCCTGAAGGACGCCGACACCTCGACGGCGACGCCCCCGCCGCCGCTCGCGATTCCCGCGACGGCCTCGATCACTACCGGCCTGACCGACGTCGACATCGGGGGTGCCGCCCCGGCCGGCTCGGCCACCTACGCCGACGGCAAATGGACCGTGAAAGGGGGAGGCGCCGAGATCTGGGGTGGAAACGACAGCTGCCACTTCGCGTACCAGGCGCTCACCGGCGACGGCGCCATCATCGCGAAAGTGGAGTCGCTCCAGAACACCAGCCCGTCCGCGAAAGCGGGCGTCATGATGCGCACGAGCCTGGCCCCGGGGGCGCCGCGCGCCTGGATGGCAGTCACCAACCGGATCCAGGCCGAACAGAACATGCAGAATCTCGCCGTGTACGGCGGCATCAACTACGGGAACAAGGTCCTCCCCATCGCGAGCAACAGTGGCTCGTACTGGGTGAAGCTCGAGCGCATCGGCAACATGATCACCGGCTACCTGTCGCCCGACGGCACCAACTGGGCCGCCACCGACGTCGGCCGCATCGATGGCCCGCTGCCCGACACGATCTATGCCGGCCTCGTGGTCGCCTCGGTCGCCAACGGCACGCTGAATACCTCCACCTTCAGCAACGTCCAGGTCACGGGTGGCGACGGTAACGCGCCGGCCGTCATCCCCGCCGCGCCGGCCACGCTGCTGGCCGAGCCGGGCGATGGCGCCGTCCCGCTGCGCTGGCAGCAATCCTTCGGTGCCACCGGCTACGCGGTCCAGCGCGCCACGTCCAGCGGCGGCCCCTACACGACCATCGCGGCCAACGTGACGGGCGGCAGCTACATCGACACGTCGGTGACGAACGGCACGACCTACTACTACACGGTCACGGCAACCAACGCCGCCGGCACGAGCGTGAATTCGTCGGAGGACAGCGCCACGCCGGTGCATCCGCTGGTGAACGTCGCCACCGGCGGCACGCCCAACGACAGCAGGAACAACGCCGCGAATGCCGGCAACGCCTTCGACGGGAACTCGGGGTCGTACTGGTTCTACTCGGGCGTGATGGGCTGGCTGCAGTATGACCTCGGCCACACGGAGACCGTCCAGCGCTACACGGTCATCAGCGCCAACGACAAGATCGGGCGCGACCCGAAAGACTGGCAGTTCCAGGGCTCCAACGACGGCGTGAACTGGACGACGCTCGACACGCAAAGCGGCCAGGCGTTCGCCAACCGCTTCCAGTTGAACAGCTACACGATCGCGAGCCCGGGCGCGTATCGCTGGTACCGGCTCAACATCACGTCCAATAATGGCGATACCGGCTTTACGGATCTCGCCGAAATCGGACTGTTTGCGGCCAAGCCGTAACGATGCGATCGGCGTAAAAAAACCGGGACACGTGTCCCGGCTTTTTTATGGCTTCACGAACTTGAGCGTCATACGGTCGCTCTCGCCGATCGCCCGGTATTTGTCGCGGTCCTGGTCGCGGTTGGCCAGGGTCGGCGGCAGGGCCCACACGCCGCCCTTGTGGTCGGCCTTGTCCTTCGGATTGGCATTGATGTCGGATTTCGCGGCCAGCCTGAAGCCGACGCTTTCCGCCATCTTGATGACATACGACTCGTGCACATAGCCGCTCGACGCCTTCGCATCCTGCGGCATTGCTTCCGGCAGCCGATGTTCTTCGATGCCCAGCACGCCGCCTGGCTTCAGGCTCGTGTAGACGGCCTTGAACACACCCTTGAGCGCTTCGTCGCCGCCGTCCCCGATCCAGTTATGCAGGTTGCGGAAGGTGACAACCATGTCGGCGCTGCCGGGGGCCGCGAAGTTGTAGGTCGATGGCGGCTCGAACACGCCCTGTACGACCTTGCCGAAAACCGCCGGGTTGGCGTCCAGCTTCTGCTTGAAGGCGACGGTGGAGCGCTTCGCCGGATCGAAGGCCGGGCCTGCGGCGATCAGCTTGCCGTTGTCGCGCAGGTAGGGCGCCAGGATCTCGGTGTACCAGCCGCCGCCCGGCGACAGCTCGACCACGGTCATGTTCGGCTTGATGCCGAAGAACGTCAGGGTTTCATAAGGATGGCGCCATTGGTCGCGCGCCGCGTTGGCGCTGCTCCGATGGCTGCCGGCGATGGCCGCGCGCAGCTGGGCATCGTCTGCCTTGTCGGCTGCCTGCGCGAAGCCGGCCAGGCCGCCCGCCAGCAGGCCGGCGGCCAGGATGAATCGTTTCATTGTGTCGTCTCCAGGGTCGATGGCAGCGGCGCCATGCCGTGCCGCCCGGCGATCATCGGCCACGTCCGACTTGTCGTCAAGTCAAGATGTGTGCGTATCAGATATTCCAGGTGACGATGGTGGCTGTGCTTCGCGCCGCCCGCAACATTTCCAGCAGCGGAAACAGATGCGCCGCGAAGTCGACCGCTTCCTGGACCTGGGGAAAGTGGCTCCCCCCTTCCACGGCGTGGTGCAATTCGACGTCGTGCACCAGGGCTTGTGTCGGCGCATGCCGTTTGCTATCCACCGTTGTCGCTTCAAGTACCCCGATCACGTCGTCCAGATCGCTGGCAGAGAAGTAGCCGTGGGCCGTGCTCTTGCCGAACGGCGCCAGCACCTTTTGCGCGTGACGGTCGAGCATCAGGACGTCGGCAGCGGCTTTCGATTTGAATTTTACGAGCATGGCATATCCTTTGAATGGCGTTTCAAGACAGGACCAGTCTAATGAAATGCTTGCAAAAAACTCGTAAAAATTACGCTGTTGTAATCAAAAAAAACCGGGACACATGGTCCCGGCTTTTTACGACGTGCAGCGCTTGAATCAACGCTTGCGCGGCGGCGGCAAGTCGGTGCAGACGCCTTCGTAGGCCTCCGCCGCCATGCCGATCGATTCGCCCAGCGTCGGGTGCGGGTGGATCGTCTTGCCGATGTCCACGCCGTCCGCGCCCATCTCGATGGCCAGCGCGACTTCGCCGATCATGTCGCCGGCGCTCGTGCCGACGATCGTGCCGCCGATGATGCGGTGGGTCTCGGCGTCGAACAGCAGCTTCGTGAAGCCTTCCGAGCGGCCGTTGGCGACGGCGCGGCCCGATGCGGCCCACGGGAAGTGGCCCTTCTCGACCTTGATGCCCTTCGCTTTCGCCTCGTCTTCCGTCAGGCCGACCCATGCCACTTCCGGATCGGTGTACGCGACGGACGGGATCACTTTCGCATCGAAGTAAGCCTTCTCGCCGTGCGCGGCTTCCGCGGCGACGTGGGCTTCATGCACGGCCTTGTGTGCCAGCATCGGCTGGCCCACCAGGTCGCCGATGGCGAAGATGTGCGGCACGTTGGTGCGCATCTGGCCGTCGACCGGGATGAAGCCGCGGTCGGTGACCGACACGCCGGCAGCTTCCGCGCCGATCTTCTTGCCGTTCGGGCTGCGGCCCACGGCCACCAGCACGAGGTCGTAGACCTGCGCTTCCGGTGCCGGCTGGCCTGCCTCGGCGGCTTCGAACGTGACCTTGATCCCTTCCGGCAGCGCTTCCACGCCGACGGTCTTGGTCTTCAACATGATGTTGTCGAAGCGGTGCGCGTTGAACTTCTGCCAGACCTTGACGGCCTCGCGGTCCGCGCCCTGCATCAGGCCATCCATCATCTCGACGACGTCGATGCGCGCACCCAGCGTCGAGTACACGGTCGCCATTTCCAGGCCGATGATGCCGCCGCCGATGACGAGCATGCGCTTCGGCACCTGGCGCAGTTCCAGCGCGCCGGTCGAGTCCACGATACGCGGATCTTCCGGCACGAACGGCAGTTTTACCACGGCCGAACCGGCCGCGATGATCGCCTTCTGGAACGCGACGACTTTCTTCGCGCCGTCGGCACCCGTCACCTCGATGTGGTTCGGGCTCAGGAATTTACCCACGCCCTGGACGACGTTGACCTTGCGCGACTTGGCCATGCCGGCCAGGCCGCCCGTCATCGTCTTGATGACCTTGTCCTTGTACGCGCGCAGCTTGTCGATGTCGACGTCCGGCCTGGCGAACGACACGCCGAGGTCGGCCATGTGCGCCGTCTCGTCCATGATGTGCGCCACGTGCAGCAGCGCCTTGGACGGGATGCAGCCCACGTTCAGGCACACGCCGCCCAGCGTCGCGTACTTCTCGACGAGGACGGTGTTCATGCCCAGGTCGGCCGAGCGGAAGGCGGCCGAGTAGCCGCCGGGGCCGGCGCCCAGCACCATCATTTCGCATTCGACGTCGACCGGGCCGCTGTAGCTGGCCGCGTTCGGGATCGGTGCAGCCGGTGCCGACGGGGTCGGATGGGCCGGTGCGTACGAATCGGCCGGCTTGTTGGCCGGTGCCTGTTCGGCGGCAGCCGGTGCCGGTGCGGCTGCCGGAGCAGCTGCGGCACCCGCGCCGGCGTCGTCGACGGTCAGCAGCAGCGAGCCTTCGCTCACCTTGTCGCCGACCTTGACCTTCAGTTCCTGCACGACGCCGGCGTGGGTCGACGGGATCTCCATGCTGGCCTTGTCCGATTCGACAGTGACCAGCGACTGGTCGACCTTGATGGTGTCGCCGGGCTTGACCATCAGCTCGATGATTTCGACTTCCTTGAAATCGCCGATATTCGGGACTTTGACTTCAACGGTGCTCATGGGCTCTCCTTACAGCAGCGTCTTGCGCAGGTCGGCCAGGACGTCGGCCAGGTAGGTCGTGAAGCGGGCGCCGGCGGCACCGTCGATCACGCGGTGATCGAACGACAGCGACAGCGGCAGCATCAGGCGCGGCTGGAAAGCTTTACCATCCCACACCGGCTTCATCGAGGACTTGGAGAGGCCCAGGATCGCGACTTCCGGCGCGTTGATGATCGGGGTGAACGCGGTACCGCCCAGGCCACCCAGCGACGAGATCGTGAAGGTCGCGCCCTGCATGTTGGCCGGCGACAGCTTGCCTTCGCGCGCCTGTGCCGACAGCTCGCCCATCTCGGTGGCGATCTGCGACACGGACTTCTTGTCGGCGTCCTTGATGACCGGGACCACGAGGCCGTTCGGCGTGTCGGCCGCGAAGCCGATGTTGTAGTACTTCTTGAGGATCAGCTGGCCGTTGGCTTCGTCGAGCGACGCGTTAAAGTTCGGGAACTTCTTCAGCGCGGCGACGGAAGCCTTGATCACGAACGCCAGCATGGTCAGCTTGACCGGCGACTTGGCCTTGGCATACGCGGCATTGGATTCGACGCGCAGGTCTTCCAGGTCGGTGACGTCGGCTTCTTCGAACTGCGTCACGTGCGGGATCATGACCCAGTTGCGGTGCAAGTTCGGGCCGGAGATCTTCTTGATGCGCGACAGCGGCTGCGCTTCGGTCTCGCCGAACTTGGAGAAGTCCAGCGACGGCCACGGCAGCAGGTTCAGGCCTGCGCCGCCGCCGGCTGCGGCCGGGGCGGCCGTCGGGCCTGCGGCCAGTGCCGACTTGACGAAGCCCTGCACGTCCTGCTGGGTGATGCGGCCTTTCGGACCGGAACCCTTCACCTTGTTCAGGTCGACGCCCAGTTCACGCGCAAACTTGCGCACGGACGGCGAGGCGTGGGCCGCGGCGAAGCTTGCGGCAGGCGCGGCGGCGGCCGGTGCAGGTGCCGGCGCTGCGGCGGGCGCCGGAGCCGGAGCCGATGCAGCGGCAGGTGCCGGCGCCGGTGCGGACGCTGCGGCGGGAGCCGGTGCTGCGGCAGCAGGTGCCGGCGCCGGAGCGGCTTCCGCGCCGCCTGCGGCTTCCTCGAGCAGCAGCACGAGCGAGCCTTCGCCGACCTTGTCGCCGACCTTGACCTTCATTTCCTTCACGACGCCCGCATGGCTCGACGGGATCTCCATGCTGGCCTTGTCCGATTCGACCGTGATCAGCGACTGGTCGACCTTGATGGTGTCGCCCGGCTTGACCATCAGCTCGATGATCTCGACTTCCTTGAAGTCACCGATGTCGGGGACTTTGACTTCCACAATGCTCATAGTGTGTTAGCTCCGTATTATTGTCAGCTCAATCATACGTTGCCCCCGCCCGGATGACCATCCGGCGGGGGCAACGGGCTTAGAGCATTACTGGGTCACAGGATTCGGCTTGTTCGGATCGATGCCGTACTTGGCGATCGCGTCCGCCACCACCTTCGCGTCGATCTTGCCCTCTTCGGACAGCGACTTCAGCGCGGCGACCGTGATGTAGTAACGGTTCACCTCGAAGAACTCGCGCAGCTTGGCGCGGCTGTCCGAACGGCCGAAGCCGTCGGTGCCCAGGACCTTGTACGTGCGGCCGCTCGGGATGTAGGCGCGGATCTGCTCGGCGAACAGGCGCATGTAGTCGGTCGTCGCGACGATCGGGCCTTCGGAACCCTGCAGCAGCTGGGTCACGTACGGCACGCGCGGCGCATCGAGCGGGTGCGTCAGGTTCCAGCGGTCGGCATCCTGGCCGTCGCGGGCCAGCAGGGTCAGCGACGGGCACGACCACACGTCGGCGGCGACGCCCCAGTCGTTCTTCAGCAGCTCGGCGGCGAACACGGACTCGCGCAGGATCGTGCCGGAGCCCATCAGCTGCACGCGCTGCTTGGCGTCCTTGTCGCCTTCCTGCAGCAGGTACATGCCCTTGATGATGCCCTCTTCCGTACCCGGCTTCAGGCCCGGCTGCTCGTAGTTCTCGTTCATGATGGTGATGTAATAGAACACATCTTCCTGCTTCTCCACCATGCGATGCAGGCCGTCCTGGATGATCACCGCCACTTCGTGCGCGTAGGTCGGGTCGTACGGGACGCAGGTCGGGATGGTCGCCGCGAAGATGTGGCTGTGGCCATCTTCGTGCTGCAGACCTTCGCCGTTCAGCGTCGTGCGGCCGGCCGTACCGGCCATCAGGAAGCCGCGGGCGCGGATGTCGCCGGCCAGCCAGGCCAGGTCGCCCACGCGCTGCAGGCCGAACATCGAGTAGTACGTGTAGAACGGGATCATCACGCGGTTGTTCGTCGAGTACGACGTCGCCGCGGCGATCCACGAGCACATGCCGCCCGCTTCGTTGATACCCTCTTGCAGGATCTGGCCCGCCTTGTCTTCGCGGTAGTACATCACCTGGTCCTTGTCGACCGGCTCGTACAACTGGCCCTGCTGGTTGAAGATACCGATCTGGCGGAACAGGCCTTCCATGCCGAACGTACGCGATTCGTCGACAAGGATCGGGACGATGCGCTGGCCGATGGCCGGGTCCTTCAGCAGCGCGGTCAGCGTACGCACATAGGCTTGCGTCGTCGAGATCTCGCGGCCGGCGGCGGTCGGGTCGGTGACAGCCTTGAAGCTCGACAGCGGCGGGACCGGCAGCTTCTCGTCGGCCTGCTGGCGGCGCTGCGGCAGGTAGCCGCCGAGGGCCTTGCGGCGCTCGTGCAGGTATTTCATTTCAGGCGCGTCGTCGGACGGCTTGAAGAACGGGATGTCGGCCAGCTTGTCGTCCGGGATCGGGATGGCGAAGCGGTCGCGCATTTCGCGGATGGCCTCGTCGTCCAGTTTCTTGGTCTGGTGCGCCGTGTTGCGCGCCTCGCCCGACTTGCCCATGCCGAAGCCCTTGACGGTCTTCACGAGCAGCACGGTCGGGGTGCCCTTGTTTTCCTGGGCGTTCTTGAAGGCCGCGTAGATCTTGTGCGGGTCGTGGCCGCCGCGGGTCAGGCGCCAGATGTCGTCGTCGGTCATGTTCGCGACCATCTTCAGCAGCTCGGGGTGCTTGCCGAAGAAGTGCTTGCGCACGTACGCGCCGTCTTTCGCCTTGTAGTTCTGGTACTCGCCGTCGACGGTTTCCATCATCACGCGCTGCAGGATGCCGTCCTTGTCCTTGGCCAGCAGGGCGTCCCAGCCCGGGCCCCAGATGACCTTGACGACGTTCCAGCCGGCGCCGCGGAAGTCCGCTTCCAGTTCCTGGATGATCTTGCCGTTGCCGCGCACCGGGCCGTCCAGGCGCTGCAGGTTGCAGTTGACGACCATGACGAGGTTGTCGAGCTTTTCGCGCGCGGCCATGCCGATCGCGCCCATCGATTCCGGCTCGTCCATCTCGCCGTCGCCGCAGAAGACCCAGACCTTGCGGTTGTCGGTCTTGGCGATGCCGCGGGCTTCCAGGTACTTCAGGAAGCGCGCCTGGTAGATCGCCATGATCGGGCCCAGGCCCATCGACACGGTCGGGAACTGCCAGAAGTCCGGCATCAGTTTCGGGTGCGGGTAGGACGAGAGGCCCTTGCCGTCGACTTCCTGGCGGAAGTTCAGCAGCTGCTCTTCGGTCAGGCGGCCTTCCAGGAACGCTCTAGCGTAGATGCCGGGCGACGAGTGGCCCTGGATGTACAGCAGGTCGCCGCCGTGGTCTTCGGTCTCGGCGTGCCAGAAATGGTTGAAGCCGATGCCCAGCATGTTGGCCAGCGAGGCGAACGACGAGATGTGGCCACCGAGGTCGCCATCCAGGCGGTTGGCCTTGACGACCATCGCCATGGCGTTCCAGCGCATCCACGAGCGCAGGCGCTCTTCGTATTCCAGGTTGCCGGGGCAGTGGGCTTCCAGGTGGGCCGGAATCGTGTTCACGTAGGCGGTGTTGCTCGAGAACGGAACGTGGGCGCCGCGGCGGCGCGCCAGGTCGACCAGGCGCTCCAGCAGGTAGTGCGCGCGATCGGTACCTTCGAATTCGATGACCGCTTCAAGCGCGTCGAGCCATTCCTTGGTCTCGAGCGTATCCGGGTCGTTGGCGGCTTGTGCCGTCAACTGGTCGAGTTGAGCTGACATTTGCTACGTCTCCTTGAGTGTGGTGCCCCACCCGATCCCGTTTATCCCGGACGTTTGGTGGCGAAAAGACTATCCCTTGAATAAAGCCTGTCGATTCTACCAGTGGAGCACGCAATTTTCAAAATATGATATTCAGTTTCATAATGTGGGATGGAGGCCATGTAAGGCGCATGAAATGCGGGTTCCGCCCGACACAGGCACGTCGATAAATATGACAACGAACGCCTCCGGGCGGCGCGCGATACCTCCGTGGGCGCTTATAATTTCGTTTTTGTCCAGCACACGAGTCCCCTGCCATGACCGCCCAACTGATCGACGGAGTCAAACTTTCCCAACAACTGCGCGCCGACATCGCCGCCCGCACCGCCGCCCTCACCGCTGCCGGCCACCAGCCCGGCCTGGCCGTGATCATCGTCGGCGACGATCCGGCCAGCCACGTCTACGTGCGCAACAAGGTCAAGGCCTGCGGCGACGTGGGCTTCCACTCCGTGCTGGAAAAGTACGAGGCCGATTTCTCCGAGCAGGCGCTGCTCGACCGTATCGCCGCGCTGAACGCGGATCCGGCCATCCACGGCATCCTTGTGCAGATGCCGCTGCCGAAACACATCGACGCATCGAAAGTCATCGAAGCCATCGCCACCAGCAAGGACGTGGACGGCTATTCGGTGCTGTCCGCCGGCGAACTGATGGCCGGCCTGGAAGGCTTCCGCCCCTGCACGCCGTACGGCTGCATGAAGCTGATCGAGACGACGGGCGTCGACCTGCGCGGCAAGCATGCCGTCGTCATCGGCCGCAGCAACACGGTCGGCAAGCCGATGGCGCTGCTGCTCTTGCAACAGAACGCCACCGTCACCATCTGCCATAGCGGTACGCCGGACCTGGGCTACCACACCCGCCAGGCGGACGTCGTCGTGGCCGCCGTCGGCCGCCGCAACACGCTGACGGGCGACATGGTCAAGCCGGGCGCGATCGTCATCGACGTGGGCATCAACCGCAACGACGAAGGCAAGCTGTGCGGCGACGTCGACTTCGACAGCGTCAAGGAAGTCGCCGGCCACATCACGCCGGTGCCGGGTGGCGTGGGTCCGATGACCATCACGATGCTGCTGATGAACACCCTGGAGTCGGCCGAGCGCGTCGCCAAGCGCGCGTAAGCCCTTCAAAGGCTGGCCCGGGTAGTAAGATGGCGGTGAGATTGAATAAAGGACTCTGACTATGACGACCGAAACGACCAATCCCCTCCTCGACTTCTCGGGCCTGCCCCGGTTCGACCTGATCCGGCCGGAGCACGTGACGCCCGCGATCGAGCAGCTGATCGCCGAGGCGCGCACCGCCGTGACCCAGGCCGAAGCACCCGCGGACGCTCCAGTCACGTGGGACAATTTCGTCGTCCCGCTCGAGGAAGCGACGGAACGCCTCGGCCGTGCCTGGGGCGTGGTCAACCACCTGAACCACGTGATGGACACGCCCGAGCTGCGTGCCACCTACAACGAGAACCAGCCGAAGATCACCGAGTTCTGGACGGAGCTGGGCCAGAACGAGGCGCTGTTCGATAAATACAGGCAGCTGCGCGCGAGTGCCGACTTCGCGAACCTGGCCCCGGCCCGCAAGCGCATCGTCGAGAACGCCCTGCGCGACTTCCGCCTGGGTGGTGCCGAGCTGCCGGAAAAGCAGAAGGAACGCTTCGCCGAGATCCAGGAAGAGCAGGCGAAACTGTCCACGCGCTTCTCGGAAAACGTGCTGGACGCGACCAACGACTATAAATTGCTCGTGACGGATGAAGCCGACCTGTCCGGCCTGCCGGACGACGTCAAGGCGGCCGCACGCGCCGCGGCGGAGCGCGACGGCAAGACGGGCTGGCAATTCAGCCTGCATTTTCCATCCTACTTCCCGATCCTGCAATTCGCCGACAAGCGCGAGCTGCGCGAACAGATCTACCGTGCCAACGCCACCAAGGCGTCCGAAATGGGTGCCGTGTTTTCCGAGCTGGAGAAGTGGGACAACACGGGCAACATCGCCCAACTGCTGAAACTGCGCGACGAGGAAGCGAAGCTGCTCGACTTCCAGAGCTTTGCGCACGTCTCGCTCGAACCGAAGATGGCCGAGACGCCGGAACACGTGATCGAGTTCCTGGAAGACCTCGCCCGCCGCGCCCGTCCGTACGCCGAGAAGGACCTGGCCGAGCTGCGCGCGTTCGCGAAAGATGAACTGGGCATCGCCGACATGCAGGCCTGGGACGTGACCTATGCGTCGGAAAAACTGCGCGAGAAGCGCTACGCCTTCTCCGCGCAGGAAGTGAAGGAATACTTCCCGGAGCCGAAGGTCGTCGCAGGCCTGTTCGGCCTGATCTCGAAACTGTTCGACGTGACGATCGCGCCGGACGACGCGCCTGTGTGGCATCCGGACGTGCGTTTCTTCCGCATCGAAAAGAACGGTCAACTCATCGGCCAGTTCTACCTCGACCTGTACGCGCGTCCCGGTAAAGGCCAGGGCGCGTGGATGGACGACGCGCGCGGCCGCAGGCTCACCACGGGCGGCATCGTGCAGACGCCAATCGCCTACCTGACCTGCAACTTCACGCCGCCGGCGGAAGTCGACGGCAAGCTGCAGCCGTCCCTGTTCACGCACGACGAAGTGACCACGCTGTTCCACGAATTCGGCCACGGCCTGCATCACATGCTGACGGAAGTCGACGAGCTGTCGGTGTCCGGCATCTCGGGCGTGGAGTGGGATGCCGTCGAGCTGCCGTCGCAGTTCATGGAAAACTTCTGCTGGGAGTGGGACGTCCTGCAAGGCATGACGGCGCACGTGAAGACGGGCGAGCCGCTGCCGCGCGAACTCTACGACAAGATGCTCGCGGCGAAGAACTTCCAGTCCGGCATGCAGACGCTGCGCCAGGTCGAGTTCTCGCTGATCGACATGCACCTGCACTACGACTTCGACCCGAACAGCCAGAAGACCGTGCAGGAGCTCGTCGACGAGGTGCGCACGAAGTTTTCCGTGCTGATCCCGCCGTCGTTCAACCGCTTCCAGCATTCGTTCGGCCACATCTTCGCGGGCGGCTACGCGGCCGGCTATTACAGCTACAAGTGGGCCGAGGTGCTGTCGGCGGACGCGTATGCCGCGTTCGAGGAAGCCGTCGAAGCGGGCGGCGGTTCGCTGCTCGACGAGACGGGCAAGCGCTTCCACCGCGAGATCCTGGCCGTGGGCGGCTCGCGCCCGGCGCTCGAATCGTTCAAGGCCTTCCGCGGCCGCGAACCGAAGATCGACGCGCTGCTGCGCCATAACGGGATGCAGGCCTGACGCATATGGGCGCCGTCGCCGCCCTCGTCGTATCCGCCGCGGCCGCTGCCGCCGTGCACGGGCAGACGTACAAGTGGAAGGATGCGGCCGGCGTCGTGCATTACAGCGATACGCCGCCGGCCAGGGGGACGGCGCAGGTGCTGCGCCCCGACAGCCGGCCGGAAGCGACGCCGTCGCTGCCGTACGAACTGGCGCGCGCCGTAAAACTCCATCCCGTGACCCTATACACGACGGGCCGCTGCGACGCGTGCGACCAGGGCCGCGCCCTGCTGCGTGCGCGCGGCATCCCGTTCGCGGAAAAGACCGTGAACACGGCGCAAGACCGCGAGCAGCTGCGCCGCGCAGGCGGCAAGGACGAGCTGCCGCTGCTCGTCGTCGGCAACCGCCAGGTGACCGGCTTTACGGCCGGCGCGTGGAACGAAGCGCTCGATTCCGCGTCTTATCCACGCAGGTCCGTACTCCCGCCGGGCTACCGGACCGGCGCCACCGAGGCGGCCGCACCGGCGAGTCTGCCTTCACCTCCGCCACGCTTGCCGGCGGCACCGGCGCCGGATGCGGCCGCCGCGCAGGCGGAACGGCAACAGCCGCGCCAGCAGCCGCAGCCGAAGAAAACGCCACCGGATTTCCAGTTCTGATGACTCCGACTCCCATGACCCGGATCGACTTCCACACCAACATCCCCGACAAGCTCAGCTACGTCTGCCGCCTCGCGCGCAAGGCGTACGCGGCGCGCGCGAAGCTCGTCCTGCTGGCCGACAGCCCGGCCCAGGCGGAAGCCCTGAACGAGGCGCTGTGGACGCTGTCCGGCACCGACTTCATCCCGCACGTGATGGCAGGCGATCCCCTCGCGCCGGAGACCCCGGTCATCGTCACGACAGACGAAAGTGTCGAGCTGCCCCACCGCGACATGCTCGTGAACCTGACCCGGCGCACGCCGGCCGGCTTCGAACAGTTCGCGCGCGTGTTCGAGATCATCTCGACGGACGAGGAAGACGCCGCCGCCGGCCGCGCGCGCTACGTCGCCTACAAGAAGCAGTCCTACCCGTTGACCCACTTCGTGGCGGGGCAATCATGAGCGATATTCCCTTCAACGACGAAAGCATTCCCGTCCTCACCGAGGTCGTGGCCGAGGTTGCGCCCGAAAGCGCGCCGGCGCCCTTGGCCGACGCACCGCCCGAACCCGAGCAGCCCGCGCCGCGCGAGCTCGACGACGACGCCTGGCGCGCCCTCGAGGAACGCCTCGTCGCGCGCGTGCTCGACCGGTTGCAGGACCGCGTCGAACTGGTGCTGGAAGACCAGGTCCGCAGCAGCATGGCGCCCGTGCTGGACCACGTGGTGACGCGGCTCGCGACGGAATTGCGCGACGGGCTGCAGGTGACGGTCGAACAGGTCGTCGCGCGCGCCGTCGCGCAGGAACTCACGCACCTGCGCTCGCGCGACTGAGCGCTATCGTTCTCTCCATTAGAACGCTTTGCGCTTAGCGTAAATTAGGGTAACTTTGCTCAGCGCACATATCACCCTTCCTGGAGAGAACATGCAGGTCACTACCAAACTCATCCCCTTCGCCATCGCCCTCGCCTTCGCGGGCACGGCGAGCGCGCAGCAAGTCGTCAAGATCGGCCACGTGGCGCCGATCTCCGGCCCCAGCGCCCACCTCGGCAAGGACAACGAGAACGCCGCGCGCATGGCGATCGACGAGCTCAATGCGAAAGGCTTCACGCTGAACGGCCAGAAAGCCACGCTGCAACTGATCTCCGAGGACGATGGCGCCGATCCCAAGCAGGGCACGGCGGTGGCGCAGAAGCTCGTCGACGCGAAAGTCAACGGCGTGATCGGCCACCTGAATTCCGGCACCACCGTGCCCGCGTCGAAGATCTACAACGACGCCGGCATCGTGCAGATCTCGCCCGCCACGACGGCGCCCGTCTACACGCGCCAGCGCTTCCCGGGCGCGTTCCGCGTCGTCGCCAGCGACGCCAAGCTGGGCAGCACGCTGAGCAAGTACGCGATCGACACGCTGCACGCGAAAAACATCGCCATCATCGACGACCGCACGACGTACGGCCAGGGCGTCGCGGACGAATTCGCGAAGGGCCTGAAAAAGCCGGGCATCAAGGTCGTCGGCCGCGAATTCACGAGCGCGACGGCCACCGACTACACGGCGATCCTCACGTCGATCAAGGCGAAGAAGCCGGACCTGATCTTCTTCGGCGGCATGGATTCCGTCGCGGGCCCGATGCTCAAGCAGATGAAGGCGCTGGGCATCCAGGCCGTGTTCATGGGCGGCGACGGCATGTGCACGGACGCGCTGGGCCGCCTGGCCGGCGACGGCCTCGGCGAAGGCAAGGTGTATTGCGCCGAAGCGGGCGGCGTGAAAGGCCCGCAGGAAAAAGTCATGGAAGACTTCCGCGCGCGCTACAAGAAGAAGTTCAACATGGACGTCCAGCTGTATGCGCCGTACGTCTACGATTCCGTGATGGTGATGGCGACGGCGATGCAAAACGCGAAATCGGCCGATCCCGCCAAGTACCTGCCGGTCCTCAAGAACATCAAGTACGAGGGCGTGACCGGAACGATCCAGTTCGATGCGAACGGCGACATCAAGGATGGCGCGCTGACCCTGTTCACCTACAAGGGCGGCAAGCGCACGAAACTCGACGTGATCCGCTGAGCGCAATAAAAAAAGCGCGCCTGCAATGCATGGCGCGCTTTTTATTCGGCGTTGGATCGCAGGATTATTTCTGCGCCAGGACCCACTTGACCAGCGTGTGCGCTTCCGCTTCGCTGACTTGCGGATTGGCCGGCATCGGGACCGGACCCCAGACGCCCGAACCACCCTTCAGGACCTTGGCAACCAGCTTGCCTTCGGCATCTTTCTGGCCTGCGTATTTGGCGGCGACGTCCTTGTAGGCCGGGCCGACCAGCTTGGTTTGCACGGAGTGGCAAGCCATGCAATTCTTGGCCTTCGCCAGGGCGGCCGCGTCTTGCGCGAAGGCGCCGGTCGAAGCCAGGGCAGAGACTGCAGCAAACAACATCATGGTACGTTTCATCGACTCTCTCCAGTTGGGGGCATTTCTTTAATTCGAATTCTATCGGGTTTCCGGCACAAAAGCGGCATGGACATATTCAGTAACGGATGATACAGATAGTCGTTGACCAGATGACAGTATTCCGTTGCTTATCAGCAGCGCTGTTGTAACATGGCCGCTCGAAAGGAATTCCGTTATGCCACTGATCCTGCTGATCCTCGTCCTCGTCGTCCTGCGCTATTTCGAGGTGTGGCGCTTCGCCGAACTGTCCTGGTGGTGGATCGTCGGCCTGATGGTCGCCGGCTTCATCTGGTTCGAATTCATCGAAAAGATGCTGGGCCTCGACAAGCGCAAGGCCCACGACCTCGACGACAAGCGGCGCAAGGAACGCGTGAAGCAGAGCTTCAATAAGCGCAAATAAGCGCACACAGCGTCCGGCAGCTTAGCACGCAGGGTTCGTTGCCGAACATGCCATATGGCGTATATCGCATGTTCGGCCGGCGTATGAACGTGGTCAGCAGGTGACGGCGCCCTTGCTGGCCGGCTGCGCGATCGCCGCGAACCTGGCCAGCACCCCACGCGTATAACGCGGCGCCGGCCGCACCCATGCCGCGCGGCGGCGGGCGATCTCGTCGTCCGGCACGTTCAGCTGGATCAGTTGCTGGTGCGCGTCGATCGTGATCGAGTCCCCTTCCTGCACGAGCGCGATCGTGCCGCCCTCGAACGCTTCCGGCGTCACGTGGCCCACGACCATGCCCCACGTGCCGCCCGAGAATCTCCCGTCCGTGATCAGCCCCACGGATTCGCCGAGCCCCTTGCCGATCAGCGCCGCCGTCGGCGCCAGCATCTCCGGCATGCCCGGGCCGCCGCGCGGACCGAGGTAGCGCAGCACGAGCACGTCGCCCGGGTTGATCTTGTTCGCGAGGATCGTGTCCATCGCGCTGTACTCGTCGTCGAACACGCGCGCCGGCCCCGTGATCACGGGATTTTTCAGGCCCGTGATCTTGGCCACGCAGCCCTCCGGCGACAGGTTCCCCTTCAGGATTGCCAGGTGGCCTTCGCTGTACAGCGCCCGGTCCAGCGGGCGGATGACGTCCTGCCCCGCGGGCGGCACGGACGGCACGTTCGCCAGCTCCTCGGCCAGCGTGCGGCCCGTGATGGTGATGCAGTCGCCGTGCAGCAGCCCCGCGTCCAGCAGCAGCTTCATGACCTGCGGGATGCCGCCCGCCTTGTGCAGGTCAGTCGCGACGTATTCGCCGGACGGCTTCAGGTTGCAGATCACGGGCACCTTGCGGCGGACCCGCTCGAAATCGTCGATCGTCCATTCCACCTCGGCCGCGTGCGCGATGGCGAGGTAGTGCAGCACGGCGTTGGTGGAACCGCCGGTCGCCATGATCAATGCGACCGCGTTCTCGATGGATTCCCGCGTAATGATGTCGCGCGGCTTCAGGTCGCGCTTGACGGCTTCCACGAGCACGCGCGCCGACTCCGCCGCCGATCCCACCTTTTCGTCGTCCGGATTGGCCATCGTCGACGAGTACAGCAGCGACATGCCGAGCGCCTCGAACGACGACGACATCGTGTTCGCCGTGTACATGCCGCCGCACGAACCGGACGACGGACAGGCGTTGCGCTCGATGCCGTCGAAATCCTCCTGGCTCATGCGCCCCGCCGTGAATTCGCCGACGGCCTCGAAGGCGGAGACGATCGTGAGGTCCTTGCCTTTCCAGTGCCCCGGCCTGATGGTGCCGCCATAGACGTAGATGCCGGGAACGTTCGTGCGCGCGAGCGCGATCATCCCGCCAGGCATGTTCTTGTCGCAGCCGCCAATCACGACGACGCCATCCATCCACTGGCCGTTGACGCACGTCTCGATGCAGTCGGCGATCACCTCGCGCGAGATCAGCGAGAATTTCATGCCTTCCGTCCCCATCGACATGCCGTCGGAAATGGTCGGCGTCCCGAATACCTGCGGATTGGCGCCCGCATCGCGGATGGTGGCAATGGCCACGTCGGCCAGTTTCTGCAAGCCGGAATTGCAGGGCGTGATCGTGGAATGGCCGTTGGCGACGCCGATCATCGGCTTGTCGAAATCCTCCTTGCGGTAGCCCATCGCGTAATACATCGAGCGGTTCGGGCTGCGGGCGACGCCTTCGGTCACGTGGCGGGAACGGCGGTTGTAGGACATGGTCGGCTCCTGGTGGGACGATTTTTCCAGCATGCCGCGCGGACCGGTCCGCGTCAAATGGGCGGTCACGCGTGCTTCTGATATGCTGCGCGAATCACAGACATGCCACCCATTCGATGAACCTGGAATTGCGCCAGCTGCGCTACTTCGTCACCGTGGCCGAGGAATTGCACTTCGGCCGCGCCGCCGTGCGCCTGCACATGACGCAGCCGCCGCTGTCGCAGGCGATCGCCGCGCTGGAAGATGGCCTCGGCACCGCACTGTTCCTGCGCAACCGCCGCACGGTCGCGCTGACGCCGGCCGGCAGCGCCCTGCTGCCCGAAGCCCGCCGCATCTTGTCCGAGGCCGCGCTGCTGCCCGACCTGGCGCGGCGCGCGGCCAGCGGCGAGGCGGGACGGCTGGCGCTCGCCTTCATCACGTCGGCCGACTACAGCGTGCTGCCGCCTTTCCTGCGCCGCTACAGCGAACGCTATCCGGGCGTGCAGCTGGCGCTGCAGGAAGCGACGTCGGACGTGCAGGTGGACGAGCTGCTGCGCGGCCGCATCGACGCCGGCCTCCTGATTCCCCCACTGCCCGACCGCGCGCGCGCCGAGCTCGAATACATGAAGGTCCTGGACGAGCCGCTGATCCTGTGCGCGCCCGTGGGCCTGCTGCGCAGGAAGGGACCGGTCGCGCTGCGCAACCTGCCCGCTCTGCCGCTGATTATTTTCCCGCGCGAGATCTCGCCCGCGCTGCACGACGCGATCCTGTCCTGCTTCCGTGAAGCGGGCATCACGCCGGCCATCGGCCAGCAGGCGATCCAGATGCAAACCATCGTGAGCCTGGTCTCCGCAGGCATGGGGTTGGCACTTGTGCCACAATCCGTGTCGAACCTGATGCGGCCGGGCGTAGAATACCGTGCCCTCGCCGACGCGACCCCACTGGTCGAGACCGGCATCGCATGGCGCCGCGATAATCCTTCGCCGGTGCTCAAGGGCTTCCTGGAACTATTGAGGACAATTTAATTATGCTCGTTCACCCGCAACCGAACCCGGTCGCCTTCAGCATCGGCCCCGTCGACATCCACTGGTACGGGATCATGTACGTGGTCGCCTTCGCCCTGTTCATCCTGCTGGGCCGCGTACGCATCAAGACGCAGGCCCACGTGCAGGCGCAGGGCTGGACCAACGCCGACCTCGACGACATGCTGTTCTACGGGATGCTGGGCGTGGTGATCGGCGGACGCCTCGGCGAAGTGCTGTTCTACCAGCCCGCCTATTATTTTTCGCATCCGGCCGAAATCTTCATGACCTGGCACGGCGGCATGTCGTACCACGGCGGCTTCCTCGGCGTACTGATCGCGATGGCGCTGTGGGCTCGCAAGCGCGGCCGCAACCTGATCGACGTGTACGATTTCATCGCGCCGATGGTCCCCATCGGCTACGCGTGCGGCCGCCTCGGTAATTTCATCAACGCGGAACTGCCGGGGCGCCTGGCCGATCCGAACCTGCCATGGGCGATGCTGTGGCCGGGCGTGGAAGGCCTGCGCCATCCGTCGCCGCTGTACCAGATGCTCGTCGACGGCCTGCTCGTCTTCGTGATCATGTGGCTGTTCGCGCGCAAGCCGCGGCCGCGTCTCGCGGTGGGTGCGCTCTACACGCTGCTGTATGGCTGCGCGCGTTTCTTCACCGAGTATTTCCGCGTGCCCGATTGGGAGACGCATGTGATGGGGTTGCCGATCACGTCCGGGCAGGTGTTGTCGCTGCCGATGATCGTGGCGGGCCTGATCATGCTGGGATGGGCGTATTCGGGCGCGAACAAGCGCGCCGTGCACGCGTGACGCAACGCAGGCGTTGCGTCATCTTCATTTGAGGCCCCCGGCCTCAAATGCCTATCAACTCCAGCACTTTATCCCACTGCCCTTTCGTGACCGGCGAAATGGACAACCTGCTGCCCTTCTGCAGCAGCACCATGTCTTCCAGCGCCGGCACGCCACGCATCTCCGTCAACGGCAGATAGCGCCCCTCTGCCACCGCCGTCACGTCGACGGAGATCCAGCGCGGCTGCTCGCGCGTCGCCTTCGGATCGAAATAGTGGCTGGCAGGGTCGAACTGCGATGCATCCGGATACGCGCCGCTGGCCACCTTCGCGATGCCCGCGACACCCGGCACGGCGCAACTGGAGTGATAGAACAGGACGCCGTCGCCGACTTCCATCTGGTCGCGCATGAAATTGCGGGCCTGGTAGTTGCGCACGCCGAACCAGGCGACCGTCTTGCCGGGCGCCTTGAGGACGTCGGCGAAACTCACTTCATCGGGTTCGGATTTCATCAACCAGTAGCGCATGCGCGGTCTCCAATCGAAAGCACAAATGAAAAAGCGGCTGCGAACTTATCGTGCGCAACCGCTTTGGAATATATCCCCGCCTGTGCCGTTTTTGCCGGCATCCCGAACCTGATGGCTCAAGGTGGTCGCAGTCAGTTCAATTTCGGGTTCGTCGAACTAGCGACGATCGCGCCCACCGAACATGTTCCACAACCTATGCGAAAGAATGGTTCAAGGAATATATGGCAAATCTCGAACACCGCAGGGTAGACGGCAGTTTACTACGATGGCCGGGCATGTCAAACGTTTTTGGGCTCAGGCCAGGTTTTGGTCGGCCGAGAGTGCGGCATCCAACACCGTGTGCATCGCCTCGAGTTTCTGCTTGACTTCCAGGATCGTCAGGTCCGACAAGGGTCCCTGCGGCGCTTTCACGGACAGGAATTCGGCCGCCACCGACAGCGCCGCCATCACGGCGATGCGGTCCGTGCCCTTGACCTTGCCCGAGTCGCGCAAAGCGCACATTTTGCCGTCGAGATAGGCCACGGCTTCACGCAGGGTCTTTTCTTCGCCGTCGCGGCAGGCCAGGCGATACGGCATGCCCATGATGTTCACGTCGAGCTGGATCATTGCGCGGCCTCGGCGTCGTCGGTCGTTTCGGGAGCGGGTTCGAGGTGCGCCAGCAGCGCTTCGACGCGCTGCTGGGCCGCGATCAGCCGGTTCTTGAAGTCGACGTTTTCCGCGCTGAGCAAGGCGTTCGCCTGGCGCAGCAAATAGTTCTCGCTGCGCAGCGCCTGGGTCAACTGGGCGAGCCGGTCGATCTTATCGGAGAGGTCTTGGAATTCGGAAATCATCCGTAACTATAGGATCGTCTTGAATTTTTCGTCAACAGGCGCGCGTTCGTGTGCACCCGATCGTGCGCCCTGTCGCGGACGTTCGATGTTACCCTCATATGCTTATGCGTTCATCAACCGCCGCCCGATCGCGCATCCGGCGGCGCGCCTTCCGCATTGTCCCAGCACGTCCGAATCGGTTGCGAAACCGCAAAAAAGTTGGTTAAAAGCCGAACACAGTGGCTTGAAATGCCAAATTATCGTCCCTATAATTAGCACTCGTTAGTAGAGAGTGCTAACAAACCTTTCTACGCCGCGGCGGGTCGATCACACGATGGCCCGCCGGGGTCTCGAAGAATAGCTCGTCAAACCAACTAAAAGGAGTTTTGCATGAACCTTCGCCCATTGCACGATCGCGTGATCGTGAAGCGTCTCGACCAGGAAACCAAGACCGCGTCCGGCCTGATCATCCCCGATGCGGCGGCCGAGAAGCCGGACCAAGGTGAAGTGCTGGCTGTCGGCAACGGCAAAGTGCAAGAAAACGGCAACGTCCGTCCGCTGGAAGTGAAAGTCGGCGACCGCGTCCTGTTCGGCAAGTACTCGGGCCAGTCCGTCAAGGTCAACGGCGAGGAGCTGCTGGTCATGCGCGAAGAAGACATCATGGCCGTCGTGGCCCAGTAATTCGTCCAATAACTTCCTGAAAATTCGGAGATTCAAATATGGCAGCTAAAGATGTAGTGTTCGGCGACGTAGCGCGCGCCAAGATGGTCGAGGGTGTCAATATCCTGGCCAACGCAGTCAAGGTCACCCTGGGCCCGAAAGGCCGCAACGTCGTGCTGGAACGTTCGTTCGGCGCCCCGACCGTCACCAAGGACGGCGTCTCGGTCGCCAAAGAGATCGAACTGAAAGACAAGCTCATGAACATGGGCGCGCAGATGGTGAAGGAAGTCGCGTCGAAGACCAGCGACAACGCCGGTGACGGCACCACCACCGCGACCGTGCTGGCACAAGCCATCGTGCGCGAAGGCATGAAGTTCGTGGCCGCCGGCATGAACCCGATGGACCTGAAGCGCGGCATCGACAAGGCCGTCGCCGCCACCGTCGAAGAACTGAAGAAGATCGCCAAGCCGACCACGACCTCGAAAGAGATCGCGCAAGTCGGTACCATCTCGGCCAACTCGGATTCGTCCGTCGGCGAGCGCATCGCTGAAGCGATGGAAAAAGTCGGCAAGGAAGGCGTCATCACCGTCGAAGACGGCAAGTCGCTGAACGACGAGCTGGACATCGTCGAAGGCATGCAGTTCGACCGCGGCTACCTGTCGCCGTACTTCATCAACAACCCGGACAAGCAGGTTGCCGTTCACGAGAACCCGTTCGTCCTGCTGTGCGACAAGAAGATCTCGAACATCCGTGATCTGCTGCCGGTGCTGGAGCAAGTCGCCAAGGCTGGCCGTCCGCTGGTCATCGTCGCCGAAGACATCGAAGGCGAAGCGCTGGCGACCCTGGTCGTCAACAACATCCGCGGCATCCTGAAGACCGTTGCAGTGAAAGCCCCGGGCTTCGGCGACCGTCGCAAGGCCATGCTGGAAGACATCGCCATCCTGACCGGTGGCCAGGTGATCGCAGAAGAAGTCGGCCTGACCCTGGAAAAGGTCACGCTGAACGAACTGGGCCAGGCCAAGCGTATCGAAGTCGGCAAGGAAAACACCATCATCATCGATGGCGCCGGTGCCGCCGAAGCGATCGAAGCGCGCGTCAAACAGATCCGCATCCAGATCGAAGAAGCGACCTCGGACTACGACCGTGAGAAGCTGCAGGAGCGCGTGGCCAAGCTGGCCGGCGGTGTTGCCGTGATCCGCGTCGGTGCCGCGACCGAAGTCGAAATGAAAGAGAAGAAAGCACGCGTGGAAGACGCGCTGCACGCCACCCGCGCTGCCGTCGAAGAAGGCATCGTCCCGGGCGGCGGCGTGGCCCTGCTGCGTGCCCGTGCCGCGCTGAACATCAAGGGTGACAACCCGGACCAGGAAGCCGGCATCAAGATCGTCCTGCGCGCCATGGAAGAGCCGCTGCGCATGATCGTCCAGAACGCCGGTGAAGAGCCGTCGGTCGTCGTCGCCGCCGTCATCAACGGCCAGGGCAACTACGGCTACAACGCCGCCAACGGCACCTATGGCGACATGGTCGAACAAGGCGTGCTGGATCCGGCCAAGGTCACCCGCTCGGCCCTGCAGAACGCAGCGTCGATCGCCGGCCTGATGCTGACCACCGACTGCATGGTCTCCGAGATCACCGAAGACAAGCCGGCCGCTGGCGGCATGGGCGGCATGGGTGGCATGGGCGGCATGGGCATGGACGGCATGATGTAATAGCCGGTCCCCGCGCCGTACTCCGTCGCACCGGAAGCCCGCAGGGTTCGCGCCCTGCGGGCTTTTTCTTTTGTCCGGACTAACCGTGCGAGCCTCGATCCGCAGCCGCTGCATACTGGCGGCATCGAACGGAAGCGGAGGCACCATGGCAGCAGTCAACCTGGACGAACTCGAACACGCGGCCCTCGTCGTCGACGATGGCGAAGGCCGCGCCACCGCCCTCGTCGCGCGCGCGACGGGCATGATCCACTTGCTCAACGACGACTACATGGACGAGGAAGCGCCCATGCCGGCCGACCCGGCCGCGGGCACGAGCACGGAACTGAGCGACTACGTGGCCGTGCCGCCCGCGAGCACGCTCGGCATCGGCGACCAGCTCGTGTTCCGCTTCGCCGCCACGCACCTCGCGGGCGACCAGGCGACGATCCGCGACCTCGTCCGCGCCGAAGACACCGCCGGCTTCGAGCGCCTGCTCGACGAGCGCGGCGCCACCGAGTCGTGGCAGCGCTTCCGCACCGAGGAAACGCAGACCGCGCTGCGCCGCTGGTGCGACGAGCACGGATTGCGGGTCAGCGGCTGACGGTTCAGAACCGCGTTTCGAACGCCGCCCGCACACTCGGGCGGCGCACGTTGGTGATACGGTTGCGCAGCACGCCGTCGATGGTCGCATGACTGCTGTCGTTGACGAAGTCCGAACCCAGCACGTTCACGGCCGTCACGCGCAGTTGCGACGCGGCGTCCAGCTTCCAGGACGCGTAGATGTCGAGGTCGCGCTGCGCATGCAGGTAGACGGTCTGACTGGTGGACGCGCGGACAAGGCCGCCCTGGCGGAACCCGAAGTTGGCGCCCGCCGAGAAGCGGTCGCGCTGCCAGTCGGCGCCGAGGTTGGCGGACAGCGGCACCTGCTGGTCGAGGCGGTTGTCCGGGCCCGGCACCGCATCCACGTGCGACCAGTTGCGCGCGACGTCGCCGCGCAGGTTCAACGCCCCCAGCGGGAAATGCGTTTCGAGCTGCAGCGTGCGCGTCGTCGCGCTGCCGACGTTTTCCGGCTGCGACACCCAGCGCCCGCTGGCCGCGTCGAAGCGGACCAGGTTGCGCGTCGTGTCGTCGATGCGGCGCTGCGACGCGCTCACCGAGAACAGCGCGCCCGGTGCCCATTCGCGTTCATAGGCCGCGTCGATGGCGAGCGCCAGTTCCGGCTTCAGGTCCGGGTTGCCCTGCACGTCCGGCTCGACCTGGCTGTTGTTCACGGTCGTGTAGCGGTGCGGCAGCAGCGCCTCCATGCCGGGTGCCTTGTACGTGCGCGCGACGGCGAGCCGCACGCGGTCGTTGCGCTGCCCCGGCAGTTGATACAGCGTCTGGACGATGGGACTGAACACGCTCGACCACGACCGCACGCCGTCGGCACGGATGCGCACACCTTCCCAGCGCGTGCCGAGATAGACCGACCAGGCGGGCGTCACCTGCCACTCGTCCTGCGCGTACAAGGCCAGGCGCGTGACGGAGCCCGTGTAGCGCTCGTCGCCATTGGGGATCACGAGCGCGGGCTGCGTCGGATCGCGTTCGTGGCGCGCATCGTCGCGGTGCGTGCGGCCGGCGTCCCAGCCGGCGGCCAGCGCATGGCCTTCCCACAGCGGCAAGGTCGCCTTCCCGGTCGTGCCGACGTCGCGGTCGTGACCCGTCGAGTCGATGTCGCGGCGAAGTGGTCCGACGGCCGGATTGCCGTCCGCATCGCGGTCGCTGCCGTTGTCCGTGTAGCCGGCGGATGCGTTGAACTTCGTCTCCAGCTTGCCGCCACCCTCGAACGCATGCACCCACTCGAGCGCCGCGCGCGTCGAACCCATGTCGTTGCTCATGCGGATGTCCTGGCGCGGATACGGCGCGGTCTCGCCCAGCCACGTCGTCACGGGAGAACGGACGCCGACGCGGAAGCGGTTCAACGTCGCGAGGCCCTCCAGCGCGAGCGTGTCGCCGCCGTCCAGTGTCCACGCGAGGCGGGGCACGACACTCAGCGTCGCCAGATGGCCGTGTTCGCGGCTGGCCGTCGTGCGCAGCAGCGTCGGACGGCCGGCGGCGTCATGGCCTTCCTCGCGTCCCGGCACATCCCCATCGAAGTCGTTGCGCATCGCCTCCAGCGCCAGCGAATACGAGAAGCGGTCGCGCTTGTCCGCCAGGCGCAGGCTCGCGTTCGGGCTGCGCGTGTCGCGGCCCGCTTCGATACCGGTCTTGAACTCGCGCTCCCTCGTCCGGACGACCTTCTTCAGCACGATGTTGATGGTGCCCGCGATGGCCTGGGTCGGCAGGTCCGCACTGGCCGCCCGGCGCACCTCGATGCGCTCGACGGCATCGGGCGCCAGCGTGTCGAACGCGAAGCCGGGCGGCATGCGTTCGCCGTCGACGAGCACCTGCGTGTAGCCGTTGCCCAGTCCCTGCAGCCGCACCTCGCCCCCACGTCCGGCGCTGCCGTTCACCGTCACGCCCGGGATCCGCCTGAGCGCGTCGAGCAGGTTCGCGTCCCCGTATTTCACGAGGTCCTCGTGGCGGACGACGATGCGTGCCGCGGTGTCGTCGCGGCGCGGGTCGTAGTCGGTCACTTTGCCGCGCACGTCGACTTGCGCGGGCGGGGTGTCCTGCGCGAAGGCGGAGGCGGACACGATCAGGGAGGCAAGGATGGTGCAACGTGGCGACATGGGATTCCCGCTGGTTGATTGTTCAATAAGTCAGCCGGACTGTAGCACTCGATTCCTATTATGCGCAACGTTTACTTCCATTCACTAGCAATTATGAATTCTTACAACGCGTAGAAATAATTACCAACCTCTCACCATTTCTGTTCAGTATCTGCCATACTGCCCTTCCCACATCAGCGAGCAGGAAGGACATCATGAAACGCATCGCATTGCTTGCGGCCTTCCTGGCCGCGCCCGTAGCAGCCTCGCAATCCGCACCGTCGCCGGAACGGCAGGTCGACGCGCTGTTCGCCCCATGGAACCGGCCGGGCGTGCCGGGTGCCGTGGTCGGGGTGATCCGCGACGGCAAAGTGCTGTTCACGAAGCGTTACGGCATGGCGGACATCGAGCGCGGCGTGCCGATGACGCCGGCCACCGAATTCTTCATCGGCTCGATGTCCAAGCAGTTCACCGCCTTCGCCATTCACCTGCTGGCAAAGGACGGCAAGCTGACGCTCGACGACGACGTCCGCACGTGGCTGCCCGACGTGCCGGACTTCGGCAAGAAGATCACTATCCGCCACCTGTTGCACCACACGAGTGGATTGCGCGACTACTTTGGCTTGATGTCCATGGCGGGCCTGCGCCCGGGCGACGTCATCGACCAGGAGATGGCGCTGGCATTGATCAGGCGCCAGCGCGCGCTCAACTTCGCGCCCGGCGACGGCTACTCCTACTCCAATACCGGTTATCTGCTGCTCGCGCTGATCGTGCAGCGCGCGTCCGGCAAGCCGCTGCCGGAGTTCGCGCGCGAGCGCATCTTCGCGCCCCTCGGCATGAATCACACGCTGTTCCAGCCTGATTACCGGACGCTGGTGCCGGGCCGCGCGCTGTCGTACGAGCCTGCCGATACGGGGGGCTACCAGTACGCCGCGGTCAACGTCGCGACGGTCGGCGATGGCGGCGTGTTGACGACGGCGGGCGACCTGGCCCTGTGGGACCGCAATTTCTACGACGGACGCGTCGGCGGCATGGACGTGGTCAGGCAGATGCAGGCAACCGGCGTGCTCAATGACGGCAAGCCGATCGAGTACGCGTCCGGCCTGTTCGCCGTCACCTACCGTGGCTTGCGGCTGGTCCAACACAGCGGCATGATCCGCGGCTACGGCAACCAGCTGTGGCGTTTTCCCGACCAGCATCTGTCGGTGATGGTGTTCGCCAACACCTCCGATATCGATACGGACCTCATCGTGCGCAGGATCGCCGACATGGTCCTGGACCGCGTCCCCGGCGCGGAACCGGCCGCGCCCGCGGCACCCGCGCAGACGTTCAAGGAAATCCCGCTCGACCCTGCGCGACTGGATGCGCTGGTCGGCTTTTACGCGACGTCGCCGCAATCGGGGATCACCTTCACCAAGGAGAACGGCCGGCTGATGGCGCTCGGCATGGGATTCCCGAAAATGCCCGCGTTTCCCTATAGCGAGCGCGATTTCTTCGCCAGGGTGACGGCCTCCCGCTTCAGCTTCGATCCACCCGGCCCGGACGGCATCGTCGCGGGCGGCATCCTGCACTGGGGCGAGCAGGATATTCCCGCCACCCGCACCACACGTCCGATGCCTTCCGCAGCCGAATTGAAGCGAGTCGAAGGCGATTTCTACAGCGACGAGCTGCACGTCCTGTATTCGATCGCCGGCAAGGACGGCGACCTCGTGCTGACCTATCCGGGCGGCACGGTCACACTCGGTTTCAACGGCGAACGCGACTATGAAACCGGCTTCGGCACGCTCAAATACCAGTGCAGCGCCGAGGGCTGCAGCGGGTTCACGGTCAGTACGGAGCGAGCGCGCAACGTCCAGTTCAGACGGGTCGCACTGGCTTCGGCCAGCCGTTAAGTTGCCGGACAACACCGCTTGGTTTAGACTGGTTCTTTACCTTTCGCTAACCGCCATGTCCGCACGTTCGATCCGTCTGCTGAGCGCCACCCTCTTCGCCCTGGCCGCGCTCGCCGCCTGCAAGGGCGAGAAACCGGCGCCGCCGCCGAAGCCGGCCGCCGTCCAGGCCCCGGCCGTGCCCACGCGCACGCGCGACCAGGCGATCGCCGAACTGATGGCGCTGCCTGAGCTCAAGACGTGGTCGGAACAGATCGAAAAGCGCTCGCACGGCGCGGTCCACGGCGCCGTCATCGAGGACGATCCGAACCCGCGCGTCATCGAAGGCAAGAAGTATTACCAGCTGAGCTTCGTGGAAGACCGCAAGCAGAACGTGCACCGCCGCGCCAGCTTCCTCGTGTCGCACGAGGGCGACGAGATCCTCGTCGAGGATCTGGACAATGATTCCGTGCAATCGCTGGCCGAATGGCGACGCAATATCCGCAACGTCGAACTGAAGTCGCGTTGATCGGCCACAAACCAAGGCCCATCCAATCTGTTTATCGTGGACGCTGCCGCTGACCGTGCAGCGCCACCGCCAACTCGCGTGAACGGTGGCGCCACTCCTCCCCCGGTCGGCGGCGCCTCCCCTTCATCGCTTCAAGCCCGCGCCCGCCACTCCGCCAGGTAATGCTGCGGCGTCTTGCCCAGCAGCTTGCGGAACATGCTCGTGAACGCGCTCGGGCTCGCATAGCCCAGCGACTGCGCAATCCTGCCCACGCTCTCGCCGCGCGCCAGCATCTCGAACGCATGCGCCAGGTGCACCTGCTGCACCCACTGGCGGTAGTGCAGGCCTGTCTCGCGGGGAAACAGCCGGATCAGCGTGCGCGCGCTGGCGCCCGCGTCGAGGGCGTAGTCGTCGAGCCGGCGCTGGCTGGCGGGATGCGCCATGATGTCCGCGCACAGGGCTTGCAGGCGGCGGTCGCGCGGCCACGGGACGGCGATCGGCACCGTCTCCATCGCTTCCAGTTCCGACAGGATCAGCCGCGCCAGCGCCTCGCCGCGCCCGCCGGGCGGATAGTCGACGGGCTCCGCGGACAGCGCCAGGATCAGCTCGCGCAGCAGCGGACTCACTTCCAGCACCTTGCAGCCGTCGACGAGGCCGCCCGCCGCGTCCTGCTCGATGTACAAGGTGCGCATGTTGACGCGGCTGAGCATGGTCAGCTCGTGCACGATGCCGGGCGCGATGAGGAGTGCGCGGCGCGGCGGGATGATCCACACGCCCAGCGCCGTGCGCACCCGCATCACGCCTTCGCTGGCGTACAGCAGTTGCACCCACGGGTGGCTGTGGGCTTCGACCAGTTCGCCGTGCTGCACTTCGGACGGCACGGCCGTCACGCTGCGCGGCAGCTTGCGGAATTTCTGGCGGTAGCGGGGAGAGGGCGCGATTGTCACTTGGGCGACGAAAAATGGAATATGCGTTCGAATCGACAATATTACACTGGCCTGCCATTTCCATCGAAAATCATCATGACCACGCCCACCTCGCCTGCCGTCACGGCGTCCGGGCCGGCCAGCGCCGCGCCCGGGATCGTCCTCCAGATCCTGTTTTCCGTCGCCTTCGTGCACCTGCTGAACGATTGCGTGCAGGCCGTGCTGCCGTCGATCTACCCGTTATTGAAAGAGCAGTTCGCGCTCAGCTTCACGCAGGTGGGCCTGATCACGCTGACGTTCCAGTGCACCGCGTCGCTGCTGCAGCCGTGGATCGGCCTCTACACCGACAGGCGCCCGATCCCCTTCCTGCTGCCGGCAGGGATGTGCGTGACCCTCGCGGGCGTCGCGCTGCTGGCCGTCGCGGGCACCTTCCCGATGCTGCTGCTGGCCGCCGGCATGATCGGCATCGGCTCGTCGACCTTCCACCCGGAGGCCTCGCGCGTGGCGCGGCTCGCGTCCGGCGGCCGTTTCGGCTTCGCGCAGTCGCTGTTCCAGGTCGGCGGCAACCTGGGCTCCGCATTCGGTCCGCTGCTGGCCGCCGCCATCATCGTGGGCCGCGGCCAGGGGCGCATCGCGTGGTTCATGCTGTTCATCCTCGTCGCCGTGATCGTGCTCGTGGGCGTCTCGCGCTGGTACGGCAGCCACCTCAAGACGATGACGCGCAAGGCCGCCTCCCACGCGGGTCCGGCGCTGCCGCGCGCGACCGTCGTGCGCGCGCTGGCCGTGCTGGCCATGCTCGTGTTCTCGAAATACGTCTACATGGCCAGCCTGTCGAGCTATTACACGTTCTACCTGATCGAGAAATTCCACGTCCCCGTCGGCACTGCGCAGCTGTACCTGTTCGTGTTCCTCGCGGCCGTCGCGGCGGGCACGTTCGCGGGCGGCCCGATCGGCGACCGCATCGGCCGCAAGCGCGTGATCTGGGTGTCGATCCTCGGTGCCGCGCCGTTCACGCTGGCGCTGCCGTATGCGGACCTGTTCTGGACGGGCGCGTTGTCCGTCGTGATCGGGCTCGTGATGTCGTCCGCGTTTTCCGCGATCGTCGTGTTCGCACAGGAGCTCGTGCCGGGCAAGGTCGGCATGATCGCGGGGATCTTCTTTGGGTTGATGTTCGGCGTCAGCGGGATCGGCGCCGCGGCCATGGGGCATCTGGCCGACGTCTCCGGTATCGAGACGGTGTATCGGCTGGCGTCGTTCCTGCCGCTGCTGGGGATTCTGGCGGCATTCCTCCCACGGATGAAATCGTAGGACGGACGCCGCCGCCGTCCACCCTACGAATCAAGGTGGGAGATCAGCGCCCTGCGCCCTTCCCCTTCACCCTCCACCGCCGCCGGCGGCAGCGCCCGCGCATGGTGCACGTCGACGGAGATGCCGACCGCCATGATGTCGATGAGGAGCAGTTGCAAAATCCGCGAAATCATCGCGAGGAAGTGCGTGCTGTCCTCCGCGTGGTCCACGGCCAGCAGCACGTCCGCGCGGCGCGCGAGCGGCGACTGGCTGTTGCAGATCGCGATGACGTCGGCACCCGCGGCACGCGCCGCATCCACGGCCGACAGCAGGTCCGGCAAACGGCCCGAGTTCGAGATCGCGACGACCACGTCGCCGGGTCCCAGCAGCTCCGCCGCCAGCTTGAACAGGTGCGAGTCGCCGTACAGCGCCGTCGGGATGCGGAAGCGGAAGAACTTGTGCTGGCCGTCCAGTGCCACCACGCGCGAATTCCCCATCGCGTAGAACTCCACCCGCTTCGCGCGGCTCACCAGTTCGATCGCACGGTCGATGGCGCGCACGTCCAGCTGGTCGCGGAACTGCAGGATCGCCGAGATCGTGTTGTCGATGACCTTCGCCGACAGATCGTGCGTGCTGTCGCTGCCGCGCACCTGGCTGTGGCGCACGGGGATCGAGCCCGTGAGGCTGCTCGCGAACTTCAGCTTGAAGTCGGCCAGGCCGAGGAAGCCCAGCGAGCGGCAGAAGCGGATCACGGTCGGCTGGCTCACGTCCGCCAGCTTGGCGATGCCGGCGATCGGCTCGTTCAGCACGAGGCGCGGCTGTTCCAGCACGAGGGCCGCCACGCGCTGCTCGGCCGGCGTCAGCTCCGTGCGCAGCTTGTGGATGCGGTCCATCAGCGTGTTGCCGCCACTGCGGCCGCGCAGGTGTTCCGACAGGATGTTCGCGACACCGTCGAACGCCACGTGCGGCGTCGAGATCACGTACGTCGGGATGTCGGACAGGTAGCTGGAAAAACGTCCCTTCGCTTCGAAGCGCGTGCGGAACGGCGACGTCTTGAACCACTCGCCCAGGCGCGGCACGATGCCGCCGCCGATGAAGATGCCGCCGAACGCACCGAGCGTCACCGCGAGGTTCGCCGCGGCGCTGCCCAGCATGCCGCTGAACGCTTCCAGCACTTCGAGGCACAGCGGATCGTGGTCGTCGAGCGCGCCGGTGATGATCTCGGCGGACGTGCGCGCGGGCGCCTCCACCTTGTTACGCTCGGCGAGCGCGCGATGGATGATCTCCATGCCGGGGCCAGAGATCAGGCGCTCGTTCGACACGTGGCTCCATTCGCGCCACGCGGTCTGCAGGATCGCGAATTCGCGCTCGTCGCTGGGCGCGAAGTTGACGTGGCCGCCCTCGCTGCCGAGGGTGACGAAGCCGTCGACGGTCGGGATGCCGCCGGAGACGCCCAGGCCCGTGCCCGGCCCGAGCACGCCCAGCACGGCGCCCGGCACGGGTTTGCCGGGGCCGACCTGCATCAGGTCCGATTCCTTCAGGCCCGGGATCGCCATCGCCAGCGCCGTGAAGTCGTTCACGATCAGCAGCGTGTCCAGCCCGAGTTCGCGGCGCACGGCGTCCGTGGAGAATTCCCACGGCCGGTTCGTCATGCGCACGTAGTCGCCGTCGACGGGGTTCGCGAGCGCGAGCGCGCCGTGGTGCAGGCGCGTGTCCGCGTGTTCGGCGAGATAGAAACGCAGCATCGGGACGATGCCCGAGTAGTCGTCGCACTTCAGCACGCGCACCGAACGATAGGTGCCGGGCGCGGTCTGCAGCGCGAAGCGCGCGTGCGTCGCACCGATGTCGGCCAGCAGGCGCGGGCCGTCGGCGAACGCGGTGCGGGTATTGTCTGGTTGCTCTTCCATTATGCGATTGTACCGAACCAGGCGCCGTATGGCGGCAGCGTGACGGTCGTGCCGTTCACGTCGCCGGGCAGGCCGTGGCCTTCGAGCTTGTTCGCGCCGGCGGCGGCCGGCCAGTCGAAGCTCAAGGGTGCGTTGGTCACGTTGAACACGGCCAGCACGGACGGGAAGCCTTCCTCGTCGCGGCGCAGCGCCAGCGCCTGTTCCGGCACGTCGAAGAACACGATGTCGCCGCGCGTCAGCTGCGGCAGGCCGCGGCGCCATTGGATGATGTTGCGCGCGAAGTTCAGCGTCGATTGCGGATCCTTGTCCTGGCCCGCCTCGGCCAGGCACACGTGCTCCGGCGGCACGGGCAGCCACGGTTTGCCGGTGGTGAAGCCGGCGTTCGGCCCTTCGCTCGTCCACGGCATCGGCGTGCGGCAGCCGTCGCGGCCCTTGAACTCGGGCCAGAACGTGATGCCGTACGGGTCCTGCAGCAGCTCATAAGGCACGTCCGCTTCCGGCAGCGCCAGCTCGTCGCCCTGGTACAGGCACGGCGTGCCTTTCAGCGACAGCTGCAGCGCCAGCACGAGCTTCGACAGGGCCGGGGTCCATTCGCCGGCCGACCAGCGCGTGGCGACGCGGATCGAGTCGTGGTTACCGACCGACCACGACGCCCAGCCATCCTTCACGCGCGCATTGAATTCCTCGACCTGGCGGCGGATGTGGCGGCTGGAGAACTGCGGCGTCAGCAGGTTGAAGCTGTAGGCCATGTGCAGCTTGTCGCCGCCCGACGTGTAGTCGGCCATCACGGCCAGCGAATCGTCCGCGCCCACTTCGCCGATCGCGACGGCGCCGTATTCGTCCAGCAGCTTGCGCAGCCTTTGCAGGAACGCGATGTTCTCGGGCTGGGTCTTGTCGTGGATGTGCGCCTGCATGCCGTACGGGTTCACGTCCGTGACGGTCGACGTGTCGCGCACGAGCGCCGGCGGATTGCTCTGGAGCGTACGGTCGTGGAAGTGGAAGTTGCAGGCGTCCATGCGCACGCCGTCGACACCCCGTTCGAGCCAGAAGCGCAGCGAATCCAGGTGCGCCTGCTGCACCGCCGGATTATGGAAATTCACCTGCGGCTGGTTCACGAGGAAGTTGTGCATGTAGTACTGCTTGCGGCGGCTGTCCCACTGCCACGCCGAGCCGCCGAACACGGACAGCCAGTTGTTGGGCGGGTTGCCGTCCGGGAGAGGATCGGACCACACATACCAGTCGGCCTTCGGATTGTCGCGGCTCGAGCGGCTCTCGACGAACCACGGGTGGTTCTCGGCCGTGTGCGCCATCACCTGGTCGATCATGATCTTGAGGCCCAGGCCGTGCGCCTTCGCGACGAGCGCGTCGAAATCGGCGAGGGTGCCGAACAGCGGGTCGACGTCGCAGTAGTCCGCGATGTCGTAGCCGAAGTCCTTCATCGGCGACTTGAAGAATGGCGACAGCCAGACGATGTCCACGCCCAGGCTGGCGATGTAATCCAGCTTGGCGGTGATGCCCGGCAGGTCGCCCACGCCATCGCCATTCGTGTCGAGATAGCTGCGCGGGTAGACCTGGTAGATGATGGCTTCGCGCCACCACGGATTCTTGTCGTGCGAGGAAGTGGTCATGCGGTGTCTCTCCAGTGATTTTTACGCAATATACAGGATGAAATCTGCAATGACAATCGCCACAAAAATGGCGCAAAACATCAAATATTCATTTAAATCATCGACTTACGCATTTTCATGCGAAACGAGCCTCATCCGATCGGTAGTCAAACTACATCAAAGAGTGTTAACCTGTCGCGTCGACAAAACACCAGCCACCATGACCCGAACGACTCTCCGCGCCGCCGGCGCCCTGCTCTCCTGCCTGGCCGCCGCCGGCGCCCACGCCGCCATCGGACCCGACGCCTGCGACAGCAAACACTTCGAGACCGTCCTGCACCCGGCCGCCGCGCATTACGATGCGCGCGCCGTCTGGCTCGACGGCCGGACGCTCCAGTGGCCGGGCAGCGCATCCGCCGGCACCGTGAAGCTGTACCACTCCGCACGCGGCGCGATCGCGGCGGCGCCGGGCGGGAAGGTCGCGGGGGCGGACGGCGCGATCCGTCTCGATCCATTCTCCGGCCCCGCACCGCAAGATTTTACCTACCTGGCCCCGGGACCGGTGCTGCGCGTGGGCGATGCCGATGCGACCAGGCTGCCCGACCTGCACCGCGGCCAGCTCGTGCTCGTGCGCGAGGATGCGGAAGGCCGCGTGCTGGACGCCACGCGCATCCAGGCGGCCGGCGCCCTCGACGACCTGTACGCGGCCGCCGCCGACGTGCCGCCACTGGGCGTGGACATCGGCGGGGGCCGCACGCGCTTCGCGGTGTGGGCGCCGACCGCGCAGCAGGCGGCCGTCTGCGTCTACGACGGCGGCACGGGCGGTGTTCGTGCCGTGTACCAGATGGCGTTCGACCGCGGCACGGGGGTATGGCGCGCCGCGCTGCCGGGCGACCTGACCGGCAAGTACTACAGGTACGCGGTCGACGTGCCGGTCGATGCGGGCATCGTGCGCAACCTCGTCACCGATCCGTATTCGATCAGCCTGACGACGGATTCGAAGCGCAGCTACATCGCGCGGCTCGATTCCCCGCGCCTGAAACCGGCCGGCTGGGACACGACACCCGCGCCGCAGACGGTGAAAAACCAGACCGACATGGTGGTCTACGAACTGCACGTGCGCGACTTTTCGCGCGACGACGCCAGCGTGCCGGTCGCGCATCGCGGGAAATACCTCGCGTTCACCGACACGGGCTCGGATGGCATGAAGCATCTCGCGGCGCTGGCGCACAGCGGCCTCACGGACATCCACCTGCTGCCCGTGTACGACATCGGCAGCGTGCCCGAGACGGCATGCGCGGTGCCGCAGCCGGCCGGCACGCCCGACGGCGACACGCAGCAGGCACGGGTAAAACGCACGGCGGAGACGGATTGCTTCAACTGGGGCTACGACCCGTTCCACTACAACGCGCCGGAAGGCGGCTACGCGACCGATCCGGCCGACGGCGCGCGCCGCATCGTCGAGTTCCGCCAGATGGTGCAAAGCCTGCACAGGACGGGCCTGCGCGTCGGCATGGACGTCGTCTACAACCACACGTTCATCGCGGGGCAGAACGAAAAATCCGTCCTCGACCGCATCGTGCCCGGCTACTACCACCGCCTGAACGCGAACGGCGCAATCGAGCGCTCGACGTGCTGCGACAACACGGCGACGGAACACCGCATGATGGGCAAGCTGATGATCGATTCCGTCGCGTTGTGGGCGAAGGAATACAAGCTCGATTCGTTCCGCTTCGACCTGATGGGCCACCAGCCGCGCGCCGTCATGGAAGACTTGCAGGAAAAAGTCAACGCAGCCGCGGGCCGCGACGTCCAGCTCATCGGCGAAGGCTGGAACTTCGGCGAAGTGGCGGACGGCGCGCGCTTCGTGCAGGCGTCGCAGCTGTCGCTGAACGGCAGCGGCATCGGCACGTTCAACGACCGCCTGCGCGACGCCGTACGTGGCGGTTCCGCGGGCGACTCGGGCGAGGCCATGTTCCGCCGCCAGGGCTGGATCAATGGGCTCGTCTACGATCCGAACACGCATGCGGGCACGCATCAAGCCGCCGACCTGTTGAAAGCCGCGGACCTCGTGCGCGCGGGGCTCGCGGGCTCCATCCGTTCGTATCCGCTGCACACGTTCGACGACAGGACGGTGCCGCTCGACGCCATCGACTACAACGGCCAGCCGGCCGGCTACGCGAGCGAGCCGGGCGAGGTCGTGAACTATGTCGAGAACCACGACAACCAGACGCTGTTCGACATCGACGTGTTCAAGCTGCCGCTGTCCACCACGGCGCAGGATCGGGCGCGCGTGCAGGTGCTGGGCATGGCCGTGGACGCCTTCGCGCAGGGTGTCGCGTACTACCACGCTGGCATCGACGTGCTGCGCTCGAAATCGCTGGACCGCAACAGCTTCAATTCCGGCGACTGGTTCAACCGCATCGACTGGACCTACCGCGACAACCACTTCGGCACGGGCCTGCCGCCCGCGGACGACAACGGCCGCGACTGGCCGTTGCTGAAGCCCCTGCTGCAGGACCCCGCCATCAAGCCGGCCCCCGCCGACATCGCGTTCGCGCGCGACGCGTTCCGCGACCTGCTCGCCATCCGCGCCAGCTCCATGCTGTTCCGCCTGCCGACGGCGGCGGCGATCCGCCAGCGCCTGCGCTTCTTCAACACGGGCAGCGGGCAAGTACCGACGGTGGTCGCCGCACACCTGGACGGCCGCGGCCTGGCCGGCGCCGGGTTTGCCGGCATCACCTACTTCATCAACGTGGACAAGGTCGGCCACACGGTGACAGACCCGGACGCGGCCGGCAAGCGCCTGCACCTGCACCCCGTGTTCCTGTCCGAACACGCGGCGGACAAGCGCGCCACGCAGGCGGCGTTCGACGGCGCGACGGGCGCGTTCTCGATCCCGCCGCGCACGGCCGTCGTGTTCGTCGAAGACTAGGGCCGCATCACATCGGCCGGAAACGCCAGGCGAAGGTCTGGCTGGCGCGGAAGACTTCGTCGCGGCCGCGCAGCTGCACGGTGATGCGGCCCATCAGGTCGCGGCGCGCATGGGCGATCGCGTCGGCGCGCACGGCCAGGCCGCGGTGGATCTGCCAGAACTCGTCCGGATCGAGCGCGTCGAGGAGTTCCTTGAGCGACTTGCGCACGTGCGTCTCGCCATCGGTGGCGACGACGCGCGTGTACTTGTCTTCCGACTGGAAGAACAGGATGCTCGAGACGGGAATGACCTTGATCGTGTCGCCGACGCTGGCGCTGATCCAGCGCATGCGCGGCGCGGCCTGCGGCTGCAGGCGGCGTTCCAGGTCGGCCAGGCGCCGGCCGAGGTCCTGGTCCTGCACGCCCGCGCGCGCCCGCACGCGCTCGACGCACTGGCGCAGCCGCGCGGGCGTGACGGGCTTGAGCAGGTAGTCGAGCGCGCCCGCCTCGAACGCGTCGAACGCGTGCGCGCTGTAGGCCGTGGTGAACACGACGTTCGTGACGCCGTCCGCGGCCGCCACCTCCAGGCCACTGAGTCCCGGCATGCGGATGTCGAGGAAGGCGATGTCGGGCCGATGTTGTCCGATGGCCGCGAGCGCAGCGGCGCCGTCCGCGCATTCGGCCACGATGCGCAGGTCGGGCCAGGCGTCGGCCAGCAGCCGGCGCAATTCGCTGCGCGGCAGGTCTTCGTCGTCGGCGATGATGGCGGTGGGCATCGTGCGTTCAGGCAGTCAGGGGCAGGCGCAGGATAGCCGCAACGCCGCCCTCCGGCAAGGCCTTGAGCGTCAGTCCCGCCTGGCTCCCGTACAGGCCCGTCAGGCGCTCCTGGATGTTCGCGAGGCCCACCCCGGTACCGGACGTGGCGCTGCCGAAGCCGACGCCATCGTCGCGCACCTCCAGTTCCAGCAGCGGCACGCCGGCATCCATCACGCGGCGGGCAGAGACCGTAATGCGCGCCGGCCCGGCCTTCGGCTCGACGCCATGCTTGACGGCGTTCTCGACGAGCGAGATCAGCATCAGCGGCGGCACTTGCGCCGCCTCGAGTCCGGGTTCGGCCTCCACCGCGAACGCGAGCCGCGGCATGCGCTCATGCATCAGCGCCAGGTAGGCACGGGCCGCATCGAGCTGCCGGGCCAGCGGCACGCTGCCGCTCGCGGCCTCGTGGCGCATCTGCGGGATGGTCGCGCGCAGGTAGTCGGCCAGGTGGTCGACGATGGCGGCGGCGCGCGCCTGGTCGGACACGATGGCCGAGCGCACGCTGGCCAGCGTGTTGAACAGGAAGTGCGGTTCGACCTGGGCCGCGAGCACGGACAGGCGCAGCTCGGCCTCGACGCGCGCAGCGTCGGCGCGGCGCACCGCCTGGTCGCGCAGCACGTCATCGAGCTTGCCGCGCTGGCGCACGAACGCGACCAGGTCGGTGATGCCGCCCAGCCAGCACACGAGCAGCACAACCGCCAGCAGCATGACGAAGGCGCCCGCCGTGCCGGCGGTGCTGCGTACGCCGGGCCGTGGTGCGGCTGCGGGCGTCACGGTCGCGGGTGCGTGCCGCGCCTGCACGCGGAGGAATTCGGCCAGGACCTTGTCGTACTGCGCCTGGGCCGCCGCATATGCCGGGCTTGCCGGCGCGGCGCGTGCCGGTTGCGATCGCGTGCCCTGTTCGACCTGGTAGCGCAGCAGCTTTTCGAATGCGGCGCGCCCGGCCAGCGTGGCCTGCTCCTGGGCCGACGTCAACGACGCATTCTCGCTCTGCAGTTTCAGGTAAGCCGCCACGGCCGCGGATTCCTGCGACGTCAGGGGCGCATCTCTGGCGGGCGCAACGCTGGCCAGCACGGCCTGTGCGCTTTGCAGGTCATCGAACGCCTTCTGCTCCTCCTGGCTCATCTTGCGCCAGTGCGTGCCCGGCTCGACGCTGAACGTCGGCCCGGCCTGCCAGTTAACCATGAACTGCACACGCGGCAGCAGATGGACGACGCGTCCGCCGGTGGCGGGGTCGACGCGCGCCGCCTCATACCAGTTCTTCAGCTGGAAAGCCGTGGCCACGCTGGCCGCCATTCCCAGCAGCAGCATGCACAGGATGCCCGCGAACTCGCGCCCGACGGGCCAGCCGCGCGCACGCACCCACACGGCCAGCCCCGGGCCGAGCAGCACGAGCACCACGCCGGGCACGCCGAACACGCTGCCGATGCGCAGCACATCGACCCAGTCGACGCTTTGCGGCTGCAGCGGAATCGCCGCCAGCGCCGCGTTCAGCAGCGCCGCCGCGAGCAATCCGGTCAGGAACGCGATGCTGCGGTAGCGGAACCACGCGAGCCCGAAGATGGGGAAGTGGCGCGCGCGGCCGAACCAGCTGGCGTGCACGACGACATCTGGCGGCAGCGGCATGGCGGTGATGGAACTGGACAAGGACATCGGAACGCTCTCGGGTCGATTCGGAAGGCGCCAGTGTAGGGCCTGGAACGCGGTGCGGGAACCCGTGCGACGAAACGGGCCTGGGCGCGACGAAGCGGCCTGCGGCGGCGCGAACGGCGCGCGCCCGCAACCCCGCCGGTGCTAGCATTTTTGCGTCACCCTACGGAGGCGCTCATGAATACCGGCACGATCAGGGCATGGGCCGCGGCCACGGCCGGCGGTCCGCTGGAACCGTTTGCATATGACCCGGGCCCGCTGGGACCGGAAGACGTGGAGATCGAGGTCGAGCATTGCGGCGTCTGCCATTCGGACCTCTCCATGCTGGACAACGAATGGGGGATCACGGCGTACCCGTTCGTGCCCGGCCACGAAGCCATCGGCCGCGTGGCCGCGCTCGGCGCCATCGCCGCGACCAAGGGCCTCACCGTCGGCCAGCGCGTGGGCGTGGGCTGGAACGTGCGCAGCTGCCAGCACTGCGCGGCCTGCATCCGCGGCGATTTTCACCTGTGCGCCAGCGTGCAGGCGACCATCGTCGGGCACCACGGCGCCTTTGCCGACCGCGTGCGCGCCCACTGGATCTGGACCATCCCGATTCCCGGCGCGCTGGCGGCGCAGAACGCCGGGCCGCTGCTGTGCGGCGGCATCACCGTGTTCGCGCCGCTGCTGCAGCTGCACGTGCCGCCGACGGCGCGCGTGGCGGTGTTCGGCATCGGCGGCCTCGGACACATGGCGCTGATGTTCGCCCATGCCTGGGGCTGCGACGTGACGGCATTCACGTCCTCGCCCGGCAAGGTGCAGGAAGCCAGGAGCTTCGGCGCCCACCACACGGCCTCGAGCCGCTCCGACGCCGACATGCAGCGCCTGGCCGGCAGCTTCGATTTCGTCTTCATCACGGCCAATGCGCCGCTCGACTGGGATGCCGTCATCGCCCTGCTCGCGCCGGGCGGCCGCCTGCACTTCCTCGGCGCCGTGCTGCAGCCCGTACCCGTGCAGGTCATGAGCCTGATCATGGGCCAGCGTGCGATCTCCGCGTCGCCCACGGGCAGCCGCGCGCACATCGACACGATGCTGCGCTTCGCGACCCACCACCACGTGGCGCCCAAGGTCGAGCACTTCCCGATGCGCCGCGTGAACGAGGCAATGGACCATCTGCGCGCGGGCAAGGCGAGCTACCGGATCGTGCTGGATGCGGATTTCGCTCACTCGCCCTGACGGTTGCCCTTGCGGTAATCGGTCGGACTGCTGCCCGTCCACTGCCTGAAGGCGCGGCAAAAACCGGTGGCGTCCGCGAAGCCCAGGTCGAACGCCAGCGCCGCCACGCCCGTGTTCGAATTGGCCAGCCGATGGACGGCGATGTCGCGCCGCAGGCCGTCCTTCACGAGCTGGAAGCGCGTGCCCTCCTCCGCGAATCTCCGGTTGAGCGTGCGCACGGAGACGTGCAGGGCCTGCGCGAGATCCTGGATCGTGACGGGCTGCGCGATGTGCTGCTCGAGATACGCGCGCGTCCTGGCCATCAGCGTGCCGCGCTGGCCGGCGCTGAACGTCCAGTCTTCCGGCGCGCGTTTCAGGAACGCCCACAGCTCGTGCTTCTCGCGCTTGAACTGTCCCGCGCAATCCGCGTACGAAAAATACATGCTCGTCAGGTCCGCCCCGAAGCGCACGTCGCCGGGAAACAGGAACGCATAGTCTTCCGCATGCCTGGGTCGGACGAAGGGGAACTCGATGCGGTGCAGGCTGATCTCGCGGCCGAGCAGCCACGAGGCGATGCCGTGGACCAGCTTCATCATGAGTTCGTGGCCGAGCGGCGTGACGGCCGTGCCGGGCGCCCGTTCCACCAGCGCCACCCGCACCAGGTCGTTCTTCGTCGAGATCTGCAGCCGGTAATCGTCCAGCAGCAGGTTCCAGAAGCGCACGAGGCGGTTCAGCGCGACCAGCACCGTCGGCGCGTCGAGGAGGCCGAGCATCAGGTATTTCAGCGTGCCGCCGCGGATCGGCCGGGACCACAGGCCCAGCATCTCGTCGTCGAGCGTCGCCGCGATCGTCCGGTACAGCGCGACGTATTGCTGGCGCGTGAGGCGCGCGTCGGGCTGGTCGAGCAGCGATGGGGGAATGGCGGCGCCGGCGAACGCTTGCGCCGCCACGTCGTCGCCGTGCCGGGTGCGGATGGCGTGCAGCATCCCGTGCAGGAAGTGGGCGGAGACAGTGATCATGCCGTGATTATGGCGCGTTTTGCATATCGAATGGCGCGATGCACCAACTTTTCGGGCACGGCACGCCTATACTGGCATCGAATCCTGCGCCACATGGCGCATTTTGCAAACCGTTGGGGAGCATGGAATGAGTGCGAAGCGTATCGTCGTGACCGGCATGGGCCTGGTGTCGCCGTTGGGATGTGGAGTCGAGGCTGCATGGGCACGCCTGTTGAACGGCGAGTCCGGCCTGGTCGGCCTGCCCGACGAGATCACGGAAGGCATTGCGGCCAAGGTCGCCGGCGTCGTGCCGGCGTCGACGGCGGACCGTCCGTGGGGCTTCGATCCCGATCGCGCCGTGGAACCCAAGGACCAGAAGAAGATGGACCGGTTCAGCATGTTCGCCCTGGCCGCAGCGCAGGAAGCCCTGCAGCAGGCCGGCTGGCAGCCGGAGACCGACGACGAACGCGAGCGGACGGCCACCATCGTGGCGTCCGGCATCGGCGGCTTCGGCGCCATCGTGGAAGCCGTGCGGACCACGGACGGCCGCGGCCCGCGCCGGCTGTCGCCGTTCACCGTGCCGAGCTTCCTGGCCAATATGGCGGCCGGACAGATCTCCATCCGCCACGGCCTGCGCGGCCCGCTGGGGGCGCCCGTGACGGCCTGCGCCGCGAGCGCCCAGGCCATCGGCGATGCGGCGCGCATGATCCGCGCCGGCGAGGCCGACGTCGCCGTGTGCGGCGGTGCCGAGGCCTGCATCGACCGCGTGAGCTTCGGCGCCTTCGCCACCGCGCGGACGATGTCGACCAGCTTCAACGACGATCCCACGCAGGCATCCCGTCCGTTCGATGCGGCGCGCGACGGCTTCGTGATGGGCGAAGGCGCGGGCATCCTCGTCATCGAAGAGCTGGAGCACGCGCTGCGCCGCGGCGCGGTGCCGATCGCGGAACTGGTCGGCTACGGCACGAGCGCGGATGCGTACCACATGACGTCGCCGCCCGAAGACGGCGACGGCGGACGGCGCGCGATGGCACAGGCGATCCGGCAGGCGGGCGTCGCGCCGGAACTGATCGGCCACCTGAACGCCCACGCGACGTCCACGCCGGTGGGCGACGCGAGCGAACTGGCCGCCATCAAGACGATCTTCGGCGCGGGCCGCGGTCCCGCCGTCTCGGCCACCAAGTCCGCGACGGGCCATCTGCTCGGCGCGGCCGGCGGCGCGGAAGCCATCTTCACGGTGCTCGCTCTGCGCGACCAGGTGGCGCCGCCCACGCTGAATTTCGTGCAGCCCGATGCGGCGACGGAAGGCGTCGACATCGTGGCCGGCGCGGCGCGCAGGATCGCGACGGATTATGCGATCTCGAACGGCTTCGGTTTCGGCGGCGTGAATGCGAGCCTGCTGTTCCGGCGGCTCTGATCGCGACTCAACGACTGCGCCCGATCCATTCATCGATGGTCCGCTCCAGCACGGCCAGCGGCAACGCGCCGTGCCCGAGGACCTCGTCATGGAACCGCTTCAGATCGAACTTCGGCCCCAGCGCCCGCTTCGCGCGCTCGCGTAATTCGAGGATCTTCAGCATGCCCACTTGGTACGCCAATGCCTGGCCGGGATCGACGAAATAACGCTCCACTTCCGCGGTCGCGTCCTGTTCCGCCATGCCGACGTGATCGATCATGTACGTGATCGCCTGTTCGCGGGTCCACCGTTTGTAGTGGATGCCGCTGTCGACGACGAGACGGGCCGCACGCATCATTTCCCCGCTGAGCCGCCCGAGATCGTCGAGCGGATCCTTCTCGAACCCGAGCTCGGACGCGAGGCGCTCCGCATACAGCGCCCAGCCTTCGTTGTACGCCGTGAAAGGCAGGATGCGGCGGAAGAAAGGTACGCCCGTCAAACCCTGCGCGATCGAGAGCTGGAAGTGGTGGCCCGGTATGCCCTCGTGGTAGGCCGTGGTGGGCATCGTGAATTTCGTCACCTCGGCCGGATTGCGCAGGTTCACGTAGAACACACCGGGCCGGCTGCCGTCGAACGCACCCATCGCGTAATACGCGGCCGGCGCCGTCGCTGCGGACGACGGCGGTACCTGCTCCACCTTCACGCCCAGCCGCGGGCGCAGATCGAAGCTCGACCCCAGTTTCCCGTTGATGTCGTCCAGGATCGCCTGGTAGCGCGCGAGGATCGCCTGCCTGCCCTCGGCGGTATCCGGATACATCTGGTCCGGCCGGTGGGCCAGCTGCAGCAGCCGTGCGCCGACGGTGCCGTCAAGCAGGCCTTGTTGCCTGAGGATGCCGTCCATCTGCGCCTCGATACGGGCCACTTCCGCGAGGCCCAGGTCGTGGACCTGCTGCGGCGTGAGATCGGTCGTGGTGTGCAGGCGCACGCACCAGGCGTAGTACGCATCGCCGGACGGCAGGCTCCACGCCCCGCGATTCGCCAGCGCCTTCGGTTTCAGGGAATCGACATAAGCGATCAGGTCACGGTACGCCGGGTAGACGCTTTTTTGAATCGCGTCCGCCGCCGCGGCCAGCAGGTCCGCGCGCGCCGCGGCGCTCATGTCGCGCTCGGGAATCTTGTCCAGTTTTTCCTTGAACGACAGGTACAGCTCGTGCTGTTGCGGCGGCTTCGCGACGAAGGCCCGCATCTGCGCCAGCACTTTTTCCACCGTAAAGCGCGGCGGGATCACGCCGATCGCTTCGCGCTCCTTGAGCGATCGTATCAATTGCGAAAACTTGAGCGGAAAGCGGTTCAGTCGCTCGATATAGCGCCTGGCGTCGGTCGCGTTGTCCACCGCATGCATCTGCTCCATGAATTCGGGCAGCGCGCTCTGGATGCCGGCGTTCTGATTGACCGGAAAATCGTGCAGCCGGTAGGGCTGGCCATCCACGCGGATCTTCAGGTAGTAATGCAGCGTGTCGTACGAAAGACGCCCTTCCCGGTCCGTGGCGGCGACGTCGAAGCGTTCGAGCGTGGCGAGATTGTCGCGCATGTCCTGCGCCATCTTCCGTTCGTGCTCCGGCGATGCATCGGCCAGCTTGCCGCTGTAGAAATCGAGCCACGACGGCAGGACGCGCAGACCCGACAGCAGCTCAGGATTGTCGAGCGCGTACATGGCGAATACCCGGCTGTAGAACCAGTCGATGCGCAGCGGCTTGAAGTAAATCGTCTGCAAGACCAGGGCGGTCATCAACACACATACCGCCACAATGCCGACCACGATCCACTTCGCGATGCGCTTCATTCCCGCTCCTTATCGTTTGCGTGCCCGATCCGTCAGCACGAGCGCGATCCCGCCCAGGATCGCGACGACGGCGACGAACAGCCGCGCCGTGAACGCCTCCTCCAGCCACAGCGTGCCGCCCACGGCCGCGATCACCGGCACGGACAGTTGCACGCTCGCGGCCTGCAGCGCCGACAGCCCCCGCAGCGCCGCATACCAGATCACATAGCCCAGGCCCGACGTGAGCGCGCCGGACGCGATGGCAAGCAGCACCCCGGCCCCATCCGCATGCGCGCGTGGCGCGAACATCACACCAAGCGCCAACGCCAGCGGCGTCGCGCGCAGGAAGTTCGATGCCGTGGCCGCGAGCGGATCGGGCACGCCGCGTCCACGTAATGAGTACACGCCCCAGGCGGCGCCCGCGACGGCCATCAGCGCGGCGCCCGCCAAGGGCGGCGCGGCCACGCCGGGCAGCACGAGGACGATGAAGCCGGCCAGCGCGAGCGCGAGGCCCGCCCAGCCGCGCGGTGCGAACCGTTCGCCGCGCGCGAGACCCACGGCGAACATCGTCAATTGCACGGCGCCAAACAGGATCAGCGCACCCGTCCCCGCCGGCAAGGTGAGGTAGGCGAACGAGAACGCGGCCACGTAGGCGAACAGCATGGCGGCGGCGCGCCAGTCCGGCGTCGCGGCGGGACGCGACCGCAGGCGCATGGCGAGCGCCAGCACCAGCGCGCCGGACGTCACGCGGATGGCGCCGAAAGAAGCGGGATCGATGTGCGCGTCGCGCAGGGCGACGCGGCACAGCAGCGAGTTGGCCGCGAATGCCGCCATCGCGAGCGCGGTGAGCGCGATCGTCGCGGCCAGTTCCTTCGATCTGCGCGCGCCAGGACGGTCCAACTCAGATGTCGAGGTGGGAGATGAGCAGACGGCGGCGTTCGCTGTCGCCCTCCGCCGTTTCACCGGCCGGGCCGAGCGAGATGCCGACGGCCATGATGTCGATGAGGAGCAGTTGCAGGATGCGCGAGATCATCGACAGGAACGTCGTGCTGTCCTCGCTGTGGTCGACGGCGAGACACACGCTCGCCTTGCGCGCCAGCGCGGACTTGCTGCTCGTGATGGCGATGACGTCGGCGCCGGCGGCACGCGCGACGTCGACGGCGTCCAGCAGTTCCGGCAGCTGGCCCGTCGTCGAGATCGCGACCACCACGTCGCCCGGTCCGAGCAGCTCGGCCGCCAGCGCGAACAGGTGCGAATCGCCGTACGACGACGTCGGGATGCGGAAGCGGAAGAATTTGTGCTGGCCGTCCAGCGCCACGACGCGCGAATTGCCCATCGCGTAGAACTCCACGCGCTTGGCACGGCGCAAAATGTCGATGGCGCGGTCGATCGAGTTCACGTCCAGCTGGTCGCGGAATTTCAGGATCGCGGACACCGTGTTGTCGATGACCTTCGCCGACAGGTCGTGCGTGCTGTCCGTCATGCGCACCTGGCTGTGGCGCACGGGGATCGTGCCCGTCAGGCTGCCCGCGAACTTCAGCTTGAAGTCGGCCAGGCCCGAGAAGCCCAGCGAGCGGCAGAAGCGGATCACGGTCGGCTGGCTGACGTCGGCCAGCTTCGCGATCTCGGCGATCGGCTCGGACAGCACCTTGCGCGGATGCTCGATCACGAGCTGCGCCACGCGCTGCTCGGCCGGCGACAGTTCCGCCTGCAGGTGCTGCACGCGTTCCATCAGCGTGTTGGCGCCGCTGCGGTTGCGCAGGTGCTCCGACAGGATGCTGGAGACGCCGTACAGGGCCGGCGTCGGCATCATGATCACGTACGTCGGGATCTGCGCCAGGTAGCTGGAGAAGCGGCCCTTGGCTTCGAAGCGCGTGCGGAACGGCGACGTCTTGAACCACTCCGCCATGCGCGGCACGATGCCGCCGCCGATGAAGATGCCGCCGAACGCGCCGAGCGTGACGGCCAGGTTCGCGGCCGCGCCGCCCAGCATGCCGGCGAAGCATTCCAGCACTTCCAGGCACAGCGGATCCTTCTGGTCCAGCGCGGCGGCCATGATCGCGGCGGCGTCGCGCTGAGGCGCCTCTACACCGTTACGCAGCGCCAGCGCGCGATAAATGATTTCCATGCCGGGGCCGGAGATCAGGCGCTCGTTCGACACGTGCTGCCATTCGCGCCAGGCGTATTGCAGGATGGCGAATTCGCGCTCGTCGGCGGGGGCGAAGTTGACGTGGCCGCCCTCGCTGCCGAGGGTGACGAAGCCGTCCACGGTCGGGATCACGCCGGATACGCCCAGGCCCGTGCCCGGACCGAGCACGCCGGCCACGGCGTTCGCGATCGGCTTGCCGCCCCCGATCTGCAGCAGGTCTTCCGGCTTGAAGCCCGGCAGCGCCATCGCCAGCGCCGTGAAGTCGTTCACGATCAGCAGCGTCGTCAGGCCGAGCGTGCGCCGCACCTCTTCCGTCGAGAACTGCCAGTCGCGGTTGGTCATGCGGATGAAGTCGCCGCTGATCGGGTTCGCGAGCGCGAACGCCGCGTGGCTGATGCGGGTGCCGCCGCTCTGGGCCTGGGTCTGGGCCAGGTAGGCGTTCAGCAGCGGGACGATGCCCGGGTAGTCGTCGCACAACAGCACGGCCACGTTGCGCAGCACGCCCGGCGCGATTTCCAGGGCAAAGCGTGCATGGGTCGCGCCGATGTCGGCCAGCAGGCGGGGACCGTCGGAATACGCGGCGCGGGTGTGCTTCTGTTCGGTGTCGGGCTCAAGCGTCATGGTGTTGCTCTTCTCGCGAAGGTCTCCTCTATTGCGCGTAGGATACCATTGATTGAAATGCACCAAAAAGCGATTATGACCCGATTCGGATGGTTACAACGAAATAAGCGGCCCCGAAGGACCGCTCTTTCCAGATCGACAACGCCGGTACTTATTGGCCGCGCGCTTCCGCGTCGATCTTCGACAGCGCCCCGGTGTCGCGCATGAACCAGCAGACGATCAAGGTGCAGGCGATGATGGCCGTCGTGTACCAGTAGAAGCCGCTTTCCAGGTTGACCGACTTGAACCACAGCGCCAGGTACTCGGCCGTGCCGCCGAACACGGAGACGGCGAATGCATACGGCACGCCGACGCCGGTAGCGCGGATCGAGGCCGGGAACAGCTCGGCTTTTACCAGCGCGTTGATCGACGTGTAGCCGGACACGATCATCCAGGCGCAGGCGATCAGGCCGAACGCTTCCCACGGACCGCTGGCGTGGCGGATACCCGTCAACAGCGGCACCGTGAACAGGGTGCCCAGCAGCGCGAAGCCGATGAGCAGCGGCTTGCGGCCGATGCGGTCCGACAGCGCGCCGTACAGCGGCTGCAGGCACATCGCGAACAGCAGCGACGCGGCCGAGACAGCGGTGGTCTGCGAGTCGGTCAGGCCGACGGACAGGCGCAGGAATTTCTGCATATACGTCGTGTAGACGTAGAAGGCCAGCGTGCCGCCCATCGTCAGGCCGACCACCAGCAGCACTTCGCGCGGATGCTGCATCAGCTGCTTCAGGCCGCCCATCGGCTTCGCCTTTTTACGTGCGGCTTCGAACGACGCCGTCTCCGGCAGGTTGTGGCGCATGCGCAGGGCCAGCAGCGCGAGGCAGGCACCGGTGAAGAACGGGATGCGCCAGCCCCAGGCACGCAGCTGTTCGGCGTCGAGCAGGAAATTCTGCAGCACGAGCAGCAGGACCAGCGCCAGCAGCTGGCCGCCGATCAGCGTCACGTACTGGAAGCTGCTGTAGAAGCCGCGGTGCTTCGAATCCGCCATCTCCGACAGGTACGTCGCGCTGGCGCCGTATTCGCCGCCGAGGCTCAGGCCTTGCAGCAGGCGCGCCAGCAGCAGGATGCACGGCGACAGGATGCCGGCCGCGGCGTACGTCGGCGCGCAGGCGATCAGCAGGGAGCCGAAACACATCAGCAGCACGGAGGTCATCAGCGCCGTCTTGCGGCCGAGGCGGTCGCCGATGTGGCCGAACAGGATGCCGCCGATCGGGCGCACGAAGAAGCCCAGCGCGAAGATGCCCGCCGTGGACATCATCTGCGCGGTCGCGTCCTGCTTGGGGAAGAAGGAACTCGCGAAGTACAGCGCGAAGGCCGAGTAGCAGTAGAAATCGAACCACTCGACGAGGTTGCCGGCCGAGCCGATGAAGATGGCCTTCAGGCGCTTGCCGGAGATGCGTTCGCCGGCATCGACGCCGGCCTGGGCGCCGGTCTTGGATGTGATGGTGTTCATGGATGTCTCCTCTTTTGGTATGCCCACTATCCCAGCCGGACGCTCCAACCACATCCGCAACTTCCGGCGCGCCCTCCTCCGTAAAACTACGGAGGCGGTTTCTTTTGGATCCCGCAACTGCTATCGTTGGCGTCATGCCCAAACTGCTCAACCTCCTCATCGGCGCCGGTGCGCTGGCCGTCATCGCGGCGTCGGGGAACTGGGCCGAACGCCACGAACTGCAGACCAAGACGGAAGGCCTGCGCCAGGCCGCCGCCGCGCACGTGCTGGGCCTGCGCGGCCTCGTCGAAAAGCACGATTTCCTGCCACACGCGGCGGCCCGCCACCCGGACGTGCAGGACCTGCTGCGCACCCCGCGCGACGGCGCGCTGCAGGCGCGCGTCAACGATTACTTCGCCGACCTGCAGGCGACGACGGGCGCCGCCGCGCTGTTCCTCGTCGACCGCGCGGGCCTCACGCTGGCCGCCAGCAACTGGAACCTGCCGTCCAGCTTCGTCGGCCAGTCCTACCGCCAGCGTCCGTACTTCGAGGATGCGGTGCAGGGCCGGCGCGGCATCTTCTATGGCCTTGGCCTCACGACGGGCCAGTCCGGCCTGTTCATCGCGGAGCCCGTGCGCGCGGGCGGCACGATCCTCGGCGTCGTCGTGGTAAAAATCAGCCTGGAGCCGCTGCAGGCCGCATGGATGCGCGGCGCCGACCCGGTGGTGCTGCGCGACAGCCGCGGCATCGTGTTCCTGTCCGCCGTGCCGGACTGGCTGTTCCACGCGATCCGGCCCGTGTCCGCCACCGACCTGCACTGGATCGCCGAGCACCGCCAGTACGGCAACCGCGAACGCTTCTACGTGCTGCCCTGGCAGACGGAGACGCGGGGGGCGGCTCCCGGCTTCGTCCTGCACACGAACGTGGGGGGACGGCGCCTGGACCTGCTCGCGCTGGACACGCCGCTGCCGGAACTGGGCTGGACGCTCACCGTCACGACGGACATGAAGGAAGTCGTGCAGGCGCGCCAACTGGCGCTGATGCTGGCCGCGCTGGCCGTCGCGCTGCTGCTGCTCGGCGTGCTGTACTGGCGGCTGCGCGAAAAGCGCTTCCGCGAACAGCGCTCGGCCCGCATCGAGCTGGAACGCCGGGTCGAGGAGCGCACGCGCGACCTGGAAGAAGCGCACGCGTTCCGCAAGGCGATGGAGGACTCCCTCCTCGTGGGCATGCGCGCGCGCGACCCGGAGGGCACCATCATCTACGTCAACCCGGCCCTGTGCGCGATGGTGGGCTACAGCGCCGACGAACTGCTGGGGTGCCGCCCGCCGTATCCGTACTGGCATCCGGACGACCAGGAAAAGCATGCGCGGCAGAGCGACGACGCGCTGCAGGGCCGCGCCGCCCCGCACGGCTTCGAATCGCGCATCCGCCACAAGGATGGCCACGACGTGATCACGATGGTCTACACGGCGCCGCTCGTCGACGCGCAGGGCGTGCACCGGGGCTGGATGAGTTCCGTCGTCGACATCACGGCGCAGAAGCAGGCGGAGGCTCGCCAGCGCGACCAGGAAGTCCGCCTGCAGCGCAGCGCGCGCCTCGCGAGCGTGGGCGAGATGGCGTCCACGCTCGCGCACGAACTGAATCAGCCGCTGATGGCGCTGTCGAATTTCGCCGTCGCGGCGCGCGCCCTCGCCTCGCAGTCGGCGCCGCCCGACATGCTGGCCGGCGCGCTCGACGAGATCGTCGAACAGTCGAAACGCGCCAGCGAGATCGTCAAGCGGGTGCGCGCGTTCATCAACCCGAAGCGGGGCCATTACGAGAACCTCGCGGTCGACGGCGTCATCGCGCACGCGGCCGAGTTGCTCAAGCCGGAGTTGCAGCAGGCCGGGATCGAGCTGCAGCTCGACCTCGATGACGACAGCGCCGCCGTGCGCGGCGACCGCGTCCTGCTCGAACAGGTGCTCGTGAACCTGATCCACAACGCGATGCACGCGATGCAGGACCGCCCGCGCGGGCGCATCGATCTGACCAGCCGGCGCGCCGACACGGGCGTATGCGTCACCGTCGTCGACCAGGGCCCCGGCATTCCGCCCGAACAGCTGGACCAGATCTTCGCTCCGTTCTTCACCACCCGCCCCGACGGCCTGGGCCTGGGGCTGAACATCTGCCGCACCATCGTCGAGGCCCACGGTGGTTGCATGACGGTCGAGAACCACGCCGGCGGCGGCGCCGCTTTTTCCTTCACCCTTCCCATCGCGCCATGAAAGACATCCCGCTCACGCTGTACGTCGTCGACGACGACGAAGCCCTGCGCCGTTCCCTGCTATTGCTGCTGTTCTCGCAGGGACTCGCCGTGCAGGCGTTCGAATCGGGAGAAGCGTTCCTGGACGCCGTCGACATGCGCCAGCCGGGCTGCCTGATCCTCGACCTGCGCCTGGGCGGCATGAGCGGCCTGGCCGTGTTCGACCGCCTGCGCGCGGCGCACAGCCCGCTCGTGACGCTGTTCCTGTCCGGCCACGGCGACATCCCGACCGCGCTCGAAGCCGTGCGCGAGGGCGCGTGGGACTGGGTGGAAAAGCCGGACACGCAGCACCTGCTCGACAAGCTGCCGGCCGCCATCGCGGAAGCGCGATCCCGCGCGCACGCGCTGCGGCTGTGGGCCGAGCTGACGCCGCGCGAACGGGAAGTCGCGCGGCTCGTGGGGCTCGGCCAGCCGAACAAGGAGATCGCGCGGCTGCTCGTGCCGCCGTGCGGGCCGCGCTCGGTGGAGACCCATCGCGCGAACATCTTCAGCAAGCTGCAGTGCGCCAACGACAATGAGCTCGGGCGGTGGCTGGCGACGCACCCGTGGCTTGGCTAGTTCTTGCTCAAGCCTTTGAGCAACGCCTGGTGAAACCGCGCCGGGTCCTGCATCTGCGGCGCATGGCCCATGTCGTCGAACTCGACGAGCGTCGCATGCGGGATCGCCTTCGCCGCGAACTTGCCCAGCGTCGCGTAATTGCCCAGCTTCGGCCGCAGTTCGGCCGGCGCCGCGTCCTTGCCGATGGCCGTGTTGTCCTTCGTCCCGATCAGCAGCAGCACGGGCATCTTCAGTAACGGGAATTCGTACACGACGGGCTGCGTGTAGATCATGTCGTACAGCAGCGCCGAGTTCCACGCGACGAGCTTTTTACCCGGCCCGCGGTACAGCCCCGCGAGCATCTGCACCCACGGCTCGTACTCGGGCTTCCACTGGTTCACGTAATAGGTCGATTTCTCGTAGGCGCGGATCCTGTCGGCCGTCGTTTGCAGTTCGCGCTCGTACCACTTGTCGACGCCCAGCGACGGCACGCCAAGCGCCTTCCAGTCTTCCAGCCCGATCGGGTTCGCGAGCACCAGCTGCTCCGTCTCGTCCGGATACAGCAGGCCGTAGCGCACGGCGAACATGCCGCCCGTCGAGTGGCCCATCACGGTCGCCTGTTTGACGCCGATGGACGCCAGCAGCGCGTGCGTGTTGGCGGCCAGCTGCTGGAAGCTGTATTGATAGTGCTCCGGCTTGCTGGACTTGCAGAAGCCGACCTGGTCGGGCGCGACGACGCGGTAGCCGGCCTTCGTGAGCGCGTCGATGGACGATGTCCACGTCGCGGCGCAGAAGTTCTTGCCGTGCAGGAGGACGACGGTGCGGCCGTTCGGCTGCGCCGGTTTCACATCCATATAGGCCATGTGCAGCGGCACGCCTTGCGACGTGAAGCGGTACTGCTGCACCGGGTACGGATAGTCGAAGCCTTCCAGCTCGGGGCCGTAGGCGGGTTCGGCGGCGTGCGCGGCGTGCATGACGAGCGCGGCGCATACTGCCGCGTACAGACGTGGTCGGGACATGCGGAATCTCCTGAAGATGCAGCCCGCCAGTCTAGCCCGGACGTGTTCAGCGTGGCGCGCCGGTCTTCTCCAGGGCCGCGAGCGTGGCCGCGCGCACGGCCGCGTCGTCGCGCATGTCGACGCGCAGCGGCACGTCCGGCACGAGTGCCTCGCTGTCGCCGCGCACGCGGTTGCGCCAGACTTTCAGCGGCATCACGAGGTGGTTCCCGCTGGGTAGCGTGACCCTGCCCGCGCTTTCCAGGTACACGGTGTCGGAACTGGTCGTCTGCCCCAGCTGGATGGAGTTCGGGAGCAGGCGCACCTGGTCGACGAAGTCGAGGCAGGCGCTGGCGCAGGCGGCGTCGGCGATGATGGCGACGGTGCCGTCGAAGCGTTTCATGCGCCCGTGCCGCTGCGCGATATCGGCGCGCGTGATGCGCGGGCCGCCGGCCTGGTCGACCCAGGCGCGGCCGGCCTCCTTCGCTGCGCGGAACTGGTCGCGCAGCCCGTCCATCTCGCGGGCGCGCACGCTGTCGGCGCCATAACGCTGGGTCATGATATCGACGTAACGGTTGGCCGCCTCCAGCGCGACGTCGGACACGCGCCATTGCGGGTACGTCTTCGGCAGGCGGTCGAGCCCTTCGCGATCGAAGTCCAGGCCACCGGTCGCCGCCACGATGATCTGGTTGCCGACCGAGCTGTCGCCGCCGCCGTTCCCGCGCGCGTCGAAGACAATCGTGCGTACGCCCTGCAGCGCGGCGATCCCCTTGAGCATCACGTCCAGTTCCTTCACCTGCGCCGGCGCGAGCATGAAGTTCTGCGCGCGGATCCACAGCACGCCGTTCTCGAACGTGTAGGCATTGCGTCGTTCGACGCGCCGCGGGCGCGGGAGCGACTTGAAGATGCTGGCCGAGGAGACGGTCTGGTATGAAACGGGGAAGGTCAGGCGCTTGCCGTCGGCCTGCTCGAAGTCGCACGTTTTATAGCCCATGCCTGTCAGCCACGGATAGGCGAGCGTGCCGGCCAGGACACCCTGCAGATCGGGCAGCCCGCGCCGCTCCACGTACGGCGCGGCGTCCTCGTCGACGAGGGCCTGCGGCGCGCGGCCGTCGCAGCCGAGCAGCTTCGCGCCGAGCGGCGGCAGGGGGCCCTGCCATTCGGGATTGTGCCCGGCGACGACGTAGGCGTCGCCTGCGCGGTCGAGCACCCAGCCGTCGGTCCGCACGCGGTACGTGTTGTCGCGCTTGTCGTCGGAATACACGAAGTGCCCGTCGCGAAAGCCGGTGACGTACCAGCGCACGGTCGCCAGCATGCCGTCGTAGCTGTCCACGCGCGGCACCAGCGCGAGCGCCTCGCGATAGCCCTGCTCCGTCCACGCGCGGAACGTCGGATTCTGGTCATCGATGTAGCCGGGATGCGCCGCGACGATGGCCGCGCGCGTGGCGTCGAGGTCGGCCCGGGCCAGGGCCTGCCACTCGTCGGGGGTCTTGTCCGCCGACCGGCTCGCGCCGGCCGCGCACAGCGTGCATGCGGCCAGGATCAGCCGCGCCCTTGTCGAAACCCGTCCCGCTATTTCCATCCCGCCCCCGGCGTCGTGAAATGAACGCCGGGGATTGTGTCATGCCATTACATGAATGGCAACATACATACGCGCATCAGTCCAGCGCGATCAGCGCCACCGGTGCGCGCGTATCGAACTGCACCTTGCCGCCCGAGACGACGGCCGTCTTGCCCGTGTACGCGTCGCGCACCGTCTGGCCGTCGCCGAACACGCCGGCCACGGAAATGGGCACCGTGCGGTCCTGCGGCAGGTCGAGGGCGATGACGACGCGGTCGGAGACGCCGTTCTTCTCGTACGTGCGCTTGAACGTGTACGGGCTGGAGGCGATCATCTGGTGCACGCCCGCGCCCACTGCCGGATGCGCGTGACGGAACCGGCCCAGGCGCCCCCAGTAGTCGCGCACCTCGGCCACGCCGAAGAGGCCGACCTGGGCATTGTCCTTCAGCTGGTCCCAGTTCATGAAGGAGCGCAGGTTCGCATCGCCGACGGCACCGTCGATCTTGAGCACGCGCGCCGTCTCGTCGCCGTAGTAGACCTGGGCCTGGCCCGGCGCCAGCAGCAGCTTGTTCGCTTCCTCGAACGGGTGCGCGCGCATGGCGTCGAACGGGTGGCCGTCGTCGTGCGAGTCGAGGTAGTTCAGCACCGTCACGCCTTTGAGCGGGCCGTTCAGCAGGGTCGAGTACTTGGAGAACAGCGTCTCGTAGCTCTGGCCCGCATCGTTCGGCAGGCTGAAGTTGATCATGCTGTCGAAGCCGTTGTTGTAATAATCGACCTTGGTGCCGTCGTCGTAGGCGAACTGGCGGCCGTTCGAGATCGGGTAGCCATACGCTTCCGCGACCATGAAGAACGGCTGGTTGCCGATCTTCTCGATGCCCTGCTTGCCGGCCGGCGTCCGCTTCCAGTCCTCGTAGGCCTGGCTCGCCACCTTCTTGAGGTCCTTCCACACGCCCGGTTCCGTGTGCTTGACGGTGTCGCCGCGGAAGCCGTCGAAGCCGTACTTGCGCACCCAGTCGGCGTGCCATTTCATCAGGTAGTAGCGCGGTGCGCGCGGGTAGCCCGTGCGCTTGAAGAAATCGTCCAGCTCCTTCGTTTCGCGGTCGTAGCGCCCTTCCTTCTTCCACTTCGCGACGAGGAACGGCGGCAGGTCGACGTTCGCGTTGCTGTCGGTGCGGAAGTCGGGCAGGTTCTTCACGAGCGCGCAATCGACCGTGCCCTTGACGTCCTTGAAGCTGCAGGTCGGCGACGTGCGCACCCAGTCCGACGGCCACACGGTGTCCTGCGCCGTGACGGGTCCCGTGTGGTTCATCACGACGTCGAGCAGCACGCGGATGCCGCGCGCATGCGCCGCCTCGACGAGGTCGCGCACGTCGTTCGCGGTGCCGACGTTGGCGTCGACGGCCGTGAAGTCGCGCGCCCAATAGCCGTGGAAGCCGTAGCTGACGCCCGTGCCCTCGTCGGTGGACGCGTAGATCTGTTCCACCGGCGGCGAGATCCAGATCGCGTCCACGCCCAGGTCCGTGAAATACCCTTCCTTGATCTTGGCCGTGACCCCGGCCAGGTCACCGCCCATGAAGCCGCGCGCGACGGCCGCATCGTTCTTGCGGCCGTAGGCGTGGTCGTTCGACGGATCGCCGTTGTTGAAGCGGTCGATCACGAGGAAGTAGACGGTCGCGTTATCCCAGGTGAACGGCTTGCCCTTGACCGGCGACAGGTCGGGCGCGGCCGAGGCGGCACCGAAGGCGAGCATCAGGGAGGCGGCGAGAACGGGTAGTTTCATGCGGAGTCCTGTGTGGTGGGTGGAAATCAGGTGACGACGCTCGGCTGCTCGCGGCCCGTGCGTGCCTTCAGTCCCGACACCTGCTCCGCGATGGCGATGAGCGGCGCCAGCGCCTGCTGGGTGTCGAGGTCGTGGCGGGCCGGGTCGGCTTCGTAGCGTTCCAGGTACAGGCGCACGGTGGCGCCTTCCGTGCCGGTGCCGGACAGGCGCAGCACGATGCGCGAGCCGTCCGTCATGACGATGCGCACGCCCTGGCGGGAAGACACGGAATTGTCGACCGGGTCGGTGTAGGTGAAATCGTCGGCCAGCTGGACGCGGAAATCACCGAGCGTCTGCCCTGCCAGCGATGCCAGCTTGCCGCGCAGGTCGTCCATCATCGCGTTGGCGGCACCGGCGTCCACGGCTTCGTAGTCGTGGCGCGAATAATAGTTGCGGCCGAAGCGGGCCCAGTGTTCCTGCACGATCTCGCCCACGGACTTGCCCGTCGCGGCGATCAGGTTCAGCCAGAACAGCACGGCCCACACGCCATCCTTTTCGCGGATGTGCATGGAGCCCGTGCCGTAGCTCTCTTCGCCGCACAGCGTGGCGAGGCCCGCGTCGAGCAGGTTGCCGAAATACTTCCAGCCGGTCGGGGTCTCGAAGCAGGAGACGCCCAGCGCGGCGGCCACGCGGTCGGCGGCCTGCGACGTCGGCATGGAGCGCGCGATGCCCTTGATGCCGTCGCGGTAGCCCGGTGCGACCGCCGCGTTGGCGGCGATGATGGCGAGGCTGTCCGACGGCGACACGGCCAGCTTGCGGCCGACGATCATGTTGCGGTCGCCGTCGCCGTCCGACGCGGCGCCGAAGTCCGGCGCGTCGGGGCCGTCCATCAGTGCGATCAGTTCGGCCGCGTTGACGGGGTTCGGGTCCGGGTGGTGGCCGCCGAAGTCTTCCAGCGGTTCCGCGTTGACGACGGTGCCCGCGGGCGCGCCCAGCATGCCTTCGATGATGGCCTTCGCATACGGGCCGGACACGGCGTACATGCCGTCGAAGCGCATCGTGAAGCCGCGCTGGAACAGGGCGCGGATGGCGTCGAAGTCGAACAGGCCGGCCATCAGCTCGGCGTAGTCGGCCACGGAATCGATCACCTCCACTTCCATGTCTTCGATGCGGATGCTGCCGACTTTATCCAGGTCGACCGGGCCGGCGTCGCTGATGCGGTATGCGCTCAGGGTCTTCGTGTGTTCGTAGATCGCGTCGGTGATTTTCTCGGGCGCCGGACCGCCGTTGTCGATGTTGTACTTGATGCCGAAGTCACCGTCGGGACCGCCCGGGTTGTGACTGGCCGAGAGGACGATGCCGCCCAGCGCCGCGCGCTTGCGGATCACGCAGCTGACGGCCGGCGTCGACAGGATGCCGCCGCGGCCCACGAGCACGCGGCCCACGCCGTGGGCGGCGGCCATGCGCAGGATGGTCTGGATGGCGTCGCGGTTGAAATAGCGGCCGTCGCCGCCGAGGACCAGGGTGCGCCCCTGTACATCACCCAGCGCGCCCAGCGTCAGGAAGATGGCCTCGACGAAGTTTTCCAGGTAGCCGGGCTGCTGGAACTCCGTCACCTTCTTGCGCAGCCCGGACGTGCCGGGGCGTTGCCCGGCGAACGGGGTCGTCGCAATCGTCTGAATTGTCATTTCGTGCTCCTGTCGGGGGTTTATTGTCAAACCCGTAAGGATACGACACTCGCCCCGACTGTGGCGCCGCTGTCAGTGGGCGGCGCGTTCCGCCCGGTCGGTGACGAACAGCGCCAGCACGGCCGCGATGACCATCGACACGCCGCCCAGCACCAGCGTAAGCACCGCGTGGTTGCCGAACATGTGCTTCGTGAACCAGCCGAGCACGAGACCGCTGACGATTTGCGGAATCACGATGAAGAAGTTGAACAGGCCCATGTAATAGCCCATGCGGTTCGGCGGCAGCGCGGCAACCAGGATCGCATACGGCATCGTGAGGATGCTCGCCCACGCCACACCCACGCCCAGCATCGGAATCAGCAGGAGATACTTGTCGTGGATGAAGAACGTGCTGGCCAGCGACAGGCCGCCGATCGCGAGGCAGACGGCGTGGCACGCCTTGCGGCTCGTACGGCGCGCCAGCACGGGCAGCACGAACGCGGCCAGCGCGGACATGCCGTTGTAGACGGCGAACATCACGCCGACCCAGTTGCCCGCGTCCTGGTAGCCCGCCGACAGCGGATCCGTCGTGTTGTAGACGTTGTCGGCGATCCCGGGACCGGTGTAGATCCACAGCGCGAACAGCGCGATCCACGAGAAGAACTGGACGAACGCCAGCTGCACCATCGTCTTCGGCATGTGCGCGAAGCCGCCCATGATCTCGCGCAGCGCCACGCCGACGTTGCGCGACTCGCGGCGCTGGGCCATGAAGCGGTCGAGGTCCGGCGGCGGCAGTTCGGTCGACGTGAACACGGTCCACAACACGGCCAGGAAGAAGGCGGCGCCGCCGATGTAGAACGAGTAGCGCACCGAATCCGGTACCCCGCCGTCGACGGGCACGTTGGAGACGCCAAGGTAGTTCGTGAAGACGATCGGCAGCAGCGACGCGATCACGGCGCCGCAGCCGATGAGGAAGGTCTGCATCGCGAAGCCGGCCGTCTGCTGCGACGTGTCGAGCTTGTCGCCGACGAAGGCGCGGAACGGCTCCATCGAGATATTGATCGAGGCATCCATCAGCCACAGCATGGCGACCGCCATCCAGATAGCGGTGGAATTCGGCATCACGAACAGGGCCGTTGCGGCCAGCACGGCGCCGAGGAAGAAGAAGGGACGGCGGCGGCCCCAACGCGGGTGCCACGTGTTATCGCTGAGGTAACCGATCACCGGCTGCACGAGCAGGCCCGTGACGGGCGCCGCGAGCCAGACGAGGGCCAGGTCGTCCATCGAGGTGCCCAGCGTGGCGAAGATCCGGCTCGTGTTCACGTTCTGCAACGCCAAGCCGAACTGGATACCGAAGAAGCCGAAGCTCATGTTCCACAGCTGCCAGAAGGTCAGCCGCGGCTTGAGTGCATGTGTTTGCATTTCCATCTGTGTCCCCTTACGCGCCTGGACTCCTGCCAGGCTGCTACATGTAGCAAAGTAACATGGGGTTTTCTGGGTGTCAATGCGATAACAGCCCGTAATCTAAAGGGAATCCACAGAAAATGTAGTCAAACAACAAAACTAAAATTCGGGGTCAGAGCACATTTTTCTTGAAATTCGGGGTCAGAGCACATTTATTGACAATAAATTAAAGTCAATTGATCCTGGCTGCCACAACAACTGCCGCGCACCCGCGCTCCCACGGCGCCAGGAAACCGCCGGGCCGCACATCGACAGCCACCGCTAGCGTTGACTTCCGCGTGCTCGATCGTGCCTCGGATCAATTGCTCAAAAATGTGCTCTGACCCCGAATTTTCGGCAAAATGTGCTCTGACCCCGAATTGGAGAAATGTTTTATTTGCGGGGCTTCTTGTCGGCGAACTTGCGCTTCGCCGGTTTTTTCTCCGGCGGTTCCTCGCCGTCGCGCGTGATGCCCAGCTGCTGGCCCGCCACCCACACCTTTTTCAGGTGCTCGAGCAGGTCCTGCGGCAGGCCGGCCGGCATGTCGAGCGTACTGAAGTCGTCGTAGATCTCGATGCGGCCGATGTCGCGCGCCGCAATGCCGCCTTCGTTGGCGATCGCGCCCACGATGTTGCCCGGCTTGACGCCGTGGTAGTGGCCCACTTCGATGCGGTACGTGGCCATGCCCTCTTCCGGCGCGCGCACGACGCGTTCCTTCTTGAAGCCTTCACGGGCGGCACGGGCCGGGCGCTCGTCGCCGAAGCTTTCGCGGCCCGCGCGCGCCGGGCGTTCCTCACGCTCGCGGAATTCCGGCTTCGGCTCGCGCTCCGGCTTTTCCAGCAGCAGCGGCTCGTCGCCGCGATACAGCTTGGCCAGCGCGGCCGCGATGTCGATCGCGGGCACGTTCTGTTCGCGCTCGTATTCCTCGATCAGGGAACGGAACACGTCCAGGCCGCCCGCCGCCAGCGTCTCGCCGATCTGCTCCTTGAATTTCGTGATGCGCACTTCGTTGACGGCCTTGATGGTCGGCAGCGACAGCGGCGCCACCGGCTGGCGCGTGGCGCGTTCGATCGCCTTCAGCAGGCCCCGCTCGCGCGGGGTGATGAACAGGATCGCATCGCCGCTGCGGCCCGCGCGGCCCGTTCGGCCGATGCGGTGCGTGTAGCTTTCCGGGTCGGACGGCACGTCGTAGTTGATCACGTGGCTGATGCGCTCCACGTCCAGGCCGCGCGCGGCGACGTCGGTCGCGACGAGGATGTCGATCTTGCCGTTCTTGAGCTGCTCGATCGTGCGCTCGCGCTGTTGCTGGGCCATGTCGCCGTTGATGGCGGCCGCGGCGAACCCGCGCGCCTGCAGCTTGCTCGCCAGTTCCTCGGTGCCGAGCTTCGTGCGCGCGAAGACGATCATGCCGTCGAACGGTTCCGCTTCGAGGATGCGCGTGAGGGCGTCCAGCTTCTGCAGGCCCGCGACGAGCCAGTAGCGCTGCGTGATGTTGGTGGCCGTCGTCGTCTTGGCGGCGACCGTCACCTCGCTCGGCTCGTTCAGGTAGGTCTTGGCGATGCGCTTGATCTGCTGCGGCATCGTGGCCGAGAACAGCGCGGTCTGGCGCGTTTCCGGCGTCTGCTGCAGGATGTGCTCGACGTCGTCGATGAAGCCCATGCGCAGCATCTCGTCCGCTTCGTCCAGCACGAGGGTCTTCAGTTGCGACAGGTCGAGCGAGCCCTTTTCGATGTGGTCGATGACGCGGCCCGGCGTGCCGACGACGACCTGCACGCCGCGGCGCAATGCCGACAGCTGCGGGCCGTAGCTCTGGCCGCCGTAGATCGGCAGCACGTGGAAATTCTTCAGGTGCGATGCGTAGCTCTGGAAGGCTTCGGCGACCTGGATCGCGAGTTCGCGCGTGGGCGCGAGCACGAGGGCCTGCACGGCCGGATTCTTGACGTCGATACGCGACAGCACGGGCAGCGCGAAGGCGGCCGTCTTGCCGGTGCCCGTTTGCGCCTGCCCCAGCACGTCGCGTCCCTCCATCAGGAGAGGAATGGTGGCCGCCTGGATCGGCGACGGCGTCTCGTACCCGACCTCCTTCAATGCCTTGAGGATGGGTGCGGGGATATCGAGATCGGCGAACGTCTGGAGCTGTGTGTCATGCATGGAGGGAATCTTCAAAAATCGTAAGCAATCCTACAGTTTACTACTTTGGGCCCTCCCCCGCTGCCAGAATTTCACGCGGATGACGCCCGGCAGCGACATCCGCGCATGAAACGACGCCTGCCGGTCAGAACTTGTAGCTTGCGCCGAGGCTGTAGGTACGGCCGAACCGGACGTTTTCCACCACGCTGCCCGGATCCCCGTTGTAGCGGATGTACGGCGAATTGGTCCAGTTGTTCACCGCCGCCGTGAGCGACAGGCCCTTCAGCATGGCCGTGTCGCCGAAATCGTACGTGAGCTGCCCGTCCACCGTCGTGTTGCCCTTGATGTAGGTGAGGCTCGCGTCGTCCTTGTAGTCGTGGATGTCGCCCACGAAGTCGCCCCGCTTCCTGGCGGCGATCGACGCGCGGAAGCCGGCCTTTTCATAGTAGACGCGCATGTTCGTCACCGTGTGCGACAGGCCCGGCAGCGGAATGGCGCTGATGTTGCCGTTGCTGATCACCGTGATGCCGGTCCGCGGCAAGGTCACCGAGCTCAGGGTGCTTGAATAGCTGGCCTCGATGCCGAAGCCGTCCAGGTAGCGGGTCAGCATCGCGAACGGAAGCGACGCCGTCAGTTCGAGCCCCTTGATGTTGCCGCCCGATCCATTGGTCGGCGTGGTCAGGATGCCGACCGTCGACCCGGCGTTCGGACCGGTCGCCGGCAGCGGGATCCCGGACACCAGGAAGCCGGTCGACGCGTAGTCGACGCGTTGCGGCGCCCGCAGGATATAGGTGTCGAGCTTCTTGTAGAAGCCGGCCAGCGCCACGTAGCCCTTGGCGCCGTTCGCTTCGAAGTATTTTTCATACGACAGGTCGAACGACTTCGCGCGGAACGGTTCCAGCTTCGGGTTGCCGGAACCGCCGGCGAGGATCGGGCCCGCGGGATTCGTCGCGTCCAGGCCCACGCCGCCGCCGGGGCGCATGTCGCTCATGTTCGGGCGCGACAGGGTCTTGCCGATGCCGAGGCGCAGCACCTGGTCGGCCGGCAGTTCGACGTTCAGGTTCAGGCTCGGCAGGAAGTCGTTGTACGAATGATGGCCGGCAATCGTGTAGGCCGGGCAAGCCTGCCCCGCGACGCCCGCGCAGCGCCCGTTGTCGACGATGAGGCCCGTCGAGCCCTGGCTCGTGTGGATGGCCTGGGCACCGGCGTTGCCGCGGTACGGCAGGCCGAACAGCTCGCCTTCCAGGGCCCCCATCACGTACGCGGTCGAGACCTTTTCCGAGATATGCCAGTTCTTGTCCGTCTGGATCACCTGGTCGACCTTCGCCAGCTGGTGGTAGACCGAGCCGAGCGACCCCAGCGGGTTCCACGACGCGACCGGGATGCCCGACTGGCGGGTCACGACCGTCTCGCTGCCCGGCATGGGCGCTGCGCCGTACGGGCCCGTGCCGATGAGCAGGCTGCCCTCGTCGGTGTCGCGGCTCTTGGTGCGGTTGGTGCGGTTGAGGCCGAATTCGATGCCGGTGAGCGGCCCCCATTCCAGTTCGCGCCGGACGCTGAAGCGCGCCGCCTTGATCTCGTCGATCGTGGCGCCGATGGCCACGTAGCCGGACTGCTGGGTGCCCGTCAGGCCGCCGCCCCAGCCGTCGACGTCGGTCAGGAGCATGCGGCTGCGGTCGGTATAGCTGAGCGCGGTCTTGTACAGTGCGGACAGGTTGCTCCGGCCGTCGAAGCCGGTCCACGAGATGCTGTCCAGGTCGGCGTTGGGCGTGTTGCCGACGAGACCGGCCGTCGTTTCGTAGCGCGTAAAGTCGTGCCTGACGCGCGAACCGGACACGTCGCCGGTGAACGTCCAGTCGCCGCGCCGCAGGCGGCTGTTGATGCCCCAGGAATTCAGCGTGTCCACCGCGACCTCCGTGTTGTTGCGGATGTCGCCCTTGAAGTTCGAGCAGGTGCCGGACACGGCCACGCCATCGACGATGTTCGCGTTGCTCAGCACGCCCACCGGGTCATATCCGCCCGTGCTGCCGCAGGTCGACCCTTCGAAACCGGTGCGTTTGGGACTGTCGGTGTTCTTCGAATGGAAGAGGTCGATGGTCGTCAGGAAGTCCTTGCTCGGGCGATATTGCAGGATACCCATCTGACCTTTGTTGGTGTTCGGGTTGTGGATCACGTCCGTCCGCAAGCCGTTCGGCACCGTCACGGCCTGGCCGTTGTAGGTCGCCGTGCTCGTGGTGCCGCCCCAGCCGTCGTCGTTGATCTGCTCCGGCCCGTTGTCGTTGAATTTCACGATGCCCAGCGCGACGCCGACCGTGCGGTTGGCGAACTGGTCGATGTAGGCAAGCGACGTGCGGTAGCCGCTGGCGCTGCCCAGGTCCTCGTTGTGCGCGCCGGTGCGCTGCGCCCGGTAGCTGGCGGCGACCGTGCGCTTGTTAAAGTCCAGCGGCATCACGGTGCGCTGGTCGATGGTCGAGGCGATGCCCTGCCCCATCAGGGTGGCGTCCGGCGATTTGTAGACGGTGATCGTGCCCAGCATCTCGGCCGGGTACAGGTCGAAGCGGACGCCGCGGCTGTCGCTCGCGGACGCCTGTTCGCGGCCGTTCAGCAACGTGCCGTTGAAGTCCGGCGACATGCCGCGCACGGAGATCGACGCCGCGCGGCCCGTCCGCGCGTCGCGCTGCGCGGTCACGCCCGGCAGGCGCGAGACGGACTCGGCGACGGTCGCATCCGGCAGTTTGCCGATGTCTTCCGCCGAGATCGCCTCGACGATGGAATTCGACTGCTTCTTGATCGAGATGGCCGCCTCGATGCCGCGGCGGATGCCCGTCACGGTCACCTGGCTGATCGGGTTGCCGTTGGCGTCCAGCGCCTGCGCTTGCACGTCAGCGCCCAGCACCGACAGGAATACGGCACAACCGGCAGCGACCGGACTCAGTTTGAACACGCGTTTGCCCTTCAGAATCTTCATATGTCCCCTTAGTGTCATTGAACTACGGGATCGATTCTGCGGGTAAAACTAGATTCCTTATTAATGAAAATGTAGTTTTACGACAAACAGCGCGTTAACTTGCGAAAACTATACGTTATCTGAAGTTTTGGTTGTAACTAAAATACAAATACTCAGCGCCGGGCGCCCGCGACGGCCGCCACGAAGTCCTTGTGCGTTGGCATCACGTCCACGCAGCGGCCGATCACGCCTTCCGTATTCGCGAGGAAATCGCGCAGCTCCTGCTCGCCCATCAGGTCGACCAGCGGGTGATAGCCGCCCGCGCGCACGCCCTGCCCGTGCAGCACCTGCTGCCAGCCGATCGGTGTAAACAGTTCTTCGTTTTCGCGCACGACCCGGCCGTGCGCGCGGTACAAATCCATCTTGCGGCGTAGCGTATCCGGGATGTCCATCGTGCGCACGTGGTTCCAGAACCGCGTGTCGGCGCGCGACGTCGCGTGGTAGTGGAGGATAAGGAAGTCGCGGATGCGCTCGACTTCGAAATCGCCCTGGCGGTTGAACTCGTCGATGTCGGCCTGGTGAAAACCCTTGTCCGGGAAAAAGGCCAGCAGGCGCGAGAGCGCGGACTGGATCAGGTGGATCGACGTCGATTCGAGCGGCTCCAGGAACCCCGCCGACAGGCCGATGGCGACGACGTTGCGGTGCCACGCCTTGCGGCGCCGGCCGGCCGTGAAGCGCAACAGCTTCGGCTCGGCCAGCGCTTCGCCGTCGAGATTTTGCAACAGGATGGCCGCCGCCTCGTCCTCGCTCATGTGGCGGCTGGAAAACACGTGGCCGTTGCCCGTGCGGTGCTGCAGGCCGATGCGCCATTGCCAGCCGGCCGGACGCGCGTGCGCGATCGTGTACGGCAATAACTCCCCGGACAGCGCGCACGGCACGGCCCAGGCGCAGTCGCACGGCAGCCAGTGGCTCCAGTCCTCGAAGCCCGCGTGCAGGGTCTGTTCGATCAGCAGGCCGCGGAAGCCCGTGCAGTCGAGGAACAGATCGCCCGTCACGACTTCTCCGCTGGCCAGCACGACGGACTCGATGAATCCGTCGTGCGGGCGCTGGCGCACCTCGACGACCTTGCCCTCGGTGCGGCGCACGCCGCGCGCCTCCGCGTAGGTGCGCAGGTAGCGCGCGTACAGGCCGGCGTCGAGGTGGAACGCGTACACGATGTCGGCCAGCGGCGAATTCGGCGCCTCCGGCGGCGGGCGCATGAACTTGCCGGCGCGCGCGCCCATCCGGTTGATCGAATAATGCTCGAGGTCGGGCGCGATCCCGGCCTGGTGGGCCTTGAGCCAGTACTGGAAGAATTCGACGGTGTGCACGTCCTGGCCGAAGCGGCCAAAACCGTGCATGTAGCGCTCGCCGGGCATGCTCCAGTCGCGGAATTCGATGCCGAGCTTGAACGTGGCCTTCGTCTCGCGCACGAACTCGTCCTCGTTGATGCCGAGGACGTCGTTGAACAGGCGGATCATCGGGATCGTCGATTCGCCCACGCCCACGGTGGAGATCTCGTCCGATTCGACCAGGCGGATGGCGAACCGGCCCTGCAGCAGGTGCGCCAGCGCCGCGGCGGCCATCCAGCCGGCCGTGCCGCCGCCGACGATCACGATGTCTTGGAGAGGAGTCTGTTGGGTCATGGTCGTAGCATACAAAAAAAAACCCTTGCCGGCGCAAGCCGGCAAGGGGTGGGAGCATCAGCACAGGGCCGACATAGGAGACTTACATCTTGTAGTTCAGGCCGATCAGCACCGTGCGGCCCAGCGGGCGGTCTTCGATGACGTTATCCTTGGTCTTGCGATAACGGGTGAAGTGCGCGCTCTTGACGTTGTTCATCTGCACGAGCAGCGACAGGTTCTTCAGCGGGCCGTCCTGGAACTCGTAGCCCAGCTGCAGGTCGAGCACCTTGCCGCCCACGACGTAGGTCAGCTGGCGGTCGCCCGTGTTCTGCGTCACTTCGCCGATGAAGTCCGAGCGGTAGGTTTCGGCGGCGCGGGCCGAGAAACCGTTCTTCTCGTAGTACACCGTCAGGTTGGCGGTGCGCTTCGACAGGCCCGGCAGGTTCATGTTGCCGCCGCCGTTGTCCTGCGTCGTGTTCGGGATCGACACCGAGCTGGCGTTCTGCGCAACGTTGGCGACGACGCCGAAGCCGTCCAGGTAACGGGTCAGGACGTTCAGCGGCAGCGACGCGGCCAGCTCCACACCCTTGATGTTGCCGCCCGTGCCGTTCAGCGGCGTGTTGTAGGTACCGATCATGCTCGGCGCCTGGAACGACGTCGGCAGCAGCACGGACGAGAAGTCGAACTGGCGGTCCGTGTTGATGATGTAGCTGTCGAGCTTACGGTAGAACACGGCGGCGCTCACGTACGCCTTGCTGTCCCAGTATTTTTCGTACGACAGGTCGACGCCCTTCGCGCGGAACGGCTTCAGCTGCGGGTTGCCGCCGCCGCCGGTGTAATAGCCCTTCGAGGCGTCATAGCTGAAGCTGCCCGAGGCGCGCATCTGCTGCAGTTCCGGACGGGCCATGATCTTTTCCAGCGAGAAGCGCAGGGACTGCTGGTTGCCCAGGTCGCCGACCAGGTTCAGGCTCGGCAGCACGTCGTTGTAGCTGGTGCCGTCGCTGACGGTCGCGGTCGGACGGTGCAGGTCGTCCGTGCCCTGGTTCTTGTCCACCGAGAACGCGGTCGATTCCTGTTTGGTGTGCACGAACTGCAGGCCCAGGGCCCCGCGCACCGGGATGCCGGCCGCTTCGGTATCGATGCCCAGCTTCGTGAACGCCGTGTCGACCTTCTCGCGCACCACCCAGTCCTTGTTGTAGATGTCCGGGTGCTGCTTCGGATTCACGTTGTAGACCGTGGCCAGCGCGGCGACCGGATCGAAGCCGAGCACGGTCAGGCCGGTCTCGCCGACGCCCTGCGCGCTGCTGCCCGACGGGAACGGTGCCGTTGCGTAGCGGTCGGCGCCGCCCCTGATCGACAGCAGGCCTTCGACGAACGAACGGGTCTTGGAGCGGTTCGACACGTTCACGCCACCGGTGAACTTGCTGAAGAACCAGCCTTCCGGCAGGTCGCGCGACACGTCCAGGCGCACGGCGCCCAGGCGGTCGTACACGTGCGGGAACTTGACGTAGCCGGCCTGGGTTTCGGTACCGCCCCAGCCCTGCGGGTCGGTCAGCACGACGTTGTTCGGGTTGGTCAGATCGACGCTGCTGGTGAACGCGCGGCTGCCGCGGGTGAAGCCGATCGTGGTCAGGTTGTTGGCCGCGACCGAACCGTAGGTCTCGAGGTTGGTGCCGTTACGTTCGGCGCTGTTCCACGACAGGTCGAGCGACGCGGTCCAGTCCTCGTCGAGGCGCAGCTTGTTGTTCCAGCCGATCGAGCGGGTGACGTCGTTCCACACTTCGTTGTCGTTGCGGATGATCGGACGCACGTTGTTGATCTGGCCGCTCATCACGTCGGCGCCCGACAGCGTGGCGTTGATCAGCTGGCTCGGCTTGTCGTAGGCGCTGGTGCCGCCATCGTTCAGCGGCGCCTGGAAGCCGACGTTGCGGGTGCTGCGGTCGTACTTCGAATAGAACAGGTCGAGCGTGCTCGTGAAGTTGCGGCTCGGGCGGTACTGGACCACGCCCATCAGGCCGTTGCGCGACTGGCGGTAGGTCTCGGTGTAGGCTTCGAAGCCGGTGTACGGGATGTTGACGGTCTGGCCGTTGTACGTGGTCGTGCCGTTGCCCCAGCCGTTGAAGCGGGACGATGCCGGCCCCTGGCCCTGCAGGCGCGCGAAGCCGAAGGCGACGCCGACCTGGCGGTTCATGAACTGGTCGATGTACGAGAACGTGAAGCGGTTGCCGGTGCCCTTGTCGTATTGCAGGCCCAGGCCGCTCTTTTCGCGGCGGTAGTTGACCGCCATCGTCCGGCCCTTGAAGTCCAGCGGACGCACGGTCTGCAGGTCGACGGTGCCCGACAGGCCCTGGCCGATCAGCGCGCCGTCCGGCGTCTTGTACACCACGACGCCCGACAGCAGCTCGCCCGGATACTGGTCGAATTCGATCGAGCGGCTGTCGCCGGTCGACACCTGCTCGCGGCCGTTCAGCAGGCCCGTCGAAAAGTCGGGCGACATGCCGCGGATCGAGATGATCGACGCGTTGCCGTGCACGTCGCGCTGCGTGGTCACGCCCGGCAGGCGCGCGAGCGATTCGGCAATGCTCTGGTCCGGCAGCTTGCCGATGTCTTCAGCGGAAATCGCCTCGACGATGGAGTCGTTGTTCTTCTTGACCGAGATGGCCGCTTCGATACCGCGGCGGATACCGGTCACCTTGACGGTCTGGACGCCAGTGGCGGCGTCGGCCTGGCTGGTCGTCTGCTGGTCCTGTGCCGATGCGGCGTGGCTGGTCAGCGCCATGAACACGGCGCAGCCCGCTGCGACCGGGCTCAGTTTCCAGGTCTGCATACCCTTCGAAATCTTCATGTGTCCCCTCACCTAAATTCGCTATCTGTATTCACACCAGCCGCCTGCCGAAACACCTCGTGCCGACCCAACGCTGGAGTCCGGATCGAATTTTGTATTAAAACTAGATAACCCGTCAACGAAACATGTAATTCCGCGAGCAAATTGGCGTTTTCCCCACAGATTTTCGAAAAAACCGCTAGTTTTGTCCGTAATTTAAGTACCAGAACGTGTATTTACTATGTAGTCGCGATAAAACTATGGCATCTGCATGGCATGCGTATGCCACACGGATCGACGCGGTCATCAGGAGAGGGAAAGTGGGGAGATGGGACGGACGGCGCGCGGGGCGCCGTCCGGGGTACTGCGATTACCTCTGCGGCGCCTTGCAATAGTCGGCGATGAACCGGTCGTGGCCGGGAATGAAGTCGACGCATTGCCGGATCACGTCCGCCACGCCCTCCATGTAGTCATGGATGCCCTCTTCCGACTGCACGTCCACCAGCGGGTGATACACGTCCGGATGGATGTTCTGGCCGGCGAGCACCTGCAGCCAGCCCACTTCCGTGAACAGTTCGCCGTTGACGCGCTGGATGCGGCCGTGGCTCCGGTACAGGTCGAGCTTTTCGCGCAGCGTGGCGGGAATCGCCATGTTGGCGCACGCCTGCCAGAAGTCGGTGTCGGTGCGCTGGTTGGCGTGGTAGTGCAGGATGATGAAGTCGCGGATGCGCTCGTAGTGGAAGCGCGTCAGGTCGTTGTAGGCATCGATGTCGACCTGTGCGAAGCCGCGGTCGGGGAAGAAGTCCAGCAATTGCTGCAGGCCGGACTGCACCATGTGGATGCTGGTCGACTCGAGCGGCTCCAGGAAGCCGCTGGCGAGGCCCAGCGCCACCACGTTCTTGACCCAGGCCTTCTTGCGCATGCCGGTGGTGAAACGGATCGGGCGCGGATCGGCGAGCGGCTTGCCGTCCAGGTTCGCCAGCAGCGTGGCGGCCGCCTCGTCGTCGCTGATGTGGCGGCTGCAGTACACGTGGCCGTTGCCGATGCGGTTCTGCAGCGGGATGCGCCATTGCCACCCCGCCCCGTGCGCGGTCGCGCGCGTATAGGGCGTCGTCACGGCCGCCGATTCGCACGGCACGGCCAGCGCGCGGTCGCACGGCAGCCAGTGGCTCCAGTCCTCGAAGCCCGCATGCAGCGTCTGTTCGATCAGCAGGCCGCGGAAGCCCGAGCAATCGATGAACAAATCGCCCTCGACGCGCCGGCCGCTCTCCAGCACGACCGCGTCGACGAAGCCGTCGTGCGCACGCTGGCTGACCTGCACGATCTTGCCCTCGATGCGCTCCACGCCGCGCGACTCCGACAGCTTGCGCAGGTGGCGCGCATACAGGCCGGCGTCGAAGTGGTAGGCGTAGGCGATGTCGGCCAGCGGCGAATTGCCGACGTCCGTGCGCGCCGGCATGAATCTGTTCGCTTTCGCCGCCATGCGCGTGATCGAGTACTCGTCCAGCGGGCGCGCGCGGCCGAGGCCACGCATCTTGTGCCAGTACTGGTCGAAGCCGACCATCCACAAGTCCTGGCCGACGCGCCCGAAGCCGTGCATGTAGCGCTCGCCCTGGCGGCCCCAGTTGACGAACTCGATGCCCAGCTTGAAGGTGCCGTTGGTCGCCTTCATGAACTCGGCCTCGTCGATGCCGGCCACGGTGTTGAAGCGCTGGATCATCGGGATGGTTGCTTCACCCACGCCGACGATGCCGATCTCGTCGGATTCGACGAGGCGGATCGTGTAGCGCCCGCGCAGCGCGGTGGCGAGGGCGGTGGCCGCCATCCAGCCGGCGGCGCCGCCGCCCACGATGACGATGGTATTCAGGAGAGGTGCGTTCATGCTGCCTTCTTCAGATACGGTAAAGAAAAAACACCCCTGCCGACCAGGGTCCACAGGGGTGTTTGCTTACGTCTGCCGACGTCGGGAGGATATCTTAGAACTTGTAGCTTGCGCCCAGGCCGTAGGTACGGCCGAAGCGGTAGTGCTCCACTGCGACGTCCGGCGTGCTGTTGAAGCGGTCGAACGCGGCGTTCGTCAGGTTGTTCGCCGATGCGGTGATCGACAGGCCCTTGAACATGCTCTTGTCGCCGAAGTCGTACGTCACCTGGGCGTCGATCAGCGTGCTGGCCTTGATGTAGGTCAGCTGGTGATTGTCCTGGAAGTCGGTCACTTCACCCAGGAAGTCGCCGCGCTTCTTGGCCGCCAGCGATGCACGGAAACCGTTCGCTTCGTAGTACAGGCGCGCGTTGGTCACGATGTGCGACAGGCCCGGCAGCGAGACGTTGTTCGGCGTGTCCTTCGTGTTGCCCAGGCCGGACGACGGCAGGCTCAGCGAGCTCAGCGTGCTCGAGTAGTTCAGCTCGAGGCCGAAACCGCTCAGGTACTTCGTCACCATCGCGAACGGCAGCGAGACGGTGGCTTCCATCCCCTTGATGTTGCCGCCGTTCAGGTTGGTCGGCACGGTCAGGATACCGACCGTCGAACCGGCGTACGGGCCGCTGGTCGGCAGCGCCATGCCCGGCTGGTAGTAGCCGGTCGTCTTGAAGTCGACTTCGGTGCCGTATTGCAGGACGTAGGTGTCCAGCTTCTTGTAGAAGCCGGCCACGGCCACGTAACCCTTGGCGCCGTTGACCGAGAAGTATTTCTCGTACGACAGGTCGAGGGCCTTGGCGCGGAACGGCTCCAGCTTCGGATTGCCGGCGCCGCCGGACAGGCGCGGGCCGGTCGGGTTGCTGTTGTTCACGGTCACGCCGCCGCCCGGACGCATGTCGCTCATCTTGGTGCGCGACAGGGTCTTGCCCAGGCCGAAGCGCAGCATCTGGTCGTACGGCAGCTCGAAGCTCAGGTTCAGGCTCGGCAGGAAGTCGTTGTACTTCGCGCCGCCACCGATGGCGTAGCTCGCGCAGGGCTTGCCCGCATCGCCGCAACCCGACGGATTGCCCGGCTGGACGACGACGCCCGACGACGACTGGTTGGTGCGCACGTACTGGGCGCCGACGTTGCCGCGGTACGGGAAGCCGAACAGCTCGCCTTCCAGGTTACCCATGGCGTACAGCGTCGTGATGCGTTCGGACACTTCCCAGTTCTTGTCGGTCTGGATCGGCTGGTCCTTCTTCGGCAGCAGCGTGTAGACCGTACCGAGCGTGCCGGCCGGGTTGAAGCGCACGATGGGGATGCCGTTCGGGGTCACGCCCGTCTCGGTGCCCGGCACCGCGGCCGAACCGTACTGCAGGTTATTGATCGTCAGGTTGCCTTCGTCCGAGACGCGTTCCTTGTCGCGGTTGCTATGGTACACGCCGAAGTCGAGCGCGGTCACCGGACCCCATTCGACGTCGCGCTTGGCGGACAGGCGGACGGCCTTCAGGTCGTCGGTCTGGTCGCCGACGGCCACATAGCCGGCCTGCGGGACGCTGCCGCCCCAGCCGTTCACGTCGGTCAGCACGTAGCGGCTGCGGTCGGTGAGGTTGGCGTTGACCTTGTAGGTCGGGCTCAGGTTGCTGGTGCCGTTGAAACCGGTCCAGGAGATCGAGTCGAGGTCGGTGGCATTGCCCGGACGGCCGGCGGTCGTCTCGTAGCGGTCGGTGTGGTGCGTCACCTTCGAGCCGGACACGTCGCCGGTGAAGGTCCAGTCGCCCGAGCGCAGGCGGCTGTTGAGGCCCCAGGCGTTCAGCGTGTCGGCCTGGCCGACGATGTCGTTGCGCTGGACAGCCTTGTAGTTCGAGCAGGTGCCGGACACGGCCACGCCGTTGACGATCTGGGCGTTGGAAAGGACGCCGGACGGGTCATAGCTGCCGTTGTTGCCGCAGACCGCGCCTTCCAGGCCGTTCTTGCGGGTGTCGTCGGTGAACTTGGAGTGGAACAGGTCGACCGTCGTCACGAATTCCTTGCTCGGACGGAACTGCACCACGGCCATCGCCGACTTGTTGCCTTGCGGGTCGCGCTGCTTCACGCTCTGGAAGCCGCCCGGGACCTTGATGCTGTCCGAACCGTTGTAGGCAGGCACGCCGACATCCTTCAGCGTCGGCGTCCAGCCGCCCCAGCCGTCGCCGCGGGTCTGGTCCGCGCCCGAGTCGCTGAACTTGACCAGGCCCAGGGCCACGCCGACAGTACGGTTGGCGAACTGGTCGATATAGGTGATGGTGCTGCGGTAGCCCTTGCCGGTGCCGCCGCCTTCGGCTTCGTTCTTCTCACCGGTCCAGATGCGCTTGTAGCCGACGGCCACGGTGCGCTTGGCGAAGTCCAGCGGCAGCACGGTGCGCTGGTCGATGGTCGAGGCGACGCCCTGGCCCATCAGCGTGGCGTCCGGCGACTTGTACACGGTGATCGTGCCCAGCATTTCTGCCGGATACAGGTCGAAGCGCACGCCGCGGCTGTCGCCGGCGGAGGCCTGCTCGCGGCCGTTCAGCAGCGTGCCGTTGAAGTCCGGCGACATGCCGCGCACGGAGATCGCCGCGGCGCGGCCCGTCGACGGGTCGCGCTGCGCGGTCACGCCCGGCAGGCGCGAGATCGACTCGGCGACGGTGGCATCCGGCAGCTTGCCGATGTCTTCGGCGGAGATCGCTTCGACGATGGAGTTGGAATTCTTCTTGATGTTGATGGCCGCTTCGATGCCGCGGCGGATACCGGTCACGGTCACGGTGCTGACCGGGTTGCCGTTGGCGTCCGTTGCCTGCGCGGCTGGCGAGACGGTGGCATCCTGGGCGTACACGTTGGTGCCGAGCGCTGACAGGAACACGACGCAACCGGCTGCAACCGGGCTCAGCTTGAACACAAGTGCGCCATTCACGTTACGCGCGTGCTTGCCATTAAAAGTCTTCATTTGTCCCCTCAAATCATCAGATCTCATTATTTTTCCCGACGACGGCAGCTTGACAGCCCGCACCCGGGAACCAGAAAGCAAACGTTTTATAAGTACGTACGTTCTGTCAAGGATTCTGTATTAAAACTAGATTCAGTGTCAACGAGAGTTGCCCCTCATTACAGGAATGTAGGGGTTTTACGCGGTTTTGCTTAAAAAGCAGGCATTCACGTTGTATTCGAGCTACAAAACATGAATCTTGCGCCTGTAGTCGCGCTACAAATTGGTTTCCATGCACCACTTAATGTGGCGTTTGCACCGTTTTGGCGCAAAATTCCGTAGTAGTTTTACCGATTGTTGGAATTCCCCCACAATCTGACTTGTGATCTGTTCGCAAACGCGTGTAGCAAAACTAGAGATTCAGTGGGTTCGCTGCGTTGCTGCGCTCAATCCTATGTAGTATTCTCCGAGCAATAATGTAATAAGCGCATTACTCATAAGTAACAAAAGAGTAAATCGCTGTAGTTCGACTACGCCTTGGAGACCATCATGCCCACCCGCCTCGCCGCCCTGCTGATCGGCAGCCTCTTCCTGACGGGCGCCGCAGTCCACGCTGCATCCGCGCCGGCCCCCATCGACCACATGGACCCGCCGTTCTGGTGGACGGGCATGCACGACCGGCACTTGCAGCTGATGGTGCACGGCCCCGCCATCGCCGACCTGGAACCGGCCCTCGCGTATCCCGGCGTGCGCATCGCGGCCGTCACGCGGGTGGCCAACCGCAACTACCTGTTCATCGACCTGGACATCGCCCCGGACACGAAACCCGGCGACGTCGTCATCGACTTCCGCGGCGCGCATCCCACCCGCTTCACGTACCGCCTGCTGGCGCGCGCCGCCGGCTCGGCCGAACGCAACGGTTTCGGGAAGGCCGACGCCATCTACCAGCTGATGCCAGACCGCTTCGCCAACGGCATTACTTCGAACGACAGCGTGCCCGGCCTCGCGGATAAGCTCGACCGCAAGCTCGGCCACGGCCGCCACGGCGGCGACATCCAGGGCATCATCGACCACCTCGACTACATCGCGGGCATGGGCTTCACGCAGCTGTGGCCCACGCCCCTCGTCGAAAACGACATGCCGGCCGCGTCCTACCACGGCTACGCGGCCACGGACCACTACCGGATCGACCCGCGCTACGGCAGCAACGACGACTACGTGCGGCTGTCGACCGAAGCGCGGAAGCATGGCATCGGCGTGATCCAGGACGTCGTGCTGTCGCACATCGGCCTGAATCACTGGTGGATGAAGGACTTGCCGACGCCGGACTGGATCAACCACAACGACGGCCGTTTTGTCGCGACGATGCACCACCGGACGGCCGTGCAGGATCCGTACGCATCGAAGGAAGACGCCGGCAACTTCACGACGGGCTGGTTCAGCCCCGGCATGCCCGACATGAACCAGACGAACCCCTTCGTCGCCAATTACCTCATCCAGAACAGCATCTGGTGGATCGAGTACGCGGGCCTGTCCGGCCTGCGCATCGACACGTTCGGCTATTCCGACGGCGCCTTCCTCGCGCAATACACGAAGCGCGTGCTCGCCGAATATCCACGCCTGAACATGGTGGGCGAGGAATGGAGCAAGCTGCCGCCCGTCGTCGCGCACTGGCAGCGCGCACCGACTTCGATGCCCAGCATGATGGACTTCCCGCTGACGGAGGCGATGCGCACGGCGCTGGCCGACAAGAACAACGAGAATGTCTTCAACGACGTGTACGAGACGCTGTCGCTGGACACCCTGTATCCGGACGCTTCGAACCTGGTCCTGTTCGAAGGGAACCACGACATGGCGCGCCTGTTCAGCGTCGTCGGCGAAGACGTCGAGCGCTGGAAGATGGACCTCGCGTTCATCATGACGCTGCCGCGCATCCCGCATTTCTATGTGGGCGACGAGCTCCTGATGACCAGCACCGTGGGCCGCCGCGACGACAGCAGCTACCGCCGCGACTTCCCCGGCGGCTGGGCCGGCGACAAGGTCAATGCCTTCACGGGCGCGGGCCTGACGCCGCGCCAGCGCGAGGCGCAGGCGTTTGTGAAAAAACTGGTCAACTGGCGCAAGGGCGCGTCCGTCGTGCACGACGGGAAGCTGATGCAGTACGGGCCGGAGAACAATACGTGGGTCTACTTCCGTTACAGCGACCATAAAAAGATCATGGTCGCGTTCAATGCGAACGCGAAGGAAGCCGTGCTGCCCGCCGGGCGCTTCCATGAGATGCTGTCCGGGGTCGCGGCCGGGACCGACGTCCTGACCGGCAGGCGCTTCGACCTGGGCAAGGAGATTCGCCTGCCGGCGAAGTCGGTCGTCATCCTCGAAATTTGAATCCAGCCATGATCAAGCACACCGTTCTCGCCGCCGCCCTCTTCGCCCAATCCGTCGCCGCCATCGCGGCCGAGGCCCCGCCGCTGCGCTACGACATCTACGTGCGCGGCGCCTTCAACGGCTGGGGCACGGACAATATCCTCGTCCATCAGGGCAAGGGCATCTACCAGGCCGACATCCTCGTCAGCCCCGGCAACCACGCTTTTAAAATCGGTAGCAAGGACTGGGCCGCCGAATGGGTCGCGAATCCGGCCGCCAGCGTCAGCGTCAAGCTGGGCGATGCGTACCCGCTCGCGACGGAAGCGGGGCCGGAAGACTATCTGTTCACGAAGAAGACGGCGACCTTCCGCTTCCGCGTCGACGTATCCGATCCGAAGCGTCCCGTGTTGACGGTCGCGCAGATCGAGACGCCGACGGCCGCCGCGGCCGCCGATCCGCACGCGGGTGCGGGCGCGACCGCCACCCTCACCTTCCCCACCTGGGACGGCAAGGAAGAATCGGCACGCTTTTCCGTGCGCGACCCGCAGGCGCCGCTGCGCAGCTATGCGCATTCGACGACGATGCAGCTGCGCGACCCGGGCCCGCAAGCGACGACGTACGAGGAAGACGCGGCACTGCCGGTGGTCCGCAGCGGCAACCTCGCGTTCGACGCGCTGTTCGCGCTGGCCGGCCACGAGATGAAGCTGGACTCCGTGAAGGAAATTCGCGACGGTAACTACAACGGCGGCGCCGCGATCCCGTGCGACTGCTTCGAGACGGGAGAAAAGTGGCACTACGTGTGGACGCGCGACCTGTCGTATGCGGCCGACCTGGGCCTCGCCATGCTCGACCCGCAGCGCGTGCGCAATTCGCTGCTCTTCAAACTGTCCGGCTGGCGAGCGGGCGTGACGAAGGCGCCGCAGGTCGCCGGGACGCCCGACGGCCTGCAGATCGTGCAGGACACGGGCAGCGGCGGCAGCTGGCCCGTCAGCACGGACCGCATCACGTGGGCCTTCGCGGCCGGGGAAGTCCTGAAAGCGCTGCCCGCCGGCGAACGAGCGGCATTCGCGACGCAGGCCCTGCGCGCGCTGGCCAACACGATCGAAAACGACCGCATCGCCGCGTTCGACAGGACGACGGGCCTGTACACGGGCGAGGAATCCTTCCTCGACTGGCGCGACCAGACGTACGCGAAGTGGATCACCGATGACCTGGCGTCCATGGCCAGCAGCAAAGCGCTGTCGACCAACGTCGGCCACTACAAGGCGCTCACGCTCGCCGCGCAACTGGCGCGCGAACAGGGCGATAAAGCCCGCGCCAAGCGCTACGAAGAATGGGCGCGCGACCTGAAACGTGCGATCAACACGCGCCTGTGGCTGGACGACGCCGGCATGTACAGCAGCCTCACGGCCCCGCATTTCGACGGCGCGCCGCTGCACAAGTTCGACTGGCTGGGACAGTCGCTCGCCATCGTCACCGGCGTCGCGGACGGCGCGCGGGCGCAGAAAATCCTGGCGAGCTATCCGCACGGCCCGATGGGCGCGCCCGTCATCTGGCCCCAGCAGCAGGACCTGCCCGTCTACCACAACCGCGCGATGTGGCCGTTCGTCACCGGATACGGCCTGCGCGCCGCCATCGCGGGCCGCAACGTCGCGGTGGCCGACGCGGCGTACGACTCGCTGATGCGCGGTGCGGCGCTGAACCTGTCGAACATGGAAAACCTGGAGTGGCTGTCCGGCCAGCCGCTGTTGCTGGACGAGGCGCATCCGAACCTGATCGGCCCCGTCATCAATTCGAAGCGCCAGCTGTGGTCCGTGGGCGCCTATCTCGGCATGGTGATCCGCGACGTGTTCGGCGTCTCCACGACACGTGACGGCATCGAAGTGACACCGTTCGTGACGGCGAAGCTGCGCGGCGGCGTGTTCGCGGCCGGCGACAGCATCGCGCTGTACAACCTGCGCCTGCAGGGCCGGGCCGTCAATGTGAAACTGCGGCTGCCGCCCGTGCCGGCGGCCGGTACGAACGGCTACTACGCCGTCGAGCGCATCCTCGTCGACGGTAAACCGGCGGGCAGCAGCATCCCGTGGAGCGCGCTGGATGCGCACAGCGACATCGAGGTCCAGCTGGGCAAGCTGGTCGAAGGCGCCACGGCCATCCGCCGCGTGAACGCCGATCCGTATGCGGAGACGCCGGCCGTGTTCGGGCCGCGCGAACCGCGCATCGACGGCGTCGCGCGCGCGGGCGGGACGACGACGGTGACGATCGCGCCGGCCGACCGGCAGACCGGCATCACGTACAACGTCTACCGCGACGGCAAGCTGGTTGCATCGAAGGTGCAGGCCGGCGCGTGGACCGACACGGAGAAAAGCCCCGCGGCCTGCTACGCCGTCGAAGCGCAGTACACGGCGTCGGGCAACCGCAGCCACCACAGCGTGCCCCGCTGCGCAGGCCCCAGCGTGGCGATCGCCGCCACCGACCCGCGCATGGACTCCAGCGTGGCCATCGCGCCGGCCAGCGCGCGCTTCGCCGAGCCGCATCTCGCCAACTGGGGCCAGCCGGCCGACCGCCTCGAAGTGCGCGACGTGCGCGTGCCGCAAGCCGGCGACTATGCCGTGCAGGTCCGCTATCACAACGGCGCCAACCAGATCAACCTGGGCATCAGCGGTGGCGTAAAATGGCTGGCGCTCAAGGATGAGTCGGGCCGCATCGTCGCGCAAGGCGTCGTGCAACTGCCGCACGCGCGCATCGAGAAGGCGAACACCCCGACCGTGTATTCGACCCCGCTGGCCGCGCGCCTGAAGGCGAACGTGGCGTACCGGATCGAGATGAGCGACTTCTACAACATGAGTTATCTGGACAGCAACCGCAGCTTCAGCGCGGCCGGCGGCGTCGACGGCCCGTCGAACCGCTTCGACATCTACGGCGTGCGGCTGCTGCGTACCAACGGAACGAAATGATGAAACGAATCGCAATCGCCGCCGCCGCTTGCCTGATGCTGGCCCAGGCCCACGCCACCACCGTGCGCGTGCACTACGCGGCCGGAAAGGACGGCATCCAGATCCGCGCCGACAAGGGCGCCGCCGGCTGGTCGCAGGGCGTGCCCGCGAAGCTCGACGCCGGTCCGCTGAACGTGTGGACGTTCACGTGGCCGGACGCGCTGGGCGACATCCAGATGAAGCCCACGCTGGGCGCGGACAAGGTGTCGATCGGCGGCGTCTATAAACTCCCGGCCGGCAGCACGCTCGACATCTACCCGTTCTTCGGCCCGCCGTTCGGCAAGGTGACGATCGTGAAGGATGTTGCGTCGCCGCAGCTGGGCAACAAGCGCGCGCTGCGCATCTATCTCCCGCCCAGCTACAACGAGAACGCCGCGAAGCGCTACCCCGTGCTGTACATGCACGACGGCCAGAACCTGTTCGATGCGAAGACGGCATCGTACGGCGTGGAGTGGGGCATCGACGAAACGATCAACCGCCTCGTCGCGACGGGCGTGATGGACGAGGTGATCGTCGTCGGCATCGACAACACGCCGGAGCGCATCCCCGAATACACGCCCTGCTGCGACCCGAAATACGGCGGCGGCAAGCTGAATGCGTACGACGCGTTCATCGTGGAGACGGTGAAGCCGTACGTCGACCGCACGTACCGCACGCTGCCCGGCAAGGACACGACGGCGATCATGGGCTCGTCGCTGGGCGGTCTCGCCTCCGTGCTGATCGCGCAGCGCCATCCGGACATCTTCTCGAAGGCGGCCGGCGTCTCCAGTTCGTTCTGGTGGAACAACGGGGCGCTGCTGGCGAAGGTGCCGGACCGCGTGCCCGTGAAGTTCTACCTCGACGCCGGCACGCGCGACGACGGCCTGGACGACACGACGAAGATGCGCGACGCGATGCTGGCCAAGGGTTACCGCGAAACGGACGACCTGATGTTCTACAGGGCCGAAGGGGCGCGCCACAACGAGGCGTCGTGGGCCGCGCGCGTGGACAAGCCGCTGGCGTGGTTCTTCCCGTGGGGCGCGACGCGGCAGTGATAACGTTATTGTCGGCGTCATCGTTACTACGGATCACGCGTCATCAAGTCCAACTTGCTTAAATTGAGGACAGTAGCTTCGCGCCGCACGCGGTGACGTCGTTGTCATAGGCGTACGGCCGGCCCTCGTGTTTGGCACCAGCACCGTCCGGCTTAATAGGAAAGTTCCCTTTGCATTTGGGGCAGAAGGTCACATCGTCGGCAAGTGCTGCTTCAGTACCCATTACGACGGTGCCGGATGAAACAGAAATAACCTGGCCACCGTGATCGGTCTTGTCATTCAATCGAATGACGCCACGTCCCTCGTGCTTCATGTTCAATCACCTCCTGATGCTGATTGATGGCTAACCCGCCATAGTGCGCTGCCCAGAGCCGACATGGCCGGCGTGAGTCATTTCGCGGTTGGCTTCTCCGCCTCCAGCAGGTGCCACTTCAACTCGGCACTGTCCAACGGCAGCATCCAGTCCCGCTTTGGATCGGGGAAAGATTGTCCTGCGGTCAGCCAACGCTGCCGCCACGCTTGGTTGACTTCCTGTTCCAGCGGATGGCCTGGCACAAGCCATGGCTGCCAGGTGCCCGTAATCGGGCACACCTTGTTCGCGCTACATTCCACGGGCGGCGCCAAGCGCGGAACTTGCCGCGACAGCCTGAGCGCCGTGCGCGGCGCAACCGCGCCGCCGTTGTTGTGGACGGTAAGCACGCGCTGCCAGACGATCCCGGCAATGGCGCCCCTTCCCGTGCCGCTCGGGTAGCGTGGCTGTTCGAATGCCTCGCCCCTGCCGTAGAGGCCGGGTGGAATCGTGGAAAGGTAGGCGCGTACCTCGGCGGATTCCTTTGGCGCCGTAGGCTGCCAGTAACTGGCGAAAGGGGCCTGGAGCGCGGCGGTCGTTTCCGCTACAGGCCGGAAGGCATAGGCGCTGTCGAGGAAGTAGCGCCCCTTCCTGAGCGAGGCTTCGGTCGGTGCCGGAGCTTCCGTCGCGGGTACGACGGCCATGGCTGCCGCGAGCAGGCTTTCGCGCTTGCCATCCCATGGTGGCAACGGTGTCGGAGGCAGGGGCAGGATCTTGTCGAGGTTGGGGAAGCGGCGGTCGGGGTTGGACTCGAGTGCGTTGCGCAACATGGCGTAACGTTGGCCGCGAGCCTTGTCGATGAACGGCACGAACATTGTTTCCAACTTGCTGGGATGGTCGAACTCGATAGCCAAGCTGTTTGCACAGTTCATGCAGCCGCCCTTCACGCCTTCGTGCAGAGCGCGCATAACACGGTCGAGGGTTTCCGGGGTCCTTTGCCCAAGTGGCATTCCATCTGGGGTCCTTGGCACGGCGTACATATATTCCAGTTCTTCGGCGGCCGGGCCGTACCCCTGGGCCACAGCACATTCAAACATCTTGATCGCAATCGGGATATTGCCCCAGTAGCCCGGTTTCAGGTTGTCCGCACCCGCATCCATCTTCTCCCCCAGGAAGTGCATGGCATGCGGGCTACCCATCGCGGCGGCCTTCTGGAAAAAGGCGTAGGCCCGGTCGGGATCGCCATTTACGCCTGTGGCGTTGAGGTAATAGGTTCCCATCCTGTCGTAGGCGGCCGGCACGCCAAGTTCCATGGCCTCAGACACCAGGGCTACCGCCTCGGGCTCGCCGTGCGGCGGGTCGTGTTTTTCCACGTACAAGCTAGCCAGGTTCAGCATCGCCTTCCAGTGATGCCGTTCGGCTGCCTGGCGGGTCAGTTGGACGACCTTCTTGTAATCCACGTCGATATAAAACGTTAGATCCTCCAACGCGCGTGCCTCGAGAAACCAGTCCTCGGCCTGGGCGTCGATCGGAGGGGCCTTGCTCGCCTCGGTCTGGCATTCGAAAGAGGCGATGTGCGGGTTGAACGGCGGCAGGGGTTGCATATGGGGGAGAACCTTGGTTTTGTCCATGTTGCAGGCCACTAGGGAAGTGAAAGCTATCAAAAAGGTTGCCAAATTTCGGCGACGCCGTAGGGGAGAAGCGGCAAGGGTGCGCATGGTTCAACCGTAACGGATGGTCGAGCTTCGGCCGTCGTCCAGCGGGACAATGAAGCCCTCCATTTGTTTGTCGACCGGGGCGGTAGACGGCGATTTCTGTCTATCCTTGTTTATTTTCATGAGCTTTACCCAATCAAAGAAGGTTTTCTCGATCTCCTGTGGCGTAGCATTTCCACCGCTATTTTCTTGAGTGGCGAGTTGTGCCCAAATTCGTTTTCGCAGGGCGGTCGCATGGCGCGGGTCATTCGTGGCCAGGTTGATCTCGCTGTCCACCGCCATGCTGCGCTGGTTCAGGTTGGCGCTGCCGAGCGTGAAAAAGCCGTCGTCGACCAGCAGCAGCTTCGAATGGATGTAGATTTCGCGGTAGCGCCACTGGCGAAGCGCCTGGTTGAATTCGCAGGCGTTGAGCACGGCGACGCATACGCGGAGGCCGAATGTCGCCTTGAGAATCAGTTCGGAAGGCTTGTCGATCCTGTTTGCCGCCACAACGACATCGGATAGCGCTTGCGTCGTACTCATAGTCGCCCGCCTGTCTACCGCATCCCCGAAAAGCGCCTGCTTCGGCTGTGCATTGGCCTGTTCGATCATCTTGACCTGGCCGGTCATGCCGCCCTGCTGGCCCAGCGTCGCCAGAGTGTCGTAGGTGCGGGGAATCATCTGCGCCATTTCAGGTGCGGGAATGACGACGAAGACGTGCATGACCGGCAAGTCCTCGGTGCCCTTGCCGATCTTTGCGCAGTTGCGCTTCCACCCGGCGATCACGTTTTTCCGGATCGCCAGCAGGTGCTCGGCCCAGTCCTGGTACTGGAAATACTGGTTTTCCATGTACAGGTAGCCCGTACCCCCGGCGGCCACGCGGGTCGCATTGAAGTAGATGTCCTTGATCGTGAAGTCCTTTTCCTCGGGCTGGGTCCTCACGATCTGTACCGTCGAGTCGCCGCTTGCGGCTTTGCGCAGCAAGGCGGACGGTGGCTTGTCGCACGTATATTGGCTGGCCTTCGTATCGCCAGCCGCGCGCGCCCAGGCCCGCTCGAAATTCTCATGGATCGGTATCAGTGCCCCGCCGCCTTCGATGCGGCAGGCGTAGTCGCGGTAGGGCTTCAAGGTCTCGAAGTCGAAAGCGTCCTTGACGCCCTGTGCACGCTCCTGTTTCGTCTTGGCGGCGCCTTGTTCTCGCAACGGATTCTCGACGCCATGTTCGGGAGTGTCCCAATAGTCGGTCACGGAGTTCAGGCCCATGACGTAAGCGACTGCTTTCTTGCCGTCGTTATAGGCGAAGTCGATCAGGACTGGCTTTTGATGATGGGTCCCGGCGCCTACCTCCAACCCGTACTCGATGGCATCGGGCTTTCTCGTCTCTTGGCCAAGCGACTTTGCAATGCTGCCGGCATCGCCGTCACGCGTGCGAATGGTGATGCCCTGCAGCCGGCCGGCGAATGCCGCTTTGTACCAGCTGCAGCAATACTCCTCCCTGGCCATGGCCGCGAGCTTGTCACCTGAAAGGTTCCATTCCTTCTTGTGGCGATTATCCCGGGCATGCTCGTGTATCAGTTGCAGGCTGCGCTTGGAATCGATTTGCTGGACTTCCACATCACTGTCCAGGATGCGCCAAGGACTCGTTCCATGGGTATGCCCCGGCATATGCTTCTGCTTCTTGCCGCCGGAATAGCTGTACCAGACCAATAGCCGCACCTGCACGCCCCGTCGTCCCGCTGCAATCAAGAGATCGCCATACGTTTCGGCCCGCGGCCAGTTGTATCCATTTCGCACCAGTTCCATTCCAGGGTCGAAGCCCCAGCACACCAGGTCGATGCTGCCTTTCGCTTCCTGAATGTCCTTGGCGATGGCGGCGAAGCCTTCCTTGCCACAGATATGGAGACTGAGCTTGTTATTGTGCGTAATGGGATGGGTGGCACTCCCCTTCTTGTTCTTGTTCTCCGCAAACCACTGGATGGTGCTTGTCGCATTGCAGCTGACTTCGTCGATGTGAACCGTTTCGGTTCGCAGATAGTTTTCAGAGCCCATGAGATCTCCTGTTCAGTTCGCTGCCAATTCAGGAATGCGTACGCCCGTCTGTCGAGCCATCGAGCGAGCGCGCTCCCTGGTTCGACAGCATCTGCTCACTGTGCATGGCTTTATCCTTGGGATCGAACTTCGCCCAAGCCTTGAGATCGAATTTTTCGCCATTCGCCAGCTCGACCGTATAACCCGGTGTCCCGCCCGTATGCTCGATGGCGATACGTCCGAGGTCGTCGGTGATACCTTCGTCGACCTGACTGCCGTTCTTGTAGAGGGTGTAAGGGACGTTCGCAAACGGGCGTCCGCTTTCGGGATGGGTTTGCAGCATGAACAGCAGCTGCTTCGGATCTTCCGGCGTCTTCGGTTCTGTGATGGTGACCTTGTGCTCCGTCGACGGTTGCGGCCGATTCCGGGGCGCGAGGGTTTCGAGGTTGCCGTGGAATAGCGCTGGCTTGGGCGCGAAGACCTGCATGCGGTCGGTGATCTCGACCATGCACTCGGGACCATGCAGCCGCACGCCTTTTTTTCCTTTCAGGTCGATCCAATCGGTTTGGCTGATCAGGGACAGGACTTTGTTGGCGATGAGCTGGATGTCGTCGTCATGTGCCTGCACGGTGATCTTGCCGGCCGCCGCAACCAGCTTCATGCCCGCCTTGTGGACGAACAGGCGGAACGTTTGCTTGATACTCGCGAACAGGCTGTCGCCCGTTACGATCGAGAGGTTGCGCCCAGCCGTCAACGCCGTGTGCTCGGCGCTGGCGATATGGGTCGATTGTGCCGAGGTCGTCTCGATTCCGGCCGGGCTGGCAAGGACGAGGTGGGGTTCAGAAAGCTCAGGAAACTGATTGCCGGCGCCGCGTACCGCGTCGTTTTGCGCCTTCAGCGAATCGGCAACGTCGTGCTGCAGTCCGCTTTCCTGCGCCAGGCCCTGCAGTGCGGCGGTCGCCTGGTCATCGTGCAGCTTGTGCGCGGCGACCAGCCGGTTTGCCGTTTCGCCCATGTCCTTCATTGGCCCGCGCCCGGCTTGCCGCACTTCGGTCGTGATCAACAGGCCCTTGGCTGCGCGCGCCACACCATGCCCGTCGGTGCGTAGCTCCCAGCCTTCCCCGCGCAAATCCTTGCGGCCAGCATTGTCCTCGATGCGTGTAATGTGGCCGAGCGACAGTTGACTGCACTGATGGTCGCTTTTCAGCTGTGCTTGGATTTTATCTGGCGTGTCGTCAAGCACGAGGTGGTTGCCGCGCATCCCGCCGCCCAGTTCCCGGCTGCGAAGGCCGGCGAGAGACTGCTGCTCCGGCAGGGACCACGGCGGCAGGTGGGTTTGGTTGTAGAGCGCTCCAAGTATGAGCGGATGGTCAATATTCCCATTCGCGTACACAACGGCCACTTCCTCACCAACGCGGGGCAATCGGATCTGTCCGAACTGGCTCCCCGCTGCCGGGGTCATTACTCGAATCCATGGCGAGCTCATCTCATTGTAGTCACCTAGCCGGTCCCAGTGAAACTGCAGCTTCACCCGCCCATAACCGTCCGTATGGATGTCGGCACCGGCTGGGCCAACCACAATCGCCGTGTGCAGCCCCATGTAGATTGCCGGTTCGCTGTTGAAGTTGCGTCCTGGCCGCCAGCGGATCTCCTGGCGGATACAAGTAAAGCGATTCTCGTAGCGCGAGGGTGCGCCCACGCCCGCCTGGTAATTATTCGATACCTCATGATCGGCCGATAGGATCAGGTAGTTACGGTTCTCGATACTGCGGCGCGGTTTGGCGTCGTACTCGCGCGAACGCGGTTCGGCGCTGAAGTGACCGCCGAGCTTGAAGGTACGGCCCGGCAGCACGAACCGTTCGTTGCCCTTCGCTTCGAAATACTGTTTGTCCTTGTCCGCTTCATCCATGCGCCGGGCAGCCAGCTGTTCACCGTCGATGTGCAAGCGAAAACCATAGGAGCCGGTGTCCTCGTAGACCTCGTAAGGAAAAACATCACCTTGTTCGTTAGCTGAAGAGGTTTCGGCGCGGTGCGCCCCTGGGTGCTTGTAGTCGAAAGTCGCCAGCGTGGTCCGTCCTGAACCCAGGCGCCGGATTGCCGTCCACTCGTGAATGCCATCGTCCTCATGCGAGCCGCCTTTGTCATGGAACGAGATCACGTACGCTTCCTCGTCGATCGGCGCGGCCAGGAAGCTGTTATCCGAAATCATGAGCTTGTGGCCGTCGAACCTGTGCTCGTACCAATAGTAGAGGCCGATCGCTTCCCAGCGCCGATGCAGGTGGTTGTAGTCGGTCTCGTTGTACTGGTTGGCGACGGTCAGCTTCGACTCGTCGATCGGGTACAGCTGCCAGTCGGCCTGACGGTAGTGCCGCAGGGTTTCCTCGGTAATCTCGCGCACGCTCTTGTTGTGGAACGAAACGCAGTTCTTGCGCAGGCGTGCGAATGCGAGCCAGGGTTCGAGCACCATCCTGTAAAAGGCAAAGCCGCCATCGCTGCGCAGGAAGCGGAATTCGGTGATGTAGCCGTTGAAGTAGCGTAGTGCCCCGTCTTCCCGAACCAGGGAGATCGTCACCATCCGGCCCATCAGCATTTTCAGCGGGATGCGCGCGTCGTCCGACAGCACTTCGACATCGAAGCGGAAGCACCGCGAAACTTCCTCATGAGCGACCAGCTTGTTCGGCAGCAGGATCGCGGGCGGCCCGTCATTCAAGGGGAAATCGAGCCGCATAAGCCGGTTGTGCTGGGATGCGCCGCTGAATGCCGACCATGCGGCACCCGTCGCGATTTCCTGGCTTTCGCCCATTGATTGCCTCCCGATACCCGTCCGGCCTTGGCCGAAGTGAAAAATGTTCAGCGAACACGTTACCCGGAGGCTGCCAAAAGGAACTTAATCAGTCTCAACATGTTTCCCTGTGCCATATCTAAAGTTTCCTGACAGCTTTCTTAAAGGAGCTCGGCAATGCCGAAAAACCTGAAGCAATACGGACAAGCGCGGGCCATAGGCACGGTTGCGCAGCAACCGGCACGGAGAGATGGGTTCGTCAACATCGGACCAGCGCTGGTTCACAGTCCCGTGACGCGGCTTTTTGGCAGGCCCTATCCGATACAGTTCCGGGCGCAAGGTGCGCTCGGCGCCTGGACGCATGCGCTCGGGAACACTGGACTCTGGCCCCTTTGGCAGGCTCCCCGAACACTATGCTGGCAAATCAGGCAGGAAATACTCCGGCAGCTGGAATGCACGCGCTCCTCATCTTCTCTAATTGCGGGGATAAGCGTCGAGGATTGCCAACGGCTAGCGTTCCAGGTCAGCACGAACCTCAAGTACCATTTGAGCGAGGGGACGGTGATCGAGGCTACTCCGGCACTGGAGACTTTGCTGGCGAATTCGGACGTCGATCTCAGTCTTCCGATGAGCATGGTCGCGCCACCCTACCGGGCTCAGTACCTGCGGTTCGGCGAAGTGGCCACGCAGTATCTGAAAGTGCCGGACCCGCAATCTCCCGATCACTGCTTCGACGGAGTGTTCTGTTTCCTGACCCGGCATGCCTCATCTGGCGACACAGAGGAGAAGTGCTGGACGCTGGAACTCGTCTTCATCAGCAAGCGCCAGGACAGCTATGGCGGCCATGTTTCGCTGCTCGGCGAAACGGATCGCGGGGACATCACGGTAGGCGAATGGTTGGCCGGAATCCTAAGCAACGTCAAGCCGGCGGACGAGAGTGAAATCCATCGGTCAATGCACGCCGCGGTCAGCTACGTGGTACGTGTGTTTCTCTACATGGCCTTGAAGCACGCGTGCGTGACGATGCGTTGGGAATACGAAGAGACGCTACGCCGGGCAGCCCGCCTGGGAGAGCGCAAGCGCGCCAAGCTGTTGCGGAGATCAGCCTCACTCTACAACGGCATCCTTGTCGGCCCCGAGGCATTGCCGCCGGGCGCTTCGCAAGGCGCGGTAGGGGGCGGCGTAACGCCGCACTGGCGGCGAGGGCATTTTCGTATGCAGCCCTTTGGCAGCGGCAATCAGCAGCGCAAGCTCATCTTCGTCGCGCCGGTCCTCGTTCATGCAGAGCAGTTGCAGGGTGACGTGCCGGCACCGAAATCGTATCGGGCCGGCGACGCTGTCATGACGACCTGATTACGCCAGGCACTGCCCTGTAATCTCTTCAAAGTCAGACTGCGTCGCGATAAACCGGCCGGCCCGCATTCATCCGACAACGCCATCTGATCTATTCGAATGCCATGCTGTACAGGTTGCTGCCGGCATCCCCCGGCACGAGGTGGACAAAGCGTTCGAACCGCATGCCCATCTTGCGCAGCAGGCCGTTCGACGCGAGGTTGTCGGGCGACGTGATGGCCAGCACGCGGTCCAGCCCCAGCGCGGGCGCGAGCGCCAGCACGGCCATGCCGGCCTCGTACGCATAGCCGCGGCCGCAGTACGGCGCCAGGTACGCGTAGCCGATGTCGACGCCGTCCAGCGTCTCGCGCTTGATCAGGCCGCACATGCCGATGGGCGCGCCGCCGTCCTTCAGTTCGACGACGTAGAGCGAGTGGCCGCGCATGGCCTGCATCGCGATGGGGCCGTCGAGCAGGGCCTGCACGGCGTCCTCGCGCGTGCGGATGCCGCGGTCGCCGATGTGCTCCAGGAAGCCGGGATCGTTGACGAGCGCGAGATAAAAGTCGGCGTCGTCGAGGTCGGCGGTGCGCAGGCGCAGGCGCGGGGTCGCGAGGATATCCGCCGGCATCAGTCTTCGTCCGGCAGCGGCCAGCGCGCGGGGTCTTCGAGCAGCTTGTACATCACGTACGCATCGACGTAGCCGAGCCGGCGATGGCGGTACGCCTTCGGCAGGGTGCCGACGATGGAAAAGCCGAGCCGCTTCCACAGGTGGATCGCGGGGTTGTTCGTGCTGACGACGAAGTTGAACTGCATCGCCAGATAGCCCTTGCGCCGGGCCTCGCCGATGCTGTGCTCGCCGAGCAGGTGTCCCACGCCGACACCCTGCGCATTCGGACTGACCATGTACGACGCATTGGCGACGTGCGCCCCGCGTCCCACGTGGTTCGGCTGGAGCTTGTACATCCCGAGGATCCGCTCCTCGCCGCGCACCGCGACGTAGGTCGACGCCTCGGGCGCGAACCAGTAATCGTAGGTGTCTTCCCGGCTCGTGCCGGCGTCCTGGGCATAGGTCTCGCCCTCGGCCGCATGCGCCTGGAAAATGGTCCACATAGCATTGAAATCAGTCTCGGTGGCTGGACGAATCTGGATATCTTTCACTGCGTGACCCGCTGGGATGGTATCGAAAGCGCAAGATTCTACCTTGGCTTTCGCGTGCACGACTGCCGATCCGGTAACCGGGCGTAGAAAATTTCCGTTGAATAAAGGTAGGAAAGACTTCGTGCCGCCCGTTACTGCCCGGCTCGCTTAAGTCGTTCCAACCGGAAATCAACCGTCGCCGGGCGGCCCGGCAGACGCAGGGTCGCGCGCGCGGGCGGCGCCTCGCTGACGACCTGGCCGGCGCGCAGCACGAGCCGTCTTGCCGCGCGCAGGCGGATCGCCTCGACCGGGTCGCCCGCGTCGAGCCAGACGAGATCCGCGCGGCACCCCGGCGCGATGCCATAGCCCTGCAGGCCGAGGATGCGCGCGGGCGTCTCCGTGACGGCCTGGAAGCACTGGCGCATCGCGGCCTGCCCCGTCATCTGCGCGACGTGCAGGCCCATGTGCGCGACTTCCAGCATGTCGCCGGAACCGAGGCCGTACCACGGGTCCATCACGCAATCGTGGCCGAACGCCACCGGCACGCCGGCCGCCAGCAATTCCGGCACGCGCGTCATGCCGCGCCGCTTGGGGTACGTGTCGTGGCGGCCCTGCAGGGTGATGTTGATGAGCGGGTTCGCGATCGCGGCCACGCCGGATTCCGCCATCAAAGGCAGCAACTTGCTCACGTAGTAATTGTCCATGGAATGCATCGACGTGAGGTGCGAGCCGGCGACCCTGCCTTGCAAGCCCAGGCGCAAAGTCTCTGCGGCAAGGGTCTCGATATGGCGCGACAGGGGATCGTCGCTTTCGTCACAATGCATGTCGACCATGAGGCCCTGCTCCGCCGCGAATTCGCACAGCAGGCGCACGGATTCGGCGCCGTCGGCCATCGTGCGTTCGAAATGCGGGATGCCGCCGACGACGTCCACGCCCATCTGGATGGCGCGCTTCAGGTTGGCGAACGCAGTCTTGCTGCGCAGCAGGCCGTCCTGCGGGAACGCGACGAGCTGCAAATCGATATACGGTGCCACGCGGCGCTTGACGTCGAGCAGCGCTTCCACGGCCAGCAGGCGGTCGTCGCACACGTCGACGTGGGTGCGGATCGCCAGCAGGCCCCGCGCCACGGCCCAGTCGCAATACTGCAACGCCCGTTCGACGAGCGCCTCCTGCGCCAGCTGCGGTTTCAGCTCGCCCCACAGTGCGATGCCTTCCAGCAAGGTGCCGGATTCGTTCACGCGCGGCAGGCCATAGCTGAGCGTCGCGTCCATGTGGAAATGGGCGTCGACGAACGGCGGGCTCACGAGGTCGCCGCCCACGTCGATCTCGCGCGCGCCACGTTGCTGCAAGGCGGGCTCGACAGCAGCGATGGTGCGGCCGGCGATAGCGATGTCGACCCGGCGGCCATCGGCCAGGGTGGCGTTGCGGAGAACGAGATCCATGCGTGGGACTCCTGATGGGTTGATACGTCATCAGATTACCACGATGGTTATTCTGTCAATGATATATATCAAACCCCAATGCTGCACCGCAAGATTTCCTTGCAAAAACAACATAGAATTCTCTTTTCATCCCGCATGAACCCCTTTACACTAGACTTATTGCAGTGCGTCATAAACCGAATGGTTACAACCTGAAAGACAAGGAACCCAGATGACTTCATTCTCCGAACAGTTGTCCGCCGTCCGCAAGTCCCAATGGGAAGCACAGCTCGACGTGTTCCGGGCATTGAGCCAGCGCGCACTCGACAGCGCCGAACAGCTGATTGCGCTCAACATGAAGACCTCCCGCGCGTCGGTCGAACAAGCCACGGGAACCTTCAAGCAATTGCTCGAAATTACCAATCCGCGTGACCTGATCGCCATCGGTTCGACGGCCCAGGGCCAGTGGCAGCAATTCTTCTCCTACGGCCGCGAGCTGCTGGGCATCGCCGCCGGCACGCACGAGCGCAGCTGGAGCACGCAGGCGCCGTTGCAACTGGTGCCCGCCGCGACGGCGAACGTCCCGGCGTCCGTCCCGCAGATCCTGGAGCAGGCCGCCATCGCGACAGCCGAAGCCACTACCGTGACCAGCGAGATCGCCCGTGCGGCGGCCGATACCGGCAGCGCGCTGGCCGAAGCGGCGCTGGATGCGGGCAAGCAGGCGGTTGCTGCAGTCGAACCTGCGCCGCAGGCCGCAACTCCGGCACCCGAACCGCTCACGACCACCGTGACCGAAGCGGTGTCCGCGGAACCGGAAGCCCCGGCTGCCGATCCGGTCGAAACGGCCATCGCCGACGAGGTACCGCCCGCCAGGGCCAAGCCGCTCGCGAAAGCGCTGAACAAGGTCGCACCGAAGCCGGCCGCCGCCGGGCATCCGATCGCGTCGACCGTGCCGCTGGAAGCGGGTCCGCACGTGGAACTGCCGATGGTCACGCCGACCGAGAGCACGCCGCCGCTGCGCGTCGTGACCCACGGCGGCAAGACGTCGCGCACGCCGCGCAAGAAGTAAGTAAGCAGGTGGGCACGCCGTGCCCACCAACCCCATTGCAGTAGCACGGGTGCCTGCAAGCAGGCGGCAAACCTAGTAAATTAGCGGGCCTCGGCCCGCTTTTTTTTTTTCACTCACCAACAACAAGAACAAAGGATCTTCAATGGGTTTGGCAAAGCTGATCGGCGGCTTCGTGCGCCGGCACTGGCGTTCCTATGCGTCGTCGGCGGTGATGCTGTTCGGCGTCGCCCTGTGCACCGTGCTCGTGCCGCGCAAGGTCGGCGCGATGATCGACGGCCTCGCCGCGCACCGCCTCGGCGGCCACGACCTGCTCATCCAGATCGCGCAACTGCTCGGCCTCGGCCTCGCGATCTACGGATTGCGCGTGGCGTGGCGCCTGCGCCTGTATTCCGCGTCGTACCGGCTCGGCGTGGAGCTGCGCACGAAACTGTACGACCGCCTGTCGGCGCAAGGCCCGGCCTTCTTCCAGCGCCAGCGCACGGGCGACCTGATGGCGCTCGGCACCAACGACATCGACGCCATCGAGCAGGCCGCCGGCGAAGCGATGCTGGCCGGCTTCGACGGCACGCTCACGCTCGTCATGGTGCTGGGCATCATGTTCCTCGGCGTGGACTGGCGCCTGACGACGATCGCCCTGCTCCCGTTCCCGCTGATGGCGCTGGCGTTCTGGCGCATCTCGAGCCACATCCACACGGCGTCCACGGATTCGCTGAAGCGCTTCTCCGCGCTGAACGACCACGTGCAAGAAACGCTGTCCGGCGTGCGCACGCTGCGCGCCCTCGGCCTCGAACAGCGCAGCGCCGACCAGTTCGCGCAACTGGCCGCGCGCGCCGCCGACGCCAGCCTCTCGGCGCAGAAATGGGAAGCGGCCTACGAACCGGCCGTCGGCCTCACGCTCACCGCCGCGACGGGCCTCACGCTGGGCCTCGGCGGGTATCTCGTGTGGCAGGGCCAGATCACGATCGGCAGCCTGACGAGTTTTACCATGTACCTGGGCCAGCTGATCTGGCCGATGTTCGCGGCCGGCTGGGTGCTGTCGCTGATCGAACGCGGCCGCGCGGCCCTCGCGCGCCTGCAGCCGCTGCTCGATGCGCCGCTGACCGTCGACGACCGCGGCACGCTGGAGACGCTCGCGCGCGGCCCGCTCGTGCTGGACCACGTCCGCTTCCATTACAGCGACGACGCGCGCTCCGCACTGGACGACGTCTCGCTGCGCCTGGAACCGGGCAAGACGCTGGGCCTCGTCGGCGCCACCGGCGCCGGCAAATCGACCCTCCTGCGCGTGCTGCTGCGCCAGGCGACGCCGCAACAGGGCAAGGTCACGTGGGGCGGCCACGCACTCGACGAGTACACGCTCGCCACGCTGCGCGCGCACATCAGCTGGGTGCCGCAGGAATCCTTCCTGTTCTCCGCATCGATCGCGGAAAACATCGCCCTCGGCCGCCCGGGGGCGTCGCGCGCGGAGATCGAGCAGGCCGCGAAGATGGCCGCGATCCACGACGACATCCTCCGTTTCCCGGATGGCTACGACACGCCCGTCGGCGAAAAGGGCATCACCCTGTCGGGCGGGCAGCGCCAGCGCGTGGCGATCGCGCGCGCGCTGCTGGCCGACAGCGCCCTGCTCCTGCTCGACGACGCCCTGTCCGCCGTCGACACGGGCACGGAAACGAACATCCTCGAACATTTGAACGACGTGCGCCGCGAACGCCCCGAACTGTCGGCGATCATCGCGAGCCACCGCCTGTCGGCCGTCGTGAACGCGGACCTGATCGTCGTGCTGCGCGAAGGCCGCATCGTGGAACGCGGCACGCACGACGAACTGCTCGCCCTGGACGGCTGGTATGCCAGCCAGTGGCGCTACCAGCAACTGGAGGCCAGCCTCGATGCCATCTGAAGACGTCAAGAAGAGTGCGAACAAGAGCGTAACTGCGGCGCAGGCGCGCCAGGCGACAAGCCTGCTGCGCCGCGCCGCCCATCCGGACCGCGCCCACCTCGGCTGGGCCACGCTGTGGCTGATCCTCGCGGCCGGGCTGGAAGTGGTCGGTCCCCTGCTGGGCAAGAAGCTGATCGACGACCACCTGCTGCCGCACCATCTCGACTGGACGCGCATGGCGTGGCTGCTGGCCGGCGTCATCGTCACGGGAATGGCCGCGTCGTGGCTGCGCTTTTTGCAGCTCGTGCGCCTGTCCGGCATGGCGATGCGTGCCGTGCAGCGCCTGCGCGAATGGGTCTACGGCCACGTGCTGCGGCTGCCGATGGCGTTCTTCGACCGCGCCATCACGGGGCAGCTCGTGAGCCGCGTCACGAACGACACCGAGGCGGTGAAAACCCTGTACATCCAGGTGCTATTCGTGATCCTCGATTCCAGCATCGTCCTCGTCGGCACGTCGATCGCGATGGCGTGGCTGGACTGGCGCCTGATGGTGATCGTGCTGGCGCTCGTGCCCGCGGTGCTGGGCATCGTGTGGCTGTACCAGCGGCTGTCCGCCCCCGCGGTCACGCGCGCGCGGGCGCTGCGCAGCGACATCAATGGCCAGATGGCGGAATCCATCGGCGGCATGAGCGTGCTGCAGGCGAACAATGCGCAGCACCGCTTCGGCCAGCGCTTCGCCCATACCAACGACCAGCACTACACGGCCCGCGTGGCCGAGCTGCGCGCCAACGCCTTCCTGCTGCGGCCCGCGCTCGACTTCCTCAACGTGATCCTTCTGGCCGTCGTCATCTACAGCTTCGGGCAGCGCAGCATGAATGCCGTCGAAGTGGGCGTGCTGTACGCGTTCATCAGCTACATCGCGCGCGTCGTCGAGCCGCTCATCCAGATCACGATGCAGTTCTCGGGCCTGCAGCAGGCCGTCGTCGCGACGGCGCGCGTGGCCGCGCTGCTGGACGAAGCGGGTGCGGCGGAGCACAAGGCCGGACGCGTCACGTCCGAACGCAGGCTCGTGGCGGCCGACGTGCCGGCCGTGCGCGTGCGCGACCTCTCGTTCGGCTACGTGGAAGGCCAGACCGTGCTGCACGACCTGTCGCTGGACATCCCGCAGGGCGCCTTCTTCGGCATCGTCGGCCACACGGGCAGCGGCAAGTCGACCCTGCTGTCGCTGCTGCTGCGTTACTACACCTTCGAGCACGGCACCATCACGCTGTTCGGCGAGCCGCTGGCGACGATCGGCAACGAGCGCTTCCGCGCCGAGGTCGGCCTCGTGCCGCAGGATCCGTTCCTGCTCGCGGCGTCGGCGCGCGAGAACATCGACATGGGCCGCGGCCTTTCGCAGGCAGCCATCGAGGCGGCCGCGCGCGCCGCGCATGCGCACGAATTCATTGCGCGGCTCGAGCAAGGCTACGACACGCCGCTGGGCGAAGGCGGTTCGCGCCTGTCGTCCGGCCAGAAGCAGCTGATCGCGATCGCGCGCGCCCTCGCCGGCCGGCCACGCATCCTGCTGCTGGACGAGGCCACGTCGCGCATCGACAGCCAAACGGAACAGATCGTGCAGCAGGCGCTGGACGAACTGCGCGGCCAGGTCACGATCATCGCCATCGCGCACCGGCTGTCGACGATCCGCGACGCCGACCGCATCATCGTGCTGAACCACGGCCGCATCAGCGAATCCGGCAGCCACGACGACCTGATGCGCATCGAAGGCGGCCTGTACCAGCGGCTGTATTTGCTGCAGCAACTGAGCGTTTGACCGCGTTTTTTACCTCAGTGATATCGTTGCCGCCGCAGAAACTTTGTTAGTTAAACACTATTTTTGTGACGGCGCGGCTTTTTGGCTACGAAACCTGTGTCTTTTGCGCATAATCGTTCCATTAATTGATCTTTCTCATTTGCAAGAGCCTATAATCCGAATGCAGATGTCCTAAATTAAGGGACTACACACTTCCTCGGGGAGGCATGTTGGCAGGTCTATACCGTGCAGCGCAGCACCGACGCAGCCGTGCGCTGCTGGCTCTGCTATTGCTCGTTTCCGGAAGCACGCTGGCCGACGACGTGCCGGACATGCCCGTCCCGGAGACGCCCGTGCGTGCCCGCTATGCCGAACTCGGCGAAATCATCCGCGTCACGCCCCAGCGCGCCGTGCCGCTGCTGGCCGGCCTGGAAGCCCAGGCGCGCGGCACGCCCGCCGAGCACGCCCGCCTGCTGACGCTGTCCTGCGACCTGAGCCACCGCCTTGGCAAGCACGAGGAAGCCGTCCAGCTGTGCGAACAGGCGCTGCAGCTCGGCCGCGCGGCGCACGACGACAGCCTCGTCGCGCGCGCCCTGCTGTCCAAGGCCTATGCCGTGTTCGGCCTGAACGAGATGGGCCAGTCGCACCAGCTGGTCTGGGAAGCGGAACGCCTCGCCGCCAACAGTCCCGACGTCGACCTGCGCATCCTGTCGCTGATCTCGTCGGGCGAGTCGTACGCCGAGGAAGGCAACTTCCCCGTCGCGCTGACGAAGATGCAGGGCGCCGTGACGCTCGCGCGCCAGACGGACGACAAGCTGCAGCTGGCCGTCGCGCTCAAGTCGCTGGCCTACCTGTACAACCAGATGCGCGAATTCGACAAGGGATTCGAGGCGATCGTCGAGGCGGAACAGCTGGCGGAAGCCATCGATTCGCCGGGCCGCCTGGCCATCTTCAAGACGACGGAATACATCCTGGCCGTCAACAGCGGCGACATGGAGCGGGGCACGAAGGCTTTGCTGTCGGCGCTCACGCTGGAGCGCCGCATCGGCGCCGACGCGATGATCGCCAACACGCTCGTCAACCTGGCCGACTCGTACCTGAAGCAGCAGGACTGGCGCCGCGCGCTCGCATACGCCCTGCAGGCGCTGGAGCAGGCGCAGAAGCTGCACGACGACGCTCTCGCCGCCACGGCCCGCGTCAACGTGGGCCAGGCCTACCTCGGCATGGGCCGCCTGGCCGAGGGCAAGAAGCACATCGAACAGGGCATGGACTGGTACCAGCGCTCGGGCAACAAGCCCGACCAGCAGGGCGTCCTCGTCGAATACGGCGACGCGCTGGAACGCGCCGGCGACCTGCCCGGCGCGCTGGCCGCGTATCACCGCGAGCGCGCGCTGTCGAACGAATTGTTCGAGACGCGCCGCCAGAAGGCGATGATGGAGCTGCAGGAAAAATACGAGGCCGACAAGCGCCAGCGCCAGATCGAGATGCTGCGCCAGGAAAACCAGGTCAAGTCGACCGAGATCGACAACCGCCGCCTGCAGCAGCGCGTCTGGTGGCTGCTGGCGCTCGTGTTCGCGCTCGCGTCGGTCATCGTCGGCATCCTGTACCGCAAGGTGCGGCACGCCAACGCCCAGCTCGAGGAAAAGAACCAGGAGCTCAAGCAGCAGAGCGCGCGCGACCCGCTGACGGCCCTGTACAACCGCCGCCACTTCCAGGAATTCATGCGCTCGCACCAGGAGATCGAGCGCAGGGGTGCGGGCACGAGCGGCGAGGACATGGTCAGCGCCATGTTCCTGCTCGACGTCGACCACTTCAAGCACATCAACGACACGTACGGCCACGGCGCCGGCGACGCCGTGCTGCGCGAGATCGCGGAGGCGCTGCGCGAAATCCTGCGCGAGACCGACATGATCGTGCGCTGGGGCGGCGAGGAATTCCTCGCCTTCCTGCCGGCCGTGCCGAGGAACAGCCTCGACGAAGTGGCGCGCCGCCTGCTGGCCGGCATCCCGGCACGCGCGATCGACTACCAGGGCACGCGTCTGTCGGTGAACGTGTCGATCGGCTTCGCGCCGTTCCCGCTCGTGCCGGACACTCCCATCTCGTGGGAACGCGCGATCAACATCGTCGACATGGCGCTGTACCTGGCCAAGGGCCACGGCCGCAACCGCGCGTATGGCGTGCGCGGCGTGTCCGGCCTCGATCCGGCGGCGCTGGACGAGGTCGAACACGACATCGAGCAGGCATGGCGCGCGGGGCTCGTGGACCTGTCGATCGTGACGGCGCACGTGCCGGAATTAAGAATGGCGTCGTAACGCCGGCCGTTACTTCGCCGCCTGCTGCATCTTCTCTCCAGCCTCTTCCACCTTCTGGCCGACCCGCTCCGTCGCTTCCTTCGCGCCCTCGCGCGCCTCGCGCACGGCCTCGTCGGCCTTCTGGACCTGGGCCTGGACCTTGTCCTCGACCTTCTCGTTGATCCGGTCGATCTTGTCGTTCACGTGGTCGAGCTTGTCCTGCACGCGGGCGCCGGCCTCCTCGACCCTCGCCTGCGCGCGGGCGCCCGCGTCGTCGATGGCCTTGCCGGCCTGCTGGGCAGGGCCCACGCCGTCCGTACCACGGTTGCACCCGGTCAGGAGACCCGCCACCAGCAACGCGCCGCAAATGAATGTCCGATTCATATTGTGTCCTCCTTTATTGCAAAATATATACCTTTCAACGCAAATGAAGTAGCACGCCATGATGACACCCGCCCCCATCCGCATCGCGCTCGCGGCCTGCGTCGCGCTGCTGGCCGCAGGTGAGCGCGCACTCGCCACGGTCAAGGTCGACGGCGACGACACCAGGGTCGTGATGACGTTCGTTTCCGCCGCCACGCTGCCGGACGGCCGCGTGGCCGCGATCGTCGGCGGCACACCGGCCGGCGAGGACGGCAACGAATACATCTCGCACGGCACGTCGGGCATCCTGAACGTCTACCTGCTGCGCCGCGCGGACAACGGGTGGGCCGTCGTCCAGCGCCACGACAACGTCGCCCAACTCGGTTCGTACGGCCACATCGGAAGCGTCACCTGGGCCGCACTCGGCGCCAGCCGGCCCGGCTTCATCATGTCCTGGGGCGACATGGGACAAGGCTATTCGATCGATCTTGCCGATGTCTTCGAGATCGGCAACGGCGTGCCGCACCGGGGCCAGTTCAAGGTAGGCAGCAGTAACGACAGCGCCTGCACGCCGGAGACGAAGGCGTGCTGGAACGTCGAGGGTCGCATTCGCCTCGCCGCCGACGTCCAGCCCAACGGCTACCGCGACCTCCTCGTCGACTTCACGGACAAGCGCTACACGACCAGCGAAGACCAGGACGGCAAACCGGTCGAGCACCGGAAGCCGACCGTCAACCAGACCGTCCGCTACCGCTTCGACGGCAAGGCGTATGCGCCGGTGGCCGGCACCAACCCCGTGCCGGACATCTGACCCCGCCGCCGCCGCGCCGCGTCCTCGAACGGCGCATCCGTCAACGTGCGCAGGAACGCGACGACGGCGTCGTTGGCCGGATCGTCGCAGGTGCGCTTCGCGCTGTAGGCCTGCGTGTCGAGCAGGCGGAACCAACCCTGGCCGGCGCGCGCGCACTCCTCGTGGTTGCCGCGCACGACGATCCACGGCGCCGCGGCCAGCAGCGGCGCGGCCGGCTTGAACAGGTCCGCTTCCCACGTGTCCCAGCCATAACCCCACGGGCTGTCCTTGCAGCCGGCGATGTCGGACGGGCAGGCATTCTCGCGGTAGTGGTAATCGCCGATGTGCATCACGAGGTCCGGCCGCAGCTTCGCGGCCGCGGCGGCGCGCAGGGTCATGCGCGTATCGGCGCCGTCGACCGTGATCACCGGGCACGTGCCATAGGTCGTGGCCGCGCGCGCGACCGGCTTGCCGCCGTCGCCCATCGCGACCCACGCGTATTTCACGTAGTCGTCCTTCGTCGCCTCGTCGATGCGCGTGGAGCCGCAGCTCGCGAGCAGGCTGGCAAGCGCGATGACGCCCAGGCTCCGGCCGTTCGATCCGATCATCTGTGTGTCCCTTCGTTCGTGATGGAAATCGCAACACGATAGGGATGCAATGTGACCGGCTATGACATCCGCCAGTCCTCGCGCATCAGCTCCACGTAGCGCCGCGCGCCCAGGCCCAGCGGCCGCTCGCGCGACCACACGACGTCGACCCACAGGCGCAGCGCATTGCTGATATTGTCGAAGCCGATCTCCACGAGGCTCCCGGCCGCCACCAGCGGCTGCGCGAGCGCGCGCGGCAGATACGCCCAGCCGAGTCCTGCCTGTACGAGGTTCAGGGTAGCGAGGTAGCTATCCACGCGCCACACGTCGCGGGCATGCACGAAGCGCGGGTCCCTGCCCGCGCCATCGCGGCCCGCGACGACGATCTGGCGCTGGTCGATCAGGTCTTCCAGCCGCGGCGCGCCGCCCGTCAGCAGCGGATGGCCGGGCGCCGCCACCGCGACGAGCAGCTCGCTGCCCACTTCCTGGAACGCCTCGCGGTCGTCCAGCCGCTCGCGCTCGAACACGAGGGCAAGCTGCACGCTCCCGTCGTGCAGCAGGCGCAGCGCATCCGCCTGCGGCGCCGACAGCACTTCCACTTCGAGCGACGGGAATTCGCGCGCCAGCACGGCCAGCGGCGCGCTCCAGCGGCCCGCGATCAGTTCCGGCACGACGGCCAATGTCAGCCGCCGTTCCAGCCCGCCGTGCAGCGCGAGCGCGTCCGCCTGCAGCCGCCGCATTTCGCTGGCGACGTGGCGCGCGCGCGGCTCCAGCGCCCGCGCGGCGTCCGTCGGGCGCGGGTCGCGTCCGGAGCGGTCGAACAACGCCAGATCCAGCTCCGCCTCGAGCTGGGCAATGGCCATGCTGACGGCCGACGGCACCCGTCCCAGCGCGCGGGCGGCCGCCGAGAAGGAACCATGGTCGAGCACGGCCAGGAAGATGCGCACGCTGTCGCTGGTGAACGCCATGACCTGTCAATAAAGTTGAAAGATTCTGACTTTATACATCAACTCGACCGACATATCCTGACGCCATCGGGATTCGAAAGAGCAAAACCATGCAAGGCATCAAACGCAAGATCGTCTACGTCACACTATACGAAGCCATCGCCATCGCGAGCACGACGGCCGGACTGGCCGGCCTCGCGGACCACGATGCGGGCGCCGCCGGCGTCGCCGCCATCCTCGCGTCGGCGACGGCCGTCGCCTGGAACCTCGTCTACAACACGCTGTTCGAAGCGTGGGAAGCGCGTCAGGCCAGGCGCGGCCGGAGCCTTACGCGCCGCGTCGTCCACGCCATCGGCTTCGAGGGCGGCCTCGTGCTCGCGATCGTGCCGATGTTCGCGTGGGCGCTGGACACGTCTCTCGTCGACGCCTTCCTGCTCGACATCGGCCTCGTCGTGTTCTTCGTCCTCTACAGCTTCGCGTTCAACTGGGCGTTCGATCTCGTGTTCGGACTGCCGAAGGCCGCGGCCTGAATCCGGCTCGCCCCTTCCGTCTCCCGGCTCGCCACATTCCGCTCGCCCGCGCGCACCCGCCGGCGTAGCCTGACGGGCATTCGATCCAGCCGGGAGACACGATGAAACGACGATTCCTTCTCAAGGCGGCGGCGACGCTGCCGTTCGCATTCGCAGGCATGACGACGGCCGCACCGCTGCGCCGGCGCGTGCGGCCGGGCGATCCGCTCTGGCCGTCCGCCACCGCGTGGGACGACCTGAAACGCAGCGTGAGCGGCCATCTCGTGAAGCTCGACGCGCCGTTCGCCGGCTGCGCCGCCGGCGCGGAGTCGCCGGCGTGTGCGGCCGCCCTCGCCCGCCTGAAAAACGGCTTCGACGTGGGCGACCAGCCGAACTTCACGCACACGAGCGGCTGGCTGGACGCGTGGTCCTCGCAGCCCAGCGCATACGCCGTCGCGGCGCGCACGACGGCGGACATCGTCGCGGCCGTCGATTTCGCGCGCACCCACGACCTGCGCCTCGTCGTCAAGGGCGGCGGCCACAGTTACCAGGGCACCTCAAGCGCGCCGGATGCGCTGCTCGTCTGGACAAGGCACATGAACGACGTGCACCTGGAACCAGCCTTCGTCGCGCGCAACTGCGGCGCCGCGCCGCAGCCGGCCGTCACGGTGGGCGCTGGCGCCATGTGGATCGACGCGTACGACGCCGTCACGACGCGCGCCGGCCGCTACGTGCAGGGCGGCGGCTGCACGACCGTCGGCGTGGCGGGGCTCGTGCAGAGCGGCGGCTTCGGCAGCTTTTCCAAGCGCTACGGCACGGCGGCGGCCGGCCTGCTGGAGGCGGAAGTCGTGACGGCCGACGGCCAGGTCCGCATCGCCAACGCGTGCACGAACGCGGACCTGTTCTGGGCGCTGAAAGGCGGCGGTGGCGGCAGCGTCGGCATCGTCACCCGCCTCACCTTGCGCACGCGCGAGCTGCCGGCCATGTTCGGCGCCGTGTTCTGCAAGGTGCGCGCGGCCGACGATACCTCGTTCCGCGCGCTGGTCGGCAAGCTGGTCGAGTTTTATGCGCGCGACCTGTTCAATCCGCACTGGGGCGAGCAGATCGCCCTCCACGGCGACAACACCGTCGACGTCTCGATGGTCTTCCAGGATCTCGACGAGGCCGGCGCCGCGCGCACGTGGGCGCCGCTGCTCGACTGGCTGCGCAGCCGCCCCGGCTACACGTTCGACAAGCCGTTCCAAGTGCTGGCCCTGCGCGCACGGCACATGTGGGACGCCGCGTTCTTCCGCGAGCATGCGCCCGGCTTCATGGTCGCCGATCCGCGACCAGGCGCGCCCGCGCACCACGTGATCTGGAAAGGCGACACGGAGCAGGAAGGCTGGTTCATCCACGGCTACAAATCGGCATGGCTGCCGGCCGGGCTGCTCGATCCGAAGCGCCAGGCCAGCCTCGCCGATGCGTTGTTCCAGGCAAGTCGGCACTGGAGCGTGGGCCTGCACTTCAACAAGGGACTGGCCGGCGCGCCGCAGGCGGACATCGACGCGGCGCGCGACACCGCGACCAACCCCGCCGTGCTGGACGCCTTCGCGCTGGCGATCATCGCGGGCGGCGACGGGCCGCGCTTCCCCGGCATGCCCGGCGGCGCCGTCGATGCGCTCCGCGGGCGTGCCCGCGCGCAGGCGATCGGCCGGGCGATGGATGCGCTGCTGGCCGTCGCGCCCCGTGCCGGCGCGTATGTCTCCGAAAGCGATTACTTCCAGTCCGACTGGCAGGATGCCTTCTGGGGCGCCAACTATCCGCGCCTCGCGCAGGTCAAGCACAAGTACGATCCGGACGGTTTGTTCTTCGTTCGCCACGGCGTGGGCAGCGAAGCGTGGAGTAACGACGGCTTCACGCGTCTGGCGGGATAGCCAGCGGATGCTCGGCGCGCGCGGCATCGATGCGCGCCTTGAGCGCGCGCGTGTTGTCGTCTTCGCCCCAGCGCTTCGTGAACGCCTGCAGGCGGGCACGCGCCCGCTCGACGCTGCCGGAGGCCAGCGCCGATTCGATCGGGCCGCGCGCCTCCGCCCACGCGCTCGCGCGCAGGCGCTTGCGCGTGCACGCGCTGGACGCCTCGTTCAGTCCGCGCTGCAGCCGCTCCAGCTGCTGCGGCGTGGCGCGGCTGCTGCGCAGCGCGATCAGTTCGTCCTGCGCCTGCTTGCCCTGGCAGGCCTGGGCCAGCACGATGGCGCCGTCGATGCGCTTGTCGATCTTCTTCGCCGACGGTTTGGCCCACAGCCACACGCCCCACAGCACGGCCAGCGCGACGATCCACCAACGCAGGCGGATCGGCTGGCGGCCCGCCGGTTTCGGCGCGGGCGGCGGCGTCGGATGCGGCGACCACGGGATGCCGCGGCCCCGCTCCGGCGGCGGCGCGGTGTTGGCCTCGACCGGGCGGCCGCTGCGGCCGAACGACGTTGCAGAAGGCGTCGGTTTCGGCGGCGGTGCCTCCTGCACGATGTCCGGCGCATCCGACCAGCCCGACAATCCGGCTACGGCTTCGGCACCGGCCGTCGCAGCCGCAGCGACTTCGGCATCGCGACGCGCGCGCCCATCGTCCGATGTATGCGGCGCCGCGCCCGCCTGCTGGGCCGTCCCGCAATACGGACAGTAATTCACGCGGCGCGGCATGCCGCGCGCGCAGGCGGCGTTGATGCAGCGGTAGATTGCTTCGTCCTGCACGGTGCGTCCTTATTCCGGGTCCGGGATGCCGTCGTCGTCCGGATCGGGAATCGCGGCGCCGGCGGCCGCCATCAGTTCCGGAATGTCGCCGACTGTTTTCCACTTGTCCGCGCGCGGATTCCACTGCATGTTCCAGATGCGCGTACCGGTATCGATCTCGCCGCGCGTGAGCTGCTGCACGACCTCGTCCAGCGCGAACGGTCCGCGCTGCGTGCCGCCGACGAACAGCTTGTAGCGCGCAGGGATCGGTGTGGCGCCGACGACGTAGGCGGCCGATCCGAGGCTCGGTGCCGGCACCGCGTCCGGTGCACCGGGCGTCGGTGCGACGACGGTGGGTGCAGCCGGTGCGTACTGCGCCGACGGCATGACGGGTGCGGCGGCGCGGCGTTCCAGCGCCTGCGCGGCGCGCGCGTCGGCCGACAGGAACTCGGGCCGGATCACGCGCTTGTCGGTGGGCCGCTCGACTTCCCACGCGTACGCGTCGGAGGCGGAATCGGGCACGGGTTCCGTCCACGTGTCCAGCTGCGCGAGCGCCGCTTCCACCTGCGCCGGCGACAGCGCCGGATCGATGCCGACGGCCCGCCGCATCCACTGGTCGTACAGGCGCCGCGCCGTGATGTACGGCAGCGACGGCGACGGCAGTTGCGCGCCCGTCTCGTCCACCTCCAGCTTCGGCTCGTACACGCGCAACTGGTAGTGACGCATCAGCGCGGCCAGCAACGCCAGCTGGTGCGGACCCATCGCGGCCAGGCGCTGGCGCGTCGCCGCGATCACCTGCTCGCGGTAGTAGGGCGGCAGACCGTTGGAGCGGATCGCGTACTCGTTGCCGATCTGGAGCCACTCTCCCGATCCCTGCTCGACCTCGAACAGGTATTGCCCGCGCGGCTGGAACGCGGCCTCGCTGTCGCCCGCGTCCTGCTTGCGGCGCAGTACACCCAGCGCGACGGCAGCCAGGAAGAATTCGTAGTCGTCGGCCAGGCGATTCAGCTCGTCCATCGACGGCGAGATCGGGTGGCGGAAGCGCGTCGAATCGAAGTGCAGGTGCGTGGGGATCTTGGGGTTCTCGATCTGGTAGCTGGCGCGCCACGTCGGCAGGCCGCGCAGCACCGTCATCGGGTAGCCGGACAGCTCGATGTAGCACACGGCCCGTCCCGGCACGCCCGTGTTCACGACGGACACGAGGTCGCCGTGGAAGAAGCCGGTGGGCACGGCGGCGCGGATTTCCGGCTCCAGCCTGCGCCACGCGGCCGGGTCGCCCACGCCGATGAAGCACTTGAACTGGTCGGCACTGGGCGTGAACTCGGCCGAGAAGCGCGCGTTAATCCACGGCATGGCGCTCTTGATCCATTCGGAGAAGATGCGGTGCCGTTCCTGCGGCGACATCGCGCCGAGGCGCTCGACGAGCGGATCCGGCAGCTCGGCGACGGCCTGCTCGCCCGACAGCTGCAGCTGCGCGCGCCGGAACAGTTTCAGCAGCAGATCGGAACGCAGTCTCTCGTCGCCCAGTTGCGGGAACAGCCGCGCGGAGCCGCCGAATTCCAGCAGCACCTCTTCGCTCCACGCGCTCACGTCGCCCGTCAGCCGGACGGGTTCCGGCAGCACGTCGCTCGCCAGCTTGAGATAGGTGGCGTGCTCCTGGCGCGCGTCGGCGCGGAGCTGGCCGATGCGCTGGTCGACGGCCGCCAGCATGGCGCCCACATTGCGCCGCCCTTCCTGGAATTCGCCGGCCACGCCGCTCCAGCGCACCTGGCCGTGTTCGTCCGGCGCCTGCGGTTCGCCGAGCCAGGACGACAGGCTTTGCATCACCTCGATGGATTGCCCCGCCGCGACCGCGAGCAGGTGGAAGCGCAGGTAGTCGGCGATGTCGCGCTTCAGGTGGTTCATGATCTCGCGCGCCTGCGCATCCTTGCCGAACAGGCGGCCCGCGGCCTGCGTCAGGTGGTTCAGCGATTCCTCGACCTGGCGCGTGCGCAGCGCGTCGCGCACGTCGCGGTACCGCTTGCCGTTGCGCTGGACGTTGGCCAGGTCGCGCTGCGCGAGCCGCGCCTTCACCTGCTCAAGCAGCGACAGCACGAATTCGAGGCCGCCCTGCTTGCGGTCGTCCAGCAGCATGTACAGCCGGCCGCGCACGTTCAGGCGCAGCTGGGCGAGCAGCTCGCCCGTATGTCTCTTGATGCGGTCCTCGCTCGTCTCGGCCGTGGCGCCGGCTTCGCGGATGGCGTCGCGCTCCAGGTTCGGCAGCAGTTCGACCACCTTCTCGCGCCACAACTTGAGGTCGTACGACGCCATGATGCGGTCCATCTCCAGCTGCACCTTGCTCTCGACGCGCTCCAGCAGCGAGCGCTGGTCCTTGTCCAGCAGGAGCATGTCCGTCAGCGCGTATTCGGGGAACGGCGTGACGTCGACGGTGCCCTTTTTAAAATCGGGGAATTCCGTGAACGGGTGCTCGGCCATGCCCATCTGCTCGCGCATGAAGGCATCGCGTTCCTGGTCGGTGGCGCGCCGTGCAGCCGTGCCGTCGACGGCGACGAGGCCGAAGAATGCCTTCACCATCAGCGCCGCCAGCTCGTAGGCGCGGATGTCTTCGCGCAGGCTTTGCTGCGTGTCGAGCACGGCCTGGCCGAACGCGGAATAGACCTTCGAGTACGACAGGCGCATGTCGCCGAAGCGCTGCTCCGGCACGCGCGGGTTGTACGGCCCGAGCTTGTGCTGCTGCTGGTTGACGGCGACGGAGCGCTTGCGGTTGGCGAAATCGGCCGACGCGAAGTCCTCGAACAGCGTGTCGGCCACCATCTGATACACGTCCTTCACGTCCTGCGTCGCCTTGTTCGCGAGGTTCGCCGTATCGACGAAGTACACGTCGTCGAACGGCGTGCCGCGGCCGACGATGCTGTCCGGTTCCATCCACTGCACGCGCGCGTTCATGTCGCGCATGCCCGTCTCCAGCTCCATCATGGTGGCGTACGCGTTCGCCTCGGTGCGCTCCTTGTTCGCCTTCGCGTAGCCGGACGGCAGGAACATCACGAGGTCGACCTGGCTGTCCGACACTTCCTGGCGCGCGACGGCTTTCGCGATCCAGCCCAGGTCGATGGCGCTGCCCGCGCCCGTGCCGCCCGCGTTCGACGCGATGACGACGATGCGGAATTTCGATGTGTCGACCTGCAGCCCGAGGCGCTGGTAATTCTCCTTGCGCTCGATGCCCGCGTTACTGCTCAGGAAGTTCAGCGCGCCCTTGATGCGGCCGCGCAGCTTGGGGTATTTGTCGAACAGGTACAGGCGCGCCAGCGCGCGGATCTGGCCCGCGCCCTTCGACGGGTCGATGCCCAGCGAGCGCAGTTTTTTCGGGCGCAGCGGCATCCAGTTTTCGATGAGCGGGAAGCGCGCGAGGCTGTCGTCCGATTCGTGGTACTGCGGCAGGTCAAGCGGTTCGACGAGGCGTTCTTCATCGGACAGTTTGACCAGCTCGAACCACGGGTCGGTGCGCTGCGACTTGCCCTCGTCGATGACGGCGTTCGCATCGAGGTCGAAGTGGAGGAAGCGCGCGACGGGGAAGTCGGCGATGGATTCGACGCGGGTCGGATGCCGGCGGTTCCACACGGCCGCGAGGATGCGGCGGCGGATGCGCATCATGACTTCCATGCCGGTGCCGCCGGCGCCGATGAACAAGGTCGGGCGCAGGTCGACTTTCAGCTCCGCTTTATTGCCGAGCGATGCGGGATCGGGAAAATCTGCCATGGTGTTCTCTGTAAAAGGTCAGCGGCGGCCGACGAAGAAGGCCGCGACCAGCGTGACGACGCCGACGACGACCAGCGGTCCGGTGATGGCGGGCGTCAGGTACTTGCTCGCGTTGACGATGGCCAGCACGACGGCGGCCGACAGGAAGCCCATGCCGACGAACAGCAGCCAGCCCGCGCTGCCCGCCGACGACGGCGCCACGCGCTTGACGACGAGGTGGTGCACGTACGCATTCCGCACGAAGAAGTAAATCACCAGCAGCACGACGAAGGCGACCGCGCCGATCGCCATGTCGCGCCCGGCCGTGTCGCGCAGCGGCGCCGCGCTCGTGTTGGTGGCGCCGCCGGGTGCGATCTCGACGGGCTGCGTCGCGGTGTCGGGCGTCGTCTTCGGCAGGCTGTCCTGCGGCGTGGTGGCCGTCTGGCCGGGCAGCTTGAAGCCCGGGTCGGTGCCGGCGGTGTCGGGGGCGGGCTTGGTCTGGTCGTTCTGCATGGTGGGTTCCCGTGGGTTCATCGGCCGAGCCGGACCTGCGCACCTTCGCGCAGGTCCAGCAACTGGTGGCCGAACAAGGTCGTCTTCAGGCGGGCCACTTCATTGCCCGCCTTGTCATAGATCGGTTGCGTGGCGCCCGCCCGCGTGTGCACGGTGCGCAGTTCGTCTTCCACGACGAGCTGCACCCGGCGCGGCCGCCCGTACGCGTAAGCGGCGCCCGCGCCGGCCGCCAGCAGCGCGAGGCCGCCGCCCAGCAGCGCCACGAGCGGGCCCGAGCCGTAGTGCACGTGCACCTCGACGGGCAGCACGGCCGTCGACGCCTGGATGTCGGCCGGCGGCGTGAAGATGTCCGGCAGCGGATCGCCCGGGAACAGCGCCGCCATGCGCTCGCGGAATGCCTGCGACAGTTCCAGCTTCTGGCCCTGCAGATGCAGCTCGATGCGGCCCGGCAGCACGTACGCGGAGCCGGCGGACTTCAGCGCCGCCATCGACCATTTGCCCGGAAGCTGCGCGACCGGCAGCTGCACGGTCGACGCGAGCGGCTCCGCACGGCCCGGCGCCAGCCGCGTGACGGTGTTCGTCTTCAATGCGATCGGACGATTCTCGCCGCCGAGCATCGAGCGCGCGGAGATCGTCGCACCCGCGATCGTGTACGGATACATCGTGTTCTGCAGCTGCCACTGGATCGTCGCGCTGGGCGTGCGCGCATCCGGTGCGACGTCCGCGCGCAGGCGGCCCGCGGCATCCATCGAGAACTCGACGCCGGGCGCGTTCTCGACCTTGCGCGGCACGAGGCGCACCGTGTCGCGGTCGAGCGGTTTCAGGCGCGCGGGCGGTTCCGTGATCACGCGCTGCACGCGGGCGAGCATCGCGTCGAGGGCACGCGCGCCTTCCGGCCCGACCGCGAACACGTACACCATCAGGCCGTTCGCGTGGTAGTGCCGGCCCTGCACGGGCATCCGCAGCGGGAATGCGAGCGCCTTCGTGATCGCGGCGCCCTTGTGGATCAGCGCATAGAATTCGCGGTTGCGCTGCGCCGTCGCCTGGTCGTTGTTCGGGCTGTTGCGGTTGTTCGTCACGAGCCAGACGAGGCCCGCCTTCCCGCCCAACACCTTGGTGACGGTCGTCTCCACGGCCTCGCCCAGGTCCGTGTCGGCGAGCGCCGCGCCGCCGGGTTTGCGGGCCGTCTGCAGCCCCGCCAGCGCGGCCCGCACGTGCGCGGGAGTGTCCTTCGTCACCTGCTCGGACAGCAGCGCGCGCGGCGACGGTGCGCCGGGCAGCGACTGGTTGAACGCGGCCAGCACGAGCGCGTCTCCCGGCTGCGCGACGCTGCCCGCGAGCGCCGCCACCAGCGGCTTGAACTGCGATTGCGGGTCCGTGTAGAACGGCTCCATCCAGCCCGAGTTCTGCACGAGCACCACTTGCGGCACGGCCCAGGCGGGGGCGATGCCGCACAACGCGAGGAGCAGGACGAAGGCCCTCACGTCGGCGCTTCCAGATTCCAGCCGCGGATCCGGTTCCAGTCTGGGTGGTGCAGCCACAGGCGGTTGGCGTAGACGAAGGGCACGCACTCGAGCGGCCGCGCCAGGCGCGCCACTTCGTCCAGGATCACGTTGCGCCGGCCGATCCACTCCACCGTGGTGCGGGCGATCACGCGGTTGGCCAGCGCCTCTTCGGCGCGGCCGGTGTATTTGTGGAAGCGCAGCACGAGCCCGCTGGGCTGGCTGCGGTTATTGTTGAAGCTGCGCAGCAGCGGCAGGACGAGGGAATCGTCCTCGTGCTGGTCCTCGACGTGCTCGCCGGACCACGGCTCGTCGACGACGGGATGGCCGCGCCGGAACAGCAGGTTCGCAAAGCCGAGGCGCGCGCCGTCGATCGGTTCGCGCTGCGGACGCTCCGCCCCCAGTTCGAGGAACGAATACGACTGGCCGTCATGCCCGATCAGCCACATGCGGCCGTCGCGGCTCAAGGTCGGGCCGCCGAGGTCGAGGCTGGGCAGCCACGTGTCCGGCCACGCGAGCCAGCGCGGGGCTTCGCCCGGACGCCACACGAGCTGGCCCTCGCCGTGCAGCCAGAACAGCTGGCCGTCGTAGCCGATAGGCCGCGTCCAGCCGGACAGCGGCAGCGCCCCGCAATCGAACTGCGGCCCCGGAGACAGGTCGGCGCCGAGCCCGCACAGGCCGAGGGTGCCGCCCGGATTGCGCACGAGGACGCCCAGCTGGCGCCGCATCAGGCCGGGCGCGGCGACGACCGGCGCGGCCAGCACGGCCTCCGTGCGGCATGTCTCGCTGACGGGGTTGATCGCAAGGCGGTACAGGCCGCGCGCCGTGGGCACGAGGGCGACGTCGCCGCGGCGCGCGGGCACCTGCAGGTGCGCCGTGGGCAGCCAGCCGTAGTCGGACGCGCCGAACGCGAGATCGGCCGCGCCCTCTTCCGGCAGCAACACGTGCCAGACTTCCGCCAGCGGATCCCAGTATTGCAGCACGCCCCGCCCCGGCGCCAGCGCGAGCAGGCGCTGTTCGGGAAAGCCGAAGGTGGCGGCCGCGAACACGCAATGGGCGTTCGGCGGCGGCGGCATCGCGGCGTCGAAGCGGCCGACTTCCGGCGCGGGCGGACGCTCCTCGAGGCTGTCGCCCAGCGCCAGCGACGTCACGGGCAGGCCGTGCGGCACGTGCCGGGGCAGCAGCGCGTCTGCATACGGCCCCCACCAGTCGGGATGGCGTTCCGGCGCGACGCCGAGGCGGGTCAAAGGCCGGCCGCACGTCGGGCAGAACGCGAACCCCTCGGGATAGATGGCGGCGTGGTCGCAGGATTGCGGCAGCGAGGCGCCGAGCAGGTGCGCGCAATCGGCCAGGCGGCCGCGCGCGGCGGCCTGCCAGTCGATCCGGCCCAGCCCGTCGCTGGACGCCAGCTCGAACTGCCCGCTGCGCTCGTCCTCCAGCCAGATACTGGCCGGCGTTTCCCATCGGTATGCCATGCGCTCCCACCGTTTGAAATCAAAAATCGAACGGCCCGCTCAAACTTGGGACCGTTATCGTTTTGAAATCATAGCGCCGGGATCAAGCCGACGGCGCCCTGTTCACGGAGTAGCGTGTGGCTGTGCTTCAGGGATCAAATAGCAGCGCGGGAAGTGGAACTTTCGGCAGCATCGAGTGCCGCGCGGTTCACGTGGCGGATCTTCCATGTGCCGTTGTCCAGCACCATCGTCAGCACCACTTCATGCTTCGCGTCGCCGTCGCCATCGAGGGTGACGAGAACGTCGGCACTGCGCGCCTGGCGCCGCAGGGTGACGGCCTGCACGCGCCCCCGCAGCCACGCACCGTGGATGCGGGGCGATTGCAGGAAGTAGTCGCCCGCCTGGCTGGTCTTCTCCTGCAGCCGTTTCACCAGCTGGTCGACGAGGGGCTTCGCGACGTATGCATTCAGACGGTCGTAGCGGTCGCTCAGGGGATCCTGGTCGGCGTCCAGCGTCTGCAGGTACCAGCCATAGAATTCGGCGGCCACGGTGTCCGGTGCACGCAGTGCCGCCGCGCGCGCCGAGAGACAAACCAGCAGCACGCCGAGCAGAATGACTTTTAGGAAATTTCCTTTACGAATCAACATGATGGGCTCCTGACAGCCAGACTGTGCAGCATTCCTGCCGGCCCGATCGTGACCTGCCGCAAGGGTATAATGCCGGGTTGTCTTCCCTCTTCAGCCATGCCATGACGCCCACCGACGCCCTGCCCGCCGCCGCCATAGCCTCTGCCACCGCGCACCTGCGCGACGTGTTGGCGATCGCGCTCGAACACACGCCCGAGCGGCGCGCGCTGGTCGTCTTCGACACCCGCACGGCGCTGGCCCGCGGCCTCGTCGCCGCTTACCGCGCGAACCTGCCGGAGGCTGCCTTCATCGACTTCGACACCGTGGCCCCCGACGACGTGCTCGCGACGTTCCGCACCCTGGCGCCGCAGGATCTCGTCGTGCTCGTGCAGTCGACGAACTTCCGCCTGGACGGCTTCCGCCTGCGCGTGGAATTGTTCAAGCTGGGCCTGAAAGTGATCGAGCACGTGCACCTGTCGCGCATGCCGGGCGCGCAGGGCGAGCACTACATCGAGGCGCTGGCCTACGACCCCGCCTACTTCCGCGGCGTGGGCCACGCGCTGAAGGCCCGCATCGACCGCGCCCGCCGCGCCGAGGTGCATGGCGGCGGCGACGTGCTCACGTTCGACTCGCCACTGGAAAGCGCCAAGCTGAACGTGGGCGACTACGGCGCGATGAACAATGTCGGCGGCCAGTTCCCGATCGGCGAAGTGTTCACGGAGGCGCGGGACCTGGAAGCCGTCAGCGGGCGCGCGCAGGTGCACGTGTTCGGCGACACGTCGTACCTCGTCAACCGGCCCGAGTCGCCGATCACGCTCGTCATCGAGAAGGGCCGCGTCGTCGGCACGGAGAACGTCACGCCGGCGTTCCAGGAAGTCCTCGACATCATCCGCCGCGACGAGGGCGAGGTGTGGGTGCGCGAACTGGGCTTCGGCATGAACCGCGCCTTCACGCGCGAGCGCCGCGTGGACGACATCGGCACGTACGAGCGCATGTGCGGCATCCATTTGTCGCTGGGCGCCAAGCACGGCGTGTACGCGAAACCGGGTTTCAAGCGCAAGGACGCGCGCTACCACATCGACGTCTTCGTCGTCACGGACGCCGTGTACCTGGACGACGAGCGCGTGTATGCGGACGGTGCGTGGACGGTGGCCGCCTGATCTACAATGGCATGGTTATTTGAAGGACCATGCCATGCTCACACCCGAACAACGCGACCGGTACCAGCGCGACGGCTACATCGTCGTCCCGAATTTCAAATCAGCCGACGACATCGCCCGCCTGCGCGCGCGCGCCGGCGAGATCGTCGACGCATTCGACCCTGCGGAGTCGCGCGCCATCTTCACGACGCGCGACCAGGCCCGCGCCAGCGACGCCTGGTTCCTTGGTTCGGACAACACGATCCGCTGCTTCTTCGAAGAGGAAGCCTTCGGCCCGGACGGCCGGCTGAAGCAGGCCAAGGCCCTGTCGATCAACAAGATCGGCCACGCCATGCACGACCTCGACCCCGTGTTCAAGGCGTTCACGCACGATGCGAAGCTGGCCGCCGTCGCGCGCGACCTGGGCCTGGAACAGCCGCAGATCTGGCAATCGATGTACATCTTCAAGCAGCCGGGCATCGGCGGCGAAGTGCGCTGGCACCAGGACGCGACGTTCTTCGATTCCACGCCGATCAGCGTGACGACGTTCTGGTTCGCGCTGGAAGACGCGACCATCGAGAACGGCTGCCTGTGGGTGGAACCGGGCGGCCACCGCGGCCCGCTGCGCGAGCGTTTCCTGCGCGACGGCGACGCCATCACGATGGAAAAGCTGGACAGCACGCCCTGGCCGGACGACAGCACGGCCGTCCCGCTCGAAGCGAAGGCCGGGGACCTTGTCTGCTTCCATGGGCTGTTGCCGCATTACAGCGCGCCAAACCGCTCGCCGGTGTCGCGGCATGCGTTCACCTTGCACGTGACGGATGCGCGGACCGCGTATTCGCCGCGCAACTGGATCCAGCGGGATGCAAATTTTCCCGTGCGTGGCTTCGACTGATATACTCCTCCAGTATCTTTTAATGCACTTTTAAAGCACAAGCCGGGCATGGATTGTCACATCGAGATTTTTCACGAAGGCGAGTGGCTGGAAGCTGCGCAGGCAAGCTTCTCCGATGTGGTGCGTAACGGCTTTCGGCCGAATGATTGTGTGTTCGAGTACGATCTGCTCTACGCCTTCGGGGATACACCGGCGCCGGTGTCGCTTGTGATCCCGGTGGACGCGGACCGTCACGTTCGCAAGACTTGGCCCACCTTCCTGTATGACCTGGTCCCGCAAGGCAACGGACGCAGATTCCTGCTCGGCCATCTGAAGCTTCCCGACGCACAGGCTTCCGACCTGCCGTTGCTGTGTGCCGGTGCCTTCAACCCGATCGGGCGCTTGCGTATCCGGGAAGCCGTCCACTACTACGAACAGCATGTCGAGCGTCATGACCTTGCCGCAGACGGCTTCACGTTTGACGAGCTGCTCGCGCGCTCGGCCGACTTTCACGAAATGATGATGGTGCACGGCATGCTGGCCGCAGGCGGCACAGGTGTGCAAGGTGTGGCCCCCAAATACCTGCTGACTCAAGGGCATGACGGCAAATGGTATCCCGACGCGGCGCTGCCTGATGACGAGGCCCAACGCCATTACATCATCAAGCGCCCGCGTGGTCCAGCGGACGCCGACCGCAAGGTTCTGCGCAACGAAGCTCGTTACATGGAAGTCGCGCGACGCTTCGGCATCCGCAGCTTTGACGTGCCTGTCGTGCACGGCGATATGCTGTTCATCCCGCGTTTCGACCGCCGTGCCCAGAACGGGCAGGTACTGCGTTTTCATCAGGAGAGTGTCGCTTCGATCGCGGGCCTGGCCGGTTTCGGCACGCAGGCCGACCAGTTCGAGTTGGTGAACGCAATTCGAAACGTGGTCGATGAGCCGCTTGCAGAGACCGTCGAGTTTATCCGGCGCGACGTGCTCAACCTGGCAATGCGCAACACGGACAACCATGCGCGCAATACGGCCGTGCAGACTGTCGACGGTGTCACGCGCATCACGCCGCTGTTCGATTTCGCGCCGATGTACCTGGACCCGGAAGGCATTACCCGCTCGGCGCGCTGGTATCATCCGGAGAGCCGTAAAGAGCTGCGGAACTGGAAAGACATCCTCGCGCAGCTGTCCTTGACCGGGCCGGAACGTGCAGAGGTCGTCGAGGCCCTGGTACGGTTCGGTGAACAATTGGCGACCCTGTCCGAATGCATGCGCGAGGTGGGCGTCGATAATGACATCGTCGATTTCGTCACGCCCAGCATCGAAGCGCAACGCACCCAACTTCTGGCACTGAGATAGTCATGAGCAAGAAAAAACCGATGGACAAGGCAGAAGCCCGAGAGCGACGCAACCGGATGCTGGAGTCCGCGGCCGCAGCCAGACTGTCGCTCACCGAAGGCGCGCGCGAAATGCGTGCAATCGCCGGCATGACGCAGGAAGAATTCGCGCGGCACCGCGGGGTCAGCGCGCGGGTGATCAAGGCGATCGAACTGGGCCAGGCGAACCCGACTGTCGCGACGATGAACCGCATCGGGCAGTTCTTCGGCCTGGAGGTGGCGTTCGTTCCGATCCAACGCGATGTGCAGGCGGATGACCAGCCGCAATCCGCCGAAGACCACATGAGTGCGAACAGCGAGGCAGACTTGTCGGAGGCTATTCACAAGGCAGTCAAAGCAAGGGATGAACTGGACAATTTCATCCGCACGCTCGGCAAGACGGCTGCCAAACTGGACGCGGCTCACGCCCGCAAGAAAGTAAAGCCACGCTCGGCCTGATGCCATTGGTGTCAAGACGTAAGGAGTAGCAGGGCTGTCCATCGTCGCTCCTGACAAAAACTGTCAGGAGCCTCTCGTTAAAATCTTCCCTTTCGCCGGACACGAAAGGAGAAGCTCATGCATATCATCATCGGAGGCACCGGCCACGTCGGCTCGGCCACGGCCCGCGCACTGCTGCGCCGGGGCGAGCCCGTCACCGTCGTCACGCGCAATGCCGGCCATGCGGCCGCCCTGCGCGATGCCGGCGCGAAAGTCGCCGTCGCGGACGTGCGCGACGTGGCGGCACTGCGCGCCATCCTGCGAACGGGCACGACCGCTTTGCTGCTGAATCCGCCGGCCGCGCCGTTCACCGACACGGACGCCGTCGAGCGCGCGAACGCCGCCGCCATCGTCGACGCGGTGACGGGCTCCGGCCTGCGCAAGGCCGTCGCGGTCTCGACGACCGGCGCGCGGCGCGGCGAGCGGTGCGGCGACCTGACGGTCCTGTTCGAGTTCGAAGAAAAGCTGAAGGCGCAGGCTGTCCCGGTCGCGGTGAACCGCGGCGTCTACTACATGAGCAACTGGACCGAGATGCTCGACACCGTGCGGCACCGCGGCAAACTGCCGAGTTTCTTTCCCGAGGACCTCGTCATCCCGATGGTCGCACCGGATGACCTGGGCGAAGTGGCCGCGCAGCGGCTGCTGGAGCCCGCGGACCGGACGGACACCATCGACGTCGAAGGCCCCCGCCGCTATACGCCGCGCGATGTGGCCGACGCATTCGCGCACGCGCTCGGCCGCCCCGTCGACGTCGAGGTCATCCCCCGCCATGCGTGGGAGCAGACGTACCGCCAGCTCGGCTTTTCGCCGGAAGCGGCGCGCTCCTATGCCTGCATGACGGGAACCGTGCTGGACGAGCAGGACGGCTGGCCGGACTCCCCCGTTCGCGGCCCGACGTCGCTGGAGGATTTCATTTGCACAAGCGCAAACCGAAAGTACTAAAACTACACACTTCATGCGAATTAGATTGACACGAAAATACGTATAGCTAAGAATCTTCCCCGTTGGGCACGAAAACTACACAGAATGATCGCCCAATACGTAGTAAAAGTACCTGAGCAAGCAACGGACTTTTGCACGACCTCCGTTGCCTGCCGGGACCTTACCCGTATCACATCGGAGGAGAAGCATGAAGAAGAGCACCATCGTCGCCCTGCTGGCGGCCGGCATGATCACGTCCATGGCCCCAGCAGGGGCCGCCACCCCCGCCCAGCAGGCCGGCGGCAGCACGGCCGTCGTCCTGCAGGGTTTCCACTGGAACTCGGCCAATTACGCCGGCCCGGACTGGTACAACACCCTGCTGAACAACGTCGGCGACATCAGCGCCATGGGCTTCACGCACGTGTGGTTCCCGCCGCCGTCGGATTCGGCGGCCAAGGAAGGCTATCTGCCGCGCCAGCTGAACAAACTCGATTCCAAGTACGGCAGCGCGGCCGAGCTGACGAACGTCGTGAGCGCGTTCAAGAGCAAGGGCGTCAAGTCGATCGTCGACGTCGTCGTCAACCACCGCGTGGGCAGCACGGGCTGGTCCGACTTCACGAATCCGAACTGGACCACGTATTCCATCGTCAACGGCGACGAATGCAACTGCGGCCTCGGCAACGCCGACACCGGAACGGGCTATTCCGCCGCGCGCGACCTCGACCACAAGAACGTGGGCGAAGTCCAGAACGGCATCGTCAACTGGCTCAACTACACACTGAAACCGGTGGGCTTTTCGGGCCTGCGCTTCGACTACGTGAAGGGCTTCGGCGCCAACTACGTGGGCCAGTATTCGAACGCGTTCGCGTCCGATTTCTGCGTCGGCGAGATGTGGCCGGATTCGTTCGACCTGAACAACCTGAACGCGAACCGCCAGGTGATCATGGACTGGATCAACGGCACCAGCAACAGCTGCGGCGCGTTCGACTTCACGACCAAGGGCATCCTCAACGACGCCCTCGCCAACGGCAATTACTGGCGCCTGAAGGCGGCGGACGGCAAGCCGCAGGGCGCCATCGGCTGGTGGCCGGCGATGTCGGTGACGTTCGTCGACAACCACGACACCGGCCCGGCCGAAAGCTGCGGCACGGGCCAGAACCTGTGGGCCGTGCCGTGCGGCGCCGTGCTGGAGGGCTACGCCTACATCCTGTCGCACCCGGGCATTCCGACCGTGTTCTACCCGCACATCTACAACTGGAACCTCAAGACGCAGATCGCGGCGCTGATGGCGGCGCGCAGGAATGCGGGCGTGAATTCGACGTCGGCCGTCGCCATCCAGCAGGCCACGCAGGGCCTGTACGCGGCCATCATCACCGGCACGACGCACCAGCTGGCGATGAAGATCGGCCCGAACAGCTGGAGCCCGGGCGCCGGCTGGACCTTGCAGACGTCGGGCAACAACTACGCCGTCTGGATGAAGTAATACCGGGGTAGACGCGGCGCGGTCAGGCACCCACCGCCTGCAGCCGCGTCGCCTGGCCGCGGCCCGCGACGTCGCGGCCATGCACGCTGACGCGGTTGCGGCCATTCTGCTTGGCGTGGTACAGCGCCTCGTCCGCGCGGCGCAGGATCTCTTCCCATTTGCGGTCGTGCGCATCCAGCGCGGCCACGCCCACGCTGACGGTCATCGATATGGCCTTGCCGTCGACGGTCAGCGGCGCCGCGACCACCGCCTCGCGCAGGCGTTCGGCAATGACGCATACGTTCTCCGCGTGTTCGCCGACGACCAGCACCGCGAACTCTTCCCCGCCGATGCGGAACAGCGCGTCGTTCCCGCGCAGCACCCGCGCCGACAGCGCCGTCACGTGGCAGATCGCCGCATCGCCCACGCCGTGGCCGTAGCGGTCGTTGATGGGCTTGAAGTGATCGATGTCGAACGTGATGAAGAACATGGCCGAACCGTTGCGGCGGCAGCGGCGGAAGTCGCGCGTGGCCACGTCGTGCAGGGCGCGCCTGTTCAGCCAGCCGGTCAGCACGTCCGTCAGCGAGGCGCGCCGCAGCGCCAATGTCTGCTGGTGGCTGACGATCAGCGCGCAGCACATCGCCGCCAGCGACATGTATACGAGCATCGCCAGCGCGCCCGACGTGCGGAAGAAATCGCCGCCCAGGAAGCCCGGCGGGTGGCCGTCGTACGCGAGCATGATCGTCACGCGCGCGACCTGCTGCAGCGCGGACAGCACCTGAAGCACGATCAGCGGCGTATGCGCCGCGCACGCCTCACGCTCGCTCCTGCGCCACAGCAGCCAGGCGGCACCGAGGTTGAGCGCGCCGACGAAGGGGGTGAACAGCGCGAGCCGGTACAGCGGCGCCCCGCGCACGACCAGCAGCCCGTGCGCCCCCAGCAGGCCGGCCATCAGGACCGCCCCCCAGCGCCAGCCCGGCGCCAGGTGGAGGTGGCGCCGCACGCCGGCCAGCATGCCGAAGTGGCCGCCGATGTGGAGCGCATTGACGCAGGCGATGAACAGGATGGGGCTCGTCTGCTGGTGCAGGCCGATGGCGGCCAACCCGTTGCTCAGGGCGAACAAGGCGGAGGCGGCCGTCCAGTCGACGAGGCAGGCCTGGCGCGCGCTGGCGAGGTACAGCAGCCCCATGCTGGCCGCCATGGTCAACGCCGCCAGCGCGGCGGCCACGATGAGTGTGAATGCGTCCAAGCGCCATCCAACCTGTATAGATAATTCCTTAAGTATAAAACTATTGTCTATATGCAAATCTAACCAATTGTCGCAAATGCAAAGTTTCTGTACTTACACCCAGGCGAAACCGGCCTCCGGTGGCTCGTCATCATGGCCTTGCGCGGCACGGCGGCGCCGCGGCGCGACTGAAGTGTCCGGCGGTGGTGTCCGCCGGGTGTCCGCGCCCCTGTCCGCGTGTCCGATCGTATCGCGCGCGCCACGCCCATCCGTATGTATCAGTCTTGTTACACATCAAATAAGGTAATGGCTGAACGTCAAGACTAGAATATTTTCCTTCTTTCAACCATGAATGAAGGGTAAATATGATACGTTTCTCGATCGGCCTGGCGGTGCTATGCCTCAGCATGGCGGCAATCGCGGCGGAACCTTTCGACGACAAATTCCGCCAGCTCGACGAATTGCTGCCCACCCCGACCACGATCCGTACCGCCTCCGGTGCCCCGGGACACGCGTACTGGCAGCAGCGCGCCGACTATGCGATCCGCGCCACGCTGGACGAAGGCAAGCGCGCGATCAGCGGCACCGAGACGATCACGTATCACAACAATTCGCCCGACACGCTGTCCTACCTGTGGGTCCAGCTCGACCAGAACATCTATAAACGCGATTCCGACGCGCGCATGACGGCCACCGTCCCCTCGCGCGACGCCTGGGCCAAGGCGCGCGGGCCGGAAGACGGCTATAAATTCGACGCGCTGCGCTCGGTGCTGGAAAAGAGCACGTTCGACGGCGGTTTCAAAATCGCCGCCGTGAAGGATGCCGGTGGACGTCCGCTGCACGTCGTCATCAACCGCACGATGATGCGCATCGACCTGCCGCAGCCGTTGAAACCGGGCGCGAAGGTCGCGTTCTCGATCGACTGGAGCTACAACATCAACGAGCAGAAGGTGCTCGGCGGCCGCTCCGGCTACGAGAAATTCGACGAGGACAAGAACGACCTGTTCGAGATCGCCCAGTGGTTCCCGCGCATGGCCGCGTACTACGACGTGACGGGCTGGCAGCACAAGCAATTCCTCGGCACGGGCGAGTTCACCCTGGAGTTCGGCGACTACGACGTGCAGCTGACCGTCCCCGCCGACCATATCGTGGCCGCCACCGGCGAGCTGCAGAACCCGGGCGACGTGCTCACGAGCGCCCAGCGCCAGCGCCTGGAGCAGGCGCGCACGGCGACGAAGCCCGTCATCATCGCGACGCAGGCCGAAGCCGAGGCGCGCGAAAAGACCCGCGCCGGCGGCACGAAGACATGGCGCTTCCGCGCGAAGAACGTGCGCGATTTCGCGTGGGCGTCGAGCCGCAAGTTCATCTGGGACGCGCAAGGCTTCAAGAAGGACGCGACCAATGTGCTGGCGCAGTCGTTCTACCCGAAGGAAGGCAACCCGCTGTGGGAAAAATACTCGACGGCCGCCGTGATCCACACGATCGCCGAGTACAACAAGTATTCGTTCGACTATCCGTATCCCGTCGCGATTTCCGTGAACGGCCCGGTGGGCGGCATGGAATACCCGATGATCTGCTTTAACGGCCCGCGTCCGACCAAGGACAAGAAGACGGGCGAGCTCACGTACTCCAGCCGCACCAAGTATGGCCTGATCAGCGTCGTGATCCACGAGGTGGGCCACAACTACTTCCCGATGATCGTCAACTCGGACGAGCGCCAGTGGACGTGGATGGACGAAGGCCTGAACAGCTTCCTGGAATACCTCGCGGAACAGGCCTGGGAAGAGCACTACCCGCAGTCGCGCGGCGAACCGCGCGCCATCGTCGACTACATGAAGAGCACCAACCAGGTGCCCATCATGACGAACTCGGAATCCATCGCCGCCCTCGGCTACAACGCGTACGCGAAACCGACGGCCGCGCTGATCGTCCTGCGCGAGACGGTGCTGGGCCGCGAGCTGTTCGACTTCGCCTTCCGCGAATACGCCCAGCGCTGGAAATTCAAGCGCCCCACGCCATCCGACTTCTTCCGCACGATGGAAGACGCCTCCGGCACGGACCTCGACTGGTTCTGGCGCGGCTGGTTCTACACGACCGACCACGTGGACGTCAGCGTCGACGGCATCAGCGAATACACGGTCGGCACGAAGGACCCGGCAATCGAGAAGGCGTGGAAAAAGGCGCAGCGCGACGCGGAGCCGATCTCGATCACGGACCAGCGCAACAAGGGCACCCTGCCCCGCCGCGTGGATGCGCACCCTGAATTGAAAGACTTCTACAACGAGCATGACGAGTTCACGGTCACGAACCGCGACCGCAACAAGTACAACGAAGCGATCGGCGACCTGGAAGACTGGGAAAAGAACCTGCTCAAGGAAGGCAAGCATCTGTACCTGGTCGATTTCAGCAACCTCGGCGGCCTCGTGACGCCGCTCGTGCTGGAGATCACCCTGCAAAGCGGGAAGAAGTACGTCGAGCGCGTCCCGGCCGAAGTGTGGCGCTACACGCCCAAAAAGATCACGAAGCTGATCATCACGGACGAGCCGATGGTCGGGCTGACGCAGGACCCGAACTGGGAGACGGCCGACACGGACACCAGCAACAACAGCTGGCCGCGCAGGGCGACGCCGTCGCGCCTGGAGCTGTACAAGACCGAGCATGACAAGGACAACCTCATGAGGGACTTCAACGAAAAGCTGAAGACCAAGGACGACAAGGCGGAATAACACGCCCGACGCCTGCCCCCGGCAACGGCGCCCACAAGGTGCCGTTGCCGTTTTCACTTGAGACACCGACATGAAACGCCTACCCATCATCGCCCTCCTCGTCCTCGCCTCGGCCACCCACGCCCAGGCGTTCGACGACAAATTCCGCCAGCTGGACGAACTGCTCCCGACACCCACCGACACCCGCACCGCATCCGGCGCACCGGGCCACGCGTACTGGCAGCAGCGCGCCGACTATCGCATCCGCGCCACCCTGGACGAAGCGAAGCGCGCCGTCACCGGTTCGGAGACCATCACGTACCACAACAATTCGCCGGACACGCTGGCCTATTTGTGGGTGCAGCTGGACCAGAACATGTTCCGCGCCGATTCCGACAACCGCCGCATCGCCAGCTACCCGTCGCGCGAGGCGTGGCGGTCGGGCGGCACGCCGTTCGAATCGGCCCGCTTCCTCGTCGAGAGCGCGAAGTTCGACGGCGGTTTCGACATCACGTCCGTGACGGACCGCGGCGGCCGCCCGCTGCGCCACACGATCAACAAGACGATGATGCGCATCGACCTGGCCGAGCCGCTCAAGCCGGGCGCGCGTATCGCGTTCGACGTCAGCTGGCGCTTCAACGTCCCGGAGAACACCGTGCTCGGCCGGCGCATGGGCTTCGAACGTTTCGACAAGGAAGACAGGAACGACCTGTTCGAAATCGCCCAGTGGTTCCCGCGCATGGCCGCGTACTACGACGCGCACGGCTGGCAAAACAAGCAGTACGTGGGCGACGGCGAGTTCACCCTGGAATTCGGCGACTACGACGTCGAGCTGACCGTCCCCGCCGACCATGTCGTCGCGGCGACGGGCGAGCTGCAGAATGCCGGCGCCGTGCTGACACCGGCCCAGCGCGACCGCCTCGCGCGGGCGCGCACGGCCGACAAACCCGTTCTCATCGTCACGCAGGCAGAAGCGGCTGCGAACGAGAAGCAGCGTGCGACGACAACGAAGACGTGGCGCTTCAAGGCGACGAACGTGCGCGACTTCGCGTGGGCGTCGAGCCGCAAATTCATCTGGGACGCGCAGGGTTTCAAAAAGGACGGGACGAACGTGCTCGCCATGTCGTTCTACCCGAAGGAAGGCAACCCGCTGTGGGAACAGTACTCCACGCAGGCCATCATCCACACGATCGCCGAGTACAACAGGTACGCGTTCGATTATCCCTACCCCGTCGCCATTTCCGTGAACGGTCCGGTGGGCGGCATGGAATACCCGATGATCTCGTTCAACGGCGGCCGGCCCGTGAAGGACAAGAAGACGGGAGAGCTGACGTATTCGAAGAACACGAAGTATGGCCTGGTCAGCGTGATCATCCACGAGGTGGGACATAACTATTTCCCGATGATCGTCAACTCCGACGAGCGCCAGTGGACGTGGATGGACGAAGGCCTGAACTCGTTCATGCAATTCCTGGCCGAGCAGGCATGGGAAGAGCACTACCCGTCGCGCCGGGGCGAAGCCCGCAACATCGTCGACTACATGAAGAGCCGCAACCAGGTGCCCGTGATGACGAACTCGGAATCCGTCACGCAGCGCGGCAACAACGCGTACGCGAAACCGGCGACGGCGCTGAACGTCCTGCGCGAGACGATCCTCGGCCGCGAACTGTTCGACTTCGCCTTCCGGGAGTATGCGCAGCGCTGGAAGTTCAAGCGCCCCACGCCGGCCGATTTCTTCCGCACGATGGAAGATGCGTCGGGCACGGACCTCGACTGGTTCTGGCGCGGCTGGTTCTATACGACGGACAACGTCGACGTGAGCGTGGACGGCATCAGCGAATACACCATCGGCACCAAGGACCCGGAGATCGAGAAGGCCTGGCAGAAAGCGCAGCGGGATGCGGCGCCGGTCTCGATCACCGACCAGCGCAACAAAGGCACGCTGCCGCGCCGCGTGGACTCCCATCCGGAGCTGAAGGACTTCTACAACGAACACGACGCGTTCACGGTCACGAACCGCGACCGCAACAAGTACAATGAGGCGCTCGGCGACCTGGAAGACTGGGAAAAGGCGCTGCTCAAGGAAGGCAGGCATCTGTACCTTGTCGACTTCGCCAACGTGGGCGGGCTCGTGACGCCGCTGATCCTCGAGATCCAGCTTGCGAGCGGCAAGAAATACGTCGAACGGATCCCGGCCGAGGTATGGCGCTACAGCCCGAAGAAGATCACGAAGCTGATCATCACGGACGAACCCATGGTCGCCCTGACGCAGGACCCGTACTGGGAAACGGCGGATACGGACACCAGCAATAACAGCTGGCCGCGCAAGGCGGTGCCGTCGCGACTGGAGTTGTACAAGACCGAGCGTGACAAGGACAACCTGATGAAGGATTACAACGAGAAGCTCAAGAAGGTGGACAAGTGAAGCTGCATCGCCTCCTGATGCTGCTGTGCGCCTGCGTGAGCATCCATGCGTCCGCACACCGCTTCCACGCGGGCATCGCCGACATCAGCTACAACGAGCGCACGGGCAGCACGGAAGTCGTGCACACGTACATGGCGCACGACGTCGAGGCGCTGCTGACTGAGCTCTACCAGCGCCAGTTCGACCTGTCCGACCCGGACGACCAGGCCGTGCTGCGCAAGTACGTCGAAAAGCAGTTCTGGCTGGCCGACAAGGACGGCCGCCGCCTGCCCTTGAACTGGGTCGGCGTGACGGTCGACACGGACAGCGTCGTCGTGTTCCAGGAAGCCTTGCGCACGCCGGTGGCGAAGGTCGAGACGATCCACGACGCCGTGCTGAGCGACTTCCTGCCCGACCAGCAGAACACCGTGAACCTGACGGCGAACGGCAGCCTGCGCACGTTCGGCTTTACGAGCAGCCGCACCGAACTCCCTGTCCGTTGATGCGCAAGACCGCCCTGCTGCTCGCCACGCTGTTCGTGCCCGCCTGCGCGTGGGCGGACGATCCCGTGATCCAGCGCGTGCTCGTCGAAGGGGCGCGCACGAGCCAGCTGGGCATCGCGGATGCCGCCAGCGCCGGCACCGTCAACCAGAAGGAACTGGCGATGCGCACCGTGTACCGGCCCGGCGAATTGCTGGAAGCGGCGCCGGGCCTGATCGTCAGCCAGCACAGCGGCGAAGGCAAGGCGAACCAGTTCTTCCTGCGCGGCTTCAACCTGGACCACGGCACCGACCTGGCCACGTACCTGGACGACATGCCCGTCAACCAGCGCAGCCATGCGCACGGCCAGGGCTGGACCGACCTGAACTTCCTGATCCCGGAACTGACGGCGCGCCTCGATTACAAGAAGGGCCCGTACTCGGCCAGCGAAGGCGATTTCGCGTCGGCCGGCAGTGCAGCGATCACCTACGCGAACCGCCTCGCGCGCAACGTGGCCACCGTGAGCATCGGCCAGGGCGGCTATGCGCGTACGGCGCTCGCCGCATCCACGGAGATCGACGACGGCGTGCTCACGTATGCGCTCGAAGCGCTGCACAACGACGGCCCGTACACGCACCCGGACGATTACCAGAAGCTGAACGGCGTGCTGCGCTACAGCCGCGGCTATGCGAACAACGGCTGGAGCGTGACGGCGATGGCGTATCGGGGCCGCTGGAATGCGACGGACCAGATCCCCGAGCGCGCCGTGGCCGCCGGCCTGCTCGACCGCTTCGACGCTGTCGACTCCACCGACGGCGGCGCAGCGAAGCGCTTCAGCCTCTCCGGCGTATGGCGCCGCACGGGCCAGGATTCGGCGTCGAAGGTCAGCGCCTACGTCATCCGCAACCAGCTCGACCTGTGGTCCGACTTCACCTATTTCATGAACGACCCGGTGAACGGCGACCAGTTCGCCCAGCCGGACCGGCGCGTGACAAGCGGCGTCAACGCCACGCACAGCTGGCACGTGCACCGGGGCGACACGTCGACGTCGGACATCACCGTCGGCGTGGAAGCGCAGAACGACAACATCTTCAACGGCCTGTATCGCACGGCGGCACGGCGCACGTTGTCGGTCACGCGCGCGGACCACATCGTCGAGACGAGCCTGAGTGCCTTCATCGAGAACGCCACGCGCTGGAACCCGTGGCTGCGCTCGACGGTGGGCGTGCGCGCGGACGATTATCGCTTCCGCGTGCGCACCAGTGGCGTGGACAGCAGCGACTCGCTGGCCAGCCCGTCCGCCAACGTCGTGTTAGGGCCGTGGCGCCAGACCGAGTTCTACGCGAACTACGGCACGGGCTTCCACAGCAACGATGCGCGCGCCACCATGGCGGCGCCGGGCCTCGTGCGCTCGCGCGGCATGGAGCTGGGCCTGCGCACCGAAGCGATCCCGAAAATGCAGACGGCGGTTTCCCTGTACCGGCTCGACTTCGATTCCGAACTGACGTACGTCGGCGACGAGGGCACGACCGAGGCCGGTCCGCCCAGCCGCCGCATCGGCATCGAATTCTCGAATTACTATAAACCGTATAAATGGTTATCAGTGGACTTCGACGCCGCCTACGCGCATGCGCGCTCGCGCGGCGTCGCGCCCGGGCAGGACCGCATCCCGGAGGCGATCGAGGGCGTCGCCCAGCTCGCGCTGACGGTGAGCCAGCTGGGGCCGTGGGAAGGCGCGCTGCGCCTGCGGTACTTCGGACCGCGTCCGCTCGTGGAAGACGACAGCGTGCGCTCGCGCGCCAGCACGACCTTGAACGGCCGCCTGGGCTACCGCGTGAACTGCGACCTGCGGCTGGAACTGGAAGGGTTCAATCTCACGAACCGGCGCGCGTCGGCGATCGATTACTACTACGCGTCGCAATTAAAAGGCGAAGCGGCCGCGCACGAGGACGTGCATTTCCACCCGATCGAGGCGCGCTCGTTCCGGCTGACGCTCGTCAGGAACTGGTAAAGGCCGGCACGGCCGCGCGCAAAAAGTGCTAGGCTACCGGGATGACAACACCGCAACCACCTTATACCGATCCGGCCCGCATCGTCGACGCGCTGCGCGGCGACGGCTATGCGCTGCTGCGCCCGGCCGACGTGGCGCAACTGGCCGGCTGTCCGCTCGATGAGCTGATGGCGCTGGCGCCGAGCTGGGAACGCCTGGAGCTCGACAACTACCTGAAGGACGGCGGCCGCTATCGCCGGCGCCGCCATTCCTGCTTCATCGACAGCGGCGACCATCTCGTGCAAAGCCCGCACCGCGCGCACTGGCAACCGGTCGAGTACAACGCCCTGCACGGTGGCATGCACCGCCTGTTCGTGCCCATCGAGCCGTCCACCGTCGAGCAGCCGGCCTGGCCGAAGCTGCTGCGCGCGCTGGGCGCCGTGTGCTCGCAGGTGAAAGGGCCGCAGACCTGGTACGTCGAGGCGCACCAGTTCCGCATCGACACCGCCGACGGCATCGGCCGTCCCACGCCGGAAGGCGCGCACCGCGACGGCGTCGATTTCGTCGCCGTCATCCTGATCGGGCGCGCGAACATCAAGGGCGGCGAGACGCGCGTGTTCGAGGCCAACGGCCCGAAAGGCCAGCGCTTCACGATGACGGAACCGTGGACCCTGCTGCTGCTGGACGACGCGGCCGTGATCCACGAATCGACGCCGATCCAGCCCATCGGTGACAACAGCCACCGCGACACGCTCGTGCTGACTTGGCGCGCCGGCGCGTTCCAGGGCGACGACGCCGAGACGACGGGCGCCTGAGACTTCCCTTCGCGCGGCCGTTCGCGCCGCGCCATCCCCTGCACCCAGAAATGTTAGCGTCGGACAAGTTCTGATAAAAAAAAAGCCCGCAACCTTGCGGTGCGGGCTGAATCCAGGTTTTCGGAGAAAAACTGGAGGAGACAGGTACAACTATAGTCCTAATTTTTGTGCACCGCAATACGGTAGAACTACTATATGTAGAGTGCAGCCTCTAGAGTGGAGGCTTATGCAACGACGATACGGAATCCAGCACGTTTTTGCGGCATTGCGGGAAAGACCTGTTCCAGACGCTTGTCGCCTAACATTAAATGTTCTTCAGATATTTGCGCTAACACCAAACGAAAGTCGGTCAACACGGGCAAATCGCGCCCCTCGTTCAGTTTCGCGTCCTCGACGCCTTCCCAGTCCCCATAAACCTTACCTCCGCGCACTTTGCCGCCCATGACCCACATCACATTGCCGTGCCCATGGTCGGTGCCGCCATTGCCGTTCTCGCGCGCCGTGCGGCCGAATTCCGACATCACGACGACCACCGTGTCGTCGAACAATGGTCCCAGCCGTTCGGCCAGCACAGCCAGGCCCTGCCCCAGCGGAGCGAGGCGGTGCGCCAGCTGGCCGGTGGCGGCGCCCTGGTTCGCGTGCGTATCCCAGCCGCCCAGCGCCACGAACGCCAGCTGGATCTTCGGGTCGTTGCGCATCAGGCCCGCCAGGCGGGCGGCATCGTCGGGGAAACCGTTCGGCAGCGGGGCGCCGCGGTCGGCCGCCTGCATCTCCCGGCTTTCCAGTGCATCCATGACTTCGCGGTGGGCGGCGCGGCCGTCCGCATACGCGCGCCCGAAGCGGGGATGCTGCGCATACAGCTCGTCGAACGCGGCCTTGACGGCCGGCCGGTCGAGCAGGTCCGCCCGCGCGGCGCTTGCTACGTTCGGCAGGTTGACGGCCGCGGCCCGGCCGGACAGGATGCGCGGCAGCACGGGGCCGATGCCCAGCAGCCGGCTCGGCGACTGCGGGCCGGGCAGCGCCGCGACGAGGCGGTTCATCCAGCCGTCCGGCGTGTTCTTGCGGCCCGGGGTCGCGGATTCCATGTAGTCCTGCGCGTCGAAGTGGGAACGGGTCGCGTCCGGCGAACCGCTGGCGTGCACGAACGCGAGCTTGCGCGCGGCCCACAGCGGCTGCAGGCCGGCCAGCGCCGGATGCAGGCCGAAATAGCCGTCCAGGTCCAGCGCCCCGCCCTCCATGCCGGGGGCCGCGAGGCCGATCGTGGGGCGCAGGCGCAGGTAGTTCTCGTCGCCGACCGGGGCCACGACGTTCAGGCCGTCGACGGCGCCGCGCAGCATCACGACGATGAGCTTCCGGCCGGTCGCGGCCGGTGCGCTCACGGCCCAGGCACCGCGGCCGACGGGCAGCAGGATGCCGGCGCCCGCTGCGTTGAGAAAGTCCCTGCGTCGCATGGGGTCCTCCGATGGAATCAGCGCTGCATGAAATCGGGACTGCCGAGCAGCATGGCGGCCCGCAGGTTGTCCGGGTTGCGCTGGACGATGCCCAGGGTGCGCGGCGAAATCGATCCGGCCAGCGTCGCCTGCAGCTGGACCGGATCGAGGGGCGCCGCCAACGCGGCGGCGAAGGCGATGCGCCGCGTCAGCGCGTCCGGGTTCAGCCACGCGTCCTGCGTGTTCTTGTACCCGTCCGGCGTCTGGCAGCCGTACAGCGGCATGCCCAACCGACTCATCGTGTTCACCAGCGGCCCGACATTCGCCACGGGCACGCCGCTCGCCCGCACCGCCGAGACCACGAACTGGTACGGCGTCTTGAACTTCGCCCCGGCCGCATCCGGCGCCAGGAATTCGCGGCTCGCGAACAGCGTCGCCAGCACGGCGCGGATGTCGCCCCGGGAGTCCCGCCACGTGGCCGCCATGCGGTCGACGAGGGCCGGCGGCGGATCGTCGCTGACGAAGTACTGCGCCAGTTCGCGGCTCACGTGGCGCGCGGTGGACGGGTGCATGGCCAGCACGTCCAGCGCATACTCGCCTTCCTGCTGGCCGGCCGGCGCGATCTCGCGGCCCAGCCACGTCTTGGTGCCGGCATCGTGGCGGCCGGCGTCGAAGCGGAACGTCTCGCCCGTGCGCGCGAGGCGCTTCTGGTCGAACGTCCACCCGGTCAGCATGCGCGCCAGCTCCGTCACGTCGCGCTGCGTGTAGCCGCCGTCCGCGCCCAGCGTGTGCAGCTCCATCAGCTCGCGCGCATAGTTCTCGTTCAGGCCGCGCGCTTTGCCTTTCGCACCGAGGCGCGGCGCCGACGACACGGCGTTATCGAGATAGAACAGCATCGCCGGATGCTTCGCCGTCGCGCCCAGCAGCGCGCGGAAGGAACCCAGCGCGTACGGGCGGATCGCGTCGCGTTCGTAACTCGTCACCAGCGCGCGGTCGATGCCCTTCCCGGCGAAGACGTTGAAATGGTTGTACCAGAAGTCGACCATGACTTCTTCCAGCTGGCGCGGGCTCTCGACAGCGCGCAGCAGCCGGGCTTCCGCGGCCTGGCGCGACACGCGCATCTCCGCCTCGCGCCTGCGCTGTTTCGCGCCCTCGTCATCCATTCGCACGTCGCGCCGCAGTTCCAGGAACTCGGCCAGCGACTCGCCCACGCTGCGGTTGACGGTGTCCAATGCGGCCAGGCGCGCGCCCAGGTCGGGCGGCAGCGGGATCGTCTCCGGGTGCAGCTGCTCGTCGATCCAGCGCCGCACACCCATGGTCACCACACGTTCGACGTCGCCGGGACGCGGCCCGTACGCCAGGCGGTTCAGCACGTGCAGCGCCTGCGCGTCGGAATCGGCCGCCGATGCGGCACCCGTCGCCAGCAGGGCGGCGGCCAGCAGGGCAAGCGATGCGCGGCGGATCATGTTGAGCTCCATAGTGGCCGTCATTTAACCGTGAATGGATGAGCGGGAATGTCGTCGCGACGTTTCAGTGGTAAGGATTTGTAACGGAACATGGCGGCCCCGTACGTACGAGACAGGCGTCCTCGAGAGTGCTTTGTTACGCTGTCGTGGTTTGACTTCCGGTTCCGCCATGTTCTGGACCATCGTGAACGCCATGATTCCCCAACCTCTACGCCGCCTGTCCCTCGCCATATCCGCCGCCGTCATCGTGGCCGGCACCGTGGGCGTCCTCGTCTCCAGCAATGCCGCCGACGACAGGAAGGCAGCCGCCCCGCGCCCCGCGCTGACCGTCACGACGGCGAAACCCGAGCAGTCGCGCCTGCCGCTCAGCCTCGCCGCCAACGGCAACGTCGCGGCATGGCAGGAAGCCGTGATCGGCAGCGAGTCGAAGCGGGCGCGCGCCCTGCAAAGCTCGGGCGCGCTCAGCGAACAGCAGATCACGCAATACATCACGGCCGAGCGCACGGCCGCCGCGCGCGTGGCGTCCGCCAAGGCGACGCTGGCCCAGCAGCAGCTGCGCCTGAAGCACACGAAGATCGTGGCGCCGGACGCCGGCCTGATTTCCGCACGCAGCGCCACCGTGGGCGCCGTCGCCGGCGTGGGCACGGAGATGTTCCGCATGATCCGCCAGGGCCGCCTGGAATGGCGCGCGGAGGTGACGGCCGCCGAGCTCCCGCGCATCAAGCCGGGCCAGAAGGTCGTCGTGCGGACGGTCGCGCCGACCGTCGATGCGCAGAGCCGCGTCGCCCTCGTCTACGTCGACCTGCCGCCGGCGCTGTCGGCCGATGCGCCGCTGAAGGCCGGCATGTTCGCCAGCGGCCAGTTCGCGCTGGGCGAGTCGGCCGCGCTGACGGTGCCGCAGCAGGCCGTCGCCGTGCGCGACGGCTTCGCGTACGTCTTCCGCCTCAATGCCGACGGCCGCGTGAGCCAGCTGAAGGTCACGACGGGCCGCCGCCTCGGCGACCGCGTCGAAGTGACGGGCGGCCTGCCCGCGGACGCATTGGTCGTCACGAGCGGCGCCGGCTTCCTCAACGACGGCGACCTGGCACGCAATGTGCCGACGCTCGCCGCGCGTTAAGGGCACGGTCATGAATTTTTCCGCGCTCTCGATCCGCAACCCGATCCCGGCGATCATGCTGTTCCCCCTGCTCACGTTCGCCGGCATCCTGGCCTTCAGGGCGAACAAGGTGCAGGACTTCCCGGACATCGAACTGCCCATCGTCACCGTCGTCGCGGTGATCGGCGGCCTGATCACGTCGACCTTGCTGAGCCTCCTGGTGGTGCCGGCCGTGTTCACGTATGTCGACGACATCGAGCACTGGTTCGGACGCCAGGCGCAGCGGCTGCGGCGCCATCCGCACCCCCCGGTACCGAGCCGGGAGACGGTGGTGAAATGAGCACAGGCAAGGTGGCGCCACGGGCGGCCCCATCGGTCTAGGCTTGCGCCATGAAGATCCCGACCCTGCCGGTTGGTGCGCTGCTGCTGTGCACCGCCGCCCACGCCGCGCCGTCGGCGTGGGACTTCGAATACCGCGGCTTCTACGACTATCACGATCCCGGCGTGCTGCGCACCGACGTGGCCGTTACGGGCAGGATCGTCGGCGAGGATGCCGACGGGAACGGCGTCATTCACGAATCCGAGCTGGATTCGCTGTGGATGAACATGCGGCTGTGGTCCGGCGACTTCGCGAAATGCGGCGGCGGGACGGTCGATCACGATTGCCAGCTCGACGGCTTCTCGTTCCGCCCCGACAGCGGCGGCCTCGACATCACCGCAAGCTGGCGCGACATCTACGCGACGCAGCTGGAATACCACACGGAAGAGTTCGTGAGCGGCGACCGGTATGTGGCCAGGTCGAGTTACGGGCACGATTACCCGGTGGACGACTACTATTTTTTCGGCGCGGGGACGACGCTGACCATCGCGCCGGTGCCGCCCGTGCCGGAGCCGGGGGCGTGGATGATGCTGGGATGCGGCCTGGTTGCGCTTGCGGCCCTGAGAACAGGAAAAGCCGGCGGGTAGCCGGCTTTTGTGTGGACGCCGATCCGCGATCAGTAATCGCGGCTGCGGCCACCCAGCAGCTTGGCCAGCACGAAGCCGGCGGCCGCGGCGATTGCGATCGCGGTGCCCGGTTTCTGGCGCACGTACTCGAAGCTGGCTTCCTTCCACTGGCCGTAGGCGTCGGTCAGCTGTTGCTGGCGCTGGCCCAGGTTCAGGGAAGCGCCGCTCAGCACGCCCTGCAGCTTGTCCACGCCCGCGTGGGCGCTGGATGCCAGGCGGTCGACGACCGGCTGTACGCTGTTGACGGCCTTGTCGACCATCGGCTTGGCGGCGTCGGCGGCCTTGTCGATCGAATCGTGCAGGCCTTGCGCGCGGGCGTTGACCTGGGCGCCCAGGTCCTTCGAATCGCCACCCACACCCGAGCCGGTGCCGGCGCTCTGGCTGTTCTGGCCGCCGATGCTCGAGTTGGTGCCGCTGGCGGTGGAGCCGGAGGCGCTCATCGAGCCCATGGAGCCCATGCCGGACGAGGACGACGCATTGCCGGCATTGCTGGTGCCGCCCACGGCGCCGGTGCTGGACGCGGTGGCGCCGCCGGTGCTGCTGCCGGTTGTCGAGCTCTGCTGGTCCTTGCCCTGGTTCTGCTGGCCGCTCTTGTTCAGGCTGCCCGAACCGGTCGTGCTGCCCATGTTGCCCGAGCCGCCGGCGTTCGGCAGGTTGCTGTCCTTGCCCTGGTTACCTGAGCCCAGGTTGCTGCCTTTTGCTTCGCTCGACTTCTGATTATCCATGATGAATTCCTCTTGTAAGATTTTGACCAACGCGGAGATAACCGATCTTCTTGACCGTGCATCCGTTCAAAAGTTCGACCGATAGGCGGTCCTTCGCGTCGCGCACGTGCGCGATGTCGGAGGGACACCGACGCAATGCGGTGTCTCAATAAAAAAAATATAACTTTTAGTCGATCCCGACTGTGCGCTGCATAACAAAGGCGCAGGACGGACCCGATGGCGGGACCGGCGCGACGGCCGGTCCGCGGGTGGTCAGGGCATGGACGCGCGGGCGTTCGCGACCAGGTCGCGCGCATCGGCAAAGACTTGCGGATATTCACCGGCGCATTGCGCGCGCTCGGCGGTGATGCGCTGGCGGTTGACGTCGAGCGTATCCGCCGCGAGGCGGAAGCCGAATGCCGTCTCGCCGCCGAGAATGCGTTGCAGCATCCGTTCGCCCAGCGTCGACTTGAAGTGGCCCGCTTCCCAATACCAGCGCGTCGCCGTACGCGTGTCACGGGGGCCCGGGATGCGTTCGCAACGCATGCCGCCATAGCCGCTGAAGTCCCATACGCTGATGCGGGCGTTCGGATACCGGACGCGCACGGCATCCGCCTCGCGCACGAGCATCCGACGCCAGTCGTCCATCGTCGCCTGCAGGCCGGCTTCGTCGAACATGGCCATCAGCTGCGCGTGGTACGGGTAGATCACCAGGTGCACCTCGGTGCGGTCGCGCGCCATCGTGTCCAGCAGCGTGCGCAGGCGATCGATACTGTCCGAACGGTCGGTGCCCGCCACGAACAGGTTGTGCGGCTTGCGCACGAGGTTCTTCGCGTTGTCGCCGGCCTTTTGCTGGAAGATCGCGTAATAGCCCTCCTGGCGCGCAAACTGGTTGTAGTTCCGCAGCGGCGTCTGGCCGCGCGCCGTCATGGTCTCCGGATCGGCCGCCTTCTGCAGGCGCACGGTGCGCAACGCATCGGACAGGGACTTGATCGAGAACAGCGTGTCGAAGCGCCACTGCCACGGCAAGGGTCCGGCCGCCGCGGGTGCCGCCGGGGCCTCGTCCGGCTTCACGAGAAAGTCCAGGAACTCGGCACCGATCACGGCCATCGCGGCCGGCGCGGCGCTCTCCCGCAGCTGCCCGTACATGCGCTCGGAGGTGGTGAGGCTGGTGCCGGACAGTCCCATGTTGTAGGCCGTGTGGCCGTGGGCACTCACTTGCGGGCTGTCCGGATCGAGGCCGACTTCGACGCGCGAATTTCCCAGCATGACAAGGTCGGGCCGCACGGCCGCGGCCTGGGCCAGCTTGATCTGCTCGCGGTACTGCTCCGGCAGCGGCTTCACGTGGTTCAACATCGGGCTGTCGACGAGCCTGTACAGGTGATACGGGTCGATGACGACCACGAAGCCCGTGACCAGCAACACGCCGGCGCCGACGACCGTCGCGCACCACGCGGTAAAGCGTCGATAGGACGCCTGGGGCTGCGCCGGCGTGGCTGCCGGCGCATCCGCACCCGCGCGCACCGGGGCATCGTCGTCGTAGCGTTGGATCTGTTCCATTGGGCTCCCCGGACTTAGAACTGGAAATACAGGAATTCGGCGGGACGGCTGAGCGACAGCAGGCTGCCGAGCAGGATCGCCCCGATGTAGAAGCTCCAGCGCCGCGACGGCTGCCAGAGCTGCCAGCGGGCGGCGAGCCGCGGCCCGGCCATCTTGCCGAGCGCCGCCTCGTAGCGGCCCATGATCTGCTGGGTGTTGGGCAGGCAGAACGCGATGATGCCGCCGATGACGACCCATTGCCACGTCTCGAGGAAGCGCGAGCCGCCGCCCAGGTAGAACGTCACGCCCCATTGCTCGAGCAGCGCCTTCAGCGGCCCGAGCTGCAGGCCGATGGACGCCGGCAGGCCCACGCCGTCCAGGCCCACCATGCCGTGCAGGATCGTCATCGCCTTGTCGAAGGTGGTGGCGCGGAAGAACACCCACGCCACGCACACGGCCGCGAACGTGAGCGCCCAGCTGAAGACGGCCCAGGCGCGGCCGCGCGGCAGGCGCAGCCTGTCCGCCACCGCGTTCCAGCCGTGGTTGATGACGAGGTAGATGCCGTGCAGTGCGCCCCAGATGACGAAGTTCATGCCGGCGCCATGCCACAGGCCGCCCAGCAGCATCGTCGTCATCAGGTTGACGTAGCGGCGCACGGGCCCCTTGCGGTTGCCCCCCAGCGGTACGTACAGGTAGTCGCGCAGGAAGCGCGACAGGGTCATGTGCCAGCGGCGCCAGAAATCGATGATGTTGGCGGCCTTGTACGGCGAATCGAAGTTCAGCGGCAGGCGGATGCCGAACATCAGCGAGATGCCGATTGCCATGTCCGAATAGCCGGAAAAGTCGAAGTACAGCTGGAACGCGTAGGCCAGCACCCCGCCCCACGCGTTCGCGAACGCGAACATGTCCGCCTTGTCGAACAGGAAGTTGGCATGCGGCGCCAGGTTGTCCGCGATGAGGACTTTCTTGGCCAGGCCGATCGCAAAGATGCTGAGGCCGACGGCGAAATTCTGGTACGAAAAGCGGTAGCTGGCGGGCTTGTCGAACTGCGGCATCATTTCCGCATGGTGCAGCACGGGTCCCGCGATCAGGTGCGGGAAGTAGGTGATGAACAGCACGTAGTGCAGGAAGCGCGCCTCCTTGACCTTGCCCTGGTAGGTGTCGACGAGGTAGGCGATCTGCGTGAACGTGAAGAAGGAAATACCGATCGGCAGTACGACGTGCAGCAACGGGATGTCCGCGTGGGCGAGCCAGTTCGCGCCCGAGATGAAGAAGTCGGCGTACTTGTAATAGGCGAGCAGGCCGAGGTCGGTGGCCACGGCCGCCGTCAACCATCGCTTGCGCGCCGGGCCGGCCGCCTGGCCGATGCGTTGCCCCATCCAGTAGTTGAAGACGATGGAGCCCAGCAGCAGCGGAATATAGTAATAGCTCCACCAGCCGTAGAACGTCAGCGACGCGAGGGCCAGCCAGCCGGCGGCCTGGACGTGACTCCTGCGCGCCAGCAGGAAGTAACCGATGGCCGTGATGGGCAAAAAGAGGAACAGGAAGGTAAAGGAATTGAAAAGCATGGCGACCGGTCGGGTAAAAATCGGCTGGGGCTGGAGTAGACCGGACAGTCTCATCCTTGGTCATCCCGTCAATATAACATTGATTCCTTGCATAAAAAACAGCTTGAGGCGGGCGGACAACAGGCGAGATGGAATTTGCAAGACGGGAAAACATGCTTATCACAACGCAGAGCCGCCGACCAATCTCGCCGATCACTTGCGCCTTCCCAACCATTGGCACGACTGACTACAGAACAATGCTCGATGCACTTAACTCATCGGAGATTAGACATGGCAGTCGATGCATATTTGCAAATTGATGGCATCAAGGGGGAATCGGCCGACTCTGCGCATCAAGGCTGGATCGAGCTCACCTCTGCTCACTGGGGCGTGACGCAACCCAGAAGTTCCAGCGTGTCCACCGCTGGCGGCCACACGTCCGGCCACTCCGAGCACCGAACCCTTAGCTTTACCAAGCTCGCGGACCTTGCCTCGCCGGTGCTGATGCAGCACTGCGCGATGGGCAAGACGATCCCGAAGGCCAAGATCGAATTCATGCGGGCGGATGGCGACGGAAAGCCGGTGAAGTACTACCAGATTGAGCTGGAGAACGTGATGTTGTCCCACATGGACCAGGTGATGCGTGATGGCGGCGGCGTCGTCCTGGACGAGATCGGCCTGTGCTTCTCGAAGGTAAAGTGGTCATACACGCAACAGAAGATCGGCGGCGGCAGCAGCGGCAGCACGGCCGGCGGCTGGGACCTCGCCGCCAAGAAGTGCGCATAAGGGCCTGCCATGGCTATCCCGATTCAACCGAGAGACCAGCAAGGCTGGTACATGCTCCCCCAGGCGCCCGAGGATGCCGGCTACTATGTGTACGGGAATGTCAACCACATACCCGGTACCGGCCATCTGGCGCAGTACGCGCACCCAAATATGCTTTCAGTCATCTTCTGGGTTGAGCGAGAGTGGCAGGCCATCGACGACCGGAAGTTCGGCATCGGGAACATCAGCCTCGCGGGCGGGGTCAAGTACGAACACGCCACTCACCAGAAGGGCATCGAGATGGACATCCGCCCGGTGCGCAAAGACCACATGACCGGCCAAGCGGCGCGCTGCTCGTACAAGGACAAGACGATCTACGACCAGGAGGCCACGATCAAGTTGGTACGCCTGTTTTTGCAGCACCCACTGGTCAAGGTCATCTACTTCAACGACAAGGAGCTGCGCGCCATCGTCGGTAGCCCGCGCATGACGGCATGGCCCAAGCACGATGACCACCTCCATGTCGGTCTCTGGGAGCGCTCATGAACGCACGCTTTGTATGCCTCGCCAGCGTCTTCGCGCTGGCATCCTTTGCCCATGCTGCCGACCAGAAGGAGGCGGTGGGCCGGTACATGGCGAAGCCGCTCAAGGGCGACTACTACGTGTACGGCGGTGAACTTGGCGATTCGGTTCCACCCACGGCGAAGGACCGGAAAGTGTCTATGATGTTCACTGGGCCTCTTGCAAAGGAGCTTTTCGACCAGATCGGACCAGACAGGAAGGACGCCTGCGGCGAAGGCCCAGATCATCGAACGAGGCTCAGAGGCCACCTCATGTGCGTCTGGCAAAAGGGCGACGGCTACTCCTGCTATCTCGGCCTTGATGTGCCGACAGGCAAGAGCACCTTTGGGACAAGCTGCTAATTAATGGCAAGGATCACTGGACGAAAAAGCCCGCTCGTGCAGGCCTTCCCAGTGCCCAGGGCTCGATCAGGGGATGTCTGCGAACATCCCCCTTTGCTTTCGAGCTCTACCGGCGCGGCTATCATTGTCCTTAATTCTGACCGCTGGGTCCCGCGCGCGTGAAGACCGTTATAAACCACAACGACCACTTCCACGTTGAGCTCTGGCCGAGGTACGCTTCATGAGCGCGCGCGTGGTGTTCATCGTCGCGGCCTTTGCCCTGTACTCGCTAACCCAGGCCGCCGAGAAGCCGAAAGCCTGGGACGGCCGCCCGAAGCCGCTGAAGGGCGACTATCAGATGTACGGCGGCGAGCTGGGTGACATGGTGCCTCCAACGAAAAAGGACCAGAAGGTGGCGTTCCTGTTCAAGGGGCCACTCGCGAAGGGGCTGTTCGACCAGATTGGGCCAGACACAAAGACCCCTTGTAGCGGTGCCGAGGATTACCGAGAGAGGAACAAAGGCGACCTCTCCTGCACCTACACCAAGAAGGAGGGATATTCTTGCTATTTCGGTCTTGACGTACCAACAGGCAAGAGCACGAACGGGTCAATCTGCTGATTTCAGGTCGGGTCTGGTGGATCAACATCGTATCCACCTTGGCCAACAGTATTGGCGTCGGCGGATTACACAGCGGTTACACGATGAACGAAGTACGGCCGGAAAGCAAAAAGGGCCACCCGCTTGGGTGGCCCTTCTCACTGTGTTGGTGCCGCTGACCGGAATCGAACTGGTGACCTTCGCATTACGAATGCGCTGCTCTACCGACTGAGCTACAGCGGCTAAACCGGAACAACCGTTTAACCTGTGTCCGTGCTACCTGCCATCAGACTGCTGGCGACCCGAGGTCTCGCGTGCTTCGCTCATCAAGATGAGCTGCAGCGCGAAGGAGCCCGCATTCTAACAACAACTCCGCAAACTTGCTAGTCCGGCTCGGCAATTTTATGCGGACACGCTGAAAATTATTCCTGGTGGTAGCTCGTCACGCGTTCCACCTCGCTCTTCGAGCCCAGGAACACGGGCACGCGCTGGTGCAGTTTCTGCGGGGCGATGTCGAGGATGCGCTGGCGCCCGTCCGTCGCGGCGCCGCCCGCCTGCTCGACGATGAACGCCATCGGGTTCGCTTCGTACATCAGGCGCAGCTTGCCCGGCTGCGACGGGTCGCGCTGGTCGGCCGGGTACATGAAGATGCCGCCGCGGTTCAGGATGCGGTGCACGTCGGCCACCATCGAAGCGATCCAGCGCATGTTGAAATCCTTGCCGCGCGGACCGGTTTTGCCGGCCAACATTTCATCGACGTAGCGCGTGACGGGCGGATACCAGTGGCGCTGGTTCGACATGTTGATCGCGAATTCCTTCGTCTCTTCCGGAATCTGCATGTCCTTCTGCGTGAGGACCCACGAACCCATCTCGCGGTCCAGCGTGAAGCAGTTGACGCCCGCGCCCGTGGTCAGCACCAGCATCGTCTGCGGGCCGTACACGGCATAGCCGGCCGCGACCTGCTGGCTGCCCGGCTGCATGAAGTCGGCTTCGGTCGGGGCGGTCATGCCTTCCGGCGCCTTCAGCACGGAGAAGATGGTGCCGATGGAGACGTTGACGTCGATGTTCGACGAACCGTCCAGCGGATCGAACAGCAGCATGTATTCGCCCATCGGGTAGCGGTTCGGGATCGGGTGGATGGATTCCATTTCTTCCGATGCCATGGCCGCCAGGTGGCCGCCCCATTCATTGGCTTCGAGCAGGATCTCGTTGGAGATCACGTCGAGCTTCTTCTGCACCTCGCCCTGGATATTCTCCGTGTTCGCGCTGCCGAGGATGTCGCCGAGCGCGCCCTTGCCGACCGAGTGCGAGATGGTCTTGCAGGCACGGGCCACCACCTCGATCAGGAGGCGCAGCGACGCCGGGATATTGTTGTGGAGACGCTGTTCCTCGACGAGGTATTGCGTCAGGCTGACACGTTTCATGGACTTCCTTTGCTTTGTTTAAATTCTTAATTGGCGAGGGCCTTGCTGACCACTTCGCGCACGTCGTTCGACAGCTTCGCCTGCCCCGCCACCTGCTGCAGCGCCCGCTTCATGTGGGCCTGCAGGTCCGGCGTGTAGCGGCGCCAGCGGTCCATCGCGCGGGCCAGGCGGCTGGCGACCTGCGGGTTCAGCGCGTCCAGCGCGATCACCTGCTCGGCCCAGAAGCCGTAGCCGCTGCCGTCCGGGGCGTGGAAGCCCACCGCATTGCCGGCACAGAAGGTAGACACCAGGCTGCGCGCACGGTTCGGGTTCCTCAGCGTGAAGGCCTTGTGCGTCATCAATTCGCGTACGCTATTGACGTCCGTGGTCGGGGCCGCGGCCTGCATCGCAAACCATTTATCGACGACCAGCGCCTCGCCCTGGAATTCGTCGTAGAAGCGCTGCAGTGCGTCAGCGGCTGCGGGGGCGCGCGCATGCACGAGGGCCGACAGGGCCGCCACGCGGTCCGTCATGTTCGTCGCGTTGTCGAACTGCTTCTGCGCGAGGGCCAGGCTCGCCTCGTCCGGCGCGGCATTCAGATAGGCCAGCGCCAGGTTTTTCAGGGCGCGCTTGCCGATCGATTCGGCGTCCGGGCTGTACTCGCCCGGCGTCTGGTTGGCGTCGTACTGGGCCAGCAGTTCGCTGCGCAGGCGCGCGCCGATGTCGGCGCGGACGAACTGGCGCGCCAGGTGGATGGCGAGCGGGTCGACGACGTCCAGCTGGTCGGCGATCATCGATTCCGTCGGCAACAGCAGCGCCTGCTCGCGGAAGGATGGATCGAGCGTATCGTCCACGAGGATCTTGCGCATGGCGTCGACGAACGTGTCGTCCAGGTCGAGCCGGTCGACGACGTTGCCGGCGCCGGCCACCTGCCCGGTCAGCTTGAGCAGGCGGCTCATCGCGAGGCGCTGGCCCGCTTCCCAGCGGTTGACAGGGTCGCTGTCGTGGCTGAACAAATGCACCAGCTCGGCGTCGCTGTAGCCGTGCTTCAGGATCACCGGCGCGGAAAAATCGCGCAGGATCGACGGGGTCGGCTGTTCCGTGACGCCCGTGAAGACGAAGCTCTGGTCGCTTTCCGTCAGTTCCAGCACGGCGGTCGTGCCATGGTCCTTGCCGTCAATGGTCAGCGGCAGGTCGCGTCCGTCCCGGCCCAGCAGGCCGACGGCGACGGGGATGTGGAACGGCAGCTTCTCGGCCTGGCCCGGCGTCGGCGGGCACGACTGGATCAGGCGCAGGGTGTACGTCTGGGCCTGCTCGTCCCAGCGCGTTTCGGCCTGCACGACGGGCGTGCCGGCCTGGCTGTACCAGCGCTCGAACTGCGTCAGGTCGCGGCCGTTGGCGTCGGCCATCGCCATGCGGAAGTCGTCGCACGTGACGGCCTGGCCGTCGTGGCGCTCGAAGTACAGGTCCATGCCTTTGCGAAACGCCTCGCGGCCCAGCAGGGTCTGGTACATGCGCACGACCTCGGCGCCCTTCTCGTAGACGGTGACGGTATAAAAATTATTGATCTCGACGAAGGAGTCGGGACGGACCGGGTGGGCCATCGGGCCCGCGTCTTCCGGGAACTGGGCCTGGCGCAGGGTACGCACCTGGTCGATGCGGGTGACGGCGCGGCCCGTGTTCGTGCCGATCATGTCGGCCGAGAATTCCTGGTCGCGGAACACGGTCAGGCCTTCCTTCAGCGACAGCTGGAACCAGTCGCGGCAGGTGACGCGGTTGCCCGTCCAGTTGTGGAAGTATTCGTGGCCGACGACGGCCTCGATGCCCTGGAAGTCGACGTCCGTCGCGACGCGCGGATTGGCCAGCACGAACTTCGTGTTGAAGATGTTCAGGCCCTTGTTTTCCATCGCGCCCATGTTGAAGTCGCCCACGGCGACGATCATGAAGCGGTCCAGGTCGAGTTCCAGGTTCCAGCGTTCCTCGTCCCAGCGGATGCTGTGCTTCAGCGACTGCATCGCGTAATCCGTCTTGTCGAGGTTGCCCTCTTCCACCCAGACCTGCAGCAGCGCGGTACGGCCGTCGGCCAGTTCAAAGTTTTCTTCCTGGCACACGAGGCGCGCGGCGACGAGGGCGAACAGGTACGACGGTTTCTTGAACGGGTCTTCCCACAGCGCGTAGTGGCGGCCGTCGGGAAGGTCGCCTTCCTCGATCAGGTTACCGTTCGACAGCAGCACCGGGTACTTGTCCTTGTCGGCACGCAGCATGACGGTGAAACGGGCCATGACGTCTGGGCGGTCCGGAAAATAGGTGATCCGGCGAAAACCTTCGGCTTCGCACTGCGTATAGAAGCTGCCATTGGACGTGTACAGGCCGCTGAGGGTAGTATTGCTTTCCGGAACGCAAATGGTCTCGATTTCCAGCGTCGCCTCTTCCGGGGCGTTGGGGATGCGCAGCAGGGAACCTTCGACCACGTACTCGCCCTCGCCCAGCGTGCGGCCATTCAGGCGCAGGGCCACCAGCTCGATGTCTTCGCCGTACAGTTCGATTTCGCGCTGGGCACTCGCGGGATTGCGGCGCACCGTCATCCGGTTGGCGACGACGGTACGGGCGGGGTCGAGGTCGAAGCCGAGTTCAACGGTATCGACCAGGTAGCTGGGAGCAGTGTAATCCTTCCGGTAGATGGTCTGGGGCGTATCGGTGCGCATGGTCGGGAGTCCGCAAAGCCGTTGGTGGGATGCTTATTTTACCAACAGCTTTACACTGCGATCCGTACCTTTCGAATGTATCGCCATGTACAGGTAGTAACCGCGCGTAAATGTATCGACGAACATCACGCATCAGGAATAATATGGTCTCCTGAACAAGACCGATTACAGGAATGGAAACCCGACACCGGGGAATACGAATAGATGGAGCGCATCATGAAACGTACCATGATCACGGCGGTCGCATCGCTGAGCCTGTTGCTGGGCGGCTGCGCGACGACGATCCGCAGTGACGTCACTACCTTCAACCAATGGCCCGCCCAGCTGCCCGACAAGAGCTATGCGTTCGAGACGCCGCCGCCGCAGGACAATACGCTGGAGCTGCAGAGCTACGAAAACCTCGTGCGCGCCCAGCTCGCCCGCCTGGGTTTCCACGAGGCGCAGGGGTCGCCCGCGCTGAAGGTGTCGATGCGCTTCTCGACCATCGACGTGCCCACGCAGGTGCTGTACCCGACCTTCGCGCCGACGTACTACTCGCCCCGCTTCGCCTACATGGGCTGGCGCCGGCGCTACTGGGGCGGCTGGTACAGCCCGTTCTACGACCCGTTCTGGGGCCCCGTGCCGGCCTACGACGTGCAGGAAGAACACCGCTACCACCGCCAGCTGCAGGTGTCGATCGCGTCGGCGGCGGACGGCAAGCGTCTGTTCGACGTCACGGTGCGCAACGTGAGCCGGCAGATGTCGACGCCGGCCGTGATGCCGGCCCTCGTGCAGAGTGCGTTCGAAGGGTTCCCGGGACCGAATGGGGGGTCGCGCGTGATCGAGTTGAAGCAGGATCCGCGGCAGAACGGTTAACGATGCCGTCGCCCCCGCCCAGGCGGGGGCAGTTTTACCCCAGATACGCTTCCGACAGGAACGTAATCCCGATAATCAACAGCACCGCCAGCATCAGCACCACGAGCAGGCGCCCGAAGTGCGGCCCCGCCGCCGGTTGCGGATCGACCGGCCCCTCGTTGTCGTCGCTAAATTCTCTCATGGCAGCAAAATAGTCTTGCCCGTTGTGCGGCGCCCTTCGAGGGCGATGTGGGCCTGGGCCGCGTCGGCGAGGGGGAAACGCTGGTGGATGTCGATGCTGACCTGACCGCTCGCCACCACGTCGAACAAATCGGCCGCCATCGCATCCCGCTGCGCCCGCGTGGCCGCATACGACTGCAGGGTCGGCCGCGTGATATACAGCGAGCCGCGCGCCGACAATTCGTTCAGCGAGAACGGCGGCACGGGCCCCGACGAATTGCCGAAGCTGACCATCAGCCCGCGCGGCCGCAAACAGTCCAGCGAACGCGTGAACATGTCCTTGCCCACCGAATCGTAGACGACCGGCACCTTTTCTCCGTTCGTGATCTCCAGTACACGCTGCACGACATCCTCGTCCCGGTAGTTGATGACATGCGCCGCGCCACGCTGCCGCGCCAGCGCCGCTTTCTCGTTTGACCCCACGGTGCCGATGAGGTTCACGCCCAGCGCACGCGCCCATTGGCACGCGATCAGGCCGACGCCGCCGGCCGCCGCGTGGAACAGGATCGTCTCGCCCGGCTGCACGGCATACGTCTGCTTGAGGAGGTATTGCACGGTCAGGCCCTGCAGCAGCATCGCGGCGCCCGTCTCGAAGGAGATGGCGTCCGGCAGGCGCACGAGGACGTCGGCCGGCATCACCCGCAACTGGCTGTAGGCGCCGTTCGGGCGCGCCGCATAGGCCACGCGGTCGCCCGGCTTCACGTGCATGACGCCCTCGCCCACGGCCTCGACGACGCCCGCCGCTTCCTGGCCGAGGCCGTTCGGCAGGTCGAGCGGGTACAGGCCCGAGCGGAAATACGTGTCGATGAAGTTCACGCCGATCGCGTGGTTGCGCACGCGCGCCTCGCCGGGGCCGGGATCGCCGACCTCGACGTCGACGTATTCCAGCACCTCGGGCCCGCCGGTGCGCGCGAAGCGGATCGCTTTTGCCGTCGCCATGACCGCGCTCCCGGGATCAGTCCGCCTTCGACTGCAGCTGCGACAGCACCAGGTGGGCGCTCGCCACGTTCGTCGCGCACGGGATGTTGTGCACGTCGCAGGCGCGCACCAGCGCGTTGATGTCCGGTTCGTGCGGCTGCGGGGTCATCGGGTCGCGCAGGAAGATCACGCAGTCGATCTCGCCCTCGACCAGCTGGGCGCCGATCTGCAGGTCGCCGCCGACGGGACCGGAATGCATGCGCGTCACCTCCAGGCCCAGTTCGTTGATCAGGCGGCCACCCGTGGTGCCGGTGGCCGACAGCGTGCAGCCGCGCAGGAAGTCTGCGTACTCTCCGGCGAGCGCGATCATGTCGTCTTTTTTCTTGTCGTGGGCGATCAGGGCGATGCGAGGTTTCATGTTCCGTTCCGTTTCGGTTTGTCAGGGTGTTTTTTTCTTCGACAGCATCCAGATCCCGCCCAGCACCAGGCCCGTTCCGGCCAGTTGCACGGTCGTGATCGGTTCTCCCAGCAGCGCCCAGCCCAGGAACAGCGTCGACACCGGACCGATCATGCCGGCCTGGGATGCCGTCGTCGCTCCGATGCGCTGGACCGCCGCCATCGTCATGAAGACGGGGAAGATGGTACAGAATATCCCATTCACGAGCGAGAGCCCGTAAACCGGCAGCGGCTGCACGAGCATGCTGGCGGGCCGCAGGATGAAGAACTGCGCGATGCACGCCACGCTCGACGCGCACATCGCGTACGCGACGAGGCGCAGCGAGCCGATGCGGCGCACCATCTCGCCCGTCCCCAGCAGGTAGACGGCGTAGCACGCCGCCGAACCGAGCACGAGCAGCGAGCCCGTGACCGTGCTGCCTCCGCCGCCCTTCAGGTCGTGCGCGAACACGAGCACGATGCCGCAGTACGACAGCGCCAGCGCGATCCACTCGATGCGACCGATGCGGCGCTTGAAGACGAGCGCCGTGATCAAGAGGACGAACGTCGGCGTGAGAAACAGGATCAGGCGCTCCAGGCCGACACTGATGTATTCCAGGCCGCAGAAATCCAGGTAGCTCGACACGTAGTAGCCGATCAGGCCCAGCCCGGCGAGACGCCAGCGGTCGCGCGCGGCGAGCGGCGGCTCCGTCCGCATCTTCCACACCGCGACGGCCGCAAACACCGGAAACGCGACCAGCATCCTGAACCCGATCAATGTGACGGCGTCGATGTGGTAGCGGTACAGCAGTTTGGCGACGACAGCCTTCATGGAAAACAGGATGGCGCCGCCGATGGCGATCGTCAGGCCGCCCAGCACGGCCGGACGTGTGGCCGAAACAACAGGTAAGTCGGTTGCGGTTTTACTCATCCGACGATTGTACGGGGAATCCGCATGGCCGGCTGAGGACGCCTCCGAACGCGAAAGGCCGGGTACGGTCCAACCGCCATTACAGCTCAACCTTCGACAGGAGACGCCCATGGCACACCGCGCAAACGTAGAACCGGCCGGAGCGTGCGCCCGATGAGCCGCGCCAGCGGCGTCGGCCGCCCCGGTGTCGACCGCACCGTCGTCCTCACGCTGCTCGTGCTGCTCGCGGCGCTGTGCTGGGCGTATCTGCTGTTTCGCGTCGGCCGCCTGTCGCCGCTGGGGACGGGCACCGCCGGCCACGTCCCGGTCGGGCCGTACCACGCGGACGACCTCGCCCGCCTGCTGGCGCTGTGGACCGCCGTCATCGCGGCGATGATGCTGCCGGCGGCGGCGCCGTCCGTGCTGCTGTACGCACGCGTGAAACGGCTCGTGCGCGAACGGTGGGTCTACCCCTCCACGTTCCTGTTCATGCTGGGCTATCTGTTCGTCTGGACCTGCTGCGCCCTCGCCGCCACGCTGGCCGACTGGCAGTTGCACGACGCCGGCGGGCTCGACGAGACGATGGCCATCGCGCATCCGACGGTCGGCGCCCTCGCCCTCGTCGCGGCCGGGGTCTACCAGTGGACGCCCGCCAAGCACGTCTGCCTGGACAACTGCCGCGCGCCGCTGGCGTTCGTCCTCACGCACTGGCGCCGCGGGATGTGGGGCGCGTTCCGGATGGGCGTCACGGATGCGCGGTATTGCACGGGCTGCTGCTGGCTGCTGCTGGCGCTCGTGCTGCCCGCCGGGGTGTTGAACCTGCCCGTCATCGCCGGCCTCATCGCGCTGATCCTGGCCGAAAAACTGTTGCCAGGCGGGCACGTGGTGGCGTGCGCGACGGGGCTTGGGCTCGTCGGGCTCGGCACGGCGTTGTTGTTTCCCTGACAGTATTTAGACGGATGCGCTATGATAAAATGTCGAGGATTATCAATACCCGGGACCTCGAAGATCGCAGTTTGCCGAGGTTCCCTGTCTAAGGAAGACTCGACATGGCTGGACACAGCAAATGGGCCAATATCAAGCACAAGAAAGCCGCGACTGATGCCAAGCGCGGCAAGATCTGGACCCGTCTGATCAAGGAAATCACCGTGGCCGCCCGCATGGGCGGCGGCGACGCCAACACCAACCCGCGCCTGCGCCTCGCCATCGAAAAGGCGGCCGACGCCAATATGCCGAAGGATAACGTCAACCGCGCCGTGCAGCGCGGTTCGGGCGGCCTGGAAGGCGTCAACTACGAAGAGATCCGCTACGAAGGTTACGGCATCGGCGGCGCGGCGATCATCGTCGACTGCATGACCGACAACCGCGTGCGCACCGTGGCCGAAGTCCGCCACGCGTTCAGCAAGTTCGGCGGCAACATGGGCACCGAAGGCTCCGTCTCGTTCATGTTCAAGCACGTGGGCCAGTTCCTGTTCGCGCCCGGCGTCGAAGAAGACAAGCTGATGGAAGCGGCGCTGGAAGCCGGCGCCGACGACGTGATCACGGACGACGAAGGCGGCTTCGAAGTGCTGTGCGACCCGAACGCCTTCGCCGGCGTCAAGGAAGCGCTGGAGGCGGCCGGCTTCAAGGCCGATTCCGCCGAAGTCATCATGAAGCCGGACACCGAGACGGTGTTCACCGGCGAAGACGCGCTCAAGATGCAGAAACTGCTCGACGCCCTGGAAAACCTGGACGACGTGCAGGAAGTCTATACGAACGCAGTCATTGAAGAGTAATCAAGTATCCATGAAAATCCTGGTAGTCGGCTCTGGCGGCCGTGAACATGCCCTGGCCTGGAAACTGGCCCAATCCGATCGCGTCCAGATGGTCTATGTCGCACCGGGCAATGGCGGTACCGCGCGCGATGCGCGCCTGGTCAACATCGACATCACCGACCCGGCCGCGCTGGCCGACTTCGTCGTCGCGGAACACGTCAACCTGACGCTGGTCGGGCCGGAACAGCCGCTGGCGGCCGGCATCGTCAACCTGTTCCGCGCGCGCGGCCTGAAGGTCTTCGGCCCGACGAAGGAAGCGGCCCAGCTGGAAAGCTCGAAGGACTTCGCGAAGGCCTTCATGCACCGCCACGGCATCCCGACCGCGCAGTACCAGACGTTCACCGACGTCCAGCAGGCCCACGCCTATATCGACGCACAGGGCGCACCGATCGTCATCAAGGCCGACGGCCTCGCCGCCGGCAAGGGCGTCGTCGTCGCAATGACCTTGGAAGAAGCGCACCAGGCGGCCGACGACATGTTGTCGGGCAACCGCTTCGGCGACGCCGGCGCGCGCATCGTCATCGAGGAATTCCTGGCCGGCGAGGAAGCCAGCTTCATCGTCATGTGCGACGGCAGGAACGTCGTCGCCCTGGCCACGTCGCAGGACCACAAGCGCCTGAAGGACCACGACGAGGGCCCGAACACGGGCGGCATGGGCGCGTACTCGCCGGCACCGGTCGTCACGCCGTCGATCCACGCGCGCGTGATGCGCGAGATCATCAACCCGACCATCCAGGGCATGGCCAAGGACGGCATCCCGTACAGCGGCTTCCTGTATGCAGGCCTGATGATCGACGCGGCCGGTGTGCCGAAAGTCATCGAATTCAACTGCCGCATGGGCGATCCGGAAACGCAGCCGATCATGACGCGCCTGAAGAGCGACTTCGTGACGGTGCTGGAACACGCCTGCAACGGCACGCTGGACAAGGTCGAACTGGAATGGGACCGCCGCACGGCGGTGGGCGTCGTGATGGCGGCGGCCGGTTATCCGGAAACGCCGGCCAAGGGCGACGTCATCGACGGCATCCCGGCCGAAACGCCGGAATGCGTCACTTTCCATGCCGGCACCCAGATCGTGGGCGGCACCCTGCAAACGTCGGGCGGCCGCGTACTGTGCGTCGTCGGCCTGGGCGACAGCGTCAAGATGGCGCAGAAGCAGGCGTACGAGTCCGTCGAGAAGATCCACTTCAATGGTGCCCAGTATCGGCGCGACATCGGGTGGCGCGGCATCAAGCAGGCGTAAAAAAACGGGACGAGGTGCAAGCCTTGTCCCGTTTTTTTATCATTGATTGTATTAAATATATACAATACAATCGGCCGATCCCACTTTGAATGGAGCGTTGACGTTGAAGCTCAAGACCCTCGCGCTGGCCTGCACCCTGCTCGCCGCCCTCCCCGCGCATGCCGCCCTGCCGGCGCTCGGTCCGATGCCGGCCTTGCCGGCCAAACAGGCACCCGACAGCGTCGACATGGCCGACGCGCGCACCGCGCCCGTCGTGAAACTGGACTTGCCGATCGCGGCAGGCCCGTTCCAGCCGACCTGGGAGTCGATCGCACAGCACTATCCGGGCACGCCGGCGTGGCTGCGCGAGGCCAAGTTCGGCATCTGGGTGCACTTCGGTCCGCAAGCGGCCGGCATGAGCGGCGACTGGTACGCGCGCAGGATGTACGTGCCGGGCACGACGGCCTACGCCAACCATCTCAAGGCCTTCGGTCATCCGTCGCAGGCCGGCTACAAGGAGGTGTTGCGGGACTGGAATCCGCGCAAGCTCGACCCGGCCAGACTGACGGCGCTGTACAAGGAGGCGGGCGCGCGCTTCCTCCTCATCCAGGGCGTGCACCACGACAATTTCGATTTGTGGGATTCGCGTTACCAGCCGTGGAATGCAAAGCGCCTCGGTCCGAAGCGCGACCTGGTCGGCGAATGGGCGGCGGCGGCCAAGGCTGCCGGCCTGCGCTATGGCGTGGCGTTTCACCATGAATACACGTGGTGGTGGTGGCAGACCGCCTTCGGCAGCGACCCGACGGGCCCGTTCGCAGGCAAACCGTACGACGGCGCATTGACCCTGGCCGACGGCAAAGGTCAATGGTGGGAGGGGCTCGATCCGCGCCTGCTCTACGGTCCGGACCTGCGCGAATACAAGGGCGTGACGGCCGCGGCGCACACGGACTGGAACCCGCCGCCCGCGGGCATCTTCAGCCGCCACACCGCGTATGCGGAGTGGTACGCGAAACGCTGGGCGCTGCGCATGATGGACGTGGTGGAACGCTACGACCCGGACTTCATCTATACCGACGGCACCAGCGACCAGCCGTTCAGCGGCAACGGGACCGGGACCGGCATGAAATCCGATGCCATCCAGCGCGTGATGGCGGATTTCTACAACCGGACGCTGAAGAACCGCGGCAAGGTCGACACGTTCAGCGTCATCAAATTCCATCCGAAATTCAACGGTACCGTCAGCACGGAAGAAGGCTCGATCCCCGCCGGCATCCGCAACGATGAAGCGTGGATCGCGGAAACGCCCGTGGGCGACTGGTACTACGGCCCCGGGTTCACCTACGATTCGGGCGCCGTGATCCGCTACCTGCTCGAGCAGGTGGCGCGCGACGGCAACGTGGCCATCTGCATCTCGCCGCTGCCGGACGGATCGCTGGACGAAGGCAGCACGCGCATGCTGAAGGAAGTCGGCGCCTGGATGCGCGTGAATGGGCAAGGGATCTATGGCAGCAAGGCATGGGTGCGGCTGGGCGAAGGCGAGAACGGCAAACTGCGCACCCTCCCCGACGGCAAGCTGGGAAAAGCGCAGGCCGACTTCAAGTTCGGCCCGCATGATTTCCGCTTCACGGTCGGCCGCGACGGTTCGCTGTACGCGTTCACCATGACGGTGCCCGCGCCCGGCACGACGCTCAAGATCCACTCGCTCGGATCGGACGCGAACCTGCTGGGCAAACCGGTCACGTCGGTGTCCCTGGTCGGCTACGAAGGGAAGCCGCTGACCTGGCGCCAGGCGGCGGACGGCCTGGTCATCGTGAGCCCGCCCGAGATGCCGTTTGCCACGGCGGTTGCATTCAATATCCGCTAAGCACGTCCGCAGATGTTCATCGCCATGAAAAAACGGAGGCACGCGGCCTCCGTTTTTTGAGTGACATGTGAAGGATCAGCTGCGCCGGCGACGCGCCAGCCCCCCTGCCGCGAGGCCACCCACCATCAGCGCCAGCGTCCCCGGCAGCGGCACCGAACCACTCGGCCCAGCCGCTTCCACTTCGACGTTGTCGATCTGGTTGTAGTAGCCCGAGCCGATGCGCAGTTCGGTGATGCCGGTGAGCAGCGTGCTCCACGTACCCGAATCCGCGATCGAACCGACCGACACGCCGTCGGCCGACACGTCGCTCCCGTCCATGAAGTAGTCGAAGCTCTTCAGGTCGAACTTGCCGCCGCCCACGCGGGTCAGGGTGACGAACGTGCCGTTGCCGTTCTCGAGGCCGTCGTGCCAGTTGAAGGTCGACGGTTCCAACGTGCTGTCGCCGACGTGGGCGGCGCCCGCGTCCGCACCCGGCGCGTTCAGCGTCACCTGGAAGCCCGATTCCACGTAGGTCAGGTTCAGGCCGTTGTAGGTCATGCCGCCGGCCAGCGGGGAGCCGTCGCCGTACATCATCTCGGTCAGGCCGTCGAAGTTCAGGACGGTGGCGCCGGCGCTGCCGGCCGCCAGGAAGGCGGCGGCGGCAAGGATGGATTTGAATTTCATGGTGCTCTCCAAAAATAATCAATAGCTGAACACGACACCGCGGCCCGCGCCGGCGGCATACACGCGTCCGGGTACGGTCTGGTCGGCCGCCAGGTTGCTGAGGCCGGCGTACTGGTGCTTGTCGTCGTTGATCCGGCGCCAGGTCTTCGCACCGTCATCCGAGCGGTACACGCCCCACACATTGTTGATGATGCCGACGATGTAGATCGACGACGAGTACGTCGCGCCGGCCGGCGCCTTGCCCAGGGCGATGGAGGTCGCGCCATATACCTGCGGGAAGCTCCACGTCTCGTTGGTGCCCCAGTCCGGCTGCGTCACGTCCAGCTTGGTCCAGGTCGCGCCCGAGTCGGTGGAGTGCAGGATGCTGAAACCGTCGACCACCCAGACGTCGCCTTCGGCGTTCGGATTGACCGCGATCGACGAGTTCTGGAAGCTCGCCACCCGTGCGCCCGCGTTCACGAACGTCGTGCTTTCCGTGAAGGTGTGGCCGCCGTCGTTCGAGTACCAGAAATGCGAGGTGTCCGACCACTGGTTCCACCATGCGCCGCCCGAGTTGAAGGCATAGACCTTGTTCGGGTTCTTGCGGTCGGCGACGACGCGGTAGCCGCGGCCGATACCCACCGCGGGCAGGGCGGGCAGGTTCGTGTACGTCCAGGTCGCGCCGTTATCGGTCGTATAGGCCGGACGCGCACCGGCCGGTGACCAGACTGCGTTGCCCGGCTTGGTGACGGCGAGGGTTTCCTCGCCACCGGTGTTGGCCAGCGCGTCCGGGTGATAGCTGGCGAACGCCGTCCACGTCACGCCGGAATCGGTCGAGTACCCGCCGCGGCGGGTCTGCTCGCCCCAACCGCCGGTGCCGACCGCGGCGATATAGGACGGGTTCGACCACGCCATGTCGGCGGCGTTACCGTTGCCGAACCAGCCGACCGGGCCGCGCGTCGGCTTCTTCAGCACCTCGGTCTGCACGTGCATGCCGATGTCGCCCGAGCTGCGCAGCAGCGAGTAGTTGGCGCCCTTGGGCGGGGTCGCGAGGCTGATCGTGGCGGTTTCCTCGAGATTGGTCACGTCCAGGTTCCAGGTGGGCGTGGCCGCCGAGGCGGTCTTCGTTTCCCAGATGCCGCCGCCGAACACGTGCAGGATGTGGTCGGGGTTGTTCGGGTCGATCTCGACGTCGTCCACCCAGCCGGAGAAGTCCACGTTGGACGGGGTGTGCGGGGTCATCGACGCGATTTCGCGCCAGGTCTGGCCGGCGTCGTCGGACACCTGCACGACCGGCTGGCCCTGCCAGTTACCCCAGGAGTTCGAGACACCCAGCGCGATGCGCGTGGTCGCGCCGGAACCGGAGACCGACAGGCCGCCCATGCCGAAGTTCACCCATTGTTCCGTATCGTAGCTCTTCAGCAGCGTCCAGTTGGTGCCGTCGAACTTGTACAGGCGGGCCGGACCGCCGGCGCCCGGACCCATGTCGCGGGTGAACGCCACGTAGATGATGCCGTCCTTGGCGCGGACCATGTGCGGGATGTAGTAGCCGGTGACGGGGGTCGTCACGCCGGTCCAGGTCGCGCCGCCGTCGGTCGACTTGTACAGGTTGGCGCTCAGGCCGGCCGCGGCGGCGTAATCCGGGGCCACCGCCGTGTAGATGGTCTGCGTGGCCGAGCCCGAGCCCGTCGTCGACGTGTCGAACAGCACGCTCTCGATGCCGCCCGAGGTGCGGCCCGGCAGCGAGCCGATCTGGTCGCCCGGGTACTGGAACGTCGTCAGCGCAGTCACCTGGTTCCAGGTCTGGCCGTAGTCGGTGCTCTTCCACAGGCCCGACGTGCGCGAACCGTAGTACAGGACGGACGGTTTGTTCGGGTCGACCATCAGGCGTTCGCCGATGGCGCGGCCCGGATCGTTGGAACCGGCGCGGAACGGCAGGTCGACGTGCGTCCAGTTGTCGCCGCGGTCGGTGGAAATATACAGGCGGGCATTGGTGCCCTGCCAATCATACATGCCGGTGACGAGGTACACGCGCTTGTCGTCGGTCGGATCCAGGGCCACGCTTTCGGCCCCGTTATAGAATTCTTCGCGGACGCCGAAGCCGTCCGTGATCGGGGTCCAGCCCGAGGTGGCCGTGTCCCTGCGGTAGACGCCGCCCATGTCGGTACGCGCGTACAGCACGTTCGGGCTGGTCGGGTGGAAGATCAGGCCGGTCACGTAGCCGCTGCCGCCGTACTTCACGCTCTGCCAGCGCGTACCGGTCGCCGCGACGTCGGCGCCGCCGCCGGATGCGCTGCCGACCATGGCCGCAAAGGAAGGCGATTGCGAGGACGGGCTGTCACCGCCGCAGGCCGCCACCAGGCCGGCCACGGCGCAGGCGAGGGCAAGAGTTTGCTTCTTCATGCTTGAACTCCAAGAAAGTGTAGGACCGTGTTGGCGGTCGTTTGCTGCAATGCACCATCTCCGTCGGTACGGCCGCGGACGCGCCGTCACGATGAAGTCTAGGGATGGGAGAGGACAGGTGGGCGCGTCAAGGTCGCGGCCGCGGGGGGATCGTGTGTGCCATGAGGGTCTCCGTCGTTATCGTTTTATATCGTTCCTACACCGGCTATGCAGCTGGCGTGAAATCGGTTTCTTTCGACCTAGACTATTAGCAATACGTACGCGTTTCTTGCATTCGTAACTACGAAAGCTATAAAAATGCAGAAAATTGAAGAGATTTGCGCAGAATTTTTATTCGCGCCGGAGGGGTGTTGCAAAGGGTGTTGGCGGTTGCCTGTCACGATGCAGTTCATCAGTGTACAATCCCCGTTCGCTTTTTTTCTCTCACATTTCCACATGGCTACAATTAATCCGGCCGCCGTCAAGGCCTGGCTGCTCGACCTCCAGGCGCGCATCGTGCAAGCGCTGGAAGACGTCGACGGCAAGACCTTTTTGCGCGACACGTGGGAACGGGCCGAAGGCGGAGGCGGCGTATCGCGCCTCGTTGAAGGCGGGAATGTGATCGAGCGGGGCGGCGTGAATTTCTCGCACGTGCGCGGCGCCAGCCTGCCGCCGTCGGCGATGGCCGCGCGTCCGGAGCTCGCCGGCCGCGCCTGGGAAGCGATGGGCGTGTCGCTCGTGCTGCACCCGCACAATCCGTACGCACCCACCGTGCATATGAACGTGCGCTTTTTCGAAGCGACGGCCGAGGGCAAGGATCCGGTCTGGTGGTTCGGCGGCGGCATGGACCTGACGCCTTGTTACGGCAACGAGGAGGACGCGCGCCACTTCCACCAGGTCTGCCACGACGCGCTGGCGCCGTTCGGCGACGGGCTGCATCCGCGCTTCAAGCGCTGGTGCGACGAGTATTTCTATATAAAACACCGCAAGGAAGCGCGCGGCGTCGGCGGCATCTTCTTCGACGACTTCAACGAACTCGGGTTCGAGCAGTCGTATGCCATGGTGCAGAACGTCGGCAACGGCTTCCTCGATGCCTACCTGCCGATCCTGCAACGCCGCAAGGACCAGCCCTACGGCGAACGCGAGCGCGATTTCCAGGCATACCGGCGCGGGCGCTACGTCGAGTTCAACCTCGTGTGGGACCGCGGCACGCTGTTCGGCCTGCAGTCGGGCGGCCGGACGGAGGCGATCCTGATGTCGATGCCGCCGATCGTCAAATGGCGCTACGACTGGCACCCGGAGCCGGGCAGCCCGGAAGAAAAGCTGTACACCGACTTCCTGCCGCACCGGGATTGGCTCGCCCCGTGACCCGCTGCGTTGCTCTGCTGGGCGGCAGTTTCGACCCGGTACATTACGGCCACGTCGCACTGGCCGAGCTGTTCGCGCGCCAGCTCCATCCGGACGAATTGCGCGTGCTGCCCGCCGGCCAGCCGTGGCAAAAGAAGAGCGGCCTGGAAGCGGGCGATGCCGACCGCGTGGCCATGCTGGAGCTGGCGTTCGCAGGGAGCGCCGCGCCCGTGACGATCGATACCCGCGAAATCGACCGCCATGGCGCCACGTACACGGTCGAAACCCTGCGCGGCCTGCGCGCCGAGCTGGGGCCGGATACATCCATCGTGTTCGTGATGGGCGCGGACCAGTTGCAGAAGCTGGACACCTGGCGCGACTGGCGCGACCTGTTCGCGCTGGCCAATTTCGGCGTCGCCGCCCGCCCCGGCTACCGGCTCGACGACGCCGCGCTGCCGCCCGCCGTGGCGCTTGAGCTGGCGCAGCGGCGCGCGTCGTTCGACGACGTGCGCGCCAGCCCGGCGGGCAAGGTCTGCCTGGCGCACACGCTGGCCATCGACATCTCGGCCACGCAGGTGCGCGCTGCCCTGCACGCTGTACCCCGTACTGACATAAGCGCGCTCGTTGCGCCGCAAGTGCTAGACTATATTCAACAACATAACTTGTACAAAAACTAATGGATATCAAGAAACTGCAAACGCTCGTCGTCGACGCCCTCGAAGACGTCAAGGGCCAGGACATCGTTCTGTTCGACACGACGCACCTGACCAGCCTGTTCGACCGCATCGCGGTCGTGTCGGGCACGTCGAATCGCCAGACCAAGGCGCTGGCCGCCTCGGTGCGCGACAAGGTCAAGGAAGCAGGCGGCGACGTGGTCGGGCTGGAAGGCGAAGACACGGGTGAATGGGTCCTCGTCGACCTGGGCGACATGATCGTGCACATCATGCAGCCGGCCATCCGCCAGTACTACCGCCTGGAAGAAATCTGGGGCGACAAGCCCGTGAAACTGGGCGCCGCCAAGCGCAAGTCGACGCTTGAGGGCCAGGAAGCGGCCGCGCCGAAGGGCAAGTCGAAGCACCTCGCCGCCAACCAGGAACAGGAAGAAGCCAAGCCGGTGCGCGAGCGCAAGCCGGCGGCCAAGAAGGCAGCGGACGCCAAGCCGGCCGCCAGGAAGCCTGCCGCCAAGAAGATCCCGACGGGTGCTACCGTGAAGGTGGCCGTGTCGAAGACGGCCGCCGCCGATGCGAAAGCCGCCAAGGCTGCGAAGGCGGCGAAGGTTGCAGCGGAAGGCGCCGCACCAGCCAAGAAAGTCATCCGCCGCATCAAGAAAACCGAAGAATAAACTGCGATGCAGTTGTTCATCGTCGCGGTCGGCCACAAGATGCCGGCCTGGATCGAGACCGGCTTCGCGGAATACGTCAAACGCATGCCGCCGGAGCTGCGCATCGTGCTGAAGGAAGTGAAACCGGTCGAACGGTCCGGCAGCAAGACGGCGGCCACCGCGATGGCGCTCGAACGCGAGCGCATCGAGGCCGTGCTGCCGAAAGGCGTACGCATCGTCGCCCTCGACGAGCGCGGCAAGGACCTCACCAGCGTGGGCCTGTCGCAGGCGTTGGAGGCCTGGCAGCAGGACGGGCGCGATGTCGCCTTCCTGATCGGCGGGGCCGACGGCCTCGATCCGGAACTCAAGGCGCGCGCGGACGGTCTGATCCGCATCTCCAGCATGACGCTGCCGCACGGTATCGTGCGCGTGATGCTGGCAGAGCAGTTATATCGTGCGTGGTCCATCACCCAGAACCACCCTTACCATCGGGTATGAGCCGATGAAACTGCCCGACAAGAAAATCTACCTCGCCTCCAAGAGCCCGCGCCGCCGCGAACTGCTGCGCCAGGTCGGCATCGATTTCGACATCCTCAGCCTGCGCTCCGATCCCGCCCGCGGCATCGACGTCAGCGAAGACACGTTCGCGGGCGAGCCCGCGCAGGACTACGTGGCCCGCGTGGCGCGCGAAAAAGGCGCGTTCGCGTGGAACGTGCTGCACATGCGCCGCATGCCGCTGCGTCCCGTGCTGTCGGCCGACACGACCGTCACCATCGACGGCGAAATCCTCGGCAAGCCGGCCGACCCGAAGGAAGCGCATGCGATGCTGGAACGCCTGTCGGGCCGCACGCACCAGGTGCTGACGTCGGTCGCGCTGCACTACACGGACGTGTTCGAGCAGGTGACGCAGGTGTCGAACGTGCGCTTCGCGCAGCTTTCGCCGGACGCGATCCGCGCGTATTGCGCGACGCCCGAACCCTACGACAAGGCCGGCGCCTATGGCATCCAGGGCCTCGCCGCCCTGTTCATCGAGCATATCGAAGGCAGCCATTCCGGCATCATGGGCTTGCCCGTGTTCGAGACGGCGCAGTTACTGCAGAAAGCGGGCGTCAGCGCGTTGTAAGGTAGTCACACCGTGTATGATGTGACCCCAGACAACAATTAAAACCGGCCTCATGACTGAAGACATCCTGATCAATATCAACCCGCAAGAAACACGGGTCGCGCTGGTGGTACAGGGTGCCGTACAAGAACTGCACATCGAGCGTACGCTCACCCGCGGCCTCGCGGGCAACGTCTACCTCGGCAAGGTCGTGCGCGTGCTGCCGGGCATGCAGTCGGCCTTCATCGACATCGGCCTCGAACGCGCCGCGTTCCTGCACGTGGCCGACATCTGGGAAGCCCGGCCCCATGACGGCGCCAATGGCAGCAGCAGCGCCCCGCCGACCCCCATCGAAAAAATCCTGTTCGACGGCCAGGTGCTGACCGTGCAAGTGATCAAGGACCCGATCGGCACCAAGGGCGCGCGCCTGTCCACGCAGATCTCGATCGCGGGCCGGATGCTCGTCTACCTCCCGCAGGATAAACACATCGGCATCTCGCAAAAGATCGAGAAGGAATCCGAGCGCGAAGCCCTGCGCGCGCGCCTCGCGGGCCTGCTGCCGCCGGACGAAAAAGGCGGCTACATCGTGCGCACGCAGGCCGAGGATGCATCCGACGCCGACCTCGCCGCCGACGTCGACTACCTGCGCAAGACGTGGGGCGCGATCATGACGGGTGCGCGCACGCGTCCCGCGACGAGCCTGCTGTACCAGGACCTGAGCCTGGCCCAGCGCGTGCTGCGCGACTTCGTGCACGACGAGACGGCCGCGATCCTCGTCGACTCGCGCGAAAACTATGTGAAACTGGTCGAATTCGCCCAGGTCTACACGCCCAGCGTGCTGTCGCGCCTGCAGCATTACACGGGCGAGCGCCCGCTGTTCGACCTGTACGGCGTCGAGGAAGAGATCCTGCGCGCGCTGGGCCGGCGCGTGGACCTGAAGTCCGGCGGCTACCTGATCGTCGACCAGACGGAGGCGATGACGACCATCGACGTCAACACGGGCGGCTTCGTGGGCGGGCGCAACTTCGCCGACACGATCTTCAAGACGAACCTGGAAGCGGCCCACGCCATCGCGCGCCAGCTGCGGCTGCGCAACCTGGGCGGCATCATCATCCTCGACTTCATCGACATGGAGAACAACGAGCACCGCAACGCCGTGCTCGCGGAGCTCAAGAAGACGCTGTCGCGCGACCGCACGAAGGTGTCCGTGAGCGGGTTCTCGGCGCTGGGCCTCGTCGAAATGACACGCAAGCGCACGCGCGAATCGCTGGCCCACATCCTGTGCGAGCCCTGCCCCGCCTGCGGCGGCAAGGGCCAGGTCAAGACGAGCCGGACGATCTGCTACGAGATCCTGCGCGAACTGCTGCGCGAGGCCAAGCAGTTCAACCCGCGCGAATTCCGCATCGTCGCGTCGCAGGAAGTGATCGACCTGTTCCTCGAGGAAGAGTCGCAGCATCTCGCCATGCTCGGCGACTTCATCGGCAAGAAGATCTCGCTGCAGGTGGAGCGCGGGTATCACCAGGAACAGTACGACGTGATCCTGATGTAACGCTGTCGAAAATCATAAGCGGCATCGGGTTTTTCCATAGTCGACAGCCGCGCCCGCCCTTGATAGTGTTGCAGGATGCTTAACAGACGCAACTTCCTCAAGAGCGCCGGCGCGCTCGCCACCACGTCGGTCTTCGGCCAGTCCGCCGCGTACGCGCAAACCAGCCAGGCGCGCCCCGCGCCCGGGCGCACGATCGTGTCGCTCAACAAGGGCTGGCGCTTCCATGAAGGCGACATCGCGTTCCCGGTCATCCGCGGCCATGGCTGGACCTACGCCAACGCCAAGGCCGGGAATGCCGGCGGCGCGGCCGCGCCCGGATTCGACGATTCCGAATGGGACAGCATCACGCTGCCGCACGACTTCGCCAGCGCGCAGGTGCCCGACCAGAACACCAACGTGGCGCAGGGCTACCGCAAGCGCGGCATCGGCTGGTACCGCACGCTGATCCGCCTGGACGAGGCCGACCACGGCAAGCACATCGAACTGCAGCTCGACGGCATCGCGACCCTCGCCACCGTCTGGTTCAACGGCACGCAGGTGGCGCACACGTGGAGCGGCTACAGCTCGCTCTACATCGACCTGACCCCGTTCGCCACCTACGGCGACGCGCTCAACTCGCTGGTGGTCCGCGCCGATGCCGACACCATGCAGGGCTGGTGGTACGAAGGCGCCGGCATCTATCGCAACACGTGGCTCGTCAAGCGCGAGCAGGTGCACATCGTCACCGACGGCGTGTTCGCCCATCCGGTATTCGCCGATGGCCAGTGGACCATTCCGCTCGAAGTGACCTTGTACAACATCCGCAAGAGCGCGCAGCGGGTGCAGGTCGAGAGCATCCTCGTCGACGCCGACGGCAGGACAGTGGCCAGCTTCGGCGCCCCGGCCGACGTCGGCGTGCTGGCGCGCCAGGTCGTCGCCGGCAGCATGCGCGTGGCCGCGCCGAAGCTGTGGAGCCTGGAAGAGCGCAACCTGTACAGCGTGCGTACCCGGGTGCTGCAGGACGGCAGGCTGCTCGACGAAGTCGTCACCCGCTGCGGCTTCCGCACCCAGCGCTTCGACCCCGGGCAAGGCTTCTTCCTCAACGACACGCACGTCAAGCTGCAAGGCGTGTGCATCCACCAGGACCATGCGGGGGTCGGCGTGGCCGTGCCTTACGGCCTGCTCGACTACCGCATGCGCCGCCTCAAGGAACTGGGCGTCAATGCGATCCGCTGTTCGCACAATGCCCAGGACAAGCGCTTCTACGAGCTGTGCGACGAGCTGGGCTTCCTCGTGATGGACGAAAACCGCGTGTTCAACCCGTCGCCGGAGCACGTCGACGAGCTGGCGTGGCTGGTGCGCTGCCACCGCAACCACCCGTCCATCATCCTGTGGTCGGTATTCAACGAAGAACCGGTCCAGGGCACCGAGCAGGGCTACGAGATGGTGCGCCGCATGGTCGCCGCCGTGCGCACGCTCGACACGTCGCGTCCCACCACGGCCGCCATGAACGCCGGCCAGTTCGAGCCCGCCAACGCGGCGCAGGCCGTCGACGTCGTCGGTTTCAATTACCAGTACCAGGCCTACGACGCCTTCCACCAGGCCTTCCCGACCGTGCCGATGACGTCGTCCGAAGACACGTCGGCCTTCCAGACGCGCGGCGAATACGTGACCGTCCCCGACAAGCACATCTTCGCCGGGTACGACGACGATGCGTCCTCCTGGGGCTCGACGCACCGGATTGGCTGGAAAGCCGTGGCCGAGCGGCCGTTCGTGGCCGGGGCGTTCGTGTGGACCGGCTTCGACTACCACGGCGAGCCCACGCCGCACGAATGGCCATCGAATTCCTCCTTCTTCGGCATCATGGACCTGTGCGGCTTCGCGAAGGACGCCTTCTGGCTGCACCAGGCCCAGTGGCGCAAGGAACCGGTGCTGCGGCTGGCGCCGCACTGGAACTGGGCCGGCAAGGAAGGCCAGCCCATCACCGTGATGGCGTTCCACAACATGGATGAAGTCGAAGTGTTCCTGAACGGCCGCTCGCAAGGGCGCCAGAAAGGCGACATCTACGAGATGAACCGCTGGCAGGTGCCGTATGCGCCCGGCAAGCTGTCGGCCGTGGGCTATCGCGGCGGCAAGGTGGCCAGGCGGTTCGAGGTCGAGACCACCGGCGCGCCGGTCGCGCTCAAGCTCACCCCGGACCGCCGGTTCATGCTGGGCGACGGCCTCGACGCCCAGCCCATCCAGGTCGAAGCACTCGATGCGCAGGGCCGCCACGTGCCCCTGGCGCAGCACCAGATCGTGTTCCAGGCCGCGGGCGGCGACATCATCGGCCTGGGCAACGGCAACCCGAACGACACCAGCAGCGAGAAGGGCAATACGCGCGCCCTGTTCAATGGACTGGCCCAGGTGATCGTGCAGACCCGCGAAGGCAGCGCGGGCACCCTCAGGCTGGGCGCCAGCGCGCCCGGTCTCAAACCGGCCGTGCTCGACGTCGAGGTGCGCACGGCCCGGCCGTGGGCGTACCAGGCCACGTCGGCGCCCGTGCAGATCCTCGATGGCTGGCGCTCGTCGCCGCTGGGTTCGTCGCCGATCGATCCCAACCTGCGTCCCGCCGGCACCGACATGAATTCGTGGGGCTGGATCACGCCCGGCACCCGCGCCAAAGCGGCCGAGCAGACCGGCTACATGCTGTACGCCACCGACGTGCGGCCCTTCGCCCGCGTGCGCAAGCACGGCGGCAGGCTGGAACTCCTCGAGGTCACGGGCCCATGCCAGGTTTTCATCGACGGCAGGAAAGTGGCAGAAAAAACCACCGGCGCTCCCGGGCCGCTGCGCGTCGCCTTCCCGGCCGGCGAGGCGGCCTCCCGCCTGAGCGTGCTATGCCCGTTGACGGCCGGGCAACCACACGGCCTGAGCGGCGTCGTGCGCCTGTTGTCTCTCTAAATCTCCAGCGCGAGTCCGCATGGCGTAGAATCAAGCCCCTTCGTGCCGACGGCACGGCGGGGCCGATGTTAATTTAATACGCCAGTTTCGCCGTCTCCAGGACAAGGATTTGTCATCCTGTTCAGTTCATGTTGCTCGCACAGGACAATGCGTCTAAAAATATGGCCAGGGGCAACGCAATGTCCCGGTTTGGACTACAATTCGAGACAATTTGTTGAAGATTTCTAGAGTTGGCGGTAGTGTGCATCCCCACCACGCAGATGCGCAGCCAGCCGACCGGTTAGCGCTGCTGATTCGCAGACCCTGATACACCGCTGGCGGCGTCGGACAACAACTGGCAGGCGACCCGTAAGAGACAATGAACGTACCTCTCATTCCTTCCGATCTGCTGAAGAAATCGGACAAAATCCTGTTCATCGCCCACCTGGCGTTGGGCGACTATACCTATTTGCAGAACTGCTTCCAGGCGTTCGCGCGCGCCTACCCGCACCTGAAACTGCACCTGTGGGTGGATGAAGTGCGCCGCACGAGCGACGCCTCGCAGTGGCCGCACCTGAAAAAGAACGTCCTGTACGACTGGCTCGACGCCTGCGACTTCATCGAAAAGGTCTACAAGCAGAACTATTCGCCGGACCTGTTCCAGGCGTCCATCCGCGAAGCGCAACAGGAACACTATCCGATCGTCGTCTCGCTGGGCACGCTGCGTCCCCACTTCTACGCCGACCTCGCGCGCGAGATCAGCCCGGACGGCTTCGTGTTCGGCCTGAAAAAGCCGCACGGCCTGCAGGGCCTGCTCCACTGGTTCAGCTACCGCAAGCTGGACGCCAGCCTCGACCCGGACATGCCCGACCGCACGAGCGCGCCGCACATCAGCGACGTGCACGCGGAATGGTTCCGCCAGCTGGCCGGCGTGGACATTCCGCCGACCGGGCGCATCCCGTTCGTGCATATCCCCGGGCAGTTCGTCGACGGCGCGAAGGCGCGCCTGCGCGAGTGGGGTTTCGAAGGCCGCCAGGGCAAGCTCGTGTTCATCAACCCGTTCGCCAAGACCCGCAAGCGCTGCTGGCCCGTCGAACGCGTGGCCGAACTGATCACGACGATGCGCGCGCAGCCGGAATGGCGCGACGCCTGCTTCATCGTCAACGCGGTGCCGCAGGAAGTGGACAACGTGAAGGCCATGCTGGCACGCCGCCAGCTCGACCGCACGGAACTGTTCAGCGCCAACGAGAATTTCTTCCAGCTGCCCGCAATGCTGGCGCAGTGCGACCTGATCGTGTCCGTGGAAACGGCCGTGATGCACCTGGCGAACGCCGTCGGCGTGCCGGTCGTCGCGCTGATGCGCCAGAAGACGCCGGAATGGGCACCGGTCGACAAGGCCAATTCCACCGTCATCACGGCGGATCAGAGGCGGGATTGGGTAAAGGCGATTCCGGTCGACGCGGTGATGCACGCGTTGGCGTGAACCGGTATTCACCTGTAACAAAGGCCGCTTCGTGCGGCCTTCTATTTTTCAGGCCGGCACCGACCATGAAACCACTATCCGTTGCGCTCCTGATCTCTGCAGTCCTGGCGTTCTCGCAGCCGAGCGCGGCGGGGCCGCATGACGGCCGACACGATTTCGACTGGGAGATCGGCGCCTGGGATACGCAACTGAAACGCCTGCGCGAACCGCTCAGCGGCAAGACCGACTGGGTCGAGTACACGGGCACGTCGCTCGTCAAGGCAGTGATGGGCGGGCAGGCCAACCTCGTCGAACTGGATGTGCGCGGCAGCAGCGGCCGGATCGCGGGCGTGTCGCTGCGCCTGTACCAGCCTGCGACCGGGCAATGGACCCTGCATTTCGCAAACCTCGCCAACGGGTTGATGACCGACCCGATGCAGGGTTCCTTCAAGAATGGCCAGGGCACCTTTTACGGCAAGGACACCGTGGACGGGCGCGCGGTGCTGGTGCGCTTCCTGATCGTGCCGATGGGCGCCGGCCAGTGGCGCTTCGAGCAGGCCTATTCGGAGGATGGCGGGCGGCGTTGGGAGACCAACTGGATCGCCGTCGATACCCGCCGCAAGAAATAGCGTTATTGCGCCGACGGGAAAAACAACTGCCCGCCGGCCGGCTTGAATGACGCGATCTTCGCCTGCCCTTCCGCCGACGTGATCCACTCGATCAGCGCCTTCGCGCCCTTGTAGTTGATCCCCTTGTGCTTCGCCGGATTGACGGCGATGATCCCGTACGGATTGAACATGCGCTTGTCGCCCTCGACGAGGATGGCCAGCCCCGTCCTGGCTTTATAGGCGCCATACGTCGCGCGGTCCGTCAGCGTGTACGCGCCCATCTCGGCCGCCATGTTCAGCACCTCGCCCATGCCCAGGCCGGCGTTGACGTAGTTGCTGCCCGCAGGCTTCGTGCCCGCCTGCTGCCAGTAGCCCTTCTCCATCACGTCCGTGCCGGAATTGTCGCCGCGCGAGATGAATTTCACGTTGGCCGCCGCGATCTTTTTAAAGGCCGCGATGACGTCGCGGCTGCCCTTTACGCCGGCCGGGTCGGCCGTCGGCCCTGCGACAATAAAATCGTTGTACATGACGTCGTGGCGATCGATGCCCCAGCCCTCGGCCACGAATTTGTCTTCCAGCGCCCGCGCGTGCACGAGGGTCACGTCGACGTCGCCGTTCTTGCCCAGCTCCAGCGCCTTGCCGGTACCGACCGAGATCACGTTGACCTTGATGCCCGTCTTCGCTTCGAACGCGGGCAGCAGGTAGCCCAGCAGGCCCGAGTTCTCGGTACTCGTGGTGGTCGAGAGGCGCAGCACTTTATCGGACTGCGCCTGCGCGAACGGCGCCGCGACGGTCAGACAGGCGATGAAACCGAGGATGGAACGGCGTTGCATGGATACTCCTAGCGATATTCGAGATGGCCGTCGCGCAGCTTCAGCCGCTGCACGCCGGGCAGGTTGATCAGGTCGCGGTCGTGGCAGGCGATGATGACGCTGCTCCCCGCTTCGATCATGGTCGGGATCAGGGCGATCACCTGTTCGCGCGCGGCGCCGTCCAGGTTGGCCGTCGGCTCGTCCAGCAGCAGCAGGCGCGGCGCCAGCACCTTCGCACGCGCGAGCGCCACGCGCTGCTTTTCGCCGCCCGACAGCCTCGTCGGGTCCGTGTCACGCAGGTGCGCCACGCCGGCCCATGCCATCGCCTCTTCCACGACGGGCCGCACGGCCGCGGGCTGTTCGCCGCGCACGACGAGGCCGTAGCCGATGTTGTCGGCGACGCTCGTCGAGAACAGGATCGGGTGCTGGTGCACGTAGACGATCGCCCGGCGCAGCGCGCGCGGGAACGGGTGCACGCGCAGGACGTCCTCGCCGGCGAAGCGCAGGCTGTCGATCTCGGCCCGCTCCAGGCCGCCCAGCACGCGCAGCAAGGTGCTTTTGCCCGCGCCGTTCATCCCCGTCAGCACGTAGGCGCTGTGCGTGGCGATCTCGAGCCGGTCGATGTCGAACAGCAGCCGGTCGCCGTGGCGCTTGCGCAGGCCGCGCACGCCCAGCAGGGCCTTGCGGCGCTCGTCGCGTTGTTTCACGTTTTCGTTTTCGTAGACGGCCGCCGAAATCCGCGAATGGATGCTGATGCTCATGCGCGCTCCCGGATCGTGTGGGCATCGCCCTGCAGCAGCATCAGCGCGCCGTTCATCAACAGGGCGATCGACACGAGCACGATGCCGAGCGCGATGCCCTGGGCGAACTCGCCCTTGCTCGTCTCCAGCGCGATCGCGGTCGTGATCGTGCGCGTCTCGCCTTCGATGTTCCCGCCCACCATCAGCGCGCAGCCGACTTCCGAGATCACGCGGCCGAAGCCGGACAGCACGGCCGCCATCACGCCGAAGCGCGCCTCGTACAGCACGCGCACCATCACCTGCATGGGCGACGCGCCCAGCGCGATCGCGGTCTCGGCATAGCGCGGATCGAGCCCCTGCACGGCCGCCAGCGTAAAGGCGAGCAGCACGGGCAGCGCGACGACGCACTGGCCGAACACGATGCCGGGCTGCGAGAACAGCCATTGCAGGCCACCCAGCGGCCCGTGGCGCGACAGCAGCAGGTACAGCAGGAGACCGATCAGCACGGTCGGCAGCGACAGCGCCGCCTGCGCGAGCCAGATCACGATGCGCCGCCCACGGAACTTCCGCATGGCGACGACGTAGCCGATCAGGATGGCGGGCGGCGTGGCCAGCAGCAGGCCGACGATGCTCGTCTTGAGCGACACCCAGACGATGCGCCACAGGTCCGGATCGCCGGTGAACAGCAACGCGAACGCGCGCGCGACGGCGTCGGCAATGTCATTCATGCCGTTCGCAGCGTGCGGGCCGTCTCCAGCGCGGCCAGCCAGTCCGGCTCGAACACGAGGCGCTCTTCTCCGGACAGCAGCAGGAAATGATGGCCGCTGCAGCGGGCCAGCAGCGACATGCCGACCTGCTCCGCCACCCCATGGCCCATCTGCGTCGTGCCGGAGCGCGACAGCAGGAACGGGATGCCCATCTGCGCCCCCTTGATGACCATTTCGGACGTCAGCCGTCCGGTCGTGTAGAACACCTTGTCGGCGCCCTCCATGCCCTCCAGCCACATCAGGCCCGCGATGGCGTCGACGGCGTTGTGGCGGCCGACGTCCTCCACGAACCACAGCAGGTCGCCGTCGTTCGTGAACAGCGCGCAGCCGTGCACGGAACCGGCCTGCTTGTACACGGACTGCTGGGTGCGCACCGTCTCGACGATGCGGTGCACGACGGACTGGCGCAGGCGCGCATCCGGCGGCAGCACGATGCGGTCGACCTCGTCCATCAGCCCGCCGAACACGGAACCCTGCCCGCAGCCCGTCGTGACGACCTTCTTCGCCGTGCGCGCCTCGACGTCCTGGATGCCGCCGCGCGTGACGACGGCCACGGCATCGACGGACCAGTCGACCTGCACCGACACGATGTCTTCCAGCGACCGCACGAGGCGCTGGTTGCGCAGGTAGCCCAGCGTCAGCGCTTCCGGCGCCGCGCCCAGCGTCATCAGCGTGACGAGCTCGCGCTTGTCCACGTAGACCGTCAACGGGCGCTCGGCCGGGATGTGGAGCGTCTCGCGGCGCCCGCGCTCGTCGATGGCCGTCACGGGATGCGTGAGGCCGGCACTGGCCTGCGATAGCTGTGGGCGATAAAAAGATGTCATGCCTGCAATTCTGCCACGTCCCCCAAAATCTGGCCGCCACCGTAGGAACCCTGGCGTGCGACCTCGCCGCCCAGCCGCACGCGCACGGCGCAATACTTGAATTCCGGGATCTTGCCGTACGGGTCGAGCGCCGCATTCGTCAGCCGGTTGATGGCCGCCTCGTAATAACAGAACGGGACGAACACGGCGCCGCGCGGCGTGCCGTCGTCGGCCCGTGCATACAGCGCGACCTCGCCGCGGCGCGACGCGATCGTGATCACGTCGCCCGGCCGGCCCCCGAGCGCCTCGAGGTCGAGCGGGTGCACGAGCGCGACAGGGTCCGGCTCCAGCGCGTCCAGCACGCCGGCGCGGCGCGTCATGCTGCCCGTGTGCCAGTGCTCGAGCTGGCGCCCCGTAATCAGCACGACGGGGTACTCGGTGTCGGGCCGCTCGTCGGCCGGGATGATGTCGGCCGGGACGAAGCGCGCGCGGCCCCCTTCGCGCGGGAAGGTCCGCGTAAAGACGACGGGCTCGCCCGGATCGCCCGGCGCGCGGCACGGGTACGTGACGGCACCGTCGCGCTCCAGGCGGTCCCACGTGATGCCGGCGATGCTGGGCATGAGGTGCCGCATCTCGTCGAACACGGCGGCGGGCCCCGCGTCATCCCAGTCCAGGCCGAGGCGGCGCGCCATCTGCTGGATGATCCACAGGTCCTGGCGCGCGTCGCCCGGCGGGTCCAGCGCCTGGCGGCCCAGCTGCACGACGCGGTCCGTGTTCGTGAAGGTGCCCGTCTTTTCGGCGAACGCGGACGCGGGCAGGATCACGTCGGCCAGGTAGGCCGTCTCCGTGAGGAAGATGTCCTGCACGACGAGGTGCTCCAGCGCGGCCAGCGCTGCCCGCGCATGGTTCGCATCCGGGTCGGACATGGCCGGGTTCTCGCCCATGATGTACATCCCCCGAATTTTCTCCTCCTTGTCGCCGGCGAGGATGTCGTCCATGATCTCGACGACGGTCAGGCCGGGCCGGGCGTCCAGTTTCCGTCCCCATGCGGCCTCGAAGGTCGCCTGCGCCGCCGCATCGTCGACGCGGCGGTAATCCGGATACATCATCGGGATGAGGCCCGCGTCCGACGCGCCCTGCACGTTGTTCTGGCCGCGCAGCGGATGCAGGCCCGTGCCGGGACGGCCGATCTGGCCCGTCATCAGCGCCAGCGCGATCAGGCAGCGCGCATTGTCCGTGCCGTGCACGTGCTGCGAGATGCCCATGCCCCACAGGATCATCGACCCCTTCGACGTCGCGTACAGCCGCGCCACGTAGCGGATCGTCTCCGCGTCGATGCCGCAGATGGGCGCCATCGCGTCCGGGCTGTAGTGCGCCACGTTCGCGGCCAGCGCGTCGTAGCCGCTCGTACGGTCGGCGATGAAGGCCGGATCGACGAGGCCCTCTTCCACGATCGTGTGCATCATCGCGTTCAGCAGCGCCACGTCCGTGTCGGGCTTGAACTGCAGGAAGCGGTGCGCGTGGCGCGCGAGATCGGAGCGGCGCGGGTCCGCGACGATCAGTTTCACGCCCGTGCGCGCCGCGTTCTTCATCCACGTGGCGGCGACCGGATGGTTGACGGTCGGGTTGGCGCCGATGACGATCACGACCTCGGCCCGCGTCACGTCCATCACGGGGTTCGACACGGCGCCCGAGCCGATTCCCTCCAGCAGCGCGGCGACGGACGACGCGTGGCACAGCCGCGTGCAATGGTCGACGTTGTTGCTGCCGAAGCCCGTGCGCACGAGCTTCTGGAACAGGTAGGCCTCCTCGTTGCTGCCCTTGGCCGAGCCGAAGCCGGCCAGCGCGCGCCCGCCGTGCGCGGCGCGGATGCGCGCGAGGCCGCCGCCGGCAACGTCCAGCGCCTCTTCCCACGTCGCCTCGCGGAACACGTCCAGCACGCGCGCCGGGTCCATCGTGAATTCGCCGTTCTTCGGGATCCCTTCGCGCCGGATCAGCGGCCTGGTGAGGCGCTGCGGATGGTGCGCGTAGTCGTAGCCGTAGCGGCCCTTCACGCACAGGCGGCCGTGGTTCGCGGGACCGTCGCGGCCGTCGACGCGCACGATGCGGTTGTCCTTCACGTGGTACGTCAGCTGGCAGCCCACGCCGCAATACGGACACACGGAATCGACCTGTTTATCCGGCACGACGAGCGCGGCACCGCGCGCCGGCGCCAGTGCCCCGGTCGGACACGCCTGCACGCATTCGCCGCAGGCCACGCACGTCGAGGCGCCCATCGGATCGCCCTGGTCGAACACGATGCGCGCGTTTTCTCCGCGGCCCGCGAGGCCGATCACGTCGTTGACCTGCTCGTCGCGGCAGGCCCGCACGCAGCGCGTACACTGGATGCAGGCGTCGAGGTTCACGTCGATGGCCGCATGGCTCGCGTCCGCGGGCGGCACCGCGCGCGTGGCGGGAAAGCGCGGCGTGCCCACGCCCAGTTTATTGGCCCACTGCGCGACCTCGTCCTCGCGCGTGCGGGCCGTGTCCGGCAGGTCGGACAGCAGCAGCTCCAGCACCATCCTGCGCGCGGCGACGGCGCGGCCGCTGTCCGTGCGCACCTTCATGCCGGGCGCCGGATAACGGCAGCACGACGGCGCCAGCGTACGCTCCCCATCGACTTCCACGACGCATGCGCGGCAGTTACCGGCCGGCTCCAGCCCATCCTTGTGGCACAGGTGGGGCAGGTCGATGCCGGCGCGCGCCGCGGTCTCGAAGATCGTCTCGAAAGGCCGGGCCTCGACGGTTCGGCCGTCGAGTTCGAACGTGACGGTCATGATGCCTCCAGCTCGTGCGGAAAATACTTGACGACGCAGTCGAACGGATTCGGCGCCGCCTGCCCGAGGCCGCAGATCGACGCGTCGCGCATCACCTGCGACAGCTCGGCCAGCAGGGCCGTGTCCCAGACCTCACGCTCCATCAGCGCGACGGCCTTCGCGGTGCCGGCGCGGCACGGCGTGCACTGGCCGCACGATTCGTCGCGGAAGAAGCGCAAGGTGTTCAGCGCGGCGGCGCGCGCGGTATCGCGGTCGGACAGCACGACGACGGCGGCCGAACCGATGAAGCAGCCGTAGCGCTGCAGGGTGTCGAAGTCGAGCGGGATGTCGGCCATGGCCGCCGGCAGGATGCCGCCGGACGCGCCGCCCGGCAGGTAGGCGTAGAACGCGTGCCCGTCCTGCATGCCGCCGCAGTATTCGTCGAGGAGTTCCTGCATCGTGATGCCGGCCGGCGCCAGTTTCACGCCCGGCTCGCGCACCCGGCCCGACACGGAGAACGAACGCAGCCCGCGCCGGCCGTGGCGGCCCTGGTTCGTGAACCATTCCGCGCCGCGCTCGACGATGTCGCGCACCCAGTGCAGCGTCTCCAGGTTGTGTTCCAGCGTGGGCCGGCCGAACAGGCCGACCTGCGCGACGTACGGCGGCCGCAGGCGCGGCATGCCGCGCTTGCCCTCGATCGACTCGATCATCGCGGATTCCTCGCCGCAGATGTACGCGCCGGCGCCACGGCGCAGGACGATCTCCGGCATGTCCGGCACGGGCGGATCGGCGCGCAGCCGGTCGAGTTCCCGCTCCAGCATGGCGCGCAGGCCGTGGTATTCGTCGCGCAGGTACAGGTAGATCGTGTCGATGCCGACGGCCCACGCGGCGACGAGCGCACCTTCCAGGAAACGGTGCGGGTCGAGTTCGAGATAGTGGCGGTCCTTGAACGTGCCCGGCTCGCCTTCGTCGATGTTGACGGCCATGAGGCGCGGCCCCGGCTCGTTCTTCACGATACGCCACTTGCGCCCGGCCGCGAAACCCGCCCCGCCCAGGCCGCGCAGGCGCGATGCAATCAGCGTCACGATCACGCTCTCCGCATCGAAGCGTCCTTCCGTGCAGGCGCGCAGCAGGCGGTAGCCGCCGCCCTCGCGGTAGGCGTCGTAGTCGATGTGGCCCGTATGGACGTCCTTCGTGGCCCGCGCGGTGACGGCGGCCAGCACCGCCTCCGGTGTCGCCGCCGTGACCGGCCGCTGGCCGACGAGCGCGGCGGGCGCCCTGTCGCAGCGGCCGATGCAGGGCGCGGCCAGCACGCGCACTTCCGTGCCGAGGATCGCGGGCAAACGGTCCAGCAGGTCGCGCGCACCGGCCAGTTCGCACGACAGGCCCGCGCACACGCGCACGGTGAGCGCCGGCGGCGGATCCTCGCCGTCGCGCAGCACGTCGAAGTGGTGGTAGAAAGACGCCACCTCGTAGACCTCGGACTGCGCCAGCTTCAATTCCTGCGCCAGCGCGGCCAGGTGCGCCGCGGACAGGGCGCCCCAGCGGTCCTGGATGGCATGCAGGTGTTCGATCAGCAGATCGCGCCGCCTGGGCGCATCGCCCAGCACCGCCTGCACGTCGGCGAGCGCCTGCGGGTCGACGCGGCGGCCCTTCGGCGCTTCGCGCTTGCGCTGGCGGCTCGGGCCCTGGGCGGCAATCGGGATCACCGTCTTGCCGGCCGCGGGTGCCATCGGTTCTGCCATGTCTCCTCCTGTGCGGATGAATTTCTGAAATAATATACCGTTGGAAACTCAAGGGGCGCGAATGCGTCCCAAAGCATTAGACGGCCATGATCGACATTCACTCCCTGCTGGCCTCGCTCCCCGACCGCATCGACGCCATTCCACGCACCGGAGCCGCCCGCACGCCCGACGCCCCCGCCCTCGTCGACGCCGGCCGCACGCTCACGTACCGCGACCTGGCCGGCCTCGTCGACCGCCGCGCCGACCAGCTGCGCGCGCGCGGCGTGCGTCCCGGCGACCGCGTGCTGCTGGCCAGCGAGAACTGCGCGGACCAGATCGCGCTCATCTTCGCCGCGGCGGCCGTGGGCGCATGGATCGTCAACGTCAACCCGCGCCTGACCGCGCCCGAGCTGGACGCGATCCGGATGCACTCCAGCGCGCGCCTCGCGGTGTACACGGCGGCCGTGTCGCCGGAAGCCGAGGCGCATGCGGCCCGCGCGGGGGCGTCGTTCGACGACGGCCTGATGGTCGGCCCGCTGGACGAGGCCTGCACGCCCGAACCGGATGCGGACGTCGCCGCCCTGCTCTACACGACGGGCACCACGGGCACGCCGAAGGGCGTGATGCTGAGCCACCGCAGCCTGCTGTTCGTGGCCGCCGTGTCCAGCCGGCTGCGCGGGCTCACGCCGGGCGACAGGGCCTGGGGCGTGCTGCCGATCTCGCACGTGTACGGCCTGACGTCGGTGATGCTGGGCACGCTCAGCGCGGGCGCCTGCCTGCACCTGACGCCCCGCTTCACGCCCGAAGGCATGCTGGCGGCCATCCGCGACGACGGCCTGTCCATCGTGCAGGGCGTGCCCGCGATGTATGCGCGGCTGCTGGAGCATCTCGGCGACAGCGCCCCGCTGCCGAACCGCCTGCGCTTCGCCTACGCCGGCGGTTCGCCGCTCGACCCGGCGCTGAAGGCTGCCGTCGAGCGCCTGCTGGGCGTGCCGCTGCACAACGGCTATGGCCTGTCCGAGGCGGCGCCCACGGTCAGCCAGACCCGGCTGGACGCGCCGCGGTCCGACACGTCCGTCGGCCTGCCGATTCCCGGCGTGGAGGTGCGCGTCGTGGACAACGACAGGCAGGACGTGGCCGACGGCACGGCGGGCGAACTGTGGATGCGCGGGCCGAACCTGATGCGCGGCTATTACCGCAATCCGGAGGCGACGGCCGCGGCGCTGCGTCCCGGCGGCTGGCTGAACACGGGCGACATGGCGCGCCGGGACCCGGACGGCGCGCTGTTCATCGTCGGCCGCACGAAGGAATTGATCATCCGGTCCGGCTTCAACGTCTATCCGCTGGAAGTGGAGACCGTGCTGAACGCGCACCCGGGCGTGACGCAGTCGGCCGTCGTGGGCCGCGCTGTCGCCGACGGCAACGAGGAAATCGTCGCCTTCGTGCAGCCGGATCCGCGCCGCGCGCCATCGGAAGCCGAGCTGCGCGCATGGGCCGCCGAGCGGCTGGCGCCGTATAAACGGCCGGCACGCATCGTCATGATGGATGCGCTGCCGGCGGCGGCGAACGGCAAGGTGCTCAAGCACGTGCTCAAGACGATGGCTTGAATCAGGGCACTTCCGGCGCCGCCCCGTCCAGCGCGTGCGCGATGCCGTTGACGAGCGTGCGCAGGCGCCCCACCGTGCCGGCGTCGATTTCGTTCGACAGCACGACGATGGCCATGCCGTTGTCCGGATAGAGGACGAGCAGGCTGGCGTAACCGGGCAGCGTGCCGTCCTGGAACAGCAGCCGGCGTCCGCCCGGCCGCTGGATCTGCCAGTTCAGGCCGGCCGTGTAGTCGCCGGCGCGGTCCGTCGGCTGGTGCGCCAGCCACACGGCCGGATCCTGTTCCGCCAGGTGCCAGCGGGCATAGGCGAGCATGTCCGCCAGCGTCGACTTAAGTGCGCCGGCGGCCTGCATCTGGTCCGGAAAATCCGGCTGCGCGGCGCCCCCTTCGTAGCCGGTGGCCAGCCGGACCCGCTGCCCCGCCGTCAACGTGATGCAGGTGTCGCGCATGCCCAGCGGCGCGGCGATGCGCGTGCGCACCAGCGTCTCGAACGGCGCGCCATACACCCGCTCCAGGATGTAGCCGGCCAGCTGCGCCGCCGCGTTCGAATAGCTGAAGCGGGTGCCCGGCGGCGCGGTCAACTTCACCCGGTGCAGTGCGGCGTAGAAGTCGGCACGGGTCAGGCCGGCGACGTGGGCGCGCAGCCGCTGCGGATACGGGATATCCCCCGGGCCGTCCGGCATGTCCGGCAGCAGGCGAGGCAGGCCGGACACGTGGTTGACCAGGTGATGGATGCGGATAGCCTGGCCCTCGAACGCCAGGTTCGGGTAGTCGCCGTCCAGGTGGCGGCGGATGTCGTCGTCCAGGGCGAGCCTGCCGTCGACCTGCGCCTGCGCGAGCAGCGTGCCCGTGAAGGTCTTGGTCAGCGAGGCGATCGGATACAGCGTGCGGTCGTCGGGGAGCGGACGGCCGTAGTGGCGGGTAGATGCCGTCCCGGCCCGGATGACGCCGACCGACAGGCCGACGGCGCGCGGATCGGCCATGAAGCCGGCGGCCGCGTCGGCAATGGCATCGGCCGCGTGCGCGCCCCGGAATACGCCCAGCAGCGGCAGCCCCAGCAACAGGGCCATGGCGCGTCGTCGTTCGCTTTGCATCGTGCCGTCCTTTCGTCATGTCCGATAGCGGGACTGTAGCGAAAGGGATCGGCGGGCCGGGCGGCAATGCGACAGGATGTTCGATTCGTGCGCCAGGCCGTCGAAATCACCGTCTTCTCTTCTTCCAGTCGTACTCCGGCCCCGTCACGTCCACACCGGGATGCCCGACGACGTCCGGGTGCTCGGAACACATCGTCACGAAGCGGATGCGCTCGCCTTCGCGCTGGCGCCGCCGCAGGTCTTCCATGAAGCGCATCGCCTCGACCATCGCGCTCGTGCCGAACGGCTGCGCGTGCGGGGCGTGGTGCCCATCTTCTTCGATCGTCCAGTAGACCATGTACATCGTGTGCCCTCCTGTTCGCATCGTGTCGGTGCACGGTCGGCATGTCAAGACGAGCGTCATAGCAAAGACCGATAGTACGTAGGACTTGTCCTAAATCTGGCCTATATGTTCGCCATCCCACACAAGAAGCCGGCTTCGGCGTCTAGGCTTACGTCTTGGATCAACAGCAGGACATGCACATGAATCTCAACAACCATATCCAGCCAGCAAGCTCGCCACTCCAGCTCTGGGGCGGCCTCGAATGCACCGTCAACCGCGTACGCGATCAGTACTTCTCCCAAATGGAACGCAACGGACATGCCGAACGGCTTCAGGACCTGGAGCGGTTCGCTTCGCTCGGCATCCGCGCCATCCGCTACCCCGTGCTGTGGGAACGGACCGCTCCCGACGGCATCGACTCGGCCGACTGGTCGTGGTCCGACGAACGCCTGCCCGTGCTGCAGCAACTGGGCGTGACGCCCATCGTCGGCCTCGTCCACCACGGCAGCGGTCCGCGCCACACGAGCCTCGTGTCCCCCGACTTCGCCGAGAAACTGGCGGAATATGCCGGCGCCGTCGCGCGCCGTTATCCCTGGGTCGAGTACTGGACGCCCGTCAACGAACCCTGCACCACCGCGCGCTTCTCCGGCCTCAACGGTGTCTGGTATCCGCACGACACGAGCGAACAGGGTTTCATCCGCGCCCTCATCAACCAGTGCCGCGCCGTCGTGCTGTCGATGCGCGCGATCCGCGCCGTGAACCCGAACGCGAAGCTCGTCCAGACCGACGATTTGTCGCGCACCTACGGCACGCCCGAGATGGCGGAGATCGCGAATTTCTTCAACGAACGCCGCTGGCTGGCGTGGGACATGTTGTGCGGGAAGATCGACCCCGGCCACGCGCTGTGGGACTACCTGCTCGAGAACGGCGCCGGCGCCGACGAGCTCCTGTGGTTCAAGGACAATACCTGCCCGCCGGACATCATCGGCGTCAACTACTACATCACGAGCGAGCGCTGGCTCGACCATCGCGTCGAGCGCTATCCGGAAAGCCACCGCACCAATTACCGCGGCGTCCCGCACGCCGACATCGAATGCCCGCGCGTGCTGGCCACGCCGACGCCCGGCATCGGCCCGCTGCTGCAGGAAACGTGGGACCGCTACGGCCTGCCGGTCGCCGTCACCGAGGCGCACATCGACGCCAACCGCGAAGATCAATTGCGCTGGCTCGTAGAGATCTGGAACGCCGCAAAGAAGGTCCAGCAGAGCGGCGCCGACATCCGCGCCGTCACCGTATGGGCCCTGCTCGGCTCGTTCGACTGGAACTGCCTCGTCACCGAATGCCGCGGCTATTATGAGTCCGGCCCGTTCGACGTGCGCGGCCCGCAGCCGCGCCCGACCGCGGTCGCCACCCTGATGCGCGAACTGGCCAGCGGCCGGCCCCTGTCGCACCCGGTGCTGCAGGGCCAGGGCTGGTGGCGCCGTCCGGGGCGCTTCCTCGCGAAGCCGGTGGCAACCCGCACGGCCGTCGCCGACATCGCCGAACGCGGCGCGTTCCGCTCCACGTTCCCGCAGCCGATCCTGATCACGGGCGCGACGGGCACCCTGGGCCGCGCCTTCGCCCGCATCTGCGAGCGGCGCAACCTCGCGTACCACGTGCTCACGCGCCAGGAGATGGACATCGCCGACCCGGCCTCCGTCGAGGCGGCGATCGTGCGCTTCAAGCCGTGGGCCATCATCAACGCGGGCGGCTACGTGCGCGTGGACGATGCCGAGGGCGACATCGACCGCTGCATGCGCGAGAACACGCACGGCCCGACCGTGCTGGCGCTGGCCGCCATCCGCCACGCGCTGCGCTTCATGACCTTCTCCAGCGACCTCGTGTTCGACGGCACGCTCGATCGCCCGTACGTGGAATCCGACAAGGTGGCGCCGCTGGGCGTGTACGGCCGCAGCAAGGCGGACGCGGAACGGCGCGTGCTCGATTCCGACCCGCAGGCCCTCGTCATCCGCACGAGCGCGTTCTTCGGTCCGTGGGACGAGCACAACTTCGTGACGCAGGCCCTCGACGCGCTCGACGCGGGCCGGCCGTTCGCGGCCGCACGAGACCAGGTCGTGTCGCCGACGTACGTGCCGGACCTGGTGAACACCTGCCTCGACCTGCTGATCGACCGCGAATGCGGCCTCTGGCACCTGACCAACGGCGCCGCGATGAGCTGGGCCGACCTGGCACGCCAGGCGTGCGCGGCGGCCGGCGTCGACGACAGCCGGCTGGAAGAGCGCACGACCGGTGAACTCGGCCTGCGCGCGGCCCGTCCGCGCAACAGCGCGATGAGCAGCGAACGGGGCCTGCTGCTGCCCTCGTTCGACGATGCGCTGGCCCGCTACCTGCGCGAGCGCGAGCTCGTGGCAAAACGGGTGGACGACGCGCATTACGCCAGCTGATCCACGCTGGATGACACACAGCCGCGCGCATCCGCGTGCGGCTGTGTTACCGCTACATTAATCTGATCAAAGTGTATTTACCGGGGGAATTTCTTTAGTTACACTACGTTACTTAGCGTTACTTTACGCAATCAAGGTGTGACTGACATGTCCGACTTCCTTCGCCGGCCGCTACCCGCGGTGCCCGGTATGTATGCAGGCTACCGCCCGCTTTCCCGCCTCGCCGCCGCTGGACGGCCGGCATGAAACTCTACCGTGAAGAACAGGGCTGGGCCGAGCGGCTGATCGCGTCCGCCGTCCCCTCCGTCACGCTGCGCTCGGCCGTGCCGCCGCACCTGGCGGGCTTCAAGTCCACCCGCGAATACGCCAAGATCTGGATGCGCGCCGCGCTGCACCCGCGCCAGACGCCGCAATGGCTGCACCTGCTCAACGCGCATCCGGCATTCTCGGACTACGTGCGCAACTGCCCGCGCTTCCTGTACAAGGTCTACCGCCCGTACATCAGCCACGCGCTGGATGCCGGGGCCCGCCTGGACGCGATCCGGGCGCACTACGACTTCATGTTCCGGCGCGGCCTGGGCCAGGTGCTGGCGCGCGCCAGCCTGGGCCCCGTCGTGCTGGCCGAAGCGGCGGGCAAGAGCGGCCTGCCCTACCAGATCCAGCTGCGCACCGTGAACATGTTCGACCGCGAGGGCGAACTGGTGCTGCAACTGACCCAGGACGGCACGGCTTTATATACGGTGGCGTTCACGGTGGCGCCGCGCGACGGCCGCCCGGCCGTCAGCATCGGCTGCATCCAGGGCGGCAAGACGGAAGATGCACGCGAGGCGATCCGCACGGCCACGCGCGAACTGCACGGCATCCGCCCGAAGCAGCTGATGGCGACGCTCGTGCGCCAGCTGGGCCACGACTACGGGTGCGAACGGATGCTGATGGTATCGAACCGCAACCGCGTGATCTACAAGGCGATCCGCCACGGCCGCGTGCTGGCCGACTATGACCAGCTGTGGGAAGAACTGGGCGCCCGCAAGCGGCTTGATGGCGACTGGGAACTCGACTGCGCGCCGGTGGCGGCGCCGGACCTGGACAGCATCCCGTCGAAGAAGCGGTCGGAGGCGCGCAAGCGGCATGAGGTGGTGTGCAGGCTCGCTGACGCCGTATGTGAAAGCCTGAGAGACAGGTAGGGTGGGCTCACCGAGCCCACGCGGAAGTCAACGTGACGCCGGCGTCACGCGTGGGCACGGGGTGCCCATCCTACGGTTGGCATGAGGATCGGCACCAGCTCGCTCCACACCCGTTCCACGCTCATCTTGTTCATGCAATCGTGATGCCCGAGCGGGCACTCGCGCTTGCGGCATGGCGAGCATTCCAGGCGCAGCGACACCGTCCGCGCCACTTCCGACAGCGGCGGCGCGTAGTCCGGGTCCGTCGAGCCGTACAAGGCGACCACCGGCCGGTTCAGCGCCGACGCGATGTGCAGCAGGCCGGAATCGTTGGAGACGACGGCGCTCGCCTGCGCCAGCAGCGCGATGGCCTCGTCGAGCGACGTCTGGCCAGCCAGGTTGCGCACCGCGGCCCCGGCCGCGCCGGCATGCTGCTGGACCTGGGAGCACGTCTCGCGGTCGTTCGGCGAACCGAGCAGCAGCACCTGCACGCCCGGCACGGCATCGACGACCTTCGTGGCGAGCAGCCCGTAGTAGGCAGGCGGCCAGCGCTTGGCGATGCCGAATTCGGCACCGGGCGCGAACGCGACGAGCGGACGCGTGAGGTCGACACCGAGACGCTTGCCGACCTGTTCCGTTTCTTCCCCGCCGACGACGAGGTAGGGCCGCGCCAGCTTGCCCGGCAGCGGCACCTCGGGCTCGCGCGCGAGGGCCGCATAGAACGGCACCATCGAGCGGCGCGGCTTGTCGTCGTGGTGCATGACGTTGACCATCCCGTAGCGCATCTCGCCCTTGTAGCCCACGCGGCGCGGGATGCGCGCCAGCCACGGGATCAGCGCGTATTTCAGGGTATTGGGCAGCACGTAGGCGTCGCTGTAGCCGCGCTCCTTCAGTATCCGCGCATAGCGCCAGCGTTCGCCCAGCTGCAGCGCGCGGTGGCGGAAAGGCGTCACCAGGATGTCGTCCGCTTCCTGGATGCGGCGCCACACGGGCACCACCTGCGGCGGCGCCAGCACGTCGATGGCGCGCTCCGGATGGGCCTGCTTGAGCAGGCGCAGCAGTGGCTGGGCCATCACGGCGTCGCCGATCCAGTTTGGCGAGATGACGAGGGTGCGGTCTTTCTCCGTCATGTCTCTTCCACCAACGCGGAGAACTGCAACCGGTACAGGTTGGCGTACATGCCGCCGCGGGCCAGCAATTCGTCGTGCGTGCCCTGCTCGACGATGCGGCCGTGTTCCATCACGACGATCAGGTCGGCGCCCTCGATGGTCGACAGGCGGTGCGCGATCACGAACGTGGTGCGGCCGGCCATCAGGGTGTCGAGGGCGGCCTGCACGGCGCGTTCCGATTCGTTGTCCAGCGCCGACGTGGCCTCGTCCAGGATCAGGATCGGCGCATCCTTGTAGATGGCGCGCGCGATGGCCACGCGCTGGCGCTGGCCGCCCGACAGGCGCATGCCGTTCTCGCCGATCATCGTGTCGACGCCTTCCGGCAGGCGCGCGACGACGTCGTCCAGGTGCGCGGCGTGGATGGCGGCCGCCAGGCGCGCCTCGTCCACGTGCTCGACGCCGTAGGCGATGTTGGCGCGCAGGGTGTCGTCGAACAGCACGACGTTCTGGCTCACGAGCGCCAGCTGGGCGCGCAGCGACGCCATCTGGATGTCCTGGTACGGAATGCCGTCCAGCAGGATGCGGCCGGCTTCCGGTTCGTAGAAGCGCGTGACGAGGTTCACGAACGTCGACTTGCCGCCGCCCGACATGCCGACCAGCGCGACGGTCTGGCCCGGCTTGACCTCCAGCGACACGTCGTCCAGCGCCAGCGAGTGGGCGTTCGGGTAACGGAACTTCACGTGCTCGAAGCGCATGTGGCCCTGCGCGCGGCCGAGCGCGCGCGTGCCGGGATCCTGCTCGACGGGCGCGTCGATCAGTTCGAACACGGCTTCGGCGGCGGCGATGCCGCGCTGCATCGGGCCGTTCACCTCGGCCAGCGCCTTCAGCGGCGTGAGCAGCATCAGCATCAGGGTGACGAACTTGGTGAACTGGCCGACCGTCATGTCGGCCTGCAGCGCCAGCACCACCACGACGGACAGCGCCACCGACGTGGCGATCTGTGTCACGGGCGTCGTCGCCGCGAACGCGACCGTCATGCGTTGCGAGAAGCCGCGCAGCGCCTCGCTGCGCAGGTAGAACCGGCGATTCTCGTAGTTCTCGCCGGAGAACACGCGCACCACCTGATGGCCGCGCGCCGCTTCCTCGACGACCTGCGTCATCTCGCCCGTTACGCGCTGGTTCTCGCGGTTCAGGTGGCGCAAACGCTTGCTGGTGGTGCGGACGATCACAGCCGTCAGCGGCACGACGACGATCGCGACGAGGGTCAGCATCCAGTTCAGCCACAGCAGCGCGCCCAGCAGGCCGATCACGACGAGAACGTCGCGCACGCACGAGATGAACACGGAATTGATCATGTCCACGACCTGACGCACGTCGTTGACGACCGTGTTGATCACCTTGCCGGTCGACTCTTCGTGGAAGCGCGCGACCGGCAAGCGCAGCAGCCGCGCGAAGGCCTGCGCGCGCAAGTCGTTCAGCACGCGCGACAGCACCCAGTTGTTGTAATAGGCGGTGGCGAACGTGCCGATGCCCCGCAGGACGAAGATCGACACCAGCACGCCGGGGATCCACCACAGGCTGAACTGCACCTCTTTATTAAAGCCCTTGTCCATCAGCAGTTCCAGGGCCTGGCCCAGCAACGGCTGGGTGGCGGCCGTCAACGCCATCGCGAGCAGCGACAGGAAGGCGCGCCCGCGATAGGGTTTCAGGATCGCCCACAGGCGCTTGACGATGACACTGTTATCCAATTTTTTCTTTCGCATTCAGGCAGAAGCCCATGAGCAGGAACACCATGAGCGCATAGAACAGACTGCCCTTCATAGACCAGAAAATCACTTCCGTCAGCCCGAAGCCGACGTAGCCGAGCACCACGAACGCCCCGCCCAGCGCGACCGCGAACTGCGGTCCGCGCGCATTCTGCCTGATCTGGCGCAGGAAGAACCGCAGGGGCGCGTACAGCGTGGCGGCCCAGATGACGAAGCCGATGACGCCGCCGGTCGCGAGCGCCTGCAACCCGTCATTATGCAGGTGCGGGAGCTCGAGCACCATCGGATCGAGCTGGCCGGCCTGCGCATACTCGGCCAGGCGCAGGCGGCAGGCGTCGAAACTCATGCCCAGCACCGGGTGTTCGCGGATCAGCATGGCGGCGCCCTTCCACAATTCCAGCCGGGTGCCGACGTTGGTCCAGACGGTGCCGCCGTCGTACCACGTGCGGGCGTCGCGCACGCCTTCGGCGAAGCGTTCCTGCACGCCCAGCGCCGGCGTGAACCAGGCCGCGGCCACCACGGCCACGCCGGCGGCCAGCAGCACACGCGTGCGGCGGCCGTCGATCCGGCCCACGTGGCGCCCCAGCACCAGCAGCACCAGCACGACCGCCGCCCAGCCGCCGCGGGTGCCGGTCAGCACGGACGCGGCGAGTCCCGCCAGCGCGCCGGCGCCGGCCAGCAGCGCGTCGCGCGGGCGGTCGCGCATGTCGATCGCGCCGGCCAGGGCCAGCAGCCCCAGCAGCATCGCCAGGTCGCCGAACGTGATCGAATTGATGAATCCGCCCGGCCGCTCGATATGCAGGCCGAAGCGCTGCCAGGCGATGAACGGCAGCGCCGCCACCGCGCCCGCGCTCGCGCCCCACCACAGCGCCCGCCGCGGTGCGCGCACGGCCACGACGAGGACCAGCGCACTCACTGACAGGAGCATGCGCAGCGGCTTTTCCTGCACGCTCAGCCGTTCCCCGCGCAACAGGGCGCAGGCGAGCACGAACAGGAAATGCAGCAGGAAGGCTAGCACGACCCAGCGCACCTGCGGCCAGTGGCGCACGAGGGCATCGCGGCTCGGCTTGATAAATATCAAAGCGCTAACCAGGAAGAGAAAACTTGCAAGATTCACGCCGAACGAGGTGACGAGGCTCAAAAAGGGTAACAGGAAGGCCAGGGCGCCGATCCAGACCCGCATCGGCTCCCTCGTGTTCGTCGGATTGCTGTTCATCGATGTTCTTGTGGGATACTCTTGCCCCTGAATACGGCAGTGTACACTGGACCTTATGCTTCACGCACAGACAATCTCGGTCGTGATCACCACCTATAACCGGCCAGACGCGCTGGAGGCGGTGGTGCGGGCATGTTTTATGCAGAACGACAAGAATTTCGAAATCATTATCGCTGATGATGGCTCGACTGCCAACACGCGTGCCTGCGTGGAGCGCCTTGCGGCGGCGTCTCCGGTGCTTCTGCGCCACGTCTGGCAACCCGACCAGGGGTTTCGCGCCGCGATGGCGCGCAACCGCGGCACCCTCGCCGCCACCGGCGACTACATCGTCTTCCTGGACGGCGACTGTATCCCCCAACGCGATTTCATCGCGCGCCATCGAATGCTGTCCGAGCCGGGCTGCCTCGTGTCGGGCAGCCGCATCCTGATGTCGGAGGCGCTGACGCGCCGGGTGCTGGATGATGGGATCGACGTGAGCGCCACGTCGCCGCTGAAGCGCCTTGGATGGCGGCTGCGGGGCGACCTGAACAAGACTTTGCAGCCGCTGGGGCTGCGCTGGCCCGACCTGGGCCGCACGTCGCGCAAGTTCACCTGGCGGCGCATCAAGAGCTGCAACCTGGGGGTCTGGCGCAGCGACCTGGAGAAGGTGAACGGCTTCGACGAGAGCTTCACGGGCTGGGGCCATGAAGATTCCGACCTCGTCGTGCGGCTGTTCCACGCGGGCGTGCGGCGCAAGGACGGCGCCTTTGCCACCGAGGTCTTTCACCTGTGGCACCGCGAGGCGCAGCGCGACCAGGAGACCAGCAACCGCAAGGTCGTCCTCGAACGCGCTGCTAACAAGGTTACGCAGGCAACGATCGGGTTGCGCGAGCACGCGCAGCCGGCGGGGTAGCGGGCCGGCGCGTTTCCACTGGCGCCGCCGTCACCACGCGGAACACGCTGACCACCTGGGCCAGCTTCGCGGCCTGCTCCTGCATCGCTTCCGACGCCGCCGCCGCTTCCTCGACGAGCGACGCGTTCTGCTGGGTCACCTGGTCCATCTGGGCGATGGCCTGGTTGATGTGCTCGATGCCCTCGCCCTGCTCCTGGGTGGCGTTGCTGATGGCGCCGATCATCGTGCTGACCTTGTTCACGCTCGCGACGATCTCCTGCATCGTCGCGCCCGCTTCCTCCACGAGCTTCGCGCCGTCGTCCACGCGCGCCACGGAATCGCCGATCAGGGCCTTGATCTCCTTGGCCGCCGAGGCGGAACGCTGGGCCAGGTTGCGCACTTCGCTCGCCACCACGGCAAAACCGCGGCCCTGCTCGCCGGCTCGAGCCGCCTCGACCGCGGCATTCAGCGCGAGGATATTCGTCTGGAACGCGATGCCGTCGATGACGCCGATGATGTCGACGATCTTGCTGGACGACGCGTTGATCGACGCCATCGTATCGACCACGCGCGCGACGACGACGCCGCCGCGGCCCGCCACCTCGGCGGCGGAATCGGCCAGGCGGCTCGCTTCGCGCGCGTTCTCGGCGCTGTTCTTCACGGTCGACGTCAGCTCTTCCATCGACGCGGCCGTCTCTTCGAGCGAGCTGGCCTGTTCTTCCGTGCGGCTCGACAGGTCCAGGTTCCCGCTGGCGATCTCGCGCGACGCCGTCGCGATCAGGTCCGTGCCCGAGCGCACGTCGGCGACGATGCCGGCCAGCGCGTCGCGCATGCGTTTCATGGCCGCCATCAGGCTCGCCTCGGCACCGGCCCGCACGGGTACATCCATGCCGAGGTCGCCGGCCGCGATGCGCTGCGCCACCGCGACAGCGTCTTCCGGATCGCCGCCGATCGAGCGTTCGACGCTGCGCACGATCATCCAGACGAGGCCCGTGAGCAGCGCGCCGATCACGGCCAGCCAGGCGGCTGCGCCAGCCAGCTGGGCATGGAAGGCGTGATCGAGGTCGTCGATGTACAGGCCGTTCATGAAATACCAGCCCCAGGGCCGATACGCCTGGACATGGGTGAGCTTGGGTACCGGCTTGTCCGAGCCCGGCTTGGCCCACAAGTATTCGATGAAACCCGCGCCGTTCGCCTGCGCGGCGGCCATGCCGTCCGCGTAAGGGTTATGGCCGTTCGGGTCGACGATCCTGCCGAGCGGGGAACCGACCAGTTCCGGCTTGATCGGATGCATCAGCACGGACTTGTCGTCGTAGACCGTGAAGTAGCCGTTGGCGCCGAAGCGCAGCGCCCGGGTCCGGGCCAGCACCTGCTGTTTCGCATCGTCGAGGGACAATTTGCCGGCGGCGGCGAGGGCCGCGTACTCCTTGGCGATGGACGCGGCCATCTCGCTGGCGTTCGATAACTGGATCTTGCGCTCCTCGAGGCGCAATGCGCGGCTTTGCAGCGCGTTCACCGTGAACACGGCAAGTAGACAAACCCAGCTGAGTAATAAGGGGAGGAAGAGCTTACGACGAAATGTAATTTTCATATTGATCGGCGCCGTCTCCTGACGCGGTGAACACGGAAAATATCCGTAGATCAATATTTACCGCTGACCACACTCAAACACAATGGCTCAGTTAAAACGGTAATGATGTTAGCGATCACTTTTAGTCGGACGCGGCGGTGGCGCAACACCTGTTAGCAAATTAACTTGCCATATGCACACTGGCTTCGGCAAGGCATCCATTAGAATAGCGACTTTTCCGATTTCACGACTGCACATGGCGACCCAGGGCGAGTACGACTATTTCAAGAACATCGGCACCGACGGGATGCGGCACGCCGCGCACAAACCGTGGTCGGACGCCCAGTGCGGCATGTACCTGATGGAACTCGGCGCCATGATGGGCCTGATGCCGGAAGGCGGCCGCCTGCTGGACATGGGCTGCGGCACGGGCTGGACCAGCGTGCTGTTCGCAAAGAAGGGATTCCAGGTGGTGGGCCAGGACCTGGTGCCGGAAGCCATCGATGCGGCCCGCCAGCTGGGGCGCGACAATGGTCTCGACCATCTCGACTTCGTCGTCGGCGACTACGAGTCGCTGACCTTCGAGAACGAATTCGACGTGGTCGTGTTCTTCGACTGCCTGCACCATGCGGTCGACGAAGTCGGCGCATTGAAAAGCGCGTACCGCGCGCTGAAGCCCGGCGGCATCTGCATCACGTCGGAACCGGGGCTGGGCCACGAGCGGCGCTCGGCGGCCATCATGCAGGAATTCGGCACGACGGAGCGCGACATGCATCCCGCGAAAATCATCCGCGGCGCGAAGAAGGCCGGCTTCACGGGCTGGTCCGTGCATCCGCACGCCCAGTATCTCTACATCGCGCTGTACCGGCGCGAGCTGCGCGGCCTGCTCGGCAAGGTGATGCGCATCCCGGGCATGCGCGCGCTCGTGGGCGCGTGCACGGTGCTGTTTTCCAGGCACCAGGCCGGCATCGTCGTCCTCCGAAAATAGAGTAAGTCGATGGTGCGCACGGCGTGCCCACCATCGACGCCCGGACACTCAGTACTCGACCGCCACTTCCTTCGCACCGAGGTGCAGCTCGAGCGCGTATTTCAGTTCGTCCGACGGCGCCACGCGCCAGGCGTCGCCCAGCTGCAGGGTGCACGGGATGCCCTGCGGCGTCACGCGCAGGCTGACCGGCAGCCCGTTCTCGTGGCGGTACGGCTGCAGGATCTCGGCCAGCTTCGCCGGCGCGATCGTGCACGCCACGTCCATCTCCAGCTTGTGGCCGTACTGGATGCGCGCCGTCGCGATGTCGAACACCTTCTCCGCCGTGATGCGCAGGCCGCCGTTGAAGCGGTCTTCCGACACCTTGCCCACGACGAGCAGGAACTCGTCCTCGCGGAAGATGTTCTTGTGCAGCTCGAACAGCTCGTTGTAGATCGTGACCTCGACGACGCCGGACTTGTCGTCCAGCGACACGATGAGGATCTTGCCGCGCTGCGTGAGCTGCGTGCGCACGCCCGTGATCACGCCGCACAGCATGCGCGGGTCGCGCGACGGTTCCAGGTCCTTCAGCTTGGTCTTGGCGAACCGGCGCACTTCCTGCGCGTACGAGTCGAACATGTGGCCCGACAGGTAGTAGCCCAGCGCGGTCTTTTCCTCGGCCAGCTTCTGGCGGTCCGTCCACGGCGTCGCCTTCACGTAGTCCGGCGGCGCGACGAGATCGGAATCGTCGCCGCCGAACAGGCTGACCTGGTTGGCGGCGGCAGCGGCCTGGCCCGCCGCTTCCATCGCGAAGGCGACCGATGCCAGCAGCACCGCGCGGTCGGTGCCGAAGCAGTCCATCGCACCGGCGCGGATCAGCGATTCGATCGTGCGGCGGTTGATCTGCTTGCGGTCGACGCGCTTGCAGAAGTCGAACAGGTCCTTGAACTTGCCACCATCTTCGCGCGCCGCGATGATCGCCTCGATCGCGCCCTGCCCCGCGCCCTTCACGCCGCCGAGGCCATAGCGGATGTTCTTGACGGGCTTGCCCGTGACGGACGGCGGCGGGCCTTCCGGCGTGAAGCGGAACTGCGATTCGTTGACGTCCGGCGGCAGGATCGTCAGGCCGCACATGTCGATCGAGTCCTCGACGAGGATCTTGATCTTGTCCGTGTCTTCCATGGCCAGCGACATGTTGGCTGCCATGAACGCGGCGGTGTGGTGGACCTTCAGGTACGCCGTGTGATACGACAGCAGCGCGTATGCGGCCGCGTGCGACTTGTTGAAGCCGTAGCCCGCGAACTTCTCCATCAGGTCGAAGATCTCGTCGGCTTTTTCCTGCGTCAGCCCGTCCTTCGCGGCACCGGCGCGGAAGATCTCGCGGTGCTGCGCCATCTCTTCCGGCTTCTTTTTACCCATCGCGCGGCGCAGCATGTCCGCGCCGCCCAGTGAGTAGCCGCCGACGATCTGCGCCATCTGCATCACCTGCTCCTGGTAGACCATGATGCCGTAGGTCTCGGACAGGATCGACTCCGTGCGCGGGTCCGGGTAATCGAACTTCTCGCCGTGCTTACGCTTGCAGAAGTCCGGGATCAGGTCCATCGGACCCGGACGGTACAGCGCCACGAGCGCGATGATGTCCTCGAAGCGGTCGGGACGCGCATCCTTCAGCATGCCCTGCATGCCGCGGCTTTCAAGCTGGAACACGGCGACGGTCTTCGCGTCGGTCAGCAGTTTATAGGTCGGCCGGTCCGTCAGCGGCAGCTTGGCCAGGTCGAAATCCTTGTCGACCGGATCGAGCGCGCGGATGTAGTTGACGGCGCGGTCGAGGATGGTCAGAGTGGTCAGGCCCAGGAAGTCGAACTTCACGAGGCCGGCCGCCTCCACATCGTCCTTGTCGTACTGCGACACGACGCCGGCATCGCCGCCCTGCGTGTACAGCGGGCAGAAGTCCGTCAGCTTGCCGGGGGCGATCAGCACGCCGCCCGCGTGCATGCCGATGTTGCGGGTGATGCCTTCGACCTGCTGCGCGAGCTCGATCAGCTGCTTCACTTCTTCCTCGTTCTCGAGGCGTTCCTTCAGCATCGGCTCTTCTTCGATCGCCTCGGCGATCGACACCTGCTTGCCCGGCTTGAACGGAATCAGTTTCGAGATGCCGTCGCAGAAGTTGTAGCCGAAGTCGAGCACGCGGCCCACGTCGCGGATCGCGCCCTTCGCCGCCATCGTACCGAACGTGGCGATCTGCGACACGGCGTCGCGGCCGTACAGGTCCTTCACGTGCTGGATGACGAGTTCCCGCTTTTCCTGGCAAAAGTCGATGTCGAAGTCGGGCATCGAGACGCGTTCCGGGTTCAGGAAGCGTTCGAACAGCAGGTTGTATTTCAGCGGATCGAGGTCGGTGATCTTGAGCGCGTACGCGACGAGCGAGCCCGCACCGGAGCCGCGGCCCGGGCCGATCGGCACGCCGTTGTTCTTGCCCCACTGGATGAACTCCGCCACGATGAGGAAGTAGCCCGGGAACTTCATCTTGATGATGGTGTTGTTCTCGAACTCCAGACGGGCTTCGTAGCGCGGGCGCTCCTTCTCGCGCTGCACCGGGTCCGGGTACAGCTCGACGAGGCGCTCTTCCAGGCCCTTCTTCGTTTCCGCGACGAGGAATTCGTCGATGGTCATGCCCGGCGTCGGGAAGTTCGGCAGCTGCGGCTTGCCGAGCGTCAGGGTGACGTTGCAGCGCTTGGCGATCTCCACGGAGTTGGCCAAAGCACCCGGCAGATCCTTGAACAGTTCCGCCATCTCGGCCTGCGACTTGAAGCACATGCCTTCGTTGAAGCGGCGCACGCGCTTGGCGTTGGCCAGCATCTCGCCCTCGGCGATACAGACGCGCGCCTCGTGGGCGATGAATTCGTCCTTGCTGATGAACTGCACCGGGTGCGTCGCGACGACGGGCAGCCCGAGCCGGTTCGCCAGCGCCACGGAATGGCGCACCTGCTGTTCCTGGTTCGGCTGGCCGGCGCGCTGGATCTCCACGTAGAAGTGCCCCGGGAAGATCTGCGCCCAGCGGCGGGCGCACGCCTCGGCCTTGTCCAGGTCGCCGTTGTCGATGGCCTGGCCGATGTCGCCGAACTGCGCGCCCGACAGCACGATCAGGCCATTCGACTGCGGGACGTCCGGCTCCAGCGTGGAGACGGAGGTCGCGAGCGCTTCCAGCCACTCGACGCGGATCTCGGCCCGGCCCTTGTACTGGTTCGTCAGCCACGCCTTGGACACCAGTTCGCACAGCTGCAGATAACCCGTCTTGTTCTTGCACAGGATGAGCAGGCGGAACGGCTTGTCGCGGTTCTCGTCGTTCGTGATCCACGCGTCGACCCCGACGATCGGCTTGACGCCCTTGCCGCGCGCCGCTTTATAGAAGCGCACAAGGCAGAAGGCGTTGGCCAGGTCGGTGACACCCACCGCCGGCTGCTGGTCCTTGACGGCGGCAGCCACGAGGTCGTCGATGCGGACGAGGCCGTCGACGATCGAGTATTCGGTATGGACGCGGAGGTGGGTGAAGATCGGGGAAGTCATCCTGTCATTTTACCTCGGACGGCCAAATCGGAGGGTTGCATCCCGGCACGGTGACGGTCTTGACAAGATGCCGGCGCGTGATCTCAGAACGCATAATGGATGGCGCCGCCGAACACCCACTGGTTCGGACTCCCACGCCGGTCCACGATCGGACTGTCCTTCGCATCCCCCAGCAGCCGTTCGTAGCGCCCGGCCAGCGTCACGCCCCAGTGCCGGTCGAACTGCGACATCAGCTGGAACGGGACCCGGATCGACACCAGCCCGCCCTCGGCCCGGTACGGCGTCCCGCCCCGCTCCGGGAACGCGGCCAGGTCGGTGCCGTTGATGCCGAAATACCAGTCAGTAAAATGGTCGCTCGCGAAAAACAGGCTGAAGCCGGCCGAACCGAGCACCGGCCGCCCGGCGATGCCCTGCGGAAACGGATAGAAGTACGTCGCCTTGATGCTGCCCGTGGCGCCCGTGTACAGGTTGTTCGTGTTCCACGCGACGTCGCCGCTGAACACGATCTTGTGCAGCGGATCGCCGGCCATCGGCACGTCGTAGCTGGCGAAAATGCCGAGCTCGGACGCGGCCGGGATCCGGCGCATCTGGCGGACGATGGCATCGTCGACGTCCGTGTCGCGCGTCGGCCGCGCCCGGTACAGGAAGCCGGCGCGCAGGCTCTTGAGCTGGGCAAAGGTCTGCGGCAGGTTCATGTTGGACGGCAGCACGTTCAGCTTGACCTCGGGCCCGATCACGCGCAGCCACATGCCGTTGCCGAAATTGGCGTGCAGAAATCCCGCACCTTCGGGATGGTAATCCTCGGATCCGGGAAAGTCCGGCAGCCCGAACGCACCGCCCCCCACCATATTGATTTCCTGCGGCATTTCGACCGGGATCACTTCCTGCGCGCGCGCAGGCGCGGCGAACAGCAGGGCGCCGGACACCGCGAGCCCGGCCCTGATCAACGTTGACTTCGTCATGATGGTCCCCTCGTTGAAAGATGCAAACCATCCTAAGGGGAGACGTCAATACGGCCACTTGCGCCGTCTCAGACGCGCCATCGAACTTTCATGAGCCAAAATTGTCGGACCGGCCTCAACAACGGGGCTTTGTGGCGCACCCGCCACGCATCATTACCTCGCGGCCACGCCGGCCTGGACCGGCTTGTCGGCACCGTAGCGGCGGCGCATGCGCAGGAACGGTTCCTCGATGCTGTTATAGCTGAGCGTTGCCAGCGCCCACGTCGCGCCATAGCTGACGGCGACCATCAGGGCGGCGTCGAGCCAGCCGCGGCCGGTCGGATGCACAAGGCCGACGCGCTGCGCCAGCAGGTGCAGCAAGCCCATGTGCAATAGATAGAAGGAAAAGCTGACCTTGCCGCCATGGCACAGCACGCGTTCCACCGGCCCGGGCAGGCGCGGGCGGAATCCGACCCAGGCGATGATGAACAGAGCCCAGCCGGCGGACTCCGCCATCGACCAGAAGATCCAGAACGACGATTTCGGCGCCGCGCCGAACGGCGCCAGGCGGTGCATCGTGGCCGTGTCCCACACGACCAGCGCGGCGGCCGCGGCGAGCAGCCACGGCGCGTGGCGCTGCAGCGCCGGCTGGTACTGCTGGTACAGCATCGCCGCCAGCATGCCGATCAGGAACTGGTCGAAGCGGCCGACGAAAGTGCAGAAATACATCAGCGTGCTGTTGTCGTTGACGGTGTACGCGGCCAGTTTGAAGAACGCCATCAGGGCGAGCAGTTCGACCAGGTAGCGCTTGCCCCGCTCGAGCGCGAAGCGCGCGAGGAACGGGAATACGAGGTAAAACAGGAATTCCAGCGAGATCGTCCACGCCGCGCCCGTGACCACCGTGCCGGACGTGGGCGCGTGGCCGAGATTCGTCGCGAACAGGTACAGGAGGTCCTGCGGCTGGAAGTTGTCGCGGCCGATCGACGTGGCCACGAGGAAGATCGTCAGGAACAGGGGAAAGATGCGCAGGACGCGGTTGCGCACGAAATCGCGGTAGACGATGGTCTTTTGCGCCAGCGCGATCTGCATGAACAGAAAGCCGGACAACGTGAAGAACAGCCCGACGCCCGTATGCCCTTCCGTGATCAGCGCCGCCCAGTTGCTGACCAGCGGCGCCCCGCCCAGCCCGCGGTATTCCAGATGAAAATGGAACAGGAAAACGATGGTGGCGGCCAGCCAGCGCAGCTGGTCGATGCGCGGGTTGTATTGCAGGTTCAGCGATTGCATGGGAGGGCCGGAAGGCTTGCACGAAAGAAAAGCATTGTAATGCCAATTGCCGACAATGCGACGTCTTCTGGGCTCAGCTGCCTTATAATAGAGGGCTTCATTCCACGTCCCACCGCTTTAACGATCATGCACGTCAATATCGCCGCCTACAAGTTCGTCAGCCTCGACAACCTCGAAGAAATGCGCCCGCAATACCAGGCGCTGTGCAACGAGCTGGGCCTGAAAGGCACCGTCCTGCTGACGCCGGAAGGCATCAACATGTTCGTGTCCGGCCCGCGCGAGGCGGTCGACCAGTACCTGGCCTGGGTGCGCAGCGACGCGCGCCTGGCCGACCTGGAGTGGAAGGAAAGCGTGTCGAACGAACAGTCGCACCGCCGCATGCTGGTCCGCATCAAGAAGGAAATCATCACGATGCGCATGCCGCTGATCAAGCCGGAACTGGGCCGCGCGCCATCCGTGGCGCCGAAGACGCTCAAGCGCTGGCTCGACCAGGGCCATGACGACGACGGCGTCCCCGTCGTCATGATGGAAACCCGTAACGCGTTCGAAGTCGACGTCGGCACGTTCGAGAACACGCTCGACTACCGCATCGAGAAATTCAGCGAATTCCCCGACGTCGTCGAGAAACACAAGGAAGAGTTGAAGGGCAAAACGGTCGTCACGTTCTGCACCGGCGGCATCCGTTGCGAAAAAGCCGCGATCCACATGCAGAACATCGGCTACGACCGCGTGTATCAACTCGACGGCGGCATCCTGAAGTATTTCGAGGAAGTGGGCGGCGACCACTACACGGGCGACTGCTTCGTGTTCGACTACCGTACGGCTCTCAATCCGAAGCTGGAGCCGACGGAGACGGTGCAATGCTTCGCGTGCCGCGCCGTCGTGACGCCGCGGCAGCAGTTGTCGCCGGAGTATGTGGTGGGGAAATCGTGTCCGCATTGCGCGGGGGGCAGGCAGCGCGCGGACCATATGTCCGAAGACGGCGCCGCCGCCTGAGTCCAGCAAAAAGGCACTACCGCGGTAGTGCCTTTTTCTTTGTCATTCACGCGGCTTGCGTGCAATGAACTTGCCGCTGCGGGCGCTATGCTCAGCCGTGGATCGGCGTAAAGCCGGCGTCGGACACACCGACGATTTCCGCATGACCGTCGACGGCGGTCGCGGCAGCGGACACCATCTTGTCGATCGTGATATCGATATTGCCCGGATCGCGCGCCACGGCGGCGGTCAGCAGGTCCTTGATGCTGGCGATGTAATCGGAGGCGACCTTCATGCCGGCCGGCTTCGCATAGGCCGCCTGTTCCGATGCGAGGTCCAGGTGCTCCGTGAACACGGCGGCCACCGCGACCTTGCCGTCGTAGGCGATCTCGTCCGTGCCTTGCGCACCGGCCGCGATCTCGGTGACGACGTTGTCGATCGTGATCACTTTCTGGTCCAGCATCTTGGCCCAGTAATCGACGCCGGCAGTCTCGGCGGGGCGACCGAACAGGTGCTCGTAGACCGTACTGACGACGGCGCGGTTGTCCTGGCCGGCATACATTGCCTTGTACTCCGCCGACGCGGCGAAGTTCGCCGAAATCATCTGGTAGCCATCCGGATTGGTGGACAGGATGTTCTTCCAGTACGCCAGACCCGCCACGTCCGCCGGGCGGCTGAAATACGCCACGTACAGCTGCTGCACTTCTGTTTCGATGGTTGTCGCCATGATGGCCTCCTCTGCAATGGATGAAGTGAAAAAAATATACCCCAATTGCTTAAAAGCGGGCGCACCAAACTGATCTGTAACGTTCGTAAGTGTTTGAATAGAAAAAGATTTTTTATGGAAACTGGCGATCAACAAGGGTTAGATGCCGCACAGTTCGAAGCGTCGGTTTGCGCATAAAAAAAGCCCTGCCGCATGACGCGGCGGGGCTTTCCCATGGACGAATCGGCTCAGCGGAAGTAGGCAGCGACTTCGCGCACGGCACTGCTGTCGAGCGTACCGGCCGCCGCGCGCAGGCGCAGCAACGCGATCAGGTACGTATAACGGGCCTGGGCCAGGTCGCGCTGGCTCGTGTACAACTGCTGCTGGGCGTTCAGCAGGTCGAGGTTGATGCGCACGCCGCCCTTGATGCTCTGCTCGGTGGCGGTCATCAGCAGCTTGCCGGACTCGACAGCCTTCTCCAGCGCCTCGATCTTGTGGACGCTGGACTCGACGAGGCTGTGCGCCTTGCGCAGTTCGACGAGGACCTTGCTCGTGCGCGCATCCACGTCCGACTGGGCGCGCGCATAGTTCGCGGCGGCCTGGCGCGTGGTCGCGTTGATCGCGCCGCCCTGGTAGATTGGAATATTGACCTGCACGCCGATCGTCCGGTTCACCGTATTCTGCGTGTACGTGTTGATCGATTCCGCGTCGCCCTTGCTGTAGGCGGCGACGAAGTCCACGCGCGGGTAGTGGCCCGAGCGGTTGCGGTCGATGTCGAGCCGGGCGTTCTCGGCGGCCAGGCGCGCGGCCGCGAGCTCGTGGTTGTGCTCGCGCGCGATCTTTTCCCATTCCTCGAACGTGCCGGTCTTGAGCACGGCGGGCCTGAACCCGTCGGCGAGGCGGTCGAGCGGGCCCGGATCCATGCCGATGATGCCGGCCAGCGTCTCGCGCGCGGCCACGGCATTGTCCTTCGCCTCCGTCAGCTGGGCTTCGGCCAGGTCGAGCCGGGCCTGGGTTTCCAGCATGTCCGTCTTGGTGCCCTCGCCTTTCTGGAACAGGCGCTGGTTCACATGCATCATCTCCTGATACATGTTGCGCGAGACTTCCGAGAGCGCGACCTGGTCGTCGGCATACAACACGTCCATGTAGGCGCTGACGACGCGCACCGTGACCTCGTCGGTACCCGCTTCGAACGCGGCTTCGCCCTGCTGGGCCTGCACATTGCCCTGGCGGTAGCGGGCGATGCCTTCCAGGTTCAGGATCGGCTGGCGCAGCTGGATGACATTGGAGCGGCTGATGTAGCGCGGATGCGTAATGCTCCGCGCCGGCCGGCCGAGGAAGTCCGTACCCATGTTGTCGATATCGGCAACGTTGCGGCTGGTCGACAGGCTGGCCGACACGCTCGGCAGCAGGTTGGAACGGCCGAGGACGCGGTTTTCCTTGGCCGCTTCCTTGTCGTAGAAGCTCATGCGGTAGGTCGGGTCGTTCTTCAGCGCGGCCTCGTAGGCCTGCTGCAGCGTGACCGCGCCCGCCTGGCCGGCGGCCAGGGCGGCCGCCAGCGCGATCGCGCCGCGGCGCAGGAACAGGGAAGTGATCGTCTTGCGGTCCAAGCTCACTCCTCCGCCAGCGACGACCGGGCGCGATCGAAGATCGGCTTCAGCAGATAATTGATCGGCGTACGCTCACCCGTCTTGACGAACAGTTCCACCGGCATGCCGGGGCGGACGTCCATGTGGTGCTCGGCGATCTTCTTCTGGCCCGCCGGCGTCACCTTCACGCGCACCTTGTAGTACGGCGCGCCGGTGCGCTCGTCGAGGCTGCGGTCGGCGGCCACCTGCTCGACCTCGCCTTCGATGTGCGGGGTCTTGTTGACGTTGAAGGCCGAGAAGATCAGCTCGGTCTTCAGGCCCGGATGGACGCGGTCCACCAGGTTGACGGCCAGGTTGCCTTCGATGACGAGCGGATCGTTCGTCGGGACGATTTCCATCATCTTGAAGCCGGGCTGGACCACGCCACCCTGGGTGAACACGGCCAGGCTCGTGACGGTGCCGCCGACGGGCGACTTGACCTCGACGTTGTCGACCTCGAACTTCTGCCCTTCGAGGCGGGCGCCGAGGGCTTCCGCTTCGCGCTCGGTGTCGGACAGCTGGGTCCGTACTTCCTTCTGGTAGTCCTGCGTGCGCTGGGACTTGCGCAGGTTCAGCTCGAGCACCTGGCGGCGCGAACGGGCGATGTTGCCGATGTCTTCCGAAATCTGGCCGGAGAGCTGGGCATACGTGCGCTCCAGGTCGAGCAGGCGGTTGCGCGCCACATAGCCTTCCTTGGCGAGGTCGCGCATGCCGTCCAGTTGCTCCTTCAGGTAGCCCATCTGGGCCTTCTTGCTTTCGCGCGATTCCTCCAGACTCTTGATCTGCTCCTTCAGGCCGGCGATGCTCTCGTCGATGCCGCCCAGTTCGCTCTGCAGCGCCATCTGGCGCGACGTGAGCAGTTGCTGCTGCAACGTCATCAGTTCAGCGACGCGCGGTTCGTTCTTGCGCTGCACCAGCTCGGCCGGGAACGCGATCGTCTTCAGGCCGTCGCGTTCGGCGGTCAGGCGGGCCTCGGCGGCGCGCGCCGTCAGGTATTGCGCTTCGGTCGTTTCGTACGCCGACTTGGCCAGCACGCCGTTCATGCGCACGAGCACCTGGCCTTCCTTGACCACGTCGCCATCCTTGACGAGGATTTCTTTCACGATACCGCCGGTCTGGTGCTGGATCGCCTTGCGGTTCGATTCCTTGGCCACCGTACCGGACAGCGGCACGCCCTTGTCCAGCGGCGCGAACAGGCCCCAGGCCAGGAAGCCGCCGAGTCCCAGCACGACGATCAGCCAGCCGATGCGGCTGAACGCGCGCGCGTCCGTATTCACTTCCAGCGGCGTCACGTCATGCGCGATGACTTCGGCCACGTCGTTCTTCAGCAATTTCATGTGTCTTTCTCCGATACGTCTCAGGCGGTAGCCGGCGTGCCGCCCGGCTGGGCGCCAGCGGCGGCGGCGGCGGCGCGCTGCGCTGCCTGCTGCTGCGCCAGGGCCTTCTGGTTCGCTTCGTTGAGCGCCGCCAATACGTCCTTGGTCGGGCCGAACATCTGCACGCCGCCATCCTGCATCAGCAGCAGTTTGGTGGTAACGCCGATCGCGCTCGGGCGGTGGGTGATCAGGACGATCGTCTTGCCGCGCTGGCGCAGGTCGAGCACGGCATTCACGAGCGCCTGTTCGCCCGCCTCGTCCAGGTTCGAGTTCGGCTCGTCCAGCACGATCAGGGACGGATCGTCGTACATGGCGCGCGCCAGGCCGAGGCGCTGCTTCTGGCCGCCGGACAGGCCGGCGCCGCCGTCGCCCAGCTTGGTGTCATAACCTTCCGGGAAATGGAGGATCAGGTCGTGCACGCCGGCGCGCCTGGCCGCCTGCACCACTTTTTCCGCGTCAATCTCGCCGAAACGCGCGATGTTCTCGGCAACCGTGCCGCTGAACAGCTCGATGTCCTGCGGCAGATAGCCCACGTGGGGGCCCAGCTCGGCCTTGTTCCACGTATAGATGTCGGCGCCGTCCAGGCGCACCTTGCCCATCATCGTGGGCCAGACGCCGACCAGCAGGCGCGCCAGGGTCGACTTGCCCGAGCCGCTCGGCCCGACGACGCCCAGCACATCGCCCGGCTGGATCGCGAACGACACACCCTTGACGACGGGGTTGCGCGCCCCCGGCGGCGCCGCATGCACGGCTTCCACGCTCAGGCGTCCTTCCGGCTTGGGCAGTTCCATGCCGGCTTCGCGGGCCGGATTCGCTTCCAGCAGCGACGTCAGGCGTTCGAAAGCGCTGCGGGTGCTGCTCCAGCTCTTCCACACGCCGATGAGCTGCTGCACCGGCGCCAGGGTACGGCCCAGCAGGATGGACGCGGCGATCATCATGCCGGACGTGATCTTGTTGTCGAGCACCAGCAGCGCACCGAGGCCCAGCACGGACGACGACAGCGACATCTGGAAGAACTTGGTGACGGCGGTGATGGTGCCGGCCTTCTGGCTCGCCTGCGCCTGCAGGCTCAGGAACTTGCCGTGCAGCTTGAACCAGCGCGACATCAGGTTCGGCAGCATGCCCATCGATTCGATGACTTCGGCATTGCGCAGGTTGTTGGTGGCCGCCGTGTTGGACGCGATCGCCATGCTGTTGGCTTCCTTCAGCGGCTGGTATGTCACGCGTTCGTTGACGATCGCCAGGATCACGAGGATCACGACGCCGCACGTTGCGAACAGGCCCAGCCACGGCTCGAAGAAGAAGATGACGATCAGGTAGACGGGGAACCATGGCGCGTCGAAGAACGCGAACAGCGCGTTACCGGTCAGGAACTGGCGCAAGGTCGTCAGGTCGCTCAGCGCCTGGCCGGCATTGCTGCCCGCCTGCTTGAGGTTTTGTTCGAAGGCGGCCGTGTACAGGCGCTTGTTGAGCTGCATGTCGAACTGCGCGCCCACGCGCACGAGCACGAACGAGCGGATCAGTTCCAGGGTCGACGAGAACAGGAAGCCGCCGAGCATCATCAACGTGAGCATCAGCAGCGTGATCTCGTTGCGGCTCGACAGGACGCGGTCATAGACCTGCAACATGTAGAGCGACGGAATCAGCGCCAGCAGGTTGATGATCGCGCTGAACGTGCCCACCGTATAGAACGTGCCTTTGAAACTGAGCAGGATGCGCCCGATTTCGGTTTTCGGGTTCAGGAATTTTTTCATGTGCTTGGTGATGGGTCAGGGCTGGCGGACGTTAGATCTACGAGGAAATAGCCAGCGTGCACATTATCCATGAAAAACCGAGAAAAATGTGATGTGCGTCACAAAATTTGAGCATGGCGGCAAGGAAGAGTCGCGTTCGGCCGACAATTATCGAAGACACAAAGAAAAACCCCGCCTTCTTGCGAAGGCGGGGCTTTATCGACTAACTAGCGCGCCCTTGCGGGCAGCTTGATTAGGCCGACAGGATGCCGTTGCTGTCCAGGTGCAGGGTCGAAGCGTCGACACCGGTCAGGGTGACGGTCACGATTTCGCTCGGGTTCGACGTGATCAGGTTCGAGCTGTAGTTGTGCGTTTCGAACTGCAGGACTGCGTCGCCACCGTTCTGGCTCAGGAAGACTTCCAGAGCGCCGTCGTTGGCGGTCACGCCCTTGGCGCCGATTGCGCCCTGGACCAGGGTGAAGCCCTTGCCGATCGACAGGACGTCCGAACCTTGCAGGCCGAATGCGCCGATCGATGCGTCATGCTTGGCGTAGACGAAGATGTCCGAAGCGGCGGTAGCGAACGAAGCTGCGTGTGCTTCATCCAGGGTCACGACAGCGTAGCCCTTGTCGGTCAGCAGCTTGGCAGCAGCGTCAGCCGTTGCTTGCAGGCCAGCCAGCGTGTTGACGTTGGCGGTAGCGGTCTGCTGGGCAGCGACGTCTTTTGCCAGGGTCGAGATGGCGGTGTTGACAGCCTTGACAGCGTCGGTGTCGGCAACAACCTTGGCGATCAGCGGGTTGAATGCGTCGCCCGAAGCGGTTTCAGCGTCGACCAGGGCCTTGAAGCTGGTGTAGGTGTCCGGAGCGGTAGCCTTCAGAACAGCCAGTTCGGTCTGGATCTGAGCCACGGTCGGGGCTGCGCCGTCGGCAACAGTCTTCGGCGTCGTGGCGTTGATCTGGTCGGCGATCGCCTTGATCAGTGCTTTTTCGGTCAGACCGGTCTCGCCAACGGCACCAGCATCGTCCGAAGCGACGTCCAGCACGTTGACAGCCAGGTGAGCGTTGTCCACGTTCGTCTGGGCCTTGCTCACGCTGCTGACAGCGCTGGCTTCGGTGTTGAACGAGGTGATCAGCTCGGTCAGGCCGGTGAACTTGGAAGCGTCGACGCCGTCAGCCAGCGTGGCTTTGCCGTTGACATCGATGGTTGCCAGCACGGTAGCCGCGTCGGCACCGGTTTTGGTGTAAACCAGGTTAGTACCGTCGACAGAGACACCGCTACCACCGTTGTTCACGCCGAATGCGGCTTCCTTGGCGACCAGGTCAGCGCGTGCGGCCTTCTCGGCGGTCTGGGCCGAGGTCAGTGCCGTCGTTGCTGCGGTCAGGGTCGACTGAGCGGTGGTCAGGCCAGCGACTTTCTCGACAGCGGCGCTGTCGGTCGTCAGCGTCTTCTGAGCGGAGATCAGTGCATCGGCATTGGCTGCCTGCTGTGCGCTGATCAGCGCATCGCGCACGGTCTGCGACGTGGTGGTTTCGTACAGCTGGCCCGACGGGCCGGCTTCGCCACCGGTCAGGTCGCCAGCAACCTTGGCCACAGCAGCGGTCTGAGCAGCAGCGACGCCGTCAGCATCCAGCTTCAGGCCGGTCAGGAACGCGTCTTTAGCGGCGTTGGCGGTGTTCAGGGTGTTCAGTGCGCCAGCGACGGTGAACGGGGTGCCAGCAGCGACGGTAGCAGCAACGCTGGTGTTCAGGGCAGCCGGAGCGGTAGCGACCTGCAGCGAGGCGCTGTCGGTCACGCCGGACAGGAATGCCTTGGCAACCTTGTTGGCAGCGTCGCCGGTGTAGCCAGCTTTTTCAGCGTCGGTGTCGACGGCAGCGGTGAAGGCTGCAGCAGCGGTCACCTTGTTGTTGTAGGCGGTCATGTCCGAACCCTGAGCGCTGCCAGCGATCGTGGTCACGGCTGCGTCGATGGTGACGGTGCCCTTGTCCAGCAGGTCGGCCCAGTATGCCTTGCCGGCGTCTTCTGCAGGACGGCCGAACAGGTTTTGGTAGATGGCGTCAACGATCTGCGCGTTGGTCTTGTTGGCGTAAGCAGTCTTGTACTCGTCCGAACCAGCGAAAGCGGCCGACACTGCGGCGGTGCTGCCACCAGCTGCTTCAACGGCGGTTTCCCAGAATGCCAGACCAGCCGGGTCAGCCGGACGGTTGAAGTACGCCACGTACAGCTTTTGAATGTCGTTGTAGTAAGTCGTTGCCATTATTGCTCCAATATAGATCGATCGATCAGTAGGTGTATATCAAACAGCAGGCTCATAAAGTGTGTCTGCCGCCCAACGCTCCGCATCATGACAGATGCCACATCCACAAAGATGTGACGGCCATCACATTCGCGCACGATTGTGTTCTCACATAAATTTTTGAACAGGCAATCAGGGGCAACATTATCTGGGAGACTTAAATTGAAAGCAAGAATATGGGGTTTTTCATGCTTTTTGGCATAAAAACTCTCGAATTCTCACACTGCTCAGCACATATCTTTATGCGGAATTATTAAATTTGTATTTCATCGGATACTTTTTGAAACAAAATTCCGACAATCCATTTGTTGCGATAAAACGTCAAAAAAAAACTCCGGCTTAACCGGAGTTTTTTATTTTATGAACAGGATGCTCAGCGCGTGGACTTTTCCCAGTAAGTGGCGCCGTTGACCGTGCGTTTATCGTCCAGGCGACTATCGAAGATATACGCCGCCGATCCGCCGTTCTGGTTACTCAACAAGCCCCGCACGTTCATGATGTTCGTGCGTCCGTTGGCGCCATCGCCGTGGAGCTGGCCGTCCGCGCCTACCGCCCCCGTCGCCTGCAATGTCGCATTGCCGGCCTGGCTCGTCATATCGACGCTCGTCGCGAAGCTTTGCTTGCCGAAATCGACACTCAAGACGCCGTTGCTCAGCGTCGCCGGCGTTTCCACGCGATAGCCTGGCGTGTAATCCGTATAAACGAACGCTTCGCTGTTGCGCAACTGAAAGCCAATGCTGCCATTGCTCGGCGCGACGTACGTGTCCGGGCCGCGCGTGCGCAGCAGCGCATAGTTGCCGTTCAGGCTCAGCACGTCGTTCTGTTCGGCCGTATTTGCCAGGTTAAACGTCGGCGGCCTGCCGGCGACGACCTGCCAGCGGCCCCAGACGATGCCGCGGTCCGGCAATGCGATTGTCGGCGGCACGGGCGTCGGCGGGGTCGGCGGCGGCACGTCCGGCGGCGACACGACGGGCGGCGCCTTGTTGACCGCCTCGTTCAGGCTGATCGCCTTCTGCACGTCGAGGTTCGTCTGCCCGGTCACGGTCGTGGCCCCGCCCCCTGCGCTCCCCGCATGCGCCAGCGGCTCATCGGGCCGCGGCGGCGACACCTGGTCCGGCGACAGCGGGCTGCTCTGCAGTAATTGCGGCGTCGCCTGGCCACGCTGCAGCTGCAGCAGCTGGCCGCGCTGGGCAGCGCTCAGTTCGCGGCTGGCGCTGCCTTCGCACGGGCCGCCGCCGTCCGGACGGCAACTGCCGGCAAAACCGCTCATCACGATGGCGCCGGAAATGACGGCCACGCGCGACGTGTCGTTATCGGTAAACACGGTGAAATCCGTGCCGCGCACGCCGATGGCCGCGACCGGCGTATTGAACCGGAAGTTCTGGCGCGCCTGCTTGACGGCATTGCCCGACTTGCTGCGCGCGACGCCGCTCAGGAGCTCCAGCTTGACCTGGGTATTCGCGGGATTCTTCTCGTCCACGTGGTACGTGACGATGCGTGCCTTCGTGTTCGGACGCAGGATGAACAGGCCGCTGTCGACCGTTTTCACGTACAGGAAGCCGTCGGCACCCGTGCTCAGCATCTGCCCTTCGCCGACCGGCGCCCCGTCGACGGCCGGCTGGTCGGCCACGGTGGCCTTGCCGGCAACAAAAATGACCTTGCCGGCTTCAGCGGCCTGGGCCAGGTGAGCCATGCAAGCAAATGCGCCAAGGATAATAAAACGCCACATACATTTCCCCTTTTCGCCAAATTTATCTTGCCTGACCACGCAACTTCTGTGATAACCGTCACATTGTATGCGCTCTCGGCTATTTGCCGCCAATCATTCGTTGCTTAAGTTATCTAAAAATTAATGCTTCTGAGTAATTTGTCGCGTTATACTGACTTCTTGACTAAAAAGACAACAAAGTAAAACCGTCCGACGGCGTGCCTTCCCCGATGTCCTCCTTTTCCGTCACGCCCCCGCGTGCCCGGCGCATGCCGCTGCGCTGGCCGATCGCCCTGGCGGCGTTCCTGCTGACCGTCGCATCGCAATGGCTCGCGCTGCCCACCGGCACGTTCCTGCCGGGGGAGTGGATGCGCGACGCCTTCATCCGCCTGCGCGTCAGCACGGCGCCCGAGCCGCGCGTACTCGTCGTGGACATCGACGAGGCGACCCTGCGCAAGGTCGGCCCCTGGCCGTGGCCCCGCGCGCGCGTGGCGGATCTCGTCGAGATCCTGCTGACCGAGTACCGGTCGCGCGGCGTCGCGCTGGACATCGTGCTGCCCGAACCGGCCGACGCCGAGGGCGACATGCGCCTTGCCCTGCTCGCCCGCCACGGTCCCGTGTTGCCGGCCCAGGCGTTCGATTTCAGCACGACGAGCGACGTGCCCGTGCGGGTCGGCACGCTGGGCGGCGCCGCGGCCCGCGTCGCCGGCGGCGTGCACGCCACGGGCTACATCGGCAATTATCCGGCGCTGGCGGCGGCTCCCCACGTGGGCGCGATCGGGTTCATCCCGGACGCCGACGGCGCGCTGCGCCGCCTGCCGCTGTACACCGAATATGCCGGGCGGCGCTACCCGACCCTGGCGCTGGCCCTCATCGAATGCTGCGCCGGCAAGGGGCCGGTGCCGCTGCCCGCCACGGGCATGATGCGCGTCGACTTCGCGCGCGACTGGAATGCCTACACGGTCGTGAGCGCGGCCGACATCCTCGACGGCTCGCTCGATACGGACGGTGCCAGCGGCCGCCTCGTCGTCATCGGGTCGTCCTCGCTGGGCATGGCGGACCGCGTCACGACGCCGCTCGCGGCGAACCGTCCGGGCCTGGGCGTGCACGCGACCATGCTGTCCACCCTGCTCGACGTGCAGGCCGGCGTGGCACCGGCCCCGTGGCCCGGCAAGCTGCTGGCCTGCGCGTTCGCGCTGCTGGCCACGGTCGTGGCGACGCTGGCCTTCCCGCGCCTCGCGGCGGCGGCCGGCGTCGGCCTGCTGGCCGCCAGCACGCTGCTGTGGCTGGCGATTGCCTGCGTCGCCGTCCGCCACGACCCGGACTTTTCGCCCGCCGGCCCGCTGGCGACGAACCTGTTCCTGCTGGCCGTCGCGGTGCCCTATCAATGGCAGCAGACGCAGCGCCGTTCGCGCCACCTGCTGTCGACCCTGCGCCAGTACGTCGCGCCTGCCGTCGTCGAGCAATTGCTCCTTAGTGAAGCCGACGATCCCCTGACACCGCGCCAGCTCGACGTGACGACACTGATCGCCGACATGGAAGGCTATACGAGCCAGGTGGAAGCGCTGCCCGTCGAAGAAGCGGCGCGCCTGACGCGCGACTTCCTCGATTGCCTGACCGGTCCCGTGATCGACAGGATGGGCACGCTCGACAAGTACACGGGCGACGGCCTCGTCGCGTTCTGGGGCGCCCCGCTGCCGATCGCGGACCACGCCGACCTGGCGCTGGAGGCGGCGCGCGAGATCGAGCGCCGCGTCGCCGCGCTGAGCGAGCGCCACCAGGCGGCCGGCCACAAGCCGCTGCGCGTGCGCATCGGCATCGACAGCGGCCCCGCGATGGCCGGAGATTTTGGCACTTCATTCCGCAGCATTTATACTGCGGTCGGAGACAGCGTTAACACCGCTTCGCGCCTGGAGCAGGTGGCCCGCGACTTCCCTTACGACGTCATCATCGGCGCCGGCACGGTCGAGCGGGCCCGGCGCCATGCATTCATCCTGCTGGGCGAGCGCCGGCTGCGCGGCAAGGAACATCCAACCATTCTTTATACGTTTGCACCCAGCATGAAGCAGGAAGGCAGTACCCACGTCGTATCCCAGCCGGTCGACGGTCCCGTCGGAACCACCCAATGATGCGCCGCGCCATTGCGGCATTGCTCGCGTCCCTGGCGCTGGGGAGCGCGCACGCCGCCGACGATCCCACCGACGCGCCCGACGCTTCCCAGGCCGAACAGCAGGCCCTGTACCAGCAGGCGCTGCAGGCCTTGTCCGAAGGCCGCCGCACGGACGCTTCACAGTTGCTGCGGCGCCTGATCGGCGAAGAACCGCGCCACGCCGGCGCCTGGCTGGACCTGGCCCTGATCCAGTGCAGCCTGGGCAATGGCGACGAGGCCGAGCGCCTGTTCGCCACCGTCGAGACCCGCTTCGCGCCCTCGCGCGACATCCTGGACCTGATCGCGCAGACACGCGAGGATGGCTGCCATCCCTGGGCGCCCAGCAGCAACCTGACGATCTCGTTCGGACGCGGCCACGACCGCAACGTCAACCAGGGTGTCAGCTCGTCGACCTTACACCTGGACAATGGCGCGGTCGACCTGGCGCTGCTGGACGACTTCCTGCCCAAGCGCGACAGCTACCTGACCGGCAGCCTGGACTATCTCCGGGACGTGACGCCGAACGGCACGATCGGCTTCGCCCAGCTGCAATGGCGAAGCAACGACCACCTGCATGCGTGGGACACCAGCTCCGTCTTCGGCGGCGTGGAATCGCCGTACCGCTTCGGCCGCTGGGCCATGCGGCTCACGGGGGCGGGCGGCATGGTCAGCCTGGGCGGGCATCTGTACCAGCGCCAGTTGCAGGGCCAGGTGCGCGTCGTGCCGCCGCTGTCGCTGCCGAACAACATGTTGTTCGACGTAATGACGGGCGTGACATTCAACAATTACCTGCGTCTCGATAATTTCGATTCGCGCACGTTCGAGCTGCGGCCGGAATGGTCGTACCGCACCGGCGACATGGCGGCCAGCGCCAGCCTGGGCCTGCTGGCCGACCACGGCAATGCCCAGCGTCCCGGCGGCAACCGCCACGGCCAGTTCCTGAACGTGCTCGTACGCCGCAGCCTGTGGCGCGACATCGGCGGCGAGCTCGCGTACACGCGCCAGACGTGGCGCAGCGCGCGTCCGTACGCACCCGAACTGCTGGTGCCGCAGATCCGCGACCAGGCGACGGAGGTGTTGCGCGGCACGTTGACGTACCGCATCGACAAGCGGCACAGCCTGCAACTGGAAGCGCGCGCGGTACGAAACCGGGAAAACATCGAGATCTTTCAGTACAATAACCGCCAGCTACAGTTGAGCTGGGTATGGCAGCCGTGATGCCCATGCCCGGCTGCCCCGTCCGTCACCGACCGCTTACATGACCTCCCCCAGCAAGGCCGACCACTTCGATGCCGACGCCGGCGCGCCGCCGCAGGATATCCAGATCCAGGTCCACCTGCGCAAGATCCCCCTGCTGGCCGAGCTGACGCCGGAGGAGATCGCGCACATCCGGCCCGAGCTGCGCTTCAAGCATTACAACAAGCGCGAAGTCGTCCTGCACAAGGGCGGCAGCGGCGACGCCCTGCTGTTCCTGCTGTCCGGCCAGCTGCAGGTGGTCGACATCACGGAGGACGGCCGCGCGATCGGCCTGCGCATGCTCGCCCCGGGCGACTTCTTCGGCGAAATCGCCCTGATCAACGACTCCACGCGCTCGGCGTCGGTGGTGGCCACGTCCGACGTGCTCGTCGCGTTTCTGCCCGCCGCCACCGCGCTGCACCTGTTCTCGCACTCGCCCAGCGTGGCCAAGCAGATGCTGCGGCACCTCGCGCAAAAAATCCAGCGCGACTCGGAATTCCGTGCGGTCCTCAGCATCAACAACACGATGCGCCGCATTTACACGTACTTGTCGCTGCTGCAAAAGCCGGACGGCAACGGCCAGGCCGTCATCGACAACCTGCCCACGCACCAGGACATCGCGAACATGATCAATACGAGCCGCGAGACCGTCACCCGCGCCCTGCTGAGCCTCGTGCAGCAAGGCATCGTGCAGAAGGAATCGAACCGCCTCGTGATCCTCGATCCCGCCGCGCTGCACAAACTCGTGCAGGGCGCTTAAGGATGGATCAACACACGGGTCCACGCACCCTCGACCAGGCCACCGCCTCGCACGACAACGGCTTCAACCTCGTCCGACTCGTCTGCGCGACGCTCGTCGTCGTGTTCCACGCCTTCCCGATGAACTCGGCGCGGCCCGGCGCCTCCGACCCCGTCAGCCCGCTGCTGGCGCCGCACACGGACCTCGGCGCGCTGGCCGTCGGGGTGTTCTTCCTGATCAGCGGCATCTTCATCAGCCAGAGCTGGGAACGCGACCCGCACCTGGGCCGCTACGTGCTGCGCCGCGTGGCGCGCATCGTGCCCGGCCTGTTCGTGTGCCTCCTGGTGATGACGGTGCTCGCGATCGGCCTGTTTTCAAGCACGGGCTGGCGCGGCCTGCTGGAGCCGGCGCCGTGGAACTACATCTTCGGGAATACCGTGCTGCACTGGCTGCGCTACATCATCCCGCCGGAAGAATTGAAAATCCCGGGCGTGTTCGGCGGAGAAACGCTGAACGGCCCGCTGTGGACGCTGTACTGGGAAGCCCGCATGTACGTCGTCGTCGCGCTCGTCGGCATCTCCGCCGCGCTGCCGCTGCGCACGTGGATGCGCGGCGCCGCGCTGTTCCTGCTGGCTGCGGCGAACCTGTTCCCGGACGTGCTGTCCGGCTATATCTGGGAAGTACGGCTGTGGTCGCTGTTCCTGACCGGCATGCTGATCCATACGCTGGGGCGCGACCTGCGCATCGGCTGGCGCCACGTCGCGTGCGCGCTGGCACTGGTGGCGCTGGACTGGACCCGCTCCAAAGCCCTCACGCCGAGCCCGCTCACGTGGTTCGGCATCTTCCTCGTGGCCGGCACGTTCGCGCTCGCCGTCGGCACGGCGCGGCTGCCGTTCGCCCGCCACGTGCAGCGCCACGATTACTCGTACGGTATCTACATCTACCACTGGCCCGTGCTGCTGGTGCTGCGCACGGCGTTCGCACCGCTCGGCCACTGGCGCCTGCTGGCGCTGGGTCTCGTCGTGACGGGGGTATTGGCCGTGCTCAGCTGGCATTTCGTCGAAGCCCCGGCGCTGCGCGCGATCCGGCGCCGGCTGCGCCGCGCGAGCCCGTCCGAGGCGGATCAACGCCAGGCCGCGGGCATACATCCGCGCTGAATTTCGTTACATCTCTGTTAATTTGTGTGGCGGAACCGTAGAGTATAATCTTGCGCTCACTGGGCCTTGCCACTTTATGAAGAACCACCCGACGTACTCTGCCGAGGCGCGGCCTGCCGGGACCGCGCCATGATGTCTCCGCTGATGCTGCGCGGCCTCTGGGCCTACCGCGGCTTCGTGCTGGGCAGCGTCAAGCGCGAATTCCAGTCGAAGTACAGCAATGCGGTGCTGGGGGCGTTATGGTCCCTGCTGTCGCCGCTCGCCATGATCGTCGTGTACACGGTGATCTTCTCGGAAGTCATGCACAGCAGGCTGCCGGGTGCGGCGGACTCCCGCTACGCCTACAGCATCTGGCTGTGCGCGGGCGTGCTCACGTGGGGCCTGTTCGCGGAGATCGTCGCGCGCGCCCAGGGCATGTTCATCGAGCAGGCCAACCTGATCAAGAAGGTCAGCTTTCCCCGCATCTGCCTGCCCCTCATCGTCGTGCTGTCCGCGACGCTCAACTTCGCCATCATCTTCGGGCTGTTCACCGTCTTCCTCGTCGCCTCGGGTTCCTTCCCCGGCTGGATTTATTTTGCCATCCTGCCCGTGCTCGCCGTGCAGGTGCTGCTGGCGATCGGCCTCGGCATGATCGCGGGCGTGCTGAACGTGTTCTTCCGCGACGTGGGCCAGTTCGTCACGATCGCGATGCAGTTCTGGTTCTGGCTCACGCCCATCGTCTACCCGGCCACGATCCTGCCGGCCGACGTGCATCCGCTGCTGGACTTCAACCCGATGGCACGGGTGATAGCCGCGTACCAGGCCGTGCTCGTGCAGGGTGCGGCGCCCGACTGGCGCGCGCTGTTCCCCGTGTTCGTGCTGGCCGTGGTCCTGTGCCTGTTCGGCCTGCGCCTGTTCCGCCGCCGTGCCGGCGAGATGGTGGATGAACTCTGATGGGCGCAATCGTCGTCAAGGACCTGGGCAAGGCCTATAAACAGTATCCGACGCGCTGGTCGCGCCTCGCGGAATGGGTATTCCCCGGCCGGCCGCGCCACAAGCTGAAATGGGTGCTGCGCGACGTCGGCTTTTCCGTCAAGCCGGGCGAAGCCGTGGGCCTCATCGGTATCAACGGCGCGGGCAAGAGCACGCTGCTGAAGCTCATCACGGGCACGACACAGCCGACGACCGGCACGGTCTACATGGAAGGCCGCGTGGCCGCGCTGCTGGAACTGGGCATGGGCTTCCACCCCGATTTCACGGGCCGCCAGAACGTCTACATGGCCGGCCAGCTGCTCGGCATGACGGTCGAGGAGATCACGGCGCTGATGCCGGAGATCGAGGCGTTCGCCGAGATCGGCGACTACATGGACCAGCCCGTGCGCGTGTACTCGAGCGGCATGCAGATGCGCGTCGCGTTCTCCGTCGCCACCGCGCGCCGGCCCGACATCCTCATCGTCGACGAAGCGCTGTCCGTCGGCGACGCCTACTTCCAGCACAAGAGCTTCGACCGCATCCGCCGCTACCGCCAGCAGGGCACGACCCTGCTGCTCGTCTCGCACGACAAGCAGGCGATCCAGTCCGTGTGCGACCGCGCGCTGCTGCTCGATGGCGGGAGACTCACCAAGGAAGGCGCGCCGGAAGAGATCATGGATTACTACAACGCCCTGATCGCGGAAAGGGAAAACGCCACGGTGCGCCTGCAGGCGACGGAGACGGGCAAGGTGCAGACGGTGTCCGGCACGGGCGAGGCGACGGTGGCCGACATCGCCCTGCTGGACGAGCACGGCGAGCGCGTGGAAGTCGTCGACGTCGGCGCGCCCGTCACGCTGCAGGTGACGGTCAAGACCAGCGCCGCGATCCCGCGCATGGTCCTCGGCTACATGATCAAGGACCGCCTGGGGCAGCCGATGTACGGCACCAACACGCATCTGAAAGAGCTGCCACTGGACGACGTGGCGGCCGGCGAGGAAGTCGTGTACCGCTTCGCCTTCCCGATGAACCTGGGGCCGGGCAGTTATTCGGTGGCGACGGCCATCGTCAGCACCGAGACCCACCTCGTCAACAACTATGAATGGCGCGACCTGGCGCTCGTGTTCACGGTCGTGAACATGCGCCGTCCGTATTTCGAAGGATCGGCCTGGCTCGACCCGGCCGTCGACATCCAACGCACATGAGATTCATCTCCTACTCCCAGAACAACGAGGACGTGCTGCTGTGGCGCGCGCTCGGCCACGTCCGGGACGGCTTCTACATCGACGTGGGCGCCAACGACCCGGTCGAGCATTCGGTCACGAAAGCGTTCTATGACGCCGGCTGGCGCGGCATCAACATCGAACCGCTGCCGGCGCACATCGCCGCCTTCGACGAGCAGCGTCCCGGCGACGTCAACCTGGCCGTCGCCGCCGGCGCCGAAGCCGGCACGCTGACCCTGTACGACGTGCCCGACGTGCGCGGCTGGGCGTCGCCCGAAAAATCGGTCGCCGACCTGCACCGCGCGGAAGGCCATACGGTCGCCGAATCGACGGTCCCCGTGCGCACCTTGTCCGACGTGTGCGACGAGTTCGTGCGCGGCGACATCCACTTCCTGAAAATCGACGTCGAGGGGTTCGAGGGCGAAGTCCTGCGCGGCATGGACTTCGAACGCTGGCGCCCGTGGGTGC